>JADJOA010000008.1 GCA_016714005.1 Bacteroidota bacterium
ACTCAGTGCTTTGGTAAACAGCAGCCCTGTTACTTATAATTATAACGACCTACCTTAATAAGTAAACCTATCTACCACCCTCAACAATGGAGACTCCGCACAACTACATGTTTATTACAATGGCCATCCGCAGCAGGATGCATCAGGATGGGGTGGTTTTTACTTCTCTTCCGGTGCTGCGTTTAACATGGGCGTTGGCTTCGATGACATAACTTGAGCAACGAAGTTTGGTACCCTTGCGTCCGATGGATTTCCCGATAACTCAACCTATGAGTTTTTTATCACAACACCTCTAAACAAAAAAGCATACTGCAATGGTTACTTAAATGCGCAGATAACCAACCCAAACGGCACCATTACCTGGCACTGGAAAATGGACAATAAAATACCCACCTACCTTACCGCGCATTGCCGTTGACAGTTATGTTTCACGGACTCAAAACATTAACGGCATACCCGTAAGTTGCTGCCCGCCTTCCAGATACCACCACGCCCTTACCAAACTACCACGCAGCACCTCCACCGCCGTTACCGCTTTACGCAATGCTTATGGTCCTTACCCATTCAATAAAGTAGGCTATAGTTTAGTGAAAGCTTTGGTTCTGGCATATGGAACATACCGCCAACATTCACATTAGTCGGGCGTTTATGACAACGGGGGCTTACCTACGAAACACAATGGGCACACGAACTTTCGCACATGTGGTGGGGCGATAATGTAACGTCTTCCACGGCCGAAGATATGTGGCTTAACGAGGTTGCTTCATTTAGCGAAGCCTTTTTCACCTGGGCTGGTATGGCGATTCCCTCTACAAAAACTGGATCAGAAACAACCACCGCAAAGTTTTGCAGTTTGCACATATCAATGATGGTAGCTACCTTACCATGAACAACATTCCCCAAAACTACACCTACGGCTACCACGTTTACCAAAAAGGTGCCGACCGTGGTGCCTTACCCTTCGCAATTACATGGGCGACGGCCTGTTTTTCAAGGCCGTAGGGATTATCCTTACAAACCTTACCTAGCCAACAACTTCCGACTCAAATTAAAAAATGAACTTACCGCATCATCAGGCATAAACATGACCCGCTTTTTTGACGATTGGATTTCTACCCCCGGCTTCCCGCATTTCTCTATTGATTCTGTTGTGTACATACCCGGTGGGTTAGATCATTATTACGTTTACACCAAACAAAAAACCAAAGGCAATAACAACCACATCTACCAAATGCCTGTCGAAATAACTTTTAGCAATGGCATTAACCCCGATACCACCGTTACCGTGGTCATAGACAGCGCCACCAACATGTTCCACATACCGCTTGTGTTTTGGCCCGCCATCTGGATTGCGCTCGACCGCAAAGAAAAAATTAGCGATGCCATAAGCGATTTCGAACGCACCGTTACCACCACTGGCACCGTTACCATGCCCGAAACCAACACTCAGCTCGCAACATCAAATGACGGGCAACGCAACCACACGGATTGGAACAGAACCTCTTGGTTAGCGCTTCAGATCCCTTCAAAGAAGCAACCCCGGTGTCGTCTTTCAAATTACCATTACTAAGATTGGAGATGGCAATTGGGATTCTATTTTCATACCAATACTTTTTATTTACAACGGAAGCAACAGCGCCACTACCGGGCATATAGACAACACGCTTATTACCACAACCGAAGACAGCCTTAAACTATACTACCGCGCAAGCCCGGCTAATGATTGGTTTGCCATTACATCCGTTACCCACAACATGGGCAGCCCTACCGATAAAGTCGGAAGTTTCACTGTCGATACTCTTAAAAAAGGCGAATACGTGTTAGGTTATTTTGATTACACCGTTGGCGTGCAACAGCCGGGCCAACCAACCCCTTCAGCAAAAATACTAAGCGCTACACCTAACCCTGCAAAACATACATGCCGCATCAACTTTACATTGCCCAATGGCAGCAATGCACTCCTGCAAATTTGCAATCTAAAAGGAGAGATAGTTGACCAAATTGCCATTTATTCCCACCAGGAATTTATCGAATGGGATTGCTCCAACATCACCAAAGGCACTTACCTCTGTAGCCTCATTACACAAAACGTAAATGCAAACACATAAAAGTTGTGGTAAAATAACCTTACACTTCTCCTTTATTAAAACTAAAGATGTTTAGCAAGCACATCAGCAGCCCCGCTCTTAAGTTTCAGAAGGTGCTTGCAGCATTCCCCTCTATGTGATTGCCATGTACTTATACGAGAGGGGTTAGCGATTGTCTTAATCCTCGGCTTTGCACCAATAGGGCTTTCCGCTACAAATCAAACTCCTTTAAGTTTGACTTATAAATACCTTAATTTAAAAATTTATAAAGAATGAATAATCAGGCTTAGGGTCTAATCAGGCAGTGTTCTATTTCAATCATTCTAAAAACTCATCCTGCCAAACCCCAACCAATTGCGGGCAAAGTTCAGACTATTCCTACCTAACTCAAGGCTATTCCGATTGAACTCAAGGCTGTTCCTACCCAACTCAAGGCTATTCCGATTGAACTCCAGGCTGTTCCTACCTAACTGAAGGCTATTCCGATTGAACTCAAGGTTGTTCCTACCTAACTCAAGGCTATTCCGATTGAACTCAAGGCTGTTCCTACCTAACTCAAGGCTATTCGATTGAACTCAAGGCTATTCCGATTGAACTCAAGGCTGTTCCTACCTAACTCAAGTCTATTCCGATTGACCTCACGCCAGTTCCAATCGACCTCAAGCCTGTTCCAATCGACCTCACGCCTGTTCCAATCGACCGCAATTCTGTTCCTACCAAACTTCATATTGTTTCGGGCAAGGTCAATTCTATTGCGGGCAAGGTTCTGATATAACCTTTAGGTCGCAAGCGAGGCTTGGGTGGTATCGCCCCTGTAATATTACGCCTACCTATAACTTGCGCCTTTTGTGTAGCAGCAAAACGCTTTTACTCAAAAGGCGCAAAATTAAGGTTGATTATGAATGATTTACTATTTTGGTTGCGTATATTTACAAGTTACCGGCAACCTTAGACAACGACACAACAGACGATGAAAGCAGAAATATTTATAAGTTATTCAGACTTTGACAAAGACAAAGTTGACCTAATTGTTTCAGAACTTGAAGGCAATATAAAATTTGCACCTCTTGTTATTGCTTCAAACAGAGAAGCACTTAAACCACTTGCAAAAAAAAGTGGCTGACGGAATCATCAATGCCAAGGTCATAGGTTCAATCCTGACCAGAAAGTCTTTTACTACTCAATGGATAAATCAAGAAATTGGATTTGCGACAGCTTTGAACAAAAAAGTGATACCAATAGTAGAAAGCGACCTAATAAACGACCTTAAAGGGTTTATTCATAAGCAAATTCGACTTGCCATACAATTTTCCTTCATCAACCAATAGAGCAAAGGAGCATAAGGATTTTATTAATTGTTTTAGACTTTTACTTTCGGACTTGGAAAGAGATTTTGAGGCGTTGGGAATAATTGAGGAATTGCCTGAAAAATCTGAGTTTGAGAAAAGTTTAGAACAAGCAGACAAATTAAATGAAGAACTGGAGTTTCAACAAAAAAGACATGCATTTTTAAATTCACCAGACGGGGTGACAGCAGCTAAACTTGACGTGCTTAATATGTATGCTGACATTAAAGAGAAAATTAAAAAACTTCAGGAGAAGAAATTCTACTTTGGTTTTGAAGAAGAAACATATAATCCTTCATTCATTTTAAAATCAGAAGGCTTTAGTTTTAGTATCGCTTGGCAACTTCAATACGGAAATTCTCTTGAAGGAGCTACTCTCTTTGTTAGGCGCTGGAAAGGACATCTAACAAAAGAAGGCGGTGCAGTTTATTTCCATGGTGAAGAACCCAAAATGCTTGCAGACAACAAATATGACTTTGACCGAGACAGAAATGGAAACATTTGTTGGTTAAATAGAGCAGACAAGAAACAATACACAGCCGAACAGATTGTTGACAGTTGCTTACATTGGATTGTAGAACAGGTATCAAAAAAACGACTCGATAGAAACAGATGATAACACAGAAAAGCAAGGCAGCCGGTAACAGCACATTTGCAATAGGCGGGGTGATGTGCTTCTATGACACTTTTGTGGTTAATGGAAGTGTAGTTCTCCGAATGAACATTTGTGCTACAAAGCCCGCCCATCGCAAATGTGCAAACCGTTAGCGGTAACCCTATAACGACAGTGTAGACATCAAACCGACAGGAAGAAATTAAAACTGAAAAGCGTAACATTGCATATAAATTAAATAGACAGACAAGTGGCTAATACATATTTAATAAGTTACGACTTAGCGGAAGGTGGGGACGACGACACCCTCATTGCTGCTATTAAGTCGTATGGGACTTGGGCACACATAACAGAATCAACTTGGGCTATTTCAACAGACAAGACAGCAGCAGAGGTAAGAGACCACTTAGTCGCATTAATGACAAAGGGAAGCAAACTCTTTGTTTTGAAATCTGCATCGGTTGCTGCGTGGAGAAATGTGATTTGTTCAAACGAGTGGTTAAAAAGAACCTATAAACTTCAGCCAATGGACGAAATAAAAACAAAACGACAGAGGCAGAAGTCAAAGGTGGACAGGTTGTTGAAACAAAACCTTTACAAGAAAGCGCGACAGACGAGAAAGGACCGAAAATAAGAAAAGGTAAGGTTGACTCATTAACTATCTATGAGATTAGCGAGGTGAACTTGAAACAATTGAAGAGGTTCGCCAAATTCAACTCTTTTTAACTTCGCAATTTTTCTTCTCTCAATTGCGACATCATTCCTTGTTACATTACTGACAGTTGACCTCAGAGACAAGCAAAATTTATTTATTGTTTTTACAATCATAACCGTAGTCGGTTTTATTGTAGGGCTTATCTTGTTCGTGTTATGGTGGCGGACAAAAAACGATGTTGACTAGGTGCTTAAGCGGATTAAGGAGCGTGTAAAAGAATAGTAAGACAATGTGCAGAAACTGCTCCTACAATCACTTCTGCAAACTTCAAGTTGACCGTCTTCGGACGGACAGCAGGGCAACCGCTAACATGGCGTTTGCGATAGCGGGGGTTCCGTGCTTCGCAGACACATTTGTGCAAAGTGGAAGTTCAGTTCTCCGAATGAAGTTTAGTGCTAAAATCCCTGCCTTCGCAAAGCGGCAAACCGTTATGTGGCAAGTATATGATAGCCCGACAACTCATACATAGAATTTTAGCTGGACAATTGACTTTGGAATTATTGTTTTGTATGCCTTGTTACTTTTCACTGTAACGAATTTGTTATTTGAGGTTAGACAAAAGACTTAAACCCATACTTGGGACAACTAATCGGTTTTTTGACACTCACGTTACCCGTAGTAATCTATTCGTATTTTACAGAGAAAAGTAAGTGGAAAGCAACCATCGGAAAAAGAACACTTAATCTAATAGTTTTGACTCACGAAAACAAGACAACCAAAAGCATTTTGCAGAGGAATATATTGAAATATTTACCTTGGGAAGTTGCTCACACAGGAGTCCACTGGATTATCTATTATGAATCTGTTGGAAAAGAAATACCGATTTGGACATGGGCAATTCTAATAATTCCACAGGTCATAGTATTTATTTACTTTGTTAGTATAATTTTCAGTAAGGGACAGAGCAGTATTTACGACACAATTTCAGGAACAAGACTACACCTAAAAACTGCCTGAATTGAACAAATACCTGCTGGTAACAGCCGCTTTGCAAAAGCGGGGGGCGTACTTCTATGACATTGAAGTGCTAAATTCAAGCTTTTTGCATCTAATGAAGTTTAGTGCTAAAAATCCCCGTCTTCGCAAAGCTTCAAACCGTTATCTCGTTCCGAACAAACAACTCGCACTGGTCCTTGTCTGACGGGCGGAAAGTGTAGAGCGACAAGGATGCTCACCACCCCGTTAAAACAAAGCGTTCCCCTTTAGGGGTCAGTGGTAAAAAACAACGCCCCTTTTCAGAGAGCGTCTATCCTTATTCTTTGTACTAATACTTGGTACTCAATTCATAGTTTTGTATTCCCTACCTATCAGGTTTCAAATCCAGATTTAAATCTTTGGCAGCCTTCATTCCCATTATCTCCATCCAGTTAATAGCATTACTGTTATTCCCCGAATTGCCTGATACGTATGAAGGTACCAGGTTACCCTGAAATTTTGAGAATGCCTCAGCCCAGTTTTTCTGCACTTCCTTATAAGCCTCAAGCTTTAGTTCCAAATTGTTGTTAGCCTGCGTTACAAGACGTTTATATGCAGCTTCTCCTTCTCCTTTTAAAATATTTGCACGTTTATTCTGTTCTTCAGCCTCTGCGTTTAGCTTGGCTACATCTCTTTTCTGTTCAGCTTCGGTAACCGCTTGCGCTTTAATTACCTCCTTATCCCACTTGGCTTTAGCAGCATCTGCTTTACCCTGCTGCTCTACAGTTATAGCATCCTGTTCTGCTCTCTTGGCATTTGCTATAGCTGTTTGAACCTGCATGATTGCCTGCTGCTGAACTGCAATCTGCTGCTTAACCACATCATCATACACAAAATCACCAAAGGACAAGTTAGAAAGTCTGATTTTAGCTTCTATTACTGCCGATTCTTCCTGGCGCAATGGCTTACCATTAGCGCCCAACACAATCTCAACCGCTGTCATAGTTCTTTCCTGCCCTGTAAGAGGGTCAGTAGCCCTTACTTCTTTCTGCCTCGTTTTGTAAACACCATGTGTAGCCTGATCTTCTACATAATACAACAAGTCATTTTTCTTCTCAGCATAACTCTCCTTCGAGGTCATTGTAGGCCCAGCAAAATATACCGCTTTGGTAAGAACAGGTGCTACCAGTTGGCTCTCTATTGCATCCTGACTACCATACTTAACATGATTCTTGATAATGGTTGGTTCATCCAGCGGCATGTCCACACGAATACTTCCAGGTATGTTTGCATGTCCTCCATCATAAAACTTTATTGGAATTTGGGCTCCGTGATTTTCCTTGCCGTCAAACCAGTATTGAAATGATTTCTTATACCTTGTTACAGTACCAAACATCTGCATTTTAGTTCCAGGTGTGGTGTACACATTTAACGTTCCTGTAAACGGAGCCTGTATCACCACTATTTCCTTGGCATCTACATCTTCAACTATTTGTTTTACACCGAATAGGAAAAAGAGAAAGGCAGCCACTGCCAATGCTCCTAAAACATACTTCCTGATTGGTCCAGCTTGCAAGTTAATTGGATTCATTTGTAGTTTTTGTTTGATTGTTTGAGGTTACTTTACGCTCCTTAGTCTTGCCCTTGCCCCAGAGATATGTACCAATTCCGAAAGCAGGCAGTATTACTTTCCAGATAATTCCTATACCAATAAAAATGATTAGGAAATATTCAATTAAGAATTTTACCATGTTAGTTTTCTTTGTTTATTAAAGTTATAAATTGATGCAATAAATGAACTTTGTTTTCACAAATCTAAAGGGTCAAATTTATCGAAAAAAAAACAAGAATTCCCTCACCCCATATATTTAAAGACGATAAAATTTTACGGTTTCTCTTTTTAACAACGGCTCGTAAGCAGAGGCTGTGCATACGAGCCGTTGTTAAAAAGCATCTCCTACACCCGGCAAGTTACCTCAACCCACTGTTTTTATTATTCCCGTAGGAGCGGGGCTCTGCCTCGTTGCCTCTTTATTATTTTTTGCTTTTAGCCACCACCCCCTTGCGCTCTCCTCCCCCCCCTCCATTCCACCCATCCCGCTACGCCTACCCACCCCGTTAAAACAAAGCGTTCCCCTTTAGGGGTCAGGGGTAAAACCCCGCGCCTCTGCGTGACACCCACCCCCCCCCAAAAAAACATCTCCTACACCCGGCAAGTTACCTCAACCCACTGTTTTTATTATTCTCCTTCAACATACCGGCAAACGTACCCACCAGCATAGTAACATTACTTAAAACCCACAGCCAGTAACCCGCCTTATAAGAAACTATTTGCTGATGCTGCCCTGTTTCGCTGGCATGTATAGAATCAAAAAGCAAAAACCATAAAGAAATAAGCGTTGCCCCTACACTAAACCACATTGACCATTTTAACTTGGTTTTAAAAGTTAGCCACGATGCAATCAATAAAGGATTAGCAAGCCACACTAACCCTGCACCACCCGACAAAACCGCAAACCATCCCAATAGCAATACCATTATAGAATCGGCACAGGTAGATGTGGTGCAATAACATTTTTGAGTTAACGATAAAACAAATAATAGCTGGCTGGTAATGATATATGGATTGCGGAGTTTCTCTTTTAAATTCATACCCAAATATATTGCTGTATATTTAAAAAATACCGTTACTGTTTGTTACACTATCTGGCGGCAATGGCTCATTTGGCAAAATCAGCTTAAGCGCTTCGCCCTTTAAAATAACCTGCGGTTGCAGGTTTAAAGTATCAAAAGAAGTAATCCATGTTTTAGATAACATGCGGTTTGTTATCAGTTTATAGTAAGAGCCAAGGTAAGGCTTTAGCTTTCCTTCCTTATCAAAATTATATTTAAAATACTTAGGTCGCGGAATTATGCTCGACAGGTAAATACTTTCAGCCAGCGAAAGTTCCGAAGGATGTTTCGCAAAATAAAATTCGGCAGCTTGTTTTATTCCGTAAATGCCGGGCCCCCACTCAATAGCATTTAAATAAATTTCAAACATGCGCTCCTTACTGCAAATGTTATTATTCTCTATCAGCCAAACTATAAGCGCCTCCTGCAACTTGCGCGAAATATTTTTTTGGCGGCTTAAAAAAACATTTTTAACCAACTGCATACTTATCGTGCTTCCGCCTCGCACAAATCTCCGCTCCTTTATGTTCTCAATTATCGATTCTCTAAACGATTCTTCTACAAAGCCCCGGTGATAGAAAAAAGACGGGTCTTCAGATGTCAACACGGCATACTGCAAATAACTTGATATGTTTTGCAACTGAACAAAATCAGGGTTCTCTGCGCCAATCCAAAACTTTTTACAAACCGTTCGCCATCATAAGCATCGTACAAAAACTCTGGTTAATTTTAGGAAAATACATAGGGCCGTATTTTTCTACACCAAAATTTTTACCTGTCAGCGCTGAACTAAACTCAAGGTTATTTAATTGCGCAGTATAAATACTAAACTTTAAGTTATAATTAACCGAGCCTTTAAATTTCATTCCTTCAAAGGCAAAAAACAAAGCCGGTGGAAGCGATCCAAAAAAATCATTGGCTGATGTATTAAATACCATCTGCAAACTGCTCTTCAAAGATTTTTCTTTATCAATGTTAAAAGCAAAGACCGATTTAATTTTGTTAAGCTCAATGGTAGATGTGCTGTCAACATAAAAATTGTTTCCTGTAACCCTGCATTTTAAATTACACCTTAAACTATCAAACACAACCACATTATCTGCAATGCGCCAGTGGTTAATTTTAAAACTGTCTATAGCAGCACTGTAAGTAAACGATGTTGCCACATCACTCGACTCAATATTTTGAACAGAAGCATACAATTTGTTGCAGCCCACATTTGGCTTTCCACTTACATTAAAAAACGGGAAATAATCATTTCTGGCGCTACCCGTTTTCTCTAATTCAAAGTCAATTCTCTTATTGTCATCAGCTATTTCGCCTTTTAAACTCCAGCCTAAAACACTTGCAAACGATTCATCATACAGCGTCATGTTAAACACTCCCTTGTTTAATATTCCATACGGTATGTGTATGTGTGTTGGAGTTCCGTTTAAAATAAACTTAAATCTAAACTCATACAGCTCTCCTTTAAATCTTGCAACATCTGCCAAATGTTCAAATACGCTGTTAACCAAATGCAATAATTTTTTTCAGGCTGTTTCACTTCATTATCAACCTTGCTCAACTTGTTTCTATTAATAAAAGAATAATTACTGCCCGTACTGTCTTTAACAAATGTTGCGTTTAATGTATCAATAGTAATGGCAGCAAGTCCGGCTTTAAGTTGCAATAACTTTCGCAATGCAATACGGGCCGATACTTTTTTAATTTCTATTACAGGTTTTTTGGCACTATCCTGCACTACAATTCCTTGCATTGTAAATTCCGGAAAAGAAGAAAAAGAAACTTTTCAATTGCAAGATAACCGCCCGTACGCTCATGGAAATTCTGAGAAAACCCGTCAACCTTACTCTTTAACAAAGCATCCTTAAACATAAACAAGCCCAATACTGCTAGCAGAAAAAAAAAGAACAAGCGCAACAAAAATTTTCTTAATCACAAATATTGCATGTTAAATGATTTACAGCCACTTCAAAAAACATTGCAAATTTAAATTTTGAAGCAGTTGTTGTGTCATATTAACCAATTTAAATATTGAACAGCTGTTTGAAATTTAAGCAGCCTATTAGTAATTGTAAGTAAGCGGTTTATACTTTAGCACCAAATATTTTGAATAATTACCATGGCAAACAAAGAAAAATTTATTTCTGAAATAAATAACGGTTATACATTTAAAGGCGATGCTATTGTTATTGGTGGTGCCATGCTTGATGGAGAAACATTAAACAATACACTTATAAAAGCTCCGCTTAAAACATTTAACAGGCATGGATTAATTGCAGGCGCAACCGGCAGCGGCAAAACCAAAACCATGCAGGGCATTGCCGAGGCGTTATCGCAAAAGGGTGTTCCCAGTTTACTCATGGATATAAAAGGAGATTTAAGCGGTTTGGCAAAACCCGCAGTTAGCAACCCTAAAATTGAAGAGCGCCAAACTAAAATTGGTACACCATGGCAGCCGGTTCAGTTTCCGGTTGAGTTAATGACCTTGAGCACTAAAGGTGGCATTAGGTTACGCGCAACAGTTTCTGAATTTAATTCGTTTTGTTTTCCAAAATTTTAGAACTAAATGATACGCAGGCAGGTGTTGTTGCATTGGTATTTAAATACAGCGATGATAAAAAACTTCCGTTACTCGATTTAAAAGACTTTAAAAAGGTATTGCAGTTTCTAACCAATGAAGGAAAGGAAGAAATAAAACAGGAGTATGGCGCAATTAGTACTGCTACCACAAGCACCATCATTCGTAAAATAATTGAAATAGAACAACAAGGAGCAGAAAAATTTTTTGGAGAAAAAAGTTTTGAAGTTGAAGATTTACTGAGAATTGATGACAACGGGCTTGGTTATTTAAACATAATTCGATTGACCGATTTACAGGATAAACCAAAATTATTTTCAACTTTTATGTTGAGTTTACTTGCCGAAGTTTACTCCACATTCCCCGAAGTGGGCGACCCGGATGCTCCTAAACTTGTAATTTTTATTGACGAGGCGCATCTCATTTTCAATAACGCTTCAAAGGTTTTGCTTGAGCAGATTGAAACCATTATAAAGTTAATTCGCTCTAAGGGAGTGGGCGTATTTTTTGTTACACAATCACCAGAAGATATTCCGGCAAGTGTGCTCGCACAATTGGGAATGAAGGTGCAACATGCATTCAGGGCATTTACCGCCAATGATCGTAAAGCGCTAAAGATGATTGCAGAAAATTATCCATTGAGTGAGCATTACAAAACAGAAGATTTGCTCACACAGCTTGGCATTGGCGAGGCATTGGTTACTGTATTAAGCGAAAAAGGAACTCCTACTCCACTCGCTCATACCATGCTTTGCGCTCCCGCTTCCCGTATGGATATTTTAACACAAACAGAAATAGACGAGGTGTGCAATAAATCTTCGCTTATTAAAAAATATAATGAGGATATTGATGAAGCGAGTGCTTTTGAAATGTTGCAGCAAAAAATAAATGCAAAAGCCGAAGAACAAAAAACAGAAACAAATTCAACAAAAAAACAGAGGCTGAAGAAGAGCCCGGTATGCTCGAGCAGGTTGCCGGCAGCAGCGTTGGCAAACAAGTAATGCGCACTGTTGCGCGAGAACTTACTCGTGGCCTACTTGGCGTACTTGGTGTTGGTACCACAAGGCGCACCTCCTCAAGAAAAAAATCTTGGTTTTGATCAGAGTTGAGAGTTTCGGGTTTCGTGTTAAGAGTTTCGTGTGTTGTGTTTTAAACCGCTAACCATACGAAAAACCCTAATCACAAAACACGAAACCCTAAACACAGTCCGCATCAATCTCTCACATACAAATCAATTGCTTCGCCCTGGTTAATGGTGGCACTGTCTGATGGTTCGGGCACCTGCCTGAACACACGCGCACTTAAACTGTCTTTAATATCACCATCATACACAATTGACCCTACATTTAAGGAAGATGCTTTTAAAACGAAAAGGGCTTCCTCAAGCGGTAAGTCAACCAGCATGGGTATTTTAATAGTTGTATTTCCAATGCCATCTCCAATTACCAAATCAATAACACTGCCCTTTGCAATCTCATCACCTGCATGTAATTCATCACCATTATTGCTGTAAGATAACACTGCGTTTTTTGCCAAATCAGGTCTGTAAATTTGTTGCCCCAGTGTAAGCCCGTAAGAACTTAAAATAGCCTCTGCCTGACGGAGCGAAACATCTTGTAAGTCGGGCATTTTTATAATAGGTGCGCTGGAACGGGTAACGCTAATATAAATAGTTCGGCCTTTTTTAACTTTATCGTTAGCAGCAGGATCTTGCTCTATAATGGTACCGGGTTTTTTCTTTAAATCATAAACAGATGAGTCCGCAATTTGCACTACCAGATATTTTCCTTGTAAAACTTGCTTGCTGCGCCCACACTCATTCCGCGTATATCAGGCACTGCAACAGAGTTGCCATGGTCAGTATAGCTATCAAGCCACTTATAAGTAAGCCCTAATATCATTGCAACTACAACAATTGCAGATATAAGGTTGATAACAAAATATTTTGATCGTAAAAAGTTGAGCAGGTTCTTCATAAAAATAAACGTCCGTAAATAAACGATTTTAAAATTTGATAATTACAATTCATCATTAACCATTAATCCTTTAAAATTACCTGTCAAACTGGTCGTTCTTTTTAATCATTTTTAAATCTTGAAGCACTGATGATTTTACATTGATTTGAAAAAATAATTAGCCTGCCCGCCAAACGGAACCCAGTTGAGGCGCATTTCCCAGCAATGCAAATCGCGGTAAAAACCAAGCGATGTATAACTGAAATCTTTCTGCTTAAAATCGTAACCACTGTTAAATGTAACCTTCCATTTTTCGGTTAAACTTATATCGCCATAAAAACCGGCAATTTGATTTACAGAAGCCTCTAAGTTGGTTGGCTTTGTGTAACCAAAGTTGTAAGTAACCGATAGATTAAATGGAATATTAAAGTCAACATAATCATCAGCGTTTTTATTTATTTCCTTCAACTCATCCTCTGTTCCTTTTTTAGATTCCTTCTTTTTTGCTGCTTTGTTAAGGTTAAAAGAAATGCCCAGATTGGTTCCTGTAAAACGCGCAAGCCTTTTATTTGCACTTAGCTCTGTAGTGTTTACTCTTATATTATTTTCAGTTACAATGTATGGATCAAAAGTGGCATTACCCTGTAAGTTTATTTTATCGAAAAGAATGGTGCGCGCATTTACGCTTATAGCACTCCAGTTGAGTGAATCGGCAGCAAGGTTGTAACCTGTGTTAAAAGACAAACTCTCAAGTAGCTTTATTTTTTTTGAAACCACAGCAGTATCAGTGCTTTGTCGCACTTTCATTTCAAAGTTGTTATCCAACCCCATAGAAATAAAACTGTATTTGCCTTGTGATGGACCACCAAATATTCCTTGTTCAAAAATAGAATAGCGCTGCTCTGTATTATTTGAGTCAAAAACAGATTTATAATACCCAAAAGCATCTTCACCAAAATCGGGGCGCCAGTTGTATGATACGTTTGGAGTAATCACATGCCTGAATGCTTCAATTTTTCCTTTTTGAAATTGCGCCATACCGTATAACCTGGTGCTTACACCCACCGAAGCGCCAAAATCATGTGATGTTTTAAAACCCTGCACAGTATCGGTTTCAATAAAGTTGGTTTCGGGGTTTAGTGTTTTATTTACTGTTTGCAAATACCAGCGCTGCGTGTAGTTGATGGATGGCGCCACAGTAAAAAATTTGGCCACAGTTAATGAAGTTGAAAGCGGAATGCTGTGAATGGCTCCATTACGCATACGCTCTAAAGTTTGTCTTTTAAAAAAAACTGTGTCAATGGCAGAAACAGAATTTTGAAACTGTGAGCTTACACTAAAGCCAACCTTCTCGTACCATTTGGGGGTACCCTCCATTTTTTTTTGCAAAAGGGCGTATGGTGCTTACACCAAAGGTAAGTGAAGGTGCAGTAACATCAACCACACGTGTGCTAACGTTTTGACTGTGCGTAATACTTGCAGCCAGATTATATGGCTTGCCCGGAAAAGTTTTTGAATAAGATACGGATGAGTTAAAATTACTGTTGAGATAGTTATTGGCCGATGACAAATTATTACGATAGTAACTGCTTGACCCGGCATTAACATTTGCACTGAATATACTGTTGGGTCTTGCTTTGGCATCTTGTGAGTGATTCCACCTTATAAATAAATCGCGCGATCGTGAGTAATCGGGCAATTCTTTTTCACTCTGTTTTATGATAGAATAATTTACCTGAAAAGCACCGGAAAAACGATACCTGTTTGCATAACGCGAAGTAAGGTGGGCAGCCCAGCTTCCGAGCGAATAAATATCGCCTGTTAACTCTGTGTCAAACTTATTTTTAATACCAAAATAATATCCCCGTTTTTTAAAAAGAAACCAGGTTTGCTGATTCGCCATAAGCCGGAAAAACAATACCTGAACTTCTGCCCTTTTTATTTGGGAATAACCCAAACGGAATGGCAAGTGGTGTGGGCACTTCCTCAATAACTAAGTATGCCGGTCCGGTTATTATTTTGTTGTCAGGTATTACCTTTAGTTTATTTGACGCAATACAATAATGCGGAGTATCCAAATCGCAGGTGGTGTAAAGCCCATGTTTAATGTAGCTGCTTTCTTCATATTTCTTTACCACTTCGCCATGTATATAACCATCGCCTTGCTGCGTTTTAATATTTGATACAATACCCTTCTTTGTGTCCATGTTATATTTCATGCTCTCAGCCCTAAACTCATCAGTGCCTTGCTTAAATACTGGCTTACCGGCAATTACTCCCGTACTATCAGGCATGCCGCTGGCGTAAACAATTTTTGTTTCCCAATTAACCTCTATATAATCGGCTTCCAACACTAGATCTTCATATTCAACTTTCGCATTACCAAATAAATATACCTTTTCTTCAGCCACATCAAAATAATACTGTCATCAGCCAGGTAATGTACTTTTGATTTCAGGTCATCACTCAGTTTAACGTTTAAGGTATCAGTACCAAGCGTGTCGGTGGCAGTCCTTAAGCTATCAGGAACTACAGTTTTCATTAAAGTATCTGGCGAAGTTTGCGCAAAAGAAAAATGAGTCAATAATGAAAACAACATCAACAAAAACGAAAATAATATCGTTGAAAAGTTTTTGCTATTTACTCTGTGCAATGTAAAGAGATTAATGCCGTTCAATTATTTTTGAAAAAAAATATTTGCGCAAATTTAAGAAGCTAATTGTTTAACTAAAATGATATTGGGCTTGAGATTAAAATTCGCTAAACGACTTTACGTCTTATTTAGTATTCTAAGTATTTTTCTTTTTTCAGCTTTTACCGCCAAAGCGCCAAAGCACAGTTATAAAATTAAAACTGTGGTAATAGACCCAGGCCATGGCGGGCACGATTCCGGCTGCTTAGGCTCTTCGGCCAAAGAAAAACATGTTGCCCTGGCAGTTTCACTTAAATTGGGCAAACTGATAGAAGAAAAATATCCCGATGTAAAAGTAATTTATACACGAACCACCGATGTATTTGTAGAGTTACATGAGCGTGCCAACATTGCCAACCGCAACCATGCCGATTTATTTATTTGCGTTCATTGCAATAGTGGACCACCTTCTGCATTTGGCACAGAAACTTTTGTAATGGGTTTGCACAAAACCGAAGATAATTTGTCGGTTGCCAAGCGTGAGAACTCTTCTATACTTTTAGAAAAAGATTATAAAGCCAACTATGATGGCTTTGATCCTAACTCACCGGAAGCAAATATTATTTTTTCGTTGTATCAGAATTCTTTCTTAACGCAAAGCCTGAAACTAGCAGCGCTTATTCAACAACAGTTTGAAGAATATGGGGGGCGTTATAACCGCGGGGTAAAACAGGCAGGCTTTTTGGTTTTGTATCGCACTGCAATGCCAAGCCTTTTGATTGAAACAGGTTTTTTAACAAACTCTACCGAAGAAAAATATCTCCATTCCGAAAAAGGGCAACAAACCATTGCTACATCCATTTATCGCGCGTTTGTTGAGTATAAATTAGATATTGAAACAGTGGCACCAGAGGCGCAATCAACAAATGTAAAAGAGAATAATACTCCCGATGTGCCAAAGCAAGTGCCTGTTAATACAAAACCAGAAACAAAGCAAAACGAGGCAATTAAAACCGCTGAAGTAAAAATTGAAGTTGAAAAAGATCATAACCCAGATAAGCCCAATACTCCAAAAACCAATACTAAGCCTGAAAGTAAGCCTGTTGCAACTGAAACAAAGAAAGATACAACACCGGATGTTAAACCTGTTGTGGAAATTAAAAATGAAAACAATGCTTCTTTACCCGCTGTTTATTATACCATACAGGTGGGAGCTTTGCCCGAAACCGGTGATGCAGAAATGGAAAAATTTAAATCGCTGGGTACTTTCAATAAAATAAAACTTGCAGATGGTTTAACGCGCATTAACTACGGGGTTTATAAAACGTTAAATGAGGCATCACAAAAATTGCAGATTGTAAGAAGCAAAGGTTTTAAAGATGCTTTTGTTACTGCATACCAAAACGATAAAAAAATTACCACCAAAGAAGCGCAGGACTTACTAAAGAAATAACAGCAAACACTTTTCTGCTTACTTTGCAGAAACAAAATAAAATTAAAACAGCACGTGAGTAAAGAAGTTAAAGTAGGCTTAACCATAACGCTTGCATTGGTTGCACTAATTTGGGGGCTTAACTATTTAAAGGGAACCGATCTTTTTACATCAACAAATAATTACTACGCAGTTTATAACAATGTGGGTGGCTTGGTAAAAAGCAATCCTGTTATTTTAAATGGCTTTAAAATTGGACAGGTAGAAAAGATTGAATTTTTAGAAGATAAAAGCGGCCGCATGGTGGTTAAAATGCTTATTAATGATGATGTGTTTATTCCAAAATCAGCAACAGCCAATATAACTTCAAGTGATTTACTTGGAGGCAAAACCATAGAAATTATTTACGGTGATGATAAAACTCCTGCTCCAAATAATGACACTTTAAAAAGCAGTGTTGATGGCACATTAACAGACCAGATAAAGCCCTTTAAAGACAAGGCCGAAAGTTTGGTTGTGTCTCTGGATTCATTAAGCAACTCTTTGAGTACTACATTAAACGAAGGCTCGCGCACAAGTTTGCAGCGCTCCATTGCCAATTTTGAAAAAGCTACGGATGGTTTGAATGAGTTGATAAACGGACCCAACAGTAAGTTAAAATTAATGCTGGCAAATGTTGAACATATTAGCAACTCCATTAAAAATAACATGGATGAGTTTGACCGCATTATGAAAAACTTTGCAACAATGAGTGATACGCTTGCAAAAGCCAATCTTGCATCAACTTTAGAAAACGCGAACAAAGCTCTGGCACAAACTAATCAGATTATGACTAAGATAAACAATGGGCAAGGTTCTTTAGGATTACTGCTCAACAACGATAGTCTTTATTACAATTTAAATAATTCTGCGGCCGATCTTGATAAATTACTCATTGACTTAAAGGCAAACCCTAAGCGTTACATACATTTTTCCGTATTCGGGAAGAAGCAACAGTAGCATTTACTTACAAAAATTATTGCCATGACTAATTTTAAATATTGCTTGCTGATTGGTTCAATAATTTTTTTTGCTGCATGTAAGTCAACAAAAAAAACTACAGCTCCATCACCTCCGGTAACTGTTAAGCCACAGGAAAAACCGGTTGAACAACCCACCAAGACTGTTGTTATACCATCTAAAATAAATATTGCACTGTTGTTGCCGCTTGAATTAAAGAGCACACTTGCACTAGACACAACCGATGCTGAAATTAAGAGCAGCACCTTAAACAATCTTCAGTTTTATGAGGGATTTATACTTGCTGTTGATTCCATTAGGAAAACGGGTAAACAGGTTAATGTGGCTACTTATGATTCTGATATTGATTCAATGTCATTTATAAATCTTTTATACAAAAGAGATGTAATGGCTAGTGATTATATCGTTTGCGCTGCCAATTCTAATTATGTGCCTGCTGCTTCAATGGTTGCACAAAAACACAACAACAAAATTTTGTTTGTACAGCCGGTTATGCAAAACAATGTGGTTAAAGAAAATAAAGATGCCTGGCTTGCATTACCGGCTAATTATACTCAAAGTTCACTCATGGCATCTCACCTTGCAACTTCATACCCAACTGCAAAATTCAGCATTATATTCCGCGATACGGGAAGAGAAAAAACATGGGCAGGTTTCTTTAATGACGAATTAAAAAAAGCCGGAGCAACTGATGTGCAAACTAAACTTTACTCTAAAGCATTTGTTGATTCTCTTCCGCTAACTATCAATAAGTCAAAACCAAATGTTTTTCTTATTCCGTCATCAGATGAGGCATTTGTTTCGCCATTGCTTACCAAATTAAATGATGCTGGCGCTCCTAATACTATTGCCGCAGGTTTACCTACTTGGGAAACTTTTGAATCTGTTGATTTCAGTTCGTATAAAAATTTAAAGACTCTTTACTTTACTTCTACTTTTATTGACGAAAATAATTTTTCGGTAAAAAATTTTCAAAAGTGTTTTTACAAAAACTACCATACATTACCTGTTTTTAACGCATACCTTGGCTTTGATATGGCGCTATTTCTTTCAAATCTTCAGTTTAAAAGTGATGCAGGAATTAAATCTGTATTGAACTATAATTTTGAGCAGACTTTTCCTGCTTCAGGCTTTGAAAACAGGTTTATTTCCATTGTAGGTATTGAAGACTACAAAGTAGTTAAAAAGAATTAAAAGGTTTTGATCACAGCCTGCATACTAATTGCATTTAAATTGCACAGTTAAGTACATATTAACTAATTTTGCTCCTTAATATAATTTACAAAAGATGCAGAAATTAATTTTAATTGCTTTGGTAGTGACTTTTACTGCCTGCCAGAATAAACAACAACAACCGGAAGTAAAAACAGCACCGGCACTTGAAGAGGCAGCAGCAAAAAAAGATGCTGGCAATCAGGTTCAGTACGCTTTAGCGTCCGATAAAGATTTTATTTGTGGAATGACGGTTGTTGCTGGTGAGTGTGACACAACAATGTATGATGGTAAAATTTATGGTTTCTGCAGCCCCGATTGTAAAGTGGAATTTAACACAAACCCGGCCAAGTACATTAAGTTGTAAATATGACCAACAAACAATCGCTCCTTAAAAACATATTACTTTTCTCAGTTTTTGAGTTAAGTGTTTTCTGGCTGATTGTATTTGCCGTATTTATGTTTTTAATAAGCGGATGTAAAGACGAAAAGCCTTTGCGCGTGCTGCCTGTTTACGGTCCTGTTGATGAACAAACAAAAGCTAATCACACAATTGCTCCCTTCAGCTTAACCGATCAAAATAACATGGTTTTTACCAGCGAGATGCTTGATGGTAAAATTTATGTTGCTGATTTCTTTTACCACTTGCAAAAGTATTTGCCCTAAAATGAGCACCAATATGCAAAGTGTTTATGAAAAATTTAAGGATAACAACCAAATTGCTTTTGTATCATACACTGTAAATCCGGCTAACGATACAGCAGAAGTACTAAAAGAGTATGCAAGTAAACATGGAGTTACCACCAACAATTGGATTTTTTTAACGGGCGATAAAAAACAGATTTATGACTTAGCCCGTAAATCCTATTTGGTTGATGCATCGGAAGGAAATGGTGATGACGAAGACTTTGTTCACACCCAAAATTTTGCATTAGTGGATAAGAAAAAAAGAATAAGGGGTTATTATGACGGAACCAATCCGCAGGATGTACAAAAACTTATTGCAGAAATAAACATACTATTACAAGAAGCAAATTAACTTTTTGTTGGCTGAGATAACGCTTAAATTTGATTTGAAACCAGAGTAGAATGTATGTCAAACAAGAATAACAAATCAGGTATTGTATATAGCACCAATGCAAGTTTTAAGTTTGCTGATGGTATTAAACCAATAGAAACTACTCTTCCTCCTGCGCAGCAAGACTTGCGAATTCAGCTTGATAAAAAGCAAAGAGCCGGTAAGGCTGTAACACTTATTACAGGTTTTGTTGGAAAAGAAAATGATTTGGAAACCCTTGCAAAAACATTAAAGCAAAAATGTGGTGTTGGCGGCTCGGCAAAGGATGGTGAAATACTTATACAAGGCGACCATCGCGATAAAATTTTAGCGCTTTTAACAACAGCAGGTTATAAGGCAAAAAAGGCCGGAGGTTAGTTACAACACCACCTTTTACTCTTCTACAAACTCATCTTTTTTTCCTAACAAAAATTTACCTCCGTAGTACCAGGCTATAATGACTAACCCTAAAATAAAAAACACGGCAGCGTAATTTCGCCATGCATCCTCTGTATAAAACTCGCCTGTCATCCAAACAGAGTTTGCGGTAATCCAGCAGCAAACTGCCAGGTTATGCAAAAGCTCATCACGCATTTTTCGCATACGCCAGGTTATATAAAAGGCTAACGATAACGTTGGTAAAATCATTATCATACCAAGCGGTTTGTAAAGAAGTACCCAACTTGTATCCTTAATTAACCACAAGGCAATGTGCATATTTTCAAATCGTCTGATTCCTGATTTCATACATTTATTTTTTTCAATAGTATTTATTTTTTAAGTCAATAAACTCATTTGGCTGGAAAACCTTGAGAAATTGTTTACACCAATGCGGGATTAAATATGTTGGAAGAAGTTTTATTAATTTTTTTAACACAGATTTGCAGATTTTAGAAGGCAATTAAAGCGCTTTGCTATATGATTTCAAGAGATTGTTTGCTGCGAAGCAGTATCAGTGAAAATCAACCAATCGATTTTAATTAATCTGTAAATCTGTGTTAAAAAAAAATAGGTTTAAACAAATTTTGATAAAGATTACAAACAGCATCTTTAACAAATCCTTAATCATCTTTAACAAAGTAATAACCGCTAACACCTGATTATGGATATACGTTTGCAGGCATAATCAATAAACAAGCTAAGCCATGTACACATTCAAACAAACACTTTTATCAGCAGCATCCATTTTGCTGCTTGCAGGCACATCATTAGCACAAAGCAATGATGATGAAAAAATCAGAATTAAAATACAGATTAATGATGATGACAGGCAGGTAAACGTAGATACCGCATTTACTGATGAGGCTGCCTTTAAGCAATGGATGCGCGATAATAATTATGATGAGCCGCCAATGCCAAAAGCTCCACCTGCACCTCCTTCCCCACCAACTGCACCGCTGCCACCTGCTCCTCCATCCAAACCTGAATCATTAAAAGAAAAAGATGTGAGGATTAGAATTTTCAGTAACAAGGATAAAGCCGAACTTAAACTGGAAATGGATAAATTGAACGAAGAGTTGAAAGAATCTATGAAAGAACTGAGCGAAATGAAGTTTGATGTAAACATTAACGGTGATGATGATATGGACATAGTAATTAAAAAATTTAATGGCGATAAAGACAGTATGTTTTACTCTTTTAGTATGCCTGACTGCGAAAAATTAAAAGAAGAAATGGAACAACTGTCAGATAATATCAAGTCATTTAATTTTTCATTTGACTACAACAATGAGGATGACGAACAGTTGAAGGATAAAAAACAGAAACGCACATCAAAGGTTATCATCATTGAGAAAGATGCAAAAAGTGAATCGAAAAAGAAAGAGGTAGAAAAAGAAAATGCTCCTAGAGAAAAAAAAGAAGAAAATGACAAGAGCAAGAACAAAGAAAATAGTAAAGGCAACACATCATACGAGCTAAATCCACAGAACTTTGAATTGAGTCCGAACCCGGGCAAAGGGCAATACAAGTTAAGTTTTGATTTAACTTCTACAGAACCTGTTACAGTTAAGGTTGTTGACTTTGCAGGCAGGCAGGTATTTAGTGATGTAGCTGAAAATTTTACAGGGCATTATCACAATGAATTTGATATAACAGGCAAATCAAAGGGAACTTATTTATTGCAAATAAGACAAGGCGAAAACTGGATGCACAAGAAATTCTTATTAAATTAATTTTTATACTTTGTAGGGTTAAAGCTCACCGCAATTGGTGAGCTTTGTTTTTTAAATACGTTTACCGACCTTGCAAACAATTAATAGCCTGTTTAAATTTTAAACCCACCTTATGAGTCAATCGGTATTAAAGACCCCAGTTTTAAAGTACAGCAACCAAGGCGCAAAACTTTTGAAGATTTAATTGCTGTGGAGGAACCGCTTGAAATTAAATTGTCTTATTCGCAAAACGGAAAACAGCACACAAAAAATATTTCAGTTACCATGCGCACACCCGGTAATGATACCGAGCTTGCCATTGGCTTTTTATTTACCGAAGGAATTATAAAACAAAGCCACCGGTAAAAAATGTAAAGTCAGGCGCACTACAAAACAGCATTACCATTGAAATGATGGATGGCTTTGATGTTCCGTTAGAAAAACTAAACAGGCATTTTATACCACCTCCAGTTGCGGAGTATGCGGAAAAGAATCAATTGAGGCAATAAAAACAATCAAAGAAAAAACTAAAACAAACACTTTACTAAAAGTTAGTGCAGATGTATTGTACTCCTTGCCTGAAAAATTAAACAATGCGCAAAGCGCTTTTTTGCAAACGGGCGGAATACATGGCTCGGCACTTTTTAACCTGCACGGAGATTTAATTGCTTTAAGGGAGGATGTAGGCAGGCACAATGCACTAGACAAATTAATTGGCAGCATGTTAATGGAAAATAAAATTCCGTTAACTGAAAATATCTTATTACTGAGTGGCAGAGCTTCCTTTGAGTTAATTCAAAAGTCTGTTATGGCGGGTATAAATTTAGTAGTAGCTATAGGCGCTCCATCCAGCCTTGCAGTGGAGCTTGCAAAAGAATTTAATGTTACACTTGTCGGGTTTTTAAAACATGAGCGGTTTAATATTTACAGCCATGAGGAGAGAGTAGAATTGTGAAATTTTAATTGGGCTTGTTGCGTTACCAAACCTCATCAACCAAAAATCCAGTATAACAACGGCAGCCATAGCCTCTACAATGGGCACTGCGCGTGGCAATACGCACTTGCAACTCTTTACACTTTTACTTTCATGCTGTTTTTGCGAATAGCATTTTTCTTTCTCCGCTTAAGCTTTTCTTTTAATCCGCACTTGCCGCACCAAAACCCTGCAAGTATTTCTGTAGGTGAGTTTACCCACTCGTGCTTTTTACAGCACTGCCAGGTTAACTTACCCGTGCTGCCTTTATACACTCCCGAAAGGCACTTGCCTTTGCGCGCTTGCGACAGCACCTGCATTAGTTCTATGGTGCCTTTTCTATCAGCAAGTATTTTTTTCTCCTTCTGCTCTTTTATAAAACCATACTTTACCTTTGTCATAAGTTCGTGGTAGTAGCCTCTATCAAACCCTGTGCTTCGGTGCTCATCATAGCACCGCGTACACCAGTTGCCGTCATAAATTTTTCGTGGTGTTGTAATCCATATATGATCATCGGCACATTTAAATTTAATTTTTACATCGCCTCCAGTATATTCTTTAGCAAGGCACGTACCTCCTCTTTTTTTTGCAATGGACAATAGCTTGTTAAAATAATTTTCGCGTTCTTTTTCTAACATGCACTTAGGGCACCAGCCTGCTCTTTTTACTTCAGTAAAGGTTCTATTCCATTCATGCCCTCTGGCGCATTGCCATGTTAGCGCCTGGTGCGCATCTTTGTAAACTGCAGTAATAATTTTACCGCCTCTTTTTGCAGCATATTGGTTTAGTTTTTTTAAATATGCTATACCATATTTTTCCCTGCGGCATTTGTAGCACCACCCTCCTCTTTTTTCATCGTTAAAAGCCTGACTCCATGTATGCCCTTTGCTGCACTGCCAGGTGTATTTGGTTTGGTCAGTAATGTATTCCTTTGAAAGGCATTTGCCTCCGCGCTTGCGGGCAAATTCATGCAGGCTTTTATAATACTTCTCATTCCTTTGTTCTTTTTTGCAGGTAAGGCACCAATCTATTTTTCTAAAGTAATGAAAGCTTTCAACAAATACATGTCCGTTTTTACACTGCCATTGGTAAGGAGAATCTGATGTGGAATAACTTTTTGTTAAAAGTTTGCCGCCACGCTTTTTGGCGTAGCTATTTAATTTCTCGAGCCAATTATCATTATTGCACTGCCCGCAATACCAGTTTTTGATGCATTATGCACAAGCAAAAAAACCGGTGCCCGTTTTTGCATTGCCACTCGTATTTATAATGATGACGCTCACCCTCATACGTCTTAGAAATTAGCTTACCATTGTTCTTAGCAGCTATGGCTCGCAGCTTTTCAAACCACTTTGCATCAGAATTTTGTTTGTTACACTTGGTGCACCAGTTTATATCGCAATTTTCGAAACGCTGTATAAAAACATGCCCCTGCGCGCATTGCCACTTATATCTGTTACGAGGGGCAGTTTTTATTGATAGCAGTTTGCCTCCGCGCGTTACAGCATAATCTGCATATACTTTAAGTCTGTTATCTAATCTACACTGAGCGCACCATTTACCTACCGAAATTTGAGCATAGGTATTTTCCCAAACGTGCCCTTTGCTGCACTGCCATGTTAAGTAATTACTGTTACTCTTATACTCTTTGCTAATACAAAGCCCGCCACGTTCGGCAGCTATTTTTTGCATGTGTTGCAGGGTAAGTTTTGCCATAATAAAAAATACAAATATCTATTGCACAAATTTAAATATCAAAGGAAAGTAATTATAGTGTTGCTACTCGCAATTCGTAGGCGCAAGGCTTCGCCCACAAGTGCTCGTAACCTTAAAGCACAATGCTTTAGAAATGACGCTAACGCTCAAACTCTTTCCGAGCGTGGTGGCTCCCCACTCCCTCGTCTGAAAAACGGCAATGTGCGGTTTTCTGAGACAAGGATGAACCAAACACCGGCAGTATCTTTCAACAGTGTTTAAACCTCTCTCTCTAACCTACTCCCACCCACATATCCAAACCTCATCAACCAAAAATCTAGTATAACAACGGCAGCCATAGCCTCTACAATGGGCACTGCGCGTGGCAATACACAGGCATCGTGCCTGCCGCTGGCAGATAGTTGAACGTTTTATTTTGCGTGTTAATGGTTTGTTGCTCTTTTGCAATGGTAGAGGTAGGTTTAAACGCAACATTAAAAGTAATTTCCTCTCCAGTAGAAATTCCTCCTTCTACACCACCACTGTTATTGGTAAGGTGTGTTATTTTATGGTTCTTAATATTTAACGCATCATTATGCTGAGAGCCTTTCATTGCACTTCCCCAAAAACCCGAACCAATTTCAAAACCCTTTACTGCATTAATGCTAAGCATGGCATTACCCAAAGCTGCATGTAGCTTATTGTAAACCGGCTCGCCCAAACCAACAGGAACATTTTGTATTCTGCACGATATAATACCACCCACACTATCGCCATCAGCTTTTACCGCTTCTATCAATTCAACTATTTTATCTGAGGTTTCTTTATGCGGGCAGCGTACTATGCTTTGTTCAGTTAAGTTTAAATCAAGAGGGTATGCAGCCGCAGGAATAGAGATATTTCCAACTTGTTTTACAAAGGCATTAAAACCAATTCCTTCTTTTTTAAGAATTTGCTTAGCAACAGCGCCAGCTATAACCCTTGCCAATGTTTCGCGTGCCGATGCTCTGCCGCTTCCGCGATAATCCCGCAAGCCGTATTTTTTCTCGTAAGTAAAATCGGCATGAGAAGGGCGGTAAACATCTTTTAATTTATCGTAATCGCTGCTTCGCTGGTCTTTATTGTAAACCAAAAAAGTGAGAGGCGCTCCCGTAGTTTTTCCTTCAAATAAACCCGATAAAACTTCAAACTCATCCGCTTCATTTCTTTCTGTTGTTATAGAGGATTGTCCGGGTCTGCGCCTGTTCAGTTCTTTCTGAATAAATCCTAAATCCAAAACAATTCCGGGAGGGCAGCCGTCTATAACGCAGCCAATAGCCTTACCATGAGATTCGCCAAAGGTTGTAAAGCGAAACAACGTACCAAATGAATTTGACATGCGGCTGGGGTTTTATTTTGTTTTTAAAATCTGTGAAAATAAAAGAGTAATTTTTGAGGCACAGATTTACAGATTAAAAAATAATTGAAGGGTAGCTTTTCACTAATTCTGCTTTGCAGCAGCAAATTTGTGAAAATTTTAAAGCGAAGCGCTTTAATTTCTTTATAAAATCTGTAAATCTGTGTCAGAAAAAATCGTTGTGCCGGTGAACCAATATTTTAGCCTTACTACAAATT
The DNA here is from genome assembly GCA_016714005.1 of Bacteroidota bacterium. Classification (GTDB taxonomy): domain Bacteria; phylum Bacteroidota; class Bacteroidia; order AKYH767-A; family OLB10; genus JADJOA01. The sequence continues at coordinate 26,677 of JADJOA010000008.1, forward strand.
AAATAGCACCAAGAGTTACCACCCCTCAATAATCCACCAACTCCTTTAACTTCTGGTTAAATCTTTCCTTAGGTAAAAAATTCCATTCCAACTGGCTGCTCATTGGCACCGGTGTATCTAAACTTCCTATCCTAACGACAGGCGCATCCAAATGCTGAAAACATTTTTCTGCAATTAATGATGCAATCTCTCCTCCTATTCCACCTGTAAGTGTGTCTTCATGCAGTATAATCGCTTTTCCTGTTTTCTTTACCGAGTTAATTACGGTTTCAACATCTAACGGTATAAGTGTACGAAGGTCAACCAGATCGGCACTAATGCCGGGGTTTGCCTGTAATGCTTCCAATGCCCAATGCACGCCAAGGCCGTAAGTAATAATACTCACGTCATTTCCTTCTTTTACCAATTTTGCTTTGCCAATAGGTGTGGTAAAATAATCATCGGGCACTTGCTCTGTAATACTGCGGTAAAGCGCTTTGTGCTCAAAATACATTACAGGATTAGGGTCTTCAATAGCAGAAGCAATCAATCCTTTTGCATCAGATGGAAATGCCGGGTAAACAACTTTCAAACCAGGTACATGAAAAAACCATGCTTCTGTACTCTGAGAGTGAAAAGGACCGGCACCCACAGCAGCACCGGTAGGCATACGCACTACCACATCGGCATTTTGTCCCCAGCGGTAGTGGGTCTTTGCAAGGTTGTTTACAATTTGGTTAAAGCCACAGGTAACAAAATCGGCAAATTGCATTTCAACAATTGCTTTATGATTATTGATGGAAAGACCGAGCCCGGCACCAACAATTGCTGACTCGCAAATAGGTGTGTTTCGCACACGCGATTTCCCAAACTCTTCAACAAAACCGGCAGTGGCCTTAAACACTCCCCCATACTCTGCCACATCCTGCCCCATAATAACAAGGTTAGGATGTATTTGCATGGCTTGTTTCATACCATCGGTTATTGCATCTAAAAATCTTTTTTCGGAAGTGCGGTTGCTTATAGGTTTAATTTCCTTTTGCGCTGAAGGTGCATACATATCCTGCAATTCAACTGAGGTGTTTACATCAGGCTCTTTTTCGGCATAACTTATTTCAAGATTTTTTTCTATTTCTGTTTTTATTTCTGTTCGTATGCTATTGATAGTTTCTTCGGAAAGTATTTTCTCTGCAACCAAAAAATCTTCGTAGTTCTTTACCGGATCTTTTTTGCCCCACTCTTCAAACAATTCCTGCGGCACGTATTTGGTTCCAGAAGCCTCTTCGTGCCCGCGCATACGAAACGTACGGCATTCTATTAATACAGGTCGTGGTTTTTGTCTTATTGATTTTGCAACGGCATCAATAGTTGCATATACTTCCAGGATATTATTTCCGTCAATACTTATACCTTCAATGCCATAACCTATTCCTTTATCGGCAAAACTTTTACACCTGAACTGCTCGCTACTGGGTGTGGATAAGCCATAACCATTACTCTCAACAATAAAAATTACAGGCAAATCCCAAACAGCTGCTACGTTTACCGACTCATGAAAATCGCCTTCAGATGTTCCGCCATCGCCACTAAAAACAGCAACTGCTTTTTTATTACTCTTTAAAACATTTCCTAAAGCAATGCCATCAGCCACTCCCATTTGCGGGCCTAAATGCGAAATCATCCCCACAATTTTATACTCCTGTGTGCCAAAATGGAAAGAGCGATCTCTGCCTTTTGTAAATCCACCGGGCTTGCCCATCCATTGAGAAAACAAACGATTTAACGGAATGCCGCGCGTAGTAAACACTCCCAGGTTGCGGTGCATCGGCAATATATATTCATCCTGCTGCATTGCCATACCAACACCCACCGCTATTGCTTCCTGCCCTATTCCCGAAAACCATTTAGCAAGTTTGCCTTGCCTTAACAGCACAAGCATTTTTTCTTCTATCATACGCGGCTTTAAAATTTCTTTATAAAGCCTTAGCAAAAGTTCAGGAGAATGATCCCTCTTATTGAATGTCATTTCTTATTTAAAATTGAGATAATTTTAGACACAGATTAAAAAACTGGGTAAGCGCGCAAAGGTATTCAAATGAGTTTTACTTTAGCCTCGCACAAATCAAAGTAATGAACTGGCAGGAAATAACAGTATTTTGTATTACCGCTTTGGCGGCACTTTTTCTTATAAAGAAATTTATACTTAAACCTGAAAAAGCCGGATGTGATAAATGCAGTAAATAGGTTGAGTTATTGAAACTAATTTGCAGTTTATTCTTTGAGCGATTAACCTATTAGGTTGATAAAATATAGAAAATAAAAAACCCGCACTATGGCGGGTTTTTTCATTGTTGGTTGTTTCTCAAAAGAAATTAAGAAAGGTGCTTGCTAACAAGTTTGGTCATTTCCAAACATGCTAACTGTTTTCTTGCCACCAAAAACTGCTTTTAAGTTGTCATCAGCATTGATGTTACGCTTTTCTTTAGGATCCTGAAGTTTGTTCTTCTTAATGTACTCCCAAAGTTTTTTAACAACTTCAGTGCGTGGCATTGGCTTAGCACCAACGATAGCTTGAAGTGGTCCGCCAATGTTCATTGCTTTCATGAAAGCAGCATTTGGCTTACGTTTAACTTTTGGTTTAGCAGCGGCTTTCTTTTTTGGAGCAGCTTTCTTTTTAGGCGCTGCTTTTTTTGGAGCAGCTTTCTTTTTGTTGCCATTGTTATTTTGTTTTGTTGTTTATTGTGCTGCCAAAGCAAATAAGAATTATTTCCGCCTCATTTCCCTCTCAGAGGAATTTATCAACACTTTCAGAGGAGAAATAACAGCTTTCTCCTCTGAAAATATTCTTAAAATTAATGTTGTCATTTTTCATAGATAATATTTACCCAAACACTTGCCAGACAAGGGTTTTATGAGACAATGCCTTAAATACATATCTGATTCTCCTCTGAAAAATAGTTTTTACGAAATGAAAAACAGTTGTTAATAACTGTAAGCGATAAAGAGTTATCTCGTAAAGCGCAAGCGCAATTACTGTGCGCTGCCCTCAGATTTAAAGTAATCGTAAACCAATTTTGCTTTGGTTTTACCTGCGGCTTCTTCTAATTCCTCTAACGAGGCTTCTTTAATTCTTTTAACTGATTTAAACCAGGTGAGTAAATCGTTGGCGGTGTTCTCTCCTATTCCCTTAATGTTTTCGAGCTGGGTGGTAAATGCACCTTTGCTCCTTTTATTGCGGTGATGTGTGATGCCAAAACGATGCACCTCATCGCGCAACTGTTGTAGGATGCGCAGTGTCTCGCCTTTCTTGTCTAAGTAAAGTGGCACAGGATCGCTAGGAAAATAAAGTTCTTCTAACTTTTTGGCTATGCCTATTATCTGCACTTTTCCGCGCAGGTTTAATTTTTCTAAACTGCTTAATGCAGCGCTCAGTTGCCCTTTACCACCATCAATAACTATTAACTGCGGCAACGGTTGTTTCTCTTCGAGCACGCGGCTATATCGTCTGTAAACAACTTCTTCTATGCTTGCAAAATCATCAACACCTTCTACTGTTTTAATATTAAAATGGCGGTAATCTTTTTACTTGGTTTGCCATCTTTAAATACACTCATGGCAGCAACGGCATTGGTTCCCTGAAAGTTTGAGTTATCAAAACATTCTATGTGACGTGGCTGTTCGCTCATCCGTAAATCCTTTTTCATCAGTTCCATCAGGCGTTCAGTTTTATGATCGGGGTTCAGGCGATCGTACTGCTCCAATTTTTCTTTCATATAATACCGGGCATTTTTCTCACTTAGTTGAAGCAAATGCTTTTTATCTCCAATCTTTGGTATTATAAACTCAATGCCTTCCATTTGAGAATCGGGCAGTACGTTAACCAATATTTCTTTGGAAGTGCTGTTGAACCGCGTACGCAGTTCAGCAATGGCAAGCGATAGAATTTCCTCAACAGATTCATCTAACTTACGCTTTAGCTCTATGGTTTGAGCAACTACTATAGAACCATTGTTTACACGCATCTAATTTACAAATGCGCTGTTGCTTTCCATTACAATTGTAAACACATCTACATTATGTATGGTAGGGCTAACAATTACCGATTTGCTTTTATAGTTCTCCAGCGAATCAATTTTTTCTTTTACTTCCTGTGCTTTTTCAAACTTATAATCAGTTGCAAATTGTTGCATTTGCGCCTCCAAGTATTTAATTACATTATTAATGTTGCCTTTAAGTATTTCTCTTATCTGTTCTATATCCTGGTTGTATTCTTCCTCTGTTTGCAATGCCTGGCAGGGTCCTTTGCAATTGCCAATATGATACTCCAGGCAAACTTTAAATTTTCCTTTACTGATATTTTCCTGCGTAAGCGGAAGCGTGCAATTTCGAAGTTTAAACAACTGGCTTATCAATTCCATTATGGTGCCTATTACTTTAAAGTTGGTGTACGGCCCAAAGTAAGAGGAGCCATCGCGGATGAACTTGCGCGTATAAAAAACGCGTGGAAAGTGTTCGTTCTTTATTACCATCCACGGATAGGTTTTATCATCTTTTAAACTGATATTATATTTAGGCTGATGCTTTTTAATAAGGTTGTTTTCCAGAAGTAATGCATCAAACTCCGTTTCGGTAAGTATATATTTAACATCGGCTATTTGCCGCACAAGCAAATTGGTTTTGGCGCTATCGTGCTCTTTGGCAAAATAACTGCTTACCCGCTTGCGCAGATTTTTAGCCTTGCCTATATATATGATGTTTCCATCGGCATTAAAATACTGGTAAATGCCGGGATCGTTAGGTAAGCCCGCAAGTATTTGTAAAACATGATCAGTAACCTTAAGCATTAGCTAACCTTTACCATTGCGTGTATTAATAAGCCATGCCGATGAAAGTTCTACCCTGCTGCCCCTGAGCAGCGCTGCAATAAAAACCAACTGGATGTATAACCATAAACAAACCGATGCCAGCGCTTTGAGGCGATAAGGTTTTAAAAACTCTTCGCGGATAAATTTTGGAAACAAATCGGTGGATGATAATGAGGTTAGCAAAAATGCTGCTGCCATTATTAATAACCAGTTGCGCCTTGCATACTGGTGTGCAAATAATATGGCAAGACCCGCTACTGCAATTACAAAAGTAGGCGACTCGGCTTTGTGGTTAAATATAACTGTCCATAGTAAAACGGAACAGAGATACAGCAGCCTGTAATCGGGATTGTTAAACTGTTTGCGTTTGACAACGGAAGCAATAAGAATGCTACGCCAAACTTAACAACGATGTGCCGTTTAATGTCGTATTGAGCATTGCCTCGAGCCTGGTTTGAAAACTGAAGTTGAGCTGGTGCGATTGGTCTGTGCCCAACAAGCTTAACCACTGTGTATATTGATTGGTAATATATTGCTTGCCTCCAATTATAAACGGAAAACAAAAGCAATGCGGCAATAAGTACAGCATATACCAAAAACGAAAATTTTTTGGGTAAAACATAAAGCATAAACCAGTGGCAGCCCCAAACAGCTTAATAAAAAAAGCTAATGAAAGGCTTAAGGCTGTTTGTATGGTTTTTTGACTTTCGAAATAAGTGAATGATAAAAGCATAAGCGCTGCCAGCAAGCCATTGCTCTGCGAATTTTGAATTGAAGTAAGCAACTCAACAAAAGAAAACACTAGTACAAACACTTTTAGCTTGTGTGCAACAGGCAATATTTTAACTGCATAAAAAACAGCATGGCATTTAGCAAATTCCAGAGGGTAAGCCCCAACCAATCGGGTAGAAATGCAAAGGGAGACATGAGCACTGCAAAGGTTGGTGAGTATTTAAATAAATCTACAGGAGGATAATTTGCATAGAGATTAAGCCCCTGCAAAAAATGCTGAAAGGAATCTTTAAATATTAAATAGTTATTGTAATGCCCATAACCTAAAAATAACGATGCAGGCTTAGCAACCGTTACCACAAAATATATGATGCCAATGTTTTTGAGCGAAAGAAATTTGTAAAGCTTCTGCTTCATAAGTGGGCTTACGAAAGTATAGAAATTTGAGTCCTGAAATTTCAGCTGAAGTTGAGCAGTTAGCCTATTTATACTTAAAATTTATCAGCATACAACCTGGCACTTTATAATTTATGAGGTTCTTTTCACACCATAATGGTTAACATTTAAGTAACACTGCACATAAAATTACAATAACCTTTAATTTAGTTTTGCGGCATGAGTTTAAACAGGTTTACCACGCCTGCAATTATTGTATCGTTAATAATTACCGTATTAATGGTGGCAGGTTTGTTTGCTTTCCGCATTAAAGCAAGAAGCCATTAACTGGCAGCAATAATTGTAATTGCAATGGTAATAGGTGCTGCTTCGTTTGCTATTAACTACTTTTTAATAGACAAAATATTTTACAATAATATACGCAGCATTTACAAAAACATTTTACAGCTAAAAGCGCAAAAGCCTAAGAGCAATGCTGAGTTAAAAGACACGGAATTAATAAGTGAGGTTAACAGCCTGCTGCGCAACTGGGAGGATGAGAACAAACAGGAGATAGATAACCTTAAGCAACTAGAAACATACAGGCGCGAGTTTTTGGGGAATGTATCGCACGAGTTAAAAACTCCTATATTTAGCATACAAGGTTATGTGCATACTTTAATAGATGGCGGTATAGATGATGTGGATGTTAATATGCTTTACCTTCAAAAAGCATCAAAGAGCTTAGACCGATTGATTAATATTGTTGATGACCTTGAATCTATTTCGCGGCTGGAGGGTGGTGAGTTAATTATAGAGCCCCGCACATTTGATATAGCTGAGCTTGCTAAGGAGGTGTGCGAGCTTTTGGAATTTAAAGCTAAGGAGAAAAAATAAAACTGCTTGTAACGGAAACTACGGATACGCGCATTTATGTATATGCCGATAAGGAAAGAATAAGGCAGGTGTTTATTAACTTAGTGGACAACAGCATAAAATACGGAAAGCCACAAGGGGAAACCAATATTTCATTTGATGCAGGCGCTGATGTTGTTACTACCTATGTATCTGATAATGGCATAGGCATGGAGAAACACCACCTGCCCCGCCTGTTTGAAAGGTTTTACAGGGTTGACAAAAGCCGTTCGCGCGATATTGGAGGCACGGGTTTGGGTTTGTCTATTGTTAAACATATTATTGAAGCGCACCAACAAAAAATTGCAGTAAGCAGCGAGCCCGATAACGGAACCGTGTTTTCTTTTTCGCTAAAGAAAAGCAGGTAGCGCAAGGGTAAGATTTTAAAAACATTTTTTGAGAAAACACGTATTGTAATTAAATGCGAATAAAATCTTTTGACAGTTTAAGAGCTTACGGGGCGCTGGGTGTGCTGTTTGCGCATTTGCCCAGACTTGGCGATATGGCTTTTGCACGTCATTTTGATAATTCGCTGGCGCAGTTTAGCATAGGCTATATTTTGCTTGATATGTTTTTTGTGATGAGCGGCTACCTGATTACATCCATTATTTTAAAAGCAAAAGAAAAAGGTACATTTTCATTCCGCGAGTTTTATGTAAACCGCACGCTCCGTATTTTTCCTATTTATTATTTAACTATATTGTTAGTTGCCATTTTTATAACCACACAAGGGCTATGGTATCCGTTGTTTTATGCGGCAAATTATTACTTTGCATTAAACGTACATGTTCATCCGCTAAACCACTCGTGGTCGCTGGCTGTTGAAGAGCATTTTTATTTGCTATGGCCACTTATTCTTACCCAATTCAGTAACAGTACCTGCAAGAAAATTTTATTGATTGGAGTGCCTGCCATTACTCTTTTAACGGTACTAATTGTTCCGCATGTTTTGCCTTACAGCAATGCTTATGAGTTTATAATATTAGGAACTACCACTCGGTGGTTTTCTATCTCGCTAGGCTCTTATCTTGCTTTTAACAATGAGTGGTTAAACAATTTATCGCGCAAAAAGGTACTTGCCATTTTTAGCATTACCGCTATAGTGTATATTATTTTTTATTTAATGCCTGTTATCCCGTTTTTGCAGGACGTGCCTAAGTATGCGAAAAAAAAAAAAGTGCTTATAGTGCCATTTATTTCTTTGGGGGTAATCATTTTGTGGTACAGGCTCGATTATGCAAGAGAAACTTTGTTTAAAAAACTTATTGTAAACAAAATAGCTGATTACATTGGTAAAATGAGTTATGGAATTTACCTGTACCACTACCCTATTTTATATTATTTTAATATGGTTGACTGGCAAAACCCAATCACCCACAATGCGCCAAAATACTGGGCAATGATTGGACTTATTTTAGCCTGTGCATCATTGAGCTATCATTTTATTGAACTGCCATTGCTTAACATGCGGCACCGGTTTTATAAAAAGAAATAAGACAGTAAAGAGTTTAAGCGGCAAGCGCTGAGTTGTTATTCTTGCCATTAGCCTCAATAAAAATGCCTAAATGATCACATTCAGATTTATTTTCTAACTTTTATTAACCTGTTTAATGTTGAAAACTCACCTCATCCTAAACCTGCTATAAGAATATATTTGCCACCCGTTTAATTAAAACCCACCAGCAACATAAAAACAGAACCAATTAATGACACTTATTAAATCAATATCAGGAATTAGAGGAACCATAGGCGGCAAACCCGGTGACAGTCTTACACCGCTTGATGTAGTAAAATTTACATCTGCATACGGTATATGGGTAGCACGCCAGTTTGATTCAAAAACAAAATGTAAAGTAGTAATAGGAGAGATGCCCGCATTAGTGGCGAAATGGTAAACCAGTTGGTATGCGGCACTCTTATGGGTTTGGGTATTGATGTAATTGACACAGGGCTTTCTACAACGCCAACGGTTGAAATGGCTGTAACATTTTATAAAGCGCATGGTGGTATTATTTTAACGGCAAGCCACAATCCCAAGCAATGGAATGCACTTAAACTGCTAAATAACAAAGGCGAATTTTTATCGGCTGCCGATGGCGAACTTATTTTGAAAATAGCAGAAAGCGGTGAGATAAATTTTAAAGATGTAAACAGTATTGGCACCATCACCACTGACAACACATCCTTACAAAAACATATTGATGCAATACTTGCATTACCATTGGTTGATAAAAAAGCAATTGCTGACAAAAATTTTAAAGTAGTAATAGACTGTGTAAACTCTACGGGTGGAATAGCAGTTCCGCAGTTATTAAAAGCATTGGGCGTAACAGATGTAGTTGAACTCTATTGTGAGCCTAACGGGCAGTTTCCGCACAACCCCGAACCATTACCGGAGAATTTAACAGAGCTGAGCAAAACGGTTGTAAAAAAGAAAGCACACCTTGGGATTTCTGTTGACCCTGATGTGGACCGCCTTGCGCTTGTCTGCGAAGATGGCGAAATGTTTGGCGAAGAATATACGCTTGTAGCTGTGGCAGATTATGTATTAAAACACACTCCCGGCAATACAGTTAGCAACCTTCATCAACACGCGCCTTGCGCGATGTTACCGAAAAAGCAAAAGGCAGCTATTTTGCAAGTGCTGTGGGTGAGGTAAATGTGGTGGAACTGATGAAAGAGAAAAATGCTGTAATAGGTGGTGAAGGCAACGGAGGTGTAATATATCCCGAAATACACTATGGGCGCGATGCACTGGCAGGAATTGCTTTGTTCCTTACGCATCTTGCAAAATATGGCAAATCGGCAAGTATGTTGCGCAGCACCTACCCCGATTATTTTATCTCTAAAAACAAAATTGAATTAACGCCCGATATTAATGTTGACAATGTATTGCTCTCTATAAAAGATAAATACAAAAAACATAAGGTTAATACTATTGATGGTGTTAAAATAGAATTTGATAAGGAATGGGTACACTTGCGTAAATCAAACACCGAACCCATTATTAGAATTTATGCCGAGAGCGAAAGCCATACTACGGCAGAAAATTTAGCTGAAAAAATTATTGCCGATATTAAAGAGGTGATAAGCGAAAAAATGGTGAAGGCTTAGAGTAGCATTAATGAGGGGATAGTACTGCTTATTTTCCTCTATTTTTTTATATTCGCGCTCCCTTTTAAAAGGAGATAAATTTACTGTAATGATAAAGTTTGCATTGGTAGGCTGTGGTCGTATAGCACAAAGACATGCCGAGCACATTGAAAAAAACGGAAAGTTAGTAGCAGTGTGTGATGTAGTTAAAGAAAAAGCTGACTTACTTGCACAGAAATACAAAGCGAAGGCATATTATTCTATTGAAGAATTACTGGCAGGCGATACCAAACCCGATGTAATTTCTATTTGCAGCCCTAATGGTTTACATGCCGAGCATTCCATTAAATCACTTAACGCTGGGTATCATGTGTTGTGTGAAAAACCAATGGCTATTAACGTGCAGGATTGTGGCGAAATGATAAAAGCTGCAGAGCGTTCAAACAAAAGATTATTTGCCATTAAGCAAAACAGGTTTAACCCCGGTTGCTGCCGTTAAAGATTTAATTGATAAAAATATACTTGGCAAAATTTATAGTGTGCAGCTTAGTTGCTTTTGGAACCGGAATGAAGATTACTACCACAACTCATGGAAAGGCACACTTAAATTAGATGGCGGTACTCTCTACACTCAGTTCAGCCATTTTGTTGATTTGTTGTATTACATGATTGGAGATATTCGCGATGCAAAGGCATACATGGGCAACTATCATCATAAAGGTATTATTGAGTTTGAAGATACAGGTGCTGCAATAGTTGAGTTTTATAACGGAGCTATTGGTACAATTAACTATTCGGTTAACAGCTATGGCAAAAACATGGAAGGCTCACTAACCATATTTGCCGAAAATGGTACTGTAAAAATAGGCGGTCAGTATTTAAATGAATTGGAGTACCAGAATATAAAGGATTACAAAATTGAAAATCTACCTTTTGGCAACACTGCCAATAATTATGGGCAATACCAGGGTTCTATGAGCAATCATGATAAAGTTTATGAGAATGTGGTAGATGTATTAAAACATGGCAGTACCATTAACACCAGTTCTTTTGAAGGATTAAAAACAGTGGAGATAATAGATAAGATTTATAACTCTGCTATCAATAAAGCATGAACGAACCCAACCTTAAATCATCAGCAATAAAGAACGTTAACTTTGGAAAAAATGTAACGGTGGTGCAACCTGTAAACATTTATGGCTGCACTATTGGCGATGATTCTTTTATTGGTCCTTTTGTTGAAATACAAAAAGATGTTATTATAGGCAGTAAAACCAAAATTCAATCTCATGCATTTATTTGCGAACTGGTTGAAATTGGCAACAATTGTTTTGTAAGCCACGGTGCCATGTTTATTAACGATTTATTTGCCGATGGTAAACCGGCAGGTGGTAAAAGAAAAATGGAAGAATACTAAAATCGGCAACCACGTTTCTATAGGCACAAACGCAACCATACTTCCAGTTACTATTTGCGATAATGTAGTTATAGGTGCCGGAAGTGTGGTAACAAAAAGCATAACACAACCCGGAATTTATGCCGGCAATCCCGCAAAAAAAATAAAAGATTTATTATGAACGAATCAAATACATTAACAGATACAATGCACGTTCCTTTTGTTGACCTTAAAGCTCAATATCACTCATTGAAAACAGAAATGGATAAAGCCATTTTTGGCGTAATAGAAGAAACAGAATTTATAAAAGGCAAATATGTTTCGGCTTTTGAAAAAGAGTTTGCCGCAGCGTACAACATGAAACATTGTATTGGTGTAGCCAATGGTACTGATGCAATTTATATTGTGTTAAAAATGCTCGGCATTGGTGCAGGCGATGAGGTAATAACAGTTGCCAATAGCTGGATATCTTCATCAGAAACTATTACCCAAGCCGGTGCAACTCCCGTTTTTGTTGATACTGAACCCGATTACTTTTCTATAGATATAAATAAAATTGAAGAAAAAATTAGCGCCAAAACAAAGGCAATTATTCCCGTACATATTTACGGGCAGCCTGCCGAAATGGATAAGGTAAACGAGATATGCAAAAAGCATAACTTGTTTATGATTGAAGATTGCAGCCAGGCGCATTTTGCAAAACATAACGGAATTACCATTGGTACGTTAGGAATTGCATCAACCTTTAGTTTTTACCCCGGAAAAAATTTAGGCGCCTATGGTGATGCAGGTGCTGTACTTACAAATGATGATGCACTTGCAGAAAAGGTAAGAATGTATGCCAATCACGGACAGCTAACCAAGCACCAACATAAAATGGAAGGCATCAATTCAAGATTAGATGGATTGCATGCTGCTGTTCTCTCCGTAAAGCTGCCACACATACATAAGTGGAATAAATTAAGACTTGAAAAAGCGCTTTACCTTACCGAAAAATTAAAACTTATAAAAGGGTTAGAAACTCCTAAAATAAGAAACGGCTCCACGCATATTTTTCACCTGTATGTTGTTAAAACCGAAAAGCGGGATGAGTTGCAAAAGTTTTTAAAAGAAAATAACATTGAAACAGCTATACACTACCCTACTCCCTTGCCATTACTTGAGTGTTATAAATACCTCAATCACACCGAATCTGATTTTCCAGTAACAGCTAAAAACCAAAAGCAAATACTTTCTTTACCCATATATCCTGAAATAACCAATGAGCACATGGATTATATGGCATCTGTAATTGAAAAATTCTTTTCCATTTACCCCCCCCTTTAATTTATAGTTGATAACAACTACGCCTTTTCTATGGCTTATTCTTTAAATTCGCAGCACTAAAACGCAAAGTGACACCGGTAAGAAAGAATAAAAAATTGTAGTGTGCGGGCACTTTATGCCCGAAATTGGTTACCAGGAAACATACCTTGCTAGAGCTTTTAGCAGGCTTGGGTATAAGGTGAGGGTTTTTTCCTCTACTGCTATTTCACCTACAGGAAAAAAGATTTTAAAGTCGGACTACCCTACAGGGTTAAGTGTAGAGCCCAAATATGGTTACGAGGTTGAACGATTACCAATCTCCATCAATCTCAATTCTAAAATAATTGCCAACGGGCTAGCCAATACTGTTAAAGATTATGAGCCCGACTTTATTATCATTATAGCCCTTGCCAAACTTTTTCCTATAAAGGTGCTATCTACACATTACAAAGCGGCAAAAAAAATAGCTGTATTTGGAGATGCAGGCGAGTATTTAGACCGTACCACAACCTCAAAAAGAATTAAAGCCATTTTTCATGAGGTAATTTCTAAAAATTTAAAAAAACAGCTTTACAGCCGCGCTGTTAAAGAATGCGACAGAATTATTTTAAACCTTAACGAAACCGAATCCTTTTTTAAAGAATTGCTCAATCCATCATTGAGTAAAGTTTTGACAAGAAAAAAGAGGCTCACTTTGGGTTTTGATCCTGATAGTTTTTATTTTGACGAAAATGAAAGAGCAGAAATAAGACACCAATTAAAAATACCCGAAAACGATACGGTGATAATAACCAGTACCAGGGTAAACAAACAGAAACGACTTGAAGAAATAATTAACGGAATAAGCAAATTAAAAGAAGCCGGAAATAATGTACGCTATATTATTATTGGTTTTTTGGGAGATGAATACGAAAAGGAACTGAAGGCATTTATTAAAAAGCAAAAGCATCCCGAAATTTTTTATTGCCTTGGTTTTATGGATCATGAAACCATTCGTAAATATTATAATGCAAGTGACATTGGCTTGTGGCTTAAGGCTGCCATTTCGATACAGGAAGCTATGGGCACCGGATTAAAATTGTGTTAGAAAACAAAGATGTAGTCAGCCATCTTTAAATAATGGCACCAACGGATGGTATTACGAAAAAGGGAAACTAAATGACGGCCTAAAAAATGCAGTTGAGAATGAACAAAAGAATAATGGCTCATCAATTAAAGACCGCAAACACATTGTTGAATTAAACAGCAAGTGGCTTTCGTATAACACCATTGCCGGTAAAATAATAGAAGATTTATAACCAATGCTGAATTTTGTTCTAACTCTCCTAGGGTCTATTGGTGTTTTAATACTCTGCATTGTTGCTGTTGCAAAGCACAAGAAGTTTTTTTACGTAATGCTAATAGTCAAACCATTTATTGATATTACAGTAAACTCAACAATTGTGGGCGGCTTTAATGCACTCGAACTTTCTGCCGGGCTAATTTTTTTAGTAGCTCTTTTTAAATATATTTCCTTGAAAGGAAAATCCTATTTGTACAATCATGCTTTTGTATGGTTTTTTATTCTCCTTCAATTGCTTTCGTATCTAACTGCATTTAACAGTGGGGAACAAACTGCTATGGCGGGTTTTAAGTATTTTTTAAGATTGTTTGATAGTTATTTCATCTATTTTGTTGCAGCGGCTGAGCTGCTGGGTTCCGATACAACCAGAAAAGATATATATCGTAATATCTGGTACACAACCCTCATCATGGGTGTTATTACCATTTTTATTTATTATTCGGGTTTATCAAACTCTGATACAACAAGAGGATTGGTTAGATATAACGGATTATACAACGACCCCGGCACTCCATCGTATCTTGCAGTAATAAGCCTTTTGTTTATGATGCTTTATACTGAAGTTGCTCCTAAAGCATCTACTCCATTGAGCAGGATTCTAATTTACTTTACCTGGGCGGTTTCTTTGTTTGTTCTCTACATTACATTAACTAAAAGCGCTATTTTAATGTTTGTGGTTTTTATACTTATGTGGTTTGGTATTTTCAAACGTCAATTCATATTTATAGTTCCGGCTTTAGTACTGGGTGGCTATTTAAGTTTTGTAAACGTGGCAGGATTGGAAACAAGATTTGAAACCGAAGTTAACTTTCTAGAAAGTGCTGATTCTGAAACTGCCAAATCCGTAGGAACAGGAAGGGTTAACAGATGGGAAACATTGCTGGATGAATTCAATAATCGGTTTGACTTGCCTACCAAATTACTGGGTTCGTCAAGAAATTATTCGGCACACAACCAGTACATAGCTTACCTTATGCAGGTAGGCATCTTCGGGCTATCTGTTTTTATCATATTTATATTCAGGTTTTATAAAAGAATAATAGAAATCTACTCTAAAAACAAAAGCCCTGAAATGTTTGCTGCCTTAACATTGCTTTCTATGTATTGCGTTTATTCTTTTACCGGACACCCGTTTGATTACACCACTCTTTTGTGGTACTTAATGATATTGCTGGCCAACATTAATGTTTACAATAGTGAGGTGCGCAAGGCAAGAAAAGCAATGCTTGTAAAAAACAATGTTGAATCAGGCAAGGCATTTAAAGCTGGCAGACAGCCCTCTCTATCAATATAACTTTATTTTTGCCCACCCATATTTAATTATTTGAAATGAAAAAAGTTTTAGTAACAGGTGCTGCAGGTTTTATAGGTTCTCATTTGGCAGAGCAGTTGGTTCAGGAAGGCAAACAAGTTCGAGTATTGGTGAGATACAACTCTAAAAACAATTTCGGCTGGCTTGAAGATTCTAAGTATAAAAAAGATATTGAAGTTATTACAGGTGATGTTCGCGATTACGATTGCGTTTACAGCGCAACCAAAAACTGCGATACCGTTTTTCACCTCGCAGCATTAATTGGCATTCCTTATTCATACGTTTCTCCGCTTGCTTATATACGTACCAATATAGAAGGCACGTATAATATTATGCAGGCATCTAAAGAATTAAATGTAGAAAATATTCTTGTAACATCTACTAGCGAAACTTATGGTACTGCACAGTATGTACCAATTGATGAAAAACACCCTTTAGTAGGCCAATCGCCTTACAGCGCTTCTAAAATAGGTGCTGATCAAATTGCCCTCAGTTATTATTTATCTTTTAACTCACCGGTAAAATTAGTACGCCCTTTTAATACTTACGGGCCAAGGCAGAGTGCACGTGCGGTAATTCCAACCATCATTACTCAAATTTTATCAGGTAAAAAAGAAATTAAGTTAGGCCACACTACCCCTACCCGCGATTTAACTTTTGTAAAAGATACCGCTAAAGGGTTTATTGCTATTGCCAATACTCCTGCGTTTAACGGTGAGGTAACTAACATTGGCATGAACGAAGAAATCAGCGTTGGTGATTTGGCCGCAATGATTGCAGATATTATCGGAGAAAAAATTTCGATAACTACTGATGAGGTAAGAGTAAGGCCCGATAAAAGCGAAGTGGAAAGATTGTGGTGCAACAATGAGAAAATATTGAAGCACACATCTTGGAAGCCTCAATACAATTTAAAATCAGGACTTGGGGAAACAGTTGAGTTTTTAAAAAAGCACTTACATTTATATAAACCGGAAATTTACAACGTATAACCCACAATTACATGATAGCAGTTTTATTGGCAGGCGGAAAAGGAACAAGATTACAACCTTTCACTATTAGTTTACCAAAACCTTTAATGCCGGTTGGCAACCATCCTATACTTGAAATATTAATCAAACAATTAAAGGATGCAGGAGTACACAAAGTGTTTATTTGTGTAGGATACCTTGAATCCTTAATACGCTCTTATTTTGGAGATGGTTCAAAACTTGGCATTGAAATAATTTATTCGAGCGAAACAGAACCATTGGGTACTGCAGGGCCACTTAAGTTAATTCAATCGCAATTAACAGAAACTTTCTTTTTTATGAATGGTGATTTATTTACCAATATTGATTTAAAAGCCATGTACAAGTTTCATAAAGAACAAGGCGGCCCGGCCACTATTGGTTTAACAAAACGTACTGTTGATATTGATTTTGGTGTAATAAAAATTGATGCCAACCATGAGTTTACAGAATGGAAAGAAAAACCAACACTTGAGTATTTGGTCAGTACAGGCATGTATGTTTTTGAGCCTTCCATTTTCAAACATCTTCCTAACGGTTTTTTTAATGTGCCTGATTTGATTCAGAAACTCCATAACGAAAAAGAAAAAGTAAGCGGTTACCTGCACAAAGGTTACTGGCTTGACATTGGAAGAATTGAAGATTACCAGCGGGCATGCCAGTTGGTAGAAGATGAAAATAAAAAGTAATGAATAAACTTCCGGTAGTTGTAACGGGCGCGTCGGGGTTTTTAGGCAAATACGTTTGCAATAAACTGAGGCACTATGGCGAAAAGGTTATTGAAGTTTCAAGACAAAGTGGTTTTGATGTTTGTAATACACAATCTTTAGAAAGCATTCCTGCATTTAAAGCATTGTTTCATTTAGCTGCACACACATACGTACCCGATTCGTACAATAAAACAGCACTTTTTTTTAACACTAATATAAGCGGAACCATTAACACACTTGAGCTTTGCAAAAAGCACAATGCGCAATTTATTTTTGCAGGCTCATACATTTACGGGCAGCCGCGATCATTGCCTGTAAACGAAACCCATCCCACAAGTTTGTGGAACCCTTATGCTACCAGTAAAATTATAGGTGAAGAGTTATGCCAATCATACAGCAAAGAGTTTGGCTTAAGCACCACATCACTCCGCATTTTTAATATTTATGGTACGGGGCAAAATTCTACCTTTTTAATTCCTAAAATTATACATGGCGTAAAATCGGGCAGTTTAGAATTGGAAACAGCAACACCTAAACGCGATTTTATTTTTGCCGATGATGTTGCAAATGGTTTTTACTTGCGTTTAATAATCCGCAAAAACGATTTACTGCCTACAATGTTGGTTCCGGTGTAAGCTATAGCGTAAGCGATATTGTAAACATGGTGAAAGAAATTTTAAGCAGTAGCACAGAGGTAAAATACAACAATACACAACGCCCTACCGAAGTTGCCGATGTAATAGCTGATTGCACAAAAATTAAAACTGAACTTGGCTGGCAGCCTACCGTTGATATTTATGAAGGATTAAAAATTATGTGCGGTACTACTTTATAAAAACATCTTTTATTGGCTTGCCATTGCATCCGCTTGGGTTTGAAATTTTAAGTAGTGATGAAACTGTTGGAGCAATATCTGTGATATTTACTTTCTCAAAGGTTTCGCCTTTTTTTATTCCCCAGCCGTAAAACAATAATGGTACATGCGTGTCGTAATCATGCGGGCTACCATGTGTAGTTCCGGTTTTAGCAAACCACTGAAATGTAGCAGGGTTAAGGCAGAACATTACATCGCCACTTTCCTTATAGTAAAAACCATTTTGCATCATGCGTCTTGTACCATCAATATAATTTTCTTCCAAAAGTTTTTTGCGCGGCAAAGCAATAAAAACCTGCGGCAAGGTATTTAAATAAGCTGCCACAGCCTCACTCAAAGAATCGGCATTTATGTTTCTGTTTTTTATAGTCGATTGATTAAAGTAAAACTGATGTCCGGATAAATCAAGCAATAGAGGTTCTTTGACAGATGCATCGTTCAGTAATTTTTTTACACCCTCTTTTAAATCGTTTGTTTCATTTGTTTCAACAATAATTTCTCCGGGCAATTTGTTGTCGTTTAAGAATACAGGGTTATTAGCAGCACCATGATCGGAAGAAAGAAATATAAGTACATTGTTTAGCCCGTAAGTAATATCAATGTAATTGAAAAAGTTAGTAAGGTCGCCATCTAGTTTTTTGTAGCATTCTTCCAATTCAACAGAATTAATTCCAAACTGATGTCCTATAATATCTGTGGAGGAAAAGCTAATACATAAAAAATCTGTTTCGGTTCCTCTGCCTAACTTTTCGCCTTCCAACAATGCTATTGCAAATTCTTTAGTTAACCTGTTTCCCCATTGTGTTTTTGCAATTATAGATGCATTTTTTTCGCGCGAAAAATCATAATCGAAAATGTAATCACTGTCTGCGCCCATAGGTGTTTCATAACGTGGGGCGCTATCAGGTGTACTTTCGGTATAATGATCGTGCGCATCTGAAAGCTTCCATCCTTCGTTTAAAAATTTGGTTGCTAAAGAATCGCGTTTAAACTTAACTGCCCACTCAGGCAACTTTCCGTTTGCATAATAATAAGTGCTTGAAACAAAACCTGAAGTAGCACCATCAAACCAAAATGCCCCATTGGCTGTATGCCCAGCCGGTAAAATTGCAGCCCGATCTTTTAATGCAATACCATAAACTCTTGACCTGAAATTGCTGAAAAGTTTTAATTCATCGGTTACAGTTGTTGTTTTTAATCGCTTTGGCGAACGGGCTCCGCCAACATTTGCGCCTACAGTTTTGTATAATGAGTCTTCAACACTTGAGTGCGAAATATTTAGTTTTCTATCATACCACTCATTTGAAATTATGCCATGTGTAGAGGGTGTGGTTCCTGTGTAAATACTTGCATGGCCTGGAGCAGTTTCAGTTGGTACGTAATTATAGTGGCACTGATGAACATTAAAACCACCATTGAGCAAACGGTTAAATCCACCATTACCAAACTTGCTTTTATAACGGTATAAATAATCGTAACGCATTTGGTCCACAACTATACCTATAACCAATTTGGGTTTATCGGCTACTTGGTTTGGGGCTGCTGTTTGATTATGTGTTTTTGTTGTTTGTGCAACTGCCATATTCACAATAAGGCATACAGCAAAAGAGTAAAGTATTTTTTTCATAACAAGGCTGATTGAAGCAAATTGCAAATTAAAACTATTTGACAAAACACTAGTGCGCATAGTGTTTGAAAAATGATTCAAAAAAATTTAACAATAAGGTAGCATTACTCATCATAAAATACATCTTTACCAAAATATTAATTGTGTGATAACTATTTATACAGACGGTTCGGCACGTGGCAACCCCGGTAATGGAGGTTACGGAGTTGTTTTGTTATCGGGTGCGCACCGCAAAGAACTGAGCCAGGGCTACCGTTTAACCACCAACAACAAAATGGAATTGCTAAGCGTGATAGTAGCGCTTGAAGCATTAAAAAACCCCAACCAACAAGTTATTATTTATTCTGACAGCAAGTATGTGGTAGATTCCGTTGAAAAAGGCTGGGTTTTTAACTGGAAGAAAATAAATTTTAAGAAGAAAAAAAATTCTGATTTATGGACACGCCTTTTACGCATTTACGAAAAACATAAAGTAAAATTTCAGTGGGTAAAAGGGCATGCAACCAACCCGTTAAACAACCATTGCGATTTGCTTGCCACCACTGCTGCCGATGGGAATAATTTATTGGTAGATGAGTGGTACGAAAAGTTTGGCGCTACAGAAGGTTGAGTGATTGGAGTTTTGTGTCAGGAGTTTCGTACTTGCTCATTTTGCGTAGTGCTTATCAAGCAAATCAACATATGGCTTCAGCAAATGGTGTACAAAAACATTTTTACCATCAAACACAAATTTAGATTTGTAATCAGCATCAGCCATTAAAACAACAGGAACACCGGCAGGCATATAGTTTTGTGAGTAAACGTAATGGGGTTCTTTATATTGAGGTAAATTCTTTTTAACCATTTTAAATAATTTTTTTCCCTAACTGCTTTCTAAATGTTTTCATCGCTTTGGTGGAGGAGCAATTTAACTTATTATAAACACTATTGAGGTAAATACGTGTAATTAACTTTTGCTTACGTATAGATTCTTTTGCTCCTGTAAACGGATTGGTATTGTTAAAATCATTTACCGTTTGCAACGAGAACGGAGCTTCAGGCACCCAATCTTCGGTATTTACCACTCGGTATGCATAACCGTTGCGGGTTATAAAATCAAAATCGTAAGCATAATATAAATTGCCGGGCTTAGGGGCTGCGCTGCAATATGATTTAAACACAATGTTTTTATCTAACTTTCCGTCTAACTGCAAATGGCGCAGGTAGGAAGTAAGTAAAAAAGTAATTGCACCTCCCTGGCTGTGTCCCACTAAATATATTTGGTTGATGCCTTTTACCTGGAAATTATTTATTTGGGTTAAAATACCCGGTGCCATGTGCGCAAGGCTTGTTAACCAACCGGTATGTACATAAGCACTTTCATTTTCAGCAAGCTTGTAATAAAATAGTGTTGAATCATTTATTTGTAATTGCCCTTTTGCTTTAACCATTGGGCAATAAAAATTAGCCAGCCAGCTTACAGCACTTGCAATAGTTCCCTGTATGTGTATAACACCCTTGCCGTTGATCCCTTCCCACGCTTCGTAACAATTTTGAAACCCCACACGTGGCGAGCGGTATATCAGTTTGTATTTTAAGGTAGAAACTTCGGGCATGCTATCACGCAATTTTCCAACCATTTCCAATAGCTCTTTATACTCTATTGCATCAAACCCTGGTTGTATTTGCTGAGAAAAAACAGTTTGGGAAAAGAAAAAGAATAGAATAACAACAATTATTCGTATTAATTTTACAGGCATATAAACGAAGATTTGATTGAAAACAATTGCTTAGATAAAAATTAAAGAAGGTGGTTATTACATTCTGCTCAATCCGTTTTTTGCAGGCTCGTAGTCGGGTTTTATTTCTATTGCCTTCTCGTAATCAACTCTTGCCATAGAAATGTTACCAAGTGTTTCATAACAAACGCCCCTGTTGTAATATGCTTCTACATAAGACGGATCGGCTTCTATGGCACGGGTGTAATGTTTAGCTGCCTCATCATAAACTTTTAAAAGTGATTGATGAATGTATCCCAAATTAAAATGTGCATTTTTATTTTTTGGATTTAACTGAATAATGGATGTATAGTCTTGTATAGCTTTATTTATCTCGCTATGATCCTGGTACCATAATCCTCTGCCATACAAAGCATCTTCTGCATTTGGCTTTATGCGTAAAGCATTATTATAATATTCCAATGCAAGCTTGTTGTTTTGCGCCTGAAACAAAACGCCAAGCTGCACATAGGCTTCAAAAAACTGCTGGTCATACTCAACAGCCTTTTGAAAAACTTTTACTGCCCCGGTGGTATCGCCCTTTTCCTTTAAATTAAATCCTTTAAGCAGCAATGCCTTTCCATTATCGGGCTGTTTACCTAAAACGGTGTCGGCATATTGTATAGAAAGATTGTTTTGCCTTACATATAAATACAACTCTGACAACCTCAATGCCGCATCATAGTTTTCTGGATCAATACCACGCACTTTTTCTAAACACGCTTTAGAGTTTTTAATTTTATTTAGTTTGAAACTAATGTCGGACATAAGCATAAGATACTCTGTTTTTGTACTATCTAATTGAACAGCCTTTTCAAGATCAGTGAAAGCAGCGGTCAGATTTTTCTCCTCTTCGTAGGCTTTAGCTCTTTTAAAAAGCAGTGCGGCATTACCTGGTTCTGATTTTATAAGGATGGTTAATTCGTTTATTTGTTTGTTACCGGATAATGAGTCTGCAACACTTCCCTCTTCATCTTTACCATTTTTTTGATTACAGGAAGTTAAAAGACAATTAAAAAAACAAAGGCTCAACAGAGCGAAAAAAATTCTTTTCATAAAATATTACGATTTTTATTGTTGCGGTATATAGTTGGGGTTGAAAAAAAATCCCTTAATGCTGTTATAAATTATTGAGTTCAAATAAAATCCATAAGAGGATATTGTTTTTTTAAAATCAACATATCATTTGCGCCAAGCCATTTTTTTAGCAGAGTGGCGTAAATGCTTCTAAAGTCAATTTGATGTTCAAGGTATTTGCCTACATCATTAATTTGTGTGTAGTTGTTATAAAAACCTCTTTTCATAAGGTGCTTTCCGCTTAGTACATATACACTGTTTGCCGTGCCATGATCTGTTCCTCCGGCAGCGTTTTCGGTAACACTGCGACCAAATTCACTAAATACCATTATGCAAGTATCGTCAAACAAATTATCTCTTTTTAAATCCTGAACAAATGAATATAAGGCTGAGCTGAAAAGCTTGAGCAAGTTATTGTGCGGACCAGTTTGATTTGCATGAGTATCAAACCCGGTAAGTGAAGTATAGTATGCCTTAGTTATAGAATTGCCTCTTATAAACCCGGCAATGGTTTTTAAATTTTTAGCAAAAAAATTATCTGGATAATTGGTTGATGATTCTTTGCTTTTTGTATGTTCCTTTAAATAATCAAACGATTGATATCCCTTACGCGCACGGTTATAAATAAAATCGTTGTAATTGCTGCTTTGTTCGTCTGTTTGAGTCTGCTCAACAAAATTGCGACTGTAATCACCAACACCTACTTTGTTAAGAACAAAATTATTCATTGCAATGCCGCTAATTTTATCACCAACAGCCGTTAGGTTTAAAAAATCATTAAACAACAAAACAGAATGAGTATGTACTTCGTTTTTATGTAATTGGTCAAGGTATCTGCCAAGCCAGCCTGTATGTATAAATTTATTTTCGCAGCCTTTATACCAAACCTGTGCCGACTTAAAATGAGAGAACTCCGGATTTGGGTAGCCCACATCATTAATAATGCAAACATCACCGTCATTATAAAGTCTGTAAAATGGCTCTATAGCTGCATTAACACCCAATGAGTTATTAAGCTTTAAAAGAGATTGATGTTTAACACCCAACTTAGGTCTTGCTTTAAAATATAAGTCATTCTCATAAGGTACTATAGTATTTAGCCCATCGTTGCCACCAAACAAGTGAATTAACACTAACTTCTTATGGCTTGGCAATTGCGCAAGCGAGTTGCTTAATGCCGAAACAAACTGCGGCATAATAAACGCACCTGATGCAAGCGCTGATTGAGCAATAAATTTTCTCCGGTTTATTTTTTCCATTAAAAAGTGTTCTTAACAAAACTGGTATTCGGGCGCTGACATAATCCTCCTTGATGTTTCAATAAAGTCATATTCATTTGCATTAATAAACTTGCTGTTTACATTAAACTTTTTATCTCTTCTCTGAATAAGAAAGTCAATCATTTTTTGGGAAGATTCAATGCCTTTGCCTGCCTTAAAATATTTCTTTGCATTTTCAACCTCTATTGTTACAGTTGGTAAGTCCATCTTCACTAAATTCCCCATCCTTATTGTGGCGTTTTCTTTTTCAATTATTTTATAATTGTTATTTTGAAACATCCTGCGGCTGGCATCAAGGCGAAGTAATAGGGAAGCACTGTCTATGCTGCCCCTTTCAAAATTCCAGCCTGCAACAGATGGCGGATGAAAAATATCGTGACCAAAGAAAGACACACAAGCTCTGAATTACTGGTAATCTTCAAACTTATATCTGTAAAACTTCATTATACCTGCTAGCAAATCATAAGGCGTTTTAAGTTTGGCGCCAATGTTTTCCGCTTCATAAAACCATGCCGACAAAAAAACTTTTTTCATCAATTTCTCAATGTCATAATTGTTAGTGTAAAAGTATTCCGCCAACTCTTCAACTCTTTCATCATTTAAATTATCATTCACAAAAAATCTGTAAATTTTTTGAACTACAAACCGTGCACACTGTTTTTGCTTTAAAATAATATTAATGATATCAAAACCATTAAAGTTTCCTGTTTCTCCTAAAAAGTTTTAGTTCCTGCATCAAACCTTTGCTGGTCAAACATAAACTCAAACGTACCTTTTTTAGCGTACCACCCGGTTAAAGCGCGTGTTCCGTTTTTAACATCCTGCTCGGTAAAATTTCCATGCCCTAACGTGAAAAGCTCCAAGAGCTCCCTGCTAAAATTTTCATTAGGCTTTCCTTTAGTGTTTACATTTAAATTCAGGTAAGATAACATGCCTGCACTTGTTGATACGCTAACCAATAAGTCTTTAAAATTACCCAGGGCATTTTTGCGCAGCATATTCATGTATTGCCAGCATATTTTGGGATCGCCCATTTTACAGGCAAAATGAATGCCCCAGAATATTGCCATTTTCTCTCTAAAAAAATTGCTGTTAAAAGCATAAGCATGCAACCAGTCACGTAGAAGCAATGCACGTTTTGATGAGCGGGATTCCTTATCTTCAATACGTGCCATTTCATGCATGGTCATATCCTGATTTTTTAAATCGTAAGTATCAAGCGCATCATCCTCTTCCATCTTTATTTCAGTGTAACCCTTTGCATCATTAAATATTTTATCAATTGCACTCTTAACTGTGAGATTTAAATTTATCATAGATATCTCAGGTCCGCATCCGGCACGCCAGTACAAATGCTTAAGCTTATCAAAATCAGAAACGGTTTCCATTACTTTTAAAAGAGAATAGTTTTCTAAACGCGCCAATCATATTTTAATTTAAATGTATACTTAAAAGATGCTTCAATATTAATAAAGATTTATTATTGTTCAGTTATAGGATATTACCGATTAAATTTACATTACTCCAAGTAAAATCCTGTCACCTATACAATGATTTTTCGGCTAAGTTTGCGTGCTCATTAAATATAATATATGTTTTCAAGAAATTTAATCTTTACGCTTTTGTTTATAATACCTTTGAACACATTAGCACAGATTGAAAAATACACATCGCCCGAAAACAATTTTTATTGGAAAAACCAACTTCCGTTTGCCGGTTACTGGCAGCAGGATGTATATTATAAGATTAAAGCAACTGTTGATGATAAAACAGATATTATTTCCGGTACAGAAATTTTAGAGTATAAAAACAACTCACCTGATACTATAAAAGAATTATTTTTTCACTTATATCAGAATGCCTTTACTAAAAACTCATACCTGAGCGAATTAACAAAAAACAATAATGAAAAAATCAGGTATGGGAAATATGAAAACGAAAACCTTGGAATTACAATTGATGATTTAAAAATCATTTCAATTAACGGTGAAATAATTCAGGCTTCAGCAAAAACCGAAATTGACAACACAATTTTAAAAATAACACTGCCACAAGGCTTGTTGCCAAATTCAACAGTATCGCTTTCCATGTCATTTAAATCCTATTACAGTATTGGCAGCCAGCGAAGGAGAATGAAAATGTATTATTCATACGGAGTTAAACATTACAACGGGTGCCAATGGTATCCTAAGTTAGCGGTTTATGACCGTAAATTTGGCTGGAGCACCGATCAGCATTTAGGCAGGGAGTTTTACGGAAACTTCGGGAATTTTGATGTAGAACTTTCTTTTCCTAATAATTATATTGTAGAAGCAACAGGCATTTTACAGAATGAAAACGAAGTATTGCCTGATGATTTAAAAAACAAATTAGACATTAAAAACTTTGCAAATAAACCATGGGAAGAAATGCCATCGGAAATAATTAAACCCGATGGCACAACCAAAACATGGAAATACTATGCAGAGAATGTACATGACTTTGCATTTACTGCCGACCCAACATACAGGATAGGCGTGGTTACATACAAAAATGTTAAGTGTGTGGCAGTGGTGCAGGAACCCCATGCAGCGGGCTGGCAAAATGCAGCTACTTATGCAGCACGAATAATAGATGTTTTTTCAAAGGACTTTGGTGAGTTTGCTTATCCTAAAATTGTAGTGGCAGATGCGCGTGATGGAATGGAATACCCTATGATAACAATGGATGGAGGAAGAGACCCTTCGTACCGCGGATTATTTGTACACGAAATTGGTCATAACTGGTTTTACGCAATGGTGGGCAATAACGAAACATACCGTGCAATGATGGACGAAGGCTTTACCCAATTTCTTACCGCATGGGGCTTAGAAAAATTAGAAGGAGACCGGCTTGCCGTTCCTGGCAATGCAAGTACAAAACAAAAATTACTCTTTGAACCTTTTACACAAAAGTATGCCAGCGTTTACAGCACCTATTTGAATGCTGCCATGCGCGATAAAGATGGATTTATAAATACACACTCCGACCAATTTGGCGGGGCGCTTGGGCATGGCGGTGGTTATGGTATGGTTTATAGAAAAACAGGTGCTATGCTTTACAACCTTCAATATGTTTTAGGAGAAGATTTGTTTTTTAGCTGCCATTAAAAATTATTTTAATGCATGGAAATTTAAACACCCTTATCCTGAAGATTTTCGCAACAGCATTATTCACTTTACAAAAACAGATTTAAACTGGTTTTTTGACCAATGGATTGAAACAGATAAAAAATTGACTATGCTGTAAAAGAGTTAAAAAAGGAAAAGAAATAAATGAGTTTATTGTTATTTTAAAAGAAAAGGGCGAATGCAAATGCCTGTTGATTTTACGGTGTATGATAATTGTGGTAACAAAAGAGCTATCATGTACCTAATAACTGGTTTGTTAAAAAAACAGATGCTACTGTTTTGCAGAGGTGGATTGGCTGGGATAAACTAAAACCAACGTACAGGGCTACCTTAATTTCTGAGTGTGGTATAGGAAATATAGTAATTGATACCACTAATCTGCTTGCCGATGTAAACAAGCTTAATAATTCACTTACTTTTCCGGTTAAAGCAAAGTTTGATCCTTTACTTACTTCTACCCTGCCTACTGACTGGAACAATTACAGGATAAGGGTTAGGCCTGATGCTTGGTACAATAATTATGATGGAATTAAAGCAGGTGTTTTTATGGATGGTGGATATTTTAATTACAGACATAAAATAAAAGCAGGTTTTTTATTGAATACCGGAATAGGTTCATGTTGCTTGCCCGATTCTGTTGACATAAACAAACACGATCAGGCATCATTTCTTTTATCCTACGAAACACCGCTTGATTTCATCAACAAAAATTTTCGATAAAAGCAGAGGTAAAGCACATTGACGGATTGCAGCAAGGCCTGTTATACTTTGAACAACTTTCTAAAAAAAGAAACAACAAAACTGTTCGGTTATTTTAAGAGCATGTACCGTAAAAACAGCAGCGATGCATCCTACCTCCTTTATCCTAGCGATTGGAAAACAAACTTGTTTAATAATACCGTTACGGGTGGGGTAAGCTACAAGTATTCGGAGATTGGATACAATGGAGAGATGACAGCAAAAATTACAAGCTCCTCCATTTACAGCGATTACAGTTTCTCGCCCATATCGTTTGAAAATGTTGACCACTGGCGTATTGGGAAACTTGTTTGGCACAACCGCATTTATGCCGAGTATGGAACAGGATTAAACAGACCCTTGGAATCGAGCTTATACTTTGCAGGCTCAAACCCAGAAGATATGATGGAAAATGCTTACACACGGTCGGGTGGTTTTGTGCCACGAGACTGGCTTGGATACAGCAGCGAAACCAATCACTTTCAAATGGGTGGAGGGTTAAATTTAAGAGGGTATGCCGGTTACGTTGCTCCTCATAATTTAAATGACCAGTCGCAGGTGTTCATATACCGTGGCAATAGCGGTGCAGCCATTAACTCCGAACTTGATTTTGATGAGTTACTTAGAATAGCTCCTCGCTTTACACGCAACTGGCTAAAAATAGACAGCTACATTTTTGCCGATGCCGGAATTATGAAAATTAATAACGAAAAAAAAGATTTTACATTTAGTAATGTGCGTGCTGATGCAGGAATAGGCTTTGCCTTAACCATAAAAAAATGGGGCGCTTTTAATGGCATAAAACCTTTGACTATAAGATTTGATATGCCATTGTTTTTAAACGTACCTCCTGCTTTAGAAGAAGATTATTTTAAATTCAGATATGTTGTTGGAATTAACCGTTCGTTTTAAAATGCTAAGGAAAGTAATTTGCGTTTTGTGTTTACTTTGGCTGTTATAAATGTTTCTGCACAGTTAACAGATAAATATGTACTTGCATTAAAACATAAGAATCAATCACAATTTGAGCAGTCACTAGCTATATTTAAAGAGTTGCTTAAGAGTGATAGCGCTAATGCTGAGTACTTACATAATACAAGCTATCTTTATTCAAAACTTGGGTACAGCAGAAAAACAGAGCAGGAAAAAATGAGTTATTACAAAACGGGAGAATATCTTGCTCTTAAAACAATGAAGCTGCATCCTAAAAACGCTTTTGGACATTACAGTTATGCACTGGCTCTTGGCAGGTTAAATGAAAATGCTGGCAACAAACAAAAAATTAATAATGCAAAAGCAATTAAAACCGCCTGTGATAGAGCATTAAGTCTTGATTCAAAAATTGCAGGCTGCTATCATATACTAGGTAGATGGCACCGCACCATTGCCGGATTTAACGGCTTTGAAAAAATGATGATAAACACCATGTTTGGTGGTTTCCCTCAGGGAGGAAGTTATAATGCCGCTTTAGAAAACTTTAATAAGGCTATACAATTAGAACCGAACCAAATTTTGCATTACTACGAACTTGCTCAAACATATTATGAAAGGGGACGAAGAAGGAGATATCATTAGAGCAAAAGTTTGGGCAAAAAAGCATTGGAACTTAGCCCCAGCCCCACAGACCCTGATGACAAAGACACAAGAGGAAAATGTAATATACTGATTGCAAAATGTAATTAACTTTTTAAAAAATAATAAAATGAAAATTGCGGTATTTCCAGGTTCGTTTGATCCTTTGCATAAAGGACATGTTGAAATAATAAATAAAGCCACCACAGTTTTTGACAAGGTAATAGTTGCCATAGGCGAAAACACTACCAAGCAGTACATGTTTGGTTTAGATGAGCGGCTTGCTACAATTAAAAAAGTATTTAGGAACAATAACCGTGTAGAAGTTAAAACCTATAAAGGCTTAACAGTTGATTTCTGTAAAAAAGAAAATGCAAATTTTTTAGTACGCGGGCTGCGCTCCTCTGCCGATTTTGAATTTGAAAAAGCCATTGCCCATAATAACACTGCTATTAATGCACAGGTTGAAACAGTTTTCTTTTTAGCATCAGCAGAAACAAGTTTTGTGACTTCTACTATTGTAAGAGAATTGTTGCGCAACGGGGCTGATGTGGGACACTTAATCTAGGATGGAATTATTGAGAATCAACAATAAAATTCAAAACTCTATACTTCACCCATTACCTTTTCCGAAAACTGTTTTAAGTCTACACCATCAAAATTGCCGCTGCTCATCATCAAGTAAACACTATCGTGCTGCTTGGTCTTTAACAAATCCTTTACCAACTCCGTTGAATTATTGTACACCTTTAAATCATGGCGGTTAAAAGCATTTTTACCTGCAGCTCGCTAATAGGTTTTAGTTTTTTATGTTCGATAGTGTGAGGATTAAAATAAACATAAGCCTCATCGGCAAGGCTCATGGAGTTTTTGTATTGCTCCAAAAAATTTTCGTTAAGGCTGCTAAATGTGTGCAGTTCCATACAGGCTATTAGCTTGCGATTGCCAAACTGTTGTTTAACGGCATTAGTAGTGGCTTTTAGTTTTGATGGAGAGTGTGCAAAATCTTTAAACACAGAAACAGTGTTGTTACCACCCACAAACTCTAATCTTTTTGCAGCGCCTTTAAAAGAACTTATCATTTCATAAAATGCATCATCATCAATTCCTAAATGGTTACAAACACAACGCGCGCCTTCCATATTCATAAGGTTATGCTCGCCAAATATTTTTAAAGAAGTTTTTCTTCCGTTGTGATTTATGTATGTAATTCCATTTTCAATACTATAATCAGGAATTCCATAAGGTTGCTTGCTCACAACTTGTAATACATCAGTTGCAAGTTTCAAAACCTCATCATCATTTTGGCAATAAATAAATGAACCACCCTTTTCAATTTTATTTACAAATATTTTTAAACTGCTCTACATACATTTCATAATCAGGAAACACATTAATATGATCCCATGCAATGCCGCTTATTAAGGCCACATGTGGATGATAGAGATGAAACTTAGGTCTGCGGTCAACAGGAGAAGCAAGGTATTCATCGCCTTCTAAAACAATTACGGGTGCATCACTCAACTTTACCATTGTGTCAAAGCCTTCTAACTGTGCACCTACCATATAATCAAAGTCAAGTCCTTTTAATTTAAGCACATGCAAAATCATACTTGTAATGGTTGTTTTGCCGTGACTCCCTCCTATTACAACTCTTTTTTTATCTTTTGAAAATTCATAAAGGTACTCAGGGTATGAAAAAATACGGAGGCCTTTTTTTTGCGCTTCTATTAATTCAGGGTTATCTGCACGTGCATGCATGCCTAATATTAAGGCATCTATATCCGTAGTTATTCTTTCCGGAAACCATCCTTCCTTTTCAGGAAGCAATCCGGCATTTTGTAACCTTGTTCGTGATGGTTCTAATATCTCATCATCCGATCCCGTTACTTTAAATCCCTTTTTCTGCAATGCCAAAGCAAGGTTGTGCATGGCACTGCCACCAATTGCTATAAAGTGTATTCTACTCATTAATCTATTGTAAATTCAATATGATAAAAGAATTTTCCACGCATCAGCTACCTTGCCTGCTTCTAATAATTTCTTGGCGGCAATGTGGCGTGTTGCCTTTTCATTTGACGGATCAGCGGCAAGTGCTTTGTTAAACTTACTAATGTCTTCTTCTTCACTAAAAGATTTTACCTCATCTGTAGTGGGCAACGCTTCGGCATTTGCAAGCATACCCAAATCATTTCCTGTAAGCACTTCGCTATTTTTTATTTCAGCAGGCAAAGCATCTATGCCAATGCCTAATTTTAAATTGGGTTTAGCAACGGTAAATATTGCATTGCCCGATGCACGGCAGTAATAATCGTAACCCATGCGTGCCACTAAATCTAATTTATGTGGGTTCACTTTCTTATCTTCATCCAGCACATTATCGTTAATGTGCATTAGCACTATTTCGCAAATAATAAGATTGCCTGCTCCACCCTTTGTGCCGGTTTCAATAATCTCCAGTACATTACATTCAATATTTACCGGTGATTCTTTTACCAATGAAGGTTTAACCAATGTGGCAGGTGTCGGTGTAAACCCTGCCTTTTCAAATTCACTAACTCCTTTAGGGTATTCGCAACTTGCCAATGAGGCCTGTTGGACTAAGGGATAGTAACAACGCTTATTACAACTTCATTGGTATCGCGGCAGTTTTCAAGCGTGTGTTTAATGGTATTATCCCGCACCCTTCGTGCCGGACTAAAAACAAGTATGGGTGGGTTGCTGCCAAATGCATTAAAAAAACTAAATGGTGAGAGATTGGGATTTCCGTTTTTGTCAATTGTGCTTGCAAATGCTATGGGGCGCGGTGCTACCACGCTTAACATATAGGCATGCAACTCTCCTGTTTTAATTTCTTTTGGATTAATTATCATTCAAAAATATTTTAAGCAAATGTATGTTTTAAATTTTTTAATTGTGAAATGCGCTTTTTTTCTTTTGGTAATAAAGAAAAGGGCAGAATGATTTTATAAATACCTAGCCTAATGGTGTTTACAGTCATTCTGAACGGAGAGACTGATTATAATGAAAGTCGGAAATAAATTTATAATACAGGTATTTCATACTGAATTCTCCATAACAAATACAATCTAAAATTTCTCTTTACTAAATTCATTAACATCAAACTTTGGATTCCGCACACGGCTTGACATTTCAACTCTTATAAACAATCCCCGGTCATCATACATTTCCTGCACAATTCGAAGAAAAGTATTTCTATCCAAATACAAAACAATCCTTTTAGCCAACACATTCGGCACTCTTATAACCGAACCCTTCTTTTACATCATTCATTGAACTCAATTGTGGATTATGTTCTAATATCATGTTGTCGTTAAGTAATAGCCTCTTTGAAATGGATGTAATATCCTCACCTTGCTTTACCACATAGTCAGAGAAATAAAATAAGGGAGGAATAATTTCAATACGGTGGCATATTTTCCTATCAAACTCTTCGTCAGGTAAAACATGGATAGAATTCATAAACATAAGTGAATCCTTTTTAATATAGCTTTCAAAAAGCTCTTTGGTGTAATTAAACCCCATTTCCCACATGGTAAAATGATGATTCTTTCTAAGCAAAGAATTATATGGACTTAAGCTTAAATTGAAGAAAGGAAAACTGTTTGGGTGCACAATTACCTTATCGTCATTAAATCCTTTAGCCAACAAGGCCTTCACGCCAGGGTTGGGGCTTACGCAGAATAAAAAAACTTTGTAAGGGGTTGAATTTACTTTAACCACAAACTCACTAACCGTTTGTTTTCTGTTATGGGTTTCTATTGTTTTTAAATTAAAACTACACGTATGGGTTTGTGCTATTGCGCTCTGCATTTTAAAAAAATAAAAGATGGCATTAGCATTCTGGCTTACACCGGAAAATGAACTGAAAACTATTTGCAGACACAAGATAAGGGAAACAATTCTGCAACACATACCCTTAATCAATAATTTCTAAAAGTGTACGGAAGGCAACAAACTTGTCTTTATACTTTGCTGTGTGCTCCGCTCTTAAAGCAGGAGCAAACTTCTGCTCATACAAATTAAAATCTTCCATTGTTTTGAAATAATACTGAATAGAATATGTCCTGCCACCACCATCTTCATCAGCGAGCACACGAATAATTCTGCCTTCGGTAAATAATCCTGTTTTAAGCACATCAGGTACGTGGGTAGATTTCATCCATGCAAGCCATTCATCTACATAGGGCTCCTCAATGTTTATGGTTACGTTATAAATGTACATAGTACTCTTTTTATTTCTTAATTGATTTAATCATAATGAAATCATTCATCTCAAAATTGTTTCCAATATCGAAATCTTCAACTGCCTCAATTTTAAAATCTTCTTTAAAATAAAAATTAATGGCTTTAAAGTTTTTGCGGTTTACCTGTAATCTTATATTTCCATCACCAACAATTTTATAAGCCTCACGAATCAAATCGCCTCCAACACTTTTCCGTTGAAGGGAATTAGCTACATACAATTTATCAAGAAAGAAACTCTGATCTCCCTTTTTATATAAAGACAAATAACCAATAATAGCTCCCTTATACAAAGCCAGCAGAAATATATGTGCATTTTTAATTTGTTCTGATAAACTTTCGGGTGAATACATTTTTTCAAGCATGTATTCTATTTGTTCTTTACTGATAATTGATGCGTAATGTTGCCACCATATTTTTGAAGCAAGAGTGCTAATTTCTTCAATGTCTGAAACATTCGCTCTTCTGATTAACAAATCATTCATGGCATAAAAATAGAAATGATTGCCTGATGTTTAATTGAGCCAGTTTATTAAAATCTGTTTTCCATTCTCAGTTAAAACTGACTCAGGATGAAACTGCACACCATACAATTTAGCTGCAGTGTTGGAGAAAGCCATTATGTTTTCATCATCATCAATAGCAGTAACCGCAAAGCCTTTAGGAATATACTGTGGATGCACAACCCATGAGTGGTACCTTGCGCACAAAAAATTTGCTGGCAGGTTTTTAAAAAGTTTATCTGTGTTATTTACATGAGTTGTTCTTGCCACTCCATGCTGAACTTTCTCAAGATTGATAAGTTTACCGCCAAACGCCACTGCCATTGCCTGCATACCAAGGCATACGCCTAAAATATTCTTTTTGTATGAAGATTTTTAATCACATCAATTGTAATTCCGGCATCATGAGGCATTCCGGGTCCGGGTGAAATACACAGGTGCGAATACTTTTCCAAATCAGCGATTACAACTTTATCATTCCTAAAAACATCAACCTTTGAATTTAAAATACCTTCAAAATAATGCACAAGATTAAAAGTAAACGAATCGTAATTATCTATGACGGCAAGTCGCACTTTAGTTTGGAGTTATTAGTTTGGAGATTGAAGATTGTGGTTGAAATTCGAAGAAATAAAATTGGTTCACAATTGACAATTGTCCCCCGATACTTCGAGGCACTATTCAGAGGCTAATTCTCTACAAACTTATATCCTATTCCTCTTACGGATTGAAAATATTTAGGATTACCCGGATCGGGTTCAAAGTATTTCCGAAAGGTAACTATAAAATTATCTATCGTGCGCGTGGATGGATAAATATCATACCCCCATACTGTTTCAAGAATATGTTCGCGTGAAACAACTTCGTTTTTCTTCTCAACCAATAGTTTCAACAACAGGTTTTCTTTCTTGGTAAGGTTTACCATCTCTCCTTTCGGAGTTATTATTTCCATTTGGCTGAAATTAATTTTAAAGCCATTGAAATAATAGTTGTTAATAGAAACACCAGCCTGCCGCATTCCTCTTTTAATAAGGTTGCTCACACGTAGTAAAAGTTCTTCCAAATTAAAAGGTTTGGTCAAATAATCATCTGCTCCCATTTTCAAACCCATAATTCTATCATTAGATGTATTCTTTGCGGTTAGAAACAAAACCGGAATATCAGGATTATCCAGCCTTATACTTTCACAAACCGTAAAGCCATCCATTTCAGGCAGCATCACATCCAATATAACGAGATTAAAACGCGCGCTCTTAAATGTCTTTAACGCCTTCTTTCCATCACCAACCACAACTACGTGGTAGCCTTCCAATTCAAGATTTAATTTAATAGTGTCCGCCAAAGATGTTTCATCTTCTACAAGCAGTACACGAATGGATGCATCGTTATTCATATATCAAGTTTTTCTTTTGCTAAATTAACAATCAATTAATGTATTTTGGAGCGCACAAATTTGTTTTAATGTCAAAAGCGGGTAAAGATTTAGCATGGAGTTTATTAGGGGCGTTTTGCTTTATGTTTATTTACGGATATACCTTTAATTGTTCTGACCAGGAAGAACACCTGCCGCAAGTTTATAAATTATTAAATCCATCGCTTTACCAAAGCGATTATTTTGTTGAGGCTGCTTCAAGCCATTTTACCATCCGTTACTTTTATGTAAAGTTAGTATATGCGTTCTCAATAGTTTTTGGTGTTGAAGCCGCAGTTTTTATTCTTTATGTTTTGTGCCTGTTGTTGTGTTTTTATTTTTACTGAAACTTGCATCTTACTTTTTGAAAATATCAACACCCAAATTGTTGCTGGCATTGCCACGCCATTATTGTTTAATTCTTTTACTACCGGGGGAAACAGTCTTTTTGACACACAGCTAATTTGCACATCCATAGCAATGCCTTTCTGCCTTGGCGGCATATATATGTTTCTGAAAAGCCAATGGATTAAAGCAGCAGTTTTTTGTGGAGTGGCTTCTTTGTTTCAGGTATTAATGGGATTGCAAACTTTTTTTCTGTTTGCCATCCTTATTTTAGTGCTTTATAGAAAGCCTGATTTGCGACAATTAGTAATATCCATATTAGTTTGGGCTGCCGTTGCATCACCAATGTTGTATAACGTATTAAAAAACCAGCTTGGAGATTCAAATTATGAAATACAAACATTTTATGAGGCATTATACTTTTTCAGAAATCCTCACCATTATATTCCATCGCAATTTCCTTTGGGTGATTATTTTAAAACGCTATTCATAATATGCCTGGCTTTAATGTTGGCATACACAACAAAAAACAAATTTTTTAAACTCCTGATTTGCCTTAACTCAATTGTTATTGCATTGTTAATTGGTTATTTCCTCCTATTTGAAATGATGGAGTTGATGTCAATAGGAAAAATACAGTTATTCAAAATTACACTGTGGCAGGAATTTATAAATGGCATTTTTATTACAGGAGTTATATCCAATTATATACTTAAAAATATCAACCTCAATTTTCCAAATAGAAAATGGTTAATAACTGCATCTGCCTTTTCTTTTGTCTTATTCTCATTTATAATTTATTTCAAAAAATACTTTCCTGAAAAAATAAAAAGAAGATATGCAGTAAATACCAATTATAAAAGTGATTTAACGCTTGCTCATGAATGGTTAAAAACAAATACAAATGAAAGAGAAGTAGTTTTAAGTTTTGCAGATGACAACTCTTTACTATCCGAAACTCAGCGTCCGGTATTAGTTGCCTATAAGGCAATTATTCATGAGCCCTGGTTTTTAAACAATTGGATGCAAACATTTAAAAAAGCATACAGTATAGATTCAACTTATACTTTTAAAAATACATTTAACTTGGAGAGTATAAAAACCAATTCATACTTAAATGATTTTACAAAGCCTTATGTTGATTATTACATTGTTGAAAATAAAATGAGCACGATAAAGAATATGGAAATAGTTTATTCCAATGCGAGCTATTCAATTATTTCAAATCAGCGCAACACTAATTAAGTTATTCAAGTTAAACAACACCCAAATAATTATGTATTATCTCGCAGTTCATTGCAACATTACTCCACGCGAACCCTTTGCCGATATTTTAATGGCCGAAATGGCTGATGCAGGATTTAGCATGTTTGAAGATACTAATAATGGTTTTGTGGCTTATTTGCAAACAGAAGT
Organism: Bacteroidota bacterium; assembly: GCA_016714005.1. GTDB lineage: Bacteria > Bacteroidota > Bacteroidia > AKYH767-A > OLB10 > JADJOA01. Next base: position 63,726 of record JADJOA010000008.1, read on the forward strand.
TTTGGATGATATGTATTTGGCGAGCATTAACCGAACTGATAGCAACGAACTTTATACTGCAAAGTTTACCTATGAAATTATGCCTTACACCAACTGGAATGAAGAGTGGGAAAAAAACTTTGAGCCAATAGAAATTGCCGGTGTATATGTAAGAGCGCCTTTTCACACACCAAAACCTTCAGCTAAACATGAATTGGTTATACAACCCAAAATGAGTTTTGGCACAGGTCATCATGCAACTACATCTTTAATGATTGAGCAAATGATGGAATTGAATTTTAAAAATAAAACCGTGTGTGATATGGGTTGTGGTAGTGGTATTTTGGCAATACTTGCTGCCAAACTTGGCTCCACAAATATTACAGCAATTGATATTGATGCGCATTGCGTTGAAAACACATTGGAGAACGTTGAGTCAAACGCTGTAAGTATTTCGAGAGCTTTAAAAGGAGATGCGCAAACACTTTTTGAAAGCGGCAGCTACGATATTTTAATTGCCAACATAAACCGCAACATTATTTTAGAAGATTTAAAAATTTATAACGTGTGTTTGAACAAAGGTGGTGTGCTTTTATTAAGCGGTTTTTATGAGCAGGATGCATGCATAATTGCTGCTGACGCAGGAAAAATCAAATTGATGCAACAAAAAAGTTAGTTAGAGATAACTGGTGTTCGTTAAAATTGCTCAAGAACTAAACTTTAAACGATTGTCCCTGATCGGGAATCTCAATATTACCAAATCCAACTTTACTTAATGTATTTTTAAATTCAAGTTGTACTTCATACTCTCCATGTACTAAAAAAGTTTTTTACCAACGCTGGGTTCTGGCACTTTAGGTAATCAATCATTTCTTTATAATCGGCATGGGCGCTAAACGAACTAATTACTTCCACATCGGCTTTCACCTCATATTCTTCACCAAAAATGCGGACCGTTTTATCCCTGTTCATTAGCCTTCCGCCTATTGAATTTGGCGAACAATAACCAACCAGCAAAATGGTATTTTTGTTATCACCCACATTGTTTTTTACATGATGCTTTATTCTGCCAGCATCAATCATACCGCTTGCGGAAATAATAATGCATGGATTTTTGTTATCATTTAACTTTTTTGAGTCCTCGGCTTTCCGCACATATTGTAAATTACTAAAGCCAAAAGGGTCAGGGTCAGTTTTCATGTAATCAATTATTTCATTGTTAAAAAACTCGCGGTGCTTCCGCATAATCATAGTGGCATCAACAGCTAGCGGGCTGTCAACATACACATTTATGGCAGGAAGTTTACCTTCTGTTTTAAACCTGTCAAGGGTATAAACAATTTCCTGTGTTCGTCCCAAGCTAAAGGCAGGAATAATGAGTTTGCCCCTTTTTTCAACACACGTTTTCATAACAACATCAAGCAATTTTTGTCTTGCATTTCCGGTATCATCATGCAAGCGGTTACCGTAGGTAGATTCGCAAATTATATAATCCGCCTGTCTGAATTCTTGCGGAGATTTTAGAATTAAATCATTGTACCTGCCTATATCACCCGAAAAGGTAACTTTCTTCAACCCTGAATTATCCTTGACATTAAGGTGTACAGATACACTCCCTAGTATATGTCCAGCATCTGTAAAATGAAAACTTATTTCATCATCAATTACAATTTCTTTTCCAACCGCCACAGGTTTCATTAAATCAATAGCATCATCCACATCAGCAATTTCATAAAGTGGCTTCAGCAAATCTCTTCCTTGCTTTTCTCTTCTTTTGTTCAGGTATTTCACATCACTTTCCTGAATGTGCGCACTATCAAGCAACATTATTTCACATAATTCTTTAGTTGCTGCTGTGCAATAAATAGTTCCTTTAAATCCCTGCTTAACCAAATTTGGAATGTTGCCGGTGTGATCAATATGTGCATGAGATAAAAGCATTACATGAATGTCAGCGGGGTTAAATCCAAAATGGCGGTTCATTTCATCGTTATCCTTTCCTCGTCCTTGAAAGAAGCCGCAATCGAGAAGAATTTTTTTCCGGAATGTGTTGTTATGATGTGTTTGCTACCGGTTACAGTACGGGCTGCGCCATGAAATTGTATTTGCATAAAATTATCAGCGTGTTAAAACAACAAAATCATTAATGAGTGTTTTTAAAAATACAACCCTATCCTTGGGTGTTTCTGCAAGTTTTAATTTTTTACTCATGATATCACACAACAAAACAATCGCATTTGCATGTGCGGAATTAGGGAAATTATTATAGCGTTCAAGTGTTTTTTTTACCACAAGCAAATCGCTTTCATGTAATTGCGTTACTTGCATATAAACCGGAGTGTATTCATTGCGAGTATTAATTTTCAAAATGTCTTTTAACTCCAATATGTGTCTGGGTTTTAACCTCACTACAATTGTATTTGCAACTAAATCTCCAAGTCTTTGCGCTTGTTGGGTAGAATTAATCATTATTGAAGCTATTGCGCCAAGCGAAAAATAAATATCAACCAATCTAAAACACCAACGTAACAAATAATCACTTAATGAAGGTTCTTTTCCGGTTAACCTTATAACCTTTAATCGCATAAGTTTTTTACCAATGCTTTGTCCGTTTAACCACCACTCACTTACCAATGAATAAAAAATAAAAAGCGGAGCCATTACTAAATACATAACGTAAGTATATACCTGGCTGTTTGCGGAAAAGCCAACAAACATTAGTAATGCAAACATGCAAGCTCCAATAATTGAAATATCTATAATATATGCTATCACTCGTTCGCCTGCTCCTGCAAGTTCGTATTGAATGGTAACGTTTTGGGTAGTATCAATCTCAATAGTTCGCATGTGATGCAAATGTAACAGTAAAAATTTACAAACAGACTACAAGTCTATTGGAGAATCCTCTAAATTTGAGGCACGGAAAAAATTAAATCATAATCTTAATAAAATGAAAAAACTATTACTACTTGTGTGTTTTGCGCAGTTTGGTTCGCTACAGATTTATGCACAATCTAACCCAAATAAGGTTAAATGCGGCTCTGATGAGTATAATAAACAACTAATGCAATCAGACCAATCGTTCAAAATAAACCAGCAAGAAATTGAACGCTTAACGGAGGATTACATTTCTAATATTGGGACTAATCGCGTGGCATCTGCTGTAGTTACCATTCCTGTTGTTTTTCACATTGTTTATAATACTGCCACTCAAAACATAACAGAAAATGTTATCAAAACCCAATTAGATGTTTTGAACGAAGATTATAACAATATCAACTTCGATAGAAGGGCGATAAGACCAAATTATCGTCCGCTGGCAGGTAACATGGAGATAAAATTTGTAATGGCAAGACAAGACCCATCAGGCAACCAAACTAACGGTATAACCCGGACATCAGCTGCTAAAACCTTTTTCTGTACCTCCTCCAACGAGGCAAAATTTACCGCTACCGGTGGAAAAGATATTTGGAACCGTGATAAATATTTAAATATTTGGGTAGTACCTGCTATATCATCAAGTTGCGCATCAAACCTAGCTAACATACTTGGATATGCACAATTCCCTGGTGGAGCAGCCAATACAGATGGTGTTGTAATAGGTTATGAGTTTGTTGGAAGACCATCAAGCGGTGCTCCTTACAACCTTGGAAGAACAGCTACACATGAAGTCGGGCATTGGCTTAACCTTAGACACATTTGGGGAGATGACTCAAACGGAAATGGAACATGCACAACAAGTGAGTGTAGTGGCACCGATCAGGTAGCTGACACTCAAAACGCCTGCGAAGAAAACTATGGAAACCTTAGTTGCTACACAAAAAACTGTACCACCACCTCTAATGATGGCGAAATGTTTTACAACTACATGGATTATACCAATGATGCATATATGTATGGTTTCACTCCGGGTCAATGTAACCGAAGTGCTGCTCTTTTTGGAATTTCTACTCCATCTAGAGCACTCTTGTTAACGTCCAATGGAGGTGCAAACGTTGCTTCATCCCCTACCACCGATGCCGGTATTACTGCCGTAATTTCTCCTGCAGCCACTACGGTTAATCATTTAACCACAACTTTTGATGTAGAAGTTGAATCAACAAATTTTGGTACTGCTGCACTTACATCATGCGATATTAATTATTACGTTAATGCTACAACTCCCACCACCTTTAACTGGTCAGGAAGTCTTGCTGCGGGATCTTCTATAAACGTTGTTCTTCCTACCCCACTTACTGTTAATGCGGGCACCCACTATTTTTATGCCTCCACATCAAATCCAAATGGAACTACTGACGGAACTACTGTTAATGACAGAATTCAAAAAAGATTTTTCCAGCATACCACTACTCAAAATTTACCTTACACACAAAACTTTGATGCTACAAGTTTCTTAAACGCTACAAGTTTATGGGCAAACAAAAATTATGACTGTGGCACAGGCGCCTGGGCAAAATCTACTACTACTTATGCAGGTGCTGGTTCAGCCTTTTTTACCAACTTTACGCAAACTGCTCCTGTTGGCCGAGATGATGAAATGCTTACCCCATTCTTAAACCTATCATCTCAAACAAATCCTAAAATTGGTTTTTGGGTTGCGTATGCGCCACGAAATACAACTTCAAGCGACACGCTTGAACTTCTTCTTACTACTGATGGAGGATATACCTACACATCAATTTACAAGAAGTGGGGATCCGCTTTACAAACTGTTGCTGCCACCACATCAGCATTTACTCCGTCTTCAACTTCCGATTGGCGTTTTGATGTTGTTGATTTAACGCCATACCAATCGGCAAAAAATGCACAGATTGCTTTCCGTAATATCACTAACAACCAAAATAACATTTATATTGATGAAATAGTTGTTGACCAATTATTGCGCGTTCAAAATTTACAAGATGTAAAAACTTTTGCCGTATTCCCAAACCCTAACAACGGGCAATTTGTATTACGGGCTTGGTTTGATAAAGTAGTTAATGCACAGGTAACAATTTCCAACGTGCTTGGTGAAATTATTTATTCGCAAAAACTTGATCAGGGTTTGCAAGTTGAAAAGAACATTGATCTTGAAGGATTAAGTTCAGGAATTTATAACGTAACTTTAATTACCGAGTCGGGAACATTAAGCCACAGAGTTATTGTTAAATAAATAATTTGGCTTTCGTTTTCCAAAAAAAGCATTCGCAATAAGGCGAATGCTTTTTTTGTTTTAGTTAGAACCCAACAATAAAACACACACGGCTTTTTGCTCAACTCCGGCTTTTCTTTTTCCAATGCGCAATAGTTTTGGTTTGAATCTGCTCTGTGCTCATATTAATTTCCTTAGCCAAACATAATTTTGTTTGCGGCTGGCAGGTCTCAATAAGCAATTGTAAAAGCTGCTGGTTGCGGTAAGGAGTTTCTATAAAAATTTGTGAGCAATTATTTTTGTGAGTGCACCTCCATTTTTTTATTGCGGCAATGCACTCTCCCTTTTCCTTAGGTAAATAACCGTGAAAATAAAATTGCTGCCCATTTAGCCCAGATGCCATCAATGCAAGCAAAATTGATGATGGTCCTGTTAAAGGAACAACTTTAATATCTTTTTGATGTGCAATAGCAACCACTTCTGCTCCCGGGTCTGCAATGCCTGGGCAACCTGCTTCGCTCATCAAGCCAACGTTTTTTCCATTCAGCAAACTATCAAACAATTCGGGTTGGTTAAACTTGGGAGCGTGCTTATCTAATTCGTTTACTGTTATTTGCGATTGCGGTTTTGAAATATTGCATTGCTTTAAAAACTGACGTGCTGTTTTTGCATTCTCTGCAATAAACTCATCAAGGGTATCAATTATATTAATAACATGCTCCGGCAAAAAAACCTTTACATCATCATTGCCCAATGTGGTGGGAATTAAATAAAGTATTCCTTTGGTTAAAGAAGCTTCAGGCAATTTTTATTTCGCTTTGTTGCTTTGCAATTTTCTGTGCAGCCTGTTCACATGCCTTGTCGAGCATTTGAAAACATTTTCAAAATCGGAAAGATTGCCGTAGTAAGGATCAGGTACTGAGCGTCTCACTCCAAAACCTGCAAACTCCATCAATAAGTGTATTTTTTCTTCTTGGTCGCGTGTATCAGCAAATTCAATCAGGCTCTCATAGTTGTTATTATCCATTGCAAAAATGTAATCAAACTTTACAATGTCGGCTTTTTTAAAAGGACGAGAGCGTTGTTTGCTAATATCAACACCATGATTGCGTGCTGTTGCAATAGAACGGTGGTCGGGCAAGCTTCCTTCGTGAAAATCTATCATACCAGCACTGTCAACAACTGCTTGAATGCGATGCTTATTTAATTTCTCGCGCATGATACCTTCTGCTAGTGGCGAGCGGCAAATGTTGCCTAAACAAACCATTAAAACATTCATGGCAATAAAAATAATTTAACCTCTACTGTTTAAGTTGATCCGCTTTTGCAAATCGGCAACATATCCTTTAAACTTCTTATCAGTTTCCATAAGGTTATTTACTGTGCGGCATGCATGCAAAACGGTTGCATGGTCTTTACCACCACAATGTGCTCCAATGGCTGAAAGAGAAGACTTGGTCATGTTCTTAGAAAAATACATGGCTAACTGTCTTGCCTGTACTACTTCACGTTTTCTGGTTTTTGATTTTAAAGTTTCGAGTGGTAACTCAAAATAATCACAAACAACTTTTTGTATGTAGTCAATAGAAATTTCGTGAACGGTGTTTTTTACAAACTTGTCAATCATTTGTTTGGCAAGTTCAAGTGTAATAGGCTTCTTGTTTAACGATGCTTGTGCAATGATTGAAATTAATGCACCTTCTAACTCTCTTACATTTGAAGTAATGCTGTATGCAATGTATTCAACAATGTCGGTTGGAAGTTCTATACCATCCACATACATTTTCTTTTTAAGAATAGCAATACGTGTTTCCAAATCGGGTGATTGTAAATCAGCACTCAATCCCCACTTAAAGCGTGAGAGTAAACGCTGTTCAATACCCTGCATGTCAACAGGTGCCTTGTCTGATGTTAGAATAATTTGCTTGTGATTTTGGTGCAAGTGATTGAAGATGTGAAAAAATACGTCTTGTGTTTTTTCTTTGCCTGATAAAAAATGAATGTCATCAATAATCAGCACATCCATCATTTCATAAAAATGAATGAAATCGTTTTGCGTATTGTTCTTTACAGCATCTACAAACTGGTTCATAAACCTGTCGGCAGGAACGTATAGAACTGTTTTTTGAGGAAAGTTATTTTTTATTTCAATACCAATGGCATGAGCCACATGTGTTTTTCCTAAACCGGTAGCACCATATAATAAGAGTGGGTTAAAAGAAGTGCCCCCCGGTTTTCCGGCAACAGCCCACGCAGCACTACGCGCTAAACGGTTGCAATCTCCTTCAATAAAATTTTCGAAACTATAATTAACGTTTAACTGTGAGTCAATATCAATCTTCTTTAAACCCGGAACTATAAAAGGATTTTTTATTGCCGTGTTTAATTGTACAGGTACAGACACCTGTGGGTTTTAATATTAGCAGGTCCTTTTGCCGGTACTTTTACAGAATATGCTTTTGCAGTTCCGTTAGAAGTTTCCATTAATATAGAATACTCCAAACGACCTTCGGCACCTAATTCCTTTTTTAATTACCTTTTAAATAAAGTAAGAAAATGCTCTTCCAACCATTCGTAAAAAACTGGCTTGGAACCTCAATAGTTAAAACATTTTTTTCAAGTTTAATTGGCTTGATGGGTTCAAACCATGTTTTAAAATTTTGCGGACTTACATTATCCTTGATTAATTTAAGACAGTTATCCCATACTTTTTCAACTGATTTGGTCGCACTGCTTGTTTGGTTTTTTGTACTGGCTACTGGCATCTGGCTTATTGGTTCTCTTGTAATGGTGAAATACTTTTGGTTCTCTTGTTGGGTCTAAAATACTCTTTAAATGAATACAGTCAAATTTTTCAAAGAACTTTTTAGGAAAAAAATTATCGACTGCTTTATTTTTGAGGGACGCAAATGTGTGAAAAAAAATTATAAAAAAAATTAAACTGCTATTGTTTTTTTAGAAATTTTTAGCGAAGTGCCCTCGCCTTTTACTATACGTTTTTTTTTCTCAATAAAAAAATCTATTCTGCCTAATTTTATTCCTGCCCATCCCACTTGAGCAATATAAACAGGCTTACCATCTCTGTTGTAATATTTATATGGAGTATCAATAAATGTATGTATGTGCCCGCCAATTATCAAATCAATATTGAGTGATTTTTTTGCAAGCACATCGTCAGAAATTTTTTCATCAGGGTATTTGTAGCCTAAATGGGATAAGCAAATAACTATATCGCATTTTTCAGTATGTTTTAAATAATGAGCAGCAACTGCAGCTTTTTCCATTGGATCTAAATATTTTGTATTTCCAATCAATTTATCAGGCACTAATCCCTTCAGTTCAATTCCAATTCCGAAAACTCCAATACGCGCACTATCCATTTCAAAAATTTTGTATGGTTTGGTTTTATCTTCCATAGCTGTATTCCTAAAGTCATAATTGCAGTTTAGCAAAGGAAAATTTGCGTACTTCAACATGTCTGCTAATCCATCTACTCCATTATCAAAATCATGGTTACCAATAGTGCCCGCATCATACTTTAACTGCGACATTAATTTCATTTCAACTTCTCCTTTAAACAAATTAAAATAAGGTGTGCCCTGAAAAATATCTCCGGCATCTAACAGTAAAACATTTTTTTCTTTGTTTCTTATCTCATTAATAATTGCAGCACGTTGAGCAACACCACCCATTCCCGGATATTTAGGATCGTTATCAGGAAACGCTTCAATTCGGCTGTGCACATCATTGGTATGCAATACAGTTATTTTTATTATATCCTTTTTGGCTAACAATTCAAAAGGAATTCCGGTAACCCCTACTCCAACTGAAGCAGCCGACAATGTTTTAATAAAATCTCTTCTACTTGTCATAAGCAATTCTCCCTTCTATTTTTGATGAAATGATTATTCCCTTTTTATTTTTCTCTCTAAGATTTTTCAAAACAGCATCTCGCACTTTTGTTCCCGGGAATTCTTTTCTTAGAGCATCTTTCATAAACTCTAAATTGTCGCCACCATTAGCAAGATAATCATTGGTAACAATTTTATAAGTTTTATTCTCGTCAAGTGCTTCACCAGCAATAAATACCTCAATTGCTTTTACATCTTTAATTTTCATTTTTAATCCTGATACAGGAACACCTCCTTTTACTGAAATATAATCCAATAACTGTTTTACAGTTGTTCCTTTAAGTGTTAATACAGCTATTTCATTTTCAAAAGGAAGTAGCTCGAAAATATTTCTAACCGTAATATCACCTTCAGGTAACGATGCACGCAACCCTCCATTATTAAAAAAAGAAAATGATATAGGATAATCATCCGGTCCGTTGTAATTTCTTATTGCTTCCTCCTTAATTATATCAGCTATTAAATTTCCAAGATCGCCTTCGGGTTGATTTTTTTGAAAAGGCATTGAACTTCTGCACACCACATCATTCATCTCCGCATCAATTTTATTTTTAAAGGGCAGAATAGAATAGTAAACTGTAGAATCAACAGGTGGCGTTTCTTTTTGATTAAATTTATACGATGTAGTTTCAACTTTTTGAATAGAAGATGTTGGCTTGCATGAAACAACTACCAACACAAATAAATAACTCAACCACTTCAACAAACTTTTACTCATAGCATTAAAATTTGTTTGCATTGAAATAAAAAAATCCAAAAAGGAACTCACCAATAATAAGAACAATTTTATTTCCTTTGGAAAAATATTCCAAAAAAATTGGGCTTTCAATAAAGCATAGCAAATCAACCATTCAACAAATCAACCATTCAACAATTATTTATCCCATGTTCAGCTTTAATTATAAATTAAGAGTACGGTATGCCGAAACCGACCGAATGGGTTATGTGTATTACGGCAATTATGCAACCTACTTTGAAGTTTGCAGAGTAGAAGCCATTCGCTCTATGGGTATATCATACAAACAAATGGAAGACGATGGAATTTTTTTGCCTGTACTAGAGTTTTCTATCAAATACTATAAACCGGCTTTTTACGATGATGAGTTAACTATTAAAACTTTTATAAAAGAAATACCTGCAACCAGAATTTTTTTTGATGTGGAAACATACAATCAGCAAGGCATCCTTTTAAATTCAGCTAAGGTTACCCTTGTTTTCGTAAGTAAAGAAACCGGAAAGCCTGTGATGGCTCCTGATTATTTTTTGGAGAGATTTAAGGAGCATTTTAAATAGAGTGTCGCAAAGAACTGTTTGCCGCTAAATCAGTGTTTGTCAATAAGCAAAGCGCTAAATTTCTTTTTTCAAAATCTGTAAATCTGTGTCAAAAAAAGGAGACACGGATTTACAGATTTTGAAAAAATTATTTCAGAAAACCACAGATTCATTTTCTGAGTTAGAAAATATTTGTTCGCAGGTTCGCAGAGATATTGTACGCATGGTACACGGAGCGCAGAGCGGTCACCCTGGAGGTTCGTTGGGATGTGTTGAGTTTTTTGTTGCATTATATTTTGACATACTCAAACACAATCCCAAAAATTTTCAGATGGATGGCACCAACGAAGATTTGTTTTTTTTAAGTAATGGACACATTTCTCCGGTTTGGTATAGTACGCTTGCGCGCAGCGGCTACTTTGATGTGAAGGAACTTTCAACTTTCCGTTTTTTGAATACACGTTTGCAAGGGCACCCCACCACACATGAGCATTTACCGGGAGTGCGTGTGGCAAGCGGTTCGCTTGGTCAGGGATTAAGCGTTGCTATTGGCGCTGCGCTTTCAAAAGATTTAAATGATGATAACCATATTGTTTACACACTACATGGCGATGGCGAATTACAGGAAGGACAAATTTGGGAAGCTGCCATGTTTGCTGCTGCCAATAAAGTTAACAATTTAATTTCTACCGTTGATTGCAACGGACAACAAATAGACGGCTCAACAAATGAAGTATTGCCCTTAGGTGATTTAAGAGCCAAGTGGGAAAGTTTTGGCTGGATGGTTTTTGAAATGAACGGCAACAATCTTGAAGAAGTAATTACCACATTAAAAAAATCAAAACAATATACAGGAAAAGGTAAACCCATCGTTATACTAATGAAAACAGAAATGGGCAACGGTGTTGACTTTATGATGCACTCACACAAATGGCATGGCGTAGCGCCAAACGATGAGCAGTTAAAAAAAGCATTGGAGCAGTTGCAGGAAACGGTTGGAGATTATTGATTAAAGCACCAAGTATAATGTACATAGTACCAACACTAAAAGCTTTACTCAAAACGGATGGTTAAATTATAATTAGTGAGGTGATTAAATATTTTTACAAGAAAATTTCAGTAATACTTCTTTGTACCTGGCACATTATACTTGGTACTTTCTTTCTAATACTTTGTACTTGCCAAGTCAAAGCGCAAAAGCCAAACACACCCCCGCTCACCCGAATAGAATTCCTCTTTGATGCCTCGCAAAGCATGTACGCTAAATGGCAGAGCGACACCAGATATGAGATTGCAAAAAATCTTTTGAGCGAAATGGTTGACAGTTTAGAAAAAATTAATCATATTGAAATGGCTTTACGTGTGTATGGGCATACCAAAAAATTTCCACCTCAGGATTGCGATGATACAAGACTTGAAGTTCCTTTTGGAAAAAACAATGCATGGAACATTAGGAAAAAACTGAGAGACATTTCGCCAAGTGGTACCACTCCAATAGCACGCTCGTTAGAAGAATGTGGCAAAGATTTTCCGGAAGACCCTTCCCGCAACATCATCATCATCATAACTGACGGCATTGAGGAATGCAATGGTGACCCATGTGCCGTTTCACTTGCCTTACAGAAAAAAGGAATTGTTTTAAAACCATTTGTGATTGGATTGGGATTGGGAAAAGATTATTTAGAATCATTTAATTGCGTAGGCAACTTTTATAATGCTACAACAGAAGAAGGATTTAGAAATGTTTTTAACGTAGTAATATCTCAGGCTTTAAACAATACCACTGTGCAGGTAAATTTGATTGATGCAAAAAACAAAGCCACAGAAACAGACGTTAACATGACTTTTTACGACACTTATTCTGGTGCCATTCGCTACAATTATATCCATACCATGAATGTAAAGGGTGTGCCGGATACTTTGAAGGTTGACCCCTTGAGTACATATAATATTGTAGTGCATACAATACCGCCAGTGAGAAAAGACAGCGTTAAAATTCTAGCAGGGAGACACAACATTGTTGGTATTGATACACCACAAGGCGATTTGCTTTTAAAGTTTGATGGCTTGAGTGATTACAGAAACCTACAATGTATTATCAGAAAAAAAAGGAACTGATAAAACATTGCACGTGCAAAAATTTAACACCTCAGAAAAATACATCTGTGGCGATTACGATTTGGAAGTATTATGTCTTCCTCGTATGATTTTAGAAGATGTAAATATTGCGCAAAGCAAAACCACCACTGTACAAATTCCAAACCCCGGTATTGCAACCATTAAAATGCAAAGCCCAAGTTATGGCAGTTTGTATGTAGAAAAAAAAATAATGTACTCACATGGATTTATAATTTAGACGAAGCCACCACCAACGAAAGCGTGATTCTGCTTCCGGGAAATTATCGTGTAGTATTTCGTCCTAAAAGTTCGCGCGAAGCAGTATATTCAATTGACAAAAGTTTCAGGATTACATCAGGAAGCAATACTAGTGTAATACTTAATTAATCAACTCCCTATTTTAAAATGACTTTCACTTCTACCGAAAAAAAAGACACCCGCAGCGGCTTTGGTGCCGGCTTGCTTGAACTTGGCAGAGCCAATCCTAATGTAGTTGCACTATGTGCTGACCTTACCGGTTCACTTAAAATGGATGCATTCCAGAAAGAATTTCCTGACAGGTTTTTTCAAACAGGAATTGCCGAAGCAAATATGATGGGTATTGCAGCAGGGATGACCATTGGTGGAAAAATTCCTTTTACCGGAACGTTTGCCAACTTTAGCACAGGCAGGGTATATGACCAAATACGTCAATCCATTGCTTACTCCAATAAAAATGTAAAGATATGCGCATCTCATGCCGGGTTAACATTAGGAGAAGATGGCGCTACCCACCAAATATTAGAAGACATTGGTTTGATGAAAATGCTGCCGGGTATGGTGGTGATTAATCCATGCGATTATAACCAAACCAAAGCAGCAACCATTGCCATTGCAAAACATATTGGTCCGGTTTACTTACGTTTTGGTCGTCCGTCATGGCCTATATTTACTGCGCCCGACCAAAAATTTGAAATTGGCAAAGCAGTTACCTTTAAGGAAGGAAACGATGTAACCATTTTTGCAACAGGACATTTGGTATGGAAAGCACTTAAAGCAAGTGAAGAGTTAGAGAAAGCAGGCATTGATGCTGAGGTGATAAATATTCATACCATTAAACCATTGGATGTGGAAGGAGTCCTAACATCGGCACGAAAAACTGGATGTGTGGTAACGGCAGAAGAACATAACAGGCATGGAGGTTTGGGTGAAAGCGTTGCATCAGTACTTGCACAGTTTCATCCAACGCCTTTAGAAATGGTGGCAGTTAACGATACCTTTGGCGAAAGCGGAACACCTGACCAGTTGTTACAGAAGTATGGATTAGACACTCCTGATATTGTGGCAAAAGTTAAAACGGTTTTGGATAGAAAGGTTAAGCATTTAGTTTGAGGTTACAAGTTTGATGTTTGATCTTACCTAACAACAAACTTCAACCCTCAAACTTTAAACATCAAACGAACTTTTTTGAGTAACTACACCGATTCAGAATTACTTCAGCAGTTTCGCAATGAGCAAACAAAGCATTACGCTTTTAATATGCTCATGCGCAAATACCAGCAAAAGGTTTATTACCACATCAGGCGCATGGTTATTGATCATGATGATGCTAATGATTTGGTGCAAACTACTTTTATTAAAGCCTGGAAGGGGTTAGAAAATTTCAGAGAAGACTCCCAAGTTTTTACATGGCTTTACAGGATTGCCACCAACGAATGTCTTACGCATCTTAACAATAAAAAGAAAAGATTTTTTTTGCCTATCGGTGATGTAGAGCATGAACTAACAAGTAAGCTAGACAATGAACCATCATTAAAAGCCAACCAACTTGAAATGAAATTGCAGAAAGCCATTCTTTCATTACCTGAAAAGCAAAGAACAGTTTTTAATCTTCGTTATTACGATGAAATGAAATACGAACAAATGAGCGAAGTGCTGGGCACATCTGTTGGCGCTTTAAAAGCATCTTACCACCATGCGGTGCAAAAAATTGAAAAATATATCACAGGAAATTAAACCTTTTAATGTAAATCCAATCATAATACCAGTTAACAGAAATGGAAGATTATAAAAACATAAACGATGAGTTAAAAGAGTTTGGTTCTTCATTGCACAAAATGGAGAAACAAAATCTGTTTGCTGTTCCCGAAAATTATTTTGAAAACCTTAATTCAGCTGTTCAGGATAAAATTGCTGCGCAGAAAAAAATATCGTTTAGTGAGCAACTGGCAGGTTTTATTGCAGCACACAAATTATCACTTGCAACATGCGCCATAGTTTTAGCATTGGGTTCTGTCTATTATTTTAAAAGTGCACAACAAACAATTTCAAACGATTATAACACCGAGTTTTCTTTAAGTGATGATGAGCTAAACACGCTTGCAGGAGAATTAGATGAGCACACACTTGCTGAAATGTATATTAACGAATCAACTGAATCAAACCAAAATGATAGCCTGCAGTTAGACGATTACCTGATAGAAAATAACATTGATGTAAATACTTTAATAAACGAATTATAAAAATCATGAGCACTTTAAAACATGCACTACTTGCAATCGCATTTATTCTGTCTAATGTTTCCTTAGCACAACCTCCGGGCGGAGGCTCTCATGCTGGCGGGCCACCTGATGGAAAAATGCGCGAGAAAATCAAAACCATGAAAATAGGCTTCATTACCCAAAAGCTTGACCTTACCTCTGATGAAGCTAAAGTTTTTTGGCCGGTTTATAATGGCTACGAGAGCGAAATGGAAACACTGCGCAAACAACGCAGAGGGGAACGTAAAGAAGCACGCCAGGAATTTGAAAACATGAGCGATAAGGATGCCGAAAAAATAGTAGATGATGAAATTGCTTTCAGGCAAAAGAATTAGACGTGCAGAAAAAGTACCATGCACAGTTCAAGCAAGTGTTGCCTTCAAAAAAAGTTGCGATACTATACCGCAGCGAAGAAGATTTTAAACGTGAACTGCTTGACAGGATACGTGAAAGAAAAGAAGACAAAAAAGAGATGCGAAAAGGCGGAGGAAGATAATCACTGAACAAGTTTTTGAATTTGCAAAGCATGTACTGATTATAGTGCGTGCTTTTTTATAGAATGTACAAAAGGTAAACACTTTGGTTTTGATATTTAAAGTTAGCGGTATTGATGTCCGTTGTTAAATACGGTATTTATTTATATCTTGAAATAGCTTCATTACAGAGTTTACTCAAATAATCAAAATACAGACTACAAAGGTAGTTTGCACCTGTAGAGTTAATTTTTTGACCCATGTGCTCAGTTGGAGGTTGCTCAAACAATAATGTTATTTCAATTATTTCTGAAGGGATATGGATGTAATGCTTTTTGTTTGTCCATTTGGC
Organism: Bacteroidota bacterium; assembly: GCA_016714005.1. Taxonomy (GTDB): domain Bacteria; phylum Bacteroidota; class Bacteroidia; order AKYH767-A; family OLB10; genus JADJOA01. The sequence continues at coordinate 79,481 of JADJOA010000008.1, forward strand.
AAGTTTAAATAATAGCCTGAGCCACCAGTTGAATCTCCCATAAAAAAAGAACCAGCATTTGGCGGCTTGGGATGAAAACAGATTGCCTCTCACCATTTTGTAATTCTTTTGTAATGGTAATACCAGTATTGTTAATTGCTATTTCTGCAGAACTTTGGGGAGAAAAAATTAATCCACTAATATTATCATCTCCTTTCTTCAAGGTTTCTGTTCTTAATTGATAAAAGAACCTTAAAAGAGTATCGTTTCTCATTTCTTCAACCTTAGGCTGATACCATTCATCAAAGTTTTCAACTTTTCCTCGTAAGTTTTGAAGAATATTTGTTAGTGACCTTCCCTCTACCGCAATTCGACTTATTGTTGCACGCATTTGTCCAGGAGAATTACTCATATTATTAAGCATTATTTCAAGCTCATTTAATCTTCTTTTGCAGATTTCCAAATATTTCAGTAACACTATTTTTATTCTTAGAATTCATACATAGTTGTCAATTCAATTATTGTTTATATCACTTTTCTTATGGTTAAAACACACCGATCTTACACTAACGTTCTGCTTTGTCCTGTGGACGAGGATATATTCATTCATTAAAATTATTACTCGTCTCTATCTTCACCCTTCCGTCTGACTCCACTCTCAAGTCCTTCGTCAAAGGAGTAGGGTCAAATATAAAGATGAAGCTAATAAAAGGAATATGCACAGCATTTTAAGTATGAAGAAAAAAAGCGCTTGGCATCTTGCTAATATTAAAATCGTGAAATTGATTTAGTGCCAATAGCACATACCCTAAATCACATAATTATAAATATACTTTTAAAGATTAAGAAGAAGCTCATGGAAATTTTATGGACAAAGTGCCCAAGCACATGAATAAAAGTGAGACAAACAACATAAACATAAACGCATTGCAGCTACTATCGTTGACCTGACAGTTTTGAGATTAAAAAACGCACATTATTAAAATGAGACGCATTTATGATTTATTGAGCAATATGTCTGCTTAATTAAGTTTATTTTTGCTCACTATGATTCCCGATTTTAATAAAGCAGGTTTAGCCAAACTAAACAATATTTTATCATCCCCAAAAAAATTGTTATAACCACACATTACAAACCCGATGGCGATGCCATTGGTTCATCTCTGGCTTTGTATAACTATTTGATTAAGAAAAAACATAAAGTCAAGGTTGTTTCACCAAACGATTATCCCGGTTTTTTGCAATGGATGAAAGGCAATGCTAAGATTGTTGATTTTGAAAAAATGAAAAAACAGCATCCAAACATTTAGCTGAAGCCGATATAATTTTTTGCCTTGATTTTAATGATGCAAAACGTGTGGAAGACATGCAACAGGTTTTGCTTCAAAGCAAAGCAGTTAAAGTGATGATTGACCATCACCTTGAGCCCAAAGATTTTTGTGATTACACATTCTCTTTTCCGGAATCGTGCGCCACTTGCGAATCAATTTATTATTTTATCGAGCAAAGCGGTGATAAAAAATTAATTGATAAAGATATTGCCGCCTGTATTTATACAGGAATAATGACAGATACAGGTTCGTTTCGTTTCAACAGCATGACGGCTGATACGCATCGTATTATTGCTGCTTTACTTGACACCGGATTAAATCATTCGCAGATTCACGAAAGTGTTTTTGATACTTACAGCGAAAGCCGTACTCGTTTTCTCGGCTATATATTAAAAGACAAAATGCAAATTCTACCCACTTACAATACGGGATTGATTGCAGTAACAAATACAGAGCTTGAACATTACAATAGCGAAACAGGAGATACAGAAGGAATAGTAAATTATCCGCTCAACATACACGGAATAAGAATGGCTGCATTTTTTGTAGAGAAAGATGGTTATGTAAAAATTTCTTTCCGCAGTAAGGGCGAGTTTTCTGTAAAAGATCTTGCACAAAAATATTTTAACGGAGGAGGGCATAGAAATGCTGCAGGTGGTAAAAGTGATTTGAGCCTGGATGAAACTGTCGAGAAATTTATTTCCGTTTTAGAAGAATACAAAGAAGCTCTAACTAAGTAATTTAACATGGAATCAGTTTTAAAAAATTGTTTAAGCAAAGAATTGGAATCTCTGAAAGCACTTGCGCTTTCACGATCTGCAAAGCAAACCCCGGAACTTTACCTATACAAAAACGGGGCGAGAAACATCTTATTCAGAATTGAAGGCTTGTTAAGAATTTGCAGAAAGATTTACGATAAAAAAACATTTAACGTCAAGTATAAACTGGTAAAATCTTTAGAAGATGCTTTGGGTGCAATTGATCATTTTGACGCTCTTGCCAAAGAATACGCTGAATCTGGACAACCTAAATCAGTTATATCTTATTTTAGCAAGAACAGTTCTAATCAGGTAATTAACTTTAAGAAAATAATTTCTGAAACTAATTTATGCTCTACAGGATTTTTTGAAGATTTTTCAAAAGTAATGTCCGAAACAAAATGGTATGAGGCAGTTAAAGAAAAAGAAAAAATCAGAAAATTTTTAATCCGCCAGATCGAAAAATAGAAGAAGATTTTAAAAGTGGTGAGCTTAATTTTAATGATATTGAATTAGGCATCCATGAAGTAAGGCGAAGAATAAGATGGATTAGCATTTATGCATCATCCTTAAATGGATTGGTTCAACTGAGAAAAACAGCGGTAAAGACACATTGTTACAGGAGTATTTAACCAAAGAAACAGTAACCTCTCCTTACAACAAATTTCCAAAACAGATTAAAGGTATAAAGAGCATTTACATAACGGATGAAAATTTTTATGCCTTAAGCTGGCTCATAAATGAGTTAGGGATATTAAAAGATGAGGGTTTAAAACTACACGAGGTTGAATCTGCAGCCAAGGCTTCTGCACTAAAAGATAAAGCAACATTTAAAAACCAATCTCAGCGAAAATCTTCGCCCCTACTCTGCCTTTGTTCTGAGGCTGAACAAACACTAGGAAATTTATTTTTCAAAAAATGTTTTTGAAAAATAAAGAGAGACCTTGTCATCTCAGGCTCTTAAGCGTCAAGTTGCAAAAAGTTCATCACCTTATGAGTTCAGGAAATCAAAAGGATTATTTTGAATCTTTAACTGGACTCAGATACATTGCCGCACTTTTTGTTTTCATTCACCACTTCACTCCTAAATGGCTTCCTATTTCTTTATACGATTTTCTTCAGGAGTTTCATATCGGGGTAACTATTTTTTTTGTCTTAAGCGGATTTCTTATTTGTTACAGATACTCTGATAGCGCATCATTAAAAAAAAATTGGCTGAAAAACTATTTTGTCAATCGTGTAGCGCGTATTTATCCAATGTATTTTCTAATAACAATAATTCCAATCGCTGTTTATAAAGAAGGAGCCACAATACTATTTCTGAATCTGACATTTTTACGGGGCTTTTTTCAGGGTTTTATTTTTACGGGGGTGTGGCAGGGCTGGTCGTTAACAGTTGAAGAGTGTTTTTATATTTTAGCTCCACTTATTTTTCTTTTCAGAAAAAAACTAAACATTTGGTTGATGTGCACCGGAATAATCCTATTTGGTGCAGCGATAACCGCATTTTTTAACGACATAGACTGGCACGGCTTTATGGGTGAATACAAATTCTTCTGGTCTTTTACTTTTTTTGGTCGCTGTGCTGAATTTTTGCTGGAGTGCAACTTGCACTGTGGTTAAAGAAAAACCCGATTATGCAAAAAGAAACATACTTCACCTATATTGGCTTTGCAGGAATTTTATTGGTTGCGTTCATCATATCCCTATTTAAAGGAATTCACAGATGGGGCATTGTAAGTTATGAAGGAATTTTCCTGAATAATTTTATACTGCCTGCTTTGGTTTGCACGCTCATTTACGGTTTAACATGCGAGAAAAATATGGTGAGCAAATTTCTTGCTGCTCCGTTTTTAAAACTGCTCGGAAAATCATCTTACTGCTTCTATCTTATTCACTTGGGAGTGTTACACAAACTCATTAATACGCATGTTTCTGAAAATTTTTTTGTTGAACTCGCCATTACGACATGCCTTTCAATTATCTTGTTCAAATACTTGGAAGAACCTTTGAATACATATCTTAGAAAAACCAAAATAATAGGTCTTCTCAAATAGCTAAATAATATTTTGTATGAAACAACCCCCATTATACTTTCCCGAAAAATTTCCTACTCTTGAAACAGAAAGGTTGTTACTACGCGAAACGATTGATTCAGATGCAGCTCATCTTTTTGAACTGCGATCAAGCGAGCAAACAATGCACTACATAGACCTTGAGCCTTGGAAAGAAAAGAAAGAAGCACAAGAAAGAATAGTTGATATGGTGAAATGGTTTAAAAAAAAAGAAGCCATTCAGTGGGCTATCAGTTTAAAAGGTAGCAGTGAACAGATAGGCTTGGTTTGTCTGTTACGAATGAAGAAAGAAAATTTCAGAACAGAAATAGGCTACATGATTAATCCTACTTACCAAAGAAAAGGAATAGCACTAGAAGCGGTTACCAAAATTATTGACTACGCTTTTAACACCATGCACTTTCACAGCATAGAAGCAAATATAAATCCATTAAACACACCTCTCATTATTTTATGGAAAAGGCGGGATTTATAAAAGAAGCACACTTTAAGGAAAATCATTTTTTAGAGATACATTTTACGATACAGCTATTTATTCAAAATTAAACCCGAGCCATCAACCTAAATATTGAATAGATAAACGTCAATTAACATTTCCTTTTCACACTAGAACAATTCCACATTTATATTCGCATCTTCAAATAAATATTTTATGATAAAGAAATCCATTATTTATCCTGCTACAATTTTGTCTGTGTTACTATTTAGCAACTGCAAAAACGAAACACAAAACAACAACGAATCAACCCAAACACTCGACAGGCTTGCACAAAACATTGACAGCACACAAAACCCTGCCGATGATTTTTTTCTTTTTGCCAACAACGGCTGGTTTAAAAATAATCCTATACCAGCAAGTGAGCAGAGCAATGGATTATGGCAACTAATTCAAGACACTATTAACGCACAGGTAAAAAATATTTGCGAAGAAAACGCAGCCAATGCAAATCATACTAAAGGAAGTGCAAAACAAAAAGTTGGCGATTTCTTTTTTTACGGGAATGGACTCGGCAACTATCAATAAAAACGGTTTGCATGATTTAAAACCGGAGTTTAATAAAATTGACTCCATAACAGATTTAAACGGTGTTATACAAAATGCAGCTATATACACTCAGCCGCTGGCTCCCCACTTTTGGAATTTACGTAGGGCAGGATGATAATATTAGCAGCAAGAATGCAATTTTATTTCACAGGGGGATTGAGTTTGCCCGACAGAAATTATTATTTCGACACTGATTCCCGTGCAATAGATATAAGACAGAAATATGTAAAGCATGTGCAAAATATGTTTATGCTGATGGGAAATGAGGAAGCTGAATCTCGCAAAATTGCAAGCAGCATTATTAACCTTGAAACCGAAATTGCCAAAGCCTGTCGTAAAAAAGAAGATACGCGCGATCCTGATAAGAACTACAACAAAATGTCTTTTGATGCTTTGCAGAAATCTACACCTAATGTTAACTGGCAAATTTTCACCCAATCAGTTAATCTGACCAATCCTGATACAGTGATTGTAGGGCAGCCTGAATTTTTATCGGCATTAAACAAAAACCTCAAAGCAACTTCAATATATGACTGGAAAAATTATTTGAAATGGCATTTAGTCCGTTCACTTGCTCCTTATTTAGATGACAAAACTTATGAAGAGTATTTTAATTTTTACTTAGGGACATTGCGTGGTTTGCAAGAACCGAAACCACGCTGGAAGAGAGTGGTAGCAAGTACCAATGCATCATTAGGTGAATTAATCGGGCAAGTTTATGTTGATGAATATTTACCAAAAGGAACTAAAGAAAAACTTACAGAGATAGGTAATGCGATAAAAGAAGTGTATGCCGATCGTATTAAAAATTTAGATTGGATGAGTGATGCCACCAAGCAAAAAGCGCTTGCTAAACTTAACACAGTAGTAATGAAAGTAGGTTATCCTGATAAATGGAAAGACATGAGCGCTTTACAGATTGACAGGACTTCTTATGTGCGTAACGTTATTAATGCCAACATTTGGGAAACCAATGATGACATGAGCAAGTTTGGCAAGCCTGTTGATAAAACTGAGTGGCACATGTATCCTCAAACTTATAACGCATATTACAATCCATCAAACAACGAAATTGTTGTACCGGGTTGCAACATTATAGTTCCGGGTTATGAAAGAGTAATGGCTGATGATGCTATACTTTATTCCATAATTGGAGGCTCAACTTTTGGTCATGAGATAACACATGGATTTGACGACCAGGGAAGCAAGTACGATGAAAACGGAAATTTAAATGATTGGTGGACAGCAGAAGACCGTCAAAAGTTTGAGCTAAAACTCAACTTATCGTTGAGCAGTTTAATTCATATGTTGCTGTAGATAGCTTAACAGTTAACGGCAGGCTTACACTTGGCGAAAATATTGCAGATCTTGGCGGTATTGTAATGGGATATGAAGCGTTTAAAAAAACGGAGCAATATAAGAAGGGGGAAAAAATTGCAGGGCTAACTCCCGATCAAAGATTTTTCCTGGGTTATGCTAATGCTTGGATGATAAATACGCGCCCCGAAGCACTGAGTGATCAGGTTAGAAGTGATGAACATTCTCCTGCTAAATTCCGAGTGTTGGGTCCGTTGAGTAACATGCCTGAATTTTATAAAACTTTTAATGTTAAGGCAGATAATAAAATGTTTAGAAGTGATTCGTTAAGGGTTGTTATCTGGTAACATCTTTTTTCAAATCATCTCCTTACATGCTGCTTCTTGTTTAGCATAGCATTTTTTGTAAAAAATTACCCTTCCCATTCATTAATGGCAAACCAAAAAGAGGATACCAATGTGTATCCTCTTTTTATTACTTTTATATTTTAAATATAGATGCCATGAAAAAATTACTTTGTCTTATTTCATTTGCGTTTTATATAAATGCAGTGCACAACAAATTAATACTATTCAAGTAATTCCTGCCAACCCAACCACGCTTGATACTATTAGTCTGATTGTTGATATGTGGTTTACTTCAGGCAGTTGCGACCAACACATGCAGCAAATTTTTATCAGTGGAAACAGTATTTATTGCAGTACGCTACATTGCACAGGAATGCTTACAGTTATTTGCGGTGATGTTGACACGTTTAAAATTAATCCATTACCTTCAGGTAATTATACTTCTTATATACAAGTTGATCAAGGCGGGCTGCCGGCACCGTGCACTCCTGGTATTGTTGCCGGAGACTCTGACAGTGTTACGTTTGTAGTTACTCCCGTTACCGGAATTAGTAATTATGTTAAAGAAGATTTTTTTTCTGTTAAGGTTAATGAGAATGATATAAATATGATTTTTAAAAATCCGGATGAAGTGCGATTAATCACACTCACAGATATAACCGGCAGACTATTGTTCAGTTCAACCACCGTTTCTGACAACATGCGTATTATAAAACCAACTTCCCGGGGGGCTTACCTGCTTAATGTTGTTTTAAAGGAAGGCACGATAACTAGCAGAAAAATTATTTCTGATCATTAGTCCGTATAAATTTACTTACAATACTGGCTGAACAAATTTTTAGCTTCCTGATTATTAAGGTTAGATGCAGTAAGCAAATCGCTGCAAGCCTCAGCCTTTTTATTTTGCAAAAGGTAAAGCGTTCCTCTGTTTTTGTACCCGATAGAAAACTGTGGATTGATGCTTATGGTTTTGTTCAAATAGCCTTCTGAAAGTACATAGTCCTTCCTGCTAAAAGAAATGTTTGCCAGTGTATTATATGCATCAATGTTTAAAGAATCTAATTGTATGGTTTTAAAACAATCCTGTTCAGCACCCAACATGTCGTTCAACAAAAATTTAACCTGCGCGCGGTTGCTGTATATAAGAGCCTGATTTGAATCTCGTCTTTCAGCCTCATTAAAATCAGCAAGAGCTTCAGCATTTAGATTCAATGATGCATAGGTTAACGCACGGTTAAAAAACTTCTGCCATCAGTTGAATCTATTTTAATGGCTTCTGTAAAGTCAGCAATGGCATCTTTGGGTTTATTGGTTCTTTTAAAAGCCATCCCCCGGTTACCATAAGCCCTGTACAAATAGGGCACCGTTGGGTTTTTTTCAATTATATCAGTAAGAAATACAATATCATTATTCCAAACTTTATTTCTTGAATAAACATTGTAGAGAAAATAAGCGACATTAAAATTACGATGCTATAAAAACCAGAGGCATATTTTTTATATAAATGAGCATTGCTGTTTTTTAAATTTAAAAAATAAAAGTATGGGCAATAGCAATAATCCTAAGTAAGGAAAATATGCATACCTATCGGTAACAATAAAAAGCCTTGATGGGATTATTTGAATATTGATGCTTATGGTTATAAAAAATAAACCCGCGCAGAGTAAAACAATTTTATTTTTTCGGAACCTAAACAAAACATATAACACAGCAGCAAACAAAACTGCCGAAGCATAATATTCCCAAGGTAACAACCCGTTTACTTTAGGCGGAAATACATACACCGCACATAAATTAAACGGAAGTAAAAATTTTAGAAGATAGAAAGCAAATGAGTAGGTGATAAGAAACGGGTAATCGGCAATGGAATAATTAATAAGCATTCCGGCAGTAAGATTTCTCATAGTTCCAGCATTAGCAATGGTAATGTATCCGAAAATCAAACTCAATACAAGAAACGGAATTTTTTCAATAATCACTTTTGATGAAAGTAGTTTTCTGTGGTAGTAAAAATCCAAAAACAACAGTAATACAGGCAATGTAACCGCCTGTGCTTTTGAAAAAAGAGAAAGAATAAAAAATAAAGCCGTGTATAGAATATACTTTGCGCTATAGTTTTTTAAATATTTGAGGTAGTTGATTAAAGCAAGCAAATAAAACAAAGTGTAAATACTACTGCTGCGCGCACTAATCCATGAAACGGCTTCGACATTCATAGGATGTATGCCAAACAAAAATGCGACTAATAATGCTGCGGTATTATTTGAAGTCAAGTTTTTTACAAAGTGAAAAACTAAAACAATACAACCACAATGCAACAGAAGGTTTATTAAGTGTAAAGTAAAAAACATCGGTGCCTGTAAAATGATAATTGAGAGCAAAACTCAACACTGGTAAAGGTTGGTACATGATAACATAATAGCCTGAAAAATATTTGGTGATGCTTTGCCATGATAAACTCCTTACTTCAGGGTAGTCATTAAAATACTCATTATCATCAAAGGTAAGTATGCTATTGTGTAATGAGTTAGAGTAAAGAACTATTACATACAATACAATGGCAGAAAGAATCAGTAAAGGAGAAACAAACGATTTTCTTGCTGAATCAGTTTTACTTTTAGCCTGATTTTTTCTCTGCTTAGCAAGATTTTTGGTCATACGCTTATTGCACAGCTATCATGCTAATTTCTACATTGGCATTTTTTGGAAGTTTAGAAACCTGAACCGTTTCGCGTGCAGGGGCAATTTCCCCCACATAGCTCCCGTATATCTCGTTCACTTTTGTAAACGAATTCATATCGGAAAGAAAAATGCAGGTCTTTACCACATTATTAAAAGTCATACCGGCATCATCTAAAATTGCTTTTAAATTTTGCATTACCCTGTGCGTTTCCTCTTCAATAGAATTTTTGCATCATATCGCCAGTTGCAGGATTGATTGCCACCTGCCCTGAAATATAAAGAGTACCATTAACGATTATAGCTTGGTTGTAGGGACCGATTGGTGCAGGGCACTTGTGTGTTAATTATCTTTTTCATACTTCTATAAAATAGTTTTAATTTAATCTGTAATTATTGCTGTTACTTCAATTTCAATTAAGTGATCGGGGTTTATCAGTTTATTAACCTCAACCATAGTTGCAGCAGGCTTTATATCTTTAAAAAATTCGTAATGTGCTTTTGATGCTTCCTCCCATTTAGAAATATCAGTTACAAACATTCTCGTACGAACCACGTCTTTTAAAGAAGCATTTGCCTTGATCAATGCATGTTCAATTTTTAAAAAAATAAATTTTGTTTGCTCATACATGTTGCCTTTGCCAATTACCATCTCACCATCTGTAGAGGTAGTTCCTGCCACTTCAATAATGTTTCCAACTTTAACGGCACGCGAGTAACCAACCTTCTCTTCCCAAATTGTACTAGAAGAAATATTTTCTCTTTTCATTAAATGCAAATAAAGCAATTTGATTTATCTTCGGGGAAATTACTCAGCATGAAAAAGCATTACGCATGTTTCGTTGTACTTGTTTTAATAGCATTTAAACCTATCAGTGCACAAGTAGAAAGAACCAAGAACTGGTATTTTGGACAGAATGTTGCCCTGCAGCTAAACGATACTCTTTTTCCAACACTGCTTTCAAATTCACAGATTTCAACTCCAGGCGGCTGCGCATCTATAAGCGATACATCTGGTCAATTACTTTTTTATACCAATGGTGAAACCATCTGGAACGGAAACCATAATGTAATGATAAACGGTAGCGGATTAGCTGGAAACGGAAATGCATCTCAATCATCTTTAATAGTTCCTGATCCGGGAAATTCTAATCAATACTATGTATTTACAATTGACGCAAGTTGTAGCAACATTTTACATTATAGTATTGTTGATATGTCGATGGTTGGAGGACTTGGCGCTGTTACGCAAAGTAATATTGCGTTAGATAGTAACATGATTCAAAAAATTACTGGCATGGCTAATAGCACTTCAAATGGTTATTGGGTAATAACGCATAACGATTTAGGCACATCGTTTTATGCGTATCCTGTTACTTCTTCGGGAGTGGGCGTTCCGGTTATTTCCAATACAGGTACTGTTGTAAGCGCTGGCAATTGCACAGGTGTTTTAAAGGCAAGTCCTAAAGGAAACAGGCTTGCAATGACCTATCCTGCCTTAAACGGTTTTGAACTTTATGGCTTTGATAATTCAACCGGAATAGTTTACAATGCCATGTTCATTGGCAGCACATTAACCGATGCCACCTTTGGCTGCGAATTTTCTCCCAATGGAAATTACATTTATTGCAACGCTGTAACAGCGGGGATTACTCCACCAACAATTTATCAGTTTGATGCTACACTTGCTAGTGCAACATTAATTGATTCGAGCAAAATACAAGTTGGGTTCAGCCAGAATCCATTTGTGTATACTTCAATGCAATTGGGGCTCGATGGAAAAATTTATTGCGCTGGGACTAATCGTGATTATATCAGCTTTATTCAACAGCCGGATAATGCGGGTTTTGCCTGCAACTATGTTGAGAATGCTTTTTACTTAGGAGGCAATGTTACACAGAATGGTTTGCCAAACTTTATAAACACGTATTTTTCCTCATTAACTTCAACTAAAAACGAAAACAGCACTGATTACTTTAGTTTATACCCCAATCCTACAAAAGATTTTTTGGTTGTTGAGATTAACAATTCAATAAACTTTACAGTTGATATTTTTGATTTAGCCGGAAAGCAAGTAACTTTAAAAGAAGAAAAATTCAGGCGTGGAAAAAAATTTGATTTTAACTCTCTGAAAAGCGGAATCTATTTTTTGAAATTACATACAGAAAATATGACAACAACCAAAAAAATTATAGTTGTTAAATAAATAATCAGATATCAAACTTATAACCTATTCCTTTAACCGTTTTAATTGAATCATCGCCAAGTTTCTCTCTTATTTTTCTGATGTGTACATCTATTGTTCTGTCTCCAACTATAATGTCTGTTCCCCAAACTCTCTGTAAAATGTCTTCCCTTGTAAAAACTTTGCCTGGTTTAGATGTTAGCAGTGCAAGCAGCTCAAATTCTTTTCTTGGAAAAATCATTGATTCTCCATTTTTGTAAACCAGGTAACGCTCCCTGTCAATTTCTAAGTTTCCAATTTTGACACCTTGATCTTTTTGGTTTCCGTTAAATCTGCGTAACAATGCCTTAATTCGGCTCAGCAATACACGAGGTTTAATTGGTTTGCTTATATAATCATCAGCTCCAACATCAAAGCCCGCAATTTGAGAATACTCTTCGTTACGGGCAGTTAAAAATGCAATTACGGTATTGTTAAGAGCTGGCTGAGTGCGCATAATCCTACACGCTTCTATACCATCCATTACAGGCATCATTATATCCAAAAGAATCAATTGCGGAATTTCTCTTTTTTGCTTTCTCTACTGCTTCACTTCCATTTTTTGCCGTTAGTACATTGTAACCTTCCTTGCGAAGATTGTATTCCATAAACTCAAGAATATCCGGCTCATCATCCACAATCAGCACTTTATATTTACTTGTATCTGTCATATTTAAATTTTGCCCGAAGTTAGAAGCAACGTTTTGAGATTACATTACCGCAATGTTACGTAATTGTTAATCACAAGCCACAAATTTTATCTTCCTTTGCGTATGTTCGCACTGCATGAAACCAAAACATTTTGATGTTTTAATTGCAGGTGCAGGTCCTGCTGGTACCGCCTGTGCTCTTGCTTTAAAAAGCAGCGGGTTAAAAATTGCCATAGTTGATAAAGCTAAATTTCCTCGCGATAAAGTTTGCGGTGATGCAATTCCAACTAATGCACTTCGTGTCTTAAAAAACATTGATAGTAATTTGGCAGAAGATTTTAAAACATACTTCAATGAAAAAAATACCATAAGAGGGAGCAGACTTATAAGCCCTTCTCGTAATTTTTTTGATTTGGAATTTGTAAACAGTGGGCATGCGGCTACACGTTTAAATTTTGATAATTTTCTTTTCCAGCTGGTTAAAAAAAATGTACCATCAGTTTCCTTGTTTGAAAACTGTGAATTAAAAAATGTTTCAACCAATGATATATGTGTTACGGCTGAAACCACAACAGGAACTTTTACAGCTGATGTAATTGTTGGCTGCGATGGTGCACATGCAACAACTGCAAAGCAGCTTTCAGGATTTAAAGTTGACAAAAGATTTTACATAGGAGCTGTACGTTCTTACTATAAAAATATTTCTGATGCTGATGATGAACTGTTGGAATTGCATTTTTTAAAAGATTATATGCCTGGATATTTTTGGATTTTCCCTTTAGGAAATAATTTATACAACGTAGGGTTTGGCATGGCAAGCGATCAGGTAGGAATAAGAAAAGTTAATTTGAGAGAATCGTTTCACAAAATAATTGCACAAGACAAAATATTAAATTCAAGATTTAAAAACGCAATAAAAACAGATGATACCATTGGATTCGGGTTGCCCTGCGGTGGCAGAAAACTAAAAATTAGTGGCAAACGCTTCATGTTATGTGGTGATGCCGCCAGTTTAATTAATCCTGCAACGGGAGAAGGAATAGGAAATGCAATGATTAGCGGAAGGCTTGCCGCCTTTCAAATTATCAAATGCTTTGCCAACAAAAATTTTACTGCATCTTTTATAAAAAATTACGAAGTTGAATTATACGGTAAACTTTATAAAGATTTGCGTATTCAACACATGTTACAAAAAGTAGCAGGTAACCGTCCATGGCTGGTGAACTTTGCTTTAAACCAGGTTTCAAAACATGAATTTATCAGAGAAAGAGTGCGTAAGTTTTTTTAACTGTATTTTGTTTTTGCTTATTCAATCAATCTGCAATGCACAACAAAAAATAAATGTTGAAACATTTACAGTTCGTAGCGATATTAGCATACGCACTTTGGCAACCGTAAATAAAAATGTGTGCTGGTTTGCAGGCAATAAAGGCGTATGGGGTGTATCAAAAGATGGTGGTGCAACCTGGAAAATAGATTCAATTAAAACAGGCTCAAAGTATATTGAGTTCAGAGCCATTGCTGCTCTAAATGACTCAACTTGTTTGTTGCTTAGCATTGACTCGCCTGCCTATATTTTTAAAACTACAAGCTATGGAGCAGAATGGAAACAGGTGTATAAAAACTCCTTACCCAAAATATTTTTTGATGCAATATATTTTGAAAAAGATTCAACAGGTTATGCTATTGCCGATCCTATTGACGGAGATGTTCAATTGATTAAAACAACCGACCGGGGCGATAACTGGGGTGACTTTGCAGTAGGTAAAACACCTTACGCTCTTGATGGCGAGGCATTTTTTGCAGCGAGTAATTCAATATTAAAAACAAAAGGAAAAAATATTTGCTTTGTGAGTGGCGGTAATAAATCGCGTTTATTTACATCAAGAGATGGCGGCAAAAGTTTTTCTACAGAGTCAATTCCAATGGAAAGTGGAAATGATTTAGCGGGTACTTTTTCTTTTGATACGTATAATGAAAAACTGATGGTGTTTGCTGGTGGTGATTACAAAAAATCTGACAGCACCGTTTCGGCATTTGTAATTTCTAAAGATGGTGGAAAAACTTTTAAAAGTATAAAGACACCCGTTCCGTTTTTCGGGTCGTGTGTTAAGTTTATTTCTTCTAATAAATTAATTGTTACCGGGCATCATGGAACTTTTGTTTATAATATTAACAAAAATAAGTGGGTTGAATTGCAAAACAAAAGAGACGAAGAGTTAAAGTTTAATACCATATCTATACCGCCTTCAGGTAAAAAAGCCAGAGGGATTACGGTTTGGCTTGCCGGTAATAAGGGTAAGATTGCAAAAATTTTATTAAAAAAATAAAATTTTCTATTTTTAAATCGCTAAACCAAATGAGTATAACATTGTTTTTTCTAAAATTTACTTTATGACCCACACGCTAATTGCCAAAGAAGATTTGCACAACTTGCATTATGTAACCCAAGAAGTACTCGCTAACCCAGCCGATAGAAATCACCGCAAGTTTGTTTTGGACGAAGCATTAATGCTGGGAAATGACTTTAAACAAAAAGTAAAAATTATTTTTTAAAGCCGATACTGGAATATACGCTGTAGAAACTACAATATGGGCAGTAACAGATTCTCACATAGAATTGAAAGCAGGAAAGGATATGCCTATTAGTTGTATTTTGGAGGTGGTTATCTGAAATAAACATTGTTGTATCATTGGAATAAAAAAGATTCCTCGTCCTTGATAATTAAGCACGAGGAATCTTTTATTAAAATTAAAATTTCAACAATACAACAACTAAACTAAAACTTAAACCCAGCAGTAATTGCCAGCCTGTGATTTTTAATAGTGTTTGTTGAACCATCAACCACCTCACCACTCAATAAATATGGGCGGTAAAAACTATTTGATTTGGTAAAGGCATAACCTAAATCCAAAAAGAAATTTTTCTCTTTAAATCCAATCCCTCCTGTATATGAAATAGAGGCAAGGTTGCTTTTATCCGCATTAAATTCTCCATCAAACGGACCTGAGAAAATTGCGGCACCTGCTCTGAAACTGAAAATTTTGTATTTCCACTCAGTGCCTATTTTAAAATTTGAAGCGGTGGTGTAAGCATTTTGTATAGTGCGGTTTTCATCACTAAATCCGTAGTCAGATGCCTTGAGGTTGGCAGAACCGTAATCAAGAAATTCGTAATCAAAACTCAACAAACCTTTTCCCTGAAATAAAATTGCAGTGCTGCCTATGGCTCTGAATGGCGTGGTAAGATTGTATGAGTAGGTACCATCTGGTGATACAGATTCTGAGATATTTCCGCTTCCAAAATAACCTTGCATGGTTGAAGAATAGGTATCATTCATTTCGTAATAAGTAGGAGTATGAATGGCTGCGCCTAACCTTACCCAATCGTTAATGCGATAAATTAAACCAAGTTTTAAATTTATTCCTGTACCAACTGTTGTAAGGTTGTTTTCAAACTTATAGCTCCTAAAATCACTTACGCCATTAAAAGCATCTACGGTATCCTGCACCACATTTTTATCATCAATCTCCTCGTAAATATTTGATTCAACATAACGGATGTACGGAATGCCTATAGTTGCACCCATGTAAATTTTATCATCATAATTTCCGCCAAAAGAAATTGCCACTTCACCATGAGAGCCTTTAGAGGTAATTGTTCCCTTCTGCAAAATATCTTGTCCATTATTAATTGTAGCATAGTAACCATTAGTAGAAACCGAATCGGGATTAATTAAATACTGGTTGTATGCTAAACCTGCATCAAAGGGAAGATAATCTGTAATATCACCGGTAGCGGTTCCATTTGCAATTTCAGCAAAGTATTGCGTTTGCGAATTGCTGTTGTTTCTTCCCTCAAAACTAAAACTGTTGTTAAAGCTTTGCAACCTGTTGTATCCAATACCAAAACCAACACCTTTCCATCCGCCATCTTTCTTTTCTTTTGGAAATGCCCAAACCAAGCCCACGTTCCCCATTCCAAAATTTACCCGGTTATCTGTTGTTTCAGTATTTAAATATTTAGAGGTTGTGCTTTTGTTTTCAATATGAGGAGTAAATGTAAACTCGCTTTTTCTATACAAAGCAATCCCTGCAGGGTTTGCAGAAAGGCTTGAGAAATCGGCACCCAAAGCACCAAATGCGCCACCCATACTCAATGAACGTGCTGTGGTTCCAAAATTTATTTGAGAATAGCGCAATGCATCAATTTCGTTTTGTGCATTTACTTTTTGAAGGGCTAAAAAAAAGCATGCAGTTAGCATGCTTTTATACTTTATGTTCATTATTAATAGTTTTAGTTATTATGTAATTTTAAAAGATAAGAACTTTGTTTACTATTTTATCTGCCACCACGCTTCTGTTCATTGCTCTGCCTTTGGGGCTGAATTATTATTTGATGGGCGAGATGGAGATGGTGCGCTCACATTTCTTTCCTGGCGTGGTCTTGGCGATTCAAAACTTTTGGTGTTTCATTTTTGGGTCTTGATGGTTCGCTATATGACGGACGTGGTGAAGGATTTGTGTTCTCATAATTTTTACGAGGGCGGGGCACATTACTGTTATCGTTATTCCTTGAGTAGCGTTTTCGTGATTATTACGAGGGCGTGGCTCACTGTTGTAATCATTATTTCTTGGAGTGCTGTTCTCGTAATTTTTTTTCGGACGAGGCTCGCTGTTATAATCATTACTTCTTGGGGGTAACAGTTTCATAATTATTACGAGGGCGTGGATCGGGATTTGCAGATGAATTATTTTTGGGCGTTGTAGTATAACTATCGACAGCATTTTCATTTCCGCGAACAGGTTTAACACCACCGGTATTTCCGTTAGGGGTAACTGCATCTTCGGTATTTCCACGCACTGGTTTTACGCCACCAGTGTTACCTTTTGGCGAAACAGCATCTTCAGTATTGCCTCGTACTGGTTTTACACCTCCAGTTTCACTCTTTGGATTAACCGGAGCAATTGCAGTATTGCTATTGGCTTTAGGGCGTGGTATTGAATAAGCACTTGCAAAAGAACTGCTTACAGGCAATGTATTTTTTACATCCTTATTTAAAGCCTGATAGTAGCTCTGACCAACAGAACGAGGTGTAGTAGATGTTTTATTTACAGAACCTGTTGTTCTTCTTGGACCGTAATAAACATTGTTATAACTCAACTGATCGTAGCTGTTAAAGTAATAAGGGTTGTAGTAGCCGTTGTACAATCCATTATAATAACCATCATAGTAACCATTCCAATATCCGTTGGCATAACCATTATGGTATCCACCATGCCAGCCATATCCACCCCAACTATTCCATGGATTATAGCCCCAACCAATACTCCACCCCCAACCATTCCAAGGGTTATAACCGTAACCAAAATTGCAATAAGAAGGAGAATACCATGCAGAAGGAGCCCACCAGTTATAACCTAAATAAATGCTGGTTCCCCAGCTGTAAGGATTATAATCATACCAATATGAGTTGGTGTAAAACGGATCGTAATAACTATATCCCCACAAAGGTCGGTGAAACCTTCTTATACGTGATGCATAATAGTAATCGTAATAATCATCCTCTTCGTAATAGTTATTGGTAACGTAGGTGTTACCATCTCGCTGCTCAGTAGTGGTAGAAGATGGCTCGCGCTGCTGGTCAGAGTTTGAATAATCAAAACGATTATCAGAACTGCTTTGTGTTTGCGGTGCAGTGTAATCACTTGCATTACTTCCGTTGCTTTGCTGAGTAGATTGGTTGTTTTGATTTTCCTTCTCAGTTTGCGCTTTTGATAGTGAGTAATAACCGTCATCATCGTACTTGCTGTTTTGCGCAACAGATGTAAAAGAAATTGCCATAAGCGCAGCTAAAACTTTTGTGGAGGTGTTTATCAGTTTCATCTTCTTTAAATTTTAAGTTTGACTTTTTTGTTTAATAATAGTTTAAACGAATTGTTATTCCCAATTTGTTTCTCAAATTTGCTGCCATCAAAGATAAAAAGCAAATCTTCACTTATTTGTTCACTCTCAATTCACTATAAACAATATTAATAACAGTAATGGCAAAAGATTTTCCAACACGTTCAGAGAACTATTCAGAGTGGTATAATGAGCTTGTCTACCGAGCAGATTTAGCAGAAAACTCAGCAGTGCGCGGCTGCATGGTTATTAAACCTTACGGCTACGCTATATGGGAAAAAATGCAACAGCAACTTGATAAAATGTTTAAGGATACAGGACACGTTAATGCATATTTTCCGTTGTTCATTCCTAAATCATTTTTAAGTAAGGAGGCTGCGCATGTTGAAGGATTTGCAAAAGAGTGTGCGGTAATTACTCATTATCGTCTAAAAAATTCTGATGATGGCAAAAGTGTAATTGTTGACCCTGAAGCAAAGTTGGAAGAAGAATTAATTGTACGCCCGACCTCCGAAACTATAATATGGAGCACGTATAAAAACTGGATACAATCTTACCGCGACCTTCCGCTATTGATAAACCAATGGGCAAATGTTGTAAGATGGGAAATGCGTACGCGCTTGTTTTTGCGCACTGCCGAATTTCTTTGGCAGGAAGGGCACACGGCACATGCCACTGCCGATGAAGCCATTGCAGAAACAGAGCAAATGCTTGATGTGTATGCAGAGTTTGCAGAAAAGTTTATGGCTGTTCCAGTCATTAAAGGAATTAAAACACCTAACGAGAGATTTGCCGGTGCTGTTGAAACATACTGCATAGAAGCATTGATGCAAGATGGAAAAGCTTTACAGGCAGGTACCAGTCATTTTCTAGGCCAAAATTTTGCTAAGGCATTTGATGTACGCTTTACAAATAAGCAGGGCACTATGGAGCATGTATGGGCAACATCGTGGGGAGTTTCAACAAGACTGATGGGTGCCTTGGTTATGGCCCATTCAGATGATGATGGGTTGGTTTTACCTCCAAAGCTTGCGCCTATTCAGGTTGTAATTGTTCCAATTTATAAGAGTGAAGAACAATTAAAACAATTGGATGAATATGCTAATAACATTAAATCTTCATTGATGAAGAAAGGCATAAGCGTTAAGTACGATAACAGAGATACACAAAAGCCTGGTTGGAAATTTTCGGAATATGAAATGAAGGGAGTTCCTGTGAGATTGGCAATTGGACCGCGCGATATGGAAAACCAAACAGTAGAACTTGCAAGGCGCGAT
This sequence comes from Bacteroidota bacterium, assembly GCA_016714005.1. Lineage (GTDB taxonomy): Bacteria > Bacteroidota > Bacteroidia > AKYH767-A > OLB10 > JADJOA01. The sequence continues at coordinate 99,068 of JADJOA010000008.1, forward strand.
ACCAAAGAAAAAACAACTTATCAGGCAGTAGATATTGATTTAAAAATTGAACATTTGTTGGAGCAAATTCAGGATAACCTCTATAAAAAAGCTTTGGATTTAAGAAGTGAATCAACTCATCATGCAAATTCCATAGAAGAATTTAATGATATACTCAACAACAAGGGTGGTTTCGTATTTGCACATTGGGATGGAACTGCAGAAACAGAGCAGGCAATTAAAGAAGAAACAAAAGCAACTATACGCTGCATTCCTTTAAACAATAAGTTGGAGGAAGGCAAGTGCATTCTTACCGGTAAACCCAGCAAGCAAAAAGTAATGTTTGCGAGAGCTTATTAAAGTTATGGATTCTACGGACGACAGGATTAATAAATTAGTTGGAGAGAAAGCTCCAATAACTTCATTGGTAATGCAAAATGTTATTGGTTGGTTTGAGGTTTTTAAAAATGAAATACAGAAGTTAAGCAACCGCCTCAAAACTGATTTTGATGGCAAGGTAAATAACGTTGTAATTCAATACCAGGAAAGAGGTGAGAGGCAATTTTCGCTGCGCGTTGGCGAAGATTTAATTTATTTTCATTTGCAAAGCAATGTTTTTAAATTGGATGATGCTCATTCATTATACAGATCAGCTTACCTAAAAGATGATCCTTATAATGCCTATTGCGGAATAATTTGCGTTTATAATTTTCTAAGTGATTCAATTACCAAATCTCGTGAAAGCGACCAGGGGTTTTTAATTGCGAGAATATTTATTAACCGCGAAAATCACTTTTATGTAGAGGGCAAAAAGCAAATTGGCTTGATGCACAACGATTTTATTAATGATGTAATTGATGCCAATAAAGTGTCCGATATGGTAAAAACATTTATTGTTTTTGCCATGGAGCATGATTTGATTCCTGCCCCGTTTGATATGGTGCAATCCGTAACAGTCAGCGAATTGCAGAGCCATAATTTCAGTTCGTCATTGGCAACAGGAAAGTCTCTCGGATTTAGAATGCAAAAGGACGACAACCAATCAGAATAATTTTTTTGCACCCTTGTTTTCATTTTTAAAATACTATTCTATATTTGCGCCCTCATTTAAAAAAATGGCCCGTTCGTCTAGGGCTCTAGGACATCTCCCTTTCACGGAGGAAACACGGGTTCGATTCCCGTACGGGCTACTAAAAACAGTTAATAGTAATTAGTTCACAGTTTAAAATAAATCTCTCCGAGCTAAAGACTCTGAACGCATTATAAGCAAAATGGCAAATCATAAATCATCAGAAAAAAGAATTCGCAACAGCGAAAGCAAAAACGAGCGCAACCATTATCAGGCAAAACTACACGTAATGCCATAAAGAAATTGCGCACTACAAAAGACACTAAAGAAGCAAAAGAACTTCTTCCTAAAGTTTCTTCCATGCTTGATAAATTGGCTAAGAAAAACATTATACACAAGAATAAGGCAGCTAACATTAAATCTGGGTTAACCAAATTGGTTACGGGTTTAAAGTAATACCGGATAATCTTTGCAAAAAACCTCCGCACAAAATGCAGAGGTTTTTTATTTTAGCCTTAAATAGTTTCTATGGAAACGACACAATTTTCTTCTTTAAAAACCTGGGCTGAAGACGAAAGGCCTCGAGAAAAACTTTTAAAACACGGGCGTCATATCCTTTCTGACTCTGAACTTTTAGCCATTTTAATCAGAACAGGAACAAAAAATAGAACAGCAATTGACGTAGCACGTGAAATTCTTTCGAAGCACAACAACGATTTATCAGAAGTAGCAAGACTTTCCGTTAAAGAGCTTGCTAAGTTTAGTGGGATGGGAGAAGTAAAAGCAATAACAATAGTTGCTGCACTTGAGTTAGGCAGAAGAAAACGCGAATCGGAAAGTCAGCAGAAAAAAACGTTAACCACAAGTACGGATGCTTACGAAGCTGTATTGCCTTTGCTTGGGGATTTACCTCACGAGGAATTTGTGATACTTATGCTCAATAGGGCAAACCACATTATCAATAAATTTAAATTGAGTAAAGGTGGTGTTGCAGGTACTGTTGTTGACCAAAAAATAGTTTTTAAGGAAGCTTTGGAAAATTTAGCATCCGGAATTATTCTTTGCCATAACCACCCCAGCGGAAATTTAAAGCCAAGCCCTGAAGATTTAACGCTTACAAAAAAATTAAAACAAGCGGGAGATTTGCTTGATATAAAAGTAATGGATCACATCATTGTTGCCGGAAACAGTTATTTTAGTTTTGCTGACGAGGGTTTAATGTAGTGAAAACCGCAATTAAGTAAATTGGTTTGAAAAAATCACACTATGTTTAAAAACGCTAAACTAAAACCCCATTTTTGCAGGAGAAATCGTATTTTTAATCCCGCCATTTTAATTGCTGTAACCGCTGCCTCCACACCTTTATTACCACGCTTACCTCCTGCCCTTTCCAGTGCCTGTTCCATATTATCTGTTGTTAATACCCCAAAAATTACGGGCTTTGCTGATTTTATAGAAAGTTCTGTAAGTCCGTTTGCAACAGCATTGCAAATAAACTCAAAGTGGCGTGTTTCGCCTTGTATAACACAGCCTAAACAAATTACAGCATCTAACTTATAGTTTTGTAAAAGAAAATGTGCACCGGCAGTTAGCTCATAACTTCCGGGAACTCTTATGCTATAAATATTTTCCTGCTTGCAATTAAATTGTTTAAGAGTTTGTCCTGCTCCTTCAAGCAAAGTGTTAGTAATTTGTGGATTCCATTCGGCAGTAACAATACCAAAACAAAACGCAGATGCATCAGGCACCTGCGGTTTATCAGATTGTGATAAGTCTTTATTTTTTGAAACCATTAGTGGTTTTTAAATTATACTCCAGCTTTTGTTTGAGCACGGGCAAGGTATGTACCAACTTCGCGTGCTTCGGTAGAGGAAGGATAATCTCTTTTAATTTTTTCGTAAACATCCACAGCACTTTTCCAATCGCCATTGCCTTCAAGTACCAAAGCTTCTTTCATTAAAAAAACCGGAGCGGTAAACTGGTTGTTATCGTAGCTAACAGCTTTGCGGTAATACGAAAGTGCTTCATCCTTTTTGCCAAGTTCTAAATTTGCATCACCTATACAGCCCAATGCCATTGCACCAGTTATATCATCTTCGGCATCATATTTAGAAAGTGTTTCAATGGCTTTTTCAAATTCTCCTTTTTTCAAATAACTAACTCCAAGATAGTAATGAGCAAGGTTTGCCTGCTTACTTGAGCCGTACTTTTCTATAATTTCTTCAAAGCCCGGAAAACTACCATCACCTTTTATGGCTTTATCAATAGAATCGTTTTTAAAATATTGCTCGGCAACAAACATTTGTTTTTGGGCTTCTGCCTCCTGTGGCTTTACTATTAACTGAGTGTAACCAAGGTATCCCAAAATAACAACTACTATTGCCCCAAGAATAATGCTTAGGCTTTTCTTGTTTTCCTGTACGTAATGTTCTGCTTTATCTATGCTTTCGGTAATATCTAAATTCCCCTCTTCCTTTTTTGATGACATTTTTTGTAAGTATTTAAAATTGAGCGTGCAAAAGTATTTTTTTTAGTGAGATGACAAAGAGTTTTTTGAAGTGATTACCCTAAAAGCCCTCTGCCTGTTTTTACAATCTTGTTTTCATTCCGTAAATCCTCCACTACTTTATCCAAAACACCGTTTACAAAAATTTTACTTTTGGGTGTGCTGTATATTTTACTTAAATCGATGTATTCGTTAATTGAAACTTTAAGTGGAATATTTTGCATGTGTAACACTTCGGTAAGTGCCATTTTCATGAGTAGTATATCCATTGAGGCAATGCGTTCCACATCCCAATTTTTAGTGCGGCTGCTAATTAGCTCTTTCAGTTCGGCATCGTGGCGTATCGTATCTCTAAAGAGGTTGGTCATAAATTGTTTATCATCAGCGGCATCTTTAAAAAGTGATAATAACTCTAATTTATTGCTTTCCGTGTAAGAGGTAAAAGTTCTTTTAGCCATAATGTGCGCGTATTCCAACCCTTCCTCCCACCAAATACTTTTCTCTTCCAAATAAGATTTAAGCAACTCCGATTCAACAATTTCTTCCCTATATAAGGCATTAAAGAAATCGGCTTCGGTCAACGTGCTTTTATCATTCTCCGTAAAATCAATATACTTTTCACTGTTGCGAATTTTAAAAAACACCTTAGCCACAAGATCGTTTTCTTTTTGCCAGCTTAGTTTGCGTTTTCCAATTAACTCGCTAAAGTTGGTGTCGGTTTCTAAGGCTTTAATAAACTTTAAGCCTGAATAAGTTCTGTGAAAGGTTTTTTTCCTAACAATAAACTTAGAAGCAACGTCTTCCAAATAAAGCTTTTCGTGGTGCGAAAGCTCTGTGAGGAAAAGTAGAAGCGAAAGATACAGGTCGTACATTTTATCTGTACCTGCAAACATTTCCTGTTCAATTTTTGCCTGATCGGCATGCTCGGTCTGGTACCATGTGTAAAGTGCGTTTAGTACGCGAATGCGCAAATGTCGTCTGCCAAGCATGTGTAAGAACTTTTAATTTTTAAAATATTGCCAACCGTTTTAATGGCTGAAAAATTAAATCGTATAACCCAACAATCTTAAAAGTGAACTTTAACTTTGCCTATATCGCTTATACGTTTTTCGGCAATTTGTTTTGCAGCCAAATAAGTTGGAATATTTTCTTCGGCTGCCTTTTAAAGATATTGAGTGTGTAATCGTAAATTTTTTCTGTTTGTCTTAATGCTGCTTCGCGGTTGCAACCACTTAGTTCACTGTAAACATTTATTAACCCACCTGCATTAATTAAAAAAATCGGGGGCGTAAATAATTCCTTTTTTAGTAAGCATTGGTCCGTGCTCTTCTTCAACTGCTAACTGGTTATTGGCAGCACCGGCAACAATGGCGCATTTTAATTCATTAATATTTTCGGTATTCAATGTTGCACCTAAAGCACATGGTGCATACACATCCACATCCATTCCAAAAATTGAATCGGGCTTAACAACTTCTGCCTTGTATTTTGCCGATACTTCTTTTAAAGCTTCTTCGTTGATATCAGAAATATAAACCTTAGCTCCTTCTTCTGTTAAATGTTTGACCAAACTTTGTCCAACATTACCAATCCCCTGCACTATCACTTTTTTCCCTTTTAAAGAATCGTTTCCCCATGCTTGTTTTGCAGATGCTTTCATTCCCATATATACGCCATAAGCCGTAACAGGGCTTGGGTCTCCGCCACCGCCCATATTTTCGGGTAAGCCGGTAACGTGTTTTGTTTCCATGGCAATGTATTCCATATCTTTGGTTTTTGTACCTACATCTTCGGCAGTTATGTATTTACCCGAAAGGCTATTTACGAACTTACCAAATCGTCTGAACAATGCTTCGCTTTTATCCTTTTTACTATCGCCAATAATTACTGCCTTACCTCCACCTAAATTTAACCCGCTAATGGCGGCTTTGTAAGTCATTCCTCTTGATAGTCGTAAAACATCGGTTAATGCCTCGGCTTCGTTTTTATAAACCCACATACGTGTGCCGCCTAATGCAGGGCCTAATACAGTATTATGTATTGCTATAATTGCTTTTAAACCAGTGGCATCGTCATTGCAAAAAACAACCTGTTCGTGACCAAGCGCTGACATGCCGCCCAAAACTGATGCTTGTTTAGCTTCTGTGGCTTTATGCTCTTTTACTTCTATCATGTTTTTAACTATTAATTATTGAAAGCAGCCACAAGGCAAATATTAAACCACTGTTGGCTATAAGGCGGGCAAAAGTATTCTTTTTTTTATAGAGGCAAAAACAAAAAAGAAGTAAAAAATCAATAAAACCATTGGCTCAAAAATATTTGTCTATTGATTACTTAGCACCATTTAGTAATTGTTGCTTCTCTACCTTCGCGTCCGATTTTAACCCCGTGCAGTTCTCCAATTTTAAACTTACTAAACAATTACTGAATGCAGTTGAAGATGCTGGATTTACGTCAGCAACTCCAATTCAGGAAAAAGCCATTCCTTTAATATTAGGCGGGCAGCAGGTTATCGGCATTGCACAAACCGGTACAGGAAAAACTGCTGCGTACGTATTGCCATTGCTCCGCATTTTATCTCATGCGCAAGGCGATGAGCCACGTATGCTGGTGTTGGTGCCCACTCGCGAACTTGCCTTACAAGTGGAGGGTGTGATTAAGCAATTTGCTGCTTATACCGATTTGCGCAGCCTGGTTTTGTTTGGCGGTGCCGGAGCAAAAGATCAGAAGAAAAATTTGGAACAAGGCTGCGATATTGTAATAGGCACACCGGGCAGGGTAATTGAATTGTACTTTGAAGGTTTTTTGGTGCTTAAAAAAATAAAACATTTTGTGCTTGACGAAGCCGAGCGATTGATGGAACTTGGTTTTGCAAAGCAACTTCACAGGTTTTTAGAAGTGCTGCCATTGAAAAGACAAAATCTTTTGTTTACCGCTACATTCAGTGATAGGGTAAGAAAAGTTGCCGATGATTTTATGCTATTCCCGGAAGTGATAAACATTACTCCTGAAATTAAAACAGCAGAAACCGTTGCGCAACGGCTTTATCATACACCCAATTATAAAACCAAAAAAAATTTATTGGTTTACTTTCTCGAAAATGATAAGTCATTTGAAAAAATTATCATCTTTTGTAAAAGCAAAAAAGTATCCGATACACTTTTTAAATCATTGGAAGAAAGAATAGGTGCAGAAAACATACGATTAGTGCACGGCAATAAAAACCAGCAGACAAGAATTAACAGTCTTGATGCTTTCAGGAATGAAAATATTCGTGTGCTCGTAACTACTGATGTAGCTTCCCGTGGAATTGATATACCGCATGTAAGTCATGTAATAAATTTTGATACGCCCGTTATTCACGAAGATTATATACACCGCATTGGCAGAACAGGGAGGGCATTAAATGCAGGTATGTCTATAACCTTTTGTTCTGAGGCGGAGAAATGGCACATTAGCAAAATTGAAAAGTTGATTAAGCAAACTATTCCTCTTAAAAAATTACCAGCGGAAGTTTTTATTGAAGAAACTCCTTATGAAGAGCGCCAGGAAATTAATCGTGAGATTGACAGGCAAAAACAAAAAGATAATCCTGATTTTAAAGGAGCATTTCACGAGCGCAAAGCGAAAAAAGAAAAACAGAAAAATAGTTTTAAACCCAAAAAACAAAAGAAAAAATTTTATGATTAACAGTAGCCACCGTGTTATGAAATGGGTTTATCTTTTTGTGCTTGCTGTGGTATGGGGAAGTTCTTTTATATTGATGAAGCGTGGCATTGAGCATTATACACCGAACCAGGTTGCCGCCATACGAATGTTTGTTTCTATGCTGGCGTTGCTTCCGTTGGTGTTTAATAAACTGAAAGAGATTGAACAGAAAAACTGGAAGTATGTAGTAGGAACCGGCTTATTTGGCAATTGCATACCCGCCTATTTATTTACCAATGCCGAAACAGGAATAAGCAGCAGTATGGCGGGTATGTTAAACTCGCTTACCAGTGTGTTTACCATTTTGGTTGGCTTTATGTTTTTTGGCAGCAGATTTACAGCAAGACAAATTGCCGGTGTGTTTATCGGTTTGCTGGGCGCCACTTTTTTAATTTACCTGAGCACAAATGATGAGCAAAGTTCAAAACCTGTATTAGGACTATTGATAGTACTTGCTTGCGTAGGGTATGCGTTTAGTGTAAATATTTTAAAGCATAAATTATCTCACCTCAGTTCTATAACCGTAACGGGTGGAGCTTTAATTGTTGCAGGAGTTCCATCAGGCATGTATTTATTCAGCACCGATTTTTTAGAGCGAATGCCTCAGCCTGGAGGAATGAACAGTTTGGTTTATGTTTTAATATTAGGATTGATGGGTACAGCCTTCTCAACCGTCATATTTAATAAGCTGATAAGAATTGCATCGCCTGTTTTTGCATCATCTGTAACTTACTTAATTCCTTTTATGGCTGCCGTATGGGGAATTTATGATGGTGAAACTTTTACTATAATGTATGTGCTAGCATTGGCAATTATCTTATCTGGAATATGGCTTATTAATTACAAGCCCAAGGCAAAATAAAAATGCTGAACAGCATTAAGCCGTTCAGCATCTATAATTATTAACCACTTACTTTAGTTCAACTGAGGGTCTTCAGGGAAGTTAGCCATCATAGCATATTCGTTACCCATGCTGCGTAATACCTGGCTCCACAACAAGCGTGGGTTTTGGTAAAAAGCAAACTGTTGGTTTGATTCTGATAAAATCCATGACTGGTCCTTTATCTCGTCATTTAACTGTTTGGGTTCCCAGCCACTGTAACCGGCATAAAATCTTATCTGGTTTTCGCGAATTTGCTTTGTATCAACCAAAAATTTGAGTTGGTCATAATCTCCGCCCCAGAAAATACCGCTGCAAATTTCGCGCGAGCCTTCTAACTTTTTACCAAGCGTGTGTATGTAAAACAAAGTTTCTGTATCAACCGGACCGCCAAAATAGAGCGGTACATCAAACTCCGGAAAATCTTCTACAGCCTGATTCAGCTTTAAATCTGTAGGCTTGTTAAGTATAAAGCCAAGCGTTCCGTTTTTATCATGCTCGCTTAATAAAACCACAGAGCGTTTAAAGCATGAATCTACCAAAAAAGGTTCTGAGATTAACAGTGAACCTGTGTGTGCCGATAAGATTTTCTCTTTCATAAATTTATGTTTTAATGGGTGTTGTTCAATCGTCTAAATAAATAAACTTTGTTGCCGCTGTTTTCGTTTTGCTCTTTTTCTTTTTTGACATTACCATTACTGCTACTATGTTGTGCTATATTTACATATCATTATACGCTAATAGTATGCCATAAGGTTTTATGGTAAATCTATCATACTTCAAATAACTTTAATTATCAGGCAATTAGAATATTTCCATTCATTTTACTAAAACCTTACACCTATTATTGCAATACTTTTAATGATTAATTCAGTTCCCAAAATGAGTAGTGTTAAAAAAGTAGTTGAAACCAATCGGACAGATTATAGTGTTTCTTTCTTAGATGAGAGTACTATAGAGAAAAATCCTTTATTTCAATTTGAACAGTGGATGGAAGAAGCCATTATAAATAAAACCGAAGAACCGAATTGTATGACGCTTTCGACAGTGGCAGATAATGGCAGGGTTTCGTCTCGCATTGTTTTACTCCGAAATTTTAATGAGAACGGATTTAGTTTTTTTACCAATTACAGCAGTAAAAAAGCTAATCAGTTAGGTGATGGAAAATTTTGCGCATTAAATTTTTTCTGGCAACAAATGCAGCGGCAAATACGAATTGAAGGAGAGGTCATGAAACTTTCAGCCAAAGAATCTGACGATTATTTCAACTCACGTCCTCGCGATAGCCAGATTGGCGCACATGCATCGGCACAAAGCACTGTCTTAAACAACAGAAAGGAATTAGAAGATAAATTTGCGATGTTGTCCGCAGAGTTTGCAAGAAAAGAAGTACCACGCCCGCAAAACTGGGGAGGCTTTATTATAAAACCAATGCTGTATGAATTTTGGCAGGGCAGACCCAATCGTTTGCATGATAGAATTCAATACACTTTAACAAATAATCAATGGATTATTGAACGGCTATCTCCATAGGGTTGGAAGTTTGGGGTTTTGAGTTTCGAGTTTCAGGTTTAACATTAAATCATCACTAACATTACACATATCCACATTAAATCATTTCCACATTCCCCGAAATTTCGGGGCACATTCCCACTTTAATCCTTGCACCTTTCCTCCCTTTCTTTAATCAATTTCAAAAACTACTCGGAAGCAACGCTTCAGTTTAATAAGAGCGTAAATTGTTTTACGGGTAACAATGGCAGCGGCAAAACAAATTTGCTTGATGCTATTTATTATCTTGGCTTAACAAAAAGTTATTTCAACAATATAGACAGTCAGCTAATTAAATACGATGAACAAATGTTTGTGGTGCAAGGAGATTTTTCAAATGGTGAGTTAGAAGAGAAAATTTTTTGCGGGCTTAAACAAAATCAAAAAAAACAATTTAAACGCAACCAAAAAGATTACCAGCGATTAAGTGACCATATCGGTTTACTACCTGTTGTTATGATTTCTCCCGTTGATCACAGCCTTATAACAGAAGGCAGCGAAGAACGCAGAAAATTTATTGACAGCATTATTTCTCAGACTGATAAAGGTTATTTGGAAGATTTAATAAGCTACAACAAACTACTTACACATCGAAATGCTTTGCTCAAGCAACTATCAAAAGAAAACACAAATGACTTTACAACACTTGAAATATGGAATGAACAATTAGCTCCAGTGGGTGAAAGAATTTTTACCAAGCGAAAACGTTTTTGGAAGAGTTTATTCCTGTATTTAACCACTACTATAATTTTTTAAGTAGTAATAAGGAAAGCGTAGGCATTACTTATTTATCTCATTTGCATGAGGCAAAAATGCTAACACTGCTGGCAGAAAATATCAGGAAAGATTTAATTCTTGAATACACTACCAAAGGCATACATAAAGATGATTTGGATTTTTCGATTGAAAGCCACTCCGTAAAAAAGTTGGATCGCAAGGGCAGCAAAAAACTTTTTTAATTGCGCTTAAACTTGCCCAGTTCGATTTTCTTTCAAACTCAAAACATAATAAACCCATTTTATTGTTAGATGATATTTTTGATAAGTTGGATGATAGCCGCGTAACCAAACTGATGGAGTTAGTTAGCAAAGAAACTTTCGGGCAAATTTTTATTACAGATACACATTCCGAAAGGTTAAGAGAAATTTTTAACAACATACATGTTACCATCAAATTGTTTAACGTTGTAAACGGAAACGTAGAAGAAGTAGAATGATAAGGCGCCAATCGAACGAAGAATCTTTGAAACAAGTAATTGAACAATTGCTCGACACTTATAAATTGCGCGATAAACTTAACCATGTAAAACTTTTGCGCAGTTGGGAAACTATGATGGGCGAAGCCATAGCAAAGCGCACAGAAAAAATATTTTTGAAAGATGATGTGCTTACCATTTACCTTAGCTCCGCCCCATTAAAAGAAGAGCTGAATTACGGAAAAGAAAAAATTAAAAAATTGTTGAATAAAGAATTGGAGGGAGAATTTATAAAAGATGTGGTAATACGATAGCGCTTTATGCTCAAATTTTTGTTTATTTTTATTATTCCTGTTCAGCTTTTAGCGCAAAAAGCTGACTCAACAAAGGTTGTTCAAGTCGGGATTGACATAGGTGCTGGTTTTGGTTCAGGAGAAAATTTTGCTACTATTACTTACTACTCTGTTTCTTTCAATAAATTTATTTTTCAGGCGCAGAAACTGAACTTTTACAAGGCAAATCAGAGAGAGAGAAATGAGAACACTTCAGCAATGTTGGGCTATAGATTTCATCAAAATAAAAGCGTCATTTTAAAAGGCTTGCTTGGAGTTGGAACATTTAGAAACATGGAAAGTTATACGAGTTTTAATCCATCTTTTGAGGCAAATCTTCTTTTAAATAAATATTTTGCATTTGAGTTAAAGGCAGAATTAATATCACACAAAAAAGAAACCCTTCCTTATATTGGGCTAGGTTTCAGGTTAGGTTTGCTTGGTTATTCAGCTCCAAAACCTAAAAAGAAAAAACTTTAATTTTTAAGTTGCTCAATTTATAACTCTCGCCTTCTCTCCCATTAATAAACAAAACATACCTGTCAGCACTGGTTACATTCTCTAAAAAAATTCGGTTTTTAATTTTATTATCAGGGTTAATCCATTTTTCTCTTTGCCATTGTATGCGGCAAACGGCTTCGCTTAATGTTTCGTTTCCTTTCATCGCTTTAAACACAAAATCAATATAGCTGAGTTTATCGGTACTTAATTCACATTCAAATTCTGAGGCTGCATTTTGAATTGAGTCATTGTAAATTTTTAAATCAAGCAAATCAACATAGGGGTAGATAATCGTTTTCGGCTCGGTAACAACTGAATCAAAAAAGAGCTGATAATTTAAAGTGCCTCTGTTTTTCAACAGTCTTATATGATTGTGTTTATCAAAAAAAACTTCAGTATAATTTTTTACCACCCCGGGGTATTTATTGTAATTATTTTCTTCTATAATCATGTAGTCAGCTTTAGGAGAAGGGAAATTTTGGTGATATATTTCATTTAGCTTTTGCTTATTTCTAAATGTATAATAATTCCATATATAACCTTTCATTCGATAGGCGCTTATAAATACCTCATGTTCCCTTCCCTTCCACTCATCTGCAATATGGGAATAAAAAGTTTCGGGCACACGCTCTTGCCTCCAGTAAGTGCTGTATGCAAAATTTGTCTGCGTAAAAAAATGCGTTGCAACCAGGAATAAAATAACAGCTGCTGAAGTTTTTGCAATTTTTTTCACGGAAAACAAATCAATTGAAAAAATAAAAACAAAATAAAAAGCGGATACAGATATAAAGCGGTCCGGTCTTCGGGGTAATTAACATTAAGCAATAAATTAAGGCTGATAACGACAAGCATGCTTCCAAAAAATAAAAACGCGGCTATGGTTGCAGGTTTTGAAATAGCATTTTTTAATTGAAATTTTTTAAACTTTACTATGCAAACAATGCAGGCTAATAAACTTAGAACAATAAAAACAACCGGTAAAGTTTTAGTTGTGCTGCCATAAATTAAATTACTTAATGATGTAAGTGTAACTTTATAAAAACCCTCCTGGCTTCCGTAATAGAGCAATCCTCTTTTTTTTAATTCGGTAGCAATCCAAACTGTTAATGCTATAAATATTACGTTTAGCAAAAGGCCAGCTATAATATTCACTGCAAATTTTCGCTCGTAAATTGAGCGCATTATAAGTGTAACAGAAGCAATCAACATAACATTGAGTAGGGTGAAGTTTGCTGCCAATGCCAGAAATGAAAAGAGATTAAAACCAATTAAACTTCGGGTATTACTATGCCTCAAGAATTCAAGTAAAAAATAAACACTGGCAATCAGGCTGGAAATTGCCATTCCATAACCACGACAATATGCTGAGTACTCAATTAGGTTGTGAGAAAATAAAATTGAAAGAGCCATACAAAACCAAACAATTTTATTTTCAAAAAATTTATGAAGTTGGAAAAGAAAAACAATTGAAAAAATAAAAAACAAAACGTTAGGCAGCCTCAATGCCCATTCGCTATTTCCAAAAAAGTAAGAAGAAACAATTCCCAAAAAAGAATTCAATAAATGATTATTTGCATCCCAATAAGAATTGAAGGGAATGAACTCGCCAGGCAATATGTAAATAAAAAAAGTAGCGGCTTCATCATAAACAAAAGGTACTAGGATTGACCTTGCAGTCAAATACAACAAAAGAAAAAAGCTACCTAAGAAATAAATTAATCTTAATTTTTGGAAAGAACTATTCATGCATCCTTAAATTCAACAGGTTAATTACCACAAAACTTTTTTCTAAATCAGTTTGTACCCAACTGCAAACAAAAACATACACACTGCTAAATTCAAAAAGACGTTGGCACACGCAATAATATAATTACATGTTTTGAGCAATTCAAAGGTTTCGTAAGTAAATGTTGAAAAAGTGCTGAATCCTCCACAGAATCCAATTGCTATGAACGCTCGCAATTGCTCTTTTTCAAATTTAAGTAGCAAGTAGCTTATCAAAATACCAAGTATAAAAGAACTTATTGCATTTGACAACAACGTAGAGTAAGGAAAATTACCAGGTAAATACTTTTCTGATATCAATCCTATCGTGTATCGGGAAAGGCTTCCTAAACCTCCACCCAAAAAAATCAAAATATAGTTCATAATGCAAACTTCTATTGCACTAAGATATTTTGAATTTATATGCGGCTATAGTTATTGCTCATAAGTAATCAACACCTTTATTGGTTTTGAAAGTATGCTGCCAGAATTTGTTGCTGAGTTGTAAACGGCAATTTGAGTAGTGTCAATCTGGTAGTCAAATTCAAAACCAGGGTTTACTTCATGAGATGCGGGAACAAATCGCCCAACTGAGTACTCAACCAAAATTGATACCGATAAAATTTTTGAACCTGTTAATCCATGTAAAACACTAGTGCTTCCACCCATGACTGCTGCAGTTGTTCCAGTTAAAGAAACCATTTTAATTTTTGGAGCAGTACTGCCAAGCATAGTGTATCCGTTTACTTCTAACTCTGCTTGCGGAGCAGTTACACCAATACCCACTTTAACGGCATCGGCACCGATGCCACCCAGCACCATACTGTTGCTTGCAGTAACGTTTGCGTTGTAACCAATGGCAGTAGCATTGGTTATTACTCCAGCTGCGTTTGATGCATTACCAAGCAAAGTAATTTTTGTTGATGTGTTTGAAATATTTCCTGCACCAAAACCTACAATGGTATTTTTATTTCCTGTTGTGTTTGCAAGTCCTGAATTTTTTCCCACAAATACATTTTCGTTTCCTGTTGAGTTATTGTAACCACTTCCTGAGCCTATAAAGGTGTTGTCGTTTGCGGTATTTACATAACCTGAAAATGTTCCAATAAAAGTGTTGTCAGTTGATGTTACTCCAAACCTTCCTGCCTGACTTCCCATATATACATTTTGATTTCCTATGGTGTTTTGTTGTCCGCTGAATCTTCCAATAAAACAATTGGCGTTTCCCATAGTGTTGCTATAACCTGAATGCGCTCCTGCAAAAAAATTATGAGAGCCCGTTGTGGTAGAAAAACCCGATTGCGAACCAATACTTACATTTTGTATTCCTGTTGAATTGCTGTATGAAGCATATTGGCCAATGAAAGTATTTTCATTACCGGTGGTATTTAAAAACCCCGAAGCAGCCCCCACAAAAGTATTTCCACCGGCAATTGAGTTACTTTGACCGGCATAGCTTCCCACAAAAGTATTTGCACCGCCTGTTGTGTTGGCATAACCGCTGTTTGTTCCCATAAAAGTATTTGCATTGCCATTGTTACTATATCCCGAAGCATTTCCATAAAAAGAATTATTGTTTCCGGTAGTATTGGCAAAACCACTGTTGGCTCCATAAAAAGAATTGGCATTTGCATTATTATTAAATCCACTGAAGTATCCACTAATAGTATTACTTGAGCCTGTAGTATTAGCTGATCCTGCACTTTGGCCTATAAAAACGTTACTGCTGCCGGTTGTATTAAAATTCCCGCTACTGACTCCTAAAAAAGTATTTGAAGACCCAGTAATATTAAATACACCGCTTGCTGAACCGATAAAGGTATTACTTCCACCTGTTGTATTGGCTTTACCGGCACGCTGTCCAACAAATGTATTATTAAATGCAGTTGTGGAAGATAAACCTGTTTCATAACCAATATATATATTCCAGCTACCAGTAGTATTTTCAGCACCTGCGTAATAACCTGCAAAAAAATTTGCACCACCTGTTGTATTGGCTTCGCCCGAAGATTTTCCAATAAAAGTATTTGCCGAGCCTGATGTATTATTTGAACCGCATGAGTCGCCAATAAAAGTATTGAAGTTGCCGAAATTAAAATGACCAGATTCAAAACCAACAAAAGTATTTCTACTTCCGTTAACATTTGCATTGCCCGTGTGGTATCCAACAAATGTGTTGTTTATGCCGGCTATATTGTTTGTCCCCGATAGCGCTCCAATAAAAACCGAACCCTTTGCTTTGTTTTTATACCCTGCAATCCATCCCATAAAAGTTGCATAATCGGCATTATCCGCAAGGTAGCCCGCACCTTCACCTACATATGTGTTATAGCTGCTTGAATCTGATGTGTAACCGCAGTTACGGCCAATGTAAGTATTTGTTGTTCCTGCAACATTTAATCTTCCGGCACTTCTTCCTATAAAAGTATTGCTACCTCCTGTGGTTGTGTTTAATCCTGCTGCACCACCAATAAAAGTATTTTCAGATGCAGTAGTATTATTAGTTCCACTTGATGCGCCCAGAAATGTATTTACAGTTCCTGTTGTATTATCCTGGCCTGAAATATTTCCAACAAACGTATTGTTAAGTGCTGTGGTATTACTCTGCCCTGCTGAAGTCCCAATAAATGTGTTGAGGTTTCCGGTTGTGTTAGATTCTCCTGTGTTGCTGCCAACAAACGTGTTGTTACCTCCTGTGGTATTTGCATACCCCGACTGGTAACCAAAAAAGCAGTTAAAACTTCCTGTCAGGTTATTTGAGAAAGAAGCTGCACCGCCGATGTTCCATACATTGAATTATAGCTTCCTGTTGTTACTCCATAGCCGGAAGCATAACCAGTAAATGTGTTATATGATCCTGTGGTATTTTTGTTACCCGAGTACGCACCCAAAAAACTATTTACTCCACCTGTTGAATTGCTGTAACCCGAAGCAAATCCATTAAAAGTATTCCAGTTTCCTGAATTACTTCTTCCACTAACCGAACCATTAAAAACATTAAAGTGACCTGTGTTATTATATCCGGCCGAGTCACCTAAAAAACATTTTGAAATCCAGTTGTATTATTTGCACCGCTGTACATTCCCAAAAACAAATTGTTTTGCAAATGATCAATTCTTCCTGCCTTTTTTATTATTCACTCTAAAATTAAATGGAACATTATCTGTTGTACCTAAAAAATTCACCCCGTCAATTGTGTTTGCATTTCCTGTAGTGCTCCACCCTTTTAAATCACCAAGCATTTGCCGCCATGATGAACCGTCATAAAACCAAAAATCGTTTGTAGAAGTATCATAAACAAGTAAGCCGGTAGCAGGAGATGAAATGGCTGTGCGTTGTGCTGTGGACATTCTTGGAACCAAAATTCCTTTGTCTGATGATGTTAAATCAAGTAAGGCACTTGCATCGGGCGTTGGATTGTTGATGCCAACATTTTGTCCGAACGATGCAGCCGAAAGAAAAAGTAAAAAACAAATTATTAGTACAAATAGACCTGTTATGAGCCTGTCTAATTTTGATAAAAGTTTAATGCGCGCCATGTTTTTATTTTTTGCCAATGATAAACTTCAACAATCCCCTTTTACAAGCATGTATTATCTAATGATATTGTGCTTTTATCATTCGGAAACCGATAGCCGTTTGATAACCATCATTACCATTTGATAAACCCATATGAATTGCACCAAAAAAAACAGCATATTCGTAACTGAAAAATTAAGTAGTGCAATCGGCCAAAAATTAATTTCAAATTCCCTCCTCAATACAGAGGCAATCTTTCTAACTTACTGTCTTCCTTTGAGAATTATAATGTCACGCTATTTCATTTTCCATTTTTTCATTTTGACTTTTGCCATATATTCTTTTGACTTACCAGCCCAGCCCATCCAATTCCGTTTTCAGCATTTAACAAACGAAAATGGCTTAGCCCACAACACTGTATATGATTGTGTGCAGGATAAATACGGTTTTATGTGGTTCAGTACACGCAATGGAGTTTGCAGGTATGATGGATATAATGTAAAAACTTTTAAACCCAGTGATTTTTTTACCGAAGATGTTTCCGATCTCTCGCAATGCATTGAACTAACAACCGAAGGCAATATCATTTTCGGAACAGGTTCAGGAATGTACATGATAGATATTGAAAAAGATTCCATCACATTTTCGCTATCAATGTTATCTGTTGATTCTACTGATTCTCATTTTGCAAATGTGGTTTCTTTAAAAGATGATGGAAAAAATATTTGGATTGGAACAGGAAATGGTTTGGTTCAATACAAAAAAACAAGGGGGAACTCAAACGATTTAAAGGACAGGATATAATTCAGGGTCTTACTAAAAGATTTTGGATTAAAGCGCTGGAACTGGATTCGAAGAACAATTTGTGGATTGCATCACCGGGCGGGCTCAAAAAATTTAATACTTCAAATTTTACATCTGAAACATTTAATGAAAATTCAACAGGAAAATATTTTATTGGAAACAGTTACTTTTCTTCAATATCTATTGATGGCAAAAATAATTTGTGGGCGGGCAGTTTAAAGAAAGGTGTGTTTAAGATCAACTTAAGCAATTATCTGATTGAACATTTCCCAATTGTAAATATTCCTGATTCATCAAAAGAATTTAATGAGATAAAACGTATTTGTGCCGACAGCAAGGGATTTATTTGGGCTGGAACGCAATACACGGGTCTAATAAGAATTAACGCAACCGATAATTATACCCATGCCGTCAGAACCTCTCTACAATCAAAGTATGCGCTTGCTTCAGATTATATCAGTGCTTTGTATGAAAGCAAAAATGGCATTCTTTGGGTTGGTACTTACAACAGTGGTGTCGACCGTACAAATATTGAAGGAAGCCGTTTTTTAATATCCCATTTGCAGGCACTGACAGCACCTGCTTTAACATGAAAGCAGTTGAATGCTTTGCAGAACAAGATGCATCAAACATTTGGGGGGGAACCATGAATGGATTGTTTTTGTCTAACCGTAATACATTTCAATGCAAAACATTTGAGGAAATTACCAATAATAAAATAAAACTTCCGCATAACTCCGTTTCCAGTTTAATATACTCTGATAGTTGCTTATTTATTTGTACACGTGCCTCTGAGGTTTATAAGGTAAATATTTTTGATTTCTCTCTTCAGGTTTTATTTCCTGATACTGCGGGAAAACTTAAAGGAAAATCCAACAGCATTTTTTCTGCTCTTAAAACTAACGACAACAAAATATATTTCGGATTTGATTTATCTCTTCAGGTTTATTCAACTGAAACCGAAAGGCTAAAAGCAATAGTTGACCAGGACAGTCTTATTCTTAATATGAAACGTATTGACCGCTTAACGGGCGATAATAAAGGCAACATTTTTTTATCAAGTGGTATTTCAACCATGCATCGTTACAATTCGGTTAGCAATACAATTTCACGAATGAAGTCTTATGATGCAAATATTAATACACTTTCAATGGTCACCTTGATGCATGAAATGCCTAATGGCGATTATATTATGTCTGATTATAAAGGACTGCATGAGATGGATGAGAATTTTAATTTTCTCAAAAATTATTCAGTTAAGGCTGGCTTGTGCGATAATAAAATAAACAACAGTCATGTTGATGCTATAGGAAGAGTGTGGCTTGCAACTTATAACGGCTTATCAGTATTTAATCCTGATAACAAGCGTTTTGCTAATTTTTATATGCAAGATGGCTTGGCTGATAACGAATTCAGGGATGGAAAATCTTTGCAGGCAAGCGATGGAACTTTGTTTTTTCCTTTGAGTGGCGGATTCACTTTCTTTAATCCAAAAACAATTAATAATATTATTAAACCTTCATCGGTTTTTTTACTGGAATAAAAATTCAGGGAAAAGAAATAAAAACCACTACCAATATTAACAATGTCAGTTACATTGCTATTCCTTCGGGCTCTAATTACTTTACGGTTTCATTTGCATCTGACGGATATAACACCTTACAACCCGCGTCATATTTATATAAATTGGATGGGTTTGATAGTGATTGGATTCCATCATCCTCACTCAACACGGCAAGTTATACTAATTTAGATGGAGGCAGCTACATTTTCAAAATAAAGGCTGCCGGCAGCAATTCTACCGAAAGAATATTAAACATAGAAGTTGCAAATATCTTCTATAAAACTTGGTGGTTTAGAATTTTAGTTTTTACAGCGCTATTATTTACGATTTATAGGTTCTTAAAATTCAGAGAAAAACAAAGGTCACGAAAGGAATCGGAGCGTACTATTGACTATTTTCTAATTCTTTCTATGGAAAAAATACAGTTGAGGAAATTTTATGGGATGTTTGTCGTAACTGCATTTCTCGATTAGGTTTTGAAGATGCTGTTGTTTACCTTGTTGACGAAAAATATAATGTGTTAGTGCAGAAAGCGGCTTATGGCCAAAAATCCCAAAGATTTTGAAATTGCACAACCGCTCGAAATTCCTGTTGGGCAGGGCATAGTGGGTAGCGTTGCAAAAACAGGCAAAGCAGAAATTATTACTGATACAACAAGAGACGGAAGATACATTGCTGATGACGCCAAACGCTTGTCGGAAATTGCAGTTCCAATTGTTTATAAAGACAAAGTGATTGGTGTTATTGACTCAGAAAATTCAAAGAAACATTTTTTCACTAAAGAACACCAGCGCATACTCACACTTATTGCATCAATTTGTTCCAGTAAAATTGCTAAAGCGCAAGGCGACCAACAGGCTGTAGAACGTGAGCGAATGCTACTTGAAATAGGAAAGAAAGTTGCTGAAACAAGACTGATGGCATTGCGTGCCCAAATGAATCCACATTTTATTTTTAATTCGCTGAACTCCATTCAGGATTGTATAGTAAGCGAGCAACACGATAAAGCGCTTAATTACCTTACTCAATTTTCTAAATTATTAAGAACAGTTATAGATTACAGTGATAAAAATTACATTCCGCTTGAAAAAGAGATTGAGTTTTTGAAATTGTATCTCAATATCGAATCTCTTCGCTTTAGTGATAGCTTTAAATATGAAATAATATTGGCAAAGAATTTAGATATAGAAGAAATAAATGTGCCGTCATTGCTTATTCAGCCATTTGCAGAAAATGCCATTTGGCATGGCTTAATGCATAAGCAGGGAGAACGAACACTTGATATATCATTTAGTGAAACCGATGATAACAATCTTGAAATAATAGTTGAGGACAATGGTATAGGCAGGAAAAAGGCAGAAGAAATAAAAGCTGGAAAGATGAATGGCATTTCGCATGAAAGTAAAGGGATGAAAATTTCGGAAGAACGAATTGCACTGTTAAAACTGCAAACTGATATAAAGCCTGTGGTTGATGTTACAGATTTGACGGATGATACTGGAATTCCATCAGGCACCCGTGTTAAAATTTTAATACCCGTTGCGCTTACTGAAAGGAAGGGAAATGATTAAGGCACTGATAGTGGATGACGAAGCAGCAGCAAGAAATTCCTTGGATTTATTGTTGAAAAAACATGCTCCAGAAGTTTCTGAAATTGCATCTGTAAGCAATGCTACTGATGCATACTTTAAAATTAGGGATTATAAGCCTGATTTAGTTTTCCTGGACATACAAATGCCTTTTTTAAATGGCTTTGACTTACTCAATAAAATTGAAGACATAAATTTTGATGTAATATTTACAACCGCCTTTAATCAATATGCCATACAAGCCATTCGGTTTAGTGCGCTTGATTACCTCTTAAAGCCCATTGATACAAATGAACTTAAAAATGCTGTGCAGCGGCATTTAAAGAGAAAAGAACAGTCTTTGCAAACTAACCTTCAGTACAAAAATTTAGTCGATAATATTTCTGCAAAAAGCACTGACGAATTTAAATTAGCCATTAATGGAACAAGTGGAATGCAGTTTTTATAGTGTGGCAGAAATTATCAGGCTTGAAGGTGACCGCAACTATACCAACTTTTATTTTACCAACAACCGTAAATTGCTTTCAAGTAAAACGTTAAAAGAGTATGAGGAAATTTTAAGTGACAAAGGGTTTATCCGTTGTCATAAATCGCATTTGGTTAACAGGCGCTTTGTTAAGAATTAAATAACGAAAATCTGTTACTTTTAAATGATGGAAGCCTAGTAGAAATTTCAAGAAGACGTATTAGCGAAGTAAAAGCCATGTTGCTGGCTACTTAATCCTTAACTTCTCTATATCGGCTCTCAACGCGTCAATCTCCGATTTCTGGCTTTCAATTTCTGAGTTAAGCTTCTCATTCAACTCCTGCAAAGCTTTAACAATAGGCACTACAAATTCGGCATATCGTAAACCATACATATCATTTTCATTTTTCGGCTTATCCACTCCGCTAAAATTATAACCAACCTGATTAGCTGCCTGCTCCACTTCCTGTGCAATAAAACCTGTGTGTAGTGCATTATCATTTTCTGCCTGCTCTTCGTTTTTCAAAAATGTGTTGAGTGTATTGGTATTGATGTTATAAGTAACAGGGCGCAGCTTTAAAATAAAATCTAACCCTATCACTTCTTCTTTTACATTTATTTTAAAACGTCCGTCACTTAGGTTTGTCCAGGCAGCGTAGCCACCAATAGATGTAACCGCTGTATTTCCTATTCGCACCTGGTTGCTGGCAGTAGCAATGGCTGCATTACCAATAGCAGTTGCGTTGGTGAAAGAACCGGTATTGACATCGGCATTATAACCCAAAAAGGTATTGTATGTTCCTGTAGTAAGTGCATCACCAGTAAAAGTTCCAAGGCAGGTGTTGCGGCTACCCACATTCCCTGTTGTGGAGCCTGACATATAACCAATAAAAATATTGTAAAATCCTCCGTTGAACCATCGTGCTGCGCTTTGTCCTATTGCAACATTGTTATAACCTGTTGTGTTTCCTTCAAAACAAGAATAACCTATAGCAGTATTGTTATCGGCAGTTGAATTATCTCTTCCGCACCAGCCTCCCAAAAAGTATTGCCACTCCCGCTTGTATTGTTATCACCTGAGCGAAACCCAAAAAGAATTGGCATCGCCATCAATATTTGCACCACCTGCTTCACCTCCATTAAAAGTATTATAACTGCCTATAGTATTCGCATTACCACTTACGTATCCTGTAAACGTATTATTATTTCCGGTAGTATTTACGCTACCATTGTTAAATCCGAGAAAAGTGTTGTTGCTTGCAGTTGCATTTGCAGCGCCTGAACGATATCCTAAAAAAACATTAGATGTGCCGGTTGTATTTGCCAAGCCCGCCTGGAATCCTATGGCAGTGTTGTTGTTGGCCGTGGTGTTATTTGACAGTGCGCTATATCCTACTGCCGTATTCTGGGTTCCAGTGATGTTATCGTGCAAAGAACTGTTCCCAATAGCTATATTAAAATTTCCGGTGGTATTATAACGCAAAGCATATACGCCCATTGCATTATTTTCATAACCAGTGGTGTTTGAATACAGCGATGCAGAACCAACTGCTTGGTTGTAATATCCCGTGGTATTATCATGCCCTGAATTACGACCGAGAAAAGTATTGTTTGCACCTGTGGTATTTAGAAATCCTGCATTGGTACCGAAAAAAGAATTACCCGTTGCCGTTGTGTTTTGCTCGCCTGCATCAGTGCCTACAAATGTGTTCTCATTTCCCGTTGTGTTAAAATAGCCGGCATCTTGTCCTAATATAACATTGCTGTATCCTGTTGTATTACTGTAACCGCTTTGCTCACCTACGAATGTATTGCTAACAGCTGTGGTAGTACTATATCCTGACTGATGCCCGATAAATGTATTAAGAAACCCGGTGGTATTCAGGTATCCTGCGTCTTTTCCCATAAAAGTATTTCTATTTCCGGTAGTATTTGATATTCCGCAATCAACTCCCAATAAGGAATTAGCGTATCCTGTAGTATTATCATGTCCTGAACCTACACCTATAAAAGTATTAAAACCTCCTGTGGTATTTGCCTGCCCTGCATTGGTACCAAAAAAAGAATTAAAATTTCCGGTGGTATTAACATGACCTGCATCTTCTCCAACAAAGGTGTTCCATTGCCCAGTGGTGTTTTGCCTGCCTGCTTCTTCTCCAACAAATGTATTTTGAAATCCTGTTGTGTTGGCATAGCCTGCATTGCGTCCAATAATTGTGTTGGCAGCGCCTGTGGTGTTAAATCTTCCTGAATTGTATCCTATAAATGTATTATACGAAGCATTGTTGGTGTAGCCCGTGCTAGTTCCCAAAAAAGTATTTTCTGTTCCTGTTGAATCAAGATAACCTGAATGTGTTCCGTAATAGCAATTATAATTTTGTGTACGGTTGTTGTAACCTGATAAATAACCATAAAAGCAATTACCAATTCCTGTAGTGTTCAGGTAACCCGCATTACTTCCTGTAAAAGAATTTCTGTAACCGGTTGTATTACTGAATCCGGCAAATACACCTCCATTGTAATTATGATATCCGGTAGTAGTCCAGTAACCCGTAAAACCACCTATGTGCGTATTGCCGAAACCCGAAGTATTGCCATAACCACTTGAATTTCCTATGGCAACATTAGTGGAGCCAGCAGCATTGCTACCACCTGCGTAATTGCCAATAAACAAATTGTAATTTCCTGTAGTATTGCTTTGCCCTGCAAGTGCACCAATCATAATATTACTTTGCCCGGAAGTATTTAATGCGCCTGCTGAGTCACCAATAAACGTGTTATAAGTTCCGGTAGTATTATTTCTTCCTGCATCAGGACCAAAAAAAGAATTGGATTTTAAATGGTCTAAACGGGCAGCCTGTAAATTATTTACGCGTATACTGAATGGTACGTTGTCGGTTGTCCCTTCAAAGTGTGAGCCATCAACCGTTCCTGCATTGCCTGTTGTTGTCCATCCTTTTACATCGCCAAGCAAAGTTCTCCATGCAGTGCCGTCAAAATAATAAAAGCCATTTAGCGATGAATCATATACTAACAATCCTGTTGCAGGAGTTGTGATGGCAATGCGTTGTGCAGTAGTCATACGTGGCACAAGCAATCCTTTATCGCTTGATGTCAAATCAAGTAGTGCTGAATTGTCGGGAGCAGGATTGTTGATGCCAACGTTTTGCGCAGTGGCTATAAAACTTCCGCACAAAAAAATAAGAATGGCAATTAATAAAATTTCAATAATGAAAGAAACGCGGTTGCTGATGCGTGTTTCAAATTCCTTTTCGTTGTAGGGGGATGTTGACTTTGGCATGTTTTTAATTTCTTAATGAATGACAAAGGTGTGAGGTAAAAAGGCGGTTTTGGTTTTTTAATTATTGAAGGTAGGCTGTGATTTATTGAGTGGTTTCATACTGTAAAAAAAACAAAAACCGCTAAGGAAAAGAATACAATATTCAACCTTAGCGGACTTTGTATGAGTAGCAAATCACTTCATCAATCAATGATGCGGTTTTGAAAATATCTGATTACTGAATAACTAATTTTTTATTGCGGTGTGTGCTTGGGTTTCTAATTTTATAAAATAGATTCCGGGTAATAAATCACTTAAGTTAATTCTGAATCTTGAATTTGTGTGTTGGACATGTGTTTTAAAAATCTCTCTTCCCTGAACGTTTAGTATTGAAACATTCAAATTTTCATGCTGCATGATTTCACTCAACTGAATGTTTACCACATCGCTTGCCGGATTAGGATAAACTTCGAACCCGTTCAACATACCATTCACGTTATCCACTTTTACCAGGTTACCGTTGCTACAGATTTTTGCGCCAAATAAGTTTTCAGTGCTAAATTCTTCCCAGAAAACAGCATTGCAACCGTTGGTATCGCTAACTGTAATTATGTTGTTGTAGTTTACAAATGCATTGCCATTAGCCATTACTTTACTTGATGCCCATGTTAATGTGCCATTGCTGCGTATGCGTTGTGCATTTACTTCCCAAGGTACTCCCATCATAAAAGTGCAAAAAATAGCGTTACTGTCGCTCACCGCAATTTTTGGATAGCCATAGTAACCGTTTATAATTCCTGTTTGCACACCGTTAGTTGTCCATTGCTCCACTCCGGCTGAATTATATTTTTGAGTAAACACAGTAGTTTGATTGGTAATTCTGTTATCATTCCAGGTAATGTATAAATTATTGTTGTGATACAATGCATGTAAATTACTTTGAGCTGTTGATGCTAATGATACGGTAGATTTAATCTGTGGTGTCCATACAAAATTTCCTATTGCATCTATCTTGGTATAAAATATTTTGCTACCATAGCTTTGCCACATCATGTAAATATTTCCGGCATTATCGGGAAACAAATAATGACTGCCGCCAAATCCGTTTGTACTTACACCTTGAGTTACATCTAAAGGAGATGCCCATTGTGCCACGCTTTGTAAATTATATTTCTGTACATAAATGCTAGTGCCTACTCCATTACCGCGCGACACAGAATAAAACGTGTTTTGATTTCCGGGATGAGTAAAAAATGTATAGCCCGGCAATGATTGTGTTTTTGGATTTGACCATTGTTTTACACCGTTAAAATCAATTCGGTTAAATTGTATTGCTGATGAACCACCCAGAAAAACAGCAGAGTAATTGATAAATGCGCCCGAATCATTTGGTATGGCTTGAATACTATATGTTTCATGATAGAGGATACTGTTAACTAGAGATTCTGCCAACAAGGTTGGTTGCGCCCAAACATTGCTGCCGCTGAAATTAATTTTCTTGCACATAACCGAATCTCCATATCCCGATGTAGATGCCTGTATCCATGAAACTAAAATACCTCCATCAAATAAAGAGCAATGGTAACTAGAAACCGATTTAACAGCTGGAGCAACTATTAATTTTCCGTTGGCAGTCCATTGTGCTACGCCATTGCTGTTAAAACGCTGCCCGTATAGGTGAAACTCGCTGCCATTTCTTTTATCGCGCCAAAAAACGTAGTGATTGCCACCTGCCGAAAATGTTTGCATGTTCTCTTTACTGACTGCTGAACTGCATACCTGCATTGGTTGCGATACATCAATGCTGAATTGTGCTTTCGCTATTTGTGCAGCAACAATAATTAAAATTAATGTGTAGATTTTTTTCATTAGTAACTTGTTCTGATATAATTAAATGTTTTTCGTCTTCAGTTTTTTCCTTTTCAACATCCCCCTCTTTGAAAAGAGGTTAGAATTATTTTACCATCATTTGTTTTGCATCTGCCACTTTTCCATCCACAACAAGTGAATAGAAATAAATGCCATTGCTCTCTAAATTTTTCTCAAACTCCACATGCTGTAAGCCATGTTTTTTAACGCCAAACGTTTTAATAATCTTGCCATCTGTTCCAAAAACAGTAAGTGATGCTGTACCAAAGTTTTCTTCAACATAAAACTGTATTGTAGTTTTTTCAGAAAACGGGTTAGGAGTATTTTGCAGGAGGTAAGATGTAGCCGATGCAGTAGTATTTGTTACGGTGTTTAATCGTAAAATGACTTTTAGATCTTCTATATCTTTTTGCAGCACAGCAATTTGTTTATCTTTCTTTTCTATCAAAACCTGTTGCTCCTTTATGGCAGCAACTATAACCGGAATCATTTCAATGTAATTAACAGCGAGATATTTTTCAGTGGGAGTAATGGTTTCACCTTTTTCATTATGATCGCCTGCCTGTCCGTTTTCAGAAATCATATCAGGAAAAATATTTTGTACTTCTTGTGCAATAAAACCTAATCTTGTCCCACTGCTAAAATGCATGTGTTGATACTCTTCTGTTTTAAATTGATAGGAAGTTGGATTCAATAACATCAATTTATCAAGCGCATTGGTTAATGGTTTTACATCTTTTTTAAAACGTGCATCGCTGGGGCTTACAAATGTGCCGGTAACGGTAACCTTACCTGCAAAATATCCGGCATAAGAATTAGTATTTACAGGCGATGTTGCATACAACGCATAGTTAAATACAAACGGACCAGCAGATGAGTTGGTAGTTTTTGCATAAACACCATAGCTGTTCCCACCGGCATCGTTATCGGCTTCGCCATGCACACCATAAGCATTGTATAAACCGTTATCACTGTCAACAAATCCTTTTACACCATAGTTGTCATTAAAATTTCCGGTTGTAAAGGAATGTGCCTCACCGTATAAGCCAATATTTACCGCATCTCTGCCACCTGCTTTTGAATATGTCCCATATCGTGTAACTGTAGTAAGGCATGTATTGTACGATTGCATCCCTGAGGTTGAAGTAAAACTGGTGCCCCCATGATTTGTAATTTCAATGGCCGATGGCCTGCCACTTGCTCCAACATACAGCATAGTATTAACCGAATTAGGATTCCCGGTTATAGAACCAATCACACCAATACCGTTACCATCAAAACGCATTCTTGTTGTGTTGTTGGTTTTTAAATATAAAGTAGCATTGTCAGTAGTACCTAAAAAGTTTGAAGCAGTAATTCCTGCATTTCCATTCAAGTTCCATTGTGCCTTTAAGGAGTGTGTAAATAGAACACATGCTATAAACAGGTAAAAATTTTTCATAATGTAATTGATTTATTTGTTGATGACACCAAATGTGAGGCTTCAATTAGAAATTAGAACAAGTGGTTTATTAAACGGTAGCAGGACTTTATTAAATGGAAGAATTTTATATACCATTGTGGCGTATTATTGCATGTAATATGTGCAGGAAATTAATCTGGTTACTTTTTTTAAAATGCTTCATTTTGTTTTGCGTTAGTGCAAAAGCGCAGGATGCCTCTAAACTTCCAAAATATTTTAACGATTTGTTTGAAGCCAAAGCCGATTCAGCTAAGGTGGAAGCTTACCGCGATTTGTGTTTTAACTTTAGTATGCTTAACCCCGACAGCGGAATTTATTTTGGCAAAAAGGATTGGAGATTGCGCTTAAAATAAATTTCACTAAAGGCATTGGCGATTGTTACAACAGCTTAGGTTGGTGCTATTCCAGAAAAGGACTTTTTAAAGATGCTGATGAAAACTTAAAAAATGCAAAAAAATATTTTGAAAAAACCGGCAACAAATGTTTTGTTAGTGTATCAGTAGCCAACATTGGCAACATGTATTTTTTGCAAAACCGCATGGCTGAAGCACTTGAAAATTACTTGGAGAGTGTGAGGCTGAGTGAAGGTTGCCCAGATGAAGGTTTTAAATCTTCGGGGTTATATTCCATTGGTGCAATTTATAATTCACAAAAGGAGTATAAAAAATCGGTAGAGTGGTTTAAAAAGGCTAATGAAATAAATATTATAAATAAGGATACAGGCAAACTTGCTGAATGTATCAATGGAATAGGCAACGCATTTCTTGGGTTAAAAATCTATGACAGTGCAATGGTTTATTTTAATCAATCATCAGATTTGTTTAACGCTGTAAACAATTTAAACGGAGTTGCATTTGCCAACGAAAGCATAGGCTCTGTATATCTCGAACAAAAAAATTACCTTAAAGCATTGTCGCATTTTGAAGTGGCTTTAAATAATTTCAGAACCATTAACAGTAAGCCAGATGAATGTTATGAGTTGATGGTAATTGGTGATGCATATCAGCAAAAAGGTGAAATAAATTCAGCTATTTATTACCATCAAATGGCTTTGCAAATTGCAGACAGTAATAAATATGCAAGTATGCAACAACAGGCATTAACATCATTAAGCAATTTACATGCGGAAAAAGGAGATTTTAAAAATGCTTACGGATATTTTAAACGTTCATCGGCAATTAAAGACAGCATTGGTACTGAACGGCAGCAGGCAAAATTGGATGAACTCAAAACAAAATTTGAAACCGAGCAAAAAGACAAACAGATTGAATTACTGAACAAGGACAAAGAGATTGAGCAGGCCAACGCTGCAAAACAAAGACAATTAAAAAATGTATTTATTGGCGGAGTTGTTATGTTACTGCTGGTAGCATTGGTTCTATATAACAGGTATAGTATTAAACGCAAATCAGAAATTGCACTTACGCAAAAGAATGAATTGATAAGGCAGGAAAAAGAAAGAGCGGAGAGGAGTGAAAAATTCAAACAGCAGTTTTTGGCAAACATGAGCCATGAAATACGCACACCGTTAAATGCTGTTTCGGGTATGACAGAGTTGCTACAGGATACCGGTTTAACAGAGCAACAGAAAAAATACCTGCTGGTAATAAGAAATTCTTCCGATAACCTGCTCACCATCATCAATGACATACTTGATCTCTCAAAAATTGAGGCGGGAAAAATGGAACTGCAAAGTGTCTCATTTAACCTTCGTGATTTGATGGATCATGTTCAACAGTCATTTGCTTTTAAGGCAAAAGAAAAGGGTATTGAGTTAAATGTTGAAATAGAGGATACAATTCCTGGCAACCTTATTGGTGATCCTACGCGGTTAACTCAAGTACTAATTAATTTGGCAGGTAATGCTGTTAAGTTTACTGAAAAGGGTGGAGTAACCATAAAAGTTCAAAAGTTTAAAAGTTCAAAAGAGCATGGTTCAGATTTAGGGGTTGCGCATTTAAACTATGAACAGTTGATTTTTACTGTTGAAGACACTGGCATTGGCATTGCATCAAACCAGCATCAAGGAATTTTTGAATCATTCAGGCAATCACATTCCGGCACCACACGCAAATATGGTGGCACAGGATTGGGATTAACCATATCACAAAATCTTGTTGAACTTATGGGTGGCAAGATTGAAGTGTCAAGTCAAGAGAACAAAGGTTCTGTTTTTTCATTTGTCGTTTCGTTTCAGGTATCACAAGCAATTGAAGATGGAAACTTTGCAACGGAAATTACTTCTGCCCCTCTTCAAAAAATAAGTTGTTAAATATTTTATTAGTGGAGGATAATGAATACAATCAACTACTGGTTACTGATGCGCTTAAAAAGAAAATACCATCAACCGAAATCACCATTGCCGGGAACGCTGAATAGCAATTGAATTTCTAAAAAAAGAAAAATTTGATTTGGTATTGCTCGATATTTCCATGCCTGAAATGGATGGATATGAAGTTGCCAAAATCATTAGGAATGATTTGCAGGATGAATGGAATCAAATTCCAATTGTTGCTATCACTGCCAATGTATCTAATAGCGAAGTGGAAAAATGCCACTCTGCAGGAATGAATGATTTTATTGCTAAACCATTCCAAATTGCTGAGCTCGTTAATAAAGTTGCGAAACATACAGGAGTTGAAAATGCAGGCATACAACAGCAAGATGAGCAGGTTGAGTTACCACCTTCAGGCTCTGTTACCAATCTTACTTATCTGCTTAATTTTACAGAGGGCAATGAGGAAGAAATTAAAAAGTACGTAAACATTTTTTTAAAGCGTATTCCTCAAAGCCTAATAGAAGCCGAACATGCTTTGAAAAATAAAGAAGAAGGTAAGGTAGTATCGGTGCTACATAGCATAAAGCCATTGATTGGTTCGGTAGGAATGATCGATTGCGAAAAAATTATTACCGAACTTGAGTTGCAAAAGCATGCGATGAAGGACAATAAACTGCTGCCAAAATTTTTAACGATAAGAAAACAATGCCTTGCAGCAACAGAAGAATTAAAAATGTTGTACCGTTTACAGGACTAAGATGCACACCATAAAATCTATTGTTGTTGATGATGAACTGTTTGGTAGGGAGCAGGTAAAATCTCAATTGAAAAAATATTTTCCTCAAATAAATGTTGTGGCTGAAGCGGCTAATGGCAAAGAGGCTATTCAGCTTATTCATTTTCATAAGCCTGATTTGGTTTTTTAGATATTGAAATGCCTCACAAAACAGGTTTTGATGTGTTGGAAGGATTGCATGAACCCGACTTTGAGGTAATTTTTATTACTGCATTTGACCAGTATGCATTAAAGGCTATAAAATTTTCCGCTCTTGATTATTTGCTTAAACCTTTAGACCGTGAAGAGTTTAAAATGGCAGTAGAAAAATTTTTAGAAAAGCAGCAATATAATTACGACCGAAAATCAATTATCAAAAATTTTATTCAAAACATTAAGGCCAAGGAACCTGATTCTTTCAGGCTTGCCGTAAACACTTCAGGAAGAAATTATTTTTTAAAGCCTGATGAGATTGTGCGCTGCGAAGCAGACGGAAATTATACACGCATTTTTAAAAATAATAATGAAGAAATTTTTACGGCAAAAACACTAAAGGAGTACGATGATATTTTGGCAGAGCATGGTTTCATACGTGTACACCGCGCTCATTTAGTAAACAAAAGTTTTATCAAATCACTAAACAGTGAAAGCAAAATAAAATTGCAGAACAATACCGAGGTTGAAGTTTCGAGAAGGAAGGTTAGCGAGGTGAAAAGTCTATTTAATTCTTAATAGCTTCACCTCAATATCTGCACCTTGGCAATAAATTTATTATCGCCTTTAACAATTTGCAAAAAGTAAAAACCGGTAGCTGCATTTAAAAGGGAAACAGATTGCAAACCTGACACATCGGTCAGCTTTTGTTTTAAAACAATTCTGCCCGCTGCATCTGTAAGTATCAATTCAGACTCATTGTTTTCAACGGCATTAAATTTAATTTGAAAATTTCCGTCATTAGGATTTGGATAAACCACATATTGTAAATCCTTTGAAGTAATTAATACATTTTCAATTTGCGAGTACGAATAATCACCATTAAAATCGGTTTGTTTTAAGCGATAGTACGATAGACCTGTAAATGGCTTTACATCTTCAAAAGTATAATGATAGGGAATATTTGTAGTGCCATTTCCCTGGACAATACCTACAGCTTCAAAGTCTTTACCATTGCGGCTGCGCTCCACAGTAAAATAACTGTTATTTAGTTCGCTAGCGGTTGACCATTTACACAAAACGGTTTTGTTGTTTACAGGTTGTGCACTAAAAGAAATTAGTTCAACAGGCAAAGGGTTTGCCTGTAATGCAACTGCCCAGGTGCCACTTGTATTTACATTTGAAACCAATACGCTTTGGGCAGTTGGATTAATTTGCGCAGGTAATGCAGCATCCCAGCCAAGGTTGGAAATATTCCATTTTTGTGCACGTGTATTAATGTTTCCGTTGGCGGCATTTTCTGACGGGGCATAAGTAAATGTATAATTCGCAAATGCACCATCAACTGTTCTGTCAACCTGCCAAAAGCGGTCAACTGTATTTGCGCTATTATCAGTACCTGCTGCATCGCGAACGTGGGTAACATTAACGGGTAAACTCGGATAAGGTGTGTTATTTGCAGCTGTTGAGTAGGTTGACACCGTTACATCGCCAGCATTTCCAGAAACAAGATTAAAGGTGTAAGGAATAAGTGTTCCGCCCACATTGCCAAAAGGAATAGTGTGAATGCCGGTAGTGGTAGCAATTCTCCATGTTACCTTGCTGTTGTTGCTAACATCTTCACTTAATATGTAACCTGTAGTGGAAGTAACTGCTGTTCCATTCTGATTATTTACTGTTAGTGTATTTGAATTCAAATCAAGCATTGCATTGCCACAGTTGAGTATGCCTGACGGAGAAACATATGCTCCACCGGTAGTTGTACTTTGTTCTAATGTTTTTATTCCATTTTGCAGCGTAAGATTGTTGAAAACCGTTTGGTCTGTACCTTGAATAATTTGGTTTACGCCATTCATTACAACAGTGCCATTGCTTAATCCAAAAATACTATTGCCGCTGTTGTTCGTCCAATTGCCTGTAAGGTCAATTATTCCTGTGTTTGATATTACAGTTCCAGCATTATTTTGCACATCACCCTTGACTGTTATTTGCGCAGAGTTGCTTATTAAAACATTGCTATTGGTAAGCATTTGTGCAGGCAAAGTGGTTTGCAAGAGCAATACCATACTTATGCAAAGTATTGCCTGCAACCATTTTGCGGAAATAATAATGCTGTTTTTGGGCTTCATTTGATACCTCAAATAAAAAGCACAGCGGAGGGTAATACTAATTGAATTTATTTTTCGGTTAGAGCGGTTTATCTAACGGCAGTGTTTTGAGTCAAATCAGGTCCCATAAGACAATGCCATTCAAAATAAAGCGGCAACTTAACGGCTTCTAAAAAGAATTTTACTGTTACTCAATCAACCCGAACTGTTTCAAATGATGCCGTGCATGTTTATGTAAAAGCTGTACTTGCTCTTCAAAATTCAATTCTCCAAAAAAGGGATTAAGTATGTAATCACTTTCCGATTTTATTTTCCAGGTTTCATCAAAAATACTGATAGCCTTTTCTAATTTCTGAATAGCAGTTTCAATGCTGCCGAATTTAACGGGTGCAGGCACGTCTTTCATTATAGGATTTTTAGTGCCGGGTTTAAATTCTTTATCACTCATTACAAAAGCTTTTAAAGCAGGCAACTTTTCTTTATCAGCCATAAGTGGAATTTGAACCCTGCCTGATGCAAGCATAACCGATTCACCAAAATGTTCAATCATTTGCTGCGGGTTTAAAACGCCCCACTGAGGCTTTTCATCGCCTTTAAGTTTTCTTAGTAATTGAGGAAAATTACTTTTTAAGAAAGAAAGTTTAGTCTGATCAACCATATTAAATTATCTGTTAAAAAAGTTTAGGGAATTGTGAAGGATTAATACTGCTCATCATATTATACACTGCATTAAAAACATCTTCGGCATTTGACTTAGAGAAATAATCGCCATCGGAACCATAAGCAGGTCGGTGTTCTTTAGCAGTAACGGTTACAGGTGCCGTTTCAAGGTACTGAAATCCGCTTTGAACCTCCATTACTTGCTGCATCATATAAGCTGTGGCTCCACCGGGCACATCTTCATCAAGAAAAACAATTTTGTTTGTTTTCTGTAGGGATTCGCAAATAATATGACTGATGTCGAAAGGAACCAAGCTCTGCACATCAATCAGTTCAACGGAAATGCCAACTTGAGCCAGTTGCGCAATAGCATCCTGTGCAACTTTAATACAAGCACCATAAGTAACTAATGTAACATCACTTCCTTCAGCTAATACTTCGGGAATGCCAACGGGTACTTTAAACTCGGCAAGATTAAGTGGCATTTTTTCTTTTGTCCGGTAACCATTCAGCACTTCAACAACAATTGCTGCATCATCGCATGCTAAAAGCGTATTGTAAAAACCGGCAGCCTGCGTCATGTTACGTGGAACCAATATCATCATGCCACGCAATGCACCAAGCATAAACTGCATTGGAGAACCTGAGTGCCAGATGCCCTCTAACCTGTGCCCACGTGTGCTTACAATGAGGGGGGCCTTTTGTCCACCTTTGGTGCGATATTGTAAGCAAGCCAAATCATCAGTTAACACTTGTATGGCATAAGCTAAATAATCTAAGTATTGAATTTCGGCAACGGGTCTTAAGCCGCGTAACGCCATTCCAATGCCCTGACCAATAATAGTTGCTTCTCTTATGCCTGTATCAAACACACGGCTAATGCCATACTTCTGCTGCAATCCTGAGTAGGTTTGGTTAACGCCACCAATATGCCCCACATCTTCGCCAAACGAAATCATTTCGGGGTATTGGGTAAGCAGCGCATCGTTGTTGGCAATTAAAATTTCGTAGCCATTTACGAGAGCAGCATCGTTATTGTATTCTGGTTTTATTTCCTGCACATTTAATGCACTCCATCGGCTTTGGCTGTATTGGTACGAATTGTATTTATCAGCGCAACTGTTTTTCCAGTTGTTAAACCAGTGTATTAAATTTTGTTTTGATGATGAGGTTTCATTTCTGAGTAAACGAAGAGTTTTGTTAAACGCAACAGAAATATTTTTTCTTTCATCACCTTCATTTTTCAAATCTTCAATTACCTTGCTAATAAAAACACCGTTGCTGCTTTCATGCGCTACGGTTTCAAGTTGTACAACTGCTTCGTTTATTTCTGCTTTAATCTCATTTAAAAAGGCATCCCAAGCGTTGCGCTTGCTGTCATTTGCATGTTGTTTAGCATCAGCTTCAATTTTATCTAACTCATCAGAAGTGGCAATGGCATTTGATTGAATCCATTCGCGCATTTTCCTTAAGCAATCATATTCTTCTTCCCATGCTAAGCGCTCTTTCGATTTATAGCGCTCATGAGAACCAGAAGTGGAATGCCCTTGTGGTTGTGTCATTTCTTGTATGTGAAAGATAACAGGCACATGTTGATCGCGGCAGAGTTTTATTCCTTTCTCATACATTTCACACAAGCCGGCATAATCCCAACCTTTACCTCTAAAAATATAGTAACCATCCTTTTCTTCTGTCTTGGCAAATCCACTCAGTACTTCAGAAATATTCTGTTTTGTAGTTTGAAACTTTGCAGGAACTGAAATACCATAGCCATCATCCCAAATAGAAATTGCCATAGGCACCTGCATAACCCCTGCCGCATTAATGGTTTCAAAAAATAAACCTTCACTAGTGCTCGCATCGCCAATTGTGCCAAATGCTACTTCGTTCCCGTTTAAAGAAAAATTTTCAAACCGTTTTTCTTTTAGCTCAGGATTATTGCGATAAAATTTAGATGCAGCTGCAAGCCCTAATAAACGCGGCATTTGTCCGGCAGTCGGAGAAATATCAGCAGAAGAATTTTTTTGTGCCATTAAATTCTTCCATGAGCCATCGGCATTTAAAGAGCGTGTTGCATAATGTCCATTCATTGCACGACCGGCAGTGGCCGGTTCAGCATCAATATTTGGATGTGCGTACAACTGCGCAAAAAACTCCTGCACAGTAAGCAAGCCTGCTGCCATCATGAAAGTTTGGTCGCGGTAATAACCACTTCGAAAATCGCCATTTCTGAAAACTTTTGCCATTGCAATTTGAGCTACTTCTTTTCCATCACCAAAAATCCCGAACTTGGCCTTACCGGTTAGCACTTCTTTTCTTCCAAGCAAACTTGCCTGCCGGCTTTCGTTAGCAATGCGATAATCATTGAGAACTGAATTTCTAAAGTCGTTAAAAGAAATATTTGTATTGGTTGTTGGCTCAGTCTGCATTTCAATATTGTATTACGTTGCGTTCAAAAATAAGGAAATGATTTACATAATTTCAGAAACAGTTTTTCCTTTAATTTAAAGCATTAGACATAAATGGGATTTGATAAATATTTCAGCTTTAAATTATTTTAACATATCTCCTTCTTCTGTTCTTATACTCTTGTAACAATTGATGTTACTTAACCGTCACATCCATTAACAAACCATTTTTATTTAAACCATTTAAACAAACTAAACAATGACGAAGCACATGCTAATCGTATTCCTTGCATTTACATCTCTGTTAAGCAAGGCACAAAGCACCGGAACCATTTCCGGTAAATTAACAGACCCACAAAACAATCCGGTTGAATTTGCAAATGTTGTTTTGCTTAACGGTAGTGACAGCACACTTGTTAAAGCAGCATTGAGCGATGAAAATGGCAATTTTATTTTTGAAATTTCAGATGCAGGTACTTACCTGATTAATGCAACACAAATTGGGTTTACGCCTTATTCTTCTGTAGTAAATTTTGATGGAAGCATTATGCAAATTCCATTAATTAAAATGCAGAAGGGAGCAGTTGAACTTAAGGAAGCAAGCATTGTTGCAAGCAAGCCTCTAATAGAAAGGCAGGCTGACAAGACAGTTGTGAATGTGGAGAATACAATCGTAAACAGCGGCACAACAGCTATTGACATTTTAAAACGTTCGCCCGGAATTACTGTTGACCAGGATGGAAATATAAGCCTGAAAGGAAAGCAAGGAGTGCTGGTGATGATAGACGGTAAACCAACTTATCTCTCGGCAGCCGATTTGTACACAATGCTAAGAAACATGCGTAGTGATGAACTCTCGCGTAGAAATTATAACCAACCCATCAGCTAAATATGACGCGGCAGGCAACTCAGGAATTATCAATTTAAAGATGCGCAAAAAGCAAAACTTAGGTTTTAATGGATCTGCACGGGCAAGTTACGG
Source organism: Bacteroidota bacterium (assembly GCA_016714005.1). Classification (GTDB taxonomy): domain Bacteria; phylum Bacteroidota; class Bacteroidia; order AKYH767-A; family OLB10; genus JADJOA01. The sequence continues at coordinate 136,470 of JADJOA010000008.1, forward strand.
GCAAGGCGTTTACCCTGATTTTGGCACAGGCATCAATCTTAATTACCGCAACGAGAAGTTTAACTTGTTTGGCAGTTACGACCGGGGCAAAAGTTTTTACTATGAAGACACACGACTTATCAGGCGTTTTAAAGAAACCGATTACACATCAACTTTTAATCAAAGAAGTTTTGAAAAAACAGAATCGGATAATAATAATGGTAGAGCCGGAGCAGATTTTTTTATCAATACCAAACATACAATTGGCGTATTGGGTAAAGTTAACTTCAACAACAATGATGGGAGCAACACCAGCACCACTCAAATTTCAAACCTACTTTCTGCGCCCGATTCAGGATATACCACAGTAAATAAAAATCACAGCGAGTGGAACAATTATTCCATCAACCTCAATCATCAGTTTACAATTGATACAACCGGTCGTGAGTTAACCACAGATATTGATTATGCGCATTACAACACCGAGCGTGATTTCAATTTTACCACCAATTATTTTTCGTCAAATCCGGCATATATTCCGTACAAAGAAAAAGAACGTAACAACCAGCCGGCAGAAATTTCTATACAATCTGCAAAGGTTGATTATGCACAAACTGTTTTTAAAAAGTTTAAATTGGAAACAGGCTTAAAGAGCAGCTATGTAGTTACAGATAACGATGTAAAATATTTTTTTGTGATTGATGAGAAAGATGTTGCCGATATATCACGCAGCAACAGGTTTAAATACAAAGAAAACATCAATGCCGCTTACGCATCATTGCAAACAGAAAAAGGAAAATGGGGGTTCCAGTTAGGGTTACGTGCCGAGCAAACCATTTCAAAAGGTGAACAAATAACTACATCTGAGAATTTTAAGCGTGATTATATTCAACTTTTTCCGAGTGCATTTGTAAACTATAAATTGAATGACAAAAATCAGTTTATCGCCAAATACAGCAGACGTATAGACAGACCGGAGTACCAACAGCTAAATCCGTTTAGGTATTTCCTGGACCCAAAAACATTTCAACAAGGCAATCCCGACTTGGAGCCACAACTTACCAACTCATTTGAATTATCGCATACGTTTATGGATGCAGTAACAACTGCCATTGGTTACAGCAACACCACCGATGCAATGACAATGGTTACCAAGCAAATTGACAGTACACGAACTACCTATGTTATAACTGAAAACTTAAATACAAATGATAATTACTCATTTTCTATTGACATGCCAATTCCGATTACAAAATGGTGGTTAATGAATAACAATTTTGTACTGTTTAACAATAGGTTTAAAGGAACCATTGAAGGTGGAGATTTTAATGAGCGGCTTACTTCATACACTTTCAACACTTATCATTCGTTTAAATTAGGTAAGGGTTACACGTTTGAACTTTCAGGTTATTACAACAGCAAAATGGTTTATGCCACATTTATTATTGACCCGCAATATTCTGTTTCGGGTGGTATTGCAAAGTCATTCTTAAAAGACAGGTTAAATGTAAAAATAAACCTTAACGATATTTTTAATACAGAACAAACAACAGCAAAGGTTAAGTATAACAATGTTGACTTTGATTTTAAGCAAAAGCAAGACTCGCAATTTTTCAGAGTACACCTCTCCTACTCTTTTGGCAAAAAAACCGTGCAACAAGCACGCAGCCGATCAGGTGGTGCGCAAGACGAGCAGAACAGGGTAAAGACAAATTAATTAAGGTAATTAATTGAGGGGGGCTGGCATTACCCTATTAACTTAATTACACAGTTACCCAATACTATGTAACCTTATTTACTTGTTCATGTATAAATGAGAACTAAAAATCTCAATTTATTGATATGAGCAGGAAAAAATTTTTACGCCAGGCACCACGTGTACGCACTTCCATGAAAATGGCTATGGTTATTGGTGCATCTTCAATTGCCGGTTTAGTAGTTCTTCTATTAATAGTATTTAATCTGAGTAAACAGGAAGAATCAAGAGCTGGAAACACGCAACCTCAAATGACCTTTATAAACGCAGAAACATTTCAGGACACAAGTTTAGTTTTAAGAGGAAGCAGTGTTAAAGCCATTATTGGAGTTATTGTAGAAACAAAAGGCTCATCCTCACCTTTAAAAGCAGGCATTATTACATTTAACCTTAACGGAACAACCAAGCCGGCATCAAAAAATATTGAAAACATAAAATTGTTTTATACAGACAACGATGCAAAGTTTTACGCCAACTCACAAGTTGGAGCAACCATTGTTCAAGCGCCAGAAGGAGAATTTAAAATTGATGCAAGCAAACAACTATTGCCTGGAAAAAATTATTTCTGGCTAACGGCTGATGTAAAGAGTTCGGCTACGCCTAATGGAAGTGTTGATGCAGAATGTATTTCAATAAATATTGGCAGCACCGAATATTTAACCCTCCTTGCGGCACCTGAAGGAGAAAAAAGAATACGAAACAATAATGCTTACTATTCTACAGGAAACAAAGATGGAAACTCTTCAGAATCTTGGAACAATAAAAGAGACGGAACAGGCAGTAAACCATCAAATATGAATGATGCTTTAAATTGTTTTTTTATTCAAAAAGGTCATACCATAACAGCATCAGAAAATACTTACATGCCAATGGTGGCTATTGAAGGGAGCGGAAAGCTAATTATTGATGACAACTTACGAACGAATGAATTGAATATCTCAACAAGTGGTGTATGCCAATTTAATGTTACGGCAAACGATTGCCGATGCATTGGCAAATTAGTAATGGAAGACAATGCCAACTATATACACAACTCAACCGGAATATTTGCAGCAGGAAATGCATGGCTTTCAAAAGAATCGCAAGTGGTGTTTTTTAAGTATGATGAAAAAACTTTTCCGTCAGGAATTAAGTGGGGTAATGTTTTGATTGACGCAAGTGAAAGTATTCACACCAATATTAGAAGCGCGTTTAACAATGTACAGGGTAATTTAGAAATTGCTGCCACTGCCGGCAATGCACTTTATATTGAAGGAAATGATGTTATGAATATAGCAGGAGATTTTATTTTATCAGGTGGAATTTTTGAAGGTGTACGTGGTAACAACAGCATTTTGAAATTAAACATTGGAAAAAATTTAGTGGTTAAAGGTGGAGTACTAAAAGACGTAGAGAACAGTTACACATCAAATGCTTTTACACAAATAAATATTGGCGGTGATGTAATGATTGCATCAGGTCAGGTGCGGTTTGCTAATGCAGAAAACGGAAAATCAGAGATGAATTTTGTTGACAAGTCAAACAAATCGGTTAGATGGACACAAAAAAATAAAGCCGATGTAGAGTTGGGTAACATCAACATTAAAGAAGAGAAGGAAGTTTTTGTTAAAGGAGATTTGATTGGAGACATTGCCAAAGACAGAACATTTACTGTGGAAACAGGAGGCAAATTGTGGTGTCATACTTATCCGGTTACTGGTGAAGGCAAATTTATTTTGAATGACAAGGCAACACTTGCAATTGGTCATGCAAAAGGTATTAATTCAAAAAGAAAGACGGCAACATACAAACCGAGCAAAAAACAATTTCACAGTGGCGCAACTTATGTTTACTACACCGGCAGCACACCTCAGGAAACAGGAGATTTTGCAACTGTGCCAGTTGATGGCAAGGTACGCAACCTTATTATCAGAAAAGAAAACCCGGCACAAACGGTAGTGCTTTCCCGCAACATAGAAGTTTCGGAAATTGCTACAGTAGGGATGGGAACATTAGATAAAAAAGAATTTGACATAAAAGGGAAAGACCTTTCGGGGAAAATTAAAGGAAATTAAAATTTGCTAAGTGTATTTAGCCCGCTCCTGTAAGAGCGGGTTTTTTATTTTCATCAATAGAAACTTAAATAGATAAATTGTGTATAAATACCTATTAAATCACAGGCAATGAAAATTACCAAACTGATAGGGGTATGCTGCTTTGTTATTGCTTTTTTAAATGTACAGGCGCAAACCGATACGGCATCATTCAATGAAATGAGCCTTGAGCAATTGCTTAATGTAGAGGTAAGCGTAGCCTCATCTACCAATTTAAACAATAGAGAAACTCCGGGTATTGTATCCGTTATTACAGCCGAAGAAATTGAAGCCATGAATGCAACGGATATTACCGATGTTTTAAAACGAATACCGGGAATGGAGTTGGGATGCGATGTAGAAGGTGTTTTAGGATTGGGAATACGCGGCAACTGGGCACATGAAGGAAAAGTGCTTTTGCTAATTAACGGTATTGAAATGAATGAAAGCTTATATGCCACCTTACCTTTGGAGCACAACTATCCGGCAGACATGATTGAAAAAATTGAAATTATACGCGGACCTGGTTCTGCAATGTATGGCGGTGCCGCTGCTTATGCAGTTATTGATGTCAGGTTAAAATCAGCAAATAAGCAACGTGGTATAATTGCCAACAGTTCCATTTCTGCATTTAAAAATGCTTTAGCATCGCAGGTAAACAATATTTATGTAGGCAATAAAACCTCTAACTACTCATACTCCATTATTGCCAACCGAACAACTGCAATCAGAGGAAATCGTTATTTCACTGATGTATATGGTAATGCTTATGACATGGCTAAGGAAAGCGATATTGAAAATAATTTAATGGCAATAAATCTTAATGTAAGAGGATACAATATAGACGTAGTTTTTTATGACTATAATATTTTTTCGCGCGATGGCTATGATGCCATTTTTTCGCAGGCTTACTACACAGGCTTTAAAGCCGGTCATGCCAAACTTTCAAAGAAAATAGAATTAAACGAAAAATTCTCATTTACTCCTACCATTGGATACAAAAATGAAAAGCCCTGGAATTTTAATGATGATTATGATACAGAAGAGTATGAACCATTTGACATAACCGTTACAGAATGGAGAAGCGGAATTAGTTTTACTTATTGTCAATCCGAAAAATTTAATTTGGTATGTGGTGGCGAAATGAACAATGAAAAAGCGGTTGACAACAATGGAGAAATATTCAGCAGTAACAATAAAACTTCAATTACCAATAATAATGCGGCAATTTATGCGCAAGGAGTACTTAAAACTAATCTGGCAAATTTTACAATTGGTTGTCGAGCCAACTTCAACAGTATATATGAAAACACTTTTGTTCCACGCATAGGTTTAACAAAAGCATGGGAAAAGTTTCATTTAAAGGCACTGCTAAGCCAGGCTTACCGTGCGCCAAGTATTCAAAATACAGATGCCAATACATCTATTCAACCCGAAAAATCTTTAACAGCCGAAGTTGAAATAGGGGCACAGCTAACAAACAACCTGAGCATTTCGGTTAATGGTTTTGATATGTCAACGACCAAAACAATTGTTTATTCGTATGATGATGTTGATGATGATGACAACTACCTGAATGCTGGTAAAAGCGGAACACGCGGGTTTGAAACAGAATTGAAATTTAAAAACAAGGCAAACTATTTTGGTATTGCCTATTCGTTTTATTCAACAGGAAAACAGTCAACTGTAGAAAACTACATGGTGCCGCAAAATGCCGATATGCAGTTGGCTTTTCCGGCACATAAAATTTACGGCTATGTAAATATATCTTTAAACAGCAAACTACATGTGCAACCGCAGTTGGAGTTTAAGGGTCCGAGGTATGGAATTACATCTTATAACGAAGAAACAGATGAACGTTACTATCAAAAAATAAATGCAATGGCAGTTTGCAACATCATGATTAACAGCAAGGCCCTGCTTGCCAAAAACCTTAATATTGCTTTTGGTGTCAAAAATATTTTTAATGCCAATGATGTACTCATACAACCTTATTATGATTTGCATGCGCCTATACCCGGTAAAAGCAGGGAAGCTATTTTGAAACTTACTTATCATTTTAATTTTAAATAAAAGTAGCAGAGCGTGTCATTTTTTATGAGAACTTTTTTCAAATACCTCTGGCCGCTTATATGCTTTCCGGCAAGCATTTTTGCCATTTCGGTCTTTTATCCTGTAAAGGGTGGCGAAATGAAAGAGTCAACTGTAAAAGCCATGTTCATTTACAATTTCACCAAATATTTAGAGTGGGATAAGGAAAGCGCAGAAGAAAAATTTGTGATTGGAGTATATCGCTATTCCGATATGGCTGATGAACTCATGCTTAATTGCAATCAGAAAAAAGTAAATGACAAGCCTATAGAAATAGTAACCCTTTCCAACTACCAAGCCATTTCCAAATGCAAAATTATTTTTGTTCCGGCCAAATACATAAATGATTTTACACAAATAAAAAACATAGCCGAAAAAAATAATGTGGTTGTAATTACAGAAAGCGAAGGCATGTGCAAAAAAGGATCATGCATTAACATTATTCGCCAAGAAAAAAACCTTCGCTTTGAAATTAATATTAAAGAACTGACCGATGCGGGAGTAAAGATCTATGAGCAACTAAAAAAATTGGCAACAACTGTTTACTGATTATTCAAAATCGTCATATAACAAATACCTTTTTCTAACTAACTTATATTTGTTAATATCAGCTTGCCATGACTTTCTGATTTCTTCTTCACTTTTTCCTTCTATAATTTGATTGGCAAATAAATTTGTTCCGGCAAGTTTGTCAAAAAAAGGAGTAAAGAATTTTTCCTTTTCGGGATAAGATTGATACATGGATATAATCCAAAACAAGTAAAGCGATTTTGCATTTTTAATATAAACACTTCCAAACTCTCTTAAATCAATACCAGAACAGCTTTGGTTTTCGTACATAGGCTTTGCTGCCTTACCCAACATACTTTTGGGAGTAAACTGAAAATTACCTTCTGTAAAAGAAGGGTAACCAATTACCTGGAAAGGGTTTTCCGTTCCCCTGCCTACACTAACAGGTGTGCCTTCAAAAAAACAGAGTGTTGGATATAAATAGATACTTGCCATGTTGGGCAAATTGGGCGAAGGTGCCACAGGCAATTCATAATGCATTTTATGATTGTAGTTGGCACATGTAATTACTTTTAGTTTGCATTGCAAATTGTTTGCGAGCAATTTTTCTCCGTTTAGCATTTGTGCATACTCCCCTATTGTTAAACCATGCACCACAGGAATTGATTGCATACCCACAAACGATTCATATTTTTTTCAAGAACAGGTCCGTCAATAAAAAAACCGTTAGGGTTAGGCCTGTCTAAAACCAATAGCTCAATATTATTTTCGGCACAAGCTTCCATCACATATTGCAAGGTAGATATATACGTGTAAAACCGAACGCCCACATCCTGTATATCAAAAACCATCAAATCAATTCCTTCTACATCTTCCTTATTTGGTTTTTTATGATTGCCGTATAACGATACTATTTGCAAACCTGTTTTCGTGTCTATACCGCCTTTAATGGTCTCCCCTGCTTCTCCTTCCCCCCTGAAACCATGTTCGGGCGCAAATACCTTTTTGACATTTATCTTTAATGCAAGCAATGAGTCAATAAGATGAGTTTTGCCAATAACCGAAGTTTGATTAGCAACCCCACCCACTTGCTTTTCCTTTAAGAGGGGGACAAAGAGCTTGGTTTGCTGCGCTCCTGTTTCAATTGCCGATACTGGTTGTGCATAACAATTAAAAACCATCGTTATAAAAAAAATTAATGGTGCATAACGCATCATTGCCATAACATTATTTTTGAAGCAATATTGCAAAATAATTCCATCAACTTTTGAATACAGAAATATTCGTTGCTAACAGACTTTTAAAGAGCAGCAGTAAAAAAATTACCAAACCCATTTTGCTTATTGCCATAGGCGGCATTGCGTTGGGCATTTGTGTAATGATAGTTTCAGTAGCTATTGTAACCGGCTTTAAAAGTGAAATTACAAACAAGGTGGTTGGCTTTGGTGCGCATATAAGAATCACCTCATTTAACAATAACAATTCTTATGAAGAAAAACCTGTTTCAGGCAACCAAAAATTTATTGAAGAACTACGCACCATTCCGAGCATTAAAAGCATACAGGCGTATGCAACCAAAGCGGGAATAATAAAAACCAAGGATGAAATACAGGGAATTATTTTAAAAGGAATTGATAAAAACTACGACCCTGATTTTTTTTCGGATAAACTTATTGCCGGTGCATTGCCTGATTTGAATGACACCGCGCGTTCATTAGATGTATTGATTTCAAACAAAACTGCCTCGCTATTAAAACTAAAAACAGGAGATGCAATGGTTGTTTATTTTATACAGCAACCAACGCGCGTGCGCAAGTTTAAGATTTGCGGTATTTACCAAACAGGTTTAGAAGAATTTGATTCGCGCTTTGCTTTTTGCGATTTAAAAAACATTGTAGCTGTTAACGATTGGAAAACGGATGAGGTAGGCGGTTTTGAAATAACGCTTAAAAACTTTGATGACCTTGCAATGGTAAATGAGCAGGTTTATAAAAAAACCGGTTATGAGTTTAATACGCAAACCATTGTTGAGCAATACCCTCAAATATTTAACTGGCTGGCTTTGCAGGATATAAACGTAATTATCATTTTATTTTTAATGGTGTTGGTTAGCGGCATTAATATGATTTCTACCCTGCTGATAATTATTCTTGAAAACAACACGCTTATAGCAATTATGAAAACATTGGGGGCATCCAATAAAAGCATTAGAAAGATATTTCTTTACCTAAGTGCATGGATCATAGGCATTGGTTTACTCACCGGAAATGTATTAGGGATTGGGCTGTGCCTGTTTCAAAAGTATTTTCACTTTGTAAAACTTCCCGAAGAATCGTACTACATTAGTTACGTACCAGTTCAGCTTTCGCTCCCGGATGTATTGCTGATTAACCTGGGAACATTTATAGTTTGCTTGCTTATTTTAATTATCCCCTCTTATATAATAAGCCGCATGGTTATAGCAAAATCTTTAAGGTTTGATTGAGGTTTTCACTTTAACTTTTTTTTCAACACCAACACCTCCCCTATTAAGATTTATATATTTTCGCCACTCAAAATTTTAAATAACACTCTTAACAATTTAATACAATGAAAGTAACCGTAGTAGGCGCGGGAAATGTAGGAAGCACATGCGCCAATGTAATTGCTCACCGCGAGCTTGTAAATGAAGTAATTCTATTAGACATTAAGGAAGGTACAGCAGAAGGTAAATCTTTGGATATGTGGCAAACTTCGCCAATCAATTTGTATGATACGCGTATAAAAGGCTCTACCAACGACTATTCTGCTACTGCTAACTCTGATGTAGTGGTAATAACATCTGGCCTGCCTCGTAAACCGGGCATGAGCCGCGATGATTTAATAGCTACCAACGCAGGTATTGTACGCTCAGTAACCGAAAACATTATTAAGTATTCTCCCAATACAATTATAATAGTAGTAAGCAATCCGCTTGATGTAATGACCTACTGTGCTTACCTCACTGCAGGAATTGACAGCAAGCGCGTGTTTGGTATGGCAGGGATTTTAGATACTGCGCGCTACCGTGCATTTTTAGCAGAAGCGTTAAACACTTCGCCAAAAGATATTCAGGCAGTGTTAATGGGCGGACATGGCGATACGATGGTACCACTTCCAAGATATACTACCGTTGCCGGAATTCCTGTAACAGAATTGATAGCTGCCGATAAGTTAAATGCAATTGTTGAACGCACTAAAGTTGGTGGTGGCGAATTGGTAAACCTTATGGGAACAAGTGCATGGTATGCACCGGGTGCTGCTGCAGCCCAAATGGTGGAAGCCATTGTGCGCGATCAGAAAAGAATTTTCCCTTGCTGCGCTTTGTTAAATGGCGAATATGGTTTAAAAGATATTTACCTTGGTGTACCCGTTAAGTTGGGTAAAAATGGTATTGAAGAAATAATTGAATTAAAATTGAATGCCGCTGAAAAAGATTTGTTGAGCAAATCGGCAGTATCGGTTAAGGAAGTAATGAATGTGTTGGACGGAATGAACCAGCCGGTAAAGTAATTCCATGTTTGGGGATTGAGAGATTAGGTTGATTAGTTAAAAAAATGATTTATAAAATCTCCGAAGCAAACACTTCGGAGATTTTTATTTGTAAGAAAATATAAATGCAGTCGCTAATTTTATTACGTGGGTTGCCCGGCAGCGGCAAAAGCACTTTGGCAAATGTGCTGAGCGAAAATGGCAGGTATCCTGTTTTTAGTGTTGATGATTTTTTTACCGACCAACATGGTAATTATCAATTTGAATTTGAAAAAAACCATGTTGCCTATCAACAGTGTGAGGATAACACACGTAATGCATTACAGACAGGAATAGAAAAAATATTTATAGCAAATACATTTACCATGCTATGGGAAATGGAGCCATATTTTAAAATGGCTGTTGAATTCAACTGCAAATTTTTTGTTGTTACAGTTGAAAAATATCACAACGGGCATAACATTCATAACATTTCTGAAGAGCAATTGCAGAAAATGGCTGAGAAGTATAAGGTAAAACTCCTTTAAATAATTGCCTTAAGTACCAGTTTATCTTTTAATAAATAATTGCCTGTAAGCTCGCTAATAACTTTTTGCGCAATGGCTTTTTCAACTTCAAATCGAATAATGTTTTGATCTGCAAATTGCTGCGATAAAATATTTATTCCCTTTTGCTTGAGTTTAGGCATAACGCTATTCATTACTTCATAACCAAATTCCAGGGTATAAATTTCTGTTATTGGTTTTTCTGTAATGGTGCTTTGCGCAACGGCTTGCTGAGCCGCAGTTTTATATGCATTTATTAACCCGGGTATGCCAAGCAGCGTACCTCCAAAATATCTTACCACCACAATAAGCACATTGGTTAAATCGTGTGATTGTATAACCCCAAAAATTGGTTTACCGGCCGATCCTGCCGGTTCACCGTCATCATTAACCCTGTAATTTGTTTTAGCGGCACCCAGCCGCCATGCGTAGCAATGGTGGTTGGCTTTGGCATGTGCATCCTTTAAAGTTATAAGGTGCTGCTTTATTTCCGCTTCGGTGGTTACGGCAAATGCAAAGGCTATAAACTTGCTGCCCTTGTCTTTGCAAATGCTTTCGGCATTTGTAGTAATTGTTTTATAGCTAAAATCAAAAAGCATTTCATTAAATTGATTGATGCAAGCAAAATTATGATAAGACTCAAGCCAACTCTACATTTTAATCAATTTGCCAATTAATATTTTGTTATTACCATTGATGCGCAGGGTGTAAATTCCTTTTTTGAGTGATTTAATATTTAAAAGTGGTTGGGGGGTTGTTATGTTTTGCTGAAGGATGATTTGCCCTGTGGTGTTGTAAATTTCTGCTGTGGCATTGGGTGGTATATTGGTAAGCACAATAAATTCGGATGCGGGATTGGGCATGATGCTAAACTGCTCAAGCGTAAATTGATTTTGTATGCCGGTGGCAGTGGTATCGAGCATCGTAGAATCATTGCCAAGGTTTATTCCCAGCACATATTCGCTTGCTGTAAGTGCATAAGCATTGCTTAGTGTGAAAGGAACCGGAATGCGCCCTGCCACGTTATCTACTATTACTATGCCGGTGCGTGTGAGGGCTCCGCCAAAGCCGGTAACATTGGTATGATCATTTCGCACCAATGCAAAATCTATTTTACCATCTACCGGAATTGATTTTGCAAATGTGATTAAATCAACACCGGGCTGCCCAAGCCATGAGGTGAGAAACTGGTTGCTGATCCATGAGGTGTCAACCAATGCAGTATCGTAGTTGATTGTAAATGCTATGCCATACACACTGTCAACAGGAGTTTGTGCCGTGCCGTAATATGTTTCAATGTAAACAGTATCGCTCAGGTTTGTTGAATCGGGTGTAACATCCAAATACAAATACGGATCGGTAAGTGATGTTAGACTATGTTGCCCTGCCAAACGTGCAGGATGTGTTAAGCCATAGTTAAGCGAAACGGCTGTAGTGTCATCATCATTTACAACGCCATCGCCATTGGTATCGGCATGTTTTTTATTTACGGCTGTGGAAAAGTAGCTGTTCCAGTCGGTAGCAGGTTGTGCAGTGTATGCAAGTGATGCACCTGTGCGCACAGGTCCGGTTTGGTTGTATGCTAAACCAATATTTAGTACATCAATATTATTTACAATTAAATCGTAATTGGCATCACCGGGCCATACATCGCTTACTATGCTGCATGGTGCAAACTGCCAGCCTGTGTTGCCACCACTATTAATACTGTTATCTGAAAAAAACTGTGCGCCACCCGTTGCCGCATTGTTTATGATGTTATAATTTTTTAAACAAACAGCACCCGAAGGTTTACTAATTACTCCTCCATTGATATTTGAAAAAATTCCAGCCTGCCAAACAGAATAAAATTCGTTGTTGATATATAGGGTATCATCTATTGAAATCGTTGCACCTGAGTAGTCAATAGCAAGGTATCAACAATAATACTACTGTTAAAAATATCCAAGTCCTCGTTCAGAGAGACTTTCCCTATTCGTGATAAAACCGGACCAGGACCTATTTGCAAATCCCCTCCTTCTACTTTTAAGTTTTCAAGATAGTTGCTGCCACTAAGATCAACCTGAAGCTGACTTCCTCCAAATTGATTGAGAAAGTTTACTTGCTTAATCATTAATGGATTTAATGATTGATTTGATCCGAATAATTGGAGCACTGCGTAATTAAATGAAGTGGAGTAAAAATTAATTACCGAACTATCCAAATCGCAACTGTCGCCAAACATCGCATGTGTGTTATTGGAAGTTGTTTCAAAATTAATTGTTGATTCACCAAAATCGCATATACAGTCAAAAAATTAACGAAGGAGGTATTAATACTATAACTATTGGACACAAACTTTCCTCCGCTACCTACACCTCCCGTCAGAGTTGTGTTTAAATCACCAATAAGGGAATAATTGGATCCAATCTCTAAACTAACAAAGCTGAAAACAGAATTTGCGGTTCTCAATTTATTATTTGTACCTTTCAGGTTTGACCCGCCCCAGAAAACCTGTGAGTAAAGACTTAGGTCCCCATAAATGTTTAGATCTCCAAAGAAAATTACGCTATCTAATCCAGCACTGCAAGTAAAATTTAGGCATGAGTTTATTGCTAAATTAAAATATACCGAATCGCCATTTGTTAGAGACGCGTTGATGTCAAAGTACACATCATCACCAACCCCCGGAGGCAATGTATGAAAAGTAGTTCCCCCACTGGTAGTAGCCCAGTGCGAAACATCACTCCAGTTGCCGGTGCCGCCAACCCAATAATAATCAGCAGCATTTGCCTTATTCAGGCTCAATACATAAAGCAGCCATGCTGCTATTAGTGTCCACTTTAGTCTTTTTAAAAATGGTGCTTCCATAACATTTTCGTTTTTAAAGTTATTGTTTTTTGAGTTATCACTATCAGTTACCATAGCTTTATTTTTTACTGTTTTATATCACTTGCGCTTAGAGATTTTATTTGATGGTACAATAGTATAGCAGGTTAATTCTTAATAAAAAGACAATAATTCATATTTACCAAACATTCTTTTTATCACTTTAAGTATCTTTAAATAGGATTATTTGAAACTTAATTTAAATTTACCCAACAAAATATTGTTTTATGAAATCAGAAGAAAGCAGGCTGCACTTGCTGTTATCTGCTCTAGAAGTTAGGGAAATAAAATCGTTCCTGCTTTTTCTACAGTGGCAGGTAGCCATCAATGAAAGACACAAAGGTTCCTTATCCTTAATGAATAAAATAGTTTCTCAATACCTGGAGCAAAAAACTATTGTTGATATTGCAAATAAAATTCCGGCTAAAGAAAGAGGATACATTACCGGTGATTTATCGGCATACCTTCAAACGTTTTTGGTTTTTAAACATGCCTACAACAGCGATGCTGTATATAGGCATTTGCTTTCAAAGGAATTTTTAAGACGCGGACTCACCAAACCTTTCAATACGTTGTATAAAGAAACGCAGCGTAAAAAGAAAGACACATTGCAACATGAAAATGGCAATCATTATTTATACGAGTTAGAGAAAAGGTTTGCCGAGATACAGGTTCAGTCAAACGGAAAAGCAATTCCCGGTTTTAAAAACATTTCCCTGTGGCTTGACACCCCTTTTGTCCTGCATAAGCTAAAGTTGTTTTGCGAAGCGGCTAACTACATCAATATTCTTTCGGCAGAATTTGATTTGCTTTTCCGCAAAGAAAGAATTGCAATTGTAGAGTCGGGATACTTTAATGATGTAAAGCCTGTAATGGTTTACTACCATGTATTAATGACACTGACAAAACCACAGGAAGAAAAACATTTCAGCGAGCTGCAAAAATTAGTGGCAGAAGCAGGTAATAATTTTGATTCATTAGAGCTGATGGAACTATATCATTACCTCAAAAATTACTGTACGAGAAAAATAAATACGGGAAATCTTTTATACCGCAAAAAACTATTAAAGATTTACAAAGGAATGCTCAGTGAGAAAATTTTATTCCGAAAGCAATGGCTCAGCCAGTGGGATTATAAAAATGCTGTTACTGTATCGTTACGTGAAAAAGAATACTCATGGACTAAAGATTTTATTGAAAACTATAATGGCCATTTAGTTGCCACTGAAAGAAAAAACGCTTACCGTTTTAACAAGGCTGCTTTTCATTTTGCAAAAGGCGAGTACAAAGAAGCAAAGAGAATGCTGCAATTTGTTGACTTAAATAATGTGTTCTACCGGCTGGATGCAAGACTAATGATGCTTAAAATTTATTTTGAATTAGACGACATGGATGGATTGCACTTTCAGATAGCATCGTTTAATAAATTTCTTTACCGCAACAATCAATTATCCGATTATCAAAAATCCATTTACAGCAACTTGCTGAAAGCAGTAAACAAACTAACACAAGCATTTAACAACAGGGCACAACTTAAAAAACTTGTGACAGAATTTAATAACGCAAAAGATATTGCAGATGTGCAGTGGCTGAAGGAGAAAGCGAGTGAATTAATTTAACCTGATGAAGTTTACAATCAATCAACTTTAGATCTGTTAAACATCAATACTCCCTACCCTACCTTATCAACTCAAATGCTCCCTTGTAAGTTTTGCCTTTTACTGAAAGTATGTAGTAGTAAGAGCCTTCGCTGGAATTGTTGCCCGATTTGTTTTTTCCATCCCAGCCTTCGGTAATGTCAGTGGTTTCAAACATCTCCTGTCCCCAACGGTTATATATTACCAATAAATAATCTTCGGCAGGGCATGCATTAGGCACAAAAAATAAATCATTTATTCCATCGGCATTGGGTGTAAAAAATATTAGGCACGCCATTAATAGTTACACAATCAAATCCAACAATGCGAATAGAATCTGTTAACTGGCAACCGCTTGTATCGCTAACTGTTAACACATACCAAATAGTTTCGCCATTGCCTGTTAGAACCGGATTGGCACAGTTGGTACAACTTAGTCCGGCAGACGGAGACCATAAATAGTTTATAGCATTACCACCGGTAACAACTGCATTTAATGTGGTAGTTGTACCTAATTGCAGCAAAACAGAATCAGCCGCAACACCATCATTTAAAATATCAAAACTGATGGCAAGGCATGGGGTATAAACAATATAAACCGAATCGAGCACGCTGCACGTGGTACCTCCGTTGGTTTGCAAAGCGGTAATGTAAATATATCCATTGCCTGTGGCAGTAACATTATTAACCTGGCAGGTATCGCAAGAGATATTGATGTTAGCATTGTTATTAGTCCATACGTAAATAGGGTTAGTAGCATTTTGCGCCTGGGCAGTTAATGTAGCTGTAACTCCAGGCGCAACCAGAACGGTATCTTTTACAATGCTGTTCTCAAGCACATCAACATTACTAATGGTTTGCACATTAAGTGTGCCTGTTAAATTTATTGCATTGGCATCGCAACTATCAGAACCAAATGTGCCTGACACAATCAGTTGGGGTATAGCCGTAAGATTGGTGTTGGTGTAAGTATGTGTTACAAAAGGCACAGTGGTGGTTACTACATTTCCATCGCCAAAGTCCCACTGGTATTGAAAAATATCGTTACCCGTAGCCGTAAAGTTTACCGTTAGCGGAGAGCAACCGGATTGTGGAGTGAAACTGAACTCACCGCGCGGACCCGGCACTATTATTAAGCTGTCGGCAATTATTGAATCGGTGCAACCAAAACTGTTGGTGGTAATTAAAGTAGCTCCATAAATACCCGGAGTGGTTAAAGTAAATGTGGGAGATTGTTGTACCGATGAGTTGGTGCCTGTTGTTAAAGTCCACAGGTAGGATGTGGCTCCCGGGGTATTTGGAGTAAGTGTAAATGTATTTTGCCCGCACTGCTGATTTTCAACAATATTAAAAGTGCCCGAGGGAGTGTTTACGGTTATGGTTCCCGTAACGGTGCTGTCGCACCCTGCCGTGTCGGTAACCGTAAGAGAATAATTGTAAACACCATTAACGGTATAGGTGTGTGTTACAGTGCTGGTAGTGCCGGTAGCAGTATTGCCATCGCCAAAATTAAATGCGTAAGTGCTTAGAGGCAAAGTGTTTGTTCCGCTTGCATTAAACGTTACTACCTCATCCCTACACGCAGTAGCCGGAACCGAAAGAGAAACTCTTGGTTTAATTACCGTAAAAGGTCCCTTTGTGGTAAGTTGCTTACAACCGAGCGAATCGGTAAGCTGCAGCGTCATAGTCCATGAACCAATGGTATTGTATGTGTATGTTAGCGTAGGAACAGTTGTTATAAGTATAGTGCCATTACCAAGATTCCATAAATATTGCGAAATAGGATAATTGGAAAGAGAAGTATCAGTTAAAGTAACGGTAAGTGGTGCGCAGCCACGCATGGTACTTGCAGTAAAGCCCACCTTTGCTCCTATTGCATTTATATAATTTGGAATTCTTAAAGAATCCGGCAACCATGCACATCGGTAATAAGTAACATGGGTGAATAAAATCCGGGAGCGGTGTAGGTGGTAGAATCAAGCGGAGAAGGCTTGATGGTAGAAATAATGTTGTTGTTAAAGTGCCATTGGAATAATGATGCATCTTGTGATGAGCCCCGTTAAAAACCACTTTTAAAGGTGCACATCCGCTAAGTGGTGTGGCAGTAAAATTTGCATCAGGAATAGTAATATGCACTTGAATGGAATCCTTGTATGAGCAACCTGTTGCATAATTAAATGCCTCCAATTTTACATAATAAAATCCGCGCGAAGGAAAAACGTGTGTAATGGTAGTTACGTTTGAATTATTTACAGGAGAACCATCACCAAAATCCCAAATTAAAGAATCGGCACCTATTGAATTACTTGTAAAATTTACTGATAATGGATTTGCACAGTTGTAAACCGGGCTTGAAAAAACTGGTTTGGGTGGCAGTACAGTTATAGCATCGTTAATTGTTAAAGTATCGCAACAACCATTATCACATGCAATTAAGCTGACAGAATATGTTCCCGGATTGGTATAATAAATTGCCGGATTATTACTGTTAGAATTTACTCCGTTACCAAATTGCCACGACACAGAATCTTCGCCTGTACTCAGGTTTGTAAACTGAACCGGATCGCCATAACAAACAGTATCGGGGGAAAATGAGAAGTTGGCTGTTGGCAACACACCTGTTTCAACAAAAGCAGGCCGCACAATGGTGTCGGTGCACCCGCTTGCTGTAGTAATAACAAGTGTAACATCATAATCTCCCGGCAATGGATAAAAAGCAGTATCGCTAATTCCTGTTGCTGTTTGGCCGTTGCCATAGTTCCATTGGTAAGATACAATGGGATCGTATAGTGACTGGCTTTGACTAAAAATGATAATTGAATGTGGCACACATCCCCTGCGAGGCGCTCCGTTAAAAAATGCATCAGGCTCATCAACATATACGGCTATGGTTTGCGTTGCAGAACATCCGTTTGCATTAGTTCCGGTTACGGTAACATTATAAACAGAGTCAATAGAATAATTGTGAGACGGATTTTGCAAGGTTGATGTTGGAGTGCCATCACCAAAATTCCAAAGCCACGAGGTTATACCTGAACCCGAAGCACTAAATGCCGCGGCAATATCATGATCGCAAATGGTGGAGTCGGTAACTGATGCTGTAATGGAAGGTAAGGGCAGAACTGTAATTGTTAAAGTAGTACTGTCAGTACATCCCGTTGCATCAGTAAACGACATACGCACCGTAAACGTTCCTGCTGAAGTGTAGGTGTGTGCTGGGCTGATTAAGGCTGATGTGCCCCCATCGCCAAAGTTCCATGATGCTGTGGCAACAGAAGGAAGTGAAAGATTATTAAATGTTACTGCTGAATTAACGCATGGTGTGGTATCACTTACAGAGAAAGCCGCATTGGCGGCAGCTATGTTAATGTAATTAGGGATGGAAATGCTGTCGTTACAATTTGCATCATTCAAAACAAGTGAAACTGTATAGCTACCTCCCGTTGTATAATTATGCTGTGCATTGGGAGATGAAAGAGAAGCACCATCGCCAAAATACCAGGTATAAACAGCGTTAACACTTGCACCGGTTGTGCCGTTTGTAAAAGTTACGTTTAGAGGGGTGGTACAACTTGCGAGTGGTGTTGCCGTAAATGCAAGTACTGGTTTTGTAATGATGGAAATGGTTTGCAAGTTACTGCTTGTGCATCCGTTAGTATCGGTAACCACCAGGTGTAACAGAAAAGCTGCCCGATAATGCTGCATTATAGGTATGAATAGTGTTTCCGGTTGTGGTAGTGAGAGTGTCGCCATCACCAAAGCTCCAAAACCATGTTTCAATGGGGGCACTTCCAATTACTGTACTGTCGGTAAAAGCAATTGTACCTCCCTGGCAAATTACATTGGGCAACGCAGTAAAACTTGCCGATGGGTTGGCAAACACTCTTACATAATTAACCTTAGTAATGGAATCTGTTCCCTGTGCATTGGTAACACGTAACTTAACGGTGTAACTGCCCGGTGTGCTGTACTGGGCAGAGGGGTTTTGTTGCGTAGATGTGTTTCCGTTACCAAAATCCCAAAGCCATGATGTTGGGTTGCCTGATGATGCATCCTGAAAAGAAACAGTTATAGGTGAGCACCCCGATGATGGTGTGGTGGTGTTAAAATTGGCAACAGGACTTTGTGCAAGCGTTGTAAACGATGCTGCAATAAAGCAGATAAGCAGAAGATGTTTTTTCATTTGAATAGCTCCTTATTTAATTATAACTTTAAATAAATAATATACATGCACCATTGTAAAAGCAGGTAACAGGCTTGAAAAAAATAATGGCATATAATTGTATGCTTAAATTTTTGAACGTCAAAAGACACGTGATTTAGCCAGCTAAGCCAAATGCCTTTGGTGTACAAGCAAATTTATAGTGTATAGAAAAGAAAAAACTGCTTTTGAGAAAAGTTATTGTATGAAATTATTAACAGCCTATTGAGATGTAAAGAATGTTGCATCCTTTAGTTTTCCATTGGTTATTGATACGGGTTTTTTGTTTTTATCCTGGCTATGCGCAGTAAAGTAAAACCAACCTGAAACAACTTTATTCTTTAAATCAAACTTATCAAATGCAACAATACCTTCTTTAGCATTATATAGTGTATTTAAAGAATCCATAAAAACAGCATCACCCGATTCTACAATGTTGTAAACACCTTCTGCTGCAGGTCCTCTGTAATTGATAATAATTCGGTCAGTCCCGTTGGTTGAATAAAGGGCGTACACAGTATCCTTCTTTAATACAAATCTGTTTATGGTATAGGAAATAGATGTAAATTGTTTTCCGTTTACCAGTGCGGAAATATTGTTGAGTGGTTTTAAAGCAGTGATGGCTTCAACAGAATCGAGAGGAAGCGATTGGTTAACACTTGAAGTATCGATACTATTTTGAATAGTTGTGTTATGTAATGAGGGGTTGTTTTCATTTTCGTTTTGATTACGATTAGCACAACCCGTAAAAAAAGCAACAAATAAAATTATACAAATGAACTTAAACATTTAGGTAACAAGATTAGCGGATGGAAATGTTCACGAATGAACCATTGGTAATATTCACAGTTTGCCCTCCACTACTGGAAAGGGCTATGTTAGAAAATGTGCCTGAGGCCTTCTTGTTTGCATAATCTATTTTAGTAAAAGTAATTTTACCTGAAGTGCATGTACTGTAAATAGTACCCAAAGCAATATATTGTTTGGCAGTTACCAAAACACCAGATGGTGGTGAAACCAAATCTATTAGCGTGTTTAAGGGTAGGTTACCCGAAAAACCCAGTTGAAGACTTGTTCCATTTGAAATCTTTTGGGCATTTATAAAAGTTCTGATATTTCCACCTATTAAACTTGTGTCACAATATAAAGTGTCGGCTGCCCAGGCAGTGCCATTAACAGTCATACTAAAAGATGGTGACGGGCAGGCAGGGCAAACTCCACCGCAATCAATATCTGTTTCGTCCTGATTTTTTATTCCATCTGAACAAGTTTCGGTTGTGTTGTTATTATTATTGTCATCATTACTATCCTTTTTGCAACCGCAAAAAACCAGAGAAGAAACAATTATTAAAGATAGTACTGCATTTAAATTTTTCATACGATATTTTTAAAGTTAAACTTACGTGAATATAGCGCAAATGTATTTTTTAATAACTGCTGAACAATATCAATATAGCTATCATTGCAATCGTTTTTTCAACACAAATGACTAACAAAGAAAAATTCTTTTGCTTTTACTTTCTTCTATAAACTTTACGCACATAGTTGATTTTATGATAATGATGCCGTTGGGTCCGCAACTGATGCGCATTATGCAAATTGATCCACAGCAATTTAGTTTGTTGGTAGCAGCTTACACTTTTAGTGCAGGTATAATGAGTTTAATTGCAGCATTTTTTGTTGACCGGTTTAACCGCAAGCATGTGGTGCTTGTGGGGTATGCGGGTTTTGTTTTAGGAACATTTGCCTGTGCTCTGGCACCCAATTATCATTTTTTGTTAATAGCAAGAATAGTGGCAGGAATGTTTGGGGGTGTAACCGCAGCGCAAATACTTGCTATTATTGGTGATGTGTTTCCGTATGAAAAACGCGGCACCGCCATGGGTTTTTTAATGGGTTCTTTCTCTATTGCATCTGTGGCAGGTGTGCCATGCGGATTGTGGCTTGCAGCAAGCTACTCGTGGCACGCTCCGTTTATTTTTGTTGGAGTAATGTCTGTTTTAATTTTTATAGCTGCATTTATTTATGTGCCTGATTTGACAAAACATATTAGCGAAGTAAAAGAATCGAGGTTAAAAGTATTTAAAGACATAGGATCAAATGCAAACCAACGCTGGGCATTACTACTAATGTTTGTGATGATGCTTGGACATTTTAGCATTATACCATTTATTGCACCCTATATGGTAAGTAACGTTGGTTTATCAGAACATCAGTTGTCATTTATATATCTTGTAGGTGGCGGGTTAACTATTTTTTCTTCTCCACTTGTAGGAAAGCTGGCAGATAAGATTGGCAAGTTTAAGGTGTATGCCATTTTTGTAACATGCTCGTTAGTGCCAGTGCTTTTAATAACAAATCTTAATCCTTTGCCGCTTTCAATGGTCTTAGTGGTTACAAGTATGTTCTTTATAGTTTCGGGGGCAGAAGTATTCCGGCAATGGCAATGATAAGCTCGGTAGTGCAACCAAAGCAGCGCGGAGGGTTTATGAATATAAATGCATCTCTACAACATTTGGCAACAGGGCTTGCTTCTTTTGTTGCGGGTATGATTATTTTAAAAAACAGCGAAGGCAAATTGGAGCATTATAATTATGTAGGTTTTTTGGCAGCTACAGCAAGTTTGCTGTCTATATTTATTGCAAGAAAGTTAAAGCCAATTAATAATGGTTAATGGTGAATTATGAGTTATGAATTATGAATTTGGTAAAATGGTGATAAGAACAATAAACAGTAAATTCTAAACATAAAACGAAAGAATAGTAATGAGAAGTTTTTGGGTAACGATGGTTTTCTTTTTGCTGGGTTTGGTAGCGGCAGTTGCACAAGATGCACCGCTTGTTCGTGTTAATGGAATTATTAAAGGTGATGATGCAGCCATACCTGTATCAAATGCAATGGTGGTAAATAAAGGAACGCAACAGGGTGTGTTTGCAGGAGCGGGTAATACTTTTAGTGTACAGATAAAAAAACAGATACATTACTTGTAGCAGCTACCGGCTATGCTATGCGCAGAATTTGTTTTAAGGATTCGGTATTTAAAGAGGTTTATAATATTACTGTGTTGTTATCTAAATTATCTTACGAGATAAAAACTGTAGATATTATACCACCGCGCGATTTGGAGCAGATACAGAAGGATATAGAAACGCTTGGGTTTAAAAGGAAGATTATATTTTAACAGGTGTAGATGCTTTTAACAGCCCCATTACTTTTTTGTACCAGGCATTTAGCAAACGCGAACGCGCTAAAAGAGATATTGCTGAAAAAAGAAATGATGATAAGCGGAGAGCACTACTAAAAGAGTTGTTTAGAAAGTATGTTGACAATAATGTGATAACACTTAACGAAGAACAGTTTGATGCTTTTATTGATTACTGCGGAGTGAGTGATGAGTTTTTGCAAAATTCTTCGCAGTATGATTTTATTGTTTATGTGCGCAAAAAGTTTGAGAGCTATAATCGCTTTAACAAAAAATAAACGGCTACTCCTCTCCTGCTGCTTTTTTGCGTTGTTTTTTAAGTGGTTCTTCGTGGAAGAAATATTTAAAATCTATGGTTAGGTAATTGCCTGAAATATCGTTACGCACAAAGGTGTTTATGTTCATGGTTTTGCGCTGAGATAAGGACGCAAAAATATAATTGAATGGGCGGTGAAACGATGCCCCTACATAAAAGTAGCCTGCATTTTCGGTACGATATTCTGTTCCTAAGTTTGCAATAAGCGCCATGTTAACCCAGCGCGGACGCCTGCTTACCTGGTAGTAAATTTCGTCTTCGGACTGTACATCGCTGGGGAAAAAATCTAATGAGCCGCCAAATGATGCATCCATATAAAGTTGTTCGCCAAGTCTGATGTAAACCAATGCAGCTATTGGCAGTTCGTAATTAATGAACCTGAACTGATCGCTAATGTTTAAGTTGGTGTCGGTTATGCTGAGATTGTAATTGCGTTTAACGAAGTTGATGCCTGTTTCTAATGAAAGTTTTTGGGTGAAGCCCCGCCTTATTACCATGCCTGCACAGTAACCCGTTATGGGAGTAACTTTTGCATTGAATGTGCCAATGCTGCCCTCAACCGGACCTGTTTTAAAATACTGGTTGGAGAAAATTGGTTTTACCTGGAAACCTACGGTTACTACTCCCTGCTGGGCAACACCACATAAGCCAATAGACAAAAACACAATTAAAAATATTAAACGCACATTGTGCAAACGGAACACCTTGATAATTATTTTTAATTAAGACTAATTATATCTAGCGAATGTTATAAAAAATAAAGGCGGAAAACTTCCCGCCTTTTAATGTGGTCCCTGAGGGATTCAAACCCCCAACCTTCTGATCCGTAGTCAGATGCTCTATTCAGTTAAGCTAAGGGACCAATAGTTGTTTGGGATTTGAGAGTTAAGATATAGGATTGCCAGATTAACTTAATTACCTTAATTAACTCAATACCTTAATTACCAAATATGCTCCTGTAAAACGAGGCGCAAAACTAAAATTATTTTGAGAAAATAAATTACTTGTTTTCTCCTTTATCGGTTCCGCCAATAGAATCGCGCATTTTGGTATCGGCCTGTATGTTTTGCATGCGGTAGTAATCCATAACGCCCATTTTTCCGGAGCGGAATGCTTCTGCCATAGCCAATGGTATTTGTGCCTCGGCTTCAATAACTTTTGCGCGTGCTTCCTGCGCTTTGGCAATCATTTCCTGCTCGGTGGCTACTGCGGCAGCCCTGCGCTCTTCTGCCATTGCCTGCGCCACTTTTAAATCGGCAGAGGCTTGTTCGGTTTGCAGTTTGGCACCAATGTTTTCGCCTACGTCAATATCGGCAATATCTATGGAAAGTATTTCGAACGCAGTGCCGGCATCTAAGCCTTTGTTGAGTACGGTTTTTGAAATTTGATCGGGGTTTTCTAATACGCTTTTATGATCGGCAGCGGAGCCAATGGTTGTTACTATGCCCTCTCCTACTCTAGCTAAGATGGTTTCTTCGCCTGCGCCACCCACTAACTGGCTAATGTTGGTGCGCACTGTAACACGGGCACGCACTACCAGTTGTATTCCGTTTTTGCCAACAGCACTTACCGGAGGGGTGTCAATTACGCGGGGTTAACAGAGAGTTGTACGGCATCAGCCACATCGCGCCCGGCAAGGTCTATGGCAGTGGCCATTTTAAAGGTGAGGGGTATGTTTGCTTTATCGGCACTTATTAGTGCTTTTATTACGTTGTTTACATTGCCACCGGCAAGGTAGTGTGTTTCTAAATCGTTGGTGGTAACGCTTAAGCCCGCTTTGGTAGCTGTAATAAGTGCATTTACAATTGTGGAAGGAGGCACTTTGCGGAAACGCATAAGTATAAGGTTGAGGATGCTTACACGCACTCCGCTGAATATGGCAGTTATCCATAAGTTAACGGGTACAAAATAAAGGAAGATAAAAAACAGGATGAGCGCACCTGCTGCTAAGAGGATTACGAATGGGAGTTGCATGAGGAGAGATTATGAGTTATGAATTGTGAATTATGAATTGTGAATCTTAAAGGGTACTGCCAACCTGCCTTGCGGACCGGCAGCAGGTTGCTAAATGTTTTTTACTAACTGCCTGAATTAATTTTTTCTCTAACAATAAGTTTGTTGGGTAGTACTTCTATTACTTCAATTATTTTGTTGCTGTCTATTATTTCGCCACGGCTGTGTACTTCAATTTTTTGTGTCGAATAGTGCGGTGCCGGCAGGGCGAATTGCTGATAGTGAAACACCGGCATCGCCCGTTTTAATGTTTAGCTGGTCAACTCTTGTTATTTTGCCGTCACTCACTTCTTTTAAACTGAATCTTTCCCAAGCTTTGCTTTTAAAGGAATACCATACGCTGGCGCCAGTAACTACTGCGGTGGCTGCAAGGGTAATGTTGCCATAAAAATCGCCAAAGTTTTTGTATGAAAGTACTATGCCTGTTACAATTAATATGCTTCCGATAATACCCGCAATTAAACCCGGCAGAATTAATATTTCTAAAATAAGAAGTACTATTCCGATTACAATTAGGAAGGCAATAGTGAGCATTTAAAAACTTTGTTCGGTGGCTAAGTTAATTATTTGTAGTTACAATAGACACCAAAGTTTAGTAGTGATTAAAGATGTTAATTTAACGTGGCTCAAAAATTTAGTGTTCATTCTATTTCATAAAGCGCAGTAATAAAACTTCAAACCCTAAAAAAACCAACACTAAAATAATGCAGTACTTCCAAAGGGCAATGCCCTGGCTTTGTTCTTTAATGGATTTGGTTAATGATGGAGTATTACCGCTTAAAATATTTACAGACTTGAACATAGAAGCATTTATAACAGACCCCAAATTTGCTTCGTTAAAAAAGTTAAGTGCTGATTCGGTTCTATTATAATTCATGGCAATAGTTTGTATGGTTTTGTTTTGATTTTGTAGTTGATAATAACCCGCTATGTTTATTTCATTGCCAATTATTACCGTTGAGCTTTCGGGTGTGTTTTTAACCTGGGGTATTACATCAATATTTTTTTCGCTGTTTATTAAATGCAGCGCTGCCTCGCTAGATGCAATGCTTTCTGTTAGCGGAAAGCCAGTTACGTTTCCAATAGTGTAGGACAATTCGCCCGAAGGGGCGCTTAAAAAAACTATTCGTGTAAGGACAGGAACAAACAGTGCATGTTTTACAAAACCCGATTGATTACTGTTGGCAGGAGTTGTAAATAAAAACATTTTACCCGAGCCCAAAGAGTATTCGCATAAAAAGGTGAGCCGCCCTGCATACGCATAAGCACCTGCCTTGTATTACGCGATGATAAAGCAAGATTGTAATAAGAACTTACTCCGGGTAGGTTCATATCCAATTCCTGCTTTTCAAAAACAGATTTAAAAACGTTGTTCTCTAAATCAAGTTTATCAATTTTAGTTATGTTTCTGTTTACATCTGTAAAAACATCAGCACCGGCAGAGGAAAGAAAATTATTATAGGATTGAATATCTGAGGTACTATCAGGAAAAAGAACAAGCGAGCCTCCTTTTTGAATAAACTTTTTTAACTCATCAGCAAGGCCTGATGTAATATTTTCAATATCACTTATTACAACAGTGCTGTTCCTCTGCATCTGCGAATAATCAACCGACTGCTGAGTTGCAGTAGTGTAATTAAAGATGGCATTATTCGAAAAGAGCGTACTCAAGTAAATATTACTACCACCCGCAACATGGTACACATCAATTTTATCTGCCACTTTAAAACTGAAGTAATAGTCGTCATCAAAAGTTACGGGGTTATCAGTAATAGAAATTTGTGCCTGCTGCCAGCCAGGCTGTGTAACGTTAAACGTAAGAACAGCAAGTAGCTTCGCCCTGTGCGGCTACCGCCACCGTTGCAACGGCTTTTTGCAATCCGTTAACCACGAGTTTAACAGGTATATTATCAACAGCTTCGTCTCCCGAATTTTTAAACATCACTGTAAGCACCACTTGCTCGTTTTGCATTACAACAGGTGATGAAAGCCAGCATGAATCAATATAAACATTGGCAGCGCTATTGCTTTTTAATGCAACAAGGTTGAGGTTGATGGTAGTATCTGAGCGCAGGCTTGCAGGTAAAACACTTTTCTGAAAATCGCTTATATAATAAATTCGCTTATCAACGATATTGGAAGCAGAAAACATCTCCTGTTGCCTTGCAATAACATCATTAAAGGTGCGCGAGTTGGGGCTTATTTTTGTCTTGGCAATTTCATCCTCAGCTTCTTCTTTGCTGAGTAAGCGCTGTTGTACACCGGCAAATTCGTTGGTGAGAATTTGAAACTGAGTACTTGCAGGAAATGCATTGGTAATTTCAGTGGCTTTGTTTTTAGCAAGTTCAAGCAAGTTACCTTCTTCACTCTCTGACATCATACTAAAGGAATTATCGAGGTAAATGCTGATAACATTTTGTCCGACAGCCATTGTTTGTTTTTGAGCCGGAATAAAAGGCTGCGCAAATGCAAAAACCAAAAAGGCTACTGCCAATATTCGCATGAGCAAAACAAGCAGATGCTTTAAACGTGAGCGCGAATTAGTTTCTTCTTTTAACTCTTTAAGAAACTTTACATTGGTGAAAAGTACTTTCTTAAACCTCCTGAAATTAAACAGGTGAATAATAATTGGAATACTAACCAAGAGCAGACACCACAAAAACGAAGGCGAAACAAATTGCAAAGCCATATTAAAAATGAAATGCGAATATAAAGGTTGACAGCAAGGACGAAGATGAGAATGAGGTTAAAAAGGAAAACAGTAAACTATCTTCTCATACCCTGCATGTTCCGCATCATATTTTTCATGTTTCCGCCCTGCATCATTTTCATCATTTTGCGCATGTCATCAAATTGTTTTATCAGTTTGTTCACATCCTGTATAGAAGTTCCACTGCCATCGGCAATTCTTTTTTTACGGGTGCCGTTTATCAAATCAGGCTGCTCGCGCTCTTTCTTGGTCATGCTTTGTATGATGGCTTCTATACTTTTAAAAGCATTGTTGTCTATATCAACATCTTTAATTGCTTTGCCCACACCAGGTATCATTCCCATTAAATCTTTAATGTTTCCCATCTTTTTTATTTGTTGAAGCTGACTGAGGAAATCGTTAAAGTTAAATTGATTTTTGGCAAACTTGCGTTGCAGTTCAGCTGCTTCTTTCTCGTCAAATTGTTCCTGAGCTTTTTCAACAAGGGTAACAATATCACCCATACCAAGTATGCGGTCAGCCATACGCGAAGGATGAAATACATCCAACGCATCCATTTTTTCACCGGTTCCAACAAATTTTATAGGCTTATCTACAACCGTGCGTATGGACAGTGCCGCACCACCGCGCGTGTCGCCATCTAATTTGGTAAGAACAACCCCGTCAAAATTAATTCTGTCGTTAAATGCTTTAGCAGTGTTAACGGCATCCTGCCCCGTCATGCTATCAACTACAAACAAAGTGTCGTGAGGCTGCACCGCTTTTTTTATTCGCTCTATCTCCAGCATCATTTCCTCATCCACAGCCAAGCGCCCTGCAGTATCAACTATCACTACATTTTTGTTCTGCTCCTTTGCTTTTGTAATTGCATTAAGTGCAATTTGAACTGGGTTTTTGTTTTCGGGCTCGCTGTAAACCTCCACTCCTATTTGTTCGCCAACAACTTTTAACTGGTCAATAGCCGCTGGGCGATAAACATCGCATGCTACAAGCAATACTTGTTTTTGCTTTTTTGTTTTTAGATAACTGGCGAGCTTTCCGCTCAGGGTTGTTTTACCCGAACCCTGCAAGCCACTCATTAAAATTACAGAAGGGTTTGCTTTTATGTTTATGTCTGTTGCATCACCACCCATGAGTTTTACCAACTCATCGTGCACAATTTTTACCATTAACTGCCCTGGCGAAACAGCAATTAATACATTTTCGCCAAGCGCTTTTTCTTTAACAGTATCCGTAAATTGTTTGGCAACTTTATAGTTTACGTCAGCATCAAGCAAAGCCTTGCGTACCTCTTTTAATGTTTCGGCAACGTTTATCTCCGTTATTTTTCCCTGACCTTTAAGGGTTTTAAATGCCCGGTCGAGCTTATCGCTTAAATTTTCAAACATTCTATTGACTAATTCTTTTGATTAAAAAAATAAACCGGAAAATTTTCATCCGGTTTGTTAAAAATTTATCTTTTTCTGTTCTTCTTTTTCTTTTTGCGGTTGCCGTTACTGGTAGGAGGTAACTCGCGTGCTTGTGCAAGTCTTACATTTTCTTTTACCAGCAACTGCCCTTCCGAAAGTTTTGCAAGTTGGGCAACTATTACTTCATCGTTTACATTATCGCGGTTATAGTTTACATAACTCTGCTTCATGTAATTTGCAATCTGGTTGATAAACTGATCTTTCTTTTGCCCGTCTTCCAATTTACATGCCTCATCCATCATTTTAAAAAGTGTGTTGCCATAATGCTTAAACGGAACACGATAAGTAGGATAAGAAATTTTTGAAGGCTTAATGCTCTTGTCTTCCTTAGATGGTTTTGGAAAAGGTGCATCAACGTCCAGTTCAAAATCAGAAATCATAAATAAATGATCCCATAACTTATGACGAAAATCGTTGTACTCCTTTACAGAAGGATTCAACTGGCTCATGGCACTAACAATCATTTTTGCCATTTTAGTACGCTCTTCATTATCTTTAATAGTTAGCGCGTGTTCAACAAGTTTTTGAATGTTACGCCCATATTCCGAGAATTTTAACTGAGAGCGTGTGGTATTGTATTCCATTTATAAAAATTAGGGAGGCGAATGTAAGGGAAAAAGTTTAGAGTTTTGTGTTTCGGATTTTCTGTTTCGGGTTATGCATTAACTATTTGATAACAATCCTTATTTCAACTCAAAACACAAAAACCCACAATTCACCATTCACTTCCTCTCTTCCTCATAAAGTTCAATCGGCAAATCATCAGGGTCGGCAATAAAAGTAAAGCGTTTGTTTGTGTACTCGTCTGTGCGAATTGGTTCAAAAGGAATATTTTTAGTTTGTAGTATTTCTATACACTTGTTTAAATCTTCAACGGCAAAAGCTATGTGGCGTAAGCCTGCTGCCTCGGGATACGATTTTCTTTCAGGGGCATTTTCAAATGTAAAAAGCTCTATTACATATTTTCCGTTTAATGAAAGATCAGCTTTCCAAGACCTGCGCTCCTCCTGTAAACTTCCTTATCTAATTTAAAACCCAACACGTGGCAATAAAAATCCTTAGCCTTTTCGTAATTGTTAGTGATGGTTGCAACGTGGTGGAGACGGGTTAACTCAAGCATAGGTAAAAGGACAGTTCAAACATTAACCCTGTAACTCTGCCCTAAAGTCTCGTACAGCAAAATACGATTCGGCACCATTGGCATAGATAAAAGTGCGCCCGAAACGAAATTCGCCTGAAATGGCACCGCCAAGTTTTCTTACCTCCTGCGGTGTATTTAGCCAGCTCGATGTTTTTGCATCAACCGATGCATGTTTTTGTAACTCAAGATATTGCTCTTCGGTTAATACTTCAATACCCATTGCAGCAGCCATATTGATAGCGCTGTCTTTGGGTTTATTTTCTTTTCTCGAGTTAAGTGCAGCCATATCATAGCAAAGGCTTCTCCTGCCCTTTGGCGTTTCGGCAGCACAATCATAAAAAATATACTCGCCTGTTTTTTTGTCGTAAGCAACTACATCGGGCTCTCCACCGGTTTGTTCCATTTGAAAAAGACTCCACAGTTTCTGTGCGCTCTTGGTTAATCTGTCTTCTACTTTTTCCCAGCTTATACCCTTATGCCTTTCAGGATTTTTTTGGAAACGAGATTTTAATACATCAATCAGTTCGCTAATTTGTTTTTGCGATAGTTCCTTTTTCATTCATACAAGGTTTATAAAAGATTAAAGCTTACGTTTAATTGAAAAATTTAATACTCCCCAAAACTAAAGAAAATTGATGTGGTGGGTTACTCAGGATAATACAGCCTGTTGCGTGATAATGCAGCATCTTGGGGGTTATAGTTGCGGAACTTCAGGATGTACTTTAGGTGCTTGCGCGTCCATCAAACCTATTTTATAAGCAATTTAGAACGTTCAACACTGTTACGTAAAACACATTCAACCACATAATTTCCTTTTTAATTTTTTCAGTGTTTACACTTACTTCATTTGAATTGTGGTTTAATTCTAAAATTAACTGACCTGTAATGGTATAAATCTTAAGAGCGGTTATAACTTCATTGCTTTTGACATTAAAATTATCCGATGTTGGATTAGGGAAAATACTTAACTGATTATTTGAGTCTTCGGCAATTCCTGTTGCGTCTTTTGCAAAGCGAGCAATATTGCTGATATAATACACAAACATATTCCAACCGTAATAGCCTTGAGATGGATTACTCCATTGACCATCTCCCAATAAAATAAGTTTAGGTCCGCCAGTATAATTCGGAAAATAAGCGCCTTGCTTTAAAGAAACTTTTGGTGCAAGCCCGGTAGCACTAACATTGTTATTCATCAAACTAAAAAATGTGCCCCACCTGTTGTATTTGTATGCCACATAATTATGTCCCAAAATTTGTCCATTGGTGTTGCTCCCATAATCGTATTGCTGTCCACCCAACATAAACTTCGCAACCACTGCCACCTGGGTTTGGGTCTGCAAAAATGGAATAGCCTTGAGTTGACTGCATCAAAAAACTGGACCCACCTCTGTTGACTTATAGCCCCTTATCCATTGAAAAGTCCCAGCTGAATTATACCGTAACGTAACTAACACTTGCAGGATTAAAATACGCAAGCGCGGAACTTGTATTGATTGGAGCCCAAAAGACCTGAATAGTATTTAAACCTAATATGGATGTTACCACAGGAGAAGATGTTATCGTAGAACCAAAAACAGAATGGCAACTTAGTCCGGAGCAAAAACCAGAACTGCCATCGGAATATATTAACGATTGGGCATGCAATTTAAAATTAGCAGCCAGCACAATCAAAAGCAAATACAAGCAAAAAAAGTTTTTTCATTTGGAGATTTTTAGTGATGTAAATGTATTAAAATACCCAAACCCTTCCTACCCATATAACCCACGAAGCATTTCTAACCCCTCCATGTTAGTATCATCAAAAACATAAATGCATTTTTTACCGTTTCAATCAAATAACTTTACAAAAAATAAAAATCACAAAACATAATGGAAACTGTTGCTAAAACATTTTTAAAAGGAGGAGAGTTTGTAATTAAACCATCAACCTTCGAAGACATATTCATTCCCGAAGAAATTTCAGAAGAACATAAAATGATGGTGCAAATGGCGCAGGATTTTCTAAAGCAGGAAGTGCAACCACATTTCGAAGCGTTAGACCAGCACAAAGAAGGCTTAATGGTTTCCATACTCAACAAAGCGGGCGAATTAGGTTTACTTGGCATTAGCGTTCCCGAAGAATATGGCGGCTTCGGAAAAGATTTTGTAACCAGCATGCTCATTACCGAAGTGCTTGGTGCCGGTCATTCCTTCTCAGTTGCCATGGCTGCACACACAGGCATAGGCACACTGCCCATTTTATATTTTGGCACCAAACAACAAAAAGAAAAATACTTGCCGCTGCTTGCCACCGGCAAATGGAAAGCATCCTATTGCCTTACCGAACCCGGCAGCGGCGGCGATGCACTGGCTGCAAAAACCAAAGCCGTACTTTCTCCTGATGGAAAACATTAATCATCAACGGGCAAAAAATGTGGATTACTAATGCAGGCTTTGCAGATTTGTTTATTTGTATTTGCACAGGTTGATGGCGATAAATTCACAGGCTTTATCATCGAAAAAACTTACAACGGTGTTACTCTTGGCGAAGAAGAGCACAAAATGGGCATTAAAGGCTCCAGCACACGCCAGTGTTTTTAACGATACCAAAGTGCCTGTAGAAAATGTGCTGGGCGAAATTGGCAAAGGACACCTCATTGCGTTCAACATACTAAACATAGGCAGAGCAAAACTGGCTGCTGCTGCTTTGGGCGGATGCAAGCAAGTTACAACGCTATCCATAGAGTATGCAAACACACGCCAGCAATTTAACTTACCCATTGCAAAATTTGGCGCCATACGCTACAAACTTGCCGAGCAGGCTATTAAAAAAAAATTATTGAGCGAAGGTGTAGAACATTCAAAAGCGCTGCTGCAGGCTGCCGAAGAATATGCAGTGGAGTGCGCCATACTAAAAGTAGTGGGTAGCGAAACCCTTGATTATGTTGTGGACGAAGGTGTACAAATTTATGGCGGCTACGGCTTCAGTGCCGATTATCCAATGGACCGCGCCTACCGCGATTCACGCATTAACCGCATCTTCGAAGGCACCAACGAAATAAACCGCCTCCTTGCCGTTGACATGATTTTAAAACGCGCCATGAAAGGCAAACTCGACCTCATGACACCCGCCATGGAAGTGCAAAAAGAACTCATGGGCATCCCCGATTTTGGTGATGTTGATGATACACTCTTTGCATCCGAAAAAAGAACACTTGCCAGCATGAAAAAAGCCCTGCTCATGGTTGCCGGCAGTGCCGTACAAAAACTGATGATGACCCTTGCCAAAGAGCAGGAAATACTCATAAACATAGCCAACATGGCTGCCGAAATTTTCGTCAGCGAATCCATCATGCTGCGTACCGAAAAATTAGTTGCACACAAAGGCGAAGCTCAATGCACCTCACAACTCGATATGATGCGCGTTTACCTCAACGATGCTGCCGACCACCTCAACCTACAGGGCAAAGAAGCCATCAACTCCTTTGCCGAAGGCGATGAACAACGCATGCTGCTCCTTGGCCTCAAGCGATTCACCAAAACACCGCCTTACAACACCAAAGAAGCCAGGCGCAGAGTTGCCAAAGCATTAATTGATGCCAATGCTTATTGCTTTTAAAACAGCAAACAGAAAAATAAAAGCAAAATAATTTTCTGGAAACACATCCTCTTATTCACAAATTACCGTCAGTCCCGCCATTGGCTTCTAGTCCGGCTATCTACATATGTCTCCGCCCTCCGGGCTTTACACTGCTATCGGGTTTATGCTCTGTTTAGGTACATTTTTATTTTAATCTTTTTAAAAAAAACCTGCAAGGTAGTAGCAAAGTTTTGTGCGCAAGACCCTGACAGTTATACCGTACAAAAGCAAATAAAATTGTAAACTATTTTATAAGTTTACACTGGTGCAATTTGATGATCCCGCACTTGTTCAGCACTGCTGACTTGGGGCTCGGATTGCGCCTTTCTTTTTGCTTTGTATGTTACTGATGGGAGCATCAGTATCTAATGCCTGATATCTTCTTTTTGTTTTAGTTCTTCTTTTTTTATTGTCGGGCTGTTGTTTAATTTTTTTGTTTGATTGTTTTTATCTGTTGTTGCATTGTAGGGCTGTGTACTGGTGAGTACGCCCCATATCATACGCAACATTTTGTGCATAATTACGCCAATTGCCTGTTTGTGATTTTTGCCTTTGCTGCGGTGGCGGTGGTAAATGTTCTTTAAATGTTCATCGTGCAGCACGCTGGTTTGTGCACACATGTATAACAAGGCGCGCATGCCGGAGCGTCCTTTTGCTCATGCGGTAAGCAAATTGTTTATCGCCACTTTCTTTCATTACAGGATGCAAACCAAAGTATGATGCCAGGTGTGATGGTGTGGCAAAGCGATGGATGCTTTCAATCTCAATCATGATGGCTGCTGCACTGTAAGATGCAATGCCCGGAATGGTGTCTATTAAATCTACTTCTGCTCCTTTGCAATTATCTGCAGGTAATTTTTGTGTTCGTCTATCAACTCTTGTTTATCGGCAATTTGTTTTGCTAAGCTCTTTTATTAAAAACTCCTGCACAGTGTTGTTGCGTGATGTGGTGCTGTTTTTGCTTTGTTGATAATGGAAAGCGCTTTATCGTGCGTTACGTTTTTTAATTTTTGAGAGTTGTTCAACTTTAAGTTTTTCAATGGCAGCAGGTGATGGATATTTTTTAATACATCCAATACCCATGCAGGCATTCCCTGTTTGCAATAGCGCATCAGTTCAGGAAAGGTGCTGTACAAAACCATTTTCATTTCGTTAATAAGCTGCGTGTTTTGCTTTTTGAGCAGTGCAATGTGTTTGCTCATGCTGCGGTAAGAACTGTAAATATTATCAGGCACATCATACTTTACTTTTTCTGCATGGCTGATTATGTACTGTGCAATATAACGCGAGCTGAGTGCATCGGTAACGTTGCGTTCTAAAGAAGCGGCTACGTTGTTTTTACTCCACTGGGGTTTAGTCGCGCTACCTTTATTGGTAATTCTTTTTCAAAACAATTAGCCAGTTATACCAGTTGTTTTCAAAACCACCGGTGCTTTCTACTGCGCAGTACATGGTGCTGATGTTGTGTTGTAAAGTAAATTGCTTTAACAGTTTTTTCAATGCATCATGACCACCGCATGTATCATCTAACTGAAATACTTTTTCCAACTCTTGTTTTTCTTTGTCAAGCAAGGTAAAGTCGGCATAGCCCTTGCTTACATCAATTCCTAAATACGCTTCCATTATTTTTGTTTGATTAATGGGTTAATAAATAAAAAAGTCAAGCATCGTTAAACCTTATAATTTATGCGGCATCTTTGTGCGGGTTATACCGCTAACTCTTCTTGACATGAGGAGGAAACTGTCAGACGGTGTCTGTGCACCAAGGTCACTTCCCTCTCATCGTGCCAAGTTACTTAACTTTGAAAAATCAAACATATAAGGTTTCTTTCCAGTCCCTCCTCACCTTACGCATATCCTCTGCGTTGCAATCAAAATGCTGTGTGCCAATTTTCCTAAACAATATCCTACTCATAGTAACTCCAAAGCACGTTTGCAATTCACTCCCCGTAACTTATCACCCCTTCCTTTCTCTCCACCATCCAATCACCTGCTGTATAAAAAGCGTATAAAAAATTAAACACATAAAAAACCCAAAAATGCCAAACACCACTGCCAGTATCCATCCATCTTTTCCTTCCAGCGTGGCGGTTTGTGGGTTGTTGCTGTCGTAAAAAACTCTTACTTTTTGTCCTACCGTAAAATCATTAAAGTTGGTAAACGTAGTAGAGTAATAAGTAACAATCTCACCTTTTTCTGTCATAAACTTAACCACCGGTGCATACGAGCCCGAACTTTTTTCATTCACCTTCATCGGTCGCTTATACATTTCCACAACAGTGCCCTCTGTTTCCAAACCGTACTTAAGCAGCCTGTATGGTTTTAAGCCCTCCCGCACACTTATAACAATAAACATAGTACCTGCACAAACAAACATAAATGTAAAAAGCAGTTTTATCAGTCGTATAATATCCATAAGTTCTTATATTCTTTTATGTGCATAGTCAAAAAGAAATGGGTGTTAAACTTAACATTAAAAACAAAAATGCGCCAGCCGCTTAAATGTATCAATTCCTACAACTATTGTTTTAATTTTGCGCAAGATTTTAAAATACAAACTAAATTTCCTCCGAAATTTCGGAGTCATCAAATCAAAAAAAAATACAAATAACAAATGAAAAGAAATGCAACAGCCGTTTGGAACGGATCAGGTAAAGAAGGAAAAGGAAATCTTACTACACAAAGCACCGTTTTATCAAAAACACAATACTCTTATGGTTCACGTTTTGAAGAGGGTGTTGGCACAAACCCCGAAGAATTAGTAGCGGCAGCACATTCCGGTTGCTTTAGCATGAAACTAAGTTTTGTTTTAGGTGCTGCAGGTTTTACGCCCGATAGTATTGAAACAACATGTACCATAACCTTAGAAAACGGAGCTATAACCAATTCTCATTTGGTAATGAAAGCACAGGTTCCTGGTATCAGCAAAGAAAAATTTGATGAGTGTGCCGCAGAAGCAAAAGCTAACTGTCCTATTTCAAAACTGCTCAACACCACCATTACAATGGACGCTACTCTGATTTAAAGATTGAATTTTAAGTTCAGGTAAAGGCTCAAGGAAAGTTATGAGTATAAAATCTTTGTGCCTTTGCCTGAAACTACCTTTTTAAAAAATTCCGGGCAGCAATCCTTTACTCGCTTCAGCCATTTCGACCTGTGCAACATTTTGTGCTGCATCAAGCGCGCGGTTACAGGCAACGGAAATTAAGTCCTCCAATTGCTCTTTATCATTTAGAGTAACCAGTTCATCACTTATTTTTACGGATGTAATTTTAAGGTTACCGTTCATATCCACAACTACATCATCGTTTCCAGCTTTACCGGTTACAGAAATTTTATCAAGGCGTTCTTTCACCTCCTGCATTTTCTTTTGTGCTTCGTATAATTTATCAAGCATTTAGTTACAGTTTTATATAAATACAATTACTTATTGAAATTATTTTACAGAGAAAATTACCGGTAAATTATGTCTTACAATCACCGGCTTACCATTATTTTTACCGGGTTTCCATTGCGGCATATTTTTTATAAGTCGCAGTGCTTCCTTATCACAATCCTTATCAATACCTCTTACTATATATGGAAATAAAACTTTGCCCTTTTTGTCAATTATAAAATTAACATACACCGTTCCCTGCACTTTTTTCTGCTTTGCTGATGCAGGATAATTCAAGTTTGCATTTAAATACTTAAACACTCCATCTGCTCCGCCACTAAACTCGGGCATTTGTTGCACAACTGCTTTGGCGCTTGCGTAGCCAGCATCTTTACCTTTTTCAATTGCAAACATTTTTCTATAAACTATTTTGGGCAACGTATCATCAGCAATAAACATACTGCCCTGGCAGTGCGAGTCTAATAATTTAAATGTGGCTGTATCGCCAAGTGCAAGAACAGCGCTCCAGTCTCGGCAGGCTGCCATGGTATCTGCAAGCACAATGTTTACAATTCCGCGGTTAAAATAGGCTTCACGGTTGCCATCATCTTTTTTTATTTCATTACTAAAAAACAAACTGGCTCCGCTAAAATCATTTTGCTTAATAAGTTCCGTTCCTTCGCCCGTAAGCCTTGTAACATTTTCTGCTCCCAGAATAGACCTTATTACTGAATCTGTTTTTGCATTGTTTTGTGCAATACAATTAGTAAGCGCAAAGCAGCAACCCATTAAAATCAAATATTTCATAGCATTTAAATTTCTGTGCTAAGGTTGAAAAAATATTGTTATTCGGCTAATTAATTATTTTCAGCTTTAAGATTAAATTCTAAGTGTAACTTTATCACGATTTAATTTTTTATGATGATTGATTTAAGAAGCGACACCGTAACCAAGCCCACTCCGCAAATGCTGGAGGCAATGCTCAATGCCAAAGTTGGCGATGATGTTTTTGAAGAAGACCCAACGGTAATTCAATTAGAAGAAACCGCTGCAAAAATGTTTGGTAAAGAAGCTGGTTTGTATTGCCCCAGCGGAACCATGACAAACCAAATTGCAATTAAAGCAGTTACCGAATCAGGCACTGAAGTTATATGTGAAAAAGGCTCACATGTTTATTATTACGAAGGTGGTGGCATTATGTCAAACTCCGGTGCATCTGTAAAACTAATTGAAGGAAACAGAGGAAGAATTACTGCTGATGATGTGATAAAAAATATTAATGCTGATAACGTACACTTTCCCGAAAGCCGTTTGGTTGTTTTAGAAAACACTGCCAACCGGGGTGGTGGCAGTTGTTATAATTTGGAGGATATGCAAAGTATTGCCGCTGCATGTAAAACCCATAATTTGTTTTTGCATTTAGATGGGGCCAGAATCTTTAATGCTTCTATTGCAAAAAATTATTCTCCATCTGACATAGGCAAGTGTTTTAATTCCATTTCAGTATGTTTAAGTAAAGGATTGGGTGCACCCGTTGGTTCTGTCTTATTGGGTGATAAGGGTTTAATTAAAAAAGCAAGGCGAATTCGTAAAGTTTTTGGTGGTGGCATGAGGCAAGCCGGATATATTGCTGCAGCAGGTTTATATGCCTTAAATAATCATATAAACAGATTAGTTGATGACCACAAAAAGCAAACACATCGAATCAATTTTAAAATCATGTAGCTTCGTTAAAAGTGTATTGCCTGTTGAAACCAATATTGTAATTTTTACATTGCAGGATGGCTTTAAAACCGAAACTATTTTAAATCATCTTTCAAAAAACAATATTCTTGCTTTTGCAACTGGACCCGACACAATCAGGTTTGTTACTCATTTAGATATTAGTGATACAATGCTTTATGATATTGACAAAGTGCTGAAAACTTTTAACTGAATAGCTTACCATAAGTTTTACTTTTGCACATGCACCAATCTATTCTCATCATTGATTTCGGTTCGCAGTTTACCCAGCTTATTGCAAGGCGTGTACGCGAACTGAATGTTTACTGCGAAATTCATCCCTACAATAATTTGCCTGAATTAAATAACTCTATTAAAGGAATTATTCTTTCTGGCAGCCCCTTTTCTGTTCGCGATTCACAGGCACCGGTTATAGAGCTCAATGCATTGTCAGAAAAATTACCGGTGCTCGGTTTATGCTATGGAGCACAACTGATGGCTCATAAAAGCGGTGGAGAAGTTGCTCCTTCTAAAATTAGAGAGTATGGCAGAGCGCACCTTACCATTGGCCACACTTCTGATGTGTTATTCAAAGACATTCCCCCCAGCTCACAGGTGTGGATGAGCCATGCCGATACCATTGTAAAACTATCTGATGAGTTTGAAATTACTGCCAGCACCACTGATGTAAAGTGAACGCATACCGAAGCAAACCAAACCGTTTTGGTTTCCAGTTTCATCCGAGGTTTATCATAGCACTGAAGGCAAAAAATGCTTTACCAACTTCGTTTATAACGTATGTGGCTGCCGTGGCGATTGGACTCCGGGGCTCGTACATTGAAAAACGGTTACACAACTGAAGCAACAATTAGCGGATGACAAAGTAATACTTGGTTTAAGCGGTGGTGTTGATTCTGGTGTGGCTGCCATGTTATTGCATCGTGCAATTGGTAAAAATCTTTATTGCATTTTTATTGATAACGGATTGTTGCGTAAAAACGAAGCACAACAAGTTGAGGAATCTTTTTCTAAAATGGGCTTAAACATTATTCATGTTAATGCTGCACAACAATTTTACGATGCATTAAAAAATATAGAAGAGCCTGAACAGAAAAGAAAAATTATAGGTCGTGTGTTTATTGAAGTGTTTGACCGGAAGCGCACAAAATACAAGATGTAAAATGGCTGGCGCAAGGCACCATTTATCCTGATGTTATTGAGGCGTTTCGGTAAAAGGACCATCGGCAACTATTAAAAGCCACCATAATGTAGGTGGCTTACCTGAAAAATGAAACTCAAAATTGTTGAACCACTCAAAACTCTTTTTAAAGATGAGGTAAGAGAAATTGGAAAAGAATTAGGAATGCCGTCACATCTTTTAAATCGCCATCCTTTCCCGGGTCCTGGTTTAGGAATTAGAATTTTAGGAGACATTACACAAGATAAGGTTCGCATCATACAAGACGTAGATCATATTTTTATTGAAGGATTAAAAGAACATAATCTTTACAATAAAGTATGGCAAGCAGGCTCCGTATTTCTGCCCATACGCAGCGTGGGTGTAATGGGCGATGAACGCACGTACGAAAACGTAGTGGCTTTGCGCGCAGTAACATCTACCGATGGCATGACGGCTGACTGGGTGCATCTTCCCTATGAATTCCTTGGCAAAATGTCCAGCGAAATTATTAATCGCGTAAAAGGAGTTAACAGGGTTGTTTATGATATAAGCTCAAAGCCACCGGCAACAATTGAATGGGAGTGATAGTTATTTGCTATCAGCATTTTCAAGCAATGCAGTAATTTTTTTGTAGAGTAATAACTGTAACTTATTTTACGGGTTACCTTTTCAACATTGCCCTGTTTGTTAAATTGAATTTGTTAAAACACAAACCGTTTTCCTGAATTTATATTTGTTTCAGTTCAATGCAGTATTACTGTATTGACTCAGTGATAAATCTCCGTTCTTTAAAGACTTAACCCCCGCATTGTAGCTCATGCAGCTACTTCATGCACCAAAAACAAATTGTAAAACATGGCAAAAAAAGCAGACAGGAAAATTTTTGTGTTAGACACATCAGCAATTCTTTTCGATCACAATGCAGTAACCAATTTTGCAGAGCACGATGTGGCTATACCCATTTCGGTGTTGGAGGAGATAGACAGATTTAAAAAAGGTAACGATGTAATAAATTTTGAAGCACGCGAGTTTATTCGCGGCATGGATAAATTGAGCAGCGATTATTCATTGCAGGATTGGATACCTCTTAATGGCAATGCCAAAGGAAAATTTAAAGTGCTGATGAATGAAAGTGGTAACGGGGTTGATGCCAATAAAGTTTTTGGAGAAAAAAAAGCAGATCATAATATTATTAATGCAGCGCTTGCATTAAAACATACCGAAGGAAACCGTAAAGTTGTTTTGGTTTCGAAGGATATTAACCTGAGGCTTAAAGCAAAATCGCTTGGCATACAAGCCGAAGATTACATGACCGGAAAGATTAAAGACATTGATAGTCTTTACACCGGTAAAACCATTCTTGATAGTGTTTCACGCAAAGTAATAGACCAGATTTATACGGATGGATATTGCTCTTACAAGGAACTTGTAAAAGAACGACCCATTGCCAATCACTATTTTATTTTAAAAAGCAAAGCTGAGGCATCAAGCGCACTTGCTTATTATAATGCAGATACAGACAGGATAGAACGCGTGCAAAAGGAAATTGCTTACGGCATAAAAGCACGAAACGCTGAGCAGGCTTTTGCTATGCATGCAGTGATGAATCCCAACATTTTACTTACTACAATTCAGGGGATAGCTGGTACTGGTAAAACTTTAATTGCCCTTGCATCAGCCCTTCAGCAAAAAAGTAATTACCGTCAAATATTTTTAGCACGACCAATAGTTCCGTTAAGTAATAAAGACATTGGTTATTTGCCCGGTGATATAAAGTCTAAAATCAATCCTTACATGGAGCCGCTGTGGGATAATTTAAAATACATACAAAGCCAGTATAAGGAGACAGATAAGGAGTACCAGAAAATAAATGATATGGTGGAGCATGAGAAACTACACATTACTCCTCTTGCCTACATACGCGGGCGCAGTTTGAGTAACATATGTTTTATTATTGACGAAGCGCAGAACCTTACCCCGCATGAAGTAAAAACTATTATTACCCGAGCAGGCGAGGGAACAAAAATTATTTTTACCGGTGACGTTTTCCAGA
Source organism: Bacteroidota bacterium (assembly GCA_016714005.1). Taxonomy (GTDB): domain Bacteria; phylum Bacteroidota; class Bacteroidia; order AKYH767-A; family OLB10; genus JADJOA01. The sequence continues at coordinate 178,443 of JADJOA010000008.1, forward strand.
TAGACACACCTTACCTTGACTCACATTCCAATGGATTGAGCAACCTGATAGAGAAATTAAAGAACAATCATTTGTACGCTCATATCAATTTAGAAAAAGGGGAGAGGAGCGAGTTGGCGAATTTGGCAGGAACGTTGTTGTAAGCTTTAGTATAGTTTCAAAATTTTCTCCACCAACACCTCAGCCATTTTCTCATTACTTTCATGCGTCCATCCGCCAATATGCGGGCTTAAAACAACTTTGTTGGAGTTAATCAGATATTGAAAAGCCTCAGGCAAATTTTCTTTATCTAATTTTTCAAATGAGGTTGATTCATATTCCAACACATCTAAACAAGCGCCCAATACTTTTCCTGATTGCATGTTTTTAACCAAGTCAGCCGTGTTTAGGCATTTACCTCGTGCTGTGTTTATAAAAAAAATATTTTTAGAAAACGAATTGATAAAAGCATCATTCACCATCATGCGCGTTTCTTCTGTTAAGGGCACATGTAAGCTCAGTATATCGGTTGCGTTAAATAATCCGCTGATGTCAACCTGTGTTACGTAAGGAAATTTGTTGCGGTCAATTGAAAGATACTTATCGTAAGCAATAATGTTAACATCAAAGCCCTGCAATTTTTTTGCAAAGGCGCTGCCCATATTACCGAAGCCAATTATACCAATGGTTTTTCCCTGCAACTCAATTCCGCGGTTTTCTTCGCGCAGCCAAATTCCTTTGCGCACTTCGGCATCAGCTTTGTTCAAATTCCTGAAAAGCGAAAGTAGCGTCCCAATGGCAAACTCACCCACAGCATCTCTGTTGCCCTCGGGCGCATGTAAACATTTTATTCCAATTGCTTCAGCAAACTTCACGTCAATGTTTTCCATGCCTGCGCCTACACGTGCAATAAATTTTAATTGATGAGGCACACTCAAAAAGCCCTTCTCAATTTTAAAACGACTTCTTATTACAATACCTGAATACTGATGTAGTTCAGCTATAATTTTTTCTTTATTCCAATCATAACCTTCAGTGCAAACAAAACCGTGTTTTTCAATTTTGGTTTTGAAAGAAGAGTGGAGTGTGTCTATTAAGAGGATTTTTTTTGCAATCACTTTGCTAAGCTCAATTAATATTTTCTTGACACAGATTTAAAAAAGAAATCAAAGCGCTTCGCGTTGAAATTTTCACGGATTGAGTGCTGCAAAGCAGAATCAGTGAAAACCAATCAATCAATTTTTACAAATCTGTAAATCTGTGTCAAAAAAAATAAGCGTAAACATTTAACCTTCAATTTTTTTATTCACCACTTCTAAAATTTCCTTCTCCAAATTTAATGTATCATTTTCAATTTTTTGTCCTTTCGAAATTACATCATTAACAAAAGATTTATCATCATACCCCGCTGCATTAATCTTTACATTTAAAAATGCACCCATCACAGCAGCACGTGCACACAATGCACCCACACCTGCATCGCTAACAGAATTTGGATTGCCGTTTTCTGCCATTGCTTTTATAATTGCCATACTTTCATACGAAAGCTGCATTACTTTAAACGGAATTTCAATAGCAAATTTAGTGGCGGCTTGTATGGCGTTTTTTCTTTCCGCTTTTTCGGCATCGGTTGTTTTAGGAAGTGAAAATGCTTCCATAATTTTATTGAAAGCTTTGGTGTCTTCATCAACTAAATTCAATAATTGATTTTTGATTGCCTGTCCTTTCTCCGCCCACTCAGAAAATTCCTTCCAGCGTTCTTCCCAGCCTTTTTTTGATGCGGAAAGATTTGCAACCATTGTTGCCAACGAAATACCAAGCGCTCCTGCATAAGCAGAAATACTTCCACCACCGGGGCCGGACTTTCACTTGCAGTTTCATCGGCAAAAGCATTTAGCTTCATATTAATGAGCGGATTTGCTTTAGCATCATTCAACACGTATTCAATAATTCTTTCCTGCGGATTAAAAGGAGCGAGTTCATCAAGCCCCATTGATTTAACCGCAATATGAATGAGTTCTGCATCACTAACGCCTGATGACAAACGTTGCTTATTCAAAAAATATTTACCTGCATCCAGCATGGCGCTTAAAGGAACCAACCCCACCAACTCACTTCCGGTTGCACGATAGCCACGCTCATGCGCGCTTTTTGCACATTCATCAAAAACAATATGCAAAGGTGTTTCTCTGAATTTAGTGATGTTGATGGAAACCTGTGCAATGCCATATTCCTGTATATACCAGCCAATGGCTTTTACGCCTTTTAACTTTCCGGGAATACGTATTTCATTTCCATCTTTATCTAAAACTTTTTTTCCTTTCACATCAGTTTTTATTCTTCCGGCTTCGCGAATGTCAAATGCAATGGAGTTGGCGCGCTTAACAGATTTAGTATTAAGGTTTACGTTGTATGCAATTAAAATCGCGCGCACCAATAACCGTAGCGCCATGTTTCAGTGGCAATTCAGCAGGTCCAAAATCAGGTTTCCATTCAACTTGTTTAATTTTTTTTGCAAAGCCTTCGTACTCTCCCGCACGTATGATTGATAAATTACTTCTTGATTTATTAGGCTGTGCCTCTTCGTATAAATAAACAGGAATGCCCAGTTCTTTTCCAACGCGCTCTCCTAATTTTTTACTCCACATGGCAGTTTCTTCCATGCTTATATTGGCTACCGGAATAAACGGACAAACATCAGTAGCGCCCATACGAGGATGCTCGCCTTTATGCTTGGTCATATCAATAAGTTCAGCAGCTTTTGCAATTCCTTTAAATGCTGCATCAACAACAGCCTGTGGCTCGCCAACTAAAGTTACAACGGTACGGTTAGTTGCTTTGCCCGGGTCAACGTTTAAAAGCTTCACACCTTCCACACTTTCAATAGCATCGGTAATCTGTTTAATAATGTTTAAGTCATTTCCCTCGCTAAAATTGGGAACACATTCTATGAGTTGTTTCATATTGCTTTTCTTGCTTTAATATAATCTGTGATTAAGTATGCAATTAATTTTCCTGTCTTGTTGTCAGTTTTAATATGTGATAATACAGGTGCTGCTTCGGCAATATGCAGGTAGCAGCAGTTTAATTTTTGTGCACACCAGGTTACATATTGTCTTGCCTGTATGGTATTTATGCCGCTGCTTGTCTTTGCACTTGATGGAATGTTCTGAATAGTGTCCATATCCAATTCAATGCCGCAATAATTTTCTTTTACAAAATCAATTCCGGTGCTAACTGCATTTTTAAAAGTAATGTCTTCTATGATAAAAATATCTTCAAAAGTAGAGTAATGAAAAAATGATTTGTTGTTTAACTCATCCAAAACTTTTTCTGCATTATAGCTCTCATGTAATCCGACAATGGCATATTTATCTAAAAACTTTTCATTGAATGCATAGCGGAAACCATTGCCGCTGTGCCTGCCTTCTGAAGGGCGGAAATCAGTATGCGCATCGCAGTTAATAGAATTGATAGCTACTCTTTTGATTTTTGCTGCTTCGTATAAACCTTTTGCAGCAGCCTTTATACTTGGATATGAATTGTTATGCCCTCCACCAATAATGATTGCTTCTTTTCCGGCTTGTATAATAGCTTAAACTACAGGATAAACTCCCCCATCAATTACGCCTACCAATTTTCTTGCTTCCTGCAAACCGGTTTCCGTTTTAAAGTTGATGGAATCAGCACGAAGCATTAAATCATCAAAGTTTATATGGCCAAGAATTAAAATTTCTTCGCCTGATAAAAACTGGTTGCTTTGCGTGTTAAGTAAATTACTCAGTGCAGGAATCCATGCGCTGTACGCGCCACCGCGACCTCCGTTAGCACGCACACCAATATCTTCCGGCAACCCTATTACAACAAATTTCGCAGAAGATTTTTCCAAAGCTTCTAACAGCGAATCATTTTTAAGCTGATGCAAAACCTGTACGCGCTCACCCATTTTATTTTCATGCCTGCGAATGCGGGTGTGGTTGGAGATTTCCTTTTGAGAATAAATTTCTAAATGAGAATAGCTATCCATTAAATCTTTTTCCATTAATAAAAACCTGTTCAACTAAATTACTGCCAAATGAATATGGCATGTATGCCAATGATGGAATTGCTTTTGTAACTATCACATTGGCAGCTTTTCCTTTGGAAATGCTGCCATGCGTTTTTGCATATCCATAGCATAAGCTGTGTTAAGTGTAGCTGCGTTAAATGCTTCTTCGGGTGTTAGTTTGTACAACATGCAACTTAATGCAATCATCAGGCTCATATTTCCTGTTGGTGAACTTCCGGGATTGTAATCACTGGCTATTGCCAATGGTAAACCTGCATCAATCATTTTGCGGGCAGGTGGGTGCGGCAGTTGTAAAAATATTTGCGCACCCGGTAAAATAGTTGGCATGGTTTCGGAATGCTGGAGAGCGATAATTTCTGCTTCTTCCACATACTCCAAATGATCAACACTCACAGCTTCTGCCTGCACACCAGCTTGCACACCGCCCGATAAACTTAGCTGGTTGGCATGTACTTTCGGTTTCATCCCATGTTTTTTGCCGGCTTCTAAAATGCGAATAGTTTGTGCAGGAGTAAAATAATTCCGTTCGCAAAACACATCACAGTAGTCGGCTAATTTTTCCTGTTCAATGACAGGCATCATCTCGTTAATTAAAACATCAATATACTTTTCAGGTGTTGATTTATATTCTTGTGGAAAAGCATGTGCACCCAAAAAAGTTGCTTTAACAGGCACAGGTAAATTTTCTTTCAGCTTTTTTATGACGCGCAGCATTTTCAATTCGCCTTCTATGCTCAATCCATAACCGCTTTTAATTTCAATAGCGCCTGTTCCCTGTGCAATACATTCGTTGATTCTTGCAAGTGCAGCATTGTAAAGCTCATCTTCTGTTGCGGCATTTAATTTTTTAGCAGAATTTAAAATTCCGCCACCACGCAATGCAATTTCCTCATAACTCAAACCATTAATGCGGTCAACATACTCCGCTTCGCGCGAGCCTGCATACACTATATGTGTGTGCGAATCACAAAAAGCAGGTAGCACAAATTTTCCTGCGCAATTAACTTCCTCAATATAATTCAAGCTTTCCTTTTTTAAATCAGTCATTGAACCAAACGATTCAATAACACCTTTATTCATTAAAAGAAAAGCATTTTCAATTGAAGGAAAAATTTTCATATCCGCCCCTGCAACTTTTTCAACCAAGTATCACGAATTCCGAAGAGCGATTTTATATTGATGAGTAAAACTGACATTGGGCTCTAAAGTAAGGAATGTTGGAAAAGCAGTTAATAAAACTCTAACTCTTTAACGGGATCCCAAAAAATGTTTAAAAAATTTTTAACCTGATCGTTCTCCACTTTTATTTTTTCTTTTTCGAGCCTCCGCTGCATTTCTGTTGGCGATCCAAAATGTAATTTCCGGTAAGCAACCCTGCACTATTTACTACGCGGTGTGCAGGTACAGCGGGTTTTGCATTATGTGCTGCATTCATTGCCCAGCCTACCATACGTGCAGAGCCCTTGCTTCCTAAATAAGCGGCAATGGCACCATAACTTGTTACCCGCCCTTTGGGTATGAGCCTTACCACCTGGTAAACTTTTTCAAAAAAAGAAATATCGTCTTTTGCAGGAGGAGTAGTTAATTTCTTTGAACAAATTTTTGACTTAGATTTATTTGATTTTTTTAAAGGCATAGAATTACAAACAAACTAATCATTCAATAATTCTGATTTGTAAATAGAAAACATTTCATCGGACGGGTTGCCATTTATTTTTCCTGCTACCCAGCGCTTCGTACAATACAACCCCTTAGTAATTATTTCCTTTATATTGTATGATATATTATCGGGGGTATAAATTACGTCTGATATCTCACAACTTGAAGTCAAGTAGAAAGAAACTTTAAATTCTGGAGACTTTTTCAATTTTTTCAATTCAGCAATACTCAAAATTTTCTTAAAATCCTTTGTTAAATTTATATTGCCGCCAATGTATCTTGGAGATTCAGTTATATACGTCCATATCGGTTGGTTTTGGAGGCTAAAAGCAGAATCTGCAAAGTATTCAAATTGGTTTTTACACTTGCTGCAAACAGTCGCAAGTATTGGTTCGAAACTCATTCCTTTACAGGAAAATTCTATATAGTATTTTCCATGTGGAACCTCTTGAATTGTAATGAAAGAATCTTTTGTAGAAATATTAAATAATACCTTAATGATCCTATTGTTTTCTGACTTAAAATAAATAGTATCAAGCGAGAATACAGTAGTAGAATTTGCTTTAGGTGTTATAATTATTGTTTTTTGCCTACTGTCTTGTCCATAAAGTATTGATGCGAGACTTAAAATTAATATTACAAGTATCAGTTTGGTCATTTTACAACCTTTCACAGAGTTTTACCTCATATTATGATACACATTCTGCACATCATCATCTTCTTCAAACCTATCTATTAGCGATTGCACTTTTGTTGCCTGCTCTTCGTTTAGTTCATCTACATAGTTAGAAGGTATTCGGGTAAGTTCGCTGCTCGTAACTTCAATCTTTTTGTCTTCAAGCGCTTTTTGCATAGCACCAAAATCTTCAAACGAAGTATAGACATAAATAAATCCTTCGTCTTCAAAAACTTCGCTGGCGCCAAAGTCAATCAGTTCTAATTCCAGTTCTTCTACGTTTAATCCGGCAGCAGGAAACTTGAATAAACTCTTACGCTCAAACATAAATGATACGGAGCCGCTTGTTCCCAAGTTACCTTCGCCTCTGTTAAAGTGCATGCGTATATTGGCAACGGTGCGGGTGGGATTATCGGTAGCTGTTTCAACCAATATGGCAACACCATGTGGGGCATAGCCTTCATAAACTACCTCTTCGTAATCTTTCATGTCTTTAGAAGAGGCACGCTTAATAGCATTCTCAATTCTATCCTTAGGCATGTTTAAGCTCTTGGCATTTTGCATTACTGCACGCAACTTGGCATTGTGGTTAGGATCAGGTCCACCGGCTTTTACTGCAATGGCAATATCCTTTCCAATGCGCGTAAATGCTTTTGCCATTTTAGCATAGCGCGCAAACATTTTGTGTTTCCTTTTTTCAAATATTCTTCCCATTTCAGAAATGATGAATTAAGAATTATTAATTATGAACAAAAATATAACTACTCGGTGTACAAGACTTCTACCGAACCATTTAGCGCAACGCTGGCTGCTGTTACGGGGTTACGAAGTGTTACGTTAAAGTTGGCTTTAAATTTATTATTGGATTTATCGTTTTGTGTAACGGTTAATGTGCCGGGGTTATCATTTGTACTTTCATAACCCAATGCTAATGCATCGGTGTAAAGGATGTGATTTGTATCTCCTTTAATTACAAAGGTGCCTACCTCGGTGCTGTCAAACTCAAGGGTGAGTGTAGAACCATCATCTCTAATTCCATTTATGGTAAGCAGTATTGCATTATCGGCAAACAAAGTTTGGTTGGCGCACCAATCACTTCCATTAACGGTTGCTTTAAGTTGATAACCGTCTAAATCGCATTCATCCTTTTATCTTTTTTGCATGATGCAAATGCAAAACTCATCTTTGCAAAAAACAATGCACACGATATTATTTTGTTACTCATATAAATTATTTATTACCAGATTTCTACTCTTTCATCTTCAGTGCGAAACATGCTTTGTCCTTTGGTTACTTCAAATGCTTTATAGAACTCGGGCATGTTTGATAACGGACCCAGCGTTCGAAATTTACCGGGAGAGTGTACATCTACCTTAAGCCTGCGCTTTAATTCGGCATCGCGTATGTTGTTACGCCAGACTTGCGCAAACGAAATAAAGAATCGCTGCTCCGGGGTAAATCCGTCAATTGTTTTCTGAGGATTTTTGGCAAGAGCAATTTGCAATGCTGCATAAGCCATAGTTAACCCGCCAAGGTCTGCTATGTTTTCGCCTTGCGTAAGCTCACCGTTAACTTTCAAATCGTCTAAAGCAACATAGCTACTGTATTGAGCAACTAACTTATCAGCTTCTGTTCTAAAACGTTTTTTATCCTCGTCTGTCCACCAGTTGCGCAAGTTACCATCTGCATCAAATTGATTACCCTGGTCATCAAAACCATGGGTAATTTCATGACCAATTACTGCACCCATAGCACCATAGTTTACGGCATCATCACCATCTGGATAAAAAAACGGAGGCTGCATAATGGCGGCAGGAAATACAATTTCGTTATAACCCGGATTGTAATATGCGTTAACGGTTTGCGGACTCATTCCCCATTCAGTTTTATCTATTGGTTTACCTAATTTGTTTAAGTTGTAGCGTAATGCGTAGCGTGCTATAGCTACTGAATTGTCGTAGTAAGAATTTTCGGGTTTAATTTCAAGTGTACTGTAATCTCTCCATTTATCAGGATAAGCAAGTTTGGTGGTTATTTTTTCGAGTTTAGCAAGAGCGGCTTTTTTGGTTTCAGGAGCCATCCAGGTGCGAGACATGATACGCTCCTTATAGGCAACAATTAAATTGTCAACCATTACCTCTACCCGCTTCTTAGCTTCAGGACTAAAATGTTTTTTAACATAAATCTGGCCAAGCAACTCACCCATAGAACCATTAATGGCATCTAATGTTCTTTTCCAACGTGGTTTCATTTCTTTGGCACCACGCAGCACACCTTCATAAAAATCAAAATCAGCTTTTTCCATTTCTGTGCCCAGCAAATCACCTTTTGAATTAATTAAATTCCATTTTAAGTAATTTTTTATTTCATTTATTGGTGTCTTTAAGATGATGTAAGTAAGTTTCTCGAAAAACTCTTTTTGCCCAACAATTACATTTTGGACACTTACATCTGGATTTAAGCCATAATCATAAAGACTTTTTATATAAATATTCCAATTTAATCCAGGGCTTACAACTTCAAATTCGTCCAACGAAAGCTTATTGTAGTTTGCTTCAGGATCTCTTAACTCTACTCTAGATTTTGATGCTTCAGCTATTTGTTTTTCTATTTGAAAAATTGAACTTGCAAGATCATTAGGTTCATTTAATTGTATTAGCTCAAACATTTTAGTAATATGTTCTTTGTAAGCTGTAGTTATTTTAATATTTTCATCATTTTCTTTAAGATAGTAGTCCCTGTCAGGCAAACCTAAACCGCCCTGATAAAAACTTAAAATCATTTCTGTTGCTACTTTGTCATCCTGACCAACATACGAATAAAAGAAGGGTCTTACCCCAATTGAGTTTAAATACGCTAAAAGCGGCATAAGTTCCTCATAATTTCCTAAAGATTCAATCTTCTCAAGCTCATTTTTAATGGGTGTAATACCATTGGAGTTCATCTTTTCCACATCCATAGCAGTTAAATAATAATCGCGTATTTTTTGCTCAGCGCTACCTTGCTTTAAATCCCTCATTCTTTTCAGTTCTTCAACAATTTCTTTTAATCTGGCTTTAATAGTTTCATCCACAATAGAAAAACTTCCCCAACGGGTTTCTGTGTCAGGTACGGGGTTATTTTTTATCCATGTGCCATTTACATATTGATAAAAGTTATCTCCGGGTTTAACAGTTTTATCAAAGTTGGCAAGGTCAACTGGTTTGGTTGGCTGGTTTGCAGAAAAAGATGAAAACAGCAAAATACCAATTACTGCCACGGAAAGAAATGTTGTTTGTTTCATTCTGAAAATTTTTTGAGTGCTTATTTTTGAGTTTGTTTGATTGTTTTTACTTTTTCATTTCAGTAAAATATTGATAGAAGTATGGAATGGTTTCAATGCCTTTGTAAAAATTGAACAAGCCGTATTTTTCATTAGGAGAGTGTAGGTTATCACTATCTAACCCAAACCCAAAGAGAACGGTTTTTAATCCCAATACTTTTTCGAAAAGTGCCACAATAGGAATGCTGCCACCACCGCGTGTAGGTATTGGTTTTTTACCAAAAGTTTTTTCCATTGCCTTGCTTGCCGCCATAAAGGGAATAGAATCTGTTGGTGTGATTACCGGCTCCCCACCATGATGTGGTGTAACGGTTACCTGAACATAATCAGGAGCGATTTTTTTGAAGTGGTCTTCAAACAATTTTGAAATTTCATGCGAGTTTTGGTTTGGCACCAAGCGCATAGAAATTTTCGCATTGGCTTTTGACGGCAATACTGTTTTAGCGCCCTCGCCTGTATATCCGCTCCAAATTCCATTTACTTCAAGTGTAGGGCGTATGCCTGTGCGTTCAATGGTTGTATAACCCCTCTCTCCCCACAGAGCTTTAACGCCTAAATCTTTTTTGTATTCATCATCGCTATGCGGAATTTCTCCAAGAGCCTTTCTATCGGCATCAGTTACCGTTGCCACCTTATCGTAAAAGCCTGGTATGGTAATGTGGTTATTTTCATCGTGCATAGATGCTATCATTTTACACAGTATGGTAGCAGGGTTGGCAACTGCACCGCCATAAACGCCACTATGCAAATCGCGGTTAGGTCCTACAACTTCTACTTCCATATAAGCAAGTCCGCGTAAGCCAACGTCTATTGATGGCGTATCGTTAGTAACCAGAGCAGTATCTGAAACCAATACAACATCTGCTTTCAGTTTTTCTTTATTACCCTCTAAAAATTTTCCGAGGTTTGATGAGCCAACCTCTTCCTCACCTTCAATCATAAACTTTATGTTTGCAAGGAAGTGTGTTTGTTTTCATCATGCTTTCAAAGGCTTTACATGCATGTAAAACTGCCCCTTGTCATCGCAAGCGCCACGCGCATAGATAGCTCCTTCGGGATGTAAATCTGTTTTTTTGATTACTGGCTCAAAGGGTCCGCTGTGCCAAAGGTTTAATGGGTCAGGGGGTTGTACATCATAATGTCCGTAAACAAGCACGGTAGGTTTTGCAGGGTCAATTATTTTTTCGCCATATACAATGGGGTGACCTGCAGTTTCGCAAATTTCTGCTTTATCGGCTCCGGCATCTATCAAACTCTTTTTTACAAACTCAGCGGTTTTTACCATATCGGCTTTATGGCGCGAGTCGGCACTAACTGATGGTATGCGAATGAGATCTAATAGCTCGTTAAGGAAGCGGTCTTTGTTTTGTTGGATGGAGGCTGGGGCTGGCATTGAGGGTGGAGGTTGGAATTCTGACTTTTTGTGTTTCGGGTTTTCTTGGCCCTTAATACTTTGTACTAATACTATCTGATTATTTTAACTTTAATAAAGATTGTTAATGCGTTTTGAAAATATATTTAACTTCTTGATTTTAAATTACTAAACATATTAAACTTAAACTGCTGTTGCAATAATTGCCTCTTTATGTATTTTCTTTACCAGGCCTTGCAGCACTTTGCCCGGACCAGCTTCGGTGAATGTGATAGCACCTTTGGCTAACATGTTTTGTACGGTTTGTGTCCAACGTACCGGAGCTGTTAATTGTGCTATCAGGTTTTGCTTTATTTGTTCAGGATTGGTGTAAGGCTGCGCATCTACATTTTGATATACAGGGCACAAAGGCGCTTTAAAGTTGGTGTTATTAATGGCATCAGCCAATCTAACACGTGCAGGCTCCATTAGTGGTGAGTGAAATGCTCCGCCAACAGGAAGCAACAATGCTCGCTTAGCTCCTGCAGCAGTGCATTTTTCGCAGGCTTCTTTTACTGATTCAATACTTCCCGAAATTACAAGCTGCCCGGGACAATTGTAGTTCGCGCATACTACAACGCCATCTATTCCCGCACAAATATCTTCCACTACTTTATCATCTAAAGCAAGTATAGCTGCCATAGTTGACGGCTGCAACTCACAGGCATACTGCATAGCGTTGGCACGTTCTATAACCAGACGCAAGCCATCTTCAAAACTTAAACTGCCATTGGCAACCAATGCCGAAAACTCTCCTAATGAGTGCCCTGCAACCATATCAGGATTAAAGGAATCTCTTATGCTTTCAATTACGGCACATGAGTGAATGAATATAGCTGGCTGTGTTACATTTGTTTTTTTCAACTCCTCTTCGGTACCGGCAAACATAAGGTCGGTAATTTTAAAGCCGATAATAGCATTTGCCGTTTCAAAAATTTGACGGGCTGTAGCCGAACTTTCATAAAGCTCTTTGCCCATGCCGCTAAACTGCGACCCCTGCCCGGGAAAAATGTATGCGTGCATAAATAATTGTTAGGTAATTGGTTTGGAAAAATGAGGGGTAAAGATAAGTTTTTTTAATTCCCTGCCTGCCAAAAGGAGAGTTTTAGTTCTGAAGTTTAGAGTGGAGTTGAGGGTTGGTGGTTTTAATGCCAACATTGGATAAGAGATTTTATTTGAAATGTGTTATTGAGAACGTACAGTCATCCTTTACTCCGTTCAGTAAGATTGCTGAGGAGTAAGCTAAAAGAAAGCTATTTTATGTAAGGTTTTGAATAAGAAAATGGAATAACAGTTAAGAATTAAAGAATAATGTAACCAACAATTCAAACCGTATTATTTTAGTTTTGCGGGCGTTTAATTTTTACCTCATGTTTAAAAAGTTTTTTTTGATTGCTTTATTTTTTGCGGGTTACAATTTTGCAGGTGCGCAAACTATTAACGATGAAGCCAAAGAACAGATGCAAATTTGCGATTGTCCGCAGCAAAGCAAAGCCGGTAAAGGCACATTTTATTTTTTCGGGAGGATATAATTTAGATTGGTTTAGCCGAAGTACTATTCATTTTAAAAGCGACAATGCAGAAAATAATTATGATTTTTGTTGCATAAGCTGCGTGCGATAGACAGAGATGGTTTGGATGAACTTTTTACAAGTGATATTACTATACCACAATACAGTTTCAGATTAGGTTATTTTTTTAACGATAAGCACGATTTAGGTATTGAGATAAATTACGATCATGTTAAATACGTGGTGGTACAAAATCAAAAAGCACATTTAACAGGCATCATTAATGAGAAAGCTTATGATCAGGATACGGTTTTAACACCTGGCTTTGTAATGTTTGAGCATACGAATGGCGCAAACTATGCTATGATAAATTTTATGAAGCGGAATAACATGTATAAGTCAGCTAACAAGAAGCATTGGCTCGGTTATGTTGTAAAGGCTGGTTTTGGTTTTGTTTATCCGCGCAGCGATACAAAAATTATGGGCAGCAGAAGAAATGACATTTACCATGTAGCTGGCTATGTCGGAGGAATTGAATCGGGAATAAGATACGATGCATTTAAATATTTCTTTTTTGAAACTACTTTGAAAGGAGCTTATGCAAAGTATGTTAACGTGAGGTTGGAGGGAGATGGAAGAGGTACGCACGGTTTTTTTTCGCTAGAATATATTGCGCTGTTAGGGTTTCAGTTTACGCTTTAATGACTGGTGATAATCATTATGATTTTATTATTTGTGGACAAGGCATAGCGGGTACGTTGCTTGCATGGAATTTGCTTGAGTCAGGTAAAAGAGTTTTGATTATTGATGAGGAAAATGTCACATCAAGCAGTCGTGTTGCTGCCGGTATAGTAATACCGGTAACAGGCAGACGCATAGTAAAAACATGGATGGCTGAAGAGTGCCTGAAAGAAGCACTCCTCACCTACTCTGCATTAGAAAAATTAACTGGAGAAAGTTTTTACAAAGAGTTGCCCGTTCTCGAATTGTTAAATTCAGTAAAACAAAAAAACGATTGGCAGGAAAGAATTACAGATGAAAACATAAGCGCTTATGTTAATGATATTGTGGGTAGAGACGAAATTCCTACCGGAATTGAAGCAAAGAGCGGAGGTGTGAAACTAAAGTCGTGTTACTGGTTAGACACAAAAAAATTTCTGGCAGCCGTTAGAAAATATTTTATAGCTGAAAATATTTTGGTGAGTGAAAGGTTTGATATAAATGATGCTGTAGTTACTCAAGATCTAATAACATGTAAAAACTACACCGCTTCAAAAATTATTTTTTGTACAGGCTACAAAAAAATTTCAGACTGGTTTGAAGATGTTCCTTTTCAGTTTTCTAAAGGGGAAATTTTGACAATAAAATGTGAGGGGTTAACAGAGGAATACATTATCAATAACGGAATTTTTATGTTGCCTATTGGCAATCATCATTTTAAAGTTGGCTCAACTTATGAATGGAAAAATTTAGATTGCGCACCAACCATATCAGGCAAAGAAAAATTAATTGCCGACTTAAAAACATTTTTAAACTTTTCGTTTGAGGTAACAAACCACGAAGCATCAGTTAGACCAACCATAAAAGAACGCAGACCGGTTATTGGATTGCATCCTATTGCTAAGAATATTGGAATAATGAACGGACTCGGAACAAAAGGAGTTTTGCTTGCACCGTGGTTATCCAAACATTTTTCCCAACATTTAGTTGCTGGCAATAGTTTAAACGAAGAAGTAGATGTAAATCGCTTTTTATTTCCGCGTAAGATATAATCTTATGCTATAATCTGAGTTGCCAACTAAAACAGATTGAGGATATGGGTCAGCATTAGGAAGTGTTGAATCGCCAGGGCAATACTGAAATTAAACGTAGTCATTAAGGTAGAATCAACTTGCAAAACAGTATCAATCTTTTCGTAGTCGTAAACGTTCATGGTTATTAAGGAATCAAAACCGTAAACTTTGTAAGGGCTTGTTAATGTGTATAGCAAAGGCAACTGGGCAGGGTCAACATTATCAAACTTAGTTGACTGGTAAAACCGTTTCCTGTTGTATCGGGATCGTGAAATAATGTATAGAATAGCTCAGGAAATTTTAGAGAATCTGTGTAAATAGAATCCCACTCAAAACCACTTGGCGCCAGCGCAGGGTACTGGTCAAGCTGAATTGCATTTACATACACTTCCGTTTTTACTCCGAAATATTCCGATTCTTCCAGGAGCGGATTATTATAATCCTTCTGACATGCGTAAAAAAATATTGCACAAGCAAAAAGAGAGACAAATATTAAAAGTCGTTTTAAAGACATTTTTAAATTTTATATTGTAAACTTGTTTAATTAAAAAATTATTGCCGAAAGTAATTATTTAAAATCAAGAGATGCCGCTATTGTCTTTTTGGCAATTCGTCCATAAACAATTTTACGGTTGTGATCAAGGGCATACATATTATTTAAATCAAGAAATGTCCTTTTCTTTTCAATAATATCCGGTAAGTTCTTATTGTAAATTATACGCATTGTTTTGTCCATTATCACTTCGTTCAAATTATATTCTGTTTCATCTCTGCCTTCATGGTAGTATATGTACAAATCATCACCCTTCATGGCACAACCTGCATTGAGCACGTAATCAAAAATCTCATTACTTGCTCCTTTTCTACTTATAACTGCTTGTTGCGTTTTGCCTTGGGCATCAACCCTTATAGCAACAATATGATTTGCATAAGTAGTAAAGCCCGGCATTTCCATTTTCATTCCCTGCACAGGTTTGGTGTCTGTGGGTTCGCGCCTCGTGTTCTCTAATATGGCAACCACATCGCCATTAGCAGAAAACTGAATAGCTGAAATGTATATCCACTCAATGCCTTTAATCTTTTGTAGCATTCCTCTTTCGTTGCAGGTTAGTAAAACATCATTGGTGTAATCGGCATTTAAAACTTTTTCTTCCTGCAAAGCCATATCAAAAACATTTATCTGCAAAGCCTTGCTCATGAAACGAGGAGCATCACTAAGCCTTCCTCAATCTGGGTTGAAGTTTTTATATATAACACCGTTTAATGAAACGATATAAATTTTGCCATTATTAATCCCGCACCTAAAGGAAGAATTTTGTTGGGAAGATGGTGTCATTTTCTTTTTCTGCTTTTATGCCTTTTGAATCAACAGCAACAACATTATAGTCTTTATCTTTTTGAGTAAGCGCGAAAAATTGCCATCAGTAGTAACTGCACCACTTATATACCCATTCATATCAGCATCAATCCTCCAAATTTTTTCCATCTTTTCATTGTAAGCAACAACTCCTGATTTATAGATAACAGCAATTGTTTTTTTATCATCAGAAAAAATAAGCTTGTAATACTTCTTTACTTCAAAATCAGGCAAGCCTGCCGCCTCATCCAAAACAGTTACATCAATAAATTTACCTGTGAGGTCAAAGTTATCACTGCGGCATGTGAGTTTGTCGCCTGATGTGTAAGAATATATAAGTCTGATTTTTTTATCAGTCATGATAGTGTTAAAGTAGTTACGAGGAATGTTTCCGAATTTTAATGGTAATGTATCTTTCATCAAAAACTTTTGGTCATACCTGAACAAACTAAATTTTAATTTTTTCCATTGTGGAGGTGGCAACAAGGAATCATTGTCTTCTTGAATCATACGGATGTTACTTCCGGCAGAATAGTGTAATGTACCATCTGAACCTAAATAAGTTTGATAAATTCTATCGGCAATCTTTGGTGATGGCAACCATGTAATATTTTGTGCATTTGAAAAACTGATTACTGAAAAAAATGCAATTAATAAAGCTGATTTCTTTTTCATTAAAGTGTGTTTCTGAACCTGTTGTAATTATTTTAATAAACTTTTTTTCCGCCAATATATGTTGATTGTACTTTTACTTTATGAATATTTTCGGGGGCACATTTCATGATATCGTCCTCTAAAATAACAATGTCAGCAAATTTACCTTTTTCCAAACTTCCTTTTTCATTCTCTTCAAATGCCGCATAGGCAGCCCAAATAGTCATTGCTTTTAGCGCTTCTTCTCTTGTTAATCCATTTTCGGGTTGGAAACCATTTTCAGGAAAATTGCTTTTATCTTTCCTGGTTACTGCTGCATAGAAACCGTACAAAGGATTAATGTCTTCAACAGGAAAATCACTTCCATTAGCTACAAAACCATTTTGTTGCAAAAGTTTTTTATAGGCATAAGCATACTTAATGCGCTCTGCCCCTACCCTATCTTGCGCCCAGTACATATCGCTGGTGGCATGCGTTGGCTGCACCGAAGGGATGATTGAATATTTACCAAACAAATCAAAATCATTTGCACTAACAACCCTGGCAATGTTCAATGCGCCAGCGTTTATCATTTTTTCCTGCTAATTGATTGCCGTAAATATTCGCAAGCGTACGAACAGCGGAATCACCAATACAATGCACGTTCATTTGAAACCCGTATTTGTTGCACTCTTCTGCTGCCAGCTTAAGTTTGTTATAATCTTGCAATAAAAATCCTTTGTGATTTTTTTATCACTGTAATCGTGCAGCAGGCATGCTCCGCGTGAACCCAAAGCCCCATCGCCATAAATTTTAAAACTGCGCACATTCATATAATCAGTTTTATACTTTCCTTTTTCCAGAAAATATTTTTTATTGGCATCCGTATATGCAACCATAGCATACATGCGCATATCCAAAACGCCTGCCTTCTGTAATGAGTCAATTAAAAAAATTTCGTCCTTTTCCAAACCAGCATCACAAACGGTAGTAAGACCAACTGCGAAACAATTTTTCTGCCCTGTCAGCAATGCTTCTGCTTTATACTCATTTGAAAAAGCCGGAATAAATTTCTTAACACTGTCAACCACATTATCAATTAAAATCCCAGTGAGCTTCCCATCACGCAATTCAACCTCACCTCCATTAACTTTTGTGGCGGTATTTATTCCTGCAATATCTAAGGCTTTCTGATTTACCAATATAGCATGTCCATCAATTCGCATTAAATACACTGGAATATCCGGAAATAAAGAATCAAGTGCATGCTTGTCAGGAAATTCTTTCTTTTCCCAATCATTTTGATCCCACCCTCGGCCAAGAATCCAGCTAAATTTATTGGTTTTAGAATATTCTTTCACACGTTCAATAACTTCCTCAAAAGATTCAGTTCCGAATAAACTGCATTTAACCAAATCGGTACTGTAACCATAAAAATGACAATGCGCATCAATAATCCCCGGGTAAACAGGCTTACCTGCTACATCAACAACTTCTTTTGCTTCGTATTTCTTTGAAAGATCGTTAACCGATACCTCTAAAATTTTTCCATTTGCAATAGCGACTGACGTGGCTTTACTAAAGATTGAATCAACGGTGTAAATGTTTCCATTAACAAGTACTAAATCAGCCCCAGGCTTTTTATTACAAGAGCTGAATAATAATGCAGAAGCGAAAACAGCATTTAAGAAAGTGCGAATCATAAAGTTAACTTTTCGTGGGACGAAGATATAATTTTATGAATGTGAAAATTCAACATGGTTTAAGTCACCGCTTGGCTTAATTATTTTTAGGTTAGTCTAAATTTAGTTTTAAATTTGTCAAAATTTTAAAGATGCAGTCGGCAACAGAAGAAAATTATTTAAAAGTCATACATCACTTTTCATCAGGAACAAATACAAGGGTTTTAACCAACCAACTGGCAGAATACTTTAACAGCACTCCCTCATCAGTTACGGATATGCTTGCGAGACTATCAGGAAAAAAATTAGTTAATTACAAAAAATATTATGGTGTTTCATTAAGTGAAAAGGGGAAAAAGTTGGCGGTGGATATCATAAGAAGGCACAGGTTATGGGAAGTTTTTCTGGCAAAAAAATTAGGTTTTGCGTGGGATGAAGTACATCCTATTGCAGAAGAAATGGAGCATGTTTCGAGTAATGCGCTTATTGAAAGGTTAGATAAATTTTTAGACTACCCTAAAATTGATCCTCATGGCGACCCTATTCCAGACAAAAACGGAAATTACAAACCCGTAGTGTTGCAACCTCTCTCAGAATTAAAGGAAGGTGATAAGGCAATAATTTCTAAAGTAATAGCAAGTGATGCCACATTGTTAAGTTATTTGAAAGAACACCTGCTTATACCAGGATCAGAAATTAAACTGCTTGCGCTTTACTCTTTTGACGGTTCTGTTGATTTGATGATAAACAATAAAAAGAAAATACACATCAGTAAAGATGTTGCTCAAAAAATTGTTGTTAAATAACTATGGCAAAAGAAAAAACATTTACGCCTTCATTGCAGGAAGTTAATGCATCGGTAGATGCAGAAAAGAGGAAAGGCTTTAGAAAATTTTTCGCATTTCTTGGCCCGGCATATTTAGTGAGTGTAGGTTATATGGATCCCGGCAATTGGGCTACTGACCTTGCGGGTGGAAGTCAATTTGGCTACTCTTTATTATGGGTACTGTTAATGAGCAATCTAATTGCCTTGTTGTTGCAAAGTTTAAGTGCACGACTTGGTATTGTAAGAAGCAGAGACCTTGCGCAGGCATCAAGAGAAATGTATCCGGCACCGGTTAACTTTTGTCTTTATTTCCTTGCCGAAATTGCTATAGCAGCATGCGACCTTGCCGAAGTATTGGGTATGGCAATAGGTCTGCAACTTCTTTTTGGTCTTTCATTAAATACCGGAGTGCTAATAACAGTTTTAGACACCTTTCTGCTCCTGTTTTTGTTAAATTTTGGAATAAGGAAAATGGAAGCGTTTATTATTTCTCTTGTATTTATTATTGGATGCGCCTTTTTAACCGAAATGTTTTTTGCTCAACCTGTTCTTGCAGATGTGGCAAAAGGTTTAGTACCTTCTATTCCATCAGATACTGCACTATACATAGCCATTGGAATTATTGGTGCAACGGTAATGCCGCACAATTTATACCTGCACTCATCACTTGTGCAAACAAGAAGATTTGACAGAAGCGAAAAAGAAATACGCAAAGCCATTAAGTTTAATATTATTGATTCTGCCATTGCATTAAACCTGGCGTTTTTTGTTAATGCTGCCATTTTAATTTTAGCAGCAAGTGTTTTTTATAAAAACGGATTGTTTGAGTGGCAGAGATACAAGATGCACACAAGTTGCTTGCACCCATGCTTGGAACCGAATGGGCATCTATACTTTTTTGCGGTTGCCTTAATAGCAGCTGGGCAAAGCATCACCATAACCGGCACACTTGCAGGCCAAATAGTAATGGAGGGTTATTTGAATTTGCGCATTGCACCCTGGATACGAAGATTGCTTACCCGTTTAATTGCTATAACCCCTGCTCTTATTGCCATTAACTTTTATGGTGAAGACAGTACTGGAGATTTATTGGTGCTTAGCCAGGTTATATTGAGTATGCAATTAGGCTTTGCCATTATTCCGCTTATACATTTTGTAAGTGATAAGAAACGCATGAAAAATTTTGTAATACCGGGCTACGTTAAATTATTGGCTTGGCTTAGCGCATTAGTTATCGTTTCACTTAATGTTAAATTAGTAATTGAACAATTGTTCTCCTTTTTAAGTAATGATGCCTTTGGCGTTGTCGCCAAAGGCGCTGCGGTGCTGGTTGCCATTGGGGCAGCATTATTAATGGTTGTAGCAATTGTTTATCCTTTCTTAAAAAATAAAAAAGAAACATCAGACACCCTACTACATGGTAGTAAGGTGGAGTTTGTGCCTGAAGCAATTACCTCATATAATAAAGTTGCCATAGCCGTGGATTTTTCTGGATCCGATCAAAAAACAATTAACCATGCAATAATGCTTGGTGGAACTAAAGCGCGTTATCTTTTAATACACGTGGTGGAATCGGCAGGTGCTTTTGTTTTTGGTAAGGATGTACGCGACTTTGAATCTACAAGCGATAATGAAAACTTAAAGCGGTATGAGGAGCAGTTAAATGAAATGGGATACTCTTTTGAAAGAATGATTGGATATGGAGATCCTAAACATGCAATTCCAACAATTGTAAATGCATACCAGGCAGATTTACTGGTGATGGGTGCTCACGGACACAAAACATTTAAGGATATGATATTTGGAACCACAGTGGATTCTGTACGTCATAAAACAAATGTGCCGGTTTTAATTGTTTAAGGCTATTTCTTCTCTAACAAAAACATTAAGTCGGGAGATGCCGTAATTTTCATTCCTAAAAACTTTTGAACTTTTCCGGCAGCTAAAAATACTCTTCTACCAATGATGCGTTTCCAGTCCAGTGCAAAAGGAGTTGGGTATGCATAGTAATGTCCTACATACAAATGCCATATTGGAATATCAATTGGCAATGGCAATACAAGTTTTTTTATTTTAAATCCGCAAGACTCTGCCATTTTTTTCATTGTTGCTGGTGTGTAATGTACAACGTGTTCAAAAGAGTTGAAAATATCATGTTGCGCAAGCCTGCCTGCAACTTTTGCCATTTTTAGTTTTAATAAATTGTACTCGGCATTGGGCACCTTAATACAAACAAGCCCGTCATCTTTTAAAACACGCTTGGCTTCATTTAAAATATTTTGAGGTTGTGTTACGTGCTCAAATACATCAATTAATGTAACTACATCAAAATGCTTATCATGAAATTGTGCTTCTTCAAAAAAACTGTTTGTTACTTTCAAATTAAATTCTTTGCGCGAAATTTCAGCAAGCGATGGCGATGGCTCTACACCTTCTGCATCAAAACCTAATGCCACTGCCTTACGAAGAAAAAAACCTGCATTACTACCTACATCCAATAACTTGCTATTAGGCTTAAACTTTTTTACTTCTTCTAACTCAAAAATATAATTCTTATCGCGGTGGTGATCCTTTTTTCCTTTAAAAACCAATCGTGCTTCGCTGTAAAAAACATCTGCCTGTCCAAAATAATTTTGTTCAGTATCTTTTGGGCGTGGGCTTGTGTAAACAAGCCCGCATTGTTTCAAACACACGTTCCTAAATTGCCGCGTTCAGTATATACAAGATCGCGATTGTTGCTTCCACAAAAAGACAATTTACTTCTTCAACTTCATTCTTCTCATAAAAATCTTTTGGGTGCCTCCGTGTATGTAATCTTCCTTGGGTATAATGTATTGCATAGTGTTTTATTAAGGCTGTAAAGGTATTAAAGGGAAAGGAGGTTCCTATGTTCCGGAAAATGTTTTATGTTGGGTGTTTCGTTTTTCCTGTTATTCAACAAAAAACTTTTCTGTAAAAAATGCTTCATCTGTTTTAAGGATAGCTACGTACAGGCCCATATTCCAGTCGTTGGTTTGAACTATTGCGATATTTTTCCTTCAGTTAATCTCAGTTTTTGTTGTTTTATTTCCTTACCACTCATATCATAAATAGCAAGCAGTGCATTGGCATTTTTAAATGCGTTTACTTCTACATATACTTCGTTTATTGAAAAACGATTTGCAAGCGTAAAAGAATAATTTTGGGCTGATGTTAATGGTCTTTGCAAATTGTCCTCATCATTAGACTGAATGGCAGGAGGCACAGTATAGGTTACGACTAACTTAGGTCTAAGCGATGCCGTAGGGTGATCGCTGGATGCAAAAATAATTTTACGGAACTTGGCTTCTGTTTGCACACGAAATTGCATGCCAAAATTTTGAGATGGATTACTTACCCAATACTGAACAAATGTTTTTACATTAATATTCGTAAAATTTTGTGTTGATGATGTAGTTGCTCCAAGTGAAATTTGTCCGATGGTGGTAACCGTTGGCTGATTGTTCGAGTAACGCCATATTCACTCCATGCAGATGTTACCCTTCGTAAATAACTTGTGTTAGGAGTAAAAAAGTATTAAAGTGCCTGCCTTCCGGGCTTGAGGTATTATGGTAGAGACTTAATCTTGCATCTGTAATTACAGCATTTGTGGGTATACTGCCTAAATCAAATTGAATAAGCGAGCGCACGTTTGATGAACTACCACCATTGGTCCAGCCTATAGCATCAAAATCTTGCTTGCCACCATAATTGCTGTTTTGATAACCACAAGGTACGCAGCTAAAAACTTCGGCATCTTTACCAGCCGTTGCATCTGGTTGAAGTGTAAGAGTTGTTTGTGCATTGGCAACATTCATTAACATAAATGCTGCACTTAAGGATAATAACTTTATATACATAGTTTTAATTTTAGGTAACTTTATAGTACTGATCTTTATAGATCCAATGTAATTTGAACATAACAAATTTAAAACGAATCTCCATTTACATTACATATAAACTCAATGTCTTTTAAACAGGGAGTTGTTAAGGAAACAATCCTTTTTTTGAGCTACTTCACTATTAAGTTTGCTTTAAACAAAAAACCAATACCTACTTTTATCGTCATTAATTATGAAACAAAAACTCATACTACTGCACGGTGCTTTGGGCGATGCATCTATGTTTAATGGCTTAATAAAACTTCTTGAAAAGGATTTTAAAATTTTCTCTTTCAACTTTAGCGGGCATGCGAAAAAGATTTTACTGACAAAAATTTCTCCATACAACTCTTTGCCGATGAACTTGAAGAATTTATTTTGGCAAATAATATTGGCGCTGCAAATATTTTTGGGTACAGCATGGGAGGCTACGTAGCATTGTGGTTAGCAAGATTTAAGCCCCACCTTGTGCAATTTGTTTTTACACTTGCAACTAAACTAAACTGGAATGAGGAAACATCTGCCAAAGAAAATAGAATGCTTAATGCAAATAAAATGGAAGAAAAAAATTCCGGCTTATGCGTTACTATTAAAAGAAAGACATGGTGATTACTGGAAAAAAACCGTAACGCAAACGGCTGAACTCATTTTTACAGCTCGGCAAATATCATTTAGTTGATGATGATTTTAAAAGAATAAAAGCGCGCGTACATTTTTCTATTGGTGATAAGGATACTATGGTTACAAAAGAAGAAACTTTACATGTTCAATCATTAATTGAACACAGCAGTTATAGCGTATTAGAAAATACGCAACATGCTTTTGAGAAAGTTGATGACGGGGTTGTGGCAACCGAGATAGTTAAAGTACTTCACGGGAACTAAAAGCATGTTCTTGACTAAACTTTTATGCGCTAAGAATTATTGGTTCTCACCTTTTCTTTAATCAAAAATTTCCTGAATTTCCTTTTGGGTAGTGTCATCAGACACAAACACAGAATCGAAAGGGGTTTCTATGTAAAGCGAATCTGAGAAAAGATAATCAAACTCTGTGCTGTCAGGCGTAACGGGGCAGATGTACGTTCTTTTAATTTTTGTCCAGGGTTTGGGAAACGGACCCGGCACCAATTCAGTTAACGGATCTTTGTAAGCGGCTTCAATCATTTTAGCAAACACAGGCAACGCGGCTCTTGAACCCTGCCCGCTGCCGCTTCTGAAATGTACAGAACGATAATCAGCACCTACCCAAACACCGGTAACCAAATCGCGGGTCATACCCATGTACCATGCATCACTGTAGTTAGATGTTGTGCCGGTTTTACCTGCAATTTCGTTGTTCTTTGGAAAAATATCATAGCCCCAAAGTGCTTGGGAGGTGCCTCCGGGTTCTTGTAATGCCCCCAACAACATGTAACACATAAGCCATGCAGTTTCTTCGTCAATAACCTGTTCTGTAAAGCTCTTAAAATCGCCAATTTGTTCGCCATCGGAATTGTAGATTTTTGTAACAATTATAGGATCGCTTCTTTTACCTTTATTAAGAAATGTGGAGTAAGCCTTGGTCATTTCGTAAACACTAACATCACTTGATCCAAGACAAATAGATGGAACGGAATCAAGTTTTGAAATGATGCCGGCTTTGTAAGCATACTCAATTACTTTGCCCCAACCAATGCTGTCGGTAATTTGTGCGGTGATGGAGTTGCAAGACTGTGCCAAAGCCCTGCGCAAAGTTTTGGTGCGATAGGAGAACTTGTTATCGCTATTTTTTGGTTCCCAAACTTGCCCGCCTTCGTATTTTATCTGTACTGGCTTGTCAACAAACTTATCACACGGAGTAAACGAATCGGCAATGGCGGCCAGGTACGCAAATGGCTTAAAGGTAGAGCCTGCCTGCCTCCTGCTTTGTGTAACATGATCGAATTTGAAAAAATTATAATCAATGCCGCCAACGTAGGCGCGAATTTCGCCCTTAAAAGGATCAATGCTCATTAGACCCACGTTAAGCAACTTTGCATAATAGCTTAACGAATCCATTGAACTCATTAGCGTGTCCTTATATCCTTCCCACGAAAATATTTTCATAGGCTTTTTTCTTCTGAGTTCAATATTTACAGAGTCTATGTTGTTATTGAACACAAGTTTTAATTCTTCGTAGAGAGGAATTTTTTGAATCTGGTCTTCTAAAAAGTTGGGGATTTCCACACCTGTATCATCGCGCCACGGATTTTTTCCGCGCCAGTGTTCGTAAAAACTTTTTTGCAGTTTTTTTAGATGGGAGCGCATGGCATTTTCGGCATGTTTCTGCAAACGGAGTTAATGGTGGTGTATATTTTTAACCCGTCTTCGTAAAGGTTGTAACCATGATTTTGTAACCAGCCCTTAATGCTTCTTTCTACAAACTGACGTATATAGGAGTCGTTATCACTGCTCATACGTTTACGAAGATTTAATGCTATTGGCAATTGTGTAACACTATCATAAACGTTTTGCTGTATGTAATTATACTTTAGCATTTGACCTAACACTACATTGCGTCTTTCTTTAGCCCGCTTTTTACTGCGTACAGGGTTGTAGGATGTAGTTGCTTTAAGCAAGCCAACAAGTGTGGCCGCTTCTTCTAATTTTAAATCAGCGGGTTGCTTTGAGAAATAATTTTGACTTGCCACTTTTATCCCAAAAGAGTTGTTGCCAAAATCAACAGTGTTAAAATACATTTCGAGGATTTCGTTTTTGCTGTAAAACGATTCGAGTTTAAATGCCGTAAGCCATTCTTTTGTTTTTGCAACAACTGTGCGTACATAAGGAATGTATTGCAACAAACCCATGTTTACTTTTTTGCGCGTGTTGTAAATGTTTTTTACCAACTGTTGTGTAATGGTGCTTCCTCCTCTTCCATCGCCTGTGGCTGTAGATGCCACACTGCCGAACAAGGATTGAAAATCCATACCGTTGTGTTGATAAAACCTTACATCTTCTGTAGCAATTAATGCGTTAACAGCAAAGGGAGAAATTTTATCGTAGGTAACAGGCGTGCGGTTTTCGTTATAAAACTTTCCGAGCAGTACACTGTCTTTTGAATAAAACTCGGTAGCAATGGCAACTTGCGGATTCCGAACCTCAGCAAGTTCGGGTAAATAACCAAAGAGCCAGAATAAGTTTAACTGAAGCGCTATGAAGTAATATCCAACATACAGGCAAAGCCTAATTGACCACAATAAAAATTTATTGCGAACGAACTTAGCTAACAATGGTGTGGTAAAGAACCCGATTAAAAACCTCCACAAAAACTTAAATACTTTTTTAATTATTTGCATGAGGAGTGCGGTTTAGTTTTACGCTTATTGCCTGATGAAACAGGCTGCAAACTTCTATTAAGGATTTATTGAAAATCCTTTAAAAAAAATTTACTTAACAGTGTCTATCATTCCATAACCTTCGTGGTTAAGAACACCCAAACCGCGCTGCCATATAAATTTATGTACATCGGCATGTGCGTGCATGCTAAACGGAATAAGGTAACCCATCATATTCTGGTCGTGACTATTGCGATAAACGCGCGCAAACTTTTTGTTGCTGTTTTGAATTTTGGCAATGTAATCCTGATCGGGTTGGACATCAAACGCGTTAAATCCTGCCTTTTCCATGCTATCCATAG
This sequence comes from Bacteroidota bacterium, assembly GCA_016714005.1. GTDB lineage: Bacteria > Bacteroidota > Bacteroidia > AKYH767-A > OLB10 > JADJOA01. Next base: position 204,917 of record JADJOA010000008.1, read on the forward strand.
TTTGATTGTAAAGCACATCGCTAAACTCGTGCGATGATGGGTCTAATGATTCGCCAGCGCGGGCTACATCTTTTGCCGGATCAAACAATATAAGCGGAGAAATGCAGAGGTAGCGCATTTTGGTTTGAAATTCGGGATCAGGAATTACTTCCTGTGCTTTGGGAAGTATGTTCATTTTGCCCACTGGTAAAAACGACTTTTCAAAAACACGGGCAATAAGCGCTTTTAAAAACTCTTCGTTGTGGCTTGAAACTACCAGCGTTACTTTAGACGAAAGGAATTTCATAAACCCGTTTTGGATACGTGATGTTCCTTTTAGTGATGAAAAGATAAGATCGGTACGGTTGCCTTCTACATCGGCAATAGAATTTGCCAAACCATCAAACAATAATCTTTGGTGATGCAATGGTAATGCATTAGCCGATGTATTATCGCGCATGAATGAAATTTTAACTCTCATAGTATATTGGAAAAAATCAGATGTGTATCAGCAATAAAAAAACGATGTAAAAATTAAATCAGATAAACCAGTTTGAAAAAAAGCTCCTCAATCTTTGTTCCGCCAAATGTATAAATATTTTATTTGCAAACACAAGTAATTTATTTTGGTAGCCGATAGCTTTTAAAACTGCGAAAAGAATTGTGGTGGAAATTAAAAAGCCACTATTTAATGACACTAAGTTTTTTGCTTTTTCTTTTTTGCTGCCGGAAATAATACGTTGTTTAAAATTAAGCGGTATCCCGGGCTGTTTGGGTGTAGGTTTAAATCTGTAGGTGGGTCGCCAACCATGTGCTGGTAGTCTTCGGGATCGTGTCCGCCATAAAAAGTCCAGGTGCCTTTACCAAAATCTCCGTGTATGTATTTGGCTTCGCCTGCAGCTTTGTTCTCACCCATTATTAAAATTTCGGGCTTAATAAATTTTTATTGAAGGCAGTGGTTTGCCCCATAAATGCTTTTATAACCTGCACATGATTTTGGCAAAGCATGGTGGGAACAGGATCCCACTTGGCACTGAAATCAAAGAGCGTAAACACATCCTCATCTTTGTTTACCCTGCGTGTGGTAGTAACATCAATATTAGAAAAACGATACTCCATAGGGTTGGTGCTGAGTGTGAAATTTTCGAATGCAAAACAGCGTGAGTAATCTAATTTGCTGTTGTAGCCCGGTGTGCTGCCATCGCCATCATACATGTGTTCGCAAACATCTAATCCTTCGGCAGAGAGGGAAATATCGTACGTGTCGGTTCCGCTGCACATGGTAAATAAAAATCCGCCACCGCTAACAACTTCTTTTATGCTTTTGGCAACACCTAACTTTAGTTGCGAAACTTTTTTGTAACCAAGTTTGGTTGCCATTGCCTCCATGCTTCGCTGTTGCTCCTGGTACCATGTGGCGCTGCGGTATGCGGCATAAAATTTTCCGTACTGCCCGCTAAAATCTTCGTGATGGAGGTGAAGCCAATCGTATAAAGATAGCTTTCCGGTAATTATCTCTTCGTCATAAATAATTTCGTAAGGAATTTCGGCATAGGTAAGTGCAAGGGTTACGGCATCGTCCCAGGGGCGTTTGTCTTTGGGCGAATACACACACATTTTGGGCGGTTTTTCTAACTTCATTACATCCATGTTTGCCTGCGGGTCTAAAATTTCGGTTACTATCTGGTTAGCCTGCCCTTCGCTTATTACGTTAAAAGAAACTCCTCTTATGTTTAACTCGGCTTCAAACACCGGGTTTTGCAAAAACATAAAGCTTCCGCCACGGTAGTTGAGCAGCCAATTTACTTCCACTCCTTTTTGCAAAACCCAGTAGGCTATGCCATAAGCTTTGAGGTGATTTTTTTGAACCTCGTCCATAGGAATTAAAATTTGGGCTGAAAAACTTTTAAAGCCAATAAAAGAGAGGAGTAATATGCAAAGGATTTTTTTCATGCTGCTATTAATAATGCGTAACGAAAATATAACATCTTAAATTATGCAGGCTAAATTAAGGATGAAATGAAAAATTTGAGCTTAAAACAAACCCCAATTATAAAATCAATTTTATCAAACAAGGGTCTGACTCAATTGCAAAAGAGTCTGACCTGTTTGCAAAGATCTCTGACACGATTTACAGAAAATTCATAACCTCAGCAATTAATGCCCCTCTTGCAAAAGAAACTAATATTAATACAGAAAAAATAAACCAGGATGCACCAGATAGTTAGTGACTAACAGCAAATGGGAAATTTACGATGCTGTAGCCCACATTCATTATTAAATTATAAAAACCAGCAGGCAGTTGCGATGCATTAAAGTCTATTTTATGACTACCGGGTATTTCATTATTTAAAACAATTTGATGAACGGTTTGCCCTGTAACATTTACAATATCAAATTTTACATCAGCCTTTTCGGGCAACGAATAATATATAAATGCCGATTGGTTTACCGGATTTGGAAGTACTTTACTAATGGATATCTGGTTTAATGTTTCCTCCACTCCTACTCCATTGGAAAGAACTACATCATCAACCACAAAAGAGTTGCCTAATGCAATAGGATTGCCAATTGTATCATTTATTGTAAAAGCTATTTGACATTTTGCAGGGTTAATACCAAAGGTGTAAAAGGGTAAATTAACTAATGTAAATGAAGATGAAGGAGTATTAATGTTTTGACTTGCTGCACTTATTAAAGCACCATTTGATTGAAAAATTGCAGCAGAAGGAACAAAAGCAACGGTACCTACCTGCGTAAATTTGTAATAGAAGCTGAAATTAGTGTACAGTTGTGTAACAGGAAACCCCTGCCCGGTAATATCAGTACTTGACAAAAAAGGGGCTAAAGTTACAGTAGATACCTGCACTACATCTCCTTGTGCAGCTAATGCACCACTGTGCGCTACAGAGGTTTGTGTAATGGGTAGGTAAACGGTTGCTACATTATTAGTGCTCCAACTAACAGGGTTACCTCCAGCCCAGTTTTCAAAGCCTGGGTTGGGAACAGGGTTTTGTGCAAAGGCAAATTTGCCTGTAACTAAAATAAGAAGAAGGAACTTAGATGTTTTATTCATGGCTTGAGGTTTTAGAGCAACTAAAGTAAAGGAAAAAGAATCCAGCAGACAGGCTGTTGATAAGTTTACCACTTAGCCCCTGGGTAGGCCCTATACAAAAACTGCATTTCAGCAAGTATGTAGCCTAACTGTTCGGTATGTATTCCTTTGCGGCTTCCTTTTCGTAAAAAGTTGTGCGCTACGGGTATGGTTAGCGTTGCTTCTGTAAGAAGTTGTGTAACTTGTTTAGTCCAGAGGTCTTTTATTTGGGCAATATTGGCGGCAATGTTTTTATCGGCAAGGGTTGTTTCCAGTTGGTCAGCATCAAAAAGATCATCGGTAAAAAGCCAAAGTTCGTTTAATGCGGTTTGCATTCTTAAATGGCTTTCATCAGTACCATCGCCAAGACGCAACACCCACTCGCCCGAGTGCCTTACATGATAGGTAACTTCTTTTAGTGATTTGGCAGCAAAGGCTGAAAGGAATTGGTTAGTGCTTTGTTGCAGTAATGTATATTGATGATACTGGTAAACGCTGATTAAGTACTGGCGTAAAATTGTTTTTCCGAAATCGCCATTGGTTTGTTCAGCAAGCAGAAAATTTTTAAACTCATTAGCATCGCGTCCAAAAGCAATGTCATCTTCTGATGTGCCATCGTTTTTTAATTCAGACACGTGGGCATACACTAATCTTGACTGACCAATTAAATCTAAGGCAATGTTTGATAGTGCAATATCTTCTTCCAAGATAGGACCATGCCCGCACCATTCAGTAAGGCGCTGTCCGACAATTAAGGATGTATCGGCAAGGCGCGTACAGTATTCAATAAGTTCCGCTTCCATTATAGCTGTTGCAAAAAATTAAATTTGTTTGATGCCTTCTGGCGTTTTATAAAAATTGGGATGGCGGTAAACTTTATCGTTGGCAGGTTCAAAAAAGGAGCCTAAATCTTCAGGGCTTGATGAAACTATCTGATCGCTTTTAACAACCCAAAGGCATGTAGCCTCGTTTCTGCGGCTATAGACATCGCGCGCATTTTGCAATGCAATTTCTTTATCTGATGCTCTTACACTGCCAGCATGTTCAAAAGGAGCACCGGGTTTTTTTGAGTAAATACTTCCCACAAATCCCACTGAGTGTCGGTCATTTTTGAAATTATAAATTACGAGTTATGAATTATAAGTTGAGGAATCAGGCGGCTTGCAGTTTACTTTTTTTGGAGGCATAAGCCTGAGCAGCTTCGCGCACCCATTGCCCGTTTTGGTGTGCATCTTTTCTTTGTTTCATGCGCTGTTGATTGCAGGGACCATTGCCGGATATTACTGCATTAAATTCATCCCAATTAATTTCTCCCCAATCGTAAGAACGTTTCTGGGTATTATAGTTTAATTTTTCATCGGGTAATTTTATGCCAATTGCTTCTGCCTGTGGAACAGTTCTGTCTATAAAGCGCTGCCTTAAATCATCATTAGAATATAGTTTTACTTTCCATCTCATTAAGTCGGCACTGTTTGGTGAGTTGGTATCGCTTACCTGAACATCATTAAGGACGCCACCAAAAACGGTTAACAGCATCCTGCGCCATTTTCTTTTGTGCATCACTTCCGTTCATCATATTAGCTAAAATCTGGTAGCCTTGTTTGTGATGAAAGTTTTCTTCTTTACAAATACGCAACATTGCGCGTGCATAGGCCCGTAGGAGCATTTTGCCAAAGCGGTTTGGTTAACTATAGCTGCTCCATCAACCAACCAGACAATAGCACCCATATCTGCCCAGTTAAGTGTAGGGTAATTAAATATGCTTGAGTATTTAGCGGAGCCGTTTAAAAACTGATTGAGCAGTTCTACCCTATCGGCACCCAAAGTTTCGGTAGCGCTGTAAATATAGAGCCCATGCCCAGCCTCATCCTGCACTTTGGCAAGCAAACAAACCTTGCGAGAAAGGCTTGGCGCGCGCGTTATCCAATTACCTTCGGGCAACATACCCACTACTTCGGAATGTGCATGCTGGCTCATCATCCTTATAAGTTGCTTGCGGTATTTCTCAGGCATCCAATCCTTGGGCTCGATGGTTATGCCTGCTGCAATTTTTGCTTCAAAGGCATCTTCGAGCTTTTTAATATCTGTTACGTTGCTCATATTTTGGTGTGCAAATTTACTTTTTAAAACAATTGCATAAAAGTTTGTTTCTGGTTGTTTAATACGGTCAACGACCCTCTTTAACTAAAGGTAAAAATCGTAAGCATAAATTTTTATTTTTGCCCGCCATTTTAAACCCACTACATGCGCAAAGTATTTTTTGTTCTTTCTGTAATAACGGTTTTGTTCAGTTCTTGTTTAAGCCGTAAGCAAATGGCATATTTCCAGGATGGTAATGACGAGTACCCACCCAAACCGGTGCAGACAGATATTGCAGTTCAAAAATTTGAACCGGTTATAGGTCCAAAAGATATTCTATCCATTTTTGTTGCCAGTTTAAGTCCTGAAGCAAGTAGTTTTTTAACACTATGGCTGTAAAAGGTGGCGAAGATGCTACTGGCCTAGCAAGTGCCGTGGGTTATTTGGTTGATGTAAACGGAAACATAGAAATGCCGCTGATAGGCAAAATAAAATTAGGCGGGCTAACCACCAGCCAGGCAACAGACTTAATTAAAACAAAGCTTGAAAAGTTTTTGCAAAGCCCATCAGTACGTCTTTATTTTGAAAACTACAGGGTAACTATACTGGGAGAGGTTATAAGACCAGGAGTTTACCAGGTGCCTAACGAAAAAATTACGTTGCCCGGAGCATTAGGTCTTGCAGGAGATTTAACGCCATTTGGGAAACGGGATAATATTTTAATTGTGAGAGAAGAGGGTGATAAAAACATTTATGAGGTTAGACATCAGAAACAAAGATGTGTTTTCATCGCCATATTATTACCTACACCCAAATGATGTGGTGTATGTAGAACCCAATAAAGGACGTGCAGCGCAGGCTGATGCCTTTTTTAGAATTGCCCCTATAGTAATAAGCACGCTAACACTGGTTGCAGTTATTTATAATACAGCTACCCGTTAAGCTTACAAACCATTTACATATCATGACTAATAATCAAATTGAGAACGTACAGCTTGAAGAAAAAGGCTTTGACTTTAAAATGTTTTTCTTTAAGTATATACTCAGCTACTGGTATTTGTATGTTATTACCATATTTTTTTGTTTGGGTCTTGCTTACTACTATAACTGGTACACCACGCCTGTTTACAAAACATCTACCACACTTTTAATTAAAGATGATAAGCAAAACCCTACTACGCAGGATTTTCTTCAGCAAATAGGCGCATTAGATAACCAGGGTGGTATTGAAAATGAAATGGGAATTTTAAAATCCCGAAACATTATTTCGAGAACAATACAAAATCTTAATTTTGATGTAAGCTACTATTTGGTAGGAGACATAAAAATATCTGAGCTTTATAATTTAACTCCTATAAGGTTTGTGTATGATACCTTACGCTATGGCGCTTATGGCACTCCCATTTCTTTGCAGGTTTTAAACTCTTCGGATATTGAAATATCGTACGAAATAAAAGACAGCCAAAAAAGTTCAGTAGTAAAAACAAAGTTTGGGCAGGTAAACAATAATGAGCTTGGCATTTTCAAAATTGAAAAAACAGAAACATTTGATGATGCATTGTTCAACTCTACCGGCTACGAAAAGAAAAACTATAAAGTATTGCTAAACCGCCACGAAGCCATTGTGGATAAGTATTTGGCTTTACTTAACGTTGATTATACTAATAAAAAATCCACCATACTCCAACTTTCTATCGAAGACCCAGTGCCTCAAAAAGGTGTTGACTTTTTGAATAAACTTATTGAGGTTTATCTCAATTACGGAATTGAGTTGAAAAATGAAATAACCAAAAACACTTTAAAATTTATTGATGAGCAACTTGCAGGTGTAACCAAAGACTTATCAAAATCAGAAGACTCGTTAAAGGGTATTAAAACCACCAGAGGAATTACTGACTTATCGACAGAATCGGCAACTTTTTTAGAAAGTGCAAAAACATATGACATAAGAATTTCGGAAATTGACTTGAAATTGAGTTTCCTCGGATACCTCGAAAGATATTTAAGGGAAAATAAAAATATAAAGCAACTGAATCCGGCTTCTATTGGCATTGATGATGCATTACTTATAAGACTTGTAAATCAGTTAAATGATTTAATGAACCAGCGCGAGAGACAATCAAAATTAGTAGGCCCTGAAAACCCAATTCTCGTTACACTTACTATTCAAATTGAAAATACAAGACGCGATTTGCTGGAGAATGTAAAAAGTATTAGAGATGGATTAACAGCCTCACGCAATGAAGCTCAGATTCAGTTAAACAGGATACAGGGTCGCCTTAAAGATATACCCGGTGCTGAAAGAGAGATAGTGGAAATTACCAGAGAGAAAAGCATAAGAGAAGGCTTATATACTTACCTTTTAACCAAACGCGCAGAAACTGCCATATTAATGGCATCGACCATATCAGATAACAGGGTGGTTGATTATGCACGCACAATTATTAAACCCGTAAGACCTGTAAAAGCGCAGACTTATGCCATATCATTATTACTTGGGCTATTAATTCCTGCGGGTTTTGTTTACCTGAAAGATGCCCTTAACGACAGCATAAGGGATAAAGGAGAGTTAGAAAGACAAACCTCTATTCCGTTGTTAGGAATGATTGGAGTTAATAAATACGAATCGCCACTTATTGTGTCTCATAAGCCAGGCTCAATGATTTCGGAAGCATTCAGATCAATAAGAACAAACCTTCAGTATTTCAGTCCTGATAAGAAGAAGAATATTATACTTATTACTTCAAGTATTTCTTCTGAAGGTAAATCGTTTTGTTCTATGAATCTTGCTCTTATTTATGCGCTAAGCGGAAAAAAGACAGTGCTTATAGGATGTGATTTGCGTAAACCAAAAATTGTAAACGAGTTTAAGCTATCTAACGAAATAGGGGTAAGTAATTATTTAATTGGTGCAGCTAATTTAGAACAGATTACGCAACCATCGGGCGTATTGCCAAACTTAGATGTGATAGTTGCCGGACCAAAAACCGCCAAACCCTGCCGAGCTTTTAATGAGCGATAAGATGCGCGAATTGGTAAACACCCTAAGTGAAAAATATGACCATGTGATTATGGACTCGCCTCCAATAGGATTGGTTACAGATGGTATGTTGTTAACAGAATATGCCGCAGCCACCGTATATGTGGTAAGACAAAATGTAACACGAAAGCATCATTTGGAGTATGTGAATTCTTTATACGAGCAGGAAAAATTAAAAACCTTAGCATAATTTTAAATGCTGTGCAAGCCGGAGGTGGCGGATATGGCTACGGTTACGGGTATGGCTATGGGTACGGGTATGGGTATGGGTATGGGTATGGGTATGGGTATGGGTACGGTTATGGATATTATGACGAGGACAACGATAAAAAATCCAAAAAAGGTTTGTTTGGTAAAAAGAAAAAATAATAGCTATCTTTTTTTGTGGGTTTTATAGAAACTCTCATGTTTTTTTCTTCCTTCCTCAATTTTTAAAAGTGGTTTGCATTCTTTAAGCGTATTGCGTAATTCGTTAGGCAATTGCTCATAAATGTTTGTGCCTTTTGTTTTCCATTCAAGCATGTCATCACTTACATCTTTTACAACTTTTGCGGGGTTGCCCACTACTATTTTACGCGAAGGTATAACCATATCATTAGGTAAAAATGCAAGCGCTCCTATAATACACCCTTCACCCACTACCACGTTATCCATTAACACTGCATTCATTCCCACTAAACAATTTTTGCCAATGGTGGCACCGTGTATTATTGCTCCATGACCAATATGAGCCTGCTCGTGTAACACCACCGTAACTCCCGGAAACATGTGAATAGTACAATTTTCCTGCACGTTGCAATTATCATTAATAATAATTTGTCCCCAATCCCCGCGTATGGCAGCACCAGGTCCTATATAAACGTTTTTGCCAATAATAACATCACCGGTTACACAAGCTTGTGGATGTATAAAAGCAGTGGGGTCAATAACAGGCATAAAACCATTAAACTCATAAATCATATCTGTTCAATTTGCTGCTAAACTAACTTATTTACAGAGGCTCTTAAAAGTCAACTTTCTAATTATCTTCGCCACTCAAATTTTTAAAAAAATATGGCATACGATTTAATTGTAATAGGAAGCGGTCCAGGAGGATATGTAGCTGCAATACGAGCATCGCAATTAGGAATGAAAACTGCAATTGTTGAGCGCGAAAATCTGGGTGGTATATGTTTGAACTGGGGATGTATTCCTACCAAAGCATTATTAAAAAGTGCATCGGTTTTTGAGTACTTACAACATGCCGATGACTACGGAATTACTGTTAGCGGAGGCTCGCCCGATTTTAGCAAAGTTATTGCGCGCAGCCGTGGTGTTGCCGATGGAATGAGCAAAGGAGTTCAGTTCCTGATGAAAAAAAATAAGATTGACGTTATTAACGGTCATGCAAAATTGCTTGGCGGAAAAAAAATAGAAATTACTGCTGCTGACGGAAGCAAAACAATACAGGAAGCACCACACATTATTCTTGCAACAGGAGCACGCTCACGCGAGTTACCAAACCTAAAACAAGATGGTAAAAAGATTATAGGCTACCGCGAAGCAATGTCTTTAGGCAACCAACCAAAAAGTATGGTAGTGGTTGGCAGTGGGGCTATAGGTAGCGAGTTTGCTTATTTTTATAATGCAATGGGCACAAAGGTTACGTTGGTTGAGTTTATGCCCAATATAGTTCCGGTTGAAGACGAGGAAGTGAGCAAACAATTAGAACGTTCTTTCAAAAAAATTGGAATAACGGTAATGACAGAAAGCTCTGTAGAAAGTGTTGATACAAACAATAACGGATGCAAGGTGAAAATAAAAACAAAAAAAGGCGAAGAGTTTACAGATTGTGACGTTGTTTTAAGCGCAGTGGGTATAGCTGCTAATGTTGAAAACCTTGGGCTTGAAACTGCTGGTGTAATTACAGATAAAGGAAAGGTTTTGGTTAACGATTATTATGCAACCAACATTCCGGGTATATACGCAATTGGAGATATTGTAAAAGGACAAGCATTGGCGCACGTTGCATCAGCTGAGGGAATTACTTGTGTGGAAAAAATTGCAGGTCATCATCCTGAACCTATCAACTATAATAACATACCCGGCTGCACTTACTGCTCACCCGAAATTGCCTCAGTTGGCTATACAGAGAAACAAGCAAAAGAGGCTGGCCATGAAATTAAGGTAGGTAAGTTTCCCTTCTCAGCCTCGGGCAAAGCAAAAGCCAATGGTGCATCTGAAGGATTTGTTAAACTAATTTTTGATGCGAAGTATGGCGAGATATTGGGCGCACACATGATTGGCGCTAACGTTACAGAAATGATAGCCGAAGTAGTTGCAGCACGCAAGCTGGAAAGCACAGGGCACGAAATAATTAAAACTGTACATCTGCACCCAACCATGAGCGAAGCAGTTATGGAAGCTGCTGCTGCTGCCTATGGTGAGGTTATTCATTTGTAAAAATTTTTTCAGGAAGACATCTTTTTACGGAACTCCTTTTATAAAATTGCCAATCTATTTCACTTGTGAAGTTTAAAACAGGAACTCCGCTCTTATTTTTTTTATTTTTTGCACTTAATTGCATCGCACAAAACGAAGCTTTTTATGGCGGTGCAAGAGTGGGTTACGGATACAGTGTTCCCACACAAGATGCAATTTACAACCAGGTTTTTAGAACCGGTTATGCCCCCACTTTCGGAATTATATTTGAGCAAAACAAAAATGAGAACCTCAATATTTGCGGGGGAGTGAATATTATTTACCGATCGTACAAAAGCGATAATTATTTTATCCCTAACGTTGACCCAACATCATATGAATACAAAGGTTGGTCAAGCGATATTTATCTTTCATTACCAATTATTTTTAAATCGGGCGATGCTAATGGTCCGTACATTGGTATTGGAGCAGCGCCAGAATTTTCGTTTCGCAGGTTGCCAAAATAAGTTCAGCGCGTAAAAACAAAGTCTTTGACTCTACGCATTCTTTCCGCATATTCCAGCTTTCATTAATTGGAAAAATTGGCTACCAGCACAACATTAAACGCAAACACAAAGTATTTTTTGAACTAGAAGGCAATCAAGGAATGATACAACTTACAAATGATTTTGTTTCAAATCTGGGAAAGGGTGTTATTACTCGCTTTAACGGTAGTTTTATATTTGGTTACATGTACCAGATAAGCACCAATGGGCGTAAAAAGTAAGTTTACTTTTTAGCCTGAGTACGTTAATAAAAACTAATTTATTCATTTTGTCGTTAGAGTGATTACTTAGTTTTGTTTTAATGAATAGATTAATTTTTATCGTTTGCTTTTTTTCTCTTCCCATTTTCCTTTTGCAGTGCACAGGAGTTGTGGGATGATGATTCTTTAAAAAATCAAAAAGTATTCACCTCGATTAGCGAAGCATTACAAAACTCCGATTCTGTTTTCAGACTTGATTTAAGCAAACAAAAACTTACTGAAATTCCTGCCCAGGTTTTTCAACTAAAAAATTTAAGAGAACTGAAGGCTAATAAAAATAAAATAAGTTCAATTCCTGAGGCTATCGCCAATCTTAAACTCCTTCAATCACTTTCTTTAGAAAATAATAAACTTAAAGCAATTCCTCCTCAAATAGGAGAATTAAAAAATTTAAAGTACTTAATCTTAAACCGTAACCTTATAGAAACAATACCACCCGAAATAGGTAAACTTTTTAATTTGGAGGATTTAGAGTTGTGGGATAATGAAATAAGTGTAATTGCCGATGACATTCGTTTTTGCAGCAGTCTAAAAGTACTTGAGTTGCGGGGCATCCTTTTTTCTGATGAGCAGCAAAGACACATTCATGACATCCTCCCTTACACCAAGGTTTACTTTTCGCCAAGTTGCAACTGTAAGAATTAAATAGTGAGGGGTGACATCACTGGCCTAATGAGTTTGTTCACACTTTTTAAATCGACTTCGTTAAAAACCAAATGCCTTTGGCGCTTTTCTCATATGGACATAGTTTTAATTTCACAAAAAATATGATTTTTCTTAATCTAAAATATTTAAAACTTTTTGTTGAAAAAATCGTATGCTTAAGAATAATGGATTGCAATACACTAGTTTTCTCTGCCCTTTTATTTAGTAGCAGCAACAATTAATGAAAAGAGCACATAGCTTTATTCAAAAAATCTTCTACAGCTTTCCAGCTCAGCTTGCTGTAATGCTACTTAAAAAAAACCAGCTTTTACTTATTTACTGGCTTTTACTCATTGGTTTCGTTACAAGCATTATAGGCAATCGTTTTGGCATTCCGTATCTTTTTTTAGATGCAGAGTATATGGGCACCGTGGGTTTTATTTCATTTTTTATAACTGGACTCGCCTTTGGTATTTTTTATATGGCATTTAACATTACCAGTTACATGCTTAACAGTTTTAGATTCCCATTTCTTGCATCATTGTATAAAACATTCGAAAAGTATTCGCTTAACAACTCTGTAATTCCTGCTGTCTTTTATTTGGTTTATGTAATATGCGTTATAAGATTTCAAATGTTTTACCAGTTAAAATCATTTTTAGAATCTTTGTATTGCGTAGCGGGTTTAATTAGTGGAACAAGCATAGTAGTTTTTTTGACGATAAAATATTTCAGGCATACCAATAAAGATATTTACAAACTTTTTGGAGTTGCATCGGCAGAAGATGAAAGCAAACGGGTACGCAAAATTTCACCCATAAGAGATTCTGAGTTGCGCAAAGCCGACAGAAAAATATGGCGGGTTGATACCTACTTGGTGTTTCCTTTTAAACAAAAAATTGTGCGCAGCACATCGCATTATAAATCGTTTATGCTCGAAAGTGTTTTCAGGCAAAACCATATTAATGCGGCAGTTTTGGAAATGATAATTTTTATCACTTTTATTTTGCTTGGGCTCTTTAGAGATTACGCCATTTTTAGGATACCGGCAAGCGCTAGTGTTTTGTTGCTTTTGCAATTATTATAATGATAGCAGGAGTATTCAGATTTTGGTTGCGCGCATGGGCAAACACACTTATTGTAAGTATTTTATTGTAATAAATTTTCTTTCAGGCTTTGAAATTTTTAATGTAAAAAACAAAGCCTATGGTCTATCAGTACAAAAACGATCCGGAGCCCTATACTTTTGAAAACCTCGGAAAACAAACTCACACAAGAGCGTTACAGCCAAGATTATTTAAACGGAAAACTTACACTTGAAAATTGGGCAAAAAATTCACCTGATACCAAAAAACCGAAATTAGTTTTACTCAACGTTAGTGGTGGTGGTGTGCGGTCGGCACTTTATTCGGTAAAAACATTAACGGTAATAGACAGCGCCTTAAACGGAACATTTTTAGACCACGTGCATTTAATAAATGGCTCATCGGGCGGAATGATAGGCGCAGCATACTACCGCGAACTGTATATGCGCTCAACCAACTTTCAAAAAGATTTGCAAATAAATAAAGATATTTACCTAAAAAATATTTCAAAAGATTTATTAAACGCAACAGTATTTAGCTTTACGGTTAGCGATTTGCTTTTAAACTTTCAGCGCTTTACTTACCAAGAACAAAGCTACCTTAAAGACAGAGCTTATGCTTTTGAGCAACAACTTAACGAAAACACAGGCTATGTTTTTGATAAAAGCTTGACGAGTACATGCTGCCCGAATTAAAAGCACAAATACCCCGTATTATAGTATGCCCTACAATTATTAACGATGGCAGGGTGGCTATAATAAGTCCATTGCCAAGCTCTTATCTTCTTAAAAGCAAGTACAACAGTAAGTATAGCAATGCCGTGCCTGATGGGATAGAACTAAAATCTTTTTTCTCTGAGCACAACCCCGGTAACTTAAGATTTACATCAGCATTGCGAATGAATGCCTCATTCCCTTACATAATGCCATCAGCATCCTTGCCAAGTACCCCTTCTATTGAAGTGTTGGATGCGGGCATAAGAGATAATTATGGCGTTGTAAACTCTTATCGTTTTCTTGTAACCTACAGCCAATGGATTAAACAAAACACATCAGGAGTAGTGATTGTGCAAATAAGAGACAACAATAAAAATGAGTACATAGAAACTTCTGACATTAAAACTATTTCAGAAAAACTTCTTTCGCCATTTAAAAACATAACCGGAAATTTTTTGCTGATGCAAGATTACCGTAACGACACCGACATGGAAAATCTTAAATCTATTTTTGGAGAAAGCCTGAGCTACATTAATTTTGAGATGACTCAAAACAGGAAAAAATATCTTTAAGCTGGCATCTTACCGAGCGTGAGAAACAATATGTAATTCAGCAGGCAAGCAGCCCCGATAACTTAAAAGAATTACAAAATTTAAAAACACTTTTATCACGATAATTAATCCAATTTGAAATCTATAAACTGGTACAGGTTTAAACCCGTTTGTAGGTGGTTTCAGTTGCTTTGTCTGACTGCCCCTGTGGTGATACATTATACGCAGTAATTATAATTTCATTTTCACTAACAATAGTTATTTCCGTCTTCCATCCCCAGCGCTCAAGATAACCTTTAACGCCATAAGTTCCAAAAACAGAAAACAACTTATCTTCCTTTGCACCTTGGGAAAACATTATTCCTGTTCCCATGTGAAAGCTGTCAACCCACGCACATTCAAATTTATCTTCTACAAAACTGTATCCCATTATTGCCACACCTTCAAACTCCTTATCATCTAATTTACCTTTGTATTCATGCAAAATAAACCGCCCACCAAGTATTGCTTTAATAGTTCCCTGCATTGGAGATTCATCACTTAACTGACCGGGCTCAAACCATGTTTTTGTTATGCCATGCCAGTTGCCGCAAATTTTTTGGAGATTAAAATGTGTGCCGGCCTTAACCGATGTTTCAAAATTTTCCTGCATGATAATGATGTAATAGTTTAAAAATGATTATAAATATTCCTCAATATTTAATTCCTCCAGAAACTTTTCTGATAGTTTAATATCGGTATGCAAAATACGATCGTTAGAAAGTGGCGGAACTACTTTACGAAAATCAGCAAACAGCTTTTCTAATTTAATGGAAGATTTAAGTGGTTTACGAAACTCTATGCCCTGTGCAGCATTTAACAACTCAATAGCGAGTATTGTTTGCAGATTGTTTACAACACGCAGCAGTTTAGTTGCAGCATTAGCGCCCATACTTACGTGATCTTCCTGCCCATTGCTGCTAACAATACTATCAGCTGAAGCGGGCATACACAGTTGTTTATTCTGGCTTACAATTGATGCAGCGGTATATTGCGGAATCATCATACCTGAATTTAGCCCCGGGTTAGAAACCAAATAAAGCGGCAGCCCTCTTTGCCCACTGATAAGTAAGTATGTCCTTCGTTCGGAAATACTGCCAAGCTCACTTAAAGCCAATGCCATAAAATCAAGAGGTAATGCCAAAGGTTGTCCGTGAAAATTTCCGGCAGAAATTATTAAATCTTCTTCCGGAAAAATAGTGGGATTATCGGTAACAGAATTTATTTCGTTAAATAAAACCGATGCACAATAATTGATTGCGTCTTTACTTGCGCCATGCACCTGAGGTATGCAACGAAATGAGTAAGGGTCTTGTATATGTTTTTTTTTCCTGTTTGATGATTTGGCTGCCATCAAGCAAGGTTCTAAAGTTTAAAGCAGTTTGTATTTGTCCTGGGTGAGGTCTTATTTGTTGTATGAGATGATGAAAAGGTTCGGGTCTGCCATCATAAGCCTCAAGGGACAGTGCGCCAATTAAATCTGCAATTTGAGATAATTTTTGTGCCTTAAGTAAACAAAACACAAAATAGCTGCTCATAAACTGTGTGCCGTTGAGTAATGCCAGTCCTTCTTTAGATTTTAACTTAATTGGTTGCCAGTTAAATTTTTTAAGCACATTGGCAGTAGGCATTTTTTATTTTCACAATAAACTTCGCCATACCCTAACAGCGGAAGACATAAATGCGCAAGCGGAGCCAAGTCGCCAGATGCTCCCAAACTTCCCTGCTCATAAACTACAGGATAAATTCCGTTATTGTAAAAATCAATAAGCCTTTGTACAGTAAGTAATTGCACACCACTGTTACCGTAAGCAAGCCCCTGTATTTTTAAAAACAACATTAAACGAACAATGTCGTGACTAACTTCGTTTCCGGTGCCGCAAGCATGGCTCATTACTAAATTCTCCTGCAATTGTTCAAGTTGGCTTGCGTCAATACTTTTATCATATAAAGAACCAAAACCCGTATTAATACCATAAATTGGTTTGCGGTGGGCAGCCATTTTGTTGTCTAAGTAAGTGCGGCAGTTTTCTATTCGCTTAATGGCTTCATCACTCAATACCAATTTGGTATTAGATGAAACAACAGATTCAATTTTCTTAAAATCTATATGAGTAGATGAAATAGCGTGTGTCATAAATTTAAAAGTATGGTTGCAAAGAAAAACAAGTTTGGGAACTAAAAACTACCTTGCTATAGAAAAATGGTAATGGTTAATTAAGATTAAAAAAAATGCTTTCAGAAGCTACCACTCATCCTTCTTTACCTTTGGTGCGGTAATAACAGCCTTTTCCAAGTCGGCAGTTAGTTTCTTTGCCATTTCATCGGTTTGTGTAAGATAGCCAGCCCAATCAGTTTTGTAATATTGGTTTTTGGTATCCATCCATCTTTCGGCAGGGAAAGCAGACACCTGCTGCCAGTTGAAACTTGAAAGTATGTATCTGAATTTTCCTTCTTTACATTCAATGGTAAGCGTGTACATTACATCACCTGCATCGGCAGCTACTTTTGTTTTTTTATCGGGCTGGTCAAAAATTTTATAGCGGGCCTTAATAACGAGTTTACCCTCTTCCGCATTTTTTTCTCTTATAACATTTGCCGGATTTTTATAAAAAGTGTTAGCCCATGCAAATGCGCGGTTATACAACTCGGCTTTGGTTACTCCAGCCACCTCAGTTACCTTTTTATAGGTAATAAGTTTTGATTCATCATCAACCGGAGGAGTGTTTTGTGCTTGTGAAAACACTGATATGAATAATACAGTACTTAATAGAAATAATTTTTTCATTGCAGGGATGGTTTTAAAAATGTAAAGAAAAGAATTATCCTTTATTAACAGGAACCTTAATTTTTGTTCCGGCTTTTAGGCCTTTGGCGGCAACAGGATTTAATTTTTTAAGCTGCGTAACTGTTACACCATTTTGCAGGGCAATACTCCAAAGTGTATCGCCCTTTTTGTACGGTGTGGTACTTAAAATCTTTTTTCAAATCTTGTTTTGCGTAGTCAGGAGCCACGGATTTTTTTTCTTGTTGTTTAAGGGGTGCATTGTTTTCTTTTGATGCCGGAGTTATTTCAGCAGGGTTGCCGCACTCAGGCGCATCATCTTCGCATGCATCATAATTTTCAACTTCAACAACTTTAACAGGAACGGTTTTCTTTACATGCACAAGCACATACAACTTTTGCCCCTTTAAAACCTTTGTTCCTTTTATGTGGTTCCATTTTTTTAATTCGTTAACGGAGCAATCGTACTTGTCGGCTATTTCACTTAATGTTTGTCCGCTTTTAACTACATGCGGTTTTTTAACAATAGAAGTAATTGTTTTGTAAACGGTTTTTGTTACTGCAGGTTTTGGGGCAATGGCTTCAAGGCTTGCTATTGCAGTTCCGTCAGTATTTAAGTTCTGTGTTGAATCAATAGCGGCAAGTAAAGGCATATCGGGTTGATTACCCATTCGTCCGTAGCCAAGCATTTGAAAATAATTGTTAAGCATATCAGCAACAATTCCATTACGTATTTGTGGGCTTGGCGCTCCAAGTGCAATAGCAACCAACCTATGGTTATTCTTTTTTGCGGTTGCTACTAAACAAAAACGCGCGTTTCGTGTGTAGCCGGTTTTCAAACCATCCACTTCTTCGGGATATTGGATTACAAGTCCGTTATGGTTACGATACACAGCCGAGCCCTTGCCATGACTTACATCTGCATACCCGATATCGGTAATGTTTAAAATTTCATCGTATTTGATTAATTCGTTAGCAAGTAGCAATAAATCTTTGGGTGATGAGCTGTTATCCATTGCGCTGTAATCGCTTGGCAAGCCCGATGGGTTGGAGAAAAAAGTCTGTGTCATACCCAAATTAAAGGCTCTTTCGTTCATGCGTTTAACAAACACATCCACACTACCCGAAATATGTTTTGCGAGCATGCCGCAAGCTTCGTTGTTGGAAGGAATCATGGCAAGTTTGATTAACCCTTCAACGGTGTACGTATGGTGTACGGTATATGTTTTTTTGCTTCTGCGGCTTTTCTTGTATTTGCGGGTAATGTTTATTTCGTCCTGCCAATCTATGTTACCGGCTTTTAATTCTTCAATTGCAATAAGCGCCACCATCATTTTGGTTAAGGACGCAACGGGGTAAGCATACCCCATGTCCTTTTCCCAAACAATTGTTTTTGTAGTAAAATCGTAAATCAATCCTGCACGAATCTGGCTTGCGTTTTCTTCGGACACCAAATTAGGTTGTAAGCTAATGGTGTAGTTAAAGTTGTTTTTAATTTCGGGTTCTTTGGTAACGGCAGTAGAATCATCGCCACCGGCAAAAGATTTAAAAAAGGAAACTATTAAAAGCGCCAATGGAATCATGCTCTTTGATTTAAAAGGGTTGCAAAAAGAAGAATGACAGTTTAAAACCATGTTTGGCAAGTTTACCTATTATGCTTGTTTGTTTTTATAAATGGGTTGCATCTATTTTACACAACGCTATGTTAATATACGAAGAGATAGCTTTAACGTTACTTTAATGATTAAATTTTACATGCCTAAAGATAAGTTAAGTGTTAATAGAATAAAAGTACATCGGTTGTTAGAATCTAAACTACATAGCTGAAAAATGATACAATTCTTACAGAACGCACTCACAGCAAGGCTTCGGAAAGGACTAAGTCCTGCGGGTAGGTTATTTTAATGTTGGATTCTTCGCCTTTTGTAATGAAGATTTTATGTCCGCAAAATTCCATGAGCGAGGCTTCGTCAGAAAAGTTGAGCGGAATATTTTTTTGGGCGCAACTTTCAAAAGCGGTTTGTAATTCGGATGTTTTAAATACCTGCGGTGTTTGCACAGCTTTTAACAGGTTTCTGTCAATGGCTTTGCTTTCGTTAGCATTAACCATACGCACAGAATCTTTTACGTCAATTACAGGCACTGCATTTCCCTTAAGAGCAGCAACTTCAAATAGGTTTGATATAAGTTTTTTTGAAACCAATGGGCGCGCAGCATCGTGTACAGCTACTAAGCTTGTTTTGTCAGTTACAGTTTTTAATCCGTTGAAAACAGATTCGCTTCTTGTATTACCTCCGTTTGCAAGCTGGTGTTTAACTGTAAAGTTATGTTGGGTGCAAAGTTTTTTCCACTGCCCGTGCAACGACTCGTGCAGGACGATGATGATTTCCGTTTGACCATCATCTAACTTTAAAACTGAATGCATTAATACCGGTAAGCCTTTCAGTAATAGAAATTGCTTCGGTAGTTCTGTATTCATTCTGCTGCCTGTGCCGCCTGCAACAATTATGGCTGTGGTTGTTATCAATTTTTTTTGAGGATGGTAATTAATGGCAAACCCGCCTTGTTACATAATTACAAAGCGGGTTCAAAAATAATTTTTTGTTTAATGCAGGTTAAATAATAAGCATGGCATCGCCATAAGAGTAGAAACGGTATTTTTCTTTTACAGCAACTTTGTATGCGTTCATTACATTATCAAACCCGCCAAATGCAGCAGTCATCATCAGCAAAGTTGATTCGGGCATATGGAAGTTTGTAACCATGCAATTTGCAACAGAAAAATCGTAAGGAGGAAAAATAAATTTGTTTGTCCAGCCTTCATAAGGTTTTAATTCGCCTTGCGTGGAAACGGTTGACTCAATCACACGCATAGAGGTAGTTCCCACTGCACAAATTCTTTTCTTTTTTAACTTTCCTTTATTTACAATATCGGCACAGGTTTGGTCAACTTTAAACCACTCCGAATCCATTTTATGTTTGGTTAAATCTTCTACCTCTACCGGGCGAAAGGTTCCCAAACCAACATGCAATGTCATTTCAGCAAAGTCCACACCTTTTATCTCTAACTTTTTCATTAGTTGCTTGCTGAAGTGCAAGCCAGCAGTTGGAGCAGCCACCGCACCTTCGTGTTTTGCATACACAGTTTGGTATCTTTCTTTTATCGGCAGGTTCTGATTTGCGCTTGATATATTTTGGCAGAGGAGTGTTTCCCAATTTTTCAATTATCTCTCTGAAGTCAGCCGAAGTGCCATCAAATAAAAAACGTAATGTTCTGCCACGAGATGTGGTGTTATCAATTACCTCAGCAACCAGCATATCGTCATCACCAAAATAAAGTTTGTTACCTATACGGATTTTACGTGCAGGGTCAACCAACACATCCCACAATTTGCTTTCGTTATTCAGTTCGCGCAAAAGGAACACTTCAATTTTTGCACCTGTTTTTTCTTTGTTGCCATACAAGCGAGCAGGAAAAACCTTGGTATTGTTCATGATCATTACATCGCCATCATCAAAATAACCAAGTATGTCTTTAAAAATTTTGTGTTCAATTTTTCCTGAATCGCGGTGTAATACCAATAAGCGCGATTCATCGCGATTAGCAGCAGGATGGTTTGCTAAAAGGTTTTCGTTAAACGGGAATTTGAATTGTGAAAGCTTCATCTGTCTTTTCTATTATAAGAGTTAAATAAGTCAGATAAAACGCCTGGTTAAATTAGTGCCCTCAAACTTGCACAACAGACATTGTATAAAACTTACGGGTTTATTTTTTTTGAGGGGCGCAAATATATGTTGGCAAAATGCCGATGGCGAAAAAATGTTGTAAAGTATTGGTTTTCATCAGTATTGATTTCAAAATTGGGCTTTTCGGCCCTTTTGCTCTATTAAAATCTTGGTTTATGTTTGTGCAAACTCTTTAAAATTAAAACTTGTTATGAAAAAACTCACATTAATATTTGCGCTGCAATTATCGTTTCAACAACCTATAGTTGGTCAGGATGTTTTTCAACGTATTTATAACCCGCCACCGCAATCATTTGTAAATCTTGACGGGTATTCATACCTTTATGCTGCCGATTCGGGTTATATAGCTGCCGGAAGTATTAATAATCCTAATGCAGGAGCAACGCTTATGCGACTGAATACCGATGGCAGTATTTTAAGCAACAATGTATATAACATTTCACCCGGAAACATTTTGGCAAGCATTGATATTGCTCCTTTAAGCGATGGCACTTTTATGCATAATGTTTACGAGGGGTCAAACAGCATTTTTATTAAAACCGAATACAGTGGCGCAACGCTTACTGCCAATAAACTTACTCCCTTATTCAGCACCACAGTTTATAAACAATCACCTAAAGGTGATTTTATATTTGGCGCAGGCAGAAGCCGCAGTAACAATGTTAATGGCGGCATGTTTTGCAAGTTAGATTTAGAAGGTGTTCCGGTCACAGCCACATTTATTTCGGGACCAAGTGATAGACTGGTTACGCTTACCCATATTTTTGAAACTGCCGATGGCAATTTTATACTTAGCGGTATCAGACAAATTTACGGTGTGCCTGCTGCTTCAGAAATGCTTATTATAAAAACGGATACAGTGGGTAAGCTTATTTGGTCAAAACAATTGGGCATAAATGCAACAACATCTTTACAACCTGTAACAGGTATTGAAGCCAATGATGGTACATTAATGTTTATAGTTAACAATGCCGGTGGATCATTTACCAGTTTATTAAAAACCGACAATGTAGGAAATGCTATTTGGTTAAAAACATACAATACTGCGCTCAACCAAAAACCACAACTATTTACATTAAAAAAATATGGCACCAACGATTTTATTGCGGTTGGAAGCATTGACTCGGCAGGAAGCAGTGCGCGCCCTATGTATATGATTTTTGACGGGGCAGGAAATGTTTCGGATGCAAAAAGATTTACAGGTGTTTCAAATTTAATTTCATCGGGTAATGAATATAACCCTGCTAAGGGTTTGCTAATGTTTGGTATAAAAGATAACGCTGCCAATTTTGGTTACTTTTTATTTAAGACCGATTTAAATTTAAATTCATCTTGCGCCTCCTACCCTATTACGTTTCAGCAAACCAATACCGCTACTACCGACAGTGCTATTGTTTACACATCAAGCCCATTGGCATTGGGATATGTTGATGTTGGTGCTAACATTACCATCAATAATTTTACTTCAAGCGATTCTACACTTTGCCCATCTGTTACAGGAATTGTTTCAGATATTGAAAAGCAATTGTTCAGCCTATTTCCAAACCCGGTTAATGATGGTGTATTGTATATCAATGTAGAGAGTATTACAGAGAACAATTTTTTATTGAGGATTACCGATGCAACGGGAAAAGAATTTTTTAATATCCAACTACAATCAGGTAAAAACAGTGTTGATGTGTCTCACTTAAGCAATGGAATTTATTTTTACTGCTTATCAGGAAGCAACATGCATGGTACAGGAAAAATAGTATTATCGCGTTAATTGAGTTATGATTTATTTTTCTCATCTAAAACAATAATTGAATTTAAAATCAGTTCTTCAAAAAGCTTCTAAATTTGCGCAATGAGATTAACTGATTTTTTAAAAGTTTTAGCCATCCTTGTTTTTGTAATAACATCCTTTTCGTCCTGTAAAAAAGATGATCTACTCACCGATTCATCAGCCCGGCTTGATTTCTCTGAAGACACCATCATTTTTGATACCGTGTTTACTACCATTGGCTCCACAACACAATACCTGTTGGTTTATAATAAAAACGATCAGCCCGTTAAAATATCCAGCATACAGTTAGCCAAAGGCAATGCAAGTTATTACAGAATGAATGTAAACGGCATTGCTGCAAATTACGTGAGCGATGTGGAGATAAGAGCGAAAGATTCTCTTTGGATTTTTATTGAAGTAACCATTGACCCCGGCAACCAAAACACCCCGTTTTCAGTGATGGATTCTATTCTGTTTAACCTCAATGGAAATATTCAGGATGTTGATTTGGTGGCTTACGGACAAGACGCCCACTTTATTACACCCACAAACAATATTGGCGGACTAGCTTACTCTTTAATTGACACAACCACGTGCGCTACCATTACGTGGGATAGCATCAAGCCTTATGTAATTTATGGCTATGCTGTAGTTGACTCCTGCCAGACTTTAAATATACAGCCTGGAACTAAAATTTTTTTTTATAATACTGGCGGATTGTGGGTATATCGTTTTGGCAACTTACATGTAAACGGCACGCTTGAACATCCTGTAACATTTCAAAGTACCAGACTTGAACAATCATACTCAGAAACTCCCGGGCAGTGGGATAGAATTTGGATAAATGAAGGAGGAACAAACTCTATTGACTATGCTATTATTAAAAATGGATTTATTGGATTGCAGACAGATTATTTTGATGATGATTTTAATGTTGCTACTAATTGTACTATCAATAATACCATAATAAAAAACATGAGTGGAGTAGGGATGTATAGTGAAAATTTTGAAATTGATGCCACAAACTTAGTGGTTGCCAACTGCGGAACATCGTGTGCAGCTTTGTATGAAGGTAATTATGATTTTAAGCATTGCACTTTTGCCAATTACTGGCGATACGGACAGAGAAGTGGCCCTGCTATTTTCTTTGCAAACTATTTTGTTAAGTATGACGATGCAAGTGGGCAAAACGCTCAGTTTCTTATTGATTCCTTAAGTGCAAATTTTAGCAACTCAATAATTTATGGAAATGCTGATAGTGAAATTGACTATGACTGGATTTCTAATAATGGTAATGCTCCCGATTCAATCTATAAATTTAAAAATTGTGTAATAAAAGCCGACCCTGCAAGGTTTAACCTTGCTAACTTAAACAGGTTTGAAAACGTAATTAATAACCAAGACCCACTGTTTGAAAACACAATGGATAATATTTATAAATTAGAAGACACTTCTCCTGCAAAAAATTTTGGTGATATATCGGTTGGATTTGATGTTCCATTAGATATTTTAGGAAATAACAGGACAGCAAGTCCTGATTGTGGGGCTTATGAGAGGCAGTAGGTTCTTTTAAGTTTTTAAGGGAGAGAAGTTGGAAGTCAAAAGTGTTAATGGGTATGATTACAGATGCACTAAACTGAACCTTATATGTTTGATTTTTCAAAGTTAAGTAACTTGGCACGATGAGAGGGAAGTGACCTTGGTGCACTGACACCGTCTGACAGTTTCCTCCTCATGTCAAGAAGAGTTAGCGGTATAACCTGGCACAAAGATGCCGCATAAATTATAAGGTTTAACGATGCTTGACTTTTTTATTTATTAACCCATTAATCAAACAAAAATAATGGAAGCGTATTTAGGAATTGATGTAAGCAAGGGCTATGCCGACTTTACCTTGCTTGACAAAGAAAAACAAGAGTTGGAAAAAGTATTTCAGTTAGATGATACATGCGGTGGTCATGATGCATTGAAAAAACTGTTAAAGCAATTTACTTTACAACACAACATCAGCACCATGTACTGCGCAGTAGAAAGCACCGGTGGTTTTGAAAACAACTGGTATAACTGGCTAATTGTTTTGAAAAAGAATTACCAATAAAGGTAGCGCGACTAAACCCCAGTGGAGTAAAAAACAACGTAGCCGCTTCTTTAGAACGCAACGTTACCGATGCACTCAGCTCGCGTTATATTGCACAGTACATAATCAGCCATGCAGAAAAAGTAAAGTATGATGTGCCTGATAATATTTACAGTTCTTACCGCAGCATGAGCAAACACATTGCACTGCTCAAAAAGCAAAACACGCAGCTTATTAACGAAATGAAAATGGTTTTGTACAGCACCTTTCCTGAACTGATGCGCTATTGCAAACAGGGAATGCCTGCATGGGTATTGGATGTATTAAAAAAATATCCATCACCTGCTGCCATTGAAAAACTTAAAGTTGAACAACTCTCAAAAATTAAAAACGTAACGCACGATAAAGCGCTTTCCATTATCAACAAAGCAAAAACAGCACCACATCACGCAACAACAGTGTGCAGGAGTTTTTAATAAAGAGCTTAGCAAAACAAATTGCCGATAAACAAGAGTTGATAGACGAACACAAAAAATTACCTGGCAGATAATTGCAAAGGAGCAGAAGTAGATTTAATAGACACCATTCCGGGCATTGCATCTTACAGTGCAGCAGCCATCATGATTGAGATTGAAAGCATCCATCGCTTTGCCACACCATCACACCTGGCATCATACTTTGGTTTGCATCCTGTAATGAAAGAAAGTGGCGATAAACAATTTGCTTACCGCATGAGCAAAAAAGGACGCTCCGGCATGCGCGCCTTGTTATACATGTGTGCACAAACCAGCGTGCTGCACGATGAACATTTAAAGAACATTTACCACCGCCACCGCAGCAAAGGCAAAAATCACAAACAGGCAATTGGCGTAATTATGCACAAAATGCTGCGTATGATATGGGGCGTACTCACCCAGTACACAGCCCTACAATGCAACAACAGATAAAAACAATCAAACAAAAAAATTAAACAACAGCCCGACAATAAAAAAGAAGAACTAAAAACAAAAAGAAGATATCAGGCATTAGATACTGATGCTCCCATCAGTAACATACAAAGCAAAAAAAGAAAGGCGCAATCCGAGCCCCAAGTCAGCAGTGCTGAACAAGTGCGGGATCATCAAATTGCACCAGTGTAAACTTATAAAATAGTTTACAATTTTATTTGCTTTTGTACGGTATAACTGTCAGGACAGCAACGCACAAGCATGGGAGCTACCTTACAGGTTAAAATCTTGAAGGGGGTAGTTTAAATAAACTATCAGTTCATTGCCTTACAAATTTATATTGCATACGAGATTGACTCATGACCGCTTCAATAAAATATAATCCGTTGATGAATTTTGAAACATTTAGATTGAGTTGTGGCTGATTATTTACCCTTAGTGAATAAATTTTTTTACCAAGTCTATCGAATATGTTTATCTCTTTTACTTTTTCCGTCCGTAAAATAACAAGGTTGTCATTTGTTAAATTCGAATATATAAATGGGGCTTCAGTTTTTTTTGTAGTATCATCATTAATATTTGTTGAGCCAGATAATTTTGCAATAAAATATCACGCTTACCTGAAGTACTCATATTTGAAAGTGCATAGTTGCCTAATATGAATGATGAATCAGTAAATGTACCCACAGCATAAACCTCTCCATTACCGTTCGTTGCAATTCCGTAAACTTCATCATTGCCTAACTCACCATCCCCGGTTGCCCATTGGGCATTCCCGCTGCTATCGTATTTTACTACAAAAATATCTTCGGTAAAAGGATAAGTATTTGTTACAGTATGGGACCCAAAAGTTATATCAGGTCCGGAAAAAAATCCTCCTAAATAAATATTCCCAGAATTATCATTAGCAAGACTCCAGCCATAGTCATTTAGCATTCCAAAAGCACTTTGCGCCCAAATAACATTACCATTATTATCATACTTAACTAAAAAAATATCAAAAGATGAGGAACTGCTATTTACCAGAGAAAAAGTGTCAAACGAGATTGTTGTGCTTCCAAAATACCCAGATATGTAAACATTGTCATTGATGTCTGTAATTATGCTTTGAGAATAATCATTATAAGCTATTCCCCCAGCACTTTTAGCCCAAGTAACATTTCCATTTGAATCATATTTTGCAATGAATACATCTCCTGTGCCGTTCCCCATATTGGGATTTGTTAATGTGGTAGAGCCAAATGTTAACGTTGGACTTTGAAAAGAGCCTGTTATAAAAATGTTTCCATTATTATCGGAAGCAGTTGAGAAGTTATAATCATTAGTGCTTCCCCCTGCACTTTTGCCCAAATAAGATTTCCATTATTATTATATTTCAAAACGAATATATCACAATCTCCATTGGTGGTTAAAGTAAAAGAACCAATACTAAGAGAAGGGCTATTAAAATATCCGGCAATTAATACATTGCCATTGTTATCTGTAGCAATCGAATTACTAATCTCACTATTCATTCCACCTCCTCCATTTGCCCATATTACATTTCCATTTTCATCGTATTTAACAAGAAAAAAGTCTTGGTCTATGCCACCATTATGTGCTAAAGTGATTGTATCAAAGCTAATTGAAGGTCCTTGAAAAGTTCCGGTCAAATAGATAAAGCCATTTCCATCGTGTACTATTGAGTACGCAAAATCACGAAACATTCCTCCAGCACTTTTCGTCCAAAGTAAATTACCGTTGCGATCATATTTTGTCAAAAATAAATCTTCATATCCAGGATTTAAGTTATTCAAAGTTGTACTACCAAAATTCATTGAGGAACTTAAAAAACTTCCAGTAACGTACACATTTCCGCTACTGTCGGTGGTTGTACCGTAGGCTCGTTCATGATCCAATCCTCCTGCACTTTTTGCCCATGCCCAATTTGGAGTCTGAGAAAAACAATAAAATGATAGTAGTAAACTAATGGTGGCAAGGAAGCAGCTTTTTTTTTCATTGCGTTTTTATTTGTGAGAATCAAATATAGGCTATACTTTTTAATAAAATAATAGGTGTCTAAAACAACTCCCCCATCATACACCTCGCCCCACCACCACCAACTGTTTCAATAGTTGGAATACTTACCACCAAAATTTTTGTAAACCTTTGAATGATGCTTAACATTAATGGACTAAAATTATTTTTTGCCTGTTGCGACATGACTAAAAGAGGCTCTCCTTTGTTGTTTGTGAGTTGCAACATGTTGCCGCAAAAGTTATGCATTTGCTCAAATGTTATTTCAAAAATTTCCAAACCATCGGCATTCAGGTTTTTTATTACGTGGCGCTTGTCTTCTTCTTTGGTAATGCTTTCTAAACACAATACTGCAAAGCCATTACCAATGGTTAGCATTACATTGGTGTGATAGA
This sequence comes from Bacteroidota bacterium, assembly GCA_016714005.1. Classification (GTDB taxonomy): domain Bacteria; phylum Bacteroidota; class Bacteroidia; order AKYH767-A; family OLB10; genus JADJOA01. Next base: position 233,103 of record JADJOA010000008.1, read on the forward strand.
TGGCATTTCCGTTTTCATCGTTTGCAGTAAAAGCACGGGCTCATAATTTAATTCATCAGCCATTTTTTTTACAAGCGATTTGTGTGTACGTGGAGATAGTGCTGCATAAATTTTTTTTGACCGATGATTAAAAATCATACTGCCGGTTCCTTCCAAAAAAACATTTTGGTTTTCGTAATCACTTAAATCAATTATGATTTTATAGCCGCCTTCCTTTTTCAGTTTTTTAATAATGTCCTGCCTTCTTTCCAATCTTCGGTTTGGTGCAAGCATTGGGTACAGGTACATTTTATTTTTATGCGTACTAAACCAATTGTTGGGGAAAATCGCATCGGGCCTTACCTTATTGGCATCATCTTCCAAAACCAAAACTCCAATTCCGTTGGCTTTTAAAACTTCAACCATTGTATCAAACTCGGCTAATGCTAAAGCATTAACATCATCTATCTGCCGGTTTATTTGAAAGAAATTGGAGGCTGCCGTTTGGTCATTAAAGCCGAAAGAAACGGGGCGAACCATCATTACTCTATTGGTAAAAAAAAATTTAATGCCAGTGGTTTCCTTTTCTAACTCTTTCATTTTCAACATAAGTTGAATTTATTTACAGAAAAACGGTGAACAAATATCAGCATAAAAAGATTGCTTTAGCGGGTGTTTTTGCGTTTATTTGCACGCTCAAAAATTTAGAAAACTCAAAATCCCATGAACGAATACGGTTTAAAAAATCCAAAAGTATCGGTTGCCGATTTTGGCTTAAAGAACGTTGCCGCTGCGCATTGGAATTTAACAGTACCCGAATTAATTGAAGAAGTAATTATACAAGGTGAAGGCCAACTTACCGATACCGGTGCGCTGGCTGTTGATACCGGTGAATTTACCGGTCGGTCGCCTAAAGACAAGTTTGTAGTATGCGATGCCGAAACCGAAGAGTCGGTTTGGTGGAGTGATGTAAACATAAAGTTTGACAGCGCTAAGTTTGATAAACTTTACGCACGAGTTGCTGCTTACCTTGCCGGTCGCGAAGTTTATGTGCGCGATTGCTACGCCTGTGCCGACCCGCGTTATCGTTTAAACATTCGTGTAATTACCGAAAGTCCTTACCAAAGCATTTTCTCTAACAACTTATTTCTTCGCCCAACGCAAGAAGAAATTTTAAACCTGCCAACTGATTGGATAATTGTAGCTGCCCAAGGTTTTAAGGCTGATAAAGACATTGACGGCACACGCCAGCATAATTTTGCGATTGTAAACTTTACCAAAAAAACCATTTTAATTGGCGGCACCGGTTACACAGGCGAAATTAAAAAAGGAATTTTTTCTGTATTGAATTATGTGTTGCCACATCACAAAGGTGTGTTAAGCATGCACTGCTCAGCCAACATTGGTAAAGATGGTGATACTGCTGTATTTTTTGGCCTATCGGGCACCGGAAAAACAACGCTTAGTGCCGACCCTAACCGTGGTTTAATTGGCGATGATGAGCATGGATGGAGCGATAACACCGTGTTTAATTTTGAAGGTGGCTGTTATGCAAAATGTGTAAACCTTAGTAAAGAAAAAGAACCACAAATTTATAATGCCATCCGTTTTGGTGCGCTCTTAGAAAATATTGAGTTTTACGAAGGAACTACTACCGTTGATTTTGATAATATTTCTAAAACAGAAAACACACGCGTAGCATATCCAATTAATTTCATTGATAATGCTGTTGAGCCAAGTGTAGCCGGTATTCCCAAAAATATTTTCTTTTTAACGTGCGATGCTTTTGGCGTATTGCCTCCTATAAGTAAATTAACTCCGGGGCAGGCCATGTATAATTTTATAAGTGGATACACTGCCAAGGTTGCCGGAACCGAAGTTGGCGTTACCGAACCGCAAACAACCTTTAGCGCATGTTTCGGAAAAGCATTTTTACCACTGCATCCTACAAAGTATGCCAAGTTGCTTGGCAAAAAATTAAAAGAGAATAAAGACATTAAAGTGTGGCTGATAAACACCGGATGGAGCGGAGGCGCTTATGGTACAGGTTCCCGTATGAAACTTTCTTACACACGTGCCATGATTACTGCTGCATTAAATGGCGAGTTGGATAATGTAAAATTTGAAACATTGCCTGTGTTTGGTTTGCACTACCCAACCACATGCCCCAATGTGCCGGTAGAAATTTTAAATCCTCGCAACACCTGGGCTGATAAAAATGCCTACGATAACAAAGCTGCCGACCTCGCACAAAAATTCGTTAAAAACTTTGAGCAATACGCAAGCCATGCCAACGAAGAAATAAGAGCTGCTGCACCTAAGGTAGCCGTTGTAGCATAAAATATTTTTTTTCTTTTTTTCCCCACTTCGTATTGCGGAGTGGGGTTTGTTTTAATTGACATGGATGATATGAAAAGAACAAAGCACGCTGCTTATATAAAGTGTGTTTCAATAATTGATGAGAGAATTGCAGGCCTTAAAAATTCAATAGCCACACTTTTAGACGATGCCGAAAGTGAAATGAAAAGTTCTGCCGGTGACAAGCACGAAACATCGCGCGCAATGATGCAATTAGAACAGGAAAAACTAACTTACCAATTAGCCGAAGCTGAAAATCAAAAAGCTGTTTTGGAAAAATAAATCCGCAACAGGTTTACAAAATGTTACAACAGGCAGTTTGGTTGATACCAATATAAACACCTTATTTTTTGCAACAGCCATGGGTAAAATAAATGTTAATGGCAAAGATGTAATGGTGCTTTCCGTACAATCACCATTAGGAGTTGCGCTAAATGGAAAAGCAAAAGGTGATGTGGTAGATTTTAATGGGAGGCAGGTAGAGATTTTAGAGGTGAATTAGGGTGATGTTACGCAGAGGCGCAGAGCCCGCAGAGAAAGTAATTTTTATTTATACGCTCTGCGCTACCTGCGCCTCTGCCTGACAACTTAATTCAATCTACTCCTTCCAAAAAACCTAACCCATACCCAAGTTAACGTAAACGTAGGCACAAAATCTAATCCCGGAAAAGCTTCCTCAATAAAATTGATAATGCCCCCGGCAATACCCACCTTCCCACCAAACCACCTGTACAAAAGGTAAGATGATAATGGTGCCCAAACCACATCAGCCACTTCTGCAAACCACGGAACCATATAGGTAAAGGCAACCTATTGCATCCATTACCAAACAAAATAACAATGATGGCAATTTATTCGAAGGAGAAATTATAGATTTTGTTTCCATATAGTTAAAGCGTATTTAAAAACTTTAACGCCTTTTTTCCTCTTGAAATAATTGCAGGCTCGCCATTACGCATTTGTTCTTCAAGCAATAACTTTAACTCATGGCTTAGCTCAGGTTGCTGTTGGCAAATATTGCACAACACAGTAATTGAAAATGCGCGTATCGCAATGGCTTCGGTGCCGCTGCTTAAATACTTAAAACAAATATCGGCCGCTTTGCCCTGTAATTTTTCAGGTACGGTAACATACTGCATAACTCTAACGGTATTACGCTTCACAGCATCGTGCAAATTTTTTTTGTAAAGATTATCAATCAATACCTCAAGTTGCGGATAAATTATTTCAGGGCATTGTTGCACACAAAAGCTAAGCGTCCACGCAGCTTGAGGTGCAGAAGTATTGTTACTTTCCAAAAGTACTTTTATAAGCTGTTTAAACAATGCGTCATCGCAACCAATCAGGCTTGCAACTTTTATTGCATTGCTTTTTGAAATAATCTTAGAAAGTTCTTTTTCAATATTCATTTGTCAATGATGAAAAGGCAAGTAGTTCAGATAACGTATAAAATTACTATCACTTGTACAGGTTTATGTATTGCTCTTCGATCTCGTAAGTTCCACCTTTAACCTGATCTTGCAAAGCCTGCTTCGCTACAAATTCAATAATTGCACTTTTATCTTCGAGTTTTCGTTTCGTTTCGGTTTCCCATTCAACATCCTTTGGAACAAAAATTATTGCAACACAATTACCCCCGCCAAACTCATAATAAAATTTTATTTCAGAAACACCATCCTTATAAATGACACTACCTCCTCTTCCATCGCTTAGGTAACGCAAACTTCTGTTCATTGCATCTGGTTTAATTTGTTTTTATAATTATGCTTTATCAAAATTGCAACAATAGTTACAACAAGCAAAAGCCAAAAATATGGCGACCTAAAAACAAAATCTGGTACGTATCTGAGCTGTAATGTTAAGAGGTTATTCATTTATCAGAGAACCATTCAGCTTTTCAAAAATCAATTTTTGCTACGCGTGATTTCAAAAGTTCAATCACCTCATTATCGCTCTTATACCTGCCGCCTATGTTCACAAAGTTTTTTGCCAGCAAGTCGTAACGTTTGCGCATCAGGTAAATAAATATGTGCAGAAAATGTATTCCGTCAAATACAATAGCATCATGCTTAGCATATTCATTAATGGTGTTTTTAAAAAACTGTGGATGCTCAGTCCAGTGCATTGCCGGTTTAATATGATGGCTTATATGGTATCCATCATTCCAACATTTGTGATTGTAAGGCGTATTAATACATGTAACACTGTTGCGGTAAGGATTTGCTGATTGCGCTGCGCATACAAATGAATGTTGGGCCCAGTTGCCCATAAATGCCACAAGCCTATAAACAATATACGGAATAATAAAAACAATCAAGGTAGCTTTAAAACTTATAAAACTTAACGCTATAGACATGCCCACAAAAAATAACTCGCCACGAATAGTTGCCATAAGCAGCTTATTTCTTTTTTTACGAAAAAAGTATGCAGCCAAATCGTAAGTTCCCCGCACATAAAATGATCCTATGTAATGCGAAAAGGCTTTTATAGAATTTCGCTGGTAAGGCATTGTGCTACTCTCATCCTCTTTAAGATTATTTTCGGGGTGGTGCATACCTATATGATGTGCGTAATATAGCTCTGGAGAATGACCAAAGAATGGCGCAACCACCCACGGCAAATAATAATTTAAGAAGTTATACTCTTTACGGAAAAATGCACGATGACTGGTGCAATGCAACATAAGCCCAAAGGGACCTTTAAATGTAAACGTGTTTAAATAAGTAAAAGCCAATGCAGTAAGTACCCACCACCAACCCTTTACCGCTGGCACAAAAAGTAAAATTCCTAGTGGAATCATGGTAAAAGTAATCTGCAGTGTGAGATATATAAAAGGTAGATCTCTTTTATCGCGGATGAGTCGAAGGAAAAACCTATCTAAATAAGTGTATGATGTTTCAACAAAAACAGGATCTGTTATATCGGGCAGGTTTTTCAATGTGTTGTATTCAGATTAACCGATAAACAAAAGTAGTATAATAACAACACAAAAAATTGCACCTTTAAACAATAAACAAGCAAACTGTTTGTGATAAGCATTAAACAGAAATTACCTGTTATAGCTTTTTATAGTAAAATCTAAAAGCTGAGCCTTTTAATTAGCTACCACTCCAACTTCATTTGCGACTTTTTGTCCTGCCTGTCATCATCATCTTTTTTTTTTAGATGCGATGTGGCTTTTAAAATGTCATCAGCATTGCTGAGCTTAATTTCGGGTCGTGGTTCTTTTTTTGTTTTAGGAGCATCTACCTCGGTTATTCTATGCACCGGAAATTTGGTAATTATATTACCCACCGAGCCCCGGTTTTTAATAAGCACATCGTTAAAATTAACAGGCACTATGGTGTTTTTTAATTTAGGGCGCGGCTTTAAAATTACGTTTACAAAAGGTGCATTGTTTACCCCCGTAATTTTAAAATAGAGAATTTTACTGTAGTCAGAGCCCTTGGTAAGGTCGTAAACCTTATCGCGCGTTATGCCCGTAATGGCGCATCGCTTAGCCATAGTACCGCCTTTAAATCCATCCTTAAAAATGAGGTTGTAAATTTTATCTTCTTCGTTTTTATTAAATACGGCAATATGTATAATGTCCTTTCCGAAATAAGTTTTCTCCTCTATCTTTTTTATGGAATACTTACCGTCAGACGTTATGGCAATTACATCATCCATATCAGAACATTCGCAAACAAACTCGTCCTTTTTCATGCCGTAACCAGCAAAGCCTTCTTCGCGGTTCACATAAAGTTTGGCATTATTAATAACAACCTTTTTCGCTTCAATAACTTCAAAGCCTTCTTCGCTTATTTCTGTTTTACGCTCTCTGCCTTTGCCGTATTTTTTTAGTAGCTCTTTAAAGTATGCAATGGTGTATTGTGTAAGGTTGGCAAGATTTTCCTTTACATCTTTCATTTTTGCGTTCAATCCTTTTATGTGCTCATCGGCTTTGAAAGAATCAAACTTTGAAATGCGTTTAATTTTTATTTCAGTAAGGTTTACAATATCTTCCTCAGTTACTTCGCGTTTGAGTTGTTTTTTAAAAGGTGTTAATCCTTTGTCAATTGATTTTATAACAGCTTCCCATGTTTTCACACTCTTCAATTTTGCGATAAATACGGTTTTCAATAAATATTTTTTCAAGTGATGAAAAATGCCAGTCTTCTGCCAGTTCATTCAGCTGAATTTCTAATTCGCGCTTTAGCAGCTCCATTGTATTCATGGTGCTGATGCGCAGAATTTCGTTTACGCTAAGGAATGCAGGCTTGCCATCCAAAATAACACAGGAATTAGGCGATATAGAAACTTCGCAATCAGAAAAAGCATACAGCGCTTCAATAGTTTTATCACTGTCTTCGGCACTGTCAGGGTGAAGCGTAATAACAATTTCAACTTGGGCTGCGGTGTTATCTTCTACCTTTTTAACCTTTAGTTTACCCTTGTCATTAGCAGCAAGTATAGAATCAATGACAGATGTGGTGGTTGTGCCAAAGGGAATTTGCGTAATAACAAGTGTTTTTCGGTCTTTCTTTTCAATAACAGCACGCACCTTTATACGTCCACCACGCAAGCCTTCGTTGTAGTTTCTAAAATCGGCTATGCCGCCCGTTGGAAAATCGGGCATAATGTTCGTTTTCTTTTTGCGCAACACATCAATAGATGCGTTTATCAGTTCGCAAAAATTATGAGGCAGCATTTTGCAAGCCAACCCTACTGCAATACCTTCAACACCTTGTGCCAATAGCAATGGAAATTTAACAGGCAGCGTAACGGGTTCTTTATTCCTTCCATCGTAACTCAACTGCCACAAAGTGGTTTTGGGATTAAACACTACATCCAACGCAAACTTTGAAAGGCGTGATTCTATGTAACGTGCAGCAGCGGCAGAATCGCCTGTATAAATGTTCCCCAGTTACCCTGAGTGTCAATTAAAATATCTTTTTGCCCCATCTGTATCAGCGCATCGCCAATAGATGCATCGCCATGCGGGTGGTACTTCATGGTATTACCAATTACGTTGGCAACTTTGTTGTACCTGCCATCTTCCATCTCCCATAAGCTGTGTAATATTCTGCGCTGAACGGGTTTAAGTCCATCATCCATGTACGGCACAGCACGCTCAAGTATTACGTAGCTTGCATACTCTAAAAACCAGTTTTGATACATGCCAGCAATGGCAGTTTGCTGGCTGCTGTTTTGTTGGGGTGTTTTATTTTCTTCGTTCATTTTGTAGCTGTGTTAACCTTCAAGATTTAAAAACCTTTAAGGTTTATTATATCATTAATAACTATTTCGGGGTTCGTAAACTTTTACTGTTAATGATTTGAATAAATATTTTTTATGCTGGTAGTTCCAAAGAAATATGGTTAACAAATCCGAGTTGCGTCTTTGCATTGGTGTAACGTAATTAAAACTTACTGTTTGCAATTTATTGATGAGTGAATCGGCAACAGCAATGCGGTTTACTTTATCGCCAAGGAAAACACCATCGCTTTCTGTTTTAACTGCAAGCATTACGGATGGCTCTTTCATTGTATCGGGCTGCATTACTTCGGTAGTAATATTAAAAAGCAAATGGTCTTTTTTTGTCATCCGCCCCCACGAGTATCTTGCATCGGGTGCAAATTCAATATGCTGGTCAAACAAATAATAAGTTTCTCCATTTACTTCTGTTGTATGCTCATCCCCTTTCTTAAAATTAATTTGTTTAGTTTCAATCAGTTTGTAATCTAATGGAATGTTGGCAACAAAAGCAGAATCATCAACAGCGGTACGATCAACTTCGTAAAATTTTTCGATGTCTTGTGGCTTTTGTGTCCTGAGAAATACTTTCCAGTAAGATGTTTTAGTGGTGCGCTCCCAGTGCAATATCCTGTGCATGTATTGCCATGTTTGAAACAAACTCACAAACACTAAAAAGGAAAACAGCATTATGCCTGATACTTTAATAATTCCGGTTGAAGAAAATATTACTGACTGAATTACAAAGCCAAGAGGTAAGCTTAATAGTGTCTAAGGAAGACAGCAACAAATAGTTGTTTTTTCCTTTTCAAAAGAAAATAAAAACCAGCAATTGAAAAAATCATTACAGGAGTGTAAAGCAGCCAGCCTTTTTTGTAGCTGAATAAAAACTGCGAAAGGTGTGCATGAAACAGATCCATTGTTTCGCCACGGTTAAACGAAAGCCAGTTGCCGCTGACGTATTTGAAGTAAACAAACTGAGGTAAACCGATAAAAAAGATTACAGCAATCATTGAAACAATTTGCAAACGGTATTTGGCAATCAGCAATAATTTTTCTTTTAATGATTGCAAACTGTAAACATTATAAAGCAACGGAAAGAGAGCAAGCAAAACAGCAGGTGGTCTGATAAGTGCGGCTAAGCCAATGCAGGCAGCAAGCAATAATGCCGTTCGGGTTTTAAAAGTCTGGTGCCATTTAATGGTGAGCAATACAATTGCGAGAGCAATGCTGAAATGTAATTGTGTACCATTACAGAATCTATTCCGCTTTGGTAAAAGAAGTTAGTGCCTGCAACTACAACAAGCAAAACAACGGCTGAAACTTTATCTTCAAAAAAAAGAAGGAGCACTTTGCGAAGCAGATATACGTTGAGTATAAAAACAAGAAAAGAAGTAACCACTGCAAGAAATTCAAATGGTTTTGAGTAGCCATCGTTATCGTATCCAAAAACTTTGCACGCAACTTGCGCAAGAAAAAAACCGGGAGCATACACCACTGCCATTCCCATTGAGTAAATGTTTATTCTCCTCCCTTCTATTCCATCAGCATATTGATAAGGATAACTACTTGGCTCATACTTTTTGTAAAGCGCATCAAGCCACTGTGAGTTTTGCATGCCAACATCATTATAAATAAAAGTTGAAGGCAAGTAGAGATAATAGCCAAACATATCCCAGTTTAGGATTTCAAGCACGGGCTTATCTTTCATTTTAGCAAACCAGCCTGCTTTAATTACAAGAATGCTGGCGCAAATAATGAGAAAGACTGTATATGATATTTTATTTTTAATTGTGTTGATGTGTACTGTGATTAATGTGAATAATGTTTTTACGCACTCCCTACCCCAGCTCGCTTTCGCACATGCTTAAGCATGGAGGGGAATTGGTGCTATGTTAGTGCTTTTCTTTTTCTTTTGAGTTAAACTGCTTCTAGTTCTTCTTCTATTCTTAAATTCTTTATGATAAAATCCTGCCTGTCGGGGGTGTTTTTGCCCATGTAGTAATCGAGCAGGTGCTGCACGCTTGCTTCGCCATCGAGTGTAACAGGTTCGAGGCGCATTTTTTTGCCGATGAATAATTTAAACTCATCAGGAGAAATTTCTCCAAGTCCTTTGAATCTGGTAATCTCAGGCTTTGGTGCAAGTTTTTCTATTGCCTTAACTCTTTCTTCGTCAGAATAACAATAAATAGTTTCCTTTTTATTTCTAACCCTGAAGAGTGGTGTTTGTAAAATATAAACGTGGTTGTTCTTTACCAAATCGGGGAAGAACTGAAGGAAGAAAGTGAGCAACAATAACCTGATGTGCATGCCGTCTACATCGGCATCGGTTGCAATTACTATGTTGTTGTAACGCAGTTCTTCAATACCTTCTTCAATGTTTAATGCGTTTTGGAGGAGATTGAACTCTTCGTTTTCGTAAACTATTTTTTTAGTGAGCCCGAAGCAGTTAAGGGGCTTACCTTTTAAGCTGAAAACAGCCTGTGTGTTTACATCGCGTGAAATGGTGATGGAGCCGCTTGCGCTATCGCCCTCTGTGATAAAAAGTGTAGAAAGCATTTTATCAGTGTGCTTTGTGTTGAAGTGCACGCGGCAATCGCGGAGTTTGCGGTTGTGCAGGTTGGCTTTTTTAGCACGCTCATTGGCTAACTTTTTAATGCCTGCAATTTCTTTACGCTCTTTTTCGCTCTGCAATATTTTTGATTTCCAGGCTTCGGCCATGGAAGGATTTTTGTGCAGATAATTATCAAGCGCTGTTTTTACAAAATCAACAATGAAGTTGCGAAGCGAAGGTCCATTAGGGTATGTATTTTGCGAACCGAGCTTTGTTTTTGTCTGCGATTCGAATACGGGCTCCTGTATGCGGATACTAATGGCTGCATCAATGGACTCGCGTACATCACTTGGATCAAATTCTTTTCCGTAAAACTCGCGCGCGGTTTTTACAATGCCTTCGCGGAAAGCGGCTAAGTGCGTACCTCCTTGCGTGGTGTGCTGACCGTTTACGAACGAGTAATATTCTTCGCCATAGCTTGGCGTGTGGGTAAATGCTATTTCAATATCCTTATCTTTTAAGTGAACGATGGGATAAAGTGTTTCTTCGCTGAGGTGAGACTTTAATAAATCTAACAAACCATTTTGTGAAACATATTCTTTGCCGTTTAAGTAAATTTTAACCCTACGTTAAGGTAGGTGTAGTTTAACACCATGCGTTCTACAAACTCGAGATTGAATTTGTAGTCGGAAAAAATTTCGTTATCGGGGGTAAAGGTTATGATGGTTCCCGGCTCATCAGTGCAAGGCTTAGGCTTTTGTTCTTTTTTTAACTCTCCACGCTCGAACTCGGCAATGGTTGTTTTACCTTCGCGTATGCTTTGCACTTTAAAGTATGTACTAAGTGCATTTACGGCTTTGGTACCTACTCCGTTTAACCCAACAGATTTTTGAAAGGCGCCTGAATCGTATTTGCCACCGGTGTTAATTTTACTTACACAATCAATTACTTTACCAAGAGGAATGCCGCGCCCGAAATCGCGGACGGTGACCTGCCCGTTTTCTACGGTAATATCTATACGTTTGCCAGCACCCATTACAAACTCATCAATGGAGTTGTCTATAAGCTCTTTTATAAGTACATAAATACCGTCATCGCGCGAGGCGCCATCGCCCAGTTTGCCTATGTACATGCCGGGGCGAAGGCGTATGTGTTCTTTCCAATCTAAGCTTTGTATGCTATCGTCATTATAATCGGTGTTGGTTTTTTTTGACATGTTTTGAATAGTTAAAAGGGGTTGAAGTGTTAAGATGTAACCTACTTTTATTGGTGGTAATCGTTACTTGTTAAATAATTGCAATACAATCAAAATGAGGTCTTGTGAAAATAGTTTCAGTGATGTGTGTATACGGTGAGAAGGAATACAGTTTTACACATTGGGGTGTTAAAATTGGGCTGCAAAAATAGAGTGAGTGGCGGGAGGTGGAAATTTTCGGGTGTGTATTTTTTAACAAAAAGGGGTGGTTGGGTTGTTAGGAAATTAATGCCGTGAACAACTTGGTGCTAATGACGTTATTCAAATTAAGAAGAATACAGAGGCAGAGGCAGTATTGAAATGTGATACTAATGGCATTAATTAGGATTGGGGGATCAGCTTAAAGGTATGTATTTAGATGCTGCAACTGCTTGAAATCATGAAAGATTGTGTTACTGCTGATTTTGCAAGTGGTTGACATTACAAAAAAAGAATTTGAGCCTTGTTTGGTAAGGTGTAATTCAAAAAAAATTAGTTATCACGTAGACTTTAGCTGTGCTTGGTTCTGATATATCAGGTAGCTTAACCCTGCAAACATCCATGCATTGCTCCAGCGCATAAACGAAATTTTTTCGGTGTTAGCCGCATACTTTCTAAAGTAAAAGCAGCCGCCTGCATCTTGCATGTTTGCAGCCATATAAGCCGCCACTTTTTCTGCCAAAGTAAGTTGGTTAAAGCGGGCAAGCGTTAAAAGAGATTGACCTGCGGCAGTGCAATCTATTGGAAAAGTTTTTTGATCGTAAAATTTGGGTGCGCCATCGGCTTCAAAAAAGTTTGAAGTGTAATAATCAACCGCTTTTTTTAAATGAGGTTTAAAAGCATCATCGGCTGTGCATTTTAAGTATTCATCAAGGCAATCTATAACATAACCTGTGTGGTAATTGTCAACCCAACCTCCTACTTCGCTTTTAGAATATATCCATGCGCCCGATGCCTGCTGGTGTTTCATTACAAAAGCCACGGCTTTGCGGGCAGTGTCTTTTAATGTTTCATCATTAGTAACCGAATAAACCTGGGCCAGCAAACGTGCACCCTTCATGCTTGCATTAAAAACCACCTGCTTATCATTTGCCGAATAAGAAAAACATATATCGCCATCGGCATCAACAGTGCTGTTTAAATCATTAAGCACAAACTGCACAGCACTTTTGCACATTTCTAAAGCGCGCATGTTGCCGGTTAAACTGTAACATTCAAATAAAGCATTAGTAATAATTCCGGTAGCAACTACGGTAGGTGCATACGCAGGAATTTTTGCATAGCGGGCTTCCCAGTCAAAATCATATCCCCAACACATTCCGCTAAAATTTTTTGATTGTACTTTTTCAAGCTCATCAATCAAAAAATTTATTTTACTGATATGATGCTTTGCATTTTGCGGTTCGGTTCTGGTTAAATAACTGTATGCCTGTACGCAAAGCCCTATTGTAACCGGGTTAAGTCTTTTTTTTATACACAGAATCGGCCTAAGATTAAATGCAGAACGTTTAACAAGTTGCTGTGCATACAGCCTGATAATTTTGTTTGAGTTAAAAAAAGGAAGTTTGAATATTGGAGAGGTAAGCCCGTCATAAGGATCGTAACCACGATATTCCTCCTTTTCAATATATCCAAGTAAACTACCAGGCTTTGCTTAATAATTGCATTCATATACTATCAGGCAATAACGTGTACAGTGTTATATACTTTTTGGTAATACTGTTCGTAAAGCGGAAGTATATTTTGAATATCAAACTCCTTTGCACGTGCAAGTGCGTTTTGTTTAAACTTTAAAAGTGTGGCGTCATCTTTTAAAATAGATATTGCATTTTTTGCCATGTCTTCTACATCGCCCACAGCACTCATGTATCCCGTTACACCCGGCACATTAAGTTCGGGCATGCCTCCGCTATTGGTAGAAATAACAGGCACCTGGCATGCCATTGCTTCTAATGCAGCCAAACCAAAGCTCTCGCTTTCGCTTGGCATTAAAAATAAATCGCATACCGATAAAATTTCTTCAACCATATCCTGCTTACCTAAAAAACGGACTTCATCGCACACTTCAATCTCTCTGCAAAGTTTTTCAATGCCTACACGCTCGGGTCCATCGCCAATCAATAAAAGTTTACTCGGAATTTCTTTACGTATAATATCAAAAGCATGCACCACATCCTGCACACGTTTTACTTTACGGAAGTTAGATGTGTGTACCAACAAACGTTCGCCAAAAGGGGTAATAGCTTTTTTAAAATGATCTTTTGGTTTTTTAGAAAAACGTTTCAGGTCAATAAAGTTGGGTATTACTTCAATATCCTTGGTAACGCTAAAATGTGTGTAAGTTTCTTTCTTCAGCCATTCACTTACAGATGTTACGCCATCACTCTGGTTA
>JADJOA010000009.1 GCA_016714005.1 Bacteroidota bacterium
AAGCAAGTATGATTTTTACTTCAAATGACATAATCATAAATTCGGAGTAATTACAGCAGGACTTTTGGTTAATTGGCTCCAATTCAGGTTATCCCGACTTAATTATTGGAGCAATTGTATTTGTCATTGTAGCGAGGAGCTTACAGAATTTTACAGCTATCAAAATGACGACTGACAAGACAACGGAAGAAACCACTACTGCTAACAGCGGTTTTGCGTCAGGCGGGGCTGAACGGCTTCGATTGACAGTTTTTCGTAAATTTGAAGTTTCGGCTTCGTATTAAGGTTAGTGCTAAAAATCCCGCCCGAACGCAAAGCCGCAAAACGTTAGTGGTAATTTTATGAAGACAACCTACATACAATTTGACGCACCCAAAAAAGTGACAGCAGGCAGCAAAAGATGGACTGATAAAAAAGTTCATTGAAAAAGGCATTGGTAGGTATTCTGACAACGATTATTCCTAAAGCAAATCCAGACTTTGAAGACAAAATAGACGAAGTGCAATATTGGCTTGTTGAGTGCGACAATGAAACTGGAATACCAGAGCGTGAAATTGGTTTGGAAAGGAAGGACGTGTAATATTAAAAATGCCATACAAAGACAATTATGGCTACTGGACTGACAACAACTTATTGCTTCATGACTTTAAAGAACATTTTGTTGTTTCCGAAATTAACAAAGACAGTTTTGAGCAAAGTTGGGAATTGTTTGACAAAATATCAGATTTTGAAATAGAAATATCGAACTTCCAAACGCTATCAACTGGTGCAGACGGTGGACATATATACTTGACGACTGAAATTAATTATAAAGGTCAACTTAGAAAATTGGTTATTTACTTCGCTGACAAATCAGACGAACAAAAAATAAAGACAAGAGATAAATTAAAATTAAACGGGCGACTGTTTGATGAAGGAGTGCAACAATCATTATCGTTGCTTGACACAAAACTAATTGACTGATGAAAAGAAAAACTACCACTAACAGCACATTTGCAATAGGCGGGGTTTCGTGCTCCGCAGACAGTTTTGTGGTTACAGAAAGTTCAGTTCTCCGAATAAACATTTGTGCTGAAAAGCCCGCCCATCGCAAATCTGCAAACCGTTAGTGGCAAGCTTAACAGACCCCGACCGAATAGAAAGAAAAGATGAATGCAGAATTTATATACAGACCAATTTCAGGACAATATTCAGAGAAACATTTTGGAAACATTACACCAAATTGTCTATGGGTTAAGTTTGTAGATAAAGACGAACAAGAATGGGTTGGTTCATTTGAACAAAGTTGGGTTGAACAAGGGACGTTTATAATAAATCTGACAAGTAAAGGAAAAGCCTTTGTTGTTGCAGGTGGACAAACTTTTCTAATAGACATTAATTCAAGAGAACAGCTAAATAATACTGAAATAACAGATACTAAGACAGCAATTATAGATGAACAAGAAGAAAACATTTATTATTCAAGTGGTTTTGACTTACGCTTTATGGACATTAAAGGAAATGACTTTGTGCTTTTCGACAACTACTACTTTGACGACATAAAACTGCATGAAATAAAAGACAACAAACTGTATGCTACTTATTGGAACTATCAGACAAGCAATGAACCATTTCATTTTGAAATTGACGTTGTGACAAAAGAAGTTAAAGACTCATTCTATAACTCTGAGACAAAATCATACTCGTATGAAAATCCCAAACCGACATTCTTCTCAAAATTGACAAAATGGATAACGAAATGACAAGAAAGCCAGCCACTAACAGCCGTAGCCGTTGCGCAACCCCACTATTAAACGGATAATATATTTTAGTGATGTAATATTTTATGATGCATTACACCGCCTCAAAAATATTTTTGTGGTTGTAATGCAGTATTAGTGTTTTGAGGTAAAGATTGTTAAAAACAAGCCTTGTTCTGTTAGTAACGCTTGTTTTTTGAGTTGCATGGGCACACTTATCCTCTTGTTGGTTATAAACCTGATGTATTTCTTAAGATTGTAAGCAATGGCAGCACATAGCATAAACTTGTTGGCTTGTTTGATGCCACGTGTGTAAATTCTACGCATACCGGTAAAGTTGATTAATGTACCCAATACAGGTTCTACAGTACTGCTGCGAAGTTTTTTCATGCCTTTGGCATAGCTGGTTTGCAGGCGCTGGTGCATTTTGTCGTAGTAATGCTTGTGTATGCTGTCTTCTATTTTTTTGTAATCGGCTGTTTTACCTATGCATGTTTTTCTTAGCGGGCAGTGCTTGCAATCTTTGCTGGAGCTGCGGTAGCTTTTCTTTTCATAATCTAATGAACCCATGTTGGTTGATTTGTAGGGAAGCATGGCTTTGTGACCACCTTCTTGTATGCATTCATAGCGGTCAAGTTCTTTGTTATAGATAAATCCCTCCCGTGATGGTTTGTACTGCCCAAAGTTGGGTATATAGCCTGCGATATTTTGTTGATCTAAATACGCTAATGCTGAACCGCTTGAGTAGCCTGTGTCGGCAAGTACTTCTTCTAAGAGTAATCCGTTTTCTGCTAAATTTTCTTTTGTTTGGTTAATGACCTGCTCAAGGCTTTGGCTGTCGCGTTTATCACTGTAGTCGGCCATAATGTGGGTAATGACATGGTGTGAAGTGTCAACCACGGTTTGGGCTGTGTAGTTTAACTGGCGGGGTTTGCCAGGCTTTACGCTAATGCGCGCATCAGCATCGGTGTTGCTGTAGTGGGTGTGGTTGCTTAAAAACTTGGGGCGCCTTTTATCTGTTCTTTCTTTTGTTGATTGACTTAATTTGTGTTGTTGTTGGTATTCCTTTTCTTTCCAGGCATGGTGTTGTTCTACTTTCTTTTGCGAAGGTAACTAATGGTCTTTTTTTTTTAAAGCATCCTCATCGTTAGCCATCAGTTCATCGCTGTAAGTTTGTGCATCATCCATCACTTCTTTTTCAACCAAACTATCTAAGCTTGCATTAGCTTTAATGTAGGCGCTGTCAACAGCCTGCCTGCGGCCGCTTACCATGCCTTTGTCTATGCACAGCTTTAATACTTGTTTAAAAAGTTGCAAAAATATTTCCTGACCATACAACTGCCGCGTGCGGGAAAGGGTGCTGTGCCAGGGCAGTTCTTCATCTATGTCGTAACCAATAAAATAAATAATATCTAACCGCATTTGGGCATGGTCAATAATCTTGCGGTCGCTGTTCAGGTTTTCTAAATAGCCTACCAAAATGAGTTTAAAGAATACAACGGGGTCTATACTGGCCTGCCCTTCTTTGCCATAATAAGTTGTGGTGGCTGGGTACAGAAACTTTAAATCTAATTTCTCTTTGAGGATACGATATAGGTTCTGGCGTGGTACCCTGTCGCTTATTTTAAAGCTGGTAAACAGTTTTTCGGTATGTTGTTTTTTACCTTGCATAGAGCTAAGATATTTTCACACCGGCAATTTTTATCCTTTGATTATTTGTTTTTATTCACATAATTTTACAGTTGTGCAACAGGCACATCAGTTTAGAAATATGGCGGCTAAAGTGCTTCTATGAAACATTTGTGCAATTAATAAACGTTGGTGCTGGCAGACAGTTTACGGTTTCAAAAGCCCACCAACGCAAAGCCCGAAACCGTTATGGGTCATGCTCGCCCATTTCAGTCACAAGGCGTTCCTAAGTTCGAAATGTCAGCTAAATTTGCAAAATTGATTCAATATATATTGAAATATCCAATTTATGACTCAGGATAAAATTGAACGGATAAAAAATATACTTTCTGAATGGGATCCAGCAAAGAACTCATTGATTCCTGTAACAGATCTCAACAATTATGAAACAGAGGTTGAAGATTTCTTGTTCAGCCTCGAAATGGAATACGATTATCCGGATGAGAAAATTACAGAAAAGCAGGCGCTTAGAATGCTAATACAAGTGTTGAATGAAGCTTTTAATCTTCAATTGACTAATTCAGACTGTGAGAAACCCACTCAGGAAATCATGAAGATTTTGAATGGCGCCTAAAAGCACGACCCATAACAGCACATTTGCAATAGGCGGGGTTTCGTGCTCCGCAAACAGTTTTGTGGATACAGAAAGTTCAGTACTCCGCATCAACATTTGTACTGAAAATCGCCACCTTCGCCAAGTCGCAAAACATTATGTGCAACCTTAACAGACCGACAGTGCTAAAATAAAACAACAATAAAAAATGGAAAATTTAGACAGAAAAAAACATTGGGAAAACATCTATCAGACAAAAGAGTTGAAAGACGTTAGCTGGTTTCAACCGACACCAGAAACTTCTTTGGATTTCTTTAAACAATTCAACGTGCCGACAACTGCAAAAGTGATTGACATTGGTGGTGGTGACAGTTTTTTAGTTGACCACTTGCTTGACTTGGGCTACTCAGACATAACCGTTCTTGACATTTCAGCCGCTTCACTTAACAGAGCAAAGCAACGACTTGGCGAACGCGCGACAAAAGTAAAATGGATAGTTGCAGACGCAGCAACTTTTAAACCTACTGAGCAATATGACTTTTGGCACGACCGTGCAGCATTTCACTTCCTGACACAAGAACAAGAAATCACCAACTACATTGACACAATTCAAAAGAGTATTAAGCCTACTGGTGTTTTAGTTATCGGGACATTTTCAGAACAAGGACCAAAAAAATGTAGTGGAATTGAAATCAAACAATATTCAGAAACGACAATGACCGACCGACTGAAAATGTTTTTTGAAAAAGTAAAGTGCATAACAGTTGACCACAAGACACCGTTCGACACAATTCAGAATTTTATTTTTTGTAGTTTCAAAAAATTGGCAACAGCGTAACTTCACGAAATGAGATAGGCTACACATAACAGCACATTTGCAATGCTATCAACATAACCACAACTAATAGAATGAAACTAAATGACAATCTCAACAACAATTAAAAGCATATTTCTTCTTCACTTTATTGCAGTTGTTTTGTGTTTTCCATTGCGAGCGATTTGTCAATCAGAGAATCAAATTACTCAAAACTATTGGGAGAAAGGAAGAGTGTATAAATACGTTGCAATTTTTAAAGACAGTCTTGCAGATTTAATAACAAGTGATACCATAAATATTTTACCAACAGGAGAAATATGGGAATTTGATACTAAGCAAATGCTTTCAAATTATGAAATCAAATTTAATTCACATGATTCAATACGACTTGCTCCATATCCATTGAATGGAATAAAGAAAGCATGGCGTAAAAATTACCAAGAGGGAGTAATATCAAATGACACAATGATTTGGATGCATCCTATACGTTCTAATCAATATGTTCTGACAGAAGTTGCACCATTTCCAATGGTAAAATTTCCAATTATTGAAAACCGAAGTTGGCAAAACACTTTGTGGATATATAAAGCATTTGGAAAATTTGAAGGAACAGTTGAGTGCTCTTATAAAATTGACAAGCAAAGAAATTCGCAAGTACCCATTTGATACAATACTTTGTTGGAAAATCGATGCTATAGCAACGCACAACAAACTAGGAGCAAGTAAATTAACTATTTACTTTAACGATAGAATTGGGTTTGTAGAACTAATTTATCACTTTTACAACGGTATGACAATGAACTTCACTTTAACTGATTACAAAATTCCTTAAATAAATGAAACACATTTCACAAAAAGCGCAGCAGGTAACAGGCGCTTGGCTCAATGGCGGGTGAAGTGGTTAATTGAACATTCTACCTCGCATCAACTTTTGTGGTACATAGAAAGTTGGTGCTCCGAAATCCGCCACCTTCGGGTAGCTGCAAACCGTTAGTGCAATTTATTAAAGTACACTTATGATATGAAAAGACCACTAGTATTGCCGTCAAAAGAAAAAGAAGATAAAGAGTTCCAGAATTTGATACAGTTTTTTAATGAAACATTAGGGTTTTGTCCTAATAGTGTTAAAACAATGTATCATAGACCTTCAATTGCATATGCTTTTATAGAGCTTAATAAGGCAGTGATGGAAAACAAAGGAAGGGTAACAAGTTCACTTAAAAGGTTAATTGGATATATAAGTAGCAATGTTTCTGGTTGCAGATATTGCCAAGCTCATACCATTAGAGCTGCTGAAAGATATGGCGCGGAAGCAGAAAAAATGAATAATATTTGGGAATTCAGAACACATAGTGCCTTTTCAGAACCTGAAAGAGTTGCGCTTGAATTTTCATTTGCCAGCTCTACAATTCCAAATTCAGTTGATGACAATATCGCTGAGAATCTTAGAATGCATTGGAATGAAGGCGAAATTGTAGAAATTCTTGGGGTAATAGCTCTTTTTGGATATTTAAATCGATGGAATGACTCGATGGGAACAGAGCTTGAGGCCGAAGCAATAGAGTCAGGAGATAAATATTTAAAACAAAAAGACTGGACTGCTGGAAAACATAAATATTAACTGCATATAACAGCACCTACCCAAAAGTGGCGGTTCAGTGGTTAAATCAAGCTTTGTACTTCTATCAAAGTTTTTGTTTGGTTAACAGTGAAGTGCTTCGAAATCGCCACCTTCGGGTAGCTGCAAACCGCTACGCGTCATGCTTAACCGAACAGAATTCACAAGAACACATGACAGAGAATTCAAAAATTATAAAGACGACTGAACTAAACGAACAAGCAAAACAGCAAGTGCTGGACTTATGGAATAACGAATACCCTGAAAAACTTTCATACAATAGTTTGGGTGAATTTGACCATTATCTTCAAAACTTAAATAAGCCTAACCATTTTTTATTGACAGATAACATAGACGTTATTTTAGGTTGGGCTTTGACCTTTGACAGAGATAATGAAAAATGGTTTGCCATTATTTTATCTGAAAAAGTACAAGGAAAAGGTTTAGGACGAAAAATGCTTGATGAGCTAAAACAAGTAGAGCCGATTTTGAATGGTTGGGTAATTGATCATAACAATGACAAGAAAAAAACGGACTAACATATGTTTCACCATTGAAATTTTTATGAGAAATGCGGATTTGAAATTCTGACTGACAGTAGGCTTGAACTTGACAAAATTTCAGCAGTAAAAATAAAATGGACGATCGAAAAACAATAAAGCCAGCCACTAACATCAGTTTAGGAATATGGCGGCTGAAGTGCTTCTATGAAACATTTGTGCAAGGGTCAACAGTTGTAATTCTATTGAACTTTTGTGCTAAAATTCCGCCACATCGCCAAGCCGAAAAACGTCAGGATGTGAAAAAACTAAAAAATTATTCTTATGAACTGCGTAAACGAATTTTATCAAGATAGGTGTTTGGATAAATTGAACTATGAAAGGGATTTTTTCACAGACTGACGTTGTAGACAATGTTAAGAACCTATTTAATTTTACTTTTAACTATTGTAGTTCTGTTGTCTTGCAATAAATCAGACAATCCTGAAATTCCATGTCAAATAATAAAGTTAGGAGAAGGATTCGATCGAATTATCCCGGATTCCGTAAGTATCGATTCTAATATAGTAATAGGGATACAATGGAAAAGAAATAATATCTGTGAAAACTTCTCTGACTTTAGCGTTGACACGACTTATAATAATACAATCAGCATATTTTTAAACACAATTACTGATACATGTAATTGTATACCGGATACAACAAATTACGAATGGAAATATTATACATGCAAACCAGACACAATTGGCAAATATCCAATAAAAGTCTCGGCCTTTTTTGCTGCATTTTTTGTGGATACAATCATAGTGTATTAACACTGCCTGTAACTTTTGGCTTTTAATAACCGGTAAATAAACCTAACTGATTTTCAAGCGGGAAGAAATTTGTTGCAACCCATATTTGCAATTGTATTTTCTTTAATCGTATATTTGCGATATAATATAAAAGCCAATGGCTCAAAACAAGAAAGACGAGTTCAGTAAAAGGGAAAACGAGTTGGCAGATTTCGCCAATGCAATCAGTCACCCGGCACGGGTAGCAATCCTTAAACAAATTGCAAACAGGGAAACCTGCATTTGTGGCGAGATTGTAGAAGTGTTACCACTTGCACAGTCAACCGTTTCGCAGCACCTCAAAGAACTTTTAAAAGCGGAACTTATCAAAGGAGAGATTGAAGGAACAAAATCGTGTTACTGTATTAATTGGAAAACCTTTGAAAAGTTTGAAAAGACCTTCAATGAGTTTTTTACCAAAGCAAATTCAAATAATCCCGGCAAGCAGGCAAAATGTTGTTAAACAATTAAAATCAAAAAAAAAATGTCAAGTCAGTTTCCAAGAATGCATGTCAGCTTATATGTAAGCGAAATCAGTAAATCAGTAGCGTTCTACACACAATTTTTCGGGCAAGAGCCCGCAAAGGTTAAACCAAATTATGCAAAGTATGTATTAGAAAGTCCTTCACTCATCATTTCGTTTGTAGAAAATAAAGAACGCGTGCAAAACAACTTCGGGCATTTAGGTTTCCAGGTGGAAACGCTTGAAGATTTAAACATTAAACTTTGGGAAGCCAGGAAGAAAAACCTTGTTGCAAGAGAAGAAGTGGGAACTAATTGCTGCTATGCAAAGCAAGACAAGTTTTGGGTAAACGACCCGGACGGTGTGCAATGGGAAGTTTATTACTTCCATGCCGATGCAGAGTTTAACGACCCACATTATGAATTGAGTGAAGCATCTGCATGTTGCTCACCACAAGACAAAGCCAAAGTTCAGCTTAATGAATTGACCACAGAAAAATCTTGTAGCTAACCGTATGAAAGAGTTTATCAGGAAACATAAGAAGCCAATAGTAATTATAACTTCTATTACAGTGCTTCAATTCATTTTCGGTTTTGACCCTAAGTTTTGTATTATCAATTTAATTTGGCTAACAGTTTAAAAATATCTCAATGACAAGAATTTTATTTCTATGCATACACAACTCTGCCCGAAGCCAAATGGCAGAAGCGTATCTGAAAAAATTTGGTGGCGAAAACTTTTTTGCCGAAAGTGCAGGACTTGAAGCGGGCAAACTCAATCCGCTTGCTGTTGAAGTGATGAAAGAAGACGGCATTGATATTTCTAACAACCGGACAAATGATGTGTTTGAGTTTTTTAAAGAAGGAAGATTATATAATTATGTTGTAACAGTTTGTGATGAAGGCAATGCAGCAAAGTGTCCGGTCTTTCCAAGTGCACAAAAAAATCAATTGG
Organism: Bacteroidota bacterium; assembly: GCA_016714005.1. Classification (GTDB taxonomy): domain Bacteria; phylum Bacteroidota; class Bacteroidia; order AKYH767-A; family OLB10; genus JADJOA01. Next base: position 9,167 of record JADJOA010000009.1, read on the forward strand.
AGTTTTGATGACCCTTCGCAGTTCGCAGGATCACATGAAGAAAAGCTGGCAGCTACAAGAATTGTTAGGGACAAAATCAGGGAAGCAGTTATCGGCTTGATTAAAGAGTTGAGCTAACATAAATTATACATGGATAGATATCAGGAAACATTTGAATCGTGGAATAAAGTAGCAACGCTATACCAGGACAAGTTTATGAACCTGGACTTGTATAATGACACTTATGATTTTTTTTGTAATTCGATTACCAGTATCAATCCAAAAATATTAGAGATTGGTTGTGGACCCGGAAACATAACAAAGTATCTTTTAGCTGCCCGTCCGGACTTTAACATTTTAGGAATTGATATTGCACCTAATATGATTTCGCTTGCAAAGAAGAATAATCCGGCAGCAAACTTTGCAGTAATGGACTGCAGGCAAATTTCTACCCTCATAACTAAATATGACGGCATAGTTTGCGGCTTTTGTTTGCCATATTTATCGCACACCGATTGTAAAATATTTATTTCGGACTGTTACAATCTGCTTAACGCAAACGGACAATTATATATAAGCTTTGTTGAAGGCGACCCTAGTAAATCCGGCTTCCAGGTTGGGAGCAGTGGCGACAGAACATATTTTTACTTTTACAATTTAGACGACCTTATTGAACACCTTCAAAAAAAGGATCCGTTTCCTGTTAATTCAAAAGGAAATTTGTCTGAAAATTTGTTAGAGATTTCGCCATTTTTGTAAGAGTAGGTAACTGTGTTAAAAAAGCACCCAATGCAATATGGTCACTAATGTAAAAGCGAGAACCAATTACAGTAAACCTAAAAGTTCCGCCTGTTGCGTTAAATTCAGCTTCATCGCTGCTGTTGTCCTCATACTTAAAAGATGATACACCAACTGCAATACCTGAATATAAATCGGTTTTGTTCTTTTTAAGCCAATGGAAATTAAACTTAGCCGCCACATCAAAACTTTTAGCGGTGGCTATGGCATTTTTAATAGTGTCGCGCTCGGTAAAATAATTTACAATATCAAGCTGCAGCCCCACTCCTCTTCTGTTACCCGCAGCATATTGAAATGAAATAGGCAAAGAGAAGTTGGCAGCTTCGCTGTTGTCTTTTTCTTCAAAATCGGGGTTATAGCTTTGGTATTTAAGGTAGGTAAAAGCCAAACCGGTTTCAATAATTTTATTTCCTTTTTCAAAACATTGAGCTTGTACCTGTGCACACATACATGCAAAAAGGCAAACAACAGAAATTATTTTTACCATAATTAAAATTTTAAAGCCATGCAAACACCCATTGCGCCCGTGTTACTTACGGGGGCTGGCGACCATTGCAAACTAAGGTTATCGTCAACGTTAAACTGAAAGAGATGCGCATCTACTGTGGCATCAACAATATTGAGCACGTAAATAAGCCCGATAGAAACATAGCTTAAATCGCGGTTGCGCCTGTAAAAATTTTTAAGCAAGCGTAAATCTTCATCCGTGTACGAATCGGCAAATTGGTCAATAGTGTTTTCATCGCCATCTAACCTAACAGCGTAAGCCTCTTTGTATTTTTTATATTGCTTTTGGTTGTCAACAGCAAAGTAGCCCGAAACACCAAAGCCAACATATATTATTGGAATTTTCCAATACCTTTTATTGTAGGCCTGCCCTAAGCCCGGCAAAACTGTGCTGTAAATGGTTGCCTTGTGTGGCGAGTGTTTTAATGAAACACTGTCTGTAGTTGAAGTTTTGTTTTGCGATAAACCAAATGCAGGCAACAAAAAAAAGATAACGGCTGCTTTAAAAAGTAAATTCATAAAAGTATTGAGTGATGTGAAATGCGCTTATGCATCTAATGTTTCAAGCAGGCGGTTTAAATCATCGGTAGAGAAATAATGCAGCACAATTTGTCCTTTACCGTTTTTGCGCGCCTTTACTTCTACCTTGGTTTCGTACTTATCTGCAAGCCTCATTTGTATGTTTTTGTATTCAATGCCTTTTAAAAATTTTTCGCTGATAGAGGGTTGTTTTTTATGGTTCTTAGATGTACCGCGCACCAATTCCTCAACTGCACGAACAGATAAATCGTCCTTAACTATATCATTATAAATTTTTATTTGTGCAACCGGGTCATCAACCGTAATAATGGCACGTGCATGTCCCATAGAAATTTTATTATCGCGAATGGCGGCTTGTATTTGCGGAGGCAGCTTGAGTAACCGTAAGTAGTTTGATACAGTGCTGCGGTCTTTGCCAATGCGCACAGCCAAATCTTCCTGCGCTAGTTTGCACTCATGCATAAGGCGCTTGTAGCTGATGGCAATTTCAATGGCATTTAAATTTTCGCGTTGTATGTTTTCTACCAAAGCCATTTCCAACATACTTTGGTCATTGGCAGTGCGTATGTAAGCAGGCACCGCTTTTAACCCCACTATTTGCGATGCACGAAACCTGCGCTCGCCAGATATAATCTGAAACTTATCTGTATGAACTTTACGAACTGTTATGGGTTGTATAATGCCATGCACACGAATAGAATCGGCAAGTGCCAGCAATTCTTCTTCTTTAAAATCGGTACGGGGCTGAAAAGGATTTACTTCAATATTTTGAACAGATACGGTAGCAACAGTGCCCGAAGTTTTTGAACTTAGCTCAGCAGGTGATGAAGGTATGGATGAATCCTGGGTATCAAGCAAAGCGCTTAATCCTTTGCCAAGCGCTGATTTTTTGTGATGCATGAAATGATATTTATTGAAACGGAAAAGTTTTGTGAAAATTGTTACGAGTATAAAACAGGAGGTATTTATCCTACTTTACTCATTTTCTCAATCATTCCGGGTTTTAGTTTTTTTTCCTTTGCAGGAATTTCAGTCATGTTATTTTTCTGCAAAATCTCGCGGGCAAGGTTCAGGTAGTTAACTGCTCCTTTACTACTTGCATCGTGCATAATAATGGTTTCGCCAAAACTTGGTGCCTCACCCAGTTTTGTATTGCGTTGTATAATGGTATCAAAAACCATTTTCTGGAAATGTGTTTTTACTTCTTCAACAACCTGGTTTGATAAGCGTAAACGGGAATCATACATGGTTAGCAATATTCCTTCAATGGCTAACTCAGGATTTAATCTTGTTTGTACAATTTTAATGGTGTTGAGTAATTTGCCCAAACCTTCAAGAGCAAAATACTCGCACTGCACCGGAATAATTACAGAGTTGGAAGCAGTAAGCGCATTTAATGTTACCAAACCTAATGACGGTGAGCAATCAATAATGATAAATTCAAAAAGATGACCAATTTTTTCCAGCACGGCTTTCATCATGTATTCTCTTTGACTGAGATTGATCATTTCAATTTCGGCACCTACCAAATCAATGTGAGACGGAAGTAAGTAGAGATTGGGTGTTTTTGTTTCAAGAATAATATCGGTAGCCTTTACATCATTAATAATGCATTCGTAAATGCTGGCTTTAATGGTGCGGGGGTCAAAACCAACGCCTGATGTGGAGTTTGCTTGCGGATCGGCATCAATAAGCAAGGTTTTATATTCAAGTACAGCAAGACTTGCTGCAAGGTTTATTGCTGAAGTGGTTTTACCTACACCACCTTTTTGGTTTGCTATGGAAATGATTTTTGCCATGTTCTCGGGTTTAAAAAAAATATTCTAAATAATTTTTAATTCAATTTTAGTTGATGAGGGTGTAAACATCTCCACCAACTCTTTCAAACTTTACAAAGCCTTTTGATTTGCTGTAATAAGCTTTAATCACGTCCTGCTCAGGTGTAAGTTCAAACGTATCACAAACGGATACATATACATCTGACAATGGAAAACCATTTACCGTATCGTTAACAACAGACATTTGTAATGGATTAAAAGTACGCGGGTGACGACTCCAGTAAAGCTCAAGCAAAAGTCCGGCATCATTCCTCTCAACAAGTATTGATGAGCCATCATAGCTTGATGTATCAACATCCTGCAATAAAGCAGCACCGGCTCTACCATAATTATTATCGCCTTCTTCTCTGTAACCACGTGTTATTGATTCAACTCTGTAGGTATAAATTTTTCCTGCAGGGTTTCTGAATTTAACAAGCTGGTTTTTCTCATACATTTCAACCCAATCGTAATCGGCATCTTCTAGCTCTACGTAATTAAGTTTTTTACAACTATGTAAAGTAGAAATTAAAGATACCACAGCTCCAATGGTAAGTACTTTTAAAAATTTTGTCATTGTTATTTTATATGTCAATAGATTTTCCAATTTCAATCAAATGCAACTGCTTGCCTACACGGGCAAACTTTTCTTTTGCCTCGGCATGATCAATTTTTATGTATCCGAACGTATCATAGTGCAAGCCTATTATTTTATCACACTTTACAAACTCAGATGCAATTATTGCATTATCAACTCCCATTGTAAAATTGTTGCCAATAGGAAGCAGTGCCACGTCAATATTTTTATAATCGCCAATCAACTTCATATCGTAAGTAAGCGCAGTATCGCCACTGTAATAAATATTTCCCCAGCCCGATTCTATTAAAAAACCCATTGGGTTGCCACCATAACTGCCATCTGGTAACATACTGCTATGCACAGCATTTACACATTTTACTTTCCCAAAATCAAAGAACCAATGTCCGCCTATATTCATAGGATGCGTTTTTTTAATCCTTTTTTTCTAACCAAGTTACAATCTCATAATTAGAAACTACAGTTGCGCCTGTATTATTGGCAATGGTAATGCAGTCGGCAATGTGATCTTCGTGACCATGAGAAACCAAAATAAAATCGCAACTAATTTTACTGATGTCGACACTCCCTGCTATTGGGTTAGGGGTAATAAACGGGTCAAATAAAATTTTCTTCTTCTCTATCTCCACCTCAAAACATGAATGACCGTAATAGGTAAACTGCATACTTTTTTTAACTATATCTTTGCTTTACATTTTGGTTTCCAAAGGTAAGGAAGCCGCTCTTGTAATGGGAATAAAATTATTAACACAAGAGCACACTCATGTATTCTTGGAAATTAGTTTTCAACATAAAAAACAAGATTGTGGTAATGACTTTGATACTTTTAAAAGCTTTATTGTTGAACTTGAAATCTTAACTTGGTATTAGATAAGCTCCTTCCAATATCTTCTGTATGTTAACTAATTAATCTGTTTAGAAAGTCAACGTTAAAGCAGAAGTATTTTCCAAAACAACAAAAGCTGCTCTGAGGCAAAAATCAGTGCAGCGTTTAGTTTTTATTAACCCCAAATTATTTCACTATAACTATTCTCTTTACAAACGAATTCCTATGGGCATCTGTAACGGCTACATGGTAAACACCGGCATTTAAACCAATAGTGCTAAATTCTATTTGAGCAATTCCCGCAGTTCCGGCAATTTCTCTTATTTCAACAGATTTTCCTTGCATATCAATCAACATAATTTTTAAATCTTCTGTTTCAGTTAAAGCCACATCAATTTTAATTTTATCGGTTGCAGGATTGGGGTAAATGTCAATAGCATTAATGCTTTTGCTCATTTCAAATACTCCAGTAGATGTAAGCTTTGTGAGATTTGCTGCCTGGAATACCTGGCGCGGTACACCAGTACCCGAAGCCTGTGCCCATGCAACCAACATTAAATCTCCAAACTCTTCCACTGTATGTTCAGTTGCAAGGTCAATAATATTTGCTGCCTGACCATTAGAAGGTAATCGGTAGTTGCCATTGAAGGTATAAGTTACGGAAACACTATCCCAGGTTCCTGCACCAATATTATTAAGTGTGGTTCCATTTTGATCTGGCAATAATTTTTTCATAACCTGAAAAAACTCAGTTTCTCCATTCGTTTTAATATTTAATGATGTTTTATTTTCTAAAATACCTGTATATAGCACAGTATTACTTGCATTAAACAGTGGTGAGTATCTGATTTTTGCCGAATAAGTTCTGGCAACAGTATCTTCAGTATATTCACCATTAAGCATGTACTGAGCAGGTATGGCACGTGCATCATTATATAATTGTAACGTAAATGAGTTTGCATTACCATCCCAACCTCCGTCATTTTCCATTCTGGGAATAGAGTTAATTCCGTAATCATACCTCTTGTCAAGAGTTTCTACAGTGGTGTATGGGTCACCAGTACCCGGAAAATCTTGTTGGTATTTTATATACACATGTTGCAATGGAGGAAGAGGATCAATAATGTTATGGAAATTAATATTACCGGGAGTACATGGTGGGCAAGTGCTACTCGTGAAAATTTCGAATAATGGAACACGTTGTTCAATTGACAATAAAATATTAAGTGTTTTACTGAATGCATCATTAGCTGTATTTTGATCAGCATTACCGTTAGGATTTGAAGCATAACAATTGGCAATATATGCACCAGGTGCAGATGACACCCACGGGATACTGTGACTAAAACTGTAGCTAGCCAATGGTGCAATTGAAATTCCTGTTAAAGGAGTTGTAACCACACTGCCACCGTTAATAGTGTAGTTTAAATCCAAACTATTAATAGTAGATACACCCAAATTTCTAATAATACCAGTTATGTTATTACTGCCAACAGGAAGATAAGGCGATGTAGTAATATCTGAAACAGTTAAATCGTAAGATGCTTGTGTACCTTGAATGAATTCATAATACTGATTGTCTATAGGCAAAAAAATTTGTTCCTGAAAGATTGTTGATATTAGGTGATCCCAATACAGAAAGTGCAGATGTTGTATTATATTGTAAACCTATTGTTACCGATTGAGTACAAGCGCCATTTCTTTGATCAACAACATAAATTTTGTTTGTTGTTTCTTCAAGAACAATACTCCAATAAACATAGCATGTAGTACCAGGAGCAGTGTAAGAAGAAAAGAAAATCCAATGCTGCCTGTTAGGAGCAGTACCAAAAGTTTTTGTGACAATTTCGTCATTAGTTCCATTGCCTGATATACCCCAGATCATTACAGAATTATTGGGAATAGTTGCATTAGGAATAGCGGCATTTGAATATGCAGGAACAGTTACAGCAGCCAAATCAAATGTTAAAACACCAGAAGTTGAAACCTTATATTGATTGTAATTATTACCATTAAAATTAAAAGAGAACGGAATATTTGAGGTATTTGACCATCTTGGGACTACTGCATCCCCAGTGTCAAGTCTCGCCCAGCCGGTGGTCAATCCGCCACCGTAAGGATACTCAGAATCTACGTTCAACCCTCCTGGATTTTGTCCCGGGTTGTTTGTATAAGGTAAATAATAATACTGCGCATTTACAATTGTTGCAAAGCAAATCATTAAGAATAATAGTTGTGTAGCTTTTTTCATTTGATAAGATTTTGTTTAAATTCCTTATGGAGTGGCGAATATAATATTTATTGAACACCAGTAAAGTGATTTTTCAACCCTCAATGTAAACTTTACGTCAACCATAAAATATTATCTTCGCCACCCGTCTTTAAAGAAATATTTAAGAATGAAAATTACTTTCCCCGACAAAAACATAAGAGAATACCCACAAGGCACTTCTGCCCTTGAAATTGCCAAAAGCATAAGTGAAGGACTTGCAAGAAATGTATTAGCAGCTAAAGTAAATGGCGAAGTGCGAGATTTAATGCGACCTATATTTGAAGATACAACTCTTGAACTTTTAACATGGGATAGTAAGGATGGAAAAAATACCATGTGGCATTCTTCTGCACACCTGATGGCGGAGGCTTTAGAATCTTTTTATCCCGGAATAAAATTTTGGGTAGGCCCTCCGGTTGACAATGGTTTTTATTATGATGTTGATTTGGGCGGGCAACAAATCTCCAGTGAAGATTTTAAAAAGATTGAGGACAAAATCCTGGAGCTTGCTCGTCAAAACAATCCTTATATACGTAAGGAAATGCCTAAAGCCGAAGCGGTAAAATATTTTACCGAAAAGGGCGATGAATACAAATTAGACTTGTTACAAAATTTAGAAGACGGAAATATTACTTTTTTACACGCAAGGAAATTTTACAGACCTGTGCCGTGGTCCACATATACCATCAACCGGAACTATAAAGGCTGTAACACTTACAACACTTGCCGGTGCTTACTGGAAAGGCGATGAAAAAAACAAACAGCTAACTCGCATTTACGGTATCACTTTTCCAAAACAGAAAGAATTGGATGAATACCTCCGTATGCTGGAGGAGGCAAAAAAACGCGATCACCGTAAGTTAGGTAAAGAGTTAGACATATTTATGTTTGATGATGACGTAGGACCTGGCTTGGCGCTGTGGATGCCAAATGGAGCTGTTATAATTGAAGAGTTGGAAAAACTTGCAAAACGTACTGAACAAAAAGCCGGTTACAAGAGAGTAAAAACTCCGCATCTTGCCAAAGAAAATATGTACCTCACAACAGGTCATTTGCCTTACTATGCCGAGAGTATGTTTCCACCTATGGAAATGGATGGCGAAAAATATTATCTCAAGCCTATGAACTGCCCGCATCACCATAAAATTTATGGAAACATGAATGCAAGCTACCGCGATTTGCCTATTCGTTTGGCAGAATATGGCACTTGTTACAGATACGAGCAATCGGGGGAGCTGTTTGGATTGATGCGCGTGCGTTCTTTGCAAATGAATGATGCACATATTTATTGCACCGAAGAACAATTTGCTGACGAGTTTAGGGCAGTTAACGAAATGTACCTCAACTATTTCAAAATTTTTGGGATAGAAAAATATGTAATGCGTTTCAGCACACATAGTGCCGAAAAACTGGGGAAAAAATACGTAGACAACGCAGTATTGTGGAAAAAGACCGAGGACATGGTTAGAAACGTATTGATAGATTCTAAAATCCCATATATAGAAGTTCCTGATGAAGCCGCTTTTTACGGCCCCAAAATAGATGTGCAGGTATGGAGCGCCATTGGCAGAGAGTTTACTTTGGCAACCAACCAGGTTGATTTTGCTATTCCTCCCCGGTTTAATCTTACTTATCGTGATAGCGATAACACAATGAAAACGCCTATATGCATACATCGTGCACCACTTGGTACGCATGAGCGCTTTATTGGATTTTTAATAGAACACTATGCCGGTAATTTTCCTTTGTGGTTATCGCCAAAACAAGTTGCCATTTACCTATCAGCGACAAGTTTAACGACTATGCACAAAACGTTTGCTCCTTATTGAATAATTACGATATTCGCGCCCTCGTTGATGAAAGGGGTGAAAGATTGGTCGCAAAATACGCGATGCAGAGGTGCAAAAGATTCCGTTTATGCTGATTGTTGGAGAAAAAGAAATGGCGGAAAACAAAGTATCTGTGCGTGAACATGGAAAAGGTGACACCGGCTCTATGACAATAGAAGAGTTCTCGAACCTTATTAACAGCGAGATAAAAAAACAATTGTTACTAAATTAAAACAGGAGGAAACATCACTACATTTCAAAAGCCCGGTGGAGGATTTAAAAAACCAATGGGAACAGGGGGAGGAAGACCGTATGACAGGAGACTTCCACAAAAAAAAGTTGAAGAACATCGTATAAATGATAAAATACGAGTTCCGCAAGTAAGATTAGTTGGTGAAAACGTTACTCAAGACGTTTACCCTACAACAATTGCATACCAAATGGCTCAGGATATGGGATTAGATTTGGTGGAGATTGTAGAAACCAGCACGCCTCCGGTTTGCAGAATTGTAGATTATCAGAAGTTTCTTTACGAAAAAAAGAAAAAGGAAAAAGAAGCAAAAGCAAAAACTTCAAAATCTGTTTTAAAAGAAATAAGGTTTGGACCAAATACAGATGATCATGATTTTAACTTCAAAGTAAAACATGCCATTAAGTTTTTGGAAGAAGGAGCAAAAGTTAAAGCATACGTTCATTTTAAAGGAAGAAGCATTGCATACAAAGAAAAAGGTGAAATAATACTATTAAAATTTGCTCAGGCATTAGAAGAATACGGAAAAGTAGAATTGTTACCAAAGTTAGAAGGCAACAGAATGTTTTTACACCTGATGCCTTTACCAAAAAAAGAAATAATTACATTAATAATAAATAAAAATACCCATGCCAGTAATAAAGACAAATTCCAGTGCTAAAAGAGGTTTAAAGTAACCGGTACCGGAAAAATTAAAAGAAAAAAAGGCTTTTAAGCGTCATATCTTAACCAAGAAAGAAACATCTCGCAAACGCGAACTTTCTAAACCAGGGTTGGTGCATGAAAGAGATGAGTACAGAGTTAAAAGAATGTTGGTGCAGTCTTAGTGCTGCAAAGCAGATTTCTTTAATTCAATAAAGTAAAAATTCAATAATTATTATAACCAGGTAAAAAGCGACTAAGATTCCATTGCGATGGAACGCTTTAGCTAAAAACAAAAACAAAATGCCACGTTCGGTCAATTCGGTAGCGTCAAAAGCAAGACGCAAAAAACTCCTCAAACTTGCTAAAGGTAATTGGGGTGCAAGAGGTAATGTTTTAACAGTTGCCAAACATACTGTTGAAAAAGGTTTGCAGTATTCTTACAGAGACAGAAAAAACAAAAAGCGCACCTTTCGCGGATTATGGATTCAGCGTATTAACGCAGCAGTGCGTGAGCACGGAATGAGTTACAGCGAGTTTATGGGTAAATTGCATAAAAGCGATGCAACCTTAAATCGTAAAGTGTTGGCTGATTTAGCACTGAACAATCCTGAAGCATTTAAAGCAGTAATTGAATCTGTAAAATAAATTCTATCTTATTAAAAACTTTAAAGGTTGCCCTTAGGGCAGCCTTTTTTATTTTCCTAAAATTGCAAATTCATAGATTGAATTAAATGACATTATCAGAGTCAATAGCAAAACATTTAAGGGAGGTATTTTTTGGTGGCAACTGGACCTATATAAATTTAAAAGACACGTTAAATAATGTAGATTTAAAAATTGCAACTAAGAAAATGGAAGGGTTTAATTCGATAGCTGCACTAACATTTCATATTGGTTACTATATTACTGCTGTATTAAAAGTTTTGCAGGGTGAGAAACTGAATGCAAGTGACAAATACAGTTTTGATGTTCCACCAATCAGAACAGAACATGAATGGAGGCAATTTGTAACCAAAATTTTTGAAGATGCGGAAGCATTTGCAAACTTAGTCGAACAAATGCCTGATGAAAAAATTTTAGAAGATTTTCCGGAAAATAAGTATGGAAGTTACTACAGAAATCTTAGTGGTATAATTGAGCATACGCATTATCACTTGGGACAAATAGTAATTCTTAAGAAAATTGTTACACAAGAAGTAAAATAAAAAACTTCTCAACTTTTAAAAGCAGTTTCAAGCAAATCCCTAATTGAGTTGTAAGAATTGCTTAATGCAAAGTCAACCTCCCTCCTGCTCATCCACTTTGCATCAGTAATATCTTCTTCGGTTTGAATTTTAAATCCGCTAAAACTGCTACAATACATATCGTACCAAAAAGTGCGTTTTAAAATGGGTTTGCTTTTATGAGTATATGTATGATACATTTCGTAAGGTACATCGTTGGTAATTTTCAAATCGCATACACCTGTTTCTTCACACACTTCCCTAACAGCAGCTTCTTGAGGAAATTCATCTTTCTCAATTTTCCCTTTTGGCAAATCCCATTTACCAAGGCGCTGTATCATTAACAACTTGGCATCGCGGTTTTTCACAAATCCGCCTGCTGCTTCCATAATAGTAAAACCAGTACTGAAGTTATTCCATGCTTTTTCAAGAGAAGATGTAATAGCAATCAATCCAAATTGCTCAGCTTTACAGCACTCATCAACTCGGCACAGGTAAACATATCTTTTTGCATTACTCTTAGGCTTGGCCAGTGGGTGCTCTTAGCTGCGGAATCATCTAAAATCAAAATTTTATTGTCAATAAAAACCTTATACATTACTGGCAAATATACTATGCGGCTAATTAAGCATAGAATTAAATTTTAAAAAAATAAAATTTGAAGCAGCGTTTTGTTAAAACAAAGCATCTACCCAGCACAACCAGTTTATGACTGAAGCTGAAATTGTTTCTGCATGCCTAAGAGGAGACAGCAAATACGAATGGGCGCTGTATGAAAAATATGCCCCCCGTATGTATGCTGTGTGCCTCAGGTATGCAAATCGTAAAGAAGAAGCTCAGGATTTTTTGCAAGAAGGATTTATTAAAGTGTTTGAAAACCTTAAGAGCTACAGAGGTGATGGTTCGCTTGAGGGATGGATAAGAAGAATTATTGTGAATGTAATTCTAAAGTCATTTCGTAAAAGGCTTACAAAATGGAAGTGCGCGAAACTTATCTTGAGCCAACTGCCACGACTACTGATGCCTTAAGCAAGTTGTCTGAAAAAGAACTTTGTCAGATGATAAACGAATTACCGGAAGGTTACAAACTTGTATTCAATCTATATGTAATTGAAGGTTTCTCACATAAAGAAATTGCAACAGAGCTTAAAATAAATGAAAGTACTTCTCGCTCACAGTTAGCAAAGGCAAGAAACATGCTACAGCAAAAAATTAGTTGAACAGAAAATTATGTTATTAAATAATGAATAACGAAGAATATTTTGACAAAGAGGTAAAAGCTAAGGCCGAAAGGCATGCTGAAGTTCCGCCCCAGGAAGTATGGGAAAGGATAAGAGAAAAAAGAAAAAAGCGTTTTGTTCCATTTTGGTTTTCTATTAATGAGAACAAGTTGATTTTTTCTATAGCTCTGTTGACAGTACTTGCGGGCGGGGTTATTTATCAAAACATCAACAAACAAACAGGCAATAATCCCATAATAATTGATTCTGAAAAAATCAGTGGTTAATAGCAATTCATCCAAGAAAATGAAAAAAAAATGAAAGTGCTAAGATTCAAAACTTGGCATTAAAACAAATGAAATCTCTACTTCTAATACAGAAAACTACAACCAATCTAAAGCATGCTCACCCCAAAAAGGAAATAACTCCACAACAATTTATTAATTGCTGAAATAAAACCACCTATTGCAGACCAGCATACCTCACAACAAAAAGATATTATTAAAAACTCGTATGTAAAACCAGAATTAAATGAAGTTGAAAACACAATGCCAAAGACTCAATTGTAAATTTAACCGGAGAAGAAAATGGTGTGCTAACAATACAAGACAGTTTGTTACTGGCAACAAAAACTAACGAATTATTGTTTGATAACGACAGTGCATCTGTAAACATTAAGTCTGATTCTTCTTTAACAACTCCTCCACCCGTTACAGATTCCTTAAACACAAAATGGAGCGTTGAAATAATGTATGGCTATGATATAATACAGAATAAGTTTTCTGCTGCTAACGGAAATCAAAACTATTTTAACATTTTAAATGAGCAGGAAAAAATAAATAATGGTTTTAGCATGAGCTTAAAAGTGGGTTATAATTTAAACCCTCGTTTAAAAATAAAAAGTGGTTTTTCTTATTCGTATCTCTCATCAACATTTAATTATGAATATGTGGAGAGAACAATTGCCACTTACACTGGAATGATTAACGCCTACATCATTTCACCTTTTAATCCGCCACAACAAATAACATTTTACGGAACTCGAATTGATACTTTAGAAATGAGTTATGCTTTTAATCACTCTAAAAAATTCAAATACTACAACATACCGCTTACTGTAAATTATTATTTGCCTGTAAAGAAATTTAAATTGGGTGCAGGTGCAGGTATTGGTTTCAATTTAGTAACCGAAGTAACTGGAGAGTATTTGCAAAGTGATTTAAAAACAGAATCTGAATTAAACAATAATGGTCAATCTCCTTATAAAAGCAGTTACAGATTTTATGGAATAGGAAATATTTCTGTTTGCTTTCAGTTGAACAAAAAAATTTATTTGATGGCAGAACCTGAATTAAGAATTCCTCTTTCAACCATTACAAAAACAGATGCAGAGATTAAACAAAAAATTAATACACTTAGTTTGCAGACCGGAGTTGGAATTAATTTTTAAAAAACCTGTGACCCGAAGTTTCGGGTCACAGGTTAAAAGCCCTGCCATTCGGAGAGGGTTGGGTGGTTTTTTTTCCGTCTATGTTAAAAAAATAAACAACCAAAGCAGCGTTTAAAAAACTGACGGCATCTTGTAATCATAAACCAATAAAATCTAATTAAAATGAGACAGAAAAACTTACTCAGAAGAATTGCATGTGCAGTTATTGGATTAACTACTTCTTTATCTACACAAGCTCAATTTACAGGTTTGGGAGAATTAAACATTAACAATGTTCGTGCGCAATTAAGGTCTGATGGCGGAATGTTTTGGGATTATAGCAATCCTCAGTTTGAAGTACCATTTGGCTCCGGCAAATCAACAATATTTGCTGGAGGTGTTTGGATTGGTGGGTACGATCAATTGGGCCAAATACATGCTGCTGCTCAAACATATAGGCAAGCGGGCAGTCAAGACTTTTGGCCAGGTCCACTTGATACAATTAATGCTACAGCTGCCAATCCAGCATTGTGGGACCAGGTTTGGGAAATATCAAAATCAGAAATTGATAACCATATTTTAAACTGGAATCAGGCAGGATATGTAATTCCACAATCTATACTTGACTGGCCTGCCAATGCGCCTTCTGGAACTAATTATTCAAAAGTGCTAGCTCCTTTTGTTGACATTAATGGAAACCAAATTTATGAGCCACTAATTGGAGAGTTCCCATACATACAAGGTGACCAAGCACTGTATTTTATTTATAATGATAACTATGCAGCCCATACTGAAACAGGTTGCAACGCTATGCGTATTGAGGTGCACGGTATGGCTTATGAATTCAATAATACAGCCGATCCAGCAATTAATAACACCGTTTTTTTACGATTAGAAATTGGTAATCGCTCAAATATTTCTTACGACTCCGTTTACGTAGGGCTTTGGACAGATTTTGATATTGGCGATTATAGTGATGATTATGTTGGAACTGATGTTGGCAGAAGCATGTATTACGGTTTCAATGCTGATGCTGATGATGGAAATTGTCCTGGCTGCTATGGATTGACCCCGCCCGCGCAAGGTGTAATATTTTTAAATCAACCGTTGACAACATCTGTTTACTATGACAACATAAACATGGTTCCTACTGGTAATCCTGATGTTTGCGATGATTATTATCAGTATTTATCAGGATCGTGGGCTGATGGAACACGCTGGACTTATGGTGGCAATGGATACAATCCAGGAAGTTTTGATTATTGCAATTATTTATTTCCTGATACAACTGACCCAGCATACCCCGGCAATGTTTGGACAATGGGAAGTGCAGGAGTACCCCCAACCGATATTAGAATAGCTGGCGCCAGCTACTATACTCAACTCCCCGCTGGTGGCAGCATTGTATTAGATGCCGCTTATACATTTGCTATGGCAAACCCAAGCGGTCCACTAACAAGTGTTCAATTACTTCAGTATTATGCCGATCAGTTACGTCTTGCTTATAACAATGGCACCTTACCTGTAAACAACATACAAGCTACCAATAATCAATTTATAATTTCTCCTAATCCGGTAACAAATCAATCTCTTATTACATTTAATAATCCATCAGGAGATTCTTTTTCTTTTGAATTGTTTGATATGACAGGCAAAAAAGTTTTTGAAGTAAGTAATATCAAAGGAAATAAGTTTTTATTGACAAAGAGGCCATCTTACAACAGGTATATATATTGGAAAATTGAATTCAGAAAAAAGCATGGTTACTCAAAAAATTTGTATCCGTTAAAGATGTAAAATGAAAATTGTCACCCACATATGTAAAATCAACCTTATAAAATTGTTGGCTATTAGCTTGTTGTTAATTGGTCAGATATTGATGATGATTGAAATTAGTTGCAAAATCCATTAGATTAGAAAATATACTGCTCCATTGCTGTTAGTCAGTATGTAGCTGTTATTGAAAATCCAGATTCAGCTTTAGGCAGTCTCAATTATAACAGAAATGCAATATCATTAGCTGGTAGTACATGCCTTGAAGGATTACCAAATTTTGTATCAAGCAATTACTTAAACGATGTGGCAGAGTTGTATTCGCTTAATGACACTTATAATGTTTGGAGCAATAGAATTACCGGACAAAGTTCAATAACCATAAAAGAAGCAGGAACATATTCAGTAATTTTAACCAACCAGTTTAATTGCAGAAGAACTAAAAGTTGGATATGTCAGAAAAATGCCCTGAAACTTTTTATTTGGCTGCGGCATTTACTCCAAATAACGATGCTAAAAATGATACTTGGGAAGCAATGTTGAGGTACGACAAGTATAAAGTTATCGGTTTATAACAGATAGGAACAAAAAATATTTGAAACTATCAATCCTTACTTTAAATGAAATGACAAATTTCAAAACTAGATTTTAAGCAACAGAGTTTATTTATATATTGTTAAAATAATCAGAGATAAATAAACCTGTGTTTTAAACATACCTGTGACAGTTTAAGGTAAATTAAAATCATCCAAGATCCGCGGCCTTTATAATTTCAAATATTGGATTGCGCCCTCAGTTTTTTAAATTTTAAAAAAATAATTTACTATTGTAACGTATGCAAGATGATACATCCTCTAACGTTGCCGAATTTTTACTGCAGGTAAAAGCTATCAAATTACAACCCGATAATCCTTTTACATGGGCATCCGGTTGGAAATCGCCAATTTACTGCGATAACCGTATCGCACTTTCTCATCCACGAATACGCACTTATATTAGGCAGGAATTTGTAAAAGCTATAGAAAAATATTATGGCAGGCCCGACATGATTGCTGCAGTTGCAACCGGTGCAATTGCCAAGGAGCTTTGGTTGCAGAAGCAATGGGATTACCTCTTGTATATGTAAGACCCACACCCAAAGAGCATGGTACTAAAAACCAAATTGAAGGCGAGGCAAAACCAAATCATTCTTGTGTTGTGATTGAAGATTTGGTTTCAACCGGCAAAAGCAGCTTAAGCGCTGTTGATGCTTTACGCAAACACAATGTGGTTGTTAAAGGAATGGTGTGTGCTTTTAATTATGGCTTTGATGTGGCAGCAGAAAATTTTAAAAAAGCAGGTGTACCACTTTATTCATTGAGTAACTACGAGTCGCTGTTAAAAAAGGCGGTTGCTTCAAAATACATTACCGAAAACCAAGTAGAAACTTTGCAGCAATGGAGAGAAAATCCTGCTGAGTGGAAAAAGAAATAATATTTTAAGACATGACAAAAATTGAATCGGAAGAAGCCGTAATAAACAGACCTGCATCAGAAATTTATAATTTCCTATCGGACTTTAACAACTTTAAAAGCATAATGCCCGAACAAGTGGTTGACTGGAAAAGTACAGAAAACGATTGCTCTTTTACTATTAAAGGTATGGCAAGTTTAGGAATGGAGTTTGAAGAAAAAGTTCCTGCTTCACTCATTAAAATAAAACAAAAAGGAAAAGCTCCTTTTGATTTCACCATTCATTGCATGTTGGATCAGGCGACTGAAAACAGCACCAAACTTAAACTTGCAATGGATGCTGATCTTAATCCTTTTTTTGAAAATGATGGCTGAAAAACCATTGAAAAAATTTTTAGACACATTGGTTGCAGGCTATCAAAAAATTAATTGATAGAGTCAATTAAAGACGTATTCAATCTCTTTGATGTCGGGAAAAATAATTTCGCCAGTTGCTTTTTCAACCATAAGCCTTCCGTTGTTATCAACTCCGCGAATGTATCCATGAATAAAATTTCCTCTAAATTTGAAGTTTCGCATTTCATCCAAACCAAATAGCCGCTGGTGGTATGTTTCTTTAATGGCACTCGCATTATTGTTTTTTAAGGCTTCATACCAATAAAAAATTTTGCTACGTAATTCAAGCGCTTCCTGTTGAGGCGAAAAAGTTAGCCCGCTTAATATGTATAATGAAGTAACATTTAGCAATGATTCATCAAACTTTTCCTGATTTAGATTAACACCTATGCCTGCAATGCACCACGACAGGTTATTGGTCCTGAAAGTATTTTCAATTAAAATGCCTGCGACTTTTTTTGTCCCACATAAAATATCATTCGGCCATTTGATATTTACCCGCGCATCTGCTCTAATAACAATATAATCATACACTCCCAAAGCTATGCACATATTCAGTAAAAAAACATCCTTTACATTCAACCAATCAGGTTTTAGTATCAGGCTCATTAATAAGTTCTCTCCCTTTTTGCTTTGCCAATTATTCCCCCTTTGCCCCCTCCCTTTGGTCTGAAAATTTGTAATTATAAGTGTGCCATCAGTGGCATCCCCATTCGCAATAAGATTGGAAGCAACATAGTTTGTTGAGGTGGTTTCATCAAAAAAAATAACCGGCTGAGAGGTGAACATATCCTGATTTTAGCTCTGTTTTAAACAAAAAAAGCCTATTTTTGTAATGGTATAAAAGTATTATTTAATTAAAAGTAACATTGGCAAAAACAAAAGCAAAAGAAAAGAAACCTGCAATAAAAAAAAACAAGCATTAAAGCTGCTCCGAAAAAAGCGGCAAAGGAGTTAGCCCTAAATCAAAAACATCAATAAAGAGCACAACAAAAAAAAGCGGTAAAGAAAAATACCTCTCCATCATTAGTTGATATTGTTGTTTTTGGAATGGAAGAAAAAAAAAGCCAAAGACATTACGGTTCTTGACCTACGTAATACCGGTAACTCTGTTGCCGATTTTTTGTGATCTGCCATGCCGATTCGAGAGTACAAGTAGAGGCAATAGCAAATTCTGTTATTGAAGAAGTAGAAAAAAATCAAAAGAAAAATTAAAGGCGAAAGAAGGTAAGCAAAATGCTGAATGGATAATTTTAGATTACTTTAACGTTGTAGCACATATATTTATAAAAGAAAAAGAGAATTTTACAACATTGAAAAGTTATGGGCTGATGCCGAAGTTTACCTAAAAGCGGTAAGCAACTAACTGACAATTTGTACATGGCATAACTGTTGACAAAGGATAAGCAAACCAAAATAAAAATGGCTGAAGAACAAAAAGGGGACGATAAAAAGAAGAACAATTCTAATGGAAAAGGACCCAAACCGCCCGGTAAGGGATTTAATTTTAATTTTTCATGGGTATATGGTATAGTGTTTTTACTGATACTGGCAATTTATGTTTCTGACGATTTTGGTAATAAGCCACGTCTGACAAGTTGGAATGAGTTGGACAAGAACATGCTTGCAACCCATGATGTTGATAAAATTGAAATTGTTAACCGTGAGCGTGCTGAAGTTTATATTAAACGCGATAAACTACAACAGGAAAAGTATAAAGCAGTTGCCACAAAAACATTTGGCAATGGTGTAAACGAAGGACCGCATTATTACATGCCCATTGGCGATGTAGGAAATTTTGAATCGCGTGTTGATCAAATTCAAAAAGATTTTCCCGAAAACGAAAAAGTTACGGTTACTTACAACAATAACCCAACTTCTATATGGGAAAATATTTTTATTACACTTTTGCCATTCATCATAATACTTGGCTTGTGGATTTTTATTATGCGTAGAATGGGTGGTGGTGCACCAGGTTCTCAAATTTTTAATATCGGAAAATCAAAAGCGCAGTTGTTTGATAAAGACCTGCACGTAAAAGTTACATTTAACGATGTTGCCGGATTAGAAGAGGCAAAAGTTGAGGTAATGGAGATAGTTGACTTTTTAAAAAATCCCAAAAAATATACTCAGCTTGGAGGAAAAATTCCAAGGGGTGCATTGCTCGTTGGTCCTCCGGGTACCGGCAAAACATTACTTGCAAAAGCTGTTGCTGGTGAGGCGCAGGTTCCGTTCTTCTCGCTTTCAGGTTCCGATTTTGTGGAGATGTTTGTTGGTGTAGGTGCATCGCGTGTAAGAGATTTATTCCGCCAGGCAAAAGAAAAAGCACCTTCAATTATTTTTATTGATGAGATTGATGCAATAGGAAGAGCTCGCGGTAAATCGCCTTCGTTTAGTGCTAATGATGAAAGAGAAAGTACATTAAACCAATTGCTTACGGAGATGGATGGCTTTGGCAGCAACACCGGTGTTATAATTGTTGCAGCAACTAATCGTGCAGATATTTTGGATCGTGCATTGTTACGCCCTGGTAGGTTTGACAGGCAGATATATGTTGAACTACCTGATATGAACGGAAGAAAAGAAATTTTTAAAGTTCACACAAAAGGATTGAAAGTGGATGCTACTGTTGATATTGATTTTCTGGCAAAACAAACTCCAGGTTTTTCTGGTGCGGATATCGCAAACCTTTGTAACGAAGCAGCTTTAATTGCTGCAAGGAGAAATAAAGTTGCCGTTGGAAAAGAAGATTTTTTAGCCGCTGTTGACAGGATTATTGGTGGGCTTGAAAAGAAAAATAAAATTATTACCAAGCACGAAAAGGAAGTTATTGCATACCATGAATCGGGACATGCTACGGTAAGTTGGATGTTGCAATATGCGCACCCATTAGTTAAGGTTACAATTGTGCCTCGAGGAAATTCATTAGGTGCTGCATGGTACTTGCCTGAAGAACGTCAACTCACAACCAAAGAGCAAATATTGGATGAGATGTGCGCTGCGCTTGGTGGAAGGGCTGCAGAAGATATTGTTTTTGGAAGCGTGAGCACGGGAGCATTAAGCGATTTGGAAAAAATAACGAAGCAGGCTTATGCAAGCATTGCCATTTTTGGTTTAAATGAAAAGATTGGAAATGTAAGTTATTACGACTCCAGCGGCCAACAAGACTATAGCTTTACAAAACCATATTCTGAAAAAACTGCTCAGATAATAGACGAGGAAGTAAAGAAGTTGATAGAAGAAGCTTACGTTAGAACTAAAAAACTTTTAGTAGAGAACAGGGAAAAATTAGATGACCTTGCGAAAAGATTATTAGAACGAGAGGTTATTTTTAAAGAAGATTTGGAAGAAATTTTTGGCAACCGCCAGTGGGAAGAGAGCGAAAAAGCAACTTTTAACAGCACACTTTTGGGAGAAGAGAAAGGCAACGGAGTTCCTAAATCTTCTGCCGAAACACCAATGCCAGACCAGACTGCGCCTGCGTCAGATAAACAGGAAAATAATCCTGTTGTAAAAATTGAAGGGTAACACACTTTCTCTTTTTTAATCAGGTAGTATGCAGGAAAGCACTAACAGAGAAAAAGTATTAAAAAAATACGAGCTGCTCTGTTGCACAAAACTCCTAATCCTTATCCTAATTTAGATTTTGAAAAAAATGTTTTTGTTGTAAGTGATGTACCTGCTGAACTTGTTTTTGCAGAAAAGTTTCAGAAACTCGGTGGGCTATTAGTGATTTGCGAAACCAAAAACGAAATTATTGAATCGCTGGCTGCCATAAGCCGGGAAAATAATTGGACGGAAGTTTTTTGTGTTGACAAAAATATTTCTTCGATGCTTGATGAAATAAATTTTCCTCACCAATCTATTTTTGATATACAGGAGGATAAGAATGTGCAGGCAGCAATTATTCCGGCTGAGGCATTGATTGCTAATGCAGGCATGGCAGTAATAAATATAGGCAAAGAGCATGGCAGATTATTGCCTGCAATAGCAGAGAACCTTCTAATCATTTGTGATGCGGCAAAAATTAATGATGATTTAAAAACATTTTTTGCAACCACAAAAGCAACATATAACGGCAATCACCCATCAGGTTTTTTACTTTATATCACCGGCTGCAACTAAAATAATGTTGCCATCAGGCGAAAAAGTTGCATCGGCAATATTTAAAAAAATGTATTTGGTAATGTTAATGAATGATGGAGAGTTACAAAGTTGAAATTTTTCAGACCAATTTCTCCCCACCCAACTCTCTTTAATGTTTACCAGCCATTTATTTTCAAGCTCTTGTTTGGTTGTAATGAGGTTGTTGTAAATTTTGTTTCTAGAGAAATATGGTTGCCTTCTAACAACTTTTTGAGCTTAGTGAAATGCGAAATTTGGTTTTGGTTTTTTTGGTTGTAAACCACATTAAACCTGTTGAATAGGTTTACGCTAAATCTCTTTTCAATTTCCCTAATAAAGTGAACGGATTTATCAATAGAGCAACCGCTTGCATCGTTATAAGATTCATCAACACCAATAACTAAAAACAAATTGTGAAAAACTTTGAAGCTTGCTTTAAGTGTTTGCTGGTGGGCAGTCCATTGTTCAATAAATAACTTTCCGTGATCATTGATTTGAGAAATTTCTTCTTCCGAAAATTTTCTATCAGCCTGGTAAATCCAAATGCGGGCACTATCGGGTAATGATTCAAATGGTATATACATTTTATTGTGCGTCTATGCGTGTTACAGAAAGTATTCCATTGAGCGATTGCAGTTTTTTCATTAGCTTTCGTAAGTGCTCTGTATCCTGTACGAATAACATGATGGTTCCGTCAAACAATCCCTCGTTGCTATCAATACTAATAGAGCGCATGTTTACTTTCAGTTCGCTTGAAATAATTTTAGTAATATTATTTACAACCCCCACCTCATCCACTCCACGAATTCTGACACCGGCAAGAAAGGATATTTGCTGTTGTCCTGTCCATTTTGCTTTTACAATTCTGTAACCATAATTGCTCATTAACTGAATTGCGTTGGGGCAACTTACGCGGTGTATTTTTATTCCATCATGTATAGTTATAAAGCCAAACACATCATCACCAGGAATAGGATTGCAGCAAGGAGATAACTTGTAATCAATCTTATCCAAATTCTCACCTAACACCAGCATATCGCTTGATCCGCGCACACTTTTAACCATTTCCTCCAACGAGGGTTGCTCTCCTTTGTGATGTGCTTTTTGTACTTGTGATTCTTTAGATTCTATTGCATCACGTAAAGATTTTAAATCAAGCGTATCGATAGCTATCCGGTAATAAAACTCCTGTGAACTTGGCACTTTGTAGTAAAGCAAAATATCATTCATATTAAGCGAAGCCTCAGCTACTTTTAAATGCCTAAGTTTTCGGAGAAATATCTCTTTGCCCTCGTCAGCCAAAAATTTCTTCTCTTCCTTTAGCGCAGCTTTTATTTTTGACTTTGCCTTTGCGGTTATAATAAAACTCAGCCAATCTTCTTTTGGAGATTGTTTCTCGGAAGTAAGAATCTCTACCTGATCCCCACTTTGTAATTTGTGACTTATGGGTACTAAACGGTGATTGATTTTTGCACCAATACATTTGCTTCCAACGGCTGAGTGTATTTCGTAAGCAAAATCCAGAGCAGTGCTGCCAACAGGCAAGGTTTTTAATTCGCCCTTTGGTGTAAACACAAAAATTTCTTCAGCAAAAAGATTGAGTTTAAACTCATCAATAAAATCCAAAGCATTGCTCTCAGGGTTTTCGAGCATCTCCCTGATTTTATTTAACCATTCATCTAAAGCGCTTTCTGCACCTGTAGATGATTCTTTGTATTTCCAATGCGCTGCAAAACCTTTCTCTGCAATTTCATTCATACGCAAACTTCTTATCTGCACTTCCACCCACTTACCTGTATCACTCATAACAGTTGTGTGCAATGCTTCGTAACCATTTGATTTGGGCGTAGAAATCCAATCGCGCAAACGGTCGGGGTTGGGAACATATGAATCGGTAACTATGGAATACACATGCCAGCAATCTGCTTTTTCGTTGTGCTGCTCTGTGTCTATGATTATTCTGATGGCAAACAAATCGTAAATCTCTTCAAAGCTTACGCCTTGCCTTTTCATTTTATTCCAAATACTGTTGATTGATTTTGGTCTGCCTTTTATTTCAAAATTGAACCCTTGCTTTTTTAATTCGTCTTTTATTGGCTGCACAAACTCGGCAATAAATTTGTCGCGTTCCTTTTTACTCTCCTGTAATTTGTCGGCAAGTGTTTTATAAACTTCGGGCTCGGTAAATTTTAAAGCCAAATCATCAAGCTCAGTTTTAATATTATATAAACCAAGTCTGTGAGCAAGCGGTGCGTATAGGTATGCCGTTTCACTTGCAATTTTAAGTTGCTTTTCGCGCGCCATGCTTGATAAGGTACGCATGTTGTGCAAACGGTCGGCAAGTTTTATAAGTATTACCCTTACATCATCAGAAAGTGTGAGCAACATTTTTCTGAAGTTTTCTGCCTGCAATGATGATGAATGATCAAATACACCGGAAATTTTGGTAAGTCCATCAATGATGGTGGCGCATTTTTTACCAAACATTCCTTCCACATCTTCTAATGTAAGGTGCGTGTCTTCTACCGTATCGTGCAATAAGGCACAAACAATAGCGGTGGTGCCCAAACCAATTTCCTCGGCAACTATTTGTGCCACGGCAATGGGATGATAGATATATGGCTCGCCCGATTTTCTGCGCATTTCTTTATGCGCTTCCAATGCAGTGTTAAATGCAAGACGAATAAGTTTTTTATCGCCTGTGTGCATGTTTGGTTTGCATGCTTTTAAAAGCGCACGGTAACGTTTAAGAATTTCGTTTTTTTCTTCTTCGCTGCCGGGTTTTATTTTGATGATTGGTGCATCATCATTTAATGCCATTCTTTTTTCGATCAATTTATTACTTGACTAAGCGTTTGATTTTTGACTTTACTAAATTACAGATTTGTTTATTTAATTAAGATAAACGACACAAAAATAGATTCAAATAATAAAATAAATTCTGTTCATCACCTTTTTAATGAAAGGTGCCAAATAAAGAATTGAAGTGATACCATTACATATGTAATAAACCACTAGCGCATCCATATAAAGATAAATCTGCGAGTAAAACCGTAATTGACCAAAAATTAAGAACGAGTGTAACAAAAAAAATTGTCCCAGCACTCATAAAAAATGCAAACTTAAAGTTTGAAGAAGATGTACCCAAGCAAAAAGGGGAAGCCATCAGGGGTGTTTCTTTATGCAAAAAAAATTAAAAAAATGCTAAAACCTTGCATCCGCTTACTACGTATTTGTAGTAGGAGGTGAAATTAATATAAGAGATGAGCTAATGAGTTTAACAGGTGATTTTAACTTTTGAGTTAAACTTTTCTTACAACAGCATTATTTCAAAATTGACGTTAAAGCATGATTATTGAGAACACAGGTATAAAAAAAATATATCATGCAAACGGACTCAAACATTACTTACAATCACATGCAGGAGGAAAAAAGTGTTTCATCAAAATATTTTAAAATGAGCGGGAGCTTTAGAAAGCAAACAGCAACTTTATTTTTAGTTGAAGAATTATTGGTGGTAGGTATGCTTTGCGGTTTAATTTACCTGTTTGTTCAATAAACAATTTCAGTTGAAGATTTCTTTTTGGGTGAACGCATGAAAAGATTCTCTCAACTCTTTAAACCCTTTTTCGAACTGCGTTAATTTCTCTTTTTCCTCGAGATGCAGTTCAGCTAAATTTTCAAGAGGACTTTTGGAACTGCTTTCAATCCTGTTTTCGTGTTGTTTAAAATCGTGGCGCATTACATCCAATGTTTCAGCCTGAATGATGAACTGGTTTTGAAAATGCTCAACCTGTACAAAATCAATTTCAGAGCTTTTTCCCTTCACAAAATCATCTAATTCATTTGTTAGCGCTTTAATTTCCATTTTGTAGAAATTAATTTTTCCTTGCCACTCTTTGTGGTCGGCAAGCATTTCGATGAGTTGATGGCGTGTGTGCATGGTGTTTGTTTTTGATTTCTACTTTATAATTTTTACGCTATGAGTTTTTCCATCTACGGTTAAACCGACTATGTAAACTCCTTTGGGTTTATTCTTTAATGAAATTCGTTTATCTGAATGCGAATTTAATTTGAAGCTGAATTTTGCAATTAGTTCTCCGTTAGCGTCAAATAATTTAATTTGTGAAAGTGAATTAGCCAATGGGTTATTTGCAGAGATTATCATTTCTTCCATATTACTATCATAATTAATGGTAACTCCTTTAATATAAGTAAAACTTAAAACAGAAGTTATAACAATTACGTTGGAGCCTGATGAGCAATTATTACTATCAGATATAAGGCAGAAGTACTGCCCCGCCTGTGTTGGTACATAGGTTTGTGATGTAGCGCCCGCAATTGCTACAATGCCTATATACCATTGGTAAGAATAAGCAGGCGAACAAATTAAAGTATCGTTGCTTTGTGTGATGGTGGGTTGCGTTGGTCTGGGATGAACCGTAATAAATGATGTATAGGTTGTAGTCCCGCTTCCGCTTACATTGCTTACGGTAAGTGTTACGGGATAGGTACCGTAATTCAGGTAACAAACTTGCGAATGGTTTTGCAGGTTTGATGTATCGGGCTGGCCCCCCGGTAAAGACCATGCCCATGACGTTGGCGTATTGGTAGAAAGATCAGTAAAACCAATGCATGATGTTTCGCAAAGGACAGAATCGGATGCAGAAAAAATAGCGACAGGCAAATTAGCCGGTAAAGAAGAAAGTTCAATATCATCAACTGCAAAAGAAGGGTCGGTGCCCGCGTTTGCATTATTTTTCCAGCGCAATCCTATTTTTAAATTTGAAATATTATCGCATGTAGTAGGTAAGTTAAAAGTATAATCAGTCCATGTTCCCTGACCGCTTCCGCAAATAGCAGTCTTTGCTGGATTGGATAGCAATAACCAGGTTAATCCTGCATCTACACTATATTCAACCGTTGCATCATCATTAGCGCCTTGCCCGTTTTCTATATAACGGAAGTTTAAAATAATGCCGGTTTTTCCTAAAGTATTAATTACGGGAGATTGTACTCTTTTATCTGTAGTGGGGTCTTCGCCTAATAAAATTGGACCAGCATTATAAGTAGCACCACAATCGCCATTAGGGCAAACGAGGCAAAGAGTGCAAGGAACGCTTCCCACATGCAGCGTTGCATTGTTTCCGCAACCTGCACCGCAAGCACCGGTGGCTTCGCCATTTTCTGAACAACTGATAAACCAATCGTTAGCCACGTTGCCATTGGTGCCTGTTTGAGTAACGCTCCATGTTCCGTTGGCAGATGAGTATCCATCAGCTATGCAATTAGCTGTACATCCGTTATTAAAATTTTCTGCCCAGAATACAACGGGTTGTGCTTTAAGAAAGCATAATTGGATTAAAAAAAGGCATGTAGTTAAAAGATAACTTTTAGGCATAGGTGAAATGTTGAGTGGTATAAATGTAATAATTTATCAAATACAAGAAAAACACTTTACTTTTTTTGAAATCTTACACATTTTAAGTCAACAAGTTTTATTTTTTTACTAAGCGGTATTAGAGGTAAACAGCATAAATCTACCCGCAATAATAGTATCCCTAACGGCATAATCTTACAATTGTAATGTAAATAGCCAAAAGCTGATGGCAGCAACTCTTTTCGGTTGGAGTTTTGTAATTGTAGGTGCAAAACAACAACACAATGAAAAGAAAATTTGAAATAGCTCTGATGATTGCCTGCTTAACAGGAATATTCTATTCAA
The DNA here is from genome assembly GCA_016714005.1 of Bacteroidota bacterium. Classification (GTDB taxonomy): domain Bacteria; phylum Bacteroidota; class Bacteroidia; order AKYH767-A; family OLB10; genus JADJOA01. Next base: position 36,570 of record JADJOA010000009.1, read on the forward strand.
CTTTTGCACCTGCTCAAAATGTAAATTACTCAAGAAAGTATCGTGTAATTGCTTACAAAAGCGGTAATCCTTCTATAACGAGTGTTTCTAACGAAACCACAGTTATGCCTACCATTTCATTATATGTACCAAATACATTTACACCAAATGGTGATGGTTTAAATGATACGTTTGGTGTGTATGGCGAAGCCATAAAAAATTATACCATGGAAATTTATGACAGGTGGGGCGCTAAAATCTGGTCAACAGAAAACGCCAATGATAAGTGGGATGGTAAATACAAAGGACAGTTGGCGCCACAGGGAAGTTATGCTTATAAAATTATAGCACTAGGTCCTGATGGAAAAACGACCAACAAACAAGGTTCGGTTAACTTAATACGTTAATAAAAATGTCGCTGATAATTATATCGTACTTTATAAGTCGTTTCGACAAAAAAGGAATTATTAAAGAACGATTAAAACAAAACAAAATGCTGGCAAAACTACATGCCAAGGTTGTTTTAAAACATAGAAAGGCTGCCTCAATTAAGAGCAGCCTTTTTTGTATAAACTTTTCTGAGACCAACTTTATGTAAGCAAAAAGTTTTCTTAAAGTTTTTGCTTCTCATGATATGATCCTTTTTATCATTCGCAGGTTATGCGAATATTTTTTTGTATCAGCATTAAAAATGCCGTGATGATCTAACGAATCTATTCTAACTTTACCTGAAGCATGAATTATTTTACTATTACCGGTAATAATACCTACGTGTACAATTTTGCTCTCGGCATTATCAAAAAAATGCAAGGTCTCCCGCATGTGATTCTTCCAATAAATTTACGATATACCCCTGTTCTGCCTGTAAAGATGCATCACGCAAAAGTTTATAGCCTGATAATTTATAGACCATTTGGGTGAAACCAGAACAATCAATGCCAAACGGAGAGCGGCCGCCCCACAGGTAAGGTGCATTTAAATACATATAAGCATTTTCTATCAGCTCTCTGCCCGAAGTATTTTTATCGGGATATTTTGCATTTCCTTCAAACTTAAATTTTCTGTCATTAATTCTGCACCATCCATTTTCGAAAAAAGGCAATACGCTTCCTATTACTACAGAATAAATGTTGGGCTCTGTCATCAGCAACTGAACCAAATCATAAGATAAAAAAGCTCCTGTTTTTTGAAGAAAATTAAAATCTTTAAAATCTAATTCAGTAGCCTGAGCGGAAGCAATCCATCCTTCGTAATTATCAAAAGCAATTTTTATTCTCATCCACTCGTGTTGTTGTTCCAGCACCTCAAAGTGTTCTCCGAAAAGCAATTGTGAAACCATTTCACTTTTATGTGATGGTTCTGATCTTACAGGAACAATACTTACGCTACAAATTCCAAACATTTTATTTTAACCCTTCAAACATTTTCAATAACCATTGCACTTGCGCCACCACCTCCGTTACAAATACCTGCCGCACCATACTTTGCATTATTTTGTTTGAGTACATGAATAAGTGTAAACCAATATTCTTGCTCCGGAGCAACCAAGCGGATGACCCAACGCCACAGCACCACCATTTACGTTTACTTTTGCAGCATCTAATTTTAGCTTATCCATATTAGCAAGAGACACTACGCTAAATGCTTCATTAATTTCAAAGTAATGAATGTCATTCATTTTTAAACCTGCCTTTTCAATTGCACGTGGTAAGGCAATAGATGGAGAAGTAGTAAACCACTCAGGTGCTTGTTCTGCATCGGCATAACTTCTGATAATAGCAATTGGTTTCTTTCCAAGTTTTTCTGCTTTTTCTTTGCTCATTAAAACCAATGCAGCAGCACCATCATTCATGGTTGATGCGTTGGCAGCAGTTACGGTTCCATCTTTAACAAATACCGGTTTAAGCTGTGGTATTTTATCAAAGTTTACACTTTTATATTCTTCGTCTTCTTTAAAAGTAATAGGGTCTCCCTTTTTCTGAGGAATTTCTACAGGAACAATTTCATCGTTAAACCTACCTGCAGCCCAGGCAGTAGAGCTGCGTTTGTACGATTCAATGGCAAAAGCATCCTGAGCTTCGCGTGATATATTACAGTCTTTTGCACAAAGCTCAGCAGCATTTCCCATTGCATAATTGTGATAAACGTCAGTCAATCCGTCTTTCGCTAAACCATCTATCATTTTACATCACCATATTTATTTCCCCAACGGATGTTTTCCGAATAAAACGGAACATTGCTCATGCTTTCCATACCACCTGCAACTAATACATCGTTATCACCACACATTATACTTTGAGCAGCAAGCATTACTGATTTCATGCCCGATGCGCAAACCTTATTAATGGTTGTGCAATGAACACTATCGGGCAAGCCTGCAAAACGCGCAGCCTGCCGGGCAGGTGCCTGCCCAAGATTGGCTTGTAATACATTGCCCATATAAACTTCTGTAACTTCTTTTCCGTCTATACCTGCTTTTTGAATTGCGCCTTTAATAGCAATAGCGCCTAACTTAGTGGCAGAGATGCCTGATAATTTTCCGCCAAAACTTCCCATAGGAGTGCTCACAGCTGAAATAATGTAAACTTCTTTTATCATTTTGTAATTGTGAATAGTGCATTGTTTTGTTTCTAAAAACTTCTTTTAAATTTTGACTTGATTCTCTTTTATCTCTTTTGATACCTTCCTTCTTTTTCTTTCCTGAATAATTAAAGATAGCTCTCTGCCCATTTGTCCAGAAATGGATGTGTTTTCGGATGCGCGCCTGAATAAATATGGCAAAACAGATTTAACAGGACCATAAGGTACATACTTGCAAACGTTATAACCTGCCTTTGCCAGATTAAAACTGATATGATCACTCATACCCAACAATTGCGAAAACCAAATGTTTGGATGATTACGTGCAATACCTTTTCGTCCATTAATGTTGCAAGCAAAAGGCTGCTATTTTCATTATGGGTGCCTGCGCAAATACTTATTCTGTCAATATTATCTAAACAAAAACGAAGTGCTTCATCGTAATCTTTATCAGATGCAGCTTTATCTGGCTGAATAGGATCTTCATAGTGCATATCCACTGCCCTTTCTCTTTCTTTCTCCATATAGGCACCCCGCACTAATTTATAGCCCGGGTAATAACCGTAATTGCGCGAATGATCAAAAGAATGTTTAAGATAGGCAAGCCTGTCATGTCTATAAAGTTGTATAGTATGGAAAACTACCGCTTCAGTTTTATTATAGAACAGCATCATTTTCTCCGCCATTTCGTCTATGGCATTTTGAATCCAGCTTTCTTCGGCATCAATAAAAATTTTTACGCCATTATCGTAAGCTGTTTTGCAAATTTCATCAATCCTGCTTTGTGCTGTAGAAAAGGCTGCACTTTCTGTTATGGATAAATGCAACCCTGAACTTACTTTTTCTAATAAAGAGAATTTTGCAACACCAGTTACTTTAAACACACAAAAAGAAATGGACTTATCACCTTTAGCACGCTTAATTGTACTGATAATTTCGTCTCTTGTCTCGTTAAACAATTGCTCCGTTTCGGCACCTTCTACCGAATAATCGAGAATGCTGCCTACATTATACTTCCACAGAGATTTTATGGTCTCCCCGCACTTTTCAATTGTTTCGCCACCCACAAAATGTTTATATAAAGTAGCTTTAATAAGAGGTTTAATTGGCAAACCAAATTGCAATGCCCTGTAAGTTATTGAAGGACCAATCTTAACTAAAAAATTATTGCTGATTAATTTAAACAGCCAATACGCACGCATTAAATCAGCATCACTCTTGGCTTCAAAAGCGTTTTTTGTGTTTGAAAACGAAATTTTTCCGGCATATTTAAGGCCGTAAACCTACCATTTTTTTGAAGAATTGAACCGGAACTGGCCCATTTAGCATAGCTCTCAATTAACAACAATGTGTTAATTATTGCGTTTTTAATGCAATTAAAACCAGTGCAATTTTTTTCTGATTAAATACTTTTGCAAGTAGTTTTAAAAATTGAAATAAACCCTTTATGATTATGCGCAAAAAAAATTCTATTGCTTTACTTTTAATTTGCTTAAGCGCGTTTCAAATAAAAGCCCAACAACTTACTCCGCAGGATTATATTAATTTGTATAAATATGATGCTGTGGAAGATATGCTTAGAACAGGTGTACCTGCCAGTATAACCTTAGCACAGGGTGTGCTTGAAAGTGAAAGCGGCAACAGCGATTTGGCGAGAATTGCCAATAATCATTTTGGAATAAAATGCCATAAGGAATGGAGTGGAGATACTTTTCATAAAGATGATGATGAAAAAGCATGAGTGTTTTAGAAAATATAATACGGTTTTAGAATCATTTGACGACCACAGCAATTTTTTAAAAACCCGACCTCGTTACACTACGCTGTTTACACTTGAAATAACCGATTACAAAGGCTGGGCGAAAGGTTTAAAAAAAGCAGGCTATGCCACCAACCCTCATTATGCTCATAAACTTATTGATCTTATTGAAAGATATAATCTTAACGAACTTGATCAGTTAAAATCATCAGCAGGTTTAACACCTTCTTTGCAAATAAAAAATAGTACTATCGCAAGTAGTGAGAGTGTAAAGTCTTCAGTAGGCGTTCCTGAAAAAGCGGAGGTTAAAAATTTGGAGAAGCCGAATCCGGTAAATGATACACAACGTACCACTTCAACTATTAAGATTAAACAGCCGCATTATTTTGCAGAAAAGAACAATGTAAAATATGTGATTGCCAAAAAAGGAGATACATGGATGAGCATTGCCGATAAAAATGAAATGATGTTGTGGCAGGTTTTAAAGTATAATGATGCCGGTCGTGATGATTTTTTGCCTGAAGGAACCATCGTTTATATCAAACCCAAAAGAGCAAATGCCACAGAAGCATTTCATGTGGTAAAAGATGGAGAGACTATGCGTGATATTTCCCAGTTGTATGCCGTGAAACTTTTTCAGCTTTACAAGAAAAACCAAATGGAGCCCGGCACGCCCTTAACGCCCGGTATGAGAATTATCCTGAGCGATTCAGGCAATTAAAATACAGCGATAGGTAACAGCAAAAACCTATTTCCCTTCCATCCAAGATTTATAATAATCGGGGATTATAATTTTCATAGCTTCTTCTGTTAACCAGAGTGGCTTAAATGTATCAACCATTACTGCAAGCTCCTTTGTTTCTTTAGCACCCAAAGATTTTTCTACCGTTCCCGGATGGGGCCCATGTGGTATGCCTCCCGGGTGTAATGTAATTTGCCCTTTGGTTACACTCTTACGACTCATAAAATCGCCATCAACATAATAAAGCACTTCATCACTGTCTATGTTGCTGTGGTTGTAAGGCACAGGAATTCCGAGCGGATGATAGTCATACATTCTTGGCACAAAAGAACATACCACAAAATTATGCGCTTCAAAAGTCTGGTGTATGGGTGGTGGCATGTGTACACGACCAGTAATAGGTTCAAAATCATGAATAGAAAAAATATAAGGATAACAGTTACCATCCCAACCAACAGCATCAAAAGGATGGGTGGCATAAATAAACGGATATACTATACCCTGTTTTTATCATCACTTTAAACTCGCCTTTTTCATCAAACGTTTTTAAGTTTTGCGGCTTGCGTATATCGCGCTCGCACATTGGGGCATGCTCTTCAAACTGTCCGTATTCATTACGGTAGCGCCTCGAAACTCAATGGCAGTAAAGAATCAACAATAAACAGGCGGTTATTTTCATCGTTAAAATGTAGCTGGAAAATAGTACCGCGTGGAATAATTATATAATCGCCATATTTAAAATCTATACTGCCATAAATAGTATCTATCCTGCCGCTGCCCTGGTGTACGAATATAATTTCATCAGCATCGGCATTTTTTAAAAAATAATCTGTAATAGATTTTTTAGGTGCCGCTAATGATATATGCAAATCATTGTTAACCAAAACAGGTTTCTTGCTGAGGATATAATCATCTTCTGGTGTAACACTAAATCCCTGAAAACTTTGGTGAAGTAAAGACCTTTTCATGGCAATCTTAGGCTCCCGCGAAAAAGGCTCACCTGCACTTTTTATCATTGTAGGTGGATGGCAGTGATAAAGCAAGGAATAAACGTTGCTGAAACCATGCGTAGAAAAAGTTCTTCGGCATATAAGGCTCCATCGGGCTTGCGAAATTGAGTATGTCTTTTTGCCGGAATTTTTCCGAGTGAATGATACTGTGGCATTTCTGAAAATTTGTCAACGAAATTAAGCAATTAAAATATTTTTGAATGACCAGAGGTTTAAAACAAAATCAATATCTTCATTATATATGCTGTAGTGTACCTTATTTTTGAGATCATAAAAATCAATAACATGAAAAAATATTTACACTCATTCTATCAGTGCTTGCTATTCATAGCCTTGCACAAATTACCATCACTCAAACCGATTTGCCTATTGTTGGCACTTATTACATTAATGCTACCGATAGCAATTATGTTGCACCCATACCGGCTGGCGGTGCTGCCCAGTCGTGGAATTATTCTTCACTTTTAAATAACGTCCAAGATACAATAGGCTTTATGAGTTCTGTTGGTACGCCCTATGCAAGTACTTTTCCACAGGCTAATCTTGCGGGTTTTGATGCAAATACCAATGCGTGGATTTATTTTATTTCCAACAGCACGGGCTTTTATGTAAACGGTGCGTACTCTTCTGCTTTTTTTGGCGGCATTTTATTAAATTATAATCCCCCTCAACTTATTGTTCCAGCACCGTTTACTTATAATGACACACGACTCTCTAACTACAGATTTGAATATGCCGATACTACTTCACTCATATCCGGCAGTCCTGATTCAGTAAAGTACATTATTAACGGCACTATTAATATGTTGGGCGATGGATATGGTTTATTAACATTACCTAATGCAAATCATCCAAACACATTAAGAATAAAAAGCACAACAGTTCAATCAGATACCATACAAGTTAAAATTCCATTCGTTGGGTGGACAACTTTTAGCTCTACACAAACCCAAACAACAAATTACCGCTGGGTAAAAAACGGAACCGCAAGTAATGCTTTGCTTCTTGAAATTTCTGCCGACAGTGCGGGACAAACATCTGAAACATCGTCCTATCTTTTAAACTCTGGAGTTGTTGCGGTTAGCAATGAAGTTAAAAATGAAAGCAAGACAACAGCATACCCCACTCCAGCAAAAGATTTCATCACCTTTAATTTTAATAACAGGTTAAATAGTGATGCTGTTTTGGTTATTTACAATGCACAGGGACAAAAAGTAAAGCAAATAAATGTTGGCAACCTCGATATTTTTACAGCCAGAGTAAACTTATTCGTTAACGGAGTTTATTTTTATAATGTTGTTTCAACTAATGGTATAGAAGATAAAGGAAGGTTTGTTGTAAATAAATAATTTATTTCTTTTTACAGGACTGGGTGGTTTGTTAATTCAAACTTCCCGGTTTTTCCATTTTATATGCTTACCTAAAACAGAAAGAATAAATACCACAGATAGGTAAACAGGATTTAAAATCAAGACATAAAAAAAGTATTGCAGTAACCCTTCTTGCTTTGTAAATGTGCTAAACGAAAACAAATAGATGAAATCAAAAACACATTTTGCAAAAAGCACAATATAAAAAGGAAAAATAGATCCTCCTGTTATGAGGCATACAAGAAGAGAAAAGGGCAAAAAAATATTTACCACAAGTAAAAATATTCCAAGCAATGTTATTACCGGTTTTTTATAAACAGGTGTTTTCTTTGCCCATCTTACACGCTGTTCAATAAATGTTTTTAGGTTACTTATAGGTTGGGTAGTAATCAGTACATTATTATTTTTTAAATAAGAAACTGCTTTGCTTCCATATTTTTCTTTTAAGGCAAAAAGAAGAAAAGTATCATCGCCTGAACTAAGGTTCTTTCCTCCCACCCCATCAAATACCTCAAGATAATCTTGTTTTAAAAATGCAAGGTTTGCACCATTGCACATAATGGGATAATTTGCCGAAACAAGAGAAGCAGTAATTGCTTGCAAGCCCATAAACTCAAGTGCCTGGCAGTTTTCAAGAAATGTTTTTCCTGCAAGTTTTACAGGCATCACCAGCATTTTATTAGTTGATGCATTAAACCTTTGGTGAATAGTATCAAGCCATTTTACAGAATGAATGCAATCAGCATCGGTGGTTACTATAATATTGTACTGCGCATGTAAAACTCCTTTGTGTATCGCATGCTTTTTTCCACTTTCTGTTTCATCAAGTTCAATTGTTTTTAGCTGAAATGATAAACCGGCAACGTTAATTTTTTCTAGTGTTGCGTCCTCTGAGTGGTCATTTACAATTATCACTTCAAACAAATTACTTGATAACGATTGACTATCCAGCGATTTAATTAAAGTGGAAATATTCTCTTCTTCGTTTCTTATAGCAATAACAACACTGATTTTATTTCCTGAATTATGTAGTATAGGTTTTTCCTTTAGCTTTATCCATGAAACGAAACAAAACAAGATAAACATTGCATAGGCAGCCGCAAGAAAAATTGAAATGTAAATCATGTGTTAGTTCCCCTCCTTGAAAATTTAGCTCCCACAAACAGAACACTTCCTGCCAGGGAAGGGATAACAAGATTAATAAACCAAACGGCAAACGATACGGTTAATATAGCTGAAATGTCACTAATCATATTCTGCATAACAAATGCCGACACAGAAACCCGCATGGCTGGCTCAAGTATAGCAATGCTGGGTAGAATGGTCATAACCAAAAAGATTAAGCCGGTGGAAAAAAATAAGTCTGAAAATGGAAGATGAATATCAGCTACTTTAAAATTAACACATACTGCAAGGTAAAAATCACATACCTAAATGCCGACAAACCGGCTACTGTTACCAAATCTTTTTTGAATAAGTTTCATATACCTTTAAGTACTTTTCTAAAAAGTTTTTCTTGATAAAAGGTAATCTTACTTTTGAAATAAGATGGATGTTAAAGTAAAAGTAAATTAGCGGCAACCCCAATAAAACTGCTCCTGAAATAAGCGCAAACGAAACTTCAGAACTAAAATGTGTAAGCCGCGGAAATAAAACCGCTAATGAAACAATACCTGCAAGTAAGGTGATAATTAACTGACTAAGACTTGCGGCAATAGCAGCAAGTGCTCCATTTATTCTATTGCTCTCATTTAGTATTAACACTCTGCCCGCAAATTCGCCCACGCGGTTAGGTGTAAAAAAGTAAGTGCCACACCTAACAATACTCCGTGCAACGCTTTGGCAAAAGATATTTTTGTTTCGTACTTGAGCAAAAATCTCCATTTAACAGCTTCCATTCCCCAATTAACTATCATTAACAAAATGGTCAACAGTAGCAATATACATTTGCCCGTATTGGTTAAAGCATTGTTAACAAAACTTAAAAAATTTCAAACTCGTTTTTATTGAAAACTTGTTTGCAAATAAAAAATACTGCAAGTACAGTAATGCTAACTTTGAGCAGTGCGTAAAGAAAATTTATTTTAGTTCCGTGCAAGAAAATTTCTGTTGTAGCCACAATTATAATAAAACCAAGCTTGAAAAGAGATAAAATAATTCTTGGCATAGACCCCGGCACAAATATTATGGGTTATGGAGTTATTGAAGTTACAGGTAATATACTGAAATTAATTTCGGCAGGAGTCATCTCTTTAGAAAAATACGATAATCATCCATTAAAGCTCAAACATATATTTGAGAAAACTTCCGGATTAATATCTCAGTATTTACCTGATGAATTAGCAATTGAAGCACCCTTCTTTGGAAAAAACGTGCAAAGCATGTTAAAACTTGGAAGAGCACAAGGTGTAGCGCTTGCTGCTGCATTGCAAAAAGATGTCCCTGTTTTTGAGTACAGCCCTAAAAAAATTAAACAATCGGTTACCGGTAACGGCAGTGCAAGTAAGGAACAAGTAGCAGCTATGCTCCAAACATTATTACAATTTGAAACCACACCAAAATACTTAGATGCAACTGACGGATTAGCAGCAGCCGTATGCCATCATTTTCAAAATAACGGAATAGTAAAAGCTGCCCGTGCAACAAACTGGCAAACATTTATAAAACAAAACCCCGAACGATTAGCATAACACATTTATGACCACTAAAACTTTATCCCTCTCCTTAATTGCACTTGCACTTACCACTTCAGTATTTGCAAAAAAAAAGAAAAGTAAAGCAACCCCTAGTTCTGTAAAACAAGAAAAGCCAATTGAAGAAATTAATGGAACAGAAATGCTCAGGATAGAAGACATCTTTGGCAGCCCGAAATTTTTTGCAAAAGTGTTACCGAATTGCGAAGCCTCAAAAGCGGAGAGCACTTTACAAACGTTGACGACAAAAACAATATTATAAAATACGAATACAAAACCGGCAATGCTATTGACACTATTCTAAAAGCAGAGACCTTACCATTTAAAAGTGGCAAAATGGATTTTAGTTTTGATGAGTATGTTTTCAGTAATGATGAAACAAAACTCTTGCTTTCAACAGCAACTGAGAGCATTTTCAGACATAGCACCAAAGAGTAATTATTACGTGTACGACTTAGTTGCTCAAAAAATTATTTCCGTTTCTGACAATGGCAAACAGATGTATGCAACTTTTAACAGCAGCGGGGATATGGTGGCTTTTGTAAGAACGAACAACCTGTACCTAAAAATTTAAAAACAGGAGAAGAAAAGGCGCTAACTGATGACGGTAAAAAGAATGAAATAATTAATGGTGCAACTGATTGGGTTTACGAAGAAGAATTCAGTTTTGACAGAGCTTATCAGTGGAATGCATCAGGGACAAAAATTGCGTATTATAAGTTTAATGAGAAAAACGTAATGGAATTTACACTGCAGTATTTTGACAGCCTTTACCCGCGTAACGAAACTTACAAATACCCTAAAGCAGGAGAAGAAAACAGCAAAGTTGAAATTTACACCTACGATGTCACAACCTGGGTAACAAAAAAAATTGACATTGGCAGGGACTATGAATATATACCACGCATTAAATGGACTCAGGATGATAACCAACTTTGCGTTTTTAAAATGAACAGGCAACAAAATAAATTAGACCTAATGATTTGCGATGCCACTACAGGAAAATCAAACGTGCTTTTGCATGAAGAGAACAAATCTTTTATTGAAATAAATGATGACCTGACTTTCCTCCCCAACAAATCAAATTTTATATGGACAAGCACAAGAAGTGGATACAATCATATTTACCTATACAAAATGGATGGTGCGCTTGATAAGCAAATTACTTCGGGTAATTATGATGTTACAGAATATTACGGTTACAATCCATCAACAAAAACATTTTATTACCAAAGTGCCGAAGTTTCGCCAATGGATAGACAAGTTTACAGCATGACTATCGATGGGAAGAAAAACTTGTTGAGTATGCCTAACGGTACCAACGCTGCTAACTTCAGTGACGGGTACAAGTATTTTGTTAATACCTATTCTGCATCAGCAATTCCCACCCAATGCAGTGTATATTCAATTGCCGGTAAATCTTTACGCGTATTGGAAGATAATGCCTCCGTAAAATCTGAAATGAAAAAATACAACCTGAGCAAACAGGAATTTTTCAATTTTACCACTTCAGAAAATATTTCTTTAAATGGGTGGATGATTAAACCAGTAAACTTTGAAGCTTCGAAAAAATACCCTGTATTGGTTTTTGTTTATGGCGGACCTGGTGTGCAAACTGTGCGCAACGCATGGGGTAGTTCAAATTATTTTTGGTTTGAAATGCTTGCACAAAAGGGTTATGTAGTAGTAAGTGTAGATAACAGGGGAACTCCAGGAAGAGGTTTGGAATTTGCAAACAGCGTTTACCGAAACCTTGGACACAATGAAGTAAATGACCAAATTGAGCTTGCAAAATATTTACAGAAGCAAACTTATGTTGATGCCAATCGTATTGGCGTTTATGGATGGAGTTATGGTGGGTATATGTCCAGCTTGCTAATGACAAAGGGCGCTGATTATTTTAAAACAGGTATTGCAGTGGCACCTGTTACCAACTGGCGTTTTACGATTCTATCTATACCGAACGCTATTTGTTTACCCCACAGGATAATCCTAAAGGATATGATGACAACAGTCCTATCAACTTTGCCGACAAACTAAAAGGGAAATACTTACTCATACATGGATTGACGGATGATAATGTTCATTTCCAAAATGCAGCACACATGGTTAATGCTTTAGTGAAAAGTAAAAAACAGTTTGATTCTTTTTACTATCCTAACCGTGCACACGGATTGGCAGGTGCAAGGCTGCATGTTCATTCTATGATGACAGATTACATCTTAAAGAACTTGTAAAATAATGCTTGTTTCTAAAAACGAGCTCAATCATTACAATTGGGGAAACAACTGTGATGGCTGGTGTTTGCTTGACACTAATGAGTTAAGTGTAATTGAAGAATTAATGCTTCCGGGCACCGTTGAAACTATGCATTACCATAAAAAAGCAACTCAGTTGTTTTATATTTTAACTGGCGAAGCAACTTTTACAATTGATAATAAGGTGTTGGTTTCAAAGCAGGGAGAGTGTATAAAAATTCTTCCTAATCAAATTCATAAAATTGAAAACAATTCATTTGCTGATTTGCGGTTTTTATTAGTAAGCCAACCCAAAGCTCAGCAAGACAGATTTGAAATTACAATTTGAAATTTTGAAGCAGAAAACGATAAGGAAGTAAAGCGTCTTTCCGGCTGATTCCACTCCTATGCGAGGTGTAATTTTAATTTGGTTATTTTTTATTTTGAGTCCTCTGTCTTCAATCCAGATTTTATCCTCAAACAAACTTAATCCATTGTGAGATTTATTAATTCCTAAAGCAACTGAAGCAGTGCCTGGTCCGGTAGAAAAACTTTTGTCAGTAATTTTTTTACCTCTCCTTTTCTCCATTATTACTATACCATCACTCGGAATAATGTTTCTGATTAGTACTGCATGAGGAATATCTTTTTCATTAGTAACCACATTGAATAAATGATGCATACCATAACAAATATAAACATAACTTGTTCCTGCATTAGCATACATAATTTCGTTACGTTTAGTGCGTTTGTTGTTGTATGCGTGAGAGGCGCGATCAACAATACCATTATATGCTTCCGTTTCGGAAATAATGCCTGAAGTATATTGACCATTAAAATTAGTTACTAATATTTTACCAATTAAATCGCGAGCTACCTTTACAACACCCGGCTTTAGATAGAACGATAACGGAAGCATAAACAGAAATTTTAAAAACCAATTATGCTTTCGTTACCACATAGATTTATTTCGTCTTTACAATTTTTAAGGTTGATGAAATTCCTTCTTTTGATAAAATATTTATAAAGTAAACACCAGCATCCATTTTTTTGTTCACTATAAATGTTCCTGAACGCGATGTTAAAGTTTCTTTTATAATTTCTTTACCGGTAACATCTGTTAACCTTAAGTATGCGTTGCTGTACTCATTGCCAAGCAATGAGTAATTTATTGAAATAATATTCTCAAAAGGATTTGGAGATACATTAACAGAGGCTATCTTATCCTTTATTTGAGCAATAGATGCAGGTCCTTCAGTAACTTCAAACTTATCAAAGCCTCCTTCTACAATACTGCCGGGAGCATTATCAAAAGTTTCAACAATTAACTGCATGTTGGCAGTTGGAGTAATATACTGCCCCACAACCCAAGTTGATGAAACCCATGTTCCATTTCCAGGCGAAGACGGAACAAGGTTTTCAAGTGTTACTGTAGTGATGCCATTAGTAAGTTTAACATTCATCTCATCGTTAGGCTGATTGCCGTTTAATGCTGCGTTAACAAACCATCTTTCGTAACTAATAATTGGGTTTATGAACGATGTAAGATCAAAAACAGGAGAAGTTAACGTAACCGTTCCGTCATTAGGATCAACATCATGATCAGCGGGACCTCCGGCTGCGTTACCTGTAACATAAGCCAGATCAAGGCAATCGCTGTTTGAATCAAATTCCGGGTTGGCAGGGTTGCCACCATTAGTTGTAGTACCAATTGGCTCACCACGTGTCCAATCATTTGCTGCACCTGTATTGGTCCATCCAAAATCAAGAGCAAAGTCATCATAATAGCCTTTATCCAAAGCAATAGTGTTAGTTCCACCTCCGCTGTTTACAGTTATATTTCCGCAATCACTTCTATATCCCCATACGCCTGCCACATAATCATAACTACCCGTAAAAAAACCAGGGATAGAAAAATTACCTGATGCATCGGAGGTTGTATTGTATGAAAAGCTTGAATTGACAAAATTAACCTGTGCATTAGGTATTGGATTGCCGTTGGCATTATCTATAACCTGACCATTTAAAGTTAAAGGCGTACCTATTGGAGCAAGTTGAACGTTAAGATTTGTAACAACTCCATTTGCAAGCGAAACACCTGAAATGGTTTTGGTTATATACCCGTTCCTGCTGTAACGCACATCATAAGTTCCAGCCTGGTAATAACCTGTTTTATATTCACCCGTAATTTTAGAATTCTTACTAATGCCTGTTGTAAGAATTTCAACCAATGCATTATTAATAGGCAAACCGGTAACACTGTCTGTTACTATACCTTCAAGATAACATGCTCTTACATAAGTAGGTGTTAGTACATATAACCCATTATCAATATCACTAACTAAAACATTACCCGAGGGTAAATACATATAAACTCCCCATGCACCATTAAATCCACCACCGGTACCCTGAACATAAGTATCAAACCAGCCTATAAAAATTATGTTATCTGGTCTTTCAACATCAGCAATAGCAGTTCCATCTTTATACCATGATGAAACCGCATAATCCGTTCCATTTTTTTCTATTACATAAGTGTTGTGAACAATAGACTGTGAGCCCGGTGTTATCTGCATTCTGTCTAATTCAGAAATATTGTTTGGATTTGAAACATCATAGGATGTAAGAAATGAGTTTGGAACCTCATCAGTTGTAAATAGCGCTTGTGAGTTAGTTGAAAGCCATGAGTTGTGTGTGAACAAACCGGGAGTTTGTTGAGCATTTAAAGTTACCGGATTAGATTTGTTTGTTACATCAACTACCGAAAACTCGCCTTGATAAATATGACATGGATAATAAAAATTGCCGCGCGCCATTCCATCATGAACGTATGTTGTACCTAAGTTGCTTAAATAGGTTGGGTTCCATGGATCTGCATTTAAATCGCAGATAATGGTTGTACCATTAAACAAATTTGAGCCATGCAGATAAATATAACCGTCATCAATATGCAGTGAGTGTATATTATCTAACTGGCCTGCTATTACTCCATCTCCTGTGTACTGCGTATAGGGTGCTGCCGCTGGCAATTGGCTTAGATCAACAATAGTAAGTCCGCCACCACCTTCGGTAGTAACATAGGCATAGTGGCTGTGTGTTCTTACCTCTCGCCAAATCGAATTAGGACCAGGTATAAGAAATAATTCAGTTGGTGTTGTTGGGTTGGTAACATCTACAATTGATAAACCCGATTCTGTACCTACAAGTGCATATTCGTTTCCAGAATTATCCCACCAGCCCCAAATATTGGAAAGTGCATCAGATGGATAAGGAAGTGTTCCCTGCAAAGTAAAATTGAAATTTTGTGCATTTGAAAATGATAACAGGCAAGAAACTGCTATCGCTAAGTAAAATCTTTTAAGCATGGTGTGATTTAAAAATTTAAGGTTTGCTAAACTAAAATAAATAGGCGTAGTGATGGGTTGCAGTTGTTACTTCGCTGCAATTTTTTAATGGCATCACGACTTCTTTTTTAACAGACAAACAAACATGGTGTCGGCTCCTTTAGTATAGCCTTCAATTATTTTTTTTTCAATAACTAAAGCTGAAGAATTTTTTAAAAAATCATTTATAACTCCCTCATTTTCTCTCTTAAAAACCGAGCAGGTTATATACAAAAGGAGTCCACCAACTTTAAGACATTCAAAAGCTTTGTTAATGATTTGTAGTTGTAATTCAGCCAGCTCTTCCATTTTTGTTTTGTTAAAATATGTTAACGCTTCAGGTGTGCGCGCCCATGTTCCGCTTCCACTGCATGGTACATCGGCAATAATCCCATCAACTTTACTTTTTAAAAAGGAAGGATTTTCCTTTTGCAAATCACATTCATTAATTGAAAAATTAACGGCACCAGCTTTTTTAAGTCTTGCTTCTGCATTTTCTAAAATACTTTTGCGTGTATCGAAATAATAAGTCTTGTTTCAGGAAATTTTCCTTAATCAACAAGCTTTTTCCTCCACTACCTGCGCAACAATCCCACCATACATCTTCATACTTAATATTGTTTAAAACGTTTATAGTTTGTTGAGATGATAGATCCTGTATTTCAAAATATCCTATTTTGTAACAGTCTAAATCAGTAAGGTTTGCAGACGGGTTAAAGGAAAAAGAAAATTCGTTATCACTCAATTCAAAAGTTAAATTTCTGGTTTCAATTTCAGCAATAAATTGTTTTAAAAAATCTTTTCTGACTCTTACCCAAACATACGGCTGCTTTAATATTGAATTATTCAATTGGGTGCGATCAACCCCTTCGCTCAATTCATTTTTGAAAGGAAAAAGGTTTGTGAGGTCAACATTTATCCCAATGTGTTTTAATTTTTGTGCGTGTATATATTTCATTGTCTATTGATTCCAACTCATTAAAGTTGAATTTTTCTTTAAAAATCAATTGTAGAGTGGTTGATATTATCTGAAAGTAAAAAATCTGAAACATTGATTTTAGCCTCCAAAGAAATATTGCCTAAAGCATTGTTAAGTCTAAAAAAATTATACAAACTACTCCTTATTCCACGTCTGTCATTAGACCCTAAATTTTTATTTCCTATAAAATAATTCTTCAGGAATAAATGTAAGGGAACCGAACCATTGTAGTTTTGAAGAATTTGGATAATGTGTTTAAAAATAAAAAGCCGCGATGTTTTGCTCATACTATTTGGCAGAAACAGAGTCTCTGTTTAAAACTGAATCTACTTTAGACTGAGAAATTGTATCCAATCTAGTTTGTTTACCAATAGACGAAGAGTCTCGTGGAATATTCATCCATTGCGATTCTCTGTTAGGCTGTGAGCAGGAATAGATGAATAATACAAAAACTAAACTAGAAAAAGAAAAAAGCCTGAAAAATTTTCTTTGAATAACTGATATAATTGATAACATATTTCTGTTGTATTAAATTGTAAAATTTTAACAAACCGAATATCTTAAACAAACATATATTCGTGCTCCCAAAAATAAAAAACAAGCTTACAATGAAATTTGCCACCAAAGCATTACATGCAGGAATAGAACCCGATCCAAGTACTGGAGCTATTATGACTCCTATTTACCAGACATCAACTTATGTGCAGGCAAGCCCCGGCAATCATAAGGGTTATGCTTATGCAAGGGGTAAAAACCCGACTCGAACGCAGTTAGAAAAAAATCTTGCCGCTTTAGAAAACGCAAAATATTGTTTGTGTTTTTCAAGTGGCATGGGGGCTATTGATGCTGTTGCAAAACTTTTACGCCCTGGCGATGAGGTAATAACAGGAGATGATTTGTATGGAGGCACATACCGCATGTTCACTAAAGTTTTTGAACACTTTGGTATTAAGTTCCATTTTATTGATTTAAAAGATGCTAACAACATTAATAAACACATTAATAATAACACCAAACTTATATGGCTTGAAACACCTACTAACCCAACCATGCAAATTGTTGATATTGCGGCCTGCGCTGCTATTGCCAAAACAAACAATTTGTTGCTGGCAGTTGATAATACTTTTGCATCACCCTATTTGCAAAATCCATTAGATATGGGTGCAGATATTATTATGCACTCTGTTACAAAATATTTAGGAGGGCATAGTGATGTTGTTATGGGTGCGCTTTGTTTAAATAATGATAAGCTTTATGAGCAATTAGCATTTATACACAATTCCTGTGGAGCTACACCCGGTCCTATGGATAGTTTTTTGGTTTTGCGTGGCATTAAAACTTTACACCTGCGTATGCAAAGGCACTGCGAAAACGGAAAACATATTGCAGAATTTCTAAAAACACATCCTAAAATAAGTAAAGTGTACTGGCCTGGCTTTACCGACCATCCAAACCATGCTATTGCAAAAAAACAAATGCGTGATTTTGGCGGAATGATTTCTTTTGATATTAAATCGGGCAGCAAAGAGGATGCGTTTAAAATTGCATCTTCAACTCAAGTGTTCTCTTTGGCTGAATCCTTAGGTGGTGTTGAATCACTTATTAACCATCCGGCAACTATGACTCATGCCTCCATTCCTCAGGCAGAAAGAGAGCGTGTAGGAGTAACTGATTCGTTATTGAGATTAAGTGTTGGAATTGAAGACATAGATGATTTGCTTGAAGACCTCAAAACTGCTCTTAACTAAGAATTTCAACTATGATAATTGCCATAGTTTTGTTACAAAAAAATATTTGCCCTGTACTTTGTAAATTTTATTTTCGCATAATCAATACCATCAAAAATCTACATAATAAAAAAATGAAAAAACTTTCTCTCTTATCAATTTTATTTTTGGCTACAGTGGTTAGCCTAAATGCACAACAGCTTACAAACTGGTGTGGTTCTGACGCTGTTAACAATGCAGCAGAAAAAAACAATCCTGATGTTGCCCGCACAAGGCAGCAATTAGAGGAGTTTACACGCAACTTTAATCCACAAAACCTGCAGGCAAAAAGAAATTCTGCCGTACCAACATATTTTATACCTGTTGTGGTGCATGTAATTCACGATTGCGGACCCGCAAATATTTCTGATGCTCAAGTGTACGATATGATTAGGGTAATAAACGAAGATTTTCAAAATTGAATGCTGATACCGCAAGTATTGTTCCTGCTTTTCAGGGAATTGCGGCTGATTGTGAAATTGAATTTCGCTTAGCCCGATTAGACCCTAATGGAAATTGCACAAACGGAATTGACAGGATCAAATCAATAAAAACTTATGATGCCGATGATGCTTCTAAATTGAACCCTTGGCCATCTGACGAATATCTCAATATATGGACCGTATCTAACTTTGGTACATCACATGCAAATGCCGCAGCCTATGCCTATTAATCCAGGTGCTGCCCCTAATGGAAAAGATGGTATAATTTCTTTACATAATTACGTAGGTAGCATTGGAACAAGCAGTTTAGGAAATAGCAGAACTATTACACATGAAATTGGGCATTGGATAAATTTAGCCCATGTTTGGGGAAGCACGAACCAAGCTGGTGTTGCTTGTGGGGATGATAATGTTGGTGATACCCCGGATACTAAAGGGCACTCTCCGGGTAACTGTAACCTTAATGATCAGACATGTACTCCAGGTGTTATTGAAAATGTTCAAAACTATATGGAATATGCTTACTGCCCAAACATGTTTACAGAAGGACAAAAGTTAAGAATGTTAACTGCATTAAATAGCACTATTGGAGGAAGAGACAACTTGTGGTCTCCTGCCAATCTAATAGCAACTGGAATTGATGCTCCTCTTGCACCTTGTGTTCCGACTGCTGCTTTTTGTGTTGATACCAAATTTATTTGCGAAGGTGGTTCACTTACATTTACCAGCCGCTCTTTAAATTTAGATGCAACCGGTAATTCTTATTTGTGGACAATTAATGGCGCTACCTCTGCCAACCCAACAAGCGAAACAACAACTTTTACATTTCCAACTGCGGGCGCATACGATGTTACTTTAGAAGTTACAAATGCAACAGGTACAAATTCATTTACAGCTCCCAGTATGGTAATTGTGACACCTACCGTAGGCAGTACAGCCGCTCCAATAGTAGAGGGATTTGAATCTATTACAGTGCCCGGTGGAGAATGGGCTGGTGTTAATGGAGGGGGAAATGCTTGGCAGCAAACTACTGTAGCTGCGCACTTAGGTACAACTTCAATGCGCTTGCAAAATTTCACTGGAAACACCTCCTTCACTACTGATGATTTAATCACAGCAACTTATTCAACGTTAAACACTACCAACGTTGCACTTAACTTTTGGCTTGCGGCAGCTTTAAAGTCATCAACAAGTGCCGATGCTCTTAAAGTTTATGGCTCTACCAACAATGGTGCTACATGGGGGTTAAGAAAAACTCTTACTCAAGCGACACTTACAACCACTGGAAGTAATATTCTTACAAACTTTACACCCACTCCAGCACAATGGCTACAACAAAATGTAGCACTTGGATCAAGCTATAATAACAAGGCTACTGTACGTTTTAAATTTGAGTTTAATTTCGTAAATGCTAACAATGTTTATATTGACGATATTAATTTAACCGGAACGTTGGATTAAACGAAATTTCAATTGCACCTGATGCGGTATCGGTTTATCCAAACCCTGCTGAAAACAATGCAACTGTTAAACTGATACTCGAACAAAAAACTAATGTTCAGGTAAGTTTAATAGATGTTTTAGGTAAAGTTGTTTATTCGAGGACTGATAATGATTTAGAGCCTAACGAATATATTTTTGAAATTCCACTAACAGGGTTAACTGCAGGTGTATATTTCATTAAATTGAATTCTGAAAAACAGCAGTTGAGCGAAAAATTAGTTATCAAGTAAGCAAAATAAATCAGCGTATAAAAAAAGAAGCGGTTATTGTATAACCGCTTCTTTTTTTATGCGCACGCAGCCTATTTTATTCCACCCTAGACTTATTGCTTAACTTGTTTGTTAAATTATAGCTTACTCCAATGAACGCTCCCAATTTAAAAACACGTTCACTAGGAGGAGAAGAATTTAAATCACTAACCGCATAAGATTTATTTTTTCAAACTTTCCATCAAGCAAATTCACTGCCCCACCTGCTACACCAGCATTAATAATAAACCTGTCTAAGTCTCCAAGAAATAAAGAACCACCTAACATATACTTTAAGTTTTCGGCATTGTTGGTACTTAAGCCAAAACAACCTCCTATCCTGCTTGGCTTGTTTACATTTTTGTATACATGTACTAAAAACCCAATTGAAGGAAGAAAATCATTCTGGTCTTTATCTTCTTTAATGGTTCCAAACTGTACTCCATTGGTAACTCCCGCATCTTCATAGTGATAATCTTTATCACTAATTAAAAAATTAAAGAAAAATCCTGAAGAGAAATCAACTTTATAACCACCTTCAACATTAATATCATACTTTAATGTCTTTTTATAGGTGCTGGTTTTATTTAAAGAGTTTGGTGCTATGGCAATAGAAGTAGAGTATTTATCAACATCTGGAATTTGAACTACTTCTGTTATGGTAAAGTTTTTAGGATTAAATGCATTGTAAATATTCGTAATCTGCTCAAAAAGATTAAAATAATTATAATCTGAGATACGATCTTTTAATGACTTAATATCACTCATCATATCTTTTACGGCATCTTCAGGAACTCCAATACCTTTAAGGTTGGTTCTGTCAAGTGATGCATAAGTTGTAAGAACATTGTCAAAGCTTTTATCTACACGACTACGTTTATCAATAAAACCAAGCTTAAGAGCCAGTATATTGTTTTCGCCAAACAGTGTTGTGGTTAATATATTTCTGTCGTTCATTAAAGAGTCAAGTGGTTTGTTATCCGTTTTCAAAATGTTTAGCATTTCACGGTAATAGGTTTTAGATTTTTCAAGATTATCCACATCAGACTTAAACTTTTTTACAGAATTTTTAAACCTGTAGTATGCAATTGCCATACTTCTTTCTGTAGGCAACCCTAATCCGGCTTGTGTAATTAAATCTACCCCTATATTATCAGCAGCATCGCTCATACGCTCCATATACACAGTATCTGGATTTGCACCAAGATATTTTTCTAACGTGGCATCAACATAAGGCTTGTTTGAAGAAATTTTTTCTGGACTAACACTTTCGGTTGAAAAAGGTATTAGTTCACTTCCTGTTCCTTCGTTAAAAATACTTCTTGCAATCTGTTCATTACTGTTGTCACTTTGAACAGTTTTGTTGTCAATCTTAACAGAGTAAAGGAATTTGTTGATGTTTCTGAGTTCTACCTTGTAGAATCCGCCCCTCATTATTTTAGGTTGCCATCTGTAAAAGAATTGTTAAGAGGAACATCTTTTTGGACATCGTAAACAATATCCAAATTGTTTTTTGCTGCTTTACCGGAATCTTTCTTGCCTCCTTTTTTTTGATTTTTGGGCAACTGCGCTCACGGTAAAAAATACTGCCATACATAAGATGGCAAACTGCTTCAGTTTAATCATATTTATTATTGCTGGTGGTTAATTGTAAACAATAAAAATTTAAAAAATTTGCTTGCGGTTGTGGAAGCGAATGTTATAACATTTTTTGTTTTAATCAAACACTTTTACACCGAACACAACTTTTTAACGAACAGGTTTATTAAAGGTTGCATTTCAATCAAAAACGAAAAAATTAAGGAGGTCTTAGAGCCAATTATCATTATTTCTCAAGTATATTTCCTAAGTCAGGCAAAAAGTAATTATTGCTTTTCATGATTTTTCCGTCTTCGCGGTAAATGGGTTTTCCGTTATCATCTAACTTGCTCATGTTACTACGGTGTATTTCATTAAATACTTCGGCTATTTTATGTTGAAGCCCATGAGCTACGATGGTTCCGCAGAGGATGTAAAGTTTATCTCCAAGTGCATCTGCAATTTGTGTAAGGTTGTTTTTCATTGCAGCTTCCAAATATTCATCGTTTTCCTCCTGCATGAGGCGATGGCGTAATTCAATAATCTTTGAATCTATCCCGGCTTTAGGTTCATCATGGTAATCTGGCCCGAAAACACTATGAAATTCTTTTACCTTGTTAATGGTTTCCAATAAAGTTTGCATTTGAAATTTAATTTGATGCAAATAACCTTAATAGCCACCGAGCCTCAAAAAGATTTTTTAAACACCCGTTAGTAAAATATATAAAAAACAAAGGCTGACAAAAATCAGCCTTGGTTAATCAATAGAATTATTTAATGGAAACTTCTATCTGGGAGTAGCAAAGTTCTCTCCTGTTTTTTTACCGTAATAATCAGGAGTGTTTTTATCATCAAAGTTTGCCGGATTGTAATTGCGTGCGTGCAGTTTTGCTTCCCATTGCTGGTCATATATCTCACCAGGAAAATCAGAATGCAATAGTGAAAAATTCTTACCTATCATATCCTTGTTATAAAAAACAAACTTTTTGTTCGACTGATTCTGAATTTTATAATAGTGCCATATTTCATAAGGATAAGCGCTTGGTTCGTTATGTGATTCAGTTAATGTATTAGGCTTGCCATATTTGAGGTAAATTCTTCCTCTGTCTGTATTATATCCTTTTACTGCCCGGGTGCCATAATTTGCCTGTACAATTTCAACTTCCTGTTTATAATTTAACCATGCCTGCTCAGGACTAACAGCATCTCTCTGCTGCCAAAAATGATAGAAAAATTTTTTCATGTAGCTAATGTCAGAAAGCTTAAGTTGATTTTCAATGTAGGTGCTTTCATTTGCGTTAGCTATTGGTTGTAACGAGGAAATATGTTCTGAAAATAAGTCCTTATCATTAAAAGCATCTGCAAAGGTATTGGTTGTATTTATATCATTAATATTTACCTGCTCCTCTGTTTTTTTTGCGACCGAATGCCTGTAAAAAAAAGCACTGTTGGTTGCAAGCAATACATTTTCTTTATTTTTAACATCTAACACAACATAATAGCTACCCGAAGGTAGTTCTGCAATATTGAATTTAGCCAAAACGGGGGTTACAGTTGTCGGCTGTTTTTTCACAAATGAACTAAATTGTGGTACAATACTTTTATTCTCTGCATTCTGTATATAATAGTTCAGTAAAAATCATATCGCTGTTAGTCAAAGTTGTATTGTAAAACCTCGGCATAAAATTCAATTCAGATTTATCATTACTAAAAAAATTATCTACTTGTGGGATCAAATCATATCCGCTTTTACTCAATTTGGATGAACCTTCAACCGCTTTATTGAAACTTTCAATTAGCTCTATGTCAGAAACCGATACTTGAGATGGAGCATATTGAAGGACAATTTCCTGCTTTATCACATAAGGAGGCGTATCAGCATTCTTGTCTTTTACAGTAAGTTCTAATGTGTACTTGCCCGATGGAAGAGAGATGCGTTGCTGGTCTAAAAAATTAAACTTCACATCACTAATGCTTTCAACCTCTGGGCTTAATAAATTATACTTATCATAATTTTTGATGACATCGTCCTGCATAAACTTTGCGTTTACTTCAATTGCACCCTGGTATTTACCGCTTTCAGCTTGTTTAAACTCTACCGAACTGCCAAACACAGATAGATATGTTTCAACGTAAGAACCCTTTTCGGGCGAGTAGAATGTTTTGAAGGAGAATAATGCCTTCAGGTTTTTTGCCTGAAGCGACAGTGTCATTACAATGAGTATTGCAGTGGCAAATAATTTTTTGTTCATTGTATTAGGTTTTATAGTGTAAAGATAAGACTATTTAACACAGCATTTTGTTAACGCAAAGTCAAAAAAATTTTTGAGGAATAATAATTATTCTAATTTCGCGCCCGGAGAAATGGCAGAGTGGTCGATTGCGGCAGTCTTGAAAACTGTTGAACCGTGAGGTTCCTGGGGTTCGAATCCCTATTTCTCCGCCAAAAACTAAGAAAGAGGTTGCTAAAAATTAAAGCAACCTCTTTTTATTTGCATTTACTTCTCTAATGTATTGCACATGTAATTTGTATTGATAAATATCGTAATGCAAAAAACTTTACTGAAAAAATATTTCTACTTTTAACGCTTCAAACAAAAACAACAAGCACATGAAAAAACAATTACTAAAATTACTTATTGCTGTGGCTTTTACCACTGTTGCGTTTACAGCTCAGGCGCAGCGCTACCTTACAGAGGTTTTCTCCAATGTTAACGTAAGCACTAACATAGTTTACGCCAATAATTATTCTGTTTTCCCACCTACAGCCCCTGGCTTTAACGATTTAACGATGGATGTATTTGAGCCTGCCGGTGATGTACTTACTCAACGTCCGCTAATTATATTTATGCATACCGGCAGCTATCTTCCTATTTTAATTAATGGAACACCTACAGGCAGCCGCACAGACAGCGCCACAGTTGAAATTTGCAAACAGTTTGCTCGCAGAGGCTACGTAGTTGCCAACATGGATTATAGAATTGGCTGGAACCCTCAAGGCTCGAATGTTGACATAAGGAGAGGAACTCTGTTAAATGCTGTTTACCGTTCTATTCAGGATGCAAAAGCTTGTGTTCGTTTTTTTAGAAAGGATGCTGCAATAAGTGGCAATACTTACGGAATTGATCCTAACATTATCATATTAGGTGGACAAGGTACCGGTGGCTATATAGCTTTGAATTATGAGGTGCCTTGAGGACTCTGCAGAAATATGGTTACCAAATTCTTATCTCAAACCAATGATGCTAACTCACGGATTTACCGCTGGTTCATCTTACGTAAATCAGCAGGTATGGGGGAGATTTTAAGCTATGGCGG
Source organism: Bacteroidota bacterium (assembly GCA_016714005.1). Taxonomy (GTDB): domain Bacteria; phylum Bacteroidota; class Bacteroidia; order AKYH767-A; family OLB10; genus JADJOA01. The sequence goes on from JADJOA010000009.1 coordinate 62,158, forward strand.
AATTCCTTTGTATAATAATGCCAACAACTCTCCCGGTTATCCTACCGATGTTCAGTTTGTTTTTAACATGGGCGGAGCACTGGGTGACAGTTCATGGTTAGAGGCTGGTGATGCACCAATGGTTGCTTTCCATGTTGTAGGAGATCCATTTGCTCCATATGCAAACGGAACAGTATATGTGCCAACAGCGGGTGGACCACAGGTTGTAGTAGATGTAAGCGGAAGTGGAGTGGTAGTACCTAAAGCTATTCAACTTGGAAATAATGCTTGTTTTGCAAATGCAGGTTTTACCGATTCATACACCATTGCAGCAAATGCTGTTAACGGAGGCTCAGAAGGGCTTTTTCCTTTTGTAACAAATCCATCCGTGCAAGCCGGCCCTTGGGAGTGGTTTGGATATGGATTAGGTGATGCATTTGCAGATTCTTCCTATTTAGTAGCTGTTGCACAAGCCGGTGGCTTACCTGCTTCTTATGGCTCTACAGCCTATACTAATGGCATGGCTACCAATCCTAACATGACAAAAGCAAAGGCTTTGGCTTATATAGACACTGTTATGAACTATGTAAATCCGAGAATTGTATATTGCCTTAACTTACAAACAGGTGTAAACAGTTTGGATGCCCAGTTATCTGCTATTAATGTTTATCCTAATCCAGCCAAAAATTATTTTACAGTTAAATCATCTTATAGCAAACCTATGCTTTCTATTGATGTGGTAAGTATTTCAGGTGAAACAGTTAAAAACATTACCAATGTAAATGCTTTTGAATATAAAATTCAGAAAATCGGAATGAGCAACGGAATGTACTTTGTTAAAGTTAATTATGCCGATAATTCTTCTACTCAAAAGTTGATAATTGAATAAAAACAGACTTCTAATAAAGTAAAAACTCCAGAGTGTTTCACTCCGGAGTTTTTACTTTATTAATATGTGTGAAAAATAACTAATTTTAGTTATTTGCAGAATTAACTGAACCTATTATATTTACACGCAACAATATCAACCACAAGTTTTGCGTTAAGCAGCCATCATTAAAACGTTATGTTTATGAGGAAAACATACAATAGAATTTATTAATTCTGATTTATCATCATATCAGGCAATGGCATATTCAGTTATGGTTACCCTGCTTTGTGTTTATTTTTTTTATGGAATCACTTGGGGTACTAAAGCCTGATTTGATTAATCCATTTATTCTAATTTGATCTTTAGAGTCAATAATTCTCCTACCCTTATTTTGTTAGCAAATTCTGTTGCATAAATTTTATTGGCAGTATCATTATTTTATTTTCGCGCTTGCTAAAATTAAAGTGTTTTCAGTGTAACAAACTGAATAGTTGTTTAACAATTTAAAATTTTCTTATCGATTACTATTTAACAAACACAACCAATGAATATACACGAATACCAGGAAAATCTATATTAAAAAACTACGGGAGCTATACAAGAGGCATGGTTGCCGACACTTCCGATGAGGCTGTAGCAGCAGCCAAAGAACTTCAAAAGCAAACCGGAACAGGATGGTGGGTTGTAAAAGCCCAGATTCATGCCGGAGGGAGAGGTAAAGGCGGTGGAGTAAAACTTGCAAAAACCTTAGATAAGGTTAAAGAAAAAGCAGGTGCTATTATTGGTATGCAATTAATAACTCCTCAAACCGGTCCTCAGGGAAAAAAAGTAAACAAGGTTTTAATTGCACAGGATGTTTATTACCCAGGACCAAACAAAACTGCCGAATTTTATATGAGTGTGTTGCTTAACCGGCAAACCGGTAGAAATATTATAATGTATTCAACCGAAGGAGGCATGGATATAGAGGAAGTTGCAGCGCACACTCCCGAAAAAATATTCAAAGAAGAGGTAGACCCCAAGGTGGGGTTGCAAGGATTTCAGACGCGTAAAATCGCTTTTAATCTGGGATTAAGTGGAAATGCTTTTAAAGAGATGACAAAATTTGTTGCGGCACTTTACGCAGCTTACATCAACAGCGACTCATCAATGTTTGAAATAAACCCTGTGCTTAAAACCAGTGATGATAAAATTATAGCTGTTGATGCTAAAGTTAATTTGGACGATAACGCGCTTTTCCGCCATGCTGATTATGCAGCCATGCGCGATAAAACAGAAGAAGACCCTACGGAAGTTGAAGCAAGCGAGCACGATTTGAACTATGTGAAATTAGATGGCAATGTTGGTTGTATGGTAAATGGTGCGGGACTTGCAATGGCAACAATGGATATTATAAAACTTGCAGGTGGCGAACCAGCTAACTTTTTAGATGTTGGCGGTACAGCCAATGCCGCCAGAGTTGAAAAAGCTTTCCGTATTATTTTAAAAGACCCTAATGTTAAAGCCATTCTGGTAAATATTTTTGGGGGTATAGTTAGATGCGACAGAGTTGCACAAGGCATAGTGGATGCATATAAAAGTATTGGCGAAATTCCTGTACCAATTATTGTTCGCTTGCAAGGAACAAATGCTGATGAGGCAAAAAAAATTATTGATCAATCTGGTTTAAAAGTTTTCTCTGCTATCTTGTTAAAAGAAGCGGCTGATTTGGTTGCAAAAGTTATTAAGTAAAAAAATAAATTCGAGTATTAAGGTAAATATGGTATTTAGGTACTTGATATTTAATAGCCTAAACCCTTTAATTTCCATAATTCCTTTAATTTCCATAATTCCCTTAATAACCAACCCCCAACACAAATGAAATCTCTTCCAACAAAATAACTTTCTCGGAATTGACGAAAAGGAATTCTATGATTACAAAACTTCTAAATATGTAATTCAATCGGTTCCCTATGAACACACCTCATCTTACCTTGCAGGGTCTGATAAGGGACCAAAAGCAATAATTGCAGCATCTCAGTTTGTAGAGTTGTATGATGAGGAGTTGGCTACAGAAACTTATCGCAATTGCGGAATTGCAACATTGCCTTCCGTTAAGTTTTCAAAAAAGATGTGGATGAGCGTGCAGTTGCACTTATAGAAAAGGAAACTACAAAATTAATTAACGATAAAAAATACGTTGTATCATTGGGGGCTGAACATACTGTTACCTTTGGTTTTGTTAGGGCCTTTGCAAAAAAATATAAAAACTTAACTGTTGTACAAATAGATGCTCACAGCGATTTACGGGAAAGCTACTCTAATAACAAATACTCTCATGCAAGTGTAATGAAGCGTGTGTACGATATGGGAGTAAACTTAGTACAGGTAGGTATTCGCGCACAATGTATTGAAGAAGCACAACTGATTAAGTCTTCCAAAAAAATAAACACTTATTACGCGCATCAAATTCGTAAAGATGTAAAGTGGGCTGATAAAGCTATTACCAACTGTACAGAAAATGTGTATCTTACTATTGATGCTGATGGTTTCGACCCAAGTATAATGCCAGCTGTTGGAACTGCTGAACCAAACGGTTTATTTTGTAACGAAACGCTTAGCTTTTTAAAGAAGTTAATTCAGAAAAAAAATGTAGTTGGTTTTGATATTGTTGAATGTGCCCCCTACAAGGGTAGTATTTTAAGTGAATATACGCTTGCAAAATTAGCTTACCGTATTATAGGATATTTAGAAAGCAAATAATAGAGTATGGTAGTAATTGTATAATTAGTTGAAGCGATAATTTGTTGGTTAAATCAATTTTAATCACTCAGTTCTATTTTTCAACTTGCTTCAACTATTTAAATCTCTTAATTATTTTTTCCCTTTAACCGTAATGCTTTTTCAAGCCATCAACCACAACTGCCACTGCGGGACAAATTACTGCATTGTTGTAAGTTATTTTTAATTTCTGAAGTATGTTGCGCTGCTGTGTGTGCGGAAAATTCCGGCATGCATTTGGACGCGCATCATACACACTGCAACAATTATCAGCCATTAAAAAAGGGCAAGGCATAGTTTTAAAAACGTAATCGTTATCCTCATCAATGCGCAAATACTTTTCTGCGAAAACTGCCGGGCGCATTTTATTTTCTGTTGCAAGGCGTTCAATGTCCTTATCTAAGCAGCAATGGTCCTATAGTGCGGCAGCAGTTGGCGCATTACAAGCAATCTATATTTTCAAATGCCTTATCATGCAATTGATGGGTTACTGCGTCTAAATCTTTAGGAGCTTTAGCTTTTAGCTTATCCAAAAACTTTTTGGTTTCCTTTTGCCTTTTTGAGCTTGTTCAAGAATAGACTTGTAACCCGAATTCATTGCCTACAAAGATATTTAATATCATTTTTCATCAACTTAAAACCTTTATAAATAACTGCCGTATAACCGATATAAAATTTTTACAAGTCATGTATAGATTGATAAAACAGATTTCGCTTTTATGCGTAGCAGCTTTACTTAGTGTTACAGTTTTTGCTGGTGATGTTCCTTTCAGTAAAGGGAAATTTAAAGGTAAAGAAAAAGAGTTTGACGAAGCCTTTAAAGACTATGAAAAGGGTTTGAAAAAATTCAGAGAGAGTCCCCCGGTTTATGACGAAGCTTTACCATTGCTCTCTAAAGCACATGCGTTTAATCCTGACAATGCCGACCTCAATTGTAAGATTGGTATTTGTTTGATGAACAGCGGTGAGAAGTATAAAGCCCTGCCTTATTTTGAAAAAGCGTATGAATTGAAAGAAACCGTTAATGCAAAAATTTGGTTTTATTTAGGTAGTGCTTATCAGGTAAACAACGAAATAAAAACCGCTACTGAGTTTTACAATAAATATTTGGCGCTTGTACAGAAAAATAAAAACGACAGGGAAATAAACATCACTAAAAGAAAACTCACCGAATGTGCTTTGGGCGATAGCATGATGACAAACCCTGCACGTGTAAAGGTAGTAAACCTTGGTGCCAACGTAAACAGTAAGTACCCTGAATATTCTCCGCGCATTACGGCTGACCAATCACAAATATTTTTTACATCGCGAAGGCAGGACACGTACGGTGGGCAAAAAGATAAAGCAGGCTCATATTACGAAGACATTTACACAAGCGAGTTCAAGAACGGTGAGTGGCAGCCCTGCAAAAATTTAGGATCTGATTTAAACAGTAAAACGCATGATGCAACGGCAGGCTTATCCGCTGATGGACAAAAGCTGTTTGTGTTTAAGGGCGATGTAGGTCATGGAGATATTTTAATGGCCACAAAGGGTAAACGCGGATGGGGAAATCCTAAATCGCCCGGCAAAACAATTAACACAGACTTTCACGAATCCTCCGCCAGTTTAAGTGCCGATGGTCAAACATTATTTTTTGTAAGTAACCGAGATGGCGGAGCAGGTGGCAGAGATATTTATTTCAGCAAATGGAACCGTAAGAAAAAAGAATGGGATGCTCCTGCCAATATTGGCTCGCCTATTAATTCAAGTGCCGATGAGGAGGGTGTTTGGATTCATCCCGATGGAAAAACTTTATACTTCAGTTCGCGAGGAGAAGGTACAATGGGCGGATTTGATATTTTCTTCAGCCGTAAAGAAGATGGTAAATGGACCAAGCCCGCTAATATTGGTTACCCCATTAATAGTGCAGATGATGATGTATTTATGGAAATGAGTGCCGATGGTCAAACCATTTATTTTACATCTATTAAAAAAGACGGTTTTGGAGATAAAGATATTTATGCCGCTACGTATTTACCTGATGAAAAGAAACCTAAAGTAAAGGTATCCTTATTTAAAGGACATGTGTTTGATGCAGAAACAAAACAACCAATAGAAGCATCATTAGAGTTGGTTGATTTAACGCAAAATGAACCCGTGGGTACATTTGGTACCGATGCCAACTCGGGTAAATTTTTGGTTACTCTGCCGGGCGGGCGCAACTACGGTGCCGTATTTCAGGCAGATGGTTATATGTTTGAGTCTGATAATTTTAATATTTCAGATACGGCTGATTATAATGAGTATGCCAAGGATGTTTACCTGAAACCTGTTAAGGTGGGTACGTCTATTGTATTGAACAATATCTTTTTTGAAACAGCCAAGTGGGATTTAAAGAAAGAATCAACCGATGAGTTACAACGTTTGGTTGGCTTTATGACATCAAACCCAAAAATGAAAATTGAAATAAGCGGGCATACCGATAACGTTGGTAAAGATGATTACAACCAAAAGCTTTCGGAAAACAGAAGTAAATCTGTAGCTGATTATATTGTGAGCAAAGGAATACTGGCAGACCGCGTGGTGTTTAAAGGTTATGGCGAGGCAAAGCCAGTTTCAACTAATGATACGCCCGAAGGAAGAACCTTAAACCGTAGAACTGAGTTTATGATTTTGGGAAACTAATTTTCGTTTATAATTTTATAAAAGCGGAGTAAAATTTTACTGCGCTTTTTTTTATTTTTATTGTCGGAGTTAAACCATACACACTCACGCACAAATGCTCAACTCGCGATCAATTGAACAGGTACATTACGCTTGAAGATATACCACAACGAATTATTTCAATTGTTCCTTCACAAACAGAGTTATTGTATGATTTGGGGTTATTTGAACAGGTGGTGGGTATTACCAAATATTGCGTTTATCCGGCAGAATGGTTGTTAAGTAAACCTCATGTAGGTGGCACCAAAACCTTAAGCATTAAAAAAATAAGACAACTCCAGCCCGATTTAATTCTTGCCAATAAAGAGGAAAACACTCAAGCATTAATTGAAACGCTTGAAAAAGATTTTGCAGTGTGGGTAAGTGACGTAACTTGATTTAAACGATGCTCTTGATATGATACTTGAGTTGGGTAAAATTACCGCTACTACCCACAAGGCGCAGCAATTAGCTACATGCATTACGCAATCTTTTAATCAATTAGAAAAACAAACATCAGCCATTAAAGAGCCCTGGGCGAGCTGCTTACTTAATTTGGCGTAAACCTATATGGTTGCCGCAGCCAACACGTTTGTAAATGACATGATGCAGCGTTGCGGTTTAATAAATGTGTTTGCCAATAAGCAACGCTACCCCGAAGTATCAGACAATGACCTCCGGCAAGCAAAGCCAGACATTATTTTATTGAGCAGCGAACCATTTCCTTTCCGCCAAAAACACATTGAAGAATTTAAAATGATTTGTCCATGGGCTAAGGTGCTGTTGGTAAATGGCGAATTTTTTGCGTGGTATGGCTCAAGGCTAAAAATGGCACCCGGTTATTTTTAGAAATGATGAATAGCGAGTATTAAATAGAGATTACTAATGTATGTGTGAAGCCAAAATTTTCGCAATCACAGAAATGTTTAGCTATCAATAATTTCTTTTGACTTTTGACCTTTGTCTCTTAAGTCTTTAAAATACCGGCACCACTCCTTTAATTCACACTCAAAACACTTAGGTGAACGTGCGGTACATACATAGCGCCCATGCAGTATTAGCCAATGATGAGCAATGTGCACCTTTTCTTCTGGTATATACTTTACCAATTGCTTTTCGGCTGCCAATGGTGTTTTTGCATTGATGGTTAATCCTATACGGGCTGCTACTCTAAAAACATGAGTATCTACAGCCATTGCAGATTTGTTATAAACAACACTGGCAATAACATTAGCTGTTTGCGCCCCACACCCGGCAATGTTTGTAATTGTTCTATTTCAGATGGCACTACACCGTTAAAATCTGTTATTAGTTTTGCGCCATCCCGATTAAATGTTTGGCTTTATTGTTTGGGTAGCTTATGCTTTTTATGTAAGGAAAACTTCTTCAGGAATGGTATCGGTAGCGCTTTGGCATCTGGAAACTTTCTAAACAATGCAGGCGTGGTTTCGTTAACGCGTTTATCTGTACACTGCGCGCTTAGGATGACAGCTACCAGCAACTCATAAGGGTTGTTGTATTTTAATTTTTTGAGCCTGCATGGCTTTTAACAACGCAAGCACATACCATATAAAAAGCAACCCGTGTATCCATCCCACATATTTAACGGCAAGCGGCATATTGGCAAAATACTTTAATGGCATTGCCACAAACAATAATATTATGTAAGACCATCCTTCTATAAATCCGGCTAATCGCAATCTTCCTATTGGTTTATTTGAAAGTTCATTGCAGTAATAATGTGTGTTTAAAACAAAAAATATTTGCCTAATAATTCCCTATTAATTAATTAATTAATTAAATAACATAACAACCGCAAAGCATAAGCAAAGTAACAAATAAACAAGTGCTCTCCCCTACTCTTTTACTAGTTTAATGTGCGCAATATTACTCCCGCTTTCAATCTTTACAAAATAAATTCCAGAAGCATAACGACTTAATTCTAAATTGAAATTCAGTTCCTGTTCGCCATAAGTTTTTACTTCAGTTGAAACCACTACCTCACCTAGACTATTAACTAAAGATATTACATTCTTTTGTTCAACAGTGTAAAATTTAATAAGAGTACTTTCAGTTGCAGGATTTGGAAATGCTGTAACAGGCTTACCGTTTAATAACTGCAGATCATTAACAGACACTACGGTTATGGTTTGCGTTATAACATCGGTGCATAGTCCGTTACTTACTGTTAAAGTAACAGTGTAAGTTCCATTAGCAGCGTAAGTATGTACAGGATTTTGAATAGTATCTGTATTGCCATCCCCAAAATTCCAGAGCCACGATGTAGGCGCTCCTGTAGATGCATCAGTAAATGTATAAGTAAGATTGTTTTGTGTAAATGTAAATGCACCTGCAGGTGATGGATTAACTACAATAAAAACCGTATCGCGTCCAGTGCAACCTGTTTGGTTGTTAGTAGCATATACAATGTATGCTGTACTTGTTATTGGAAATACAGTTTGTTGTGCACCTGTTAAAGAGCCTGGTTGCCATTGATATTGAATTCCAAATCCGGGTCCTTGTATAAAAGCATTTAGATTGGTGCTGCTACCTTCGCAAATAGTATCATTGTTAGTAGTACCATTTACGATAGGTGAGTTGGTAACATTAAACGTAACACTTGCTGAGCCTGAACATCCTAAAGAATCGTATCCGGTAATGGGTATAGGTTGAAGTAAAAGCTGGAGTTATTTCTGCAGAATCACCGGCAGCATTGGTGGTTACAGACGGATTCCATAAATAAGTTAACGCTCCGATTGCAGCCACCAAAACGGGAGGAGATTGTGTGCAATAATTAACCGTTGATCCTACATTTAAAGTAACAACAGGAACAGGGCTTGTGCTAACTTCTACGAGTGTAGCCGAACTGCTGTCTGTAACGCTTCCAGCACTACAATTTACTATGCACCTAAACCAATTATTGGAAGATATAGTACCCGAACTCACTGATGCAGCATTTGCTCCAAAATCCATCCAGGGACCTACGCTGTCAACAGCACTCTGCCACTGAAAGGTTAAACCACCTCCCGTTAGTCCGCTGCCGGTAAGCGACAAATTAACACTGCCGCTGCCTCCACAAATTAACGAATCGGTTGCCGCAACACCACCCGCAACAGGCGCTGAACATGCAGTCGGATATTCTGTCCATTGCACATCATCCACAAATACATGACCTCCACCCCACGCTGTACCGCGCAGTAAAACATAATTGGTATCGGTATTAAAAGTTGCCGGAATATTAAAAGTATAGTTATACCAACCGTTAGCAAGTTCATTTACAGGCAATAAAAAAAAGCGGCTTCGTGCCACTCCGCCTATACGCACTGCGTTGGTAAGAGAGTTGGTGTTGTTAACAAAAATGGTAACACTGTCACCTGCGGTAGAACTGTTATCTCTGTAAACCCATAAACTGAAAGTTGCTTGCGAACCGGCAGAGCCAATAAGGTTTATTACAGGTGTTGTTAATACTTCCTGATCTCCCGGTTGAGCATTAAATGATGAGAAGCGTGCCATTGCTGCGCCACTATGTGGAGTGCATACAGGATTGGTTCCTGTTGTTCTTCTCACCCATAAACTTCCACCGGGTCCGATGGTTGTTGCATCCCATCCTGCGGGTGGAAATGTAACGCCATCAAAACTTTCGCTTTGTATTATTTGGCTAAAAGAAAACATTGTTTCAAAAGTTATTACCATGCTTAATGCAATAGTTTTTACAATACCCTTTTTCATATTTGAATTGTTGTTTTGTAGTTGTTTTAAAAAAAATTATCTCACAAGCGTTATTGAACCACGGTAGGTTTTATCGGCAACCTGCACAATAATGTAATATGTTCCGTCAGATAAATCGCTGCCTGTTCCGTCCTTTTTACCATTCCAGCAAGGTTTTGAAGATGAGCTTTCAAACACTTGCTTACCCCATCTGTTAAATACCTCAAACTTACTGCACTCTGCAAGATTTACTTCATTGCCCAGTTCAAAACAATCATTCAGTCCATCGCCATTAGGAGTTAATATATTGGGTATGTTACTGAAAATGTCTCCGATAATGCTTGATGCAAAATCAACAACAGCCGTATCGTTACAAACATTATTGGTGGCAATAAGCGTAATTATATTGTTTCCTGATAAGCTGAACTGCACCTGTGGATTAATATCTGTGGATGTGCTGCCATCAGGGAAAATCCATAAATAAGTTAACGCATCAATACTGTTATTTGTTAATGTGCCGTCATATCCAGCACAGGTAACATCACTTAAATCGCCATCATTAACAGTAAATGCCGCCTGAGGGTTAATGTTAATACTAACAGTTGTGGTGGTATCGGCACTGCACCCGTTGGCATCGGTAACAGTAACCACATACGTAGTTGACACCAAAGGTGAAGCCACAGGGTTTTGAGCATTGGCATTGTTAAGTGAAGCAGATGGAGTCCACAGATAACTGACTCCACCACTTGCAAATAACTGTGCATTGGTTCCTGAACAGATAAGTGTATCAGCATTTACAAATGGTATGGGTAATGGATTAACCGTAATAGTTACTGTTGCAGAATCAATGCAGGTGTTACCGTCTGTAACCACAACCGTATAAGTGGTAGTTGATGATGGGTTAGCAACAGGATTACTAATTGTATCATTGCTTAAAGAACCACCACCAGGAGACCATTGATAGCTGTTACCCCCACCGGCATTTAATTGAATAGTATTACCAATACAAATTGCAGAGTTGGATGTTACCGTAACTGTTGGCAATGAATTAACCGAAACCAAAACAGAATCGGTGTTTTTACATCCATTACCATCAGTAACTAAAACAATGTAATTAGTAGCGGTTGTTGGATTTGCAAACGGGCTAGCACTGTTCGGGTCACTCAAACCTGTGGTTGGTGACCATACATAATTAGTACCTCCTGTTGCATTAAGAAACACACCCTGACCAATACATACGCTTACATCAGAACCTGCATTGGCATTAGGCAAAGCGTTTACAATTAAATTGTAGTTTACAATATTGCCAACACATCCTAACGAATTGGTTTCAGTTACAGTAATTATTGCTGTACCGCTGGCAACCCAGTTACCTGCACTAATGCTATTTGTTCCATTCCCGGATAATATAGTCCCGCCACTAACAGTCCAGTTGTAAGTAGAGCCTACTGTAGCAGTTACTGAGAAAGCTCCAGAATCTGTTACACAAACTCCTACCGGACCGGCTATGGCTCCCGTTGCAGGTATTGGATTAATATTAATAACAAGCGTATCAGAAGAACCAAAGCATGTATCAACACTTGTGATACTTGTTTCCTGGTACCACAATAAAACTGTTGCTGGTCCGCTAACCGTCCAATCAACATTTACCGAGCTGTTGCCGTTACCACTAACAATTGTTCCTCCTTGAGCAAACCAATTATAAGTACTGCCGGGAGTTCCTAATGTGGCATAAGTAATTCCTTGCGCTGCATTTGCACACAAAGTTGTTGGACCAATTGGTGCAACAGGAGTGAGTAATACGTTTATACTCACGTTATAAGAAACCGGATTTGATTCACAACCAAAGCTTGTTGTTTCTACAACAGTTACAATTCCTATCCCCGGTATTGTTGACCAATCAACTGTAATAGTATCAGTACCTTGACCTGTTGCAATTATTCCGTTTGTCACCACCCACGTGTAAGATGAATTAGGATCAGGATTACTTATCCAATACTGAACACCTGTTACCCCTGGGCATACCGAACCATTTCCGAAAATAGCCGAAACAGTTGGTGCAGGATTAACATAGACCGAAATGGAATCAACGTCAACACAAAGCGCTGAACTGGTTCCTGTACACGTAAGTTGTGTTGGACGAAGGGCTCACAATAATAGAGGCACCCGTTCCAATTATATTTCCACCCACACTCCATGCATAAGATGTGGCGCCATTACCTGTGAGAGTTAATGAATCGCCATCGCAAATAGTATCGTTGGCTGCTGTAATTTGAACAACAGGTATTGCATTAACGGTAACTGTAACCGAATTTATATTGGTGCAACTAAATCCATTTGATCCTGTAACAACATATGTGGTAGTTACAGAGGGGTTAACCGTGAACGAGGCGTTTGTGCTAATGACAGTGCCAGGCGCAGTTGAAATCTCCCAAGAATAATTGGTTGCACCCGTAGCCGTTAAAGTGGTACTATCACCTGCACAAAGCGAAGCCGGGCTTGCACTAGCTGTCACCACTGGTTGCGGGTTAACTGTAATGGTTATGCTGTCAGTTGTAAAACATCCGTTCAATTCAGTAGTTACAAAATAAGTATAAGTAGCAGGCGAACCTGTGTTGTTAGGTATAACAACAATCGGGTTTGAAATAGTAGTGCTGCTCAAACCGGTTGAAGGTGTCCAATTATATAAATACCCTGCAGTGGTGGCGGCACCTATCTGTAAGGTGTCACCTCCGCAAAGTGTTGCATCTGTTCCTGCTTCACTTATAGGATTTGGATTTACGGTTACAAGCACAGTATCATCATCTAGGCAGCCAAATAAATTGGTAGATAAAATATATGTAGTGATTACAGGTGATGTTCCTGTATTTGTTAATGTAACGGTAGGGTTGCTTATGGTTGCACTGCTTAACCCGGTTGATGGGCTCCAGTTATAAACATAATTTGTTTGCGCGGGTGAGCCTATTATAGCAGAACCTCCACTGCAATAGATAACATCAGAACCTGCAATTGCAGTTGGCACAGGGCTAGAAATAACTTGCACCGAATCGGTAGTAGTGCAACCGTTTAGCGTGGTAACAACTACGTAATACAAAGTATCAGGTGTGGAGCCAGTATTATTTAGTGTAAGAACAGGATTAGAAATAGTTGTGCTGTTTAACCCTATGGCAGGACTCCAAGAATATGTATAACCTGTTGTGGAAGATGTTCCCAGTTGTACATTACCACCGGCACACAAAAATTGATTGGTACCTGCATTTGACACAGGCAATGGGTTAATGGTTACGTCAACCGTATCCACAGCAATACATCCAAATAAATTTGCAGTAACAATATAACTTACGGTTATTGGAGAACCGGTTGTATTTGTTGCATTTACCACAGGGTCACTAATGATAGAACTGCTTAATCCGGTTGAAGGACTCCATGAGTATGTGTAGTTGTTTTGGGTGGAAGAACCTATCTGCGCTGAACTTCCGCTACAATATATTACATCACTTCCGGCATTGGCTGCTGCGGCAGGTGCAGATATAACCTGGACAGTATCGGTAGTAGTGCAGGAACCAAATGTGGTGGTTACTACATAAAATAATGTATCAGGGAAAGAGCCGCTATTACTGAGGGTAAGAGTCGGATCTGAAATTGTATCACTACTTAAACCATTGGCAGGTGTCCATGCGTATGTGTATCCTGCTGTTGATGTACCACCTAATTGCACTGTACCTCCAGCACATAAAAACTGGTTACCTCCTGCATTTGAAACTGGCGAAGGATTGATAGTAACGGTTACATCGTCTGTTGCTGTGCAGCCAAATAAATTAGTTGTAAGGGTATAAGTTGTTGTTATGGGTGATGTGCCTGTATTGGTTGTTGTAATCGTTGGGTCACTTATTGTAGAACTGCTCAAACCGCCAGCAGGAGACCATGAGTATGTATAATTAGCTTGAGATGCAGAACCAATTTGCACCAATGTGCCGCTACAATAAACTGTATCGAGACCTGCATTTGCGGCAGCCGCAGGGCTGGAGGTAACCTGTACTGTATCTGTACTTGTACAACCATTAAGTGTTACAGTCACTATATAAATAAATGTAATGGGGCTTCCGCCTGTATTGGTTAATGTTACTGTTGGGTTTGAAATTGTTGTACTATTCAAGCCTAATGATGGAGTCCATTGATAAGTATAACCTGGGCTTGAAGATGTACCAATTTGTACTGAAGTACCTGAACACAACAACTGATTTTGTCCTGCATTAGCTGTTGGTGAAGGATTAACAGTAACCTCTACTGTGTCGGTATTACTACATCCACTCAAACTTGATGTAACAACATAGCTAAAAGTTTGAGGGATACCTGAGTTATTAATTAATGTAACTATTGGATTGCTGACGGTTGCACTGCTTAATCCTGTTGCCGGGATCCAGGAATAAGTTACCCCGGAAACTGAAGGAGAGCCAATTGTTGCAGATGCCCCGCTGCAAATAGTTGCATCATTGCCTGCATCAGCGGCCGGAATCGGATTAATAGTAATATCAACGTTATCGGTAGCTGTGCATGTAAAAGTATTTTGAACTACAACAGTATAAGTTACAATAATTGGTGATGTTCCACTGTTGGTAACCGTTGCAGTTGGATTGCTCACAGATGTGCTGCTTAATCCTGACGCAGGACTCCAAGAATAGGTATAACCCGCAACCGGATTACTTCCAATTACAACACTAGTATCAGAACAGGTTATTACATCTAAACCAGCATCGGCTGCCGGTAAGGGGTTTACCGTTACTTGCACTGTATCAGTATCTATACAACCGTTATTATTAACGGTTACTATATATGAACTGGTAATAGGAGTTGTTCCGGTATTTGTTAGCGTAACGGTAGGTGATGAAACATTTGCTCCTGATAAACCTGTAATTGGAGACCATAAATAAGTGTAACCTGGTGTTGATGTGGCACCAATAGATGCTGAAGAGCCTGAGCAAAATGAAACATCATTACCAGCATTAGCAGCCGGTATGGCATTCAAAACCACCTGCAATCCTGTTTGACTATTGGTAGTACAGTTGTTTGCGTTTACACTTTCAACTATCACTACAGCAGTGCCTGTGCCGGTAAAATTTACAATTACACTATCTCCTGTATTGCTGCCAACTATGGTTCCATTAATAACAGACCACACGTGCGTATAACCGGGTTGGCTTGGTGTTGTGTATAAAATACCATTAGCATTTCCACACAAAGTATCAGGACCTAAAACCGCTAATGGTTTTGGCGTGTTCACTATATTAATTGTATAAACAATGTTTGTAGTTTTTGCAGGGCATCCTTTATCCGTGGCAATTAAACTAAACTGATATGGCACCGTAGAACCCTGATCGCATGATGTAACCCAGCAAAACTGACCCGTAGCAACTCCTAAACCCGATGCGTCCACAAAAGTTGCAGCAGGAGTTGTTAGCAGAGTATCAAAAATATCCCCTGTGTGTGTTATAAATAAACTATCGCCATTAGGATCAAAAAAACTTGGATTAAAACACAGCGTATCTCCCTCGTCAATTGTATATGTTATCTGTGTGCTTCCGGGTGCAAGATTCGGTGCCGGGTTTGCAGGACAAGCAATTACAATAATCTGTATATCTCTTCTCGATATCCCAACTAAAATACCATTTCTGAATTCTTCTATCTCTACAGCTACTACATAAAAACCCTGATTAGGGCTGTAGTACTGTGATAGTCCTGTGCTGTTGTTGATGGTAGCCGATCCTCCGGGACCAAACGGTGCGGTTACACTATACGTTGGCGCATAAGTAACATTGGGTATTTGCCACGGATAAATTGCAGGAGGATTAGGATTAGGGTTACCGCCATCAGAAACTCCTGCATAGGGAGTAGCAAAGGTGTAAACCAACAAATCGCCATCAGGATCAAAAGCCTGGTTAAGCACACTAGCAGTATCTGTGTTGCACACAAACGGAACCGGTGCTACAGCAAATGTGGGCGAGTTATTTACAACAGTTGGTGGTGGGGCTGCTGCATAATAAGCCTGCCCTGTATTGCCGGGTATATCTAAGTTGGCAATGTTATTATTACGACAGCATCTGTCTGAAATAAAATAGTATCCTGTATTGTTAGGCGGTACTGAAACTATCCCTTCATAAATGCCCTCCTCCACGCATACACTCGGAGCAAATGTGCAGGTATCACTCCCATTCGGAGGAGTAATAGCTTGCTGAATAATCAAATCAAGCGTGCCGGAAAATATCTGAATTTTATCTCCTGTTGAGTTTAACGTATCATCTTCATACACCCCAATGTTCATATCTACTGGCAGCAAGGATGAGCCTGGATCGCACAAACGAAATAATTCTAGGCGAAGCTTATAACGATAATTACCAGTTGCGGAATCTAATCCAAGATATTGATAGCTGAGATTGCCACCCATAATGTGTGTAGCAAAAGACTGCATGTTGCATAACAACATTGCAAACAAAAAGGCGAACCGCCATAGTAAATTTTTAAGCATAAATTAAAGGTTCTGTTAGAGAGAAGGTTTGGTAAATTTGATTCTAAGGTGTGGCTAAAATAGATTTTTATCCAATTAACAAAAAGAAATTATAATAACTGAGCTACTTTTAAAACAAACGAAAGTGCTAAGTGTCTAAAAATATTACTTCATAAACAATTTATACAGTTAATATTGATTTGGTTTAAAACCCCTTTCTTTACAGCCTTCATAAAGATCGGCTTGAAAAAATCCTCATCATACAAACCGCTTTTATTGGCGATGTAATTCTTGCTACAGCTGTAGCGGAAAAACTGCATTTATTCTATCCTGAGGCAACCATTGATTTTGTGATTAGAAAGGGCAATGAAAGTTTGTTAGCTCAGCATCCTTTTATAAAACATGTTTTTGTCTGGAATAAAAAGGAAGGAAAAATTTCCGGATTCATCAAAATAATTAAAACACTGCGTAAGCAGAAATATGATTTGTGCATTAACCTGCAACGTTTTTTCACTTCGGGCTTAATGGCGATATTGTCAGGCTCAAAAGAAATAAGAGGATTTGACAAAAACCCGATGTCGTTTGTTTACACTAAAAATTACCCCATAACATTGGCAACGGAAAACATGAAACTGAAAGAAACCATCTGTTGATTGAAGACCTTACGGATTCTAAAACAGCATTGCCAAAATTATATCCATCCATTGAGGATTTTAAAGTGGTTGAAGGTTATAAAAAACAAAAATATGTTTGTTTGGCACCGGCATCAGTTTGGTTTACCAAGCAATTGCATTACACAAAATGGATTGAACTGATTAATAAAATCAGCGACTTTAAAATTTATTTGTTAGGTGCTCCATCTGATACTAAACTGTGCGAAAACATAAAACAACAGTGTGAGGAAAAAGATATTGAAATACTTTGCGGTAAACTTTCTTTCCTGCAATCTGCCGCTTTAATGCAGAACGCTAAAATGAATTATGTAAATGATTCCGCTCCCATGCACATCGCATCATCTGTTAATGCTCCGGTAACAGTATTTTTTTGTTCGACTATTCCTGAGTTTGGCTTTGGCCCGCTTTCAGATAACAGTAACGTGATGCAAACAAAGGAAAATTTAGTGTGTCGCCCATGTGGTTTGCATGGTTACAGGCAATGTCCGTTAGGGCATTATAAGTGTGCGTTAACCTTAGAGGTTTAGGATTAATTTAAACTGAGTTTCTTGTTATAATTTAAGAGGTATTAAATTCCTTTCTTAGGGTAAAATTTAGGTAGGGCTTGTTATTCTTTCATTGATTAACTGAACCACCTTTTTATCAATTGGCAAAGAAACATCGCTATGATTTAACTTACTCAACAATTTCCATCTTAAACTTTTGAGATTTGGAGAAAAATTTGGATCCACAAATTTTACTCTATAATAAATACTAATCACTTGGTGTTGGGGTTAAAAGCAGATGACTGAAAGAAATCTGTCGTATAAAAATGATCAACCACAACAATGGCTGCGCCCATTTCTTCCATAAACTCGCTTTAACCCATCAATGGTTCCTTCTCCAAACTCAAGTCCTCCTCCGGGCAATTTTGTAAAAGACATATTGCCATAGCTTTCATCAGACAGCAAAATTTCGTTCTTGTCGTTTATTAAAATACCATACACCCTTACATTAAACGGAAACATAATCGAGCCAATTATCATTGATAATTACAAACCTATTATTATTTACTCTACAATGTTAACTTTGCTCTCCGTTTTACGTTTAACCACCATTTTAAAGAACATTGTCAGCCGCGCGCCAAGTTAAAATAATTGAATGCCCACGTGATGCCATGCAGGGCTTGCATCATTTTATTCCTACACAAACAAAAACAGATTACATTAATGCGTTATTGGAAGTTGGGTTTGATACAATTGACTGTGGGAGCTTTGTATCACCCAAAGCTATTCCGCAATTGCGCGATACTGCCGAAGTATTAGTAGGACTTAATCAATCACAATCACAACTTCTTGTAATTATTGCCAATGTGCGAGGTGCCGAGGATGCAGTTAAACACCAAAGAATAAAATACCTAGGATTTCCATGTTCTGTTTCTGAAACTTATCAGTTACACAATACCAACTCAAGTATTATACAATCTTTTGAAAACGTAAAAGTTATCCAGAAATTTGTTTAAAGCACCATAAGGAATTGGTAATTTATCTATCAATGGGCTTTGGAAACCCTTATGGCGATGCATGGAATACAGATATTGTTGGTGGATGGACTGATAAAATTCAATCCTTGGTGTAAAAATTATATCACTTGCCGATACGGTTGGTGTGGCAAAACCTACTGACATTCACTACATATTCACTCACTTAATTAAGGAATTTAATAACGTTGAGTTTGGTGCGCATTTACACTGTACTCCATTTGATTGGCAAGAAAAAATCCATGCAGCATTTACCGCAGGATGTAACAGGTTTGATGCAGCCATTAAAGGTTTGGGAGGTTGCCCTATGGCAGAAGATAAGCTAACAGGTAACCTTGCAACCGAAAATTTAGTAAAATACCTTTTACAGAATAACGTTACTGTAAAGTTAGATATGGAAAAGTTTAACAGGTGCATCGTTAATTCGGCAGAAGTTTTTAATCAGTAAAAAGAACCACATGATAAATTGTTTTAAGAAATTAATTTTTACCGTCCTTTTCGTTTCGCTTGGTCTTACGCAAGTCTTTTCGCAAAACGGAAGTGTAGAACTTTTTAGGCAAAGTAGTTACATCAGGAAAGGGGCTTGAAGGAGCGGAAGTAAAAATTTTTAAAGGTAATGAAGAAGTAGATAAAATTATTACTGGCAATGGCGGCAAGTTTATTATAAACTTAGATGTAAACATTATGTACACTCTTATATTTTCTAAAGCAGGGCATGTTACAAAGTCGGCTTTGTTTGATACGCGTGTTCCAAAAGATTTAGAAAATCAGTTAATACAAGCCCGCAAATTTGGAATGGATCTATTTAAAGTTCCCGATGGTGCTGAAATACCAAAAGAAGTAACCAAACCTGTTGTTAAATTTAGCTGGAGTGATGCTATTGAAGATTTCGATTATGATAAAGATTATGCTGATGCACGCAAAGAAGAAATGGATGGCGTAAAAAAGCAAATGGAAGAACAGATTGCCACCATTGAAAAAGCAAAAGCAGATTCGCTTACCAAAGCCCGTGCCCGATAGCGTTGCAAAAGCAAGAGACGAAGCCAATGCAAAACTGTTAGCTCTTGCCGAACAAAAGAAAAAAGATGAGGAAGCAAAGAAGGCCGAAGAAGCGCGTGCAGCAGCATTAACTGCAATGAAACGCGCACAGGAAGATTCTTTACGCAATGCACAGGTAGCTGCAGAAAAAGAAAGACTTGCTGCCGAAGCAGCCGAAAAATTACGTTTAGCCGCTCTCGAAAAAGCCCGCAAAGATTCTATTGCTAAAGCAGATGCCGAAGAGCGCACACGTTTAGCCGCTCTCGAAAAAGCAAGACAGGATTCTATATCTAAAGCCAAAGCCGATGCTGATGCACAGGCAAGAGCCGATGCCGCTGCAAAAAAATTAGAAGATGCGCGTTTAGCTGCACTCGAAAAAGCACGTAAAGACTCCATTGCCAAAGCAGAAGCTGATGAACAAGCTCGCCTCGCTCAACTAGAAAAAGAAAGACAGGATTCATTGGCAAAAGCCAAAGCCGATGCCGATGCCCGCGCAAAAGCTGAGGCAGCTGAAGCGGCAAGACTTGCTGCATTAGAAAAAGCCAAACAAGATTCAATTGCTGCTGCCGATGCAGCAGCCCGTAAAGCTGAAACTGCCCGCTTAGCTGCTGAAGAAAAAGCAAAGCAGGATTCAATCGCCAAAGCGCTTGCTGAAGAAAAAGCAAGGCTGCAACGTGAGGCAGAAGAGAAAGCGCGATTAGCTGCTTTAGAAAAAGCCAAGCAAGATTCAATTGCGAAAGCCGAAGCTGCACGATTGGCGCAATTGGAAAAAGAAAGACTCGACTCCATTGCCAAAGCCAAAGCCGATGAAGAAGCGCGCCTAAAACGCGAGGCTGAAGAAAAAGCAAGACTCGCTCAAATAGAAAAAGAAAAACAAGACTCCATTGCTAAAGCCAAAGCGGATGAAGAAGCACGCCTAAAACGCGAAGCTGAAGAAAAAGCAAGACTCGCTCAAATAGAAAAAGAAAAACAAGATTCTATTGCTAAAGCAAAAGCTGATGAGGAAGCACGCTTAAAACGCGAGGCTGAAGAAAAGGCACGATTGGCTGCCGAAGAAAAAGCAAGACAGGATTCTTTAAAAGCTGCTGCCGATGCAAAGTCAAAAGCCGATGCTGAAGCCAAAGTATTGGCACTTGCTCAGGCTAAAGAAAAAGCCATTGCCGATGCTGCTGAGAAAAAACGCCTCGAAGAAGAAGCAGCTATCAAAAAGCAAAAAGAAATTGATGCTCAAAAAGAAGCTGCCGCTCGTGCTGCTGCTGTTAAAGCCGCTAAAGAAAGGCAACAGGCTTCTCTACCAACTTTTGAAGATAAAAATTATCCCGAAGGAATTACTGAAGAAACAATTACTGAAAATAACAGAACTATTTACCGCACCATCCTAAAAAAGACAACTTCATCAGAAGTATTTTCAAAAGTGGTTTACTCATGGGGCGGTGTGTTCTATTTTAAAAATACTACCTCAGTCTCTGAAGCCAACTTTAACAGGGAACTTAAAAGAACAAAGCTTTACTTGAAAATAAGTAGTTCGGGATTTGAGTTCAGAGTTTTGAGTTGATAGCATGTTCTTTAGAGTTCTTAGTTAGGGGTGCTTCCTTTTCATCTTTATACTTATTTCTTTATACTCAGAATTTACTCTCAAAATTTTGGGATAAGTTTTGATTTTTTCTCCCAATATCGTGTTTCTTTGTACCTAGTGCCTAATCCTCGGTACACATTACTTAAAAAATGAACAAACGCAAAATCATCAACGACCCTGTGTATGGTTTTATTACCATTCCTTTTGATTTGGTTTTTGATTTAATGGAACATCCTTTTTTTCAAAGGCTCAGGCGCATTAGGCAGTTGGGTTTAACAAACTACGTGTATCCCGGTGCGTTGCATACGCGTTTTCATCATGCTTTAGGAGCTATGCATTTAATGGTGTTGGCAATAGATGTTATAAGAAGTAAAGGCCATACAATTACCGAGCAAGAAGCCGAAGCTGCCTGCTGTGCAATTTTATTGCACGATGTAGGACATTCGCCTTTTAGCCATGCCCTCGAAAATTCTCTGGTAAAAGGAATTCCGCATGAGCAAATGAGCGTTTTAATGATGCATGAACTGAACAATACGTTTGAGGGCAGGCTCCAAATGGCAATTGATGTCTTTAATGATCACTACCCAAAAAAGTTTTTACATCAACTTATATCCGGTCAGTTAGATATGGATAGGCTCGACTACCTGATGCGCGATAGTTTTTACACAGGAGTAAGTGAGGGTGTTATCAGTTTCGACAGAATAATTAAGATGCTCAATGTTTTTAAGGATGAGTTGGTAATTGATATTAAAGGGATTTATTCCATCGAAAAATTTATTGTGGCGCGCAGGCTTATGTACTGGCAGGTTTACCTTCACAAAACCGTATTAGCAGCCGAAAATCAACTGATAAATGTTTTAAAAGAGCCAAGCATTTGGTGCAAAACGGAGAGAAACTTTTTGCTACACCTGCTCTCAACATTTTTTTAAAAGAAAATTTTACCGAGCTGAGTTTTAGAAAAAATTCCAACCTGTTAACTGATTATGCCTCGCTTGACGATTATGATGTTTTTACTTCCATAAAAGTGTGGAGCAAGCATGATGACTTTATACTTTCAAGGCTAAGTAATGGTTTGGTGGAAAGACAATTGTATAAAATAAAAATTCAGCGTCATGCTTTTGACGAGAGTGATATTAAACTCCTAAAACTAAAAGCCGAAAATACGTTTGGTGTTTCGGCTGATGAGGCAGATTACTTTGTGTTTACAAAATCCATTGCCAACAACGCTTATAACCTCCAGGAAGAAAACATAAATATCCTTTTTAAAGACAATACTATAAAAGATATTGCCAACGCATCCGACAACCTCAGCCTTTCATTACTTGCCAAGCCTGTGGTAAAAAATATTTTATGTGTTGATAGAGAGCTAATAACCTGAAACAACATTAACCAATAGTATTTTTATTTTCACGCTTTCAATAAAAACCCGTGACCGAAACCGGAAAAATTATTTTTCTCATCCTTATCAGCAGCGTAAAGTTTGCAGTAGGTCCCGTTTTCGCTTTCTACGATGAAAAATATGACTTCACTTTTTTCGAACGCTTCCTCTACCCTGCCATTGGAGGCATGCTTGGCGTGTTCGTCTTCGCTTTTTTTAGCGACTATCTCAACATCGCATGGTTATGGCTGAAAGCAACATCCCTTAAATTCTTTTCAAAAAACAAAAACCGCATTTTCTCCGAACCAACTGTTGATATTGACGGAAAGGTTTTCGTAAACTACTCTTATATAGAGAAAGAGCAAAAGACAAAGAAAATCTTTACCCGCAAAAACAGGCGAATTGTAAAGATCTGGAAAAAATACGGGCTCATAGGCGTTGCACTTACAACACCTGTTATCATATCCATACCTGTAGGCACCATCATAGCTACACGTCTTATACCCGAACGCAAAAAGTGTTGCTCTATCTATGTGGCAGCGTTATATTTTGGTCATTCACAATGACTTCCGTATTCAGTTATACCACGTTGTAACGGTAAAGGGATTACAAAACAAAATTTTAGCGCCCTAATGAAAAAAAAATACACGCATTTGTTTTTCGATTTAGATCATACCCTGTGGGATACTGACAGCAATGCCCGCCACACAATGGAGCAAATGTTTAGCATGTACAAGTTAGAAGAGCGAGGTATTGCTGACAAAAATCAGTTTATTGAAACTTACAACGGTATCAACCACAGTTTATGGAGCGATTACAGTAAAGGCAAAATAGGTAAAGAATTTTTACGCAACGGCAGGTTTACACTTACCCTGAAAGAATATGGAATTGATGATGACAATTTAGTAAAGCTGATGAGTGATTATTTTGTGGAGCACACCCCTTCTAAAACAAAGCTAATAGATGATGCAAGCGAACTGCTCAATTACTTACATCCCAAATACGAATTGTATATTATAACTAATGGTTTTAAAGAAGCACAGCACCGCAAACTCAAGTCATCAGACATACATCATTTTTTTAAAGATATTTTTATTTCTGAAGAAATAGGTTACAACAAACCCGACCCCAAATTTTTGCTCATATTATCAAACAGCTAAATGTTGACCAAGCCAACTGCTTAATGATTGGCGATAATCCCGAAGCAGACATAGAGGGGGCAAACTCAGCCGGTTGGGATTCCGTTTACTTCTGCCCGCAAAAATATTTTTGTAAGTGCAAATGCAACCCATAAAATTTGCAGGCTTATTCAACTGAAAGACATTTTGTAATCAGGAGTTCCTTTTCTCTAAACTCTTGTGGAGCATTACTTAAAGAAATTACTGTAACCTTTTCTCCTAAAATCCATATAAATGTGTTGTGATAAAAATATTCAACCATGAACAAGATTTTTAATTTATTGGCTCTTGCATTGTTTGCAACTGTAACATTAACCTCTTGCACCCAGGATAAAGACGATGATAACACACCGGGTACTTTACCTGACACAACAGTTACATCATACACTATATCAATGGGTGCTCAAGCAAGTTCAAATACTTACAACATACACGATGTTGACTCAAACGGCACTTATAACATCAGCTACTTTAATGCCCATAAGAGTATTATTGATTTAGTTTATTATTATGCCGAGTCAGGCGGTGATGGCTATTGCATTTCTTCACCTAACAATAATTCATTGCTAAGCGTAACTGCCTACAGTTCGTACATAAACTCGTCTGATATTGCTTCGGCAAATAACACTCAAATTAAAAAGGTATCTTCATTATCAACTTCTCAGTTTGATAAAGTGATAGACGGAGCAGAAGTGAAAGATATTTATGATGGTGCGGGCAACATTAGCAACAATGCAACAAATATTAATGCAGGTAGCATATTAGCGGTAAAACTAAGTACCGGTAAGCATGGAATTATCAAGGTTAATGCAATTGTCAACTCTGGTTCAGTCTCAGACATTAGTCTGAGCATGAAAGTGCAACAATAGTTTATTGCGAAAACGCAAATTGAATAATATTTGCTCCCATTTTCAAGGCTTTTTGCCTTACTTCTTCAGAGTCGTTGTGTACCCTTGCATCTTCCCATCCATCTCCAATATCACTTTCGTAACTGTAAAAGCAAACAAGCCTGCCGTTGTAAATTAAACCAAAGCCTTGTGGCGGTTTATCATTATGCTCATGTACTTTTGGTAATCCATTAGCAAAATCAAACTTTTGGTGATAGACAGGATGATTAAATGGTAATTCCACAAAATCAAGTTCAGGAAAAATTTTTTTCATTTCGGGTCTCACAAATTTATCCATATCATAACTATCGTTAATATTTAAAAAACCTCCTGCCGAAAGATATTTTCTCACGTTATCAGCCTCTTGTTGTGTAAACACAAATCTTCCGTTACCGGTCATATGAATAAAAGGGTAATTAAAAATATCGGGGCTGCCGGGTTCTACTACCGCTTCTTCTAAAGCAAAGTTTGTTTTTAATTGTTCGTTACAAAACCGAGCAAGGTTTGGCAAAGCGGTAGGGCTTACATACCAGTTGCCACCACCGCTGTATTTTAAGCGCGCAAGTTTTAACGATGGCTCCGGATTTATAAGAAATCAAAGAAAAGTAAGTACAACTAATAAAATTCGTTTCAACATTTTTCTGCTATTTATCATTCACAATTAAACTCTCGAAATTTCGGGGCACACTTCACCATTCATAATTGATCATTCACAAATAATCCCAATCCAAAAACTCATCCAATGCTCGTCTTTCATTTTTTGTTGGTCTGCCTGTACCTGGGTTTCTACTCATGCGCAAAGCTAAGGCATGCATTTTCATTTTTTCAACTTCTTCAGCGGGCGTTAAATCTTCGCAATGCTCATGTGCATTTTTTCCAGCCATTCTCTTTTCTGTTAGTTGCAATACTTTAAAAGTTAAAGTAAACACTCCATTTTTTACACTAACAACATCATTTAATTTAATTATTCTTGATGCTTTTGCTCCAACACCATTAATTAAAATTTTTTCCTTTTCGCAGGCATCTGCAGCTAATGAGCGTGTCTTAAAAATTCTAACTGCCCATAACCACTTATCAATCCTGATTTTATCAGACATGGCGTAAAATTAAAAAGAGCGAAACACTAAAATCAAATAATGCTTCGCTCTTTTATTGCTTTATTAAATTATCACGGAAAATATTTTTTCATCAACATATAATCAATATTATCTGATTGAGAGTGGCAGCCGGTGCAGGCACTGCCTTTGTTGGAAGTTGGTTCTGCAACACTTCCATCGGCATTAATGTAACCCCAAACCCAACCTTTTGCATCGGCATTTTCGTTAGAAGGTTTTTTATACAAAATAGCGTAGCGCTCAAGTACAGATGAACTATTAAGCAACTCCTTTACTATCAAAGAATTTTCAGGAAAAGTTGCACCCGTTAAAATCTGCCCAGTAGAATCTAACTGCGTTGCGGCAGCAGCATTATATCTTGTTCTTAAAAAAGGCTGACTGTGACCTGTTCCACTACTTTTGGGTAAAGCTGAAGATGAATTTTTAAACCAAACAAATCCGCTGGTTTCCTTTGCCATATTATAAAGTTCTGTATCAAAGGCAGTGGGCTCGTCATCATCGTCTTTCTTTTTACATGAATTAAAACTTACTGCAATAATAACGGTGAGCATAAGGAGCGATAAAATTTTTCTTTTTCATTATGATGAGTTTTGTTTGAGTTCAAATATAATCTTAATTACAACTGGTTTATCCACAATATATTCTACTGAGAATAAACAGTTACTGAGCCGGATTGTTTTATTTCTAAAACGTTAAGTACTAAACAATTCACAAAAAGCTATTCTATTATATTTGCGCGCTAATTTTTTTACAATGGGATTAAAATGTGGGATTGTTGGTTTGCCAAACGTTGGTAAATCAACCTTATTTAATTGTTTAAGTAATGCAAAGGCACAAGCTGCAAATTTTCCATTTTGCACCATTGAACCAAATGTGGGCGTAATAACCGTGCCTGATGAAGGGTTAAACACTCTTGAAAAGCTGGTAAAGCCACAGCGCGTGGTTCCTACAACGGTTGAAATAGTGGATATTGCCGGATTGGTAAAAGGAGCCAGCAAAGGCGAAGGGTTGGGCAATCAATTTTTAGCAAACATCAGAGAAACAGACGCTATACTTCATGTACTAAGATGTTTTGATGATGATAATGTGGTGCATGTGGATGGAAGTGTAAACCCGGTACGTGATAAAGAGACTATTGACACCGAATTACAACAAAAAGATTTGGAAAATATTGATAAGAAAATTCAGAAGGTTGAAAAACTTGCACGTGTAGGAAGTGATAAAGAAGCGAAGAAAATTTTTTTCAAGTGCTGAGCATTTATAAAAGCATTTAGAGTCAGGGCAGTCAGCACGTCAGCCCCGGTTATGGAGGAAGATAGAAAATATATTGCCGATTTGTTTTTGATTACAGATAAGCCTGTATTATATGTGTGTAATGTAGATGAAAATCGGGTTAAAAGCGGTAATAAACATGTAGAGGCAGTTAAAAAGATTAAGGATAAAGATCAGAAAAATGCCAAGTGCTTGTTATGGGCAACATAGAAGCTGAAATTGCTCAGTTAGAAACTTTGAAGATCGTCAAATTTTTTAAAAGATCTTGGGCCTGCAAGAGTCGGGTGTAGCAAAGTTGATTAAAGCTGCTTACAACTTGCTTAACCTTCAAACTTATTTTACTGCTGGAGAAAAAGAAGTTCGTGCGTGGACTTTTACCAAAGGAATGAAAGCCCCTCAAACAGCAGGAATTATACATACCGATTTTGAAAAAGGATTTATTCGTGCTGAGGTTATCAAAATATAAGATTTTATGTTAATTCGGTTCTGAATCGGCGGCGCGAGATAGCGGCAAGCTTTCTGTTGAAGGAAAAGAGTATGTGGTTGATGATGGAGATATTATGCACTTCAGGTTTAATGTCTAAAGAATAATTCTTTCAATAACAGTTGAAAATAAAAGGCACTCTTATGTAATTTCAAATAAGCTAATATATTGCTGAAACAGTTTAAACTTTAATTAAATCATAAAGCGGTTTAGTTTCACTAATCTCTCTAAGTTCTTCCAACTTATCCAACTTTAACATATTTGCACCATCATAATGCTTTTTGCCGGATTGGGATGTGTTTCAATAAACAACCCATCTGCCCCAACAGCAATTGCGGCCTTGCAAATTGTTTCAATCATTTATAGCTTTGCCTCCTGTAACTCCGCTAAGATTGATTGGGTTGCTGTAATGAATGTGTTACATCCATTACCACCGGCACACCAAACTCTTTCATTACAGGAATGCCTCTAAAATCCACTACCAAATCCTGGTAACCAAATGTAGTTCCGCGCTCAGTTAAAATCACATTTTGGTTTCCGGCAGAACGTATTTTCTCAACTGCAAATTTCATAGCATCAGGAGAAAGAAACTGCCCCTTTTTTACATTCACGTGTTTGCCTGTTTTAGCAGATGCCATAAGTAAATCGGTTTGCCTGCATAGAAATGCAGGTATCTGCAACACATCAGCAGCAATTGCTGCAACAGCCGCTTCACTACTTTCATGAATATCTGTTACAGTAGGTACACTAAAATGATTAGCCACCCCTTTTAAAATTTCTAATGCCTTATAATCACCTATGCCTGTAAAAGAATCACCTTTACTTCTATTGGCTTTGCGATAACTTGCCTTAAAAATATATGGGATATTAAATTTATTAGTAATTGCAATTACTTTTTCAGCCACTTCAAAGCAAAGATCTTTTGACTCTACCACACATGGGCCAGCCATTAAAAAAAACATTCCAGACTCAGTATGTTTTATTTTAGGAATAGAAGATAAAATACTCACGATTAAAAATTTTCACAAAGTAAAGAGAATTGTAAAAGGATTGTTTGAAGTTTATTATCGCAGTGGATAAAAAATAAAAATGAATAATCTGAGGCTTGATTATATTTAAGCACTCAATCGTTTGCATATATTTCCAATATTTGTTCAATCCTTTTAAAATCATTTATGCGTATTTATTTCTTACTCACTGCATTTTTATTAACGGCAATAATTTCTCAGGCTCAAACATCAAGGCAATACAATTCTTCAGAGATAAAAATTGCCTTAAAAAAATTAAACACCTTAGGGACTGTATTGTATGTAGCTGCTCATCCTGATGATGAAAACACTAGGCTCCTCTCCTACCTCGCTAAAGAAAAATGTTTGCGCACCTGTTATCTATCCCTTAACCGGGGTGATGGAGGACAAAATTTAATTGGCAGAGAACAAGGAGATTTGCTTGGATTGATAAGAACACATGAGTTATTAGAGGCACGAAAAATTGATGGCGCCGAACAATTTTTTACGCACGTAACAGATTTTGGCTATTCAAAAACTCCTGAAGAGACTTTTAAAATTTGGGGACATGATACTGCACTTGCAAGTGTTGTGTGGCTAATACGCAGCCTTAAACCTGATGTAATTATCACTCGTTTTCCCACAACAGGGGAAGGTGGTCATGGGCATCATACTGCAAGTGCCATACTTGCAGGAGAGGCTTTTAAAGCCGCGGCCGATAAAAATAGATTTAGTTATCAACTTAGAAATACAGAAACCTGGCAGCCCAAGAGTTTATGGTGGAACACATTCAACTTTGGATCGAACAATACTCAAAACGAAAACTAGTTAAAGTTTGATGTGGGAATATACAACCTGCTGTTGGGAATGAATTACGGAGAAGTGGCTGCATTAAGCAGAAGCCAACATAAAAGCCAGGGGTTTGGTGTAGCAGTGCAACGCGGTAAATTACTTGAATACTTTAAGCCAGTAGATGGCGATACTTCTTGTAAAGATTTATTTTGCAATATTGATTTTTCATGGACAAGGATTAAGGCTTCTGAAAAAATTATCTCACTCTGCGAAAAAGCATTAAATGATTTTAATCCCGAAAAACCTTCTGCCATTTTGCCGGTTTTGATTGATGCACGAAAAGAAATTCTTCAACTAAAGGATAAATATTGGCGTGAGCAAAAACTTAAAGAAATTGACAACCTGATAATATTATGCAGTGGAGCATGGTTTGAGATTACATCACACGACTATTACGCAGCTTCCGGAGATTCTATTAAACTTAAACTGAGTGCTGTCAACTATTCAGGCGCTGATATTAAACTGAATAAAATTACTTACTCGTTAAGATTTGATACAACATTTTCAAAACCTCTTTCACAAAACGAATTATTTACCTATGAAAAGGGGTTTGTGCTGCCTGAAACTCAACAATACACAAATCCATTCTGGCTCAATAAAAAACATACCGATTCCGGTTTTGTAATTGAAAAACAAGACGAGATTGGAAAAACCATAAGTGATGCAACAGTCTATATAAACCTGAGTGTAAAAATTTCGGGCTGCGACCTTACGCTAAATTTACCCGTTAAGTATAAATGGACAGACCCTGTTGAGGGAGAAAAATACAGAGCTTTTTCCTTGTTGCCACCTGCAACCATTAATTTTGAAGATGATGCCGTAATGTTGGTCAATAATCAATCAAAAAAAATAAAAGTTGTGGTTAAGAGTATTTCGCAAAAACTGAACGCAACTGTTAAACTTCAACTGCCAGCGGGCTACACTTGCTTTCCATTAAAACATGATATTGCAATTGATAAAAAAGGAGAAGAAGTTTTACTTGAGTTTACTGTTTCTTCCAGCACAACGACCCCGGTGAATGGATTAATAAAAGCAGAGGTGGTTGTTAACGGGATTACTTACGGCAAATCGTTAACGGAATTAAAATACAATCACATCCCATATCAGTTGGTGTTGAAAGATGCAGATGTAAAAATTGTTCCAGTAGATGTTACCACCAAATCAAAAAAAATTGGTTTTATACCAGGTGCTGGCGATGGAACTGTTGAAGCATTGGAGCAATTAGGTTATTCAGTAACTGAACTAACGCATCAAAAACTTACTGATGAAAATTTAAGTGAATACGATGCCATTATAACCGGAGTGCGTGCTTACAATACCGATGAAAAACTATCAAACTTTCGTGATAAACTGATGGACTATATCAATAATGGGGGCAACATGATTGTGCAGTATAATACCAATAGTAACCTTGGTAAACTTAAAGGCGAAATTGGTCCGTATCCATTTACCATCTCACGCGAAAGGGTTACAGACCAAACAGCCGAAATGCGCTTTACCAAACCGGAACATCCGTTATTAAATGTTCCTAATAAAATTACCACAGCAGATTTTGATAATTGGGTTCAGGAACGTGGGATTTATTTCGCCAAAGATTTTGATAAAAACTACGAAGCTATTTTTTCTTGTAATGACACCACAGAAAAGGAAATGACAGGAAGTACAATCGTTACCAAATACGGAAAAGGAAATTTTATATACACCGGTTTGGCATTATTCAGACAACTTCCAGCAGGTGTATCAGGAGCTTACAGACTGTTGGTTAATATGATTGAGTTAAACAAACAATCTAATTAGCTAAAAACTTATTCTTTTACTAATTCGATATCTGTTTGAGTTAAAATTATTTGTCAGAGAACAATAATTGACTTACCATTGTAAACAAACTTACCAGCAATGGAAATATTAGACAACACCAACCCGCAACATTTTTTGTATGCGGGTTTCTGGAGAAGATTTCTGGCTATGTTTATAGACAGTTTAATTCTTGGTTTAGTGTCTTCAATAGTATTTAGTAATTCTCAGTTTAAATTTTCTTCCGATGAGCCTTTTATGGTTTTTGATACTATACCGTTGTTTTATTCTTTTAACCTTTTGGGCGGCATAGCAAGTTTTATTCTTAACCTTATTTATTATGCAGCATTAGAAAGTTCAAAGTACCAGGCAACATTAGGCAAAATGGCAATGGGAATAAAGGTTATAGATGCAGATGGCAATAGGCTTTCATCCCAAAAAGCAATTGTGCGCTATGTGTGCAAAATAATTTCTGCTATAATTTTATTTATAGGCTACATTATGGCTGCCTTCGATAGTAAGAAACAAGCATTGCATGATAAGATTGCAGATACTCTTGTCATTAAAATCAACTAAACAAATAACTATAAACTCTAAACAATAAATAAAATGGAACAAATTTTAGACTCAACACAATCCGTTCCTGCACACAGGGGTTATGCAGGATTCTGGCTGCGCTTTGCGGCTGCAATTATTGATACAATTTTTCTTTGGATATTTCAGTTTATCCTTATTATGTTTTTGTATGGAAGTTTTACAAATTACTTTCAATCAGCAATGGACCCCCAACATGTTTTTTCCGCTAAATACTGGACAATGATTCTGGTCTCTTTTTTTGTTGGTATAGGTTATTTTGTTGGGATGGAATGTTCTGCCAAGCAAGGAACTTTCGGCAAAAGCATGGTTGGCATTAAAGTAACTAATTATAGTGGTGAAAAAATTTCTTTTCTTAAATCTTTAGGGCGGTACCTGTCAAAAATTCCTTCAGCCTTAATCTTTGCAATTGGATTTATTATGGCTGGTTTTACCGAAAAAAAACAAGCCTTGCATGATATGATGGCAAGCACTTTAGTAGTAAAAAAATAATCAAACAAAGAATCCTGCACTGGGTGCAGGATTTTTTCTATCTCAAGTCAACCACCTCTATCCCCGGATATTTCTTTGCATCAAATACAAATGCAGCATCTTCTGCAGGGGCATTGGGTGTAAATTTTTCTACTGTATAGTTTAAGCGGGTTCCATTGTTATTATATACCACTGCGCTGTAAACATATTTTTCAGCCTTATTAATAAACAGAACTATTTTGTAATATGGTTTTTTCTTATCTGTGGGTATAAGTTCTACCTGCTGCATATCCTTTCCTGCTATTTTCTTGTCTCCTGTAAATTTTGATTCAAATCCGTTTTCGTACACGGTAAAAATATTGGCAGGTGTTATGTCTCCGGTTTTTGCAGACGCATCATTAATTTGCACCTCATTACTTTCTTTTAAGTATGTCCATGATGATTTACCGTCAGAAACAATTTGCTGACCGGTAATATCTAGCTTATACTTATTTGACTTTAAAAGAATGCTACCGTTTTGATTTTGAGTAGTCTTATCCTTTAAATTTTCAATTCCTACCTTAAATGACGCAAACACGCTTTTTAAAGATTTATACTTAGCACTTACTCCTTTTAAAATTTCCTGAGATTTTGCATCCCTTTGTTGAGCATGGGCATAAGTTATAAGTAGCGATAGCATTATAATTCCCAATATCTTTTCATAACTGATCTATTTAAATTCTACAAAACAGAAATAATACCACCCCCGTTTCAGGCGGTGAAAGTAGTGTGAACAATAATAGGTTTTACTTTAAACCGGATAAAATTTGCTCCAAAGTGCCAGGGTCTTTACACTTTACTTCGCGGGCTTTACTTCCTTCAAAAGGTCCAATTATACCGGCAGCCTCTAACTGATCAATTAAACGTCCAGCTCTGTTATACCCTAATTTAAGTCTGCGTTGAAGTAATGATGCAGAGCCTTGCTGATGTTGTACAACCATCCGCGCAGCATCATCAAAAAGTGGGTCTCTATCACCCAGGTCAACCTCACCGCTTCCTCCCTCTCCTTCTTCACCTACATATTCAGGTAACAAAAATGCATCGGGGTAGCCACGCTGGCTGCCAATAAATTCTGTTATTTTATCCACTTCAGGAGTATCTACAAATGCACATTGTAGGCGTACCAAATCTGATCCGGTTGACAATAACATGTCTCCCCTGCCTATTAATTGCTCTGCACCGCCTGTATCTAAAATGGTGCGTGAGTCTATTTTGCTTGTTACCCTAAATGCAATACGGGCAGGGAAGTTAGCTTTAATAGTTCCTGTAATAATATTTACGGATGGACGTTGCGTTGCAATAATTAAATGTATGCCAATTGCCCGGGCAAGTTGAGCAAGGCGGGCAATGGGTGTTTCTACTTCTTTGCCTGCTGTCATAATTAAATCAGCAAACTCATCAACCACCAAAACTATAAAAGGTAAAAAGCGATGACCCTTGTTTGGGTTTAATCTCCGCGCAACAAACTTTACATTATACTCGCGTATGTTACGGACCTGAGCATCTTTTAACAACTCGTAACGCTGATCCATTTCAATACACAAAGAGTTTAGTGTGTTTACCACTTTTTTGGTATCGGTAATAATAGCTTCTTCCTCACCGGGCAACTTGGCAAGAAAATGTCTTTCAATGGTTTTAAATAATGTAAGTTCAACCTTTTTAGGATCAACCAAAACAAATTTTACCTGCGATGGATGCTTTTTTATAAAGCAGGGATGCAAGTATGGCATTTAGACCTACAGACTTACCCTGACCAGTTGCCCCTGCCATTAACAGATGAGGCATTTTTGCCAGATCTGTAACAAATAATTCGTTAGAAATTGTTTTACCCAAACCAATAGGCAAATCCATTTCTGTTGACAGAAATTTTTCAGAACCAAGTACCGCTTTCATCGGAACCATTTCGGCCTTTTGGTTGGGTACTTCAATACCAATTGTTCCTTTGCCAGGTATGGGTGCAATAATTCTGATGCCAAGCGCAGATAAACTTAAAGCAATATCATCCTCTAAGTTTTTGATTTTTGAAATACGAATCCCAGCCTGCGGAACTATTTCAAATAAAGTAACAGTGGGACCAACAGTAGCTTTAATTTTTTCTATGGCAATGTTATAATGACCTAATGTTTCTACAATTCGGTTTTTGTTGCTTTCTAATTCAGCTTTTAATTCTTCGTGTGTAAGGTTCGATTTGCTTTGATAATTCTCCAATAAATCTAAATGCGGATATTGGTAAGATGATAAATCAAGTTTAGGGTCGTATTCACCTAAGGTAACTTGTTCAGGTAAATCTTCTCCTTCAGTATCTTGTTCAGGCTGATTATTTTCTTCAGGATTCTTATTTATTAAATCATCTAAGTTGCTTTCGATGGAAAGGGTAATTCCTTCTTCTTTTGGCTCATCGTTTATTTCAAACGGCAAATCCGTTTCCAGTTCTAGTTCGTTTGATGGTTTTTGTGTTTCAGCAACAGGTGGTGTAAGTAGTTCGTTTATTTGCTCTTCCACTTCTAAAGGCAAATCAACTTCCTTATAATCAATCTTAACATTAATAGGAGTGTCGGTAACCGGCAATACTCTGTTATCTATCGAAGAAAGATTTGTGTCAATCAAATCATCAGTTTTTGTTGTTGGTGATTTAGAAAATGCAGGAAGTTTAAGTGTTAATTTAAATGCAACCAACACAAACGAAATTGCCACAAAAAATAAAAACAAACCTGTGCCTATTTTACCTAAAACAAGTTCTAACCAATTGCTTACAGAAAAACCAAATGCACCTCCCATAAATAAAAGATTAGTATTCTGTTTTAACAAAAAGCCAAAAGCCACAGACAAAAACAATAATGTGAAGGCTGCATAGCCCAATGATTTTTTAAAGGGTATTAAAGATTCCTTAAAAACAGTTTTAAAGCCTACTAAAAAGAAGATAAATGGAAAAGCAAAAGAACTGATACCAAACCAACCGTAAACAAAGAAGTGCGAAACAATGGCGCCAAACTTACCAAGCCAGTTATCCACCTTTGTTTCCTGATCAAAGATTAACGTTAACCACGAGTTGGTAACCTTATCGTGATCTGCCCTCCACGTAAATATGTATGAGGCAAATGCAATAAAAATTAAAACTGACATTAGCATCAACAACAGCCCTGCAACCTGTCTGAACCTATTATCTTTTAAGAAAGTAAAACGCACTTTAGAAGGTGCTTTTTCCACAGCCTGCCTTTTTGCTTTAGGTTTATTTTTGGGCTTATTCTCCGGCTCTGCCTCTGCAATTTCTAAAAGCTCTACATCTTCATCCTGCTTTTTCTTCCTAAAGGTGTTTGTTTTTTCTGACATCAGTTTTTCATTTTCTAAAAAGCTAAAGTAAGTCTGTGCCTTGTTATCTGGCTTTAAAGTAAAACGTGTATTTAACAGTTTATTGTGGATAAAAGACATACCGCATATTCAATATTTGGTATGATAATAGAGGAACTTTAGGGATGTTTTCTCAAAACTTTCAATTGATTTTTAAACCAGAAATTAATAATAAAAGTTGTAAGTTTTTGTGAATGTTGAAACATTTTTATCTGTTTTCAAGTTAAATTTAACTAAATAATGTAGACCGTAATTAATTATATAAAAACCACAATCATGAAAAAATTAATCCTCCAAGTATTAATGTTAGCCCTTCAGTTAACTTCTGCAACATTTATACACGCTCAATGCAACCTTGGAAACCTTACCGGAATGACAGGAACATTTACAGCATGTCCCCGGCAATTCTTTTCAATATATACAGTTTCAGTAGTAACAAATGCTACAAGCTATACTTGGAATTTACCTCCCGGGGCAACTATTAATGGACAAAATCCTTTTACATCTGCAGCTACAACTGTTACTGTAGATTATGATTTAACTTTTACACCTCCTGGTAACATTTGTGTGTTTGCTAACAACAGCAATTGCACAGTAGGCCCATTGTGCAAGCAAGTAATACCACAGGGAGCCCCTAGTGGTGCTTCATTTATTAATGGTAATAATGCCGCATGTCCTGGTGATTTATTTACATACTCCGTAACCAATACACCCGGAAGAACTTATGCCTGGACTCCCCCTGCCGGTGCTACAATTTTTTCAGGACAAGGATCGAGCACAGTTACAGTTGCTTTTGGTGGCGGTTTTACTTCAGCTGGCAATTTATGTGTTGTGGTTAGCAATGGTTGCGCAGTTAGTGCGCCCCGATGTCTCACTATCATACAAAATATTCCTCCTACTCCACCACCTGTTACAGGGCCAACCATTGTTTGTGGTGGAAACTCAGGAATCTACACCGTAGCAACTAATCCAAGAGCTACCAACTATCTGTGGAGCGTGCCTCCTGGTGCCACATTTACAGGACAAGGTACCAATACTGTTAACGTTACATTCCCATTGGGTTTTGTTTATGGAAACGTTTCTGTTAGATATTCAAACCCCTGTGCAACAAGCACACCTTCTGCGTTAAGTGTACGTTCTGTTCCGGGTACTGCCCAAACTATGACTGGAATTACTGCAGGGCTATGCGGAGGTTCTACCGCTTACATAACTCCACTAGTTGCAGGTGCAACTTCGTACACCTGGACCGTAAATAATCTTGCCTCAATAACAAGCGGACAAGGAACAAATAATGTGATCGTTAACTTTCCTTCAAACTATAACACCGGCAAAGTTTGTGTTTCGCCTGTAAACTCTTGCGGAACCGGAACTCCAAGATGTTTACAATTGAAGAAGGAAATTGATATTTTAATTCAGCCTGTTAATGACACTTCGTGCTTTCAAACAGCTATGTCTTTTAATGCAGATGCCATGGGTATTAACTTAGTATATCAATGGAGGAAAAACGGAGTGCCATTAGCTGATGGAGGAAATATCTCAGGATCCCAAACCCAAACATTGAATATTAGCCCCGCAGACAGTAGCGATTTAGGCAGCTATGATGTTACTGTTAATAACGGCTGTGCGCCTCAAAAAACTTCCAACACTGCTCTTCTAAAATTCAAACACATACCTGTTGTTCCATCAGCAATTAGCGGTGGCGCTTTGGTAACGTGCCCCGGCACAACGGGTGTCAACTACTCAGTACCTGCTCAGGCTGACATTAACATTTATGATTGGTCAACATCTGATGGTGGAAGTATTGCATCCGGA
Organism: Bacteroidota bacterium; assembly: GCA_016714005.1. Lineage (GTDB taxonomy): Bacteria > Bacteroidota > Bacteroidia > AKYH767-A > OLB10 > JADJOA01. Next base: position 99,701 of record JADJOA010000009.1, read on the forward strand.
CAAAACACTAATTCAGTAACAGTTGATTTTGGTGCTACTATAAACTCAGGCTACTACATTATCTTAAAAGTAGAAAATGAATGTGGTGCAGCCATTGATTCTGTTACAACATGGACCAGGTACAGTATTGCTTCACCTTTATTTACTTCCGGACCCGATTTTGTTTGCCCCGGAACAAACGCTGTTGTTTATACAATTCAAAATATTGTTGGCGCTGACCAATACACTTGGATAATGCCTACGGGAGCAACCCTTGTTACTGGACAGAACGATACTATTATAACTGTTGACTTTGATCCGGGTTTTACTGGGGGCGATATAACAGTTAATGCCAACAACATTTGCTATACTACACCTAACAAAATAAAAACCGTTGGGCTAGACATTCCAGGGCAACCTGGTAATATCAGCGGACAGTTATACAGCACCTGCAATACTACACTCACCTACTCCGTTGCTCCCGTAACGGGTGCAAGTTCCTATTCATGGATATTACCTACTGGTGCTACTATAGTTGGTCCTGCAACCAATAATTCTATTGATATTCAATTTACCAACCCGGGCAATTCATCACAACTTTGCGTTACCGCAAACAGCACTTGTTTGTCAGGTATTCAAAGATGTACGCCTTTGAGGGCACGACCGGAAGCTCTATCAGTAATTACTGCTAACCCTGCTGCATTTTGTGCTAACCAGGCAGGCGTCCAATTTTCTGTAAGCGCTCCTCCTGTTCCATCAACAATTATCACTTGGGCAGCAACAACAGGTACTGCAATAGTTGCGGGGGGACAAAATTCAACAACCATGACGGCAACTATGGGGAACGTAAATGGTAATATTCTTGTAACACCAAGTAACACTTGTTCTGGCGGTTCAACAAGAACGTTTCCTGTAAACTTTACTTGCAGAAAAGCCAATGGCTCTATAGAGGAAACAAATACGGTACTTAATGATGTACAAGTATATCCCTCTCCTGCCAATGAATTTGTTATGGTAAAATTCCAATCAGAAAATTCCTCCCCTTTCTCTGTTGAATTAATTGATCTGCTCGGCAAATCAGTTTTGAGTTATAGCGGCACATGTAACGAAGGAATTAACGAAAACAAGTTAGACCTTACAAATGTTTCATCAGGTGTATATACAGTTAGCGTTAAAACAAACTCTACAACTAAATTTATAAAGCTTAAAGTCAACTAATTTCAATTCAAAATTTAAAAGCAAAAGGCTGTCCCTCCTGAGGTTTGGCAGCCTTTTGCTTTTATAACTTTCATAAACAGAACATATTCAAAATTATCGCCTGCAATAATAAGTTGCTTTATTATTTTCGCGCGCATGGAACAACAATTCCGGGAGTTGGTTTTAATATACATTTCCACTCCTTTGTATGCGGTGGTAATTGCCGTTGAAATTCTTTTTTCCCATTTGCATAACAAAGGATTTTACTCCACTAAAGGCATTTTTGCAAATGCTTTTTTAATGTACGCAAACATGGGTATTGATATTTTAATGCGTACTGCTTGTTTAGCCGTACTCAATTATTTTTTTCAATTTAGGTTAATAGAGTCATACTACAGTGTTATTTTTTACTGGGCCTTATTGTTTTTTGCCGAAGACTTTATGTATTACTGGCTTCACCGCATAGATCATCATTGCCGTTTGTTCTGGGCAGTGCATGTAACACATCATAATAGCAATGAGTTTAATTTAACTGTCGGATTTCGTTCATCTGTTTTTCAACCGTTGTACCGCTTCATTTATTTTATCCCTTTAAGTTTACTTGGGTTTAAGGGCATTGACATTATGTTTATGTATAGCGCCACTCAAATTTATGGCATATTGGTTCACACACAAACAATAAAAAAAATGGGATTGCTTGAATACATTCTTGTTACACCATCCCACCACCGCGTACATCATGCAAGCAATGTGCAATACTTGGACAAAAACATGGGTATGGTTTTAATTATTTGGGATAGGCTATTTGGCAGTTTTCAAAAAGAAGATGACAACGACCCCGTGCGGTATGGACTTACTAAAAATATTAACACCAACAATCCGAGCAAAATTGTTTTTCATGAGTGGATAAGTATTATACAAGACCTCCAACGAAAATGCAGCTTTAAAAACAAGCTCATGTATGTGTTTGGTCCTCCGGGATGGAGTCATGATGGCAGTAGTAAAACAAGCCGGCAAATGAGGCAGAGTTAAGAAAAAGAGTATTAAACTAAATTGCTCTGATAATATTCTTAATCATCCCCGGCCCTTCATAAATAAACCCAGTGTAAAGTTGAACCAAATCGGCACCGGCTGCAATTTTTTCCTGCGCATCTTTAGCCGAATGGATACCGCCTACCCCAATAATAGAAAAAGATTTATTTGATTTTTGAACAAGGTATTTTATAACCTCGGTTGAACGTAGGGCAACTGGCTTACCGCTTAATCCACCTGCACCTGTTGCTTCAATTTTTTGCTATCAGTTTTTAAATTACTACGGCTAATGGTAGTGTTGGTTGCCACCACGCCTGCAATTTTTGTTGACCGAACTATTTCAACAATATCATTTAATTGCTCATTGGTTAAATCGGGCGCTATTTTCAAAAATACAGGTTTAGGCTTTGCGTAATTTACATTGAGTGATTGGAGGCGGTTTAAAATATTCATTAGCGGTTCTTTATCCTGCAAAGCACGCAAGCCCGGTGTATTGGGCGAACTTACGTTTACCACAAAATAATCAACCACCGAGTGCAACACCTTAAAACAATACACATAATCATCAATAGCATTTTCATTGGGCGTATTTTTATTCTTTCCTATGTTGCCGCCTATTATAATGTCTTTGTCTTTTCGGTTTTGTAAACGTGCAGCAAGCGCATCAGCACCCTCGTTATTAAATCCCATTCGGTTTATTAATGCTTCATCTGATGGCAAACGAAACAAGCGCGGCTGCTCATTACCGGCTTGTGGCTTGGGAGTAACTGTGCCTACTTCTATAAAACCAAACCCGAAAGCAGCAAGCTCATTAAACAGTTTACCATCTTTATCAAAACCGGCAGCAAGCCCAACAGGATTTTTAAAAAAAATACCTGCTACAGTTTTTCCTTTATGTTTAACTGAAAAAATACTTTTACAATTTGTTCGGCAAACGGAATTGCAAAAAGTATTTTTAATGTTTTAAATGTAAAATGATGCGCCTTTTCCGGAGATAGCAAAAAGAGAAAAGGCTTTATTAAAAATTTATACATTCTCTATAACAGCAGTTAATCCCTACCACTAATAAATCCACCCAACATTCCACCCAGCCCGCTGCCTTCTTCTCTGCCACCGCCAAAACGCGATGCAGCCACAATCCTATCTGCCAACCTGCTGAAAGGCAAACTCTGCAAATACACCAAACCGGGTCCTGTTATGTGCGCATAAAATAAACCCTCACCACCAAACAATACATTTTTAAAACCGCCAATAAATTTAATATCGTAATCAATAGTTGGCGAAAATCCTACTAAGCATCCTGTGTCAACCCTTAGTCGCTCGCCTGCTGCAAGTTCTCTTTTAATGATGGTTCCGCCTGCATGTATAAATGCATTGCCATTACCCTCCAACTTCTGCAAAATAAATCCCTCGCCACCAAATAACCCAGCCCCTATGCGTTTGGTAAAAGCAATGTTTATTTCAATGCCTTCTGCTGCGCATAAAAAACCATCTTTCTGGCAAAAGAACGATCCGCCAAAATCGGCAGGGTTAATGTTTATGATTTTGCCCGGATAAGGCGCTGCAAAAGTTACATTCTTTTTACCCCTGCCCTGGTTTTGAAAGTTGGTAATAAAAAAACTCTCTCCCGTTATCATCCGCTTCAATCCTTTAAAGATACCACCACCTGTAGATGTCTGCATCTCTACTCCTTCCTCCATGTACATCATCATACCGGCTTCGGCACGTACTCCCTCGCCTGGGTCTAATTCAATTTCTACGGCTTGCATGTCATCGCCATGAATTTTAAAATCTATTTCGTGTGCTGCATTCATATTATTTATTGTTTTATAGTTTTTGTTTTATCAATACTTTACTTAAAAAGGCTCAAAACTGTCTTTAAATGTGTTGCCCTCTTTTTGTTGCCGGTAAACATAATTGCGGGTGACTCCGCGAGGCACTCCTCCTGGTCCGCGCACATTTTCAGTAATATTAACCTGTAACTCTTTTACCTTTTTTACAAGTGCCACCTCTGTGCTTTGCACCTTTATATTATTTAAATAACTACAGGTAGTTTTAAAAAACTGGCAGGTATAATCGTTCTCTTTTACATTACAGAGTATGCCCACATAAATACAAATGCTGCTGTCGAGCCTGCCTTCTTTAACAATATTACCTTCTTCATTTAACTGGTAGGTAAAAATAATTTTAGACGATGGCGTGTTAAATACATCTTCGGTTTGTATTTTAATATTATAAGCTCGCTCAGTAGAAATTCTTGCAACAAATGCCTCTTTGCTTTCCAAATCTCTTTTGGTAACAGTTTGTGCGTTTATCTCATTACTTACGAATAGAGTAAAAACCAATACAATAAAAGCTTTAATTATTTGCATGGGTGTAAACGTAAAAGATTTAAGGAAATTAAAATAATACTCTTAAAACATTATAGCCCAAGTTCTCCTATTATGGAAAACCACCATCGAACACAAAACTCCTAACTATAAACAATTTCCCTAATTTAGCCCACGCTTACTTTTACAGATTTATATGTCGCAAACCGAATTAAAAATGCCCAAAATGGGCGAAAGCGTTGCAGAGGCAACCATTATAAAATGGCTTAAAAACGAAGGAGATAATGTAGCTGCCGATGAGCCCGTGTTAGAAATTGCCACCGATAAGGTTGACTCAGAGGTGCCATCAACCGCTGCCGGTGTTTTATTAAAAAAGATGTTTGCTGAAGGCGAAGTGGTGCAAGTAGGAAAAGTAATAGCAATCATAGGCAGTGCCGGTGAGGCTGTTGCAGCACCTATGGCATCTGCCCCTGCCGCTCAGCCTGCTGTAGTTGCGGCATCAGCCCCTGTTTCCGCTCCTGCTCCCGTTGCACAAACTATAACGTCAACTTCCGGTGCTGGCAAATTTTATTCACCATTAGTTCGCAACATAGCTCAGCAAGAAAATATTTCGCAGCAAGAATTGGATGCCATATCCGGCACAGGAGCTGATGGGCGTGTGTCTAAAAAAGATATACTTGCTTACATTGATAAAAAGAAATCGGGCGGTGAGGTTAGCGCCTCCGTTAGCGCTGCACCAAAAGCAGCACCTGTTGCCCAGCCCGCTGCTGCACCGTCCCCGGTTGCACAACAGTCAGCGGCTGTAAGCACCGATGGCGACAATGAAATAATTGAAATGGACCGCATGCGCAAACTCATTGCCGACCACATGGTAATGAGCAAGCACACATCGCCACACGTTACTTCTTTTGTAGAGGCTGATGTTACCAATATGGTACTGTGGCGCAACAAGGTTAAAGGCGAGTTTGAGAAAAAAGAAAAAGAAAAACTAAGCTTCACCCCTATTTTTATAGAAGCAGTTACCCGCGCTATAAGGGATTACCCAATGATTAATGTATCGGTTGATGGTACTAAAATCATCCTCAAAAAAAATATAAACATTGGTATGGCTGCGGCATTACCCACGGGTAACCTTATAGTACCTGTCATAAAAAATGCCGACCGAATGAATTTAATAGGACTTACTAAAGCAGTAAACGACTTAAGTAACCGCGCGCGTAAAAGCAAGCTTACGCCCGATGAAATACAGGGGGGCACATTTACACTGACTAACGTAGGAACCTTTGGAAACGTAATGGGCACGCCTATAATTAATCAACCTCAGGTTGCAATTATGGCAACTGGAGCTATCCGAAAAAAGCCCGCTGTAATAGAAACAGATTATGGCGATACCATTGGCATAAGGCACATGATGTTTCTTTCTCTTTCATATGACCACCGCGTTGTAGATGGTATGCTGGGTGGCAGTTTCTTAAGGCGCGTGGCAGACTATCTTGAACAATTTGACGTTAATCGTAGCATCTATTAAAATCATAAAATGAACATAATATTTAAAACCACTGCCGTTGTATTTTTATGCTGCGGCATTTCATTGGCACAAACTGCAAAAAAAGGTGGCGCACCCGCTGCACTTACGAAAGACCAGATTGGCGATGCAAAAAAATTAGCCAACGAATATTATAAAAACCAAAACTACAAAAACGCACTTGAAGGATACAGTCGCCTTGTATTGAGTGATGCAGATAACATGGAATTTAATTACCGTTTGGGCATGTGCTACCTAAATACCAACGAAAACAAACCCGCTGCTATTGAGTACCTATTAAAAGCATCTACCAAAAAAGATTGTCCTAAAGATGTAAACTATTATTTGGCAGAAGCTCTAAGGTATGCAGGCGAGTTTGATGATGCTGTTGAAAATTTTGAAAAGTACAAAGAAGGTAACAGGGAAAATTAAACCCTAAGTTTAATGTTGATAACCACATTGAATGGTGCTACAATGCCAAAGAGCTGATGAAGACCTCTGTTGATGTTAAATTTAAAAACCTTGGCAAACAGGTAAACTCTGCAGGTAACGATTTTCGCCCGATATGTGATGCTGAAGGCTATAACATTATTTTCTCCAGCAACAGAAAAGGGAACATGGGTGCCATTACAGATGGCTATGGCGAGTTTGTAACCGATATTTATTCTACCACTTTTGATACTGCTGCGGCAAAAGCAAAATCTGTAGGACCAATGGTAAATTCAGAAGGATATGAGGAAACACTTTCTTTAAATGCCAATGGTGATAAAATGTTGGTATTCCGTGAAGGTGCAGATGCTTCTACGCAGGTTTACTTTACCGAATCTGCAGGCAAAGCATGGAGCAAGGTTATGCCTGTGGATGATGTGTTTGGATTTAAAGAAAAATTAGACGGTGCCTGTTTTGCACCCGATGGAAAAACCATTTGGTTTGCTGCTGAATTAAAAGGAGGTAAAGGCGGTAAAGACATTTGGTACACAGAATATAATGATGAAAAGAAAGAATACAATGCACCAAAAATGCAGGCGATGAAATAAACACTAAGTTTGATGAAGCAGCACCAATGTTTACTGCCGATGGACGCAATTTTATTTTTGCATCAGAAGGGGCATGGCAGCATGGGTGGTTACGAAAAATATATTTGCCTTACAGCTGATGGCATGACAGGATATATTTCTGCAATTAAAAAAGAGGGCTTGGGCGATTATGATTTATATCGTTTTACTTTAAAAAAATCTTTATTAAATAATCCTGCTATTTTATTTAAAGCAATATTGCAAAAAGCTGATGGCACTCCTGCAAAGGATGCTTTGTGCAATATAACCAAAAGCGAGACAGGCGAATCTTTTGGAGGAGTAATAAAATCTAATCCTGCCACTGGAAAAATTCTTGCGGCATTGCCTGCAGGCAATTACAAGTTAAAAGTTAAAGGTGTAAAATCGGGCAGATTAGATGCTGACTTTACCGTTGCCGGCAACGAAAAAGGCGGCAAACTCGAAAAGACATTTAAGTTGTTGCCTCCAATGAAAGAAAAATAAACATGCTTTAATTTATGCAACTCCATTTAACAAAACCAATTGCTTTTTTTGATATTGAATCTACAGGTGTAACTGTGGGTCATGACCGTATTGTGGAGATAAGCATACTAAAGCTAAATCCTGATGGCACACAGGTTTCTAAAACCAAACGCGTAAACCCCGAAATGCCCATTCCGCCAGAAGTATCAAAGATTCATGGCATTTATGATAATGATGTGGCAAACGAACCTACGTTTAAACAAATTGCAGCATCACTCAATCAATTTTTATTAAACACCGATTTGGCAGGTTACAACAGCAACAAATTTGATATACCTATGCTTGTTGATGAGTTTCTGCGTGTCGGAATTGACTTTGATATAAAAGGAAGACGTTTTGTTGACGTACAAAATATTTTTCACAAAATGGAACAGCGAACACTTGTAGCTGCATATAAATTTTATTGTGAAAAAGAATTAGTAAACGCTCACACTTCCGAAGCTGATGTTACTGCCACGTACGAAGTTTTGTTAGCACAACTCAACCGTTACCCCAATGTAAAAAACGATATTGATTTTTTACATGAGTTCAGCAACTCATCGCGCAATGTTGATTTGGCTGGTAGAATTATTTACAACGAAAACAAAGAAGAAATTTTCAACTTCGGAAAATACAAAGGGCATAAAGTTGCAGATGTTTTTGCAAAAGACCCTTCTTACTACGATTGGATGCTTAAAGGCGATTTCTCCCGTCAAACCAAACAAGTGCTTACTGCCCTCAGGCTTAAAGATTTCAACAAGGTTTAGTCTAAAACTTAGAATAAAGCACTATAGTATTTTTTTTAATGCTCTTAATCCAAAGTTGTCATTCCAAACTATTAACTGCTAACTATAAACAATGATCTTTTGAATATTCCCTATTCATAATTGGCAATTCACGCCTCACAAGTGAATAACCCTTGTAAATTTTTTACCAAATAGTTGTGGTTTGTTCTGACAAATAAATTATTTTTATAAACTTACTCATTAACTATTTTGTACTACCGTTTACAACAGCATCTTTTATTTTAACCTATGCCATCAGAGAAAAGCACAAGTGGAATTCTTGCAACACAAGGCATATTTATGCCTCAAGAACTTATGCAGGAAGTTCAGCATAAACAAAAGAATCTATATATAGGCATTCCTAAAGAAACATCGTTTCAGGAAAACAGAATTGCATTGGTTCCTGAAAGTGTTGCCGTATTAGTAAACAACGGGCACCAAGTAGTGGTTGAAACCAATGCGGGAAAAAATGCAAACTTTACGGATACAGATTACAGTGAAGCAGGTGCGAGAATTGTTTACTCTCAACGTGAAGTTTTTGAAGCCGATTTGATTTTAAAGGTGGCTCCTCCCTCCTCCTCTGAATTAGAATTAGTGAGAGACAAACAAACGCTTATTTCTATTTTGCAAATAACCATGCAGAGTAAGGAATACATACAAGCCTTGAGCCGTAAAAAAATTACCGCAATGGCTTATGAGTTTTTGCGTGACGAGACTGATTTAATGCCCATTATTCAAGCCATGAGCGAAATTGTGGGGCGCACTTCCATACTAATTGCTTCCGAATATTTAAGCAATAGTACCGGAGGTAAAGGCGAATTACTTGGTGGTATTACCGGCATTCCACCATCTGAAGTTGTTATACTTGGTGCAGGCACTGTTGGTGAGTATGCTGCACGCACCGCTTTAGGATTAGGTGCACAGGTAAAAGTTTTTGACAACAACATTTATAAACTTCGCAGGCTGGTTCGCAACCTCGGTACTAGCATTTATACATCTACCATCACTCCTTCTAATTTATTAAAAGCGCTTAAGTCGTGCGATGTGGCAGTTGGTGCTATACATAGCCGCACCAGCAGAGCGCCAGTGGTTGTAACAGAAGAAATGGTAAGCGAAATGCGTTATGGTTCTGTAGTTATTGATGTAAGTATAGATCATGGAGGGTGTTTTGAAACTTCAGAGGTAACTAATCATACATCTCCTGTATTCAGGAAATATGGTGTAATACATTATTGCGTCCCTAATATAGCAAGCAGAGTTGCTAAAACTGCCAGCAATGCTCTATCAAATATTTTTACGCCTATGCTTTTAAATATTGGCGAGCATGGCGGGTTGGAAGAGGTTATTACACGTGATGTCTCGTTGCGCAGCGGCATTTATCTTTTTAGAGGAACAGTTACAAACAAGTTTGTGAGTGATGTCGCTAAAATGCCCTACAGAGATCTGAACCTAATCATTGCAAGTATTTTCTAATCCCAAAAGATTGGCTGTTGAAAAACTCCATTAACATAAATGAGCGATATGTTTCATTTGGGCTTTTCATTGCTTACTTTCGCAGCCGCTTTAAAAAATAAAAATGCATTGAAATGAAAATACTTGTTTGCATAAGCAATGTGCCCGACACTACTACCAAAATAAATTTTACAGATGATAAAAAATCATTGGTAACCCAGGGCATTCAATACATCATTAACCCTTATGATGAAATTGCACTTACTCGTGCTCTTGAACTTACAGAAGCAGGTGGAGGGACAGTAACGGTTCTAAACGTAGGCGATGCTTCCACCGATGCCACCATACGCAAAGCACTTGCAATAGGCGCTACCGATGCCGTAAGAATTAATGCTGCCCCACGCGATGCATGGTTTGTTGCAAACCAAATTGCAAATTATGCAAAATCAAATGGCTTTGATTTGATTCTCACAGGTAGAGAATCAATAGATTATAATGGTTCCCAGGTTTGCAGTATGGTTGGCGAGTTAATGGATATACCCAGCATCAACATTGTAAAATCATTAAAAGTTGATGGCACTACTGCAACATTAGAAAGGGAGATTGAAGGCGGTAAAGAAGTTATCACCTGCCCATTACCTTTTATTGTAAGCGCATCGGAAGGAATGGCTGAACCACGCATACCTAACATGAGAGGCATAATGAGTGCAAGAACAAAACCGCTTGCTGTTGTTGAGCCTACAGATGTACCGCAATTCAGCAATGTAAAATCTTACGATAAGCCTGCGCCTCGTACCCAGGTTAAAATGGTAGAAAATGACCAGGTAAATAAATTAGTTGACTTACTGCATACCGAAGCAAAAGTTATTTAGTTGTGAATGGTCAATTGTGAAGAGTTAGTTTATCAAATCCTGAATCTCAAATCCTCAGTCCGAAATTAGAAAATGAAAGTACTCGTATATACAGAATCTTCAAACGGAAAATTTAAAAAATCGTCTTTTGAAGTAGTAGCTTATGGCTATGCCGTTGCAAAACAAACCGGAGGCAGTGTTACTGCTATATCTATAGGCGATGTAGCGCAGGAAGAATTACAAAAGCTTGGAAAATACGGAGCATCTAAAAGTTTAGTGTAAGCAATGATCAGTTAAAGAATTTTGTTAACCAGGCTTATGCATCTGTAATTGCGCAGGCGACAAATGCCGAGAGTGCAAAACTTATTGTTATAGCCAATACTTTTTCAGGCAAAGGATTGGCACCTCGCGTGGCAGTAAAATGTAATGCCGGACTGGTAGATGGCGCCATTGCGTTGCCCGATACATCTTCCGGTTTTACAGTGCGAAAAACCGCATTTAGCGGAAAGGCATTTGCAGATGTAGAACTTACAAGCGATGTAAAAGTTATAACACTTAACCCAAATGCTTATTCATTAGTTGAAAACGAAACGGCATGTGAGGTAACATCATTTTCTCCTGAAGTTAAGCCAACCGATTTTGCTGCAATGGTAAAAGAAATTGTGCGCGCATCAGATAAAGTTTCGTTACCCGAAGCTGAGTTGGTGGTAAGCGCAGGCCGTGGTTTAAAAGGACCTGAAAATTGGGCAATGGTAGAAGAACTTGCTAATTTACTTGGTGCTGCCACTGCTTGTAGCAAGCCTGTAAGCGATGCAGGCTGGCGACCACATAGTGAACACGTAGGACAAACAGGAATTGCTGTTAGCCCAAACCTGTATATTGCAATTGGTATATCAGGTGCTATTCAACATTTGGCAGGTGTTAGTTCTTCAAAAGTTATTGTAGTAATAAACAAAGACCCCGAGGCGCCATTCTTTAAAGCAGCCGATTACGGAATTGTTGGCGATGCATTTGAGGTAATACCTAAGTTAATTGAAGAGGTTAAAAAATTTAAAGCAACTGCGGCATAATTAAATTAAACTTTAGTATTTTTAAAGTCGCATTAAAATAAAATATGCACGGGGAAAAGCATCAAAACTACTCCACATTTTAAATCTGATTTTAACATAACTTAACTAATGAAAAAAATCAGGTTAGAAATTGCAGGACTTTCTTTCAGCCAAACACAAAGCGGAGCTTATGCATTGGTACTTGGCGAACAAGGGGGCAACAGACGCTTACCTATTATTATTGGAGGTTTTGAAGCGCAGGCTATAGCTGTAGAGTTAGAGAGCATGACCCCTACCCGTCCACTTACTCACGATTTATTTAAAAACTTTGCCCTTGCTTTTAAAATACATGTGGATGAAGTAATAGTTTATAACCTTAAAGAAGGAATTTTTTACAGTAAACTGATCTGTAATAATGGCGATAGCGTTATTGAAATTGATGCACGCACAAGCGATGCCATTGCAATGGCAGTGCGCTTTAACTGTCCCATATACACTTATGAATTTATTCTTTCTCAGGCTGGTGTTGTAATGGATGATGAAACGGCTAACGAAGAAACCCCTGCACCTGCTACTCAACCTAAATCTGAAAAGAAGGTTCCGGTAGAAAAAAAGAAATCCACTCCCGCTTCATCTTCAAACAATGATTTTTCTTCACTAACCACAGAAGAACTTAAAGAAGAATTAATGCGTGCTATTGACGAAGAGGCTTACGAAAAAGCCGGAAAAATTCGAGATGAATTAAGTAGGCGTAAAGCAGGTTGATTTATAGCCTCAATTTTGAAAGATTGCCTTCAACATGCTTTCTGTAACTCGTTACTTTACCTTATTAATTCCTTCAATAACTTCAGGCGTAATGTCAAGCGAGTCATCAGCTAACAAAATTCCAGAACCTTTTTGGTAACCCAAAATAAATTTATAATTGTGAGACTTATTATAGTCCTTTAAAAAAGAAATCAGCCTGTTGTGTAGCGAATCCTGGTAGGCTTCTTCCTCATCAGCTAATTTTTCAAGCAATTGTTTTCTGAAGTCAACCGCTTCCTCCTGTTTTCTACCCAATCGCTCTTCCTCTTTCATTCTCTCCATTTCACTCATAGCAGCACCTTTTTGCTGGTAGGCTTCAATCTCCTTTTGTAACTGATCAGCTTTGTTTTGTATTTGGGCTTCTGCCAGCTTTTGGTTTTTTTCTATCTGCTTTTTAATGTTTTGATAGTAAGTATATTTTTCAAGAAGCGTATCAGAATTAAGAAACACTACCGAAAGGTTTCCACCCGGCATTGGCAATGTTTTTACATGTTCTGTTTCGGTTGCAGGTGTGCTGCCTTTTTTATTGACTGAACCTGTACAAAAGATAGCCAACGGCAATAGCCAGTATTCCATTTATAATTAACGATAAATTTTTCATACACAATTTTATATGCTATTTAAGCTGAAATGCCAACTTTTATTGCTTTTCTGCTGTCTAAAAATTTTGCCCAAAGCTATTGTTTTTAATCATCAATTTTTGCAATATTGTAAACAGAGGAGTGAGGTTATAAATACTTAGATGTTACAATGTTTGAAAATTATCCCAGCAAGCTTTTAGAGGAAGCGGTTAGCCGGTTTTCTAAATTACCCGGCATTGGCAAAAAGGGCGCCTTACGCATGGTTTTGCATTTGCTCAAAGAAGATGTTAATACTGTTCGCGATTTCAGCCTGGCGATTACAAAACTGCGCGAACACATAACATATTGTAAACACTGCCATAATATAACAGACACGGAACTTTGCAACATTTGCAGCAATCCAAAGAGAGATTACAGCATTGTATGTGTGGTAGAGGATTTAAGAGATGTAATGGCAATTGAAAATACATCGCAGTACAATGGTTTATATCATGTGCTTGGAGGAATTATTTCTCCTATGGAAGGCATTGGTCCCAATCAACTTAACATTACTTCACTTGTAGATAAAGCAAATAGTGGCGAAATTGCGGAAGTAGTAATGGCTCTAAGCACAACTATGGAGGGAGATACCACCATATTTTACATCAGTAAAAAAATAAACAGCAGCCATGTAAAAATAAGCACGCTGGCTCGCGGAGTTGCTATTGGTGGCGACTTAGAGTTTGCTGATGAATTAACTCTAGGCAGGTCAATTGTAAACAGAGTACCTTACGAGTTTTCTACCTCTGCTCAAATAAGATAGACATGTAATTCTGCACTTTAAAGTGTAACACAGCTAAAATCAAAATCAAATGCGCAAACAATTAATAAAACACATTTCAATAAGTATTTTGTTGCTGCTAACAGTGGCAAAAGTTGGATCTTCTTTTGCACAAACAGTTCCTGTGGGTTTTAAAGACTCTTTAATTTCTGCGGGTTGGAATGAGCCAACTTGTTTTGCCTGGGATAGCACAGGGCAAATGTATGTTTCGGAAAAAGCCGGATTAATTTGGGTAATAGACACCAACGGCAACAAACTTGCCACCCCATTACTTGACATACATGACGAGGTAGGAAACTGGCGCGACCACGGCTTGGGAGGTTTTGCTTTAGACCCAAACTTTAGAACAAACGGATATTTTTATCTTTACTATACTGTAGATAGGCATCATATACGTTTTTTTGGTACACCCTCATACAGCCCCGGTAACGATGAGTTCTTTAGTGCTACCATTGCAAGGCTTACGCGCTATACAGCAAACTCAGCTACCAACTTTACAACACTTGTTGCGAATAGCAGATTAGTTTTATTGGGTGAAACAAAAAAAACAGGTGTGCCTGTTTTATTTGAATCGCACGTAGGTGGTCAGATTTTATTTGGCAGAGATAATTCTCTATTGCTGTTTACCGGTGATGGTTCTGATTTTGATATTGCCGACAGCGGAAGCGCACCTACAACTTATTTTGCTCAGGCGTTAACTGATAGTATAATTAGACCGGAGGAAAACTGCGGCTCTTATCGTTCTCAATTATTGAACTGTTTGGGAGGAAAAATTTTAAGATTAGACCCTGCTACGGGAAACGGGCTTGCATCTAATCCATTTTTTGATTCTGCCAATCCGCGTTCACCGGTTTCAAGAGTTTATGCATTAGGACTACGAAATCCTTTTAGAGCAACCATGCGACCCGGAACAGGCAGCACAGATATAACTGCAGGCAATCCGGGCGTAATGTATATTGGTGATGCATGCAATGGGGCAACTGGGAAGAGGTACATACCTGCGATGCACCGGGCCAAAACTTTGGTTGGCCCATTTACGAAGGATTAGAAAATAACTCTGCTTACGGAGCGCAAAATGTTGAGAACCGGGATGTTTTAAATCCTTATTGGCCTTTAGGTTCGTGTAAAAAAGTATTTGCAGTTTAACGAACTACTCAGGCAGCCAACCGCAAATGGTGTAATCAGCTATCCTTTGCAATGCGATAATTCTTTAATGATTCCTTCTAATATTCGAAAATGGGTTCATGCTCGACCCGATTTGGATTGGAATCATGGCTCTGCAACCACACGCACCGGCACCTACACAGGTAACACTGCCTCAAATATTAAGTTAGGCGCTGTTGGTTCTCCAGTTAGTGGCGTGCAGTTTCAGGGCTACGCATCTGTTGCTGGTTTTTGGTACACCGGTACTTCTTTTCCTCCCATGTATCAAAATACTTATTTCCATGCTGACTATGGAGCCGGATGGATTAAAAATTTTTCTTTTAATGCTGTTGATTCACCCACTGTAACAAGAAACTTTGGTGATAACATGGGCCCCGTAGTTTTTCTTTCAATGAATCCAAAAAATGGAAGCATTTACTATATCAACTATCCAACTGAAATACGAATAATAAAATACACAGGTATTGTAAATAATTTCCCAACTGCCGTGGCAACTTCCAATGTTTACTTTGGCACAGCACCGCTAAATGTTTCATTTACCGGATCCCAATCTTCCGACCCTGAAGGATTACCTTTAACTTATAAATGGAAATTTGGAGATGGTGACAGCAGCTTGGTTGCAAACCCGTCTCATACCTTTAATGCACCTCCCAATACTCCAACTACATTTACGGTTACGCTAACCGTTACCGACAACATAGGTCAGGCTGATGTAAAGACAATTTACATTTATGCTAACAATACTCCTCCACAAATTACTATTACAAGCCCGATTAATAATTCAAACTATAATATGTCGGCACCAACTAATTTACAACTGAACGCAACAGTAACCGACAACGAGCATTCGGGTGCACAACTCTCTTACAAATGGTATAATATTTTACATCACAACCAGCATAACCACCCCGAGTCGCCACTTACAACAAATCCTGCCAACACCGTAATTACTCCGCTTGGTTGTGGTTTTGACACATACTATTATGAACTTAAATTGGTAGTTACCGATGCCGCTGGTCTTTCAAACACTGCAAGTTCATTTATTTATCCTGCATGCAGTTCAGCAGTTTCAAACTTTACAGTAAATAATCAAACTGTATGTGCAGGGTCTTCGGCTCAGTTTACCGATTTAAGCACCAACTCACCAACCAACTATTCGTGGTCGTTTCCCGGAGGCACCCCTTCAACATCAATTGCACAAAACCCTACTATTAGCTACAGCACACCCGGAACTTATAGTGTTACCCTAAGCGCAACCAATGGTTATGGAGGAACTCCGCTTACTAAAACCAATTATATAACGGTAACCAATGCTGCTCCAACCACCACTATTACTCCGAACGGACCTACTACATTTTGCAGCGGTGGAAGTGTAGTTTTAAATGCAAATACCGGAACAGGATTAACCTACCAATGGAAAAAAAATGGTACCAACATAAGTGGCGCCACCGTTTCAAGCTATACTGCAAATACATCGGGAACCTATACGGTAGCAGTTACAAATACATGTAGTACGGTTACATCTTCTGGCTTAACAGTTACGGTGGGTCCAGCAACACCTGCAACCATTACCGGCAGCAGTACATTTTGTGCAGGCAGTGGTAATTTTTTAAGCGCCAATACCGGTGCAGGTATAAGTTATCAGTGGTACAGAAACACTATTGCACAAATGGGAGCTACTACAAGCACTTTTAACGCTAACAGTAGCGGAACTTATTACGTAATTGAAACGAGCAGTTGCGGCACATCACAATCTAACAGTATTGTTGTAACCCAAATTAATAATCCTAACCCAACCATTTCATACACCACTCCTCTTTCATTTTGTTCGCCCGGTAGTGTTGTTTTAACATCAAGCACTTTTGGTGGTGTGCAATATCAATGGCAAAAAATTCTGTTGACATTATAGCAGCAACGCAACAAAACTATACTGCTAACACCAATGGCAGCTATCGTGTAAGGCAAACTGCAAACGGGTGCTTTAAATACTCTTCGGCAGTAACTACCACCCTTGCTACAAGTGTAAGCGCTGCAATTGTTGCTAATGGTCCGGTTACATTTTGTTCAGGAGGATCAGTTACATTAGCAGTAAGCAATGCTATTCCGGGTTATGGTTATCAATGGAGGCGTAACGGCACCAATGTTACTAACGCAACCCAAAACAGTTACGTTGCAACCACATCTGGTACATACGTTTGCGTTATTACTGCCAATTGCGGCAGCGCCACCAGCAACTCTATTGTGGTTAGCACAGGTTCAATAACCGCCACAGTAACTCCATCAGGTACTGTGGGTGTTTGTCCGGGCGCCACGGTAGCCTTAAGTGCCAACACAGGTTCTGGTTATTCATTTCAGTGGCGGTTGAATGGTAATAATATTACAGGTGCAACACTGTCAAACTATAATGCAACCGTAACAGGAAACTATTCGGTGGCTATTACTTCGCCATGCGGCAATTCCACCTCTGCTGCTACACAAATAACAAGTGTTCCAATAAGCGCCTCTATTAATCCTGCAGGTATTGCTACTATTTGCGCAGGCACAGCTCAAACATTTACCGCTAATGCCGGATACAATTATACCTATCAGTGGTACAGAAACGGAATTCTTCAATCAGGAGCAACAAGCCAGGTTTATTTGAATTCCAGCAACGGGAACTATACGGTGGTGGTTTCGCAAGGAGGCGTATGCTCTGCAACTTCTGCCACCACAGTTTTAAGTGTTACCAATAATCCTACTCCTCTCATTACGCCACTAGGTCCACTTACTTTTTGCAACGGACAAAGTGTAGTCCTGTCTTCAAATACGTTTGCCGGAGTGTTATTTCAATGGCAGAAAAAACGGAATAGACATTGGTTCCGCAACACAACAGAACTTTACTGCAACTACATCCGGATCTTATAGAGTAAAACAAACTGCTAACGGTTGTACTAAAACTGCTCCATCGGTTACAGTAACCGTTAATTGCAGATTGGCATCTTTTAGTGAAACAAGTAATTTGAACAAGGCTACGCTTAAAATTGCTCCAAATCCATTTAAGACGAATACAGTTATTGCTGTAAAATCAGAAAGCGAAACATTTAGTAAAGTTGAAATTCTGAATATACTTGGCAAAAAGGTTAGAACTTTGGTGTTGGAAAATGATATTGCTGTTCTTAATAAAGAGAACCTTTATTCAGGAATTTACTTTGTAAAGTGTGTAGGTAATAAAGAATCCATATTAATCGGAAAAGTTATTATTGAGTAGTACATTTTCTTTTTTTACCAAAATACTGATCGTTACTAAGAAGAATAATGACTGCTGTCAATTAGTTGACAATAGTTGGTCAATAGCTATTTTTAACAATATCAGACAACTAACTGCCTTCAAAAAACTATCAGAGATAACTATAAAAGATAAAGCGTAAAAAAATTATTTGTGCTTTAAAATCTTACCTCTTATTCTTATCGCTTTATCATCGGTAATTATAAATGTATAAACTGCCGGTGCAAGTTTAATTGTATTGATTAATGTCTTTCCGGCAATCTTTCTTTCTGTAATCATCCTCCCCGTAACATCAAATATTTGAATGACAGATGATTTTGAAATTGCAGATTCAATTGTAATAAACTCTTCAAACGGATTTGGATAAATTACAAATGATGATTGTCCATTTTGTAATTGCTCCATGGCTGTATATACACACAACGTATCTGAAGTTTCTGAACATCCGTTCGGGTCACTGATAATTACAGTGTAACAACCCGAGTCGGAATTAACGTATTGTGTTGCATTGGCACCAGGCATAAGCTGCCCGTAATTATACCATTGGTAATTAAATACAGGGTCGGTAACTGATGAATACATGGTATCTGCTACATGCGTTACAAACGGAACGGGCACAGGAGCAGGAGAAATTATTTGTACCGGAACATTGTCTTTGCAATAAGGTCCGGTTTGCACGGTAACATAAATAGTTCCCGGTTTTAACCCGGTAATAGTTTGTGTGGTAGCACCTGTGCTCCAGTAGTATTGTACACCGGCACCAGTTGGTGATACTACGGTGGCTGTTCCCGTTGTGTCACCAAAACACAAAGGCATGGTAGCAGTTGCAATAGCATTTAAATTACAACAATGAAACTGGTTAATGCTTAGAACTTCTGAAGTATCTGTGCATCCATCAATAGTAGTAAGCGCAAGTGCATAGACTCCATCCGAAAGTAATGTAAAAGAAGAACTGCTGCTAACAACTATCCATCCCGTTGGTGTAAGTTGTAGCCATTTAATAGAATTGTAAAGTCCAGATGGTGCTTGTAATACCACATTAGATGTATCGCAAAACTCATAGCAGCCGGTTATCATGTTTCCAAAATCGGGGCCACGGCTTAATTCTACAGGTGATGATTTTAAACTGCAACCGAAAGTATCTGCTACGGTTACAAAATAATTTCCCGCTGCAGATACGGTAATAGATGGTGAAGAACCGCCTATGTAGTTTTGAATTGTTCCGTCAGTCCATGTATAAGTGTTTCCTAAAACTGGTGTAGTAACAGTTATTGTAACGTTACTGCCTTCGCAATTAACACCTGAAGGTTGTGTGCTGATGTCGGCATTTAAAATTGGAGTGGTTACATCAAACAACTCTGATGTATCTGTACAACCGTTTGAAATATTGGTAGCTACCACATAATACTGCCCTGTAGCATTTGCATAAGCAACACCCAGCGTTGTAAAATTTGAAATAGCTATTGGGGTACCCACTTTAAACCATTGGTATGTACAACCTGCTTCGGCATAACACTGTAAAATTAAATTATCGGGATAGCATACATAGGGTTTACCTGAAATAATTTGCGCCTTAGGTTTTGGAGTAACTTTAATTACAACACCAGGCGTAATGTATTTGCAGTTATTAACAGTTGTAACCACCACATTGTAATTGCCAGAACTTTGTGCGGTAATATTTTGTGTGCTTTGCTGATTGTTCCAAAACCATGCTATGCCTGTTGGTGCTGCAAGGTTTACATTTACTGTACCGCAACTGTTAATAGGTCCGGGAGGAGAAATGGTTGACGGTGCCGAAGTGGTGTTAATGTTAATGCTGAATGTATCTGTTGCAGCACAGCCAGCCATATCGGTAGCCGTAACCGTAACTTGCATTATACCGTCAGCAGTATAAGTTTTAGAAGGATTTTGATTGGCAGATGTAGTACCATCGCCATAACTCCACAGCCAGTCTTCAACTATTGCATTTGTTATTGCCCCTGCTGTAAAATTTATTGGCGTACCCTGGCATAATGCCAAAGGAGAATAGCTTGCATTAACGTTAATGCCCGGTATGTTAATTTGTTTTGATATTACTGTTGTGCATCCTGCTGCAACAATGCTTAATGTTACGGTATAAGTTCCGGGATTTGTATAAATATGAGAAGGACTTTGTTGGTTTGAATTAGCAGTACCATCGCCAAAATTCCATTGCCATGATGTTATGTTGTAACCCGATAACCATGTTGATAAATCGGTAAATTGTGGCAGTGCCTGAACACGCTTCAACAAATTTAAAATCGGCATTAGAATAAACCGGAACAGGATGCAATCGTGAAACAGTACAATAAGGAGGAGGCGGAGAAATATTTGGTGCTTGAGCAAATACAGAGACCCTGTAGTAACCTGCCGAAGAAAAATCATGACTTACATTAAAACCTGCAGCGCTGTTGTTTCCGCTTAGCGGGTCATCAAAAATCCAGGTGGGAGAAATAACACTTGCCGAAGATGGAATGCCTGTAAACTGAATAGGATCACATGCTGAAAAAGTAAAATCAATACTCTCATTAGTTATGCACGTGCCCGGGTTGCATGTAGATTGACTAAATAGGGTTGCATTTGATGCCTTAGTACAATTAAAATTATTGGAGATGATAACGTAATAAGAGCCAGGCTGCGTTGCATTATACGTTGAAGATGTAGCATTGGTTATTGCCACATTATTCTGATACCATTGATAAGTGTAGGTGCCGTTGGTTAAAGCGTAAACAGTTGCATTAACCGGCAAAGGCAAACAAAAAACATTTGCATCAGGGGTAGATATGGAAACATCGGGGGTAGGATTTTCTGTAACGTAAAAGAAGTATCAGCTTCGCAACCGTTTACGTCATTTGCTGTTAACATAAAATTACCTCCATAAGGAATATTTACAGTTTGTGCATTGCCTATTGTTATGCCTGCTGAATCTGTCCAAAGAAAATTACTGAAAGAAGCACTTGCAGTTACCGTTACAAAACTGCCTTCACAAAAACTTGGTGCAGAAGGAGTAAATGTTGGATTGGTCGGAAAATGTACTTGAATATTTGGCAATGATGCAGTTTGGTTATTACAATTAAGAGCAACCACGCTAACAGTTGCATTACCTGCGGCATTAAGCCATTCTATTACAATGCTTGATGTTCCCTGACCGCTTATAACACTGCCTAGAGTTGGCGTAACACTCCATTCATAATAAGCATCGGGCTTGATATTTCCCTGCAAACTATAATTGCTTTGCGCATTGGCGCATACATTTAGCGGACCAGAAACTAAAGGCATTGTATATGGAGTGACATTTAATGAGATAGTATCACTCCCGCATTGCAACGTTTGCATTTGCACTTGTCTGACAGAAACTTTATACGGACCCGTTGTATTCCATTGTACAGAAACCACATCACCATTTGAAGTTGATGGGGTTCCGCCAAGTATGCTCCACTCAAAAACAACATCGTTGCTCGATGCAGTTGCAGCGTATTCATTAACACCATTTGGGCAAACAACAGTTTCACCATTTATTGAAACCGGTTTTGGTACATCAACAACACTTATAGATACTGTTACAGAATCGTTACATGCAATGCCTGCTGCAAAAGGATTAGGTGTGGCAGTAATAGAATAAGTTCCGGCTGATGAAGGATTAAAATTATAGTTTGAACCTCCCGTTGTTACTGTGCTGTTGCCCGAAGGGTCTCTTATAATCCAGTTATAGTTTCCTGAATAGCTTAGTATGCTTGCATTAAATGTTGTACTGCTGTTTAAACATATTGACTCCAGACCAAAAACATAAAGTTGTGGTGCCACGGTTACGTTATAGGCTCCACTTCCCGAACACCCCAATAAATTAAAAGTATAGTTTACTGTAATTGTATAATTACCAGGCACACCCCAGTTAACTAAAATGCTATTTGTGCCTTGCCCGCTTACTATGCTTCCACCGGCAGGAGAAATACTCCATGTAAAAGTAGTGCCGGGAATAGCGGGAACAGTGTAAGTTTTAAGTGCACGATGGCATACCATACCATCGCCCGAAATATTTGAAGAAGGAGAAATAATTGGGACATAAATAGTAGTAGGCGTAGCGCATAAACCTGTGCACGAGCCAACATCAAGCGTAACGCTACCCTTACCACTGCTGCCATTTCCCCATACCACCACTATGGCATTGCCATACGGCTGCGATGAAATAATGGTACCGCCTGTAACACTCCAGTTATAATTGCTGCAAACAACTGAGGTGTTATACGTGGCAGTATCATTGGCACAAACAACCGATGCACACTGTATATCAGGTCCGGGTGAGTATTTTACATTTACCATTACACTATCATAAGCAGCGCACTGGCAACCATTAGATGCTGTATAACTTACTTTATATAATCCTGTTTGGCTGAAACTAAAAGAAGGACTTGCAGCATTGGAAGTATTGCCATTGCCAAAATCCCATAAATGTTTGGAGGCACCCGTTGTTAAATTATTAAATGTAAGCGCAGCGCTAGCACATATATCCACCACTCCATTTATGGCAGCTGGCGATGTGGTAAATGAAACAACGGGTGCATCGCCAATGTTATAACAGAGTTCTAAAGAATCTAAATCTCCATTGGCTTTTGTTTCAATGTATTTAATGGTGCCGTAACTGTTGTTGGTAGAATCATCTGCCCAGATAACAGCAATGTTATTATTGTTAACCGAATAGTTTAACGCACCAGTTACAACCCATTGCCAAGTGCTTCCATTATGAAAAGGCGCAGTGTAGTTTGTAATATTTCCTTCGCAGGTGTTAATGCAGTTGGGTGGAGCAAAACTATCGCAGAAGCATGATGGGGCTTCGAAGCTAATCATCTCATCCCAAACAGTTGAGCATCCAAGTATATAAACTGAAATTTGCTCTAACGCATTAGCACAATATCCATTAATTATTGTATCATTTACTGGAGCTGGAGTTCCATTTATATTTATTACGTATCCGCCAAATGGATATAGTTCATTGAGCCCATGTACTATAACACTTCCATCACAAGATGAAGGGCAAGATGGATTAACCTTTTCAAAAGTTACAGCAACAGAATCTACACTTATAAGCTCAACCGAGGCAGTATCCCAACAACCATTTCCATCAGTAATAGTTAAGGTATATGTTCCAATTGAGCATACAGAAATATTTGGCACTGTTACACCAGTACTCCATATAAATGTATAAGGAGAAGAGCCACCAGATGCTACAGGAATAATTTGCCATGGGCATGGATTACACACGTATTGCACTGCTGGTAACTGCACATCCACTGTACACTGCGCTTTACTTTCAAAAGCAATAGCATTAATTAAGAAAATAAAAATAATTGTTGAGAGAAATTTTTTACGTGTACTCTTATTCACGGTTTTCAAAATAAGTGTTTTCATAACAAGTGTTTTCTTTAAAGTTAACCAAAAATAACTTTTAAAAATTAAACACCAATTATTGTTTTAAAAACTTCTTACGTGGTTATGCCTATATAAGTCAAACTTATTATCACTCAAAGACGCAAAGCGCGCAGAGGATTTTACAACTAATCCTCTGCGCGCTTTGCGTCTTTGAGTGCAATATTTTTTAAACCTTCTTAATACGGACTCTGATAAACATCCTTGTGATTGGTCTGCTTAAAATCTTCCTTGCTCACCGCATCTTTCTTTCCTAAGTAAGTCCACTTGATGGCAGCGGTGTTTTTGTTAAATGCTTTGTTAATATTGGTAAGTGAAGCGGCATTTACTTTTGATGTAAACGATTCATCTAACTTCCAACTGCCGGTTGCCTCACTCCTGCCTAATGCTGCAGATTGTGCAGATGATGTTTCCATTTTCTGATAATAGTTAGTAAGATAGCTTTCGCGTTTGTCTTTTAATTCTTTTTCTGTAAAACCACTCTTCTTTACAGAATCTAAAATCTCTACCATTGTCTCTAAAGATTTTTTAGGATTGGTAGTAGAAATATAAATTTGGCTGTAGGGTGATGTAACTGCACTTCGGTTGTAAGTTGCGGCAGGTGCATAGCTCAAACTGCGTTTTGTTCTTAACTCAACAAAAAAGCGGTCGTATAAAATATCAAATGCCATGTCAGTCCATACGCCTTCATCGGTTGCAAGTGATGGCGCGCTCATAACTCCCATTAAATAATTTGTGGCAATATCGCGGTCAACAATCACTTCGCTGCCTTTGGTTATTACCATTTTACTTTCGGCAGGTGCAGGTGTGCCTGCTCCCATTTTTGACAACGTTTCTTTAACCTTTGCAACCAAATCTGCCTCCTGCACGTTTCCAACCACAACCAGGTAGCAACGCGATTTACCTATTATTTTATTGTAATGATTTTTTACATCATCCAGTGTAATTCCTGATATAGATGTAACAGTGCCTTGCGGAAGTTTGCCATAGTTGCGGTCCTTAAAAGTTTCTGTCATGGCAATTTGATTAAGCGCTCCATCAGGGCTTGCTTCTGTTTGCTTTGCATTACCTAAAGCTTTCTCTTTACTCAATTCAAATTCTTTACTATCAAAAGCAGGATTAAGAACGGCATCAGCAAACAAACTCCACGATTTATCCCAATAAGGTTTAATACATGTCATACTCATGTTTGCATAATCTAAACCTGAACCGGCTTCAAAGTTAGCGCCAATTTTTTCGGCCTCATCATTAAACTTCAGTTTATCCATTGACTTTGTTCCACCGGATACAGCAAGGTTTAGTGCAATGTTTTCCAATCCCTCCTTTTCTTTTGAATAGTTGGCAGTACCGCCTTTAATAAAGAGGCGGGCGCTTATAACATCTTTGCTAGTGGTGCGAAGTATCACTTTTAATCCGCCCACGTTAATTTCTTTAGCAGGCTGTGCAAAACATGCGGCACTTATGGTAAGCGCTGCTGCAATTGTATAAATGTATTTTTTCATTTTATCCTTTTTTAATAATTACAATTAAAATTACTTAACTGCTATGTCTTCAAACTTTTCCACCTTTAGCATCTCTTTCATTTTTGGAGATAGCAACAAACCCGAAACAGAATTTTTACCTTTGATGTATTTGCGTACATAATCCTGAATATCCTTGCGTGTAACCTTGTTTAAGTTGTCAATGTAATTGGTATAATAATCAATAGTGGCTGATGCCCACCAAAAAGTTACGGTATGTACATAGGCACTTGTTTTTTCTTTACCGTAAACATCTTGAATTGATAATTGTCTTTTTGCAGTTTCCAATTGCTCATCGGTAAAGTAATCATCTGCATCAAACATATCAACCTGTTTTAAAAACTCAGCATATCCCTCACGTACCTTACCTGGGTTTAAAACTAAAAATGCCTGAATGGGTCCTGTGTATTTACAGGTTTGGTAACCAATTTGTGTTTGCAATGCCAAGCCGCCATCAACCATAGCCTGCTGAAATTTACTTGATGTTAATCCTAAAACAGTAGAGAACACATCAGCAGCATACGTTGCTTTTAAATCATTGCGTGTATCGGGTCCGTGCCAACCTACTGTCATAATAGGTACGCGAGCGTTTTCGCTATTGGCAATAAATTTTTTATTTTCTGTTAATGGCGAAAATTCAGGTATAGGCCATTTTACAAACGGATCAAAGTCGCAGGGTTGCCAATCACCAAATAATTTTTCAACTTGTTTATAAACCTCATCATGTTTTACATCGCCTGCAACCACAAGTATTGAATTGTTTGGATAATAATACTTCTGTTGTATCACCCGCATTTTTCGGGAGTGGCTGTTAATATTACATCATGTATGCCAATCGCATTTTTACGAGTGTATAAATCTCCCACATATTTCTGTTAAACTGTTGTATAAGCACAAACGTTGGGCTTGACTCTGCACGCTGAAATTCTCCATCCACCACAGGATTTTCGTTTTTCATCTCTTGCTCTAAAAACAATGGATACCGTATGGCATTATTCATAAACTCCAAACCTTCGGGTAACAATTTACTTGATAGAGTAAAAAAATAATTTACACGTTCATCGCTTGTGGTTCCGTTAAAAGAAATACCAAGTTCATTTATTCTCTCTAAAAATTTTTCCTGAGATGGGATAGCTTTGTTTGCTTTAAAAAACATATGCTCATATAAATGAGATAGCCCGTTGTAGGCAGAATCTTCGGTATAAGAACCGTTACGTACACAAATTTCTACAGTGGCTAGGGGTACGGAGGGATCTTCAATAACTAATATCTCCAAACCGTTTTTAAGTTTGGTCATGTGAAAGTTTGCCGGAAGTTTTGTTTGAGCCACCGACAAAACCGGTACTGCAAATAATGCAAGTCCGGCTGCTATTTTCTTGAGTAAAATCATAATTAATTTTTGTTGAGGTGGCGAATGTAATAATAGCAGTTTATCGGGCAATAAATAAAAAGTTAAATGCAAAACTGCGTTGTGTATAAGGTGATGGAAGAAAGAATAATTAATGCCTAACGACTATACACTTACCTTAAACTAATTTGGGCAGGCAAAAAGAACGTAATTAAAATGGTTCATCATCAGGCAAATCATTCATTCTGCTGCCCAGCGTTTTTCTTTCTATATCAACATTAGGGTTTCCGTAGCCTATTGAAACATTATGGTCATCAACAAATTCAAAACTATCTATGTCTGTAAACTTTGTAAACTGACCAATAAACTTAAGGTTAACACTTTTGAGTGAGCCCTGCCTGTTTTTTGCAACAATAATTTCTGCCTGCCCTCTTGTATCTCCACCTTCCTCATTTTCTGTTAAGCCATAATATTCCGGACGGTATATAAACATTACCATGTCGGCATCTTGCTCAATAGCTCCCGATTCACGCAAATCACTTAACTGTGGCTTTTTGGTTCCACCACGTTTTTCAACCTCGCGGCTCAATTGCGATAAACAAATAATTGGCACTTCTAATTCTTTGGCAATTGCTTTTAATGAGCGCGATATGGTACTGATCTCCTGTTCGCGGTTACCACTATCATTACCCGCAGTCATCAATTGCAGGTAATCAATAATTATCATCTCTACTTTTTTCTCTGCAACAAGTCTGCGGCATTTGGCACGCAACTCAAAAATAGAAAGCGCGGGTGTATCATCAATATATAGAGGCGCACTTGTGAGCGGAACAATTTTAGCATTGAGTTGTTCCCATTCGTGGTGTGCAAGTTGCCCCCTACGTAAAGCTTCGCTTGTAATTTCTGTTTCTGCACTTATCAAACGGTTTACCAACTGTACGCTTGACATTTCGAGTGAGAAAAAAGCAACAGGCCGTTTAAATTGTCCAGCTGCATTCCGCGCGAGATAAAGTGTGAAAGCGGTTTTACCCATCCCTGGCCTGGCTGCAATAATTATCAAATCACTTTTTTGCCACCCAGCACTTACACGATCTAATTCTGTAAATCCGCTGGGCACGCCCGTAACACCACCTTCCTGCTTGCTTGCAATTTCTATTTCCTTAATGGCTTTAGAAATTAAAGCATGCATGTCTTCGTAATTGCGTCTTATGTTTCCTTCGGCTATGGCAAAAAGATTTTTTCTGCATTATCCAAAAGATTCAATACATCACTTGTCTCTTCGTAAGCTTCTTTAATGGTATCGTTTGAAATACGAATTAGCTCGCGCTGAATATACTTCTGCAGAATAATACGTGCATGGTATTCAATATTGGCAGCAGATGCAACACGGTTGGTTAATGAAGTAATGTAATATGGGCCGCCAACAATTTCTAACTCACCGCTTTTTTTTAAGTGCATGCGTTACCGTTAAAATATCAATAGGCTCGGCTTTATGGAAAAGCTCATGTATTACGCGAAAAATTTTCGAGTGTGCATCTTTATAAAAACATTCGGGATGTAAAACATCTATTACCGCTGTAAGTGCATTACGCTCAAGCATAAGCGCACCTAATACCGCTTCTTCTAAATCTACAGCTTGTGGTGGCACCTTGCCCAGTCCTGCTGAAATTTGTTGTGTTATCTGCGACTTGGAAGGTGCTGTTCTCCTCTTACTCGCTCTTGTGTTATCTTCCTGCTCCATCATGGTGCAATATTACGCACTTGAAATGTAGCTTGAGTTAAAAATAATTATCTATAATTTTCAACATGGTTTATCAACAAAAAAACTGAAAAGTATTTTTTGATAATTGAAGAAAAATATTCACGAAAAAATTATTACGATTAAGAGCAAGAGATTATTGTTAAAAATAATTCATGCACTTGACAAATAAAAAACTGCCGGTAAGATTTAGAAAAACCCTACCGGCAGTTTTAATTCACAAAACTATTACCTTACCAAAAACTTAATTGTTTGCGATTTATTATTGTCAGTATACAAATTCAGAAAGTAAATGCCTGCTTTAAGATCAGTAGCATTCCAACTTATTTGATGATTACCACCATTGTAAGTTTGCTGTGTAATTACCTTCAATTCTCTTCCGCTGATATCACTAACATTAATTTTTATGTTTTCGCCATCAATAGCAGAAAAGGAAATACGAGTTGCCTCATTTACCGGATTAGGAAATAACCGGATGTTATTTTCAGGTTCATATATAGAATTGGACGCCATTCTTTCTTCAGTGTTAGTTCGCATCATGTTAACAGCAGTTGGAAAAAGTGCAATATCTCTTACTGCAACTCCAAATCCTATTTTACCAATAATATTGGCCGCACCTGTAGCTAAATTAAGAGAATAAAAATCATCAAAATTAGATGAGCCAGTATTGGCTGATAAGTAAGCAGAGTTTGAAGAACTTGACATATCATAATAAATATCCATATCGGCAGTAGCATCGGCTCCGTTTAAAACAATACCTGATGAGCCCACTGTGTTTAATGTACCATTATTTGGAGGAATTTGTGTTGCAAGTATATTTAAAGAATTATCATAATCGTATAATGTAGTAGTTGTGCTTCCGGAAAAACTGTTGGTGTAAGCAATTGCACCAATGGTGGGGTCAACACCAAAATTAATATCACTGCCAGCGTAGGCAAGGTTGGCATCAGTAGCAGCTATGGCACCGGTTGTTGGTATAAGTCTATAATTAGCATTGTTGGCACCAACAACTCTTATTCGGTCAACAGTAGGGTTAAAATCAAAACCAATATCACCAGTTCCTAAAGCAAGCACAACAGGTGTTGAGTTTACAACGGTGGCTAGGCCAGTTTGCCTGTTTATTGTATAGAGTTGCGATTCACCATTGGTTGAGTTGTATCCTAAACCATACAATAATTTATTAGCCGGGCGAAAATCCATGCCTACCAAAGATTGACCAACTGTTAAACCTGTAACAGGAACGGCAGCTCTTATTATGGTTGGAACATCAGAATCAAATCCTACAAGAAAGTTTGATGATGTATGCGCATATACAAGTTCTCCGGTATAAGTGGATGGTATTGTCCTGTTTATAAAAACAGAAATATCTCTTACAGCAATTCCATAACCTATTCCGCCAACTAACAAAGCTGCGCCTGTTGAAAGATTCATTGTATAAAAACCATCATTAGCGGAAGCGCCTGTATTTGCAGATATAAATGCAATATTGGTTAATGAGTTTGTATTGAAAGCAATATCCATATCGCTTGAAGGATCGGCAAGGTTTACTGATATGCCGGATGAACCAATTGTATTTAATGTACCGTTGTTAGGAGGAATTTGAGTGGCAAGAATATTTAAAGAATCATCGTAAACATATAGTATGGTAGAAGTGGAAGCTATATAACTATTGGTGTAAGCAACAGTTCCTACCGATGGGTCAGTACCTGCATTAGGATCGCCTGCTGCATAATTCTGATTAAGGTCGGTGGCGGCTATGGCTCCCGTTGTAGGAACAAGGCGGTAATTGGCATTATTGCTGCTTGTAACCCTGATTCTGTCAACAGTGGGGTTGAAGTCGAAACTAACTTTACCTGTGCCTAAAGCAAGTATAACAGGAGAAGCATTAACAACTGTAGCGGCACCAGTGTTACGATTTATTGTATAAAGCTGCGATTCGTTGGTTGTAGAATTGTAACCAAGCGCATAAAGCTGACCTGTGTTAGGTCTTGAATCAAAACCTACAAGAGTTTGACCCACAGTTACTCCTGTAATAGGATAAGCCATACGAATTATTGATGGCAAATTAGAATCAAAACCAATGAGCATGTTCCCTGCTGTAATTGCGTAAACCCATTCACCGGTTATTTGAGAGGGTACACTGCGGCTTATGTAGCATGCTATGTCCTGAACAGGCAAACCAATAGAACCGATAAGTGTTGCTGCTCCTGTAGTGAGATTCACAGAGTATAAATTGTCGTTGACATTACCGCTGGTGTTGGCTGCAAAAAAATGCCTGATTTGTTAATGTTGAAGGGTTGAAGAAAATGTCTAAGTCAGATGATGGATCTGTTAAGTCAACCGAAATTGTTGATGAGCCAATAGTATTTAATGTGCCATTGTTCGGTGGAATTTGGGTAGCGAAAACGTTTAGTGAGTCATCATAGTCATAGAGTGTGGTTGAAGTTGCCGCAATGTAACTGTTGGTATAAGCCACAGTTCCAACAGAAGGATCAGATGCTGCATTAGGATCGCCTGTTGCGTAAGCGAGACTTAAATCGGTAGCGGCTATTGCACCCGTAGTAGGTACGAGCCTGAGGTTGGCATTGTTGCTGCCTGTAACCCTGATGCGATCTACAGTAGGATTAAAATCAAAACCTACTTTTCCATTGCCTAATGCAAGAACAATGGGCGTTGCATTAACAACAGTAGCTACCGCAGTATTACGATTAATGATGTACAACTGTGCTTCGCCATTAGACGAATTGTAACCTAAAGCATAGAGTTGACCGGTTTGTGGTCTGAAGTCCATGCCTACAAGAGATTGTCCGGCAGCAATTCCTGTAATTGCAATATTTTGCACAATTAAAGAAGGGCTTGAAACATTAAAGCCAACAAGGTTACCATTAGATAATGCATAAATAGCTTGTGCATTTGTTTGCGATGCAGATACCAAGAATGCAGCGGTGAGCAATAAATTCCTTATTGAACCACTGGCGTAACGGAGGTGTTTTGTTTTGATCATAAATTTACGATTTGATTGTTAGAAAATGTTTGTTAGTATTATCAATTAAAAAGTATCTACGCTAACAAAACAATCATGGATTTAGAAAAACTAAAAAAATCCAAAAAAACTAATAAAGGTGATGAAGGGCTATATCAAAAAGTCAATAGGCTACTCTAAAAAATTTGCATTAGCAACCGCTTAAGCCTACTACCAACTCAAAGTCATGCTTAACCTTTTCTCCATTAGCATTCTCTGCAGGTAACCAATCGGGCATGTTGTTGATAGAGTCAATCAATATTTTATCCATACTATCACTGCCAGATGAAACAGCGGTTTTTACATTGCATATTTTACCGCTTTCGTTAACAGTAAACGTGACACTGCCTTTTTGGAAAAGGGATGGTATGTTTTCTTTAACCTTGTTAATACCATTCTCCCACAGATAACTTTTTAACGAATTGTCTTCATTGCTTTCGGCTGCCTTAAACTGTTGTTGTGCGCCCATAAAGACAGCATTTTTGTGAGGGGCTACTGTAAGTGTAGTGTGAATATTGCCATTTTCTTTAATTCCCTTAACAGGGTGTAAATATGTATAAGCTACATCAATAGTTATCTCATTGCCAATTTGAATACCGGAAAGTATTTCCTTTTGTTCATCAGTAAGCATTTCATTTGTTCCTGCTGAAGTGGTAATATTACCATTACCAGTAAGGGTTATGTTTACAGAGACATAATCAGTAATCCAATTAACAGGATATCCTTTTATAAAATCGCGTAAGAGCATAGCCTTCGAAATATCATCCTTTGTAACAGGCTTAACATACTTGCTGCGAACTTCGTAGAAAAAATTTTGATTAACAGCATCTGTTTCTTTAGGTTTATAAGAAGCAAACTCAGTTTGACAAAAAGCAGCAGTAATATTTACTGCCAACAATAGTTTAACAAGAATAATTTTGTTCATGACTCTTTGTTTTAACAAATCAAAAATATAAACTTTATTGTTTAAATGTAGTATTGCCAAACAAATTCATAATTAAATTAACTACCAAACCTTACCAGTAACCAAATAATTTTTTACATAGTCCTCTACCCCATCTTCAAGCGAATAAAAATCTTTAGAGTAACCAATGGATTTTAATTTACTCATATCTGCTTCGGTAAAGTACTGATACTTGTCCCGGATATCAGCGGGCATATCTACAAATTCAATGTTTGGCACTTTTTGTTGCGCTTTAAAAGTTGCCGATGCCAAATCGTAAAAGCTTCGGGCTTTACCTGTACCTAAATTATAGATGCCTGAATTTTTGCGATGGTGCATTAAAAAGTAGCATACGTTTACCAAATCTTTTACATAAATAAAATCGCGCAATTGCCAGCCATCTTTGTATTGTGGATTGTGAGATTTAAATAGTTTTATTTTTCCTGTGCCAACACTTTGGTTGTAGCCATGAAAAATAACGGATGCCATACGTGCCTTATGATATTCATTAGGACCATATACATTAAAGAATTTGAGCCCAGCCCAAAAGTAAGGTTTCTTTTCCTGTGTAAGCGCCCACTTATCAAACTCGTTTTTTGATTCGCCATAGGGATTAAGAGGCTTTAGTTTAAATGACAACTCATGATCATCTTTATAACCAAACTCCCCGTTGCCATAAGTAGCCGCGCTGGATGCATATACCAAAGGCAAACCGTACTCAACGCATTTCATCCATACAGCCTGTGAGTAGCTTACATTCAGTTCATCAAAAATTTGTTTGTTAAATTCTGTTGTGTCGGTGCGGGCACCAATGTGAAAAATAAATTGGGTTAACCGGTGATTGTTGTCAAGCCAATTAACAAAATCTTTACGCTCCACTTTGGCAGTAAACTTTTTTCCTGAAAGATTTTTATCCTTTTCTGTATGACTGAAATCATCAACCAGAATTAAATCATTAAAACCTTCTTCGTTTAGTTTTGCAACTAAACAACTCCCAATAAATCCGGCTGCGCCTGTTACTACTATCATTTATTAAACAGTTACTTTATTTTGTAAAAATATGTTGTTTACCTGTGGTAAAAGTTTTGCTTCAAAACCTTTTTGCAATAAATACTCAATGGTGGCTTTTCCGTCATCACCCATATTAACTGATGCATTGGTAACGTACAAATTAATGTGCTGCATCATTACCTGTTCATCCATTTCCTGTGCATGTTGTTTTACATAAGGCATGGTTTGATTTTTATTTTCAAAAGCGTAATTAACACTTTGGGAAATAAGTTTATCAATGGTATGTTTTACTTCTGAATGGAGCGATTGTTTAACAGCAATACACCCCAGCGGCAATGGTTTGTGTGTTTGCATATACCATTCCTCGCCTAAATCCAATATTTTATACAACCCTTGTTGCTCGTAAGTAAACCGGTTTTCGTGTATCAATAATCCTGCATCAGCGTTTCCTGTTATCACTGCATTTTCTATATCAGAAAAAATCATTTCTATTGTATTGCGTACTTCAGGATAAAAAATGGTGAGCAGCAAATTGGCTGTGGTATATTTTCCGGGTATGGCAATTTTAAGATGAGCAATATCATCAACCGTAAATTTATTTTAGAAACCAATAGCGGGCCACAGTTGTAACCTAACGCACTGCCAGCGTTTAGTATTTGATAATGCTGTGCAGCAAACGCAAAAGCATTTAAACTTAGCTTGGTTACATCAAGTTCTCCATTAAGCGCCATTTTGTTTAGCGCTTCAACATCGGCAATTACGGGAGTAAACTCAAAACCTTGTGTATTTAGCTTCCCGTTTACCAAAGCATTAAACATAAAGGTATCGTTGGGGCATGGAGAAAAACCGATTTTGATGTTCATTAGTAATAATGTTTCTGATGCAAACTTAGGGAAATAAAAACTTCGCTTAATTTGCACTCCACCAATGACCACAGCATTTACAAAACTACCTGTAATGGAACATTTTTATACCATACAGGGCGAAGGTTACAACACTGGCAAGGCTGCATTTTTTATAAGGCTTGCAGGATGTGATGTGGGCTGTGTGTGGTGCGATGTAAAGGAAAGCTGGGATTCGGGTAAGCATACGTTAATGCATTTGGAAGATTTACTTTCTGAAGCAAAAAATGTAATGCAGAAAATATTGTGGTAACAGGTGGTGAGCCTTGCATGTACGATTTAACTAAGATAACTTCACTCCTAAAATTAAACGGTTTTACTGTTTGGTTAGAAACATCGGGTGCTTATCCCATCAAAGGCAACTTTGACTGGATATGTTTATCGCCTAAAAAGTTTAAGAAACCATTAGAAGAAAACTTGGCTAATGCTGATGAGTTAAAAGTGGTGGTGTTTAATAAAAGTGATTTTAAATGGGCAGAGGAGAATGCAGCTTTAACTAAGAAGGAATGCAAACTTTTTTTACAACCTGAATTTGATTCGTTTAAAAAGGTAATGCCTTTGATGATTGATTACGTAAAACAAAATCAGCAATGGCGAATAGGATTGCAGACGCATAAGGTGATTGATGTGCCGTAGTTATACTCTTGTTTACCACTAAGGCACTAAGAACAGGAAGTAACACTAAGATTTTATCAATTTATTTTATCACCTCTCAACGTTCTGAATTTTTTTCTGGCATCAGCCACAAACCAACTGCCCGGATACTTTTGAATTAGTTTTTCGTCAAGCTCCATAGCTTTGGGTTTGTCGTTTAAGGCTGTTTCGGTAAGTGTTGCCATTTCAAATATGGCATCATCAGCCAATACATCATCAGGGTAGCTGTCAACTATTTTTTGCAACCAGGTTATTGATTCGGTAAAGTTTCTTTGGACTTTATAGATAGTCGCTTTTTTAAACCATACATCATCTGTAATTCTTCTGCCGGGAAATTGCACTAAAACAGAATCTAATGTTGTAAGCGCATTGGTGTATTTATGCTGATAAGAAAGTAATTCGGCACGCGAGTAAATTCTTAGCGGTTCGGTAATGCTGTCTTCGCCTACGTTATCGGTTATTAATAAACCTAACGACATGGCATCGTTGCTAATTAATTGGGAGGTGGCTTGTTTTAGTACGCCCAATTGCGCAGCAGCCCAATCAAACTCACCTAAAAAATAAGACAAGCGTGCATTCCGAAACTTAGCTTCCCTCCCAATAGCATCTTGTTTAAAATCTTTATCAACCTGCGAGTAATAAAGCGATGCATCCCACAACTCATTTTTTAAAATAAGTATATCGCCAAGTTCTAATTTGCAATCGGCAATAAACTCAGGTTTTACGTTTGGTAATGCAATTACTTCTTCAAGTTGTGTTACTGCCTTATCTACCTTATCAAAATAAAATGCATTAAAGTGTGCGTAAGATTTTAGCAAGTTAGCAGTGCGCCAATCAGTACCCAACTCATTTAAGGTTGAAGTGAAATTATTATCCAGCGCAGTTAAATCTTCTTTTGAATACAAGCCACTTATTATTCTTTCGCTCATGGCATTTACCATTTCAACTTTTGCCTGCACATACAATGCACCATTCTTATCTTTTTCGGTTATGTATTTAAAACAACTTTCGGCAACAGACCATGCTTTGTTTGAAACACAAATTTGCACAAGTGAGAAAACGCGGCTGCCATCGTTAGTTGTTTTTTTATCGAGAGACTTTGCCTGCACCAATGCCGATTCAAAATCTTTTTCCTGTAAAAACAACCAATACAAAAACTCAGGATATGAAAGTTCGTTGGGGCTACGTTGTATTTTTCGGAGCAATACGGTTCTTAACTGATCACTAAGCGTTCCGGATAAATCGTTTACAATTTTATTTTGCATAATGGCTTGCACATTGGCAACATACTGTGGGTTGTAAGCCATCATATCCATGTACTCATCAATCATTTTTTGGGCATCGCCTTTTTGCGAATACATTTCTGCCAACTCAAAACCAAAAGGATAAGAGCCATTCATTATTCTGCGCCCTGTCAAATAAGTTTCTATGGCATAATCAATTTTTTGCGCCTGGTAAAAAGCATTGGCAGTATTTATAATATCTCCCACATCAGGCAAAAGCATTTTTAAAGCAGCATCGTATTGCTTTTTTGCTTTATCGGGTTCGTCCTTTTTATCATAAATTTTACCAAGGTCAACAGCGTAACGCGCACCGCCTGTGATAAGGCTCGTAAGTATTAAACGGATCAATGGCATATTGCTTTTCGTAATAAACAACTGCTTTATCAAACTCACCGGTGCTTTCGTACTGGCGGGCTATATCTAAATTGGTCATGCCCTGAGCGTTTACATTAGAAAAAGACGCAAAAACACCGAGCAACACCAAAAACAAAACTCTTAAATACGACATCATTACACTAACAAATTAAAATTGTATTACACAAAGGTGCATAATAAATAGTGAATAAGCCTTGAAAATAACAGAATACAAACAAAATTAAAACGACACTAAATTAATTTACAAACTGATGGTCAATAGTGTTTTTTCCTGATTTATCAAACATGAAAGAGGTTGGGATAGAACTTATTTAAGATGTTTAAACACAGATTTACAGATTTAAAAAAAATCGCAAAATCAATTTTCACAAATGCTGCTTCGCAGATGGCAATATGTGAAAATTTAAGAGCAAAGCGCTTTAATTATTTTTTAAATCTGTAAATCTGTGTTTTTAAAAAATACGTTATAATAATAGTGCTTTAAAAATTAATTGTATAATTATACGTATCAGCTAACTCCTTACATAATTTGTATGCGGCTAAAAGATTTATTTACCGTAATGGTAAGTGTTTTATCGCGCAAGCGTTTGGGGAGTTTTACCGGTGTGCCGTCAATAATAAATTCAGAGGGTTTAAAAGGCAAACCGTGTATAATAATGCGGAAATCCTCATAGTTACTTTTAAAAGTGCCAAACAGCTCCTGCACAATGCGCATTTGCTTGCGGTTGCCAAAAACGGTATAACGTCTTACAGAAAAATTTCCCTGTGTGTAGGTATAATTATCGCCATCATCTTCATAAAAATAACTTACATTTCTGTTTACAGAATAATATACATGCAATGTTATTTGACGCACCGGAAACTCATCGGTATATTGCATTACAGGTTGCAACGGAATTACCGCTCCTTCTTTTACATAAAGTGGAAAACGATCTAAAGGTGCATCGGTATAAACCTCGTGTTCGCCTTTGTAAAGTTTATCGGTATAGAAATTATACCAGTTGCCTTTGGGTAAATAAACTATTCTGCCTGTTGATGCCTGTTCTTTAATAGGGCAAATGAGCAACTGATCGCCAAAACCAAATTCTTCTTCGCGCAACCATGTTTGCGGATCGTTTTG
The DNA here is from genome assembly GCA_016714005.1 of Bacteroidota bacterium. Lineage (GTDB taxonomy): Bacteria > Bacteroidota > Bacteroidia > AKYH767-A > OLB10 > JADJOA01. Next base: position 137,470 of record JADJOA010000009.1, read on the forward strand.
CGAAAGAAAAACCAACGGCTTTATCATTGGCGTTCCTTTCATTACATATTGCCAGAAGGTGGTGTAGATGTAAGGCAGAAATTCATAACGCATTTCAATAGCACGCCTTATCAATGCCTCGTAAGCAGCGCCAAAAGCCCAGGGTTCTTTATCGCCCTGATCGCTGCTGCTGTGCCCTCTGAAAAACGGATGGAATATTGCCATTTGAATAAAGCGCACAAACAATTCTCCATCGGGCTCGCCAATAAAACCGCCAATATCTGTGCCTACAAAAGAAACACCGCTAATGCTCATGCGCTGGCATTGCATATTGGCAACCCACAAGTGTTCCCACGAGGCTACGTTATCGCCAGTCCAAATTGCACCATAGCGTTGCACACCACTGTATCCTGAACGCGTGAGCACAAAAGGACGTAATTCTTTTCTCAGATTTTTTACACCTTCGTGTGTGGCGCGCGCCATTTGCATTCCATACACGTTGTGAGCCTTACGATGGCTTACCTGCTGCCCGTCATAATCGTGCCTCACGTCATCAGGAAAAGTTCCTGTTTCAAACACAGCGGGCTCATTCATATCGTTCCAAAATCCGGCAACGTTTTGCTCAATCAATTCTTTGTATAAACCACCCCACCATTTACGCACTTCGGGGTTGGTAAAGTCAGGAAAGAAACAATCGCCAGGCCATACCTTGCCGCGCATGTAATCGCCATCTTGCCTTTTGCAGAAGTAGCCTTTCTCTAACGCTTCGTTAAACACCCAGTACTTATTGTCAACCTTAATACCCGGATCAAGTATGGTAATAATTTTAAATCCCAGCTTGCGCAATTCATTTATCATGCGTGCCGGATCGGGGAAGCGCGTTTTATCCCATGTAAAACACCTGAAGCCATCCATGTAATCAATATCCAAATGAATTACATCGCATGGTATTGCCTTATCCCTGAACGTATGCGCAAGTTCCCAAACTTTATCTTCGGGGTAATAGCTCCATTTACTTTGCTGGTAACCCAAAGCCCATTTGGGAGGCATTTCGGCAGTGCCCGTAAGGTAGGCATAGTTTTGTGCAACCTCTATCAGTTGCGGGCCGGCAATAAAATAATAATTCATTTCACCGCCTTCAGCCCAAAAGCTCATTACATCGGGCGATTCTTTTCCAAAATCAAAAAAAGATTGAAAGCTGTTGTCAAAAAAAATTCCGTAAGCAGTGCCATTGTGCATACCGTAATAAAACGGAATGGTTCTATACAGCGGATCCTGCTCCTTTGCAAATCCGTAAGTGTCGGTTCCCCAGTTTAAAAAGCGTTTGCCACGCAGGTTAAGGCTTGCAGGCTTATCGCCAAGTCCAAAAAAACATTCGTTAGGTGATATTTTTTTGCTGCAATAAACGTAGTTGCCTCCATAGCCCGGGTTAGGCTCCCAGTGGTAGCCGCTTGCATCTTCGGTTATTACATTATTCTGCAAATCGGTAACAACTATGCGTAACGATTTTTTGTTGATGATGCATATAACGCTGGCGGTAATTATTTCAAACGTTTCTTCTTTTTCAATAAAACCAAGGTGACGGCATTGTTCTTTTAAACCGGGTTTTAATGCGTACGAAAAATCCTTTTGAAAAAACTCCTGTGCATACCTGATACGAATAACTGCATCGGTAATAACCCATACATTAAGCAGGCAATTTTCAGAGTGAAAGAAAAACTTGTTTCCCTCTTTTTTATAATTATGTACTACACCCGGAAATTTTTTTCCGTTGGTGCTTGTACTGACTCAGCAACCGTTTCCATTAACAATAAAAAGTGAAATTAAAATTGAAAGCGCCAAAGAAAACAAATCCGCAAAAAGGTTTTTAGGGATTGTGTTGTTTTTCTAACAAGGTATTTAGTACGGAGTTCGGTGTTTGGATTTCGGGGGTAGGGTTTAAGCCCATCCAAGCCTCATTTTTTCTTTTGGTACTTTGTACGAATAAAATAAAAAACCACCCTAACAAACTTTGAGCGTAGGGTGGTTGGTTGTTTTTTGATGCAGGCTTGCAAGTCCTTTCTAATCTTGCAAAACTGCTCACGGCAACAATATGCCGGTGTGTAAAAGTGTTATGCAGCTATCTGTGATGCCACATCGCTTGCCTCGCCTTTACCTGCTTTGTTGACGGGTATTACCTTAAGCTGGTAACGTGTGCCACTAACAAGTGCATTAAGCATTAACTTACGACCAAATACTGAACTTTGCAGGGTCCAAGTAATGCCGCTATCGGCACTAATGTAAACCTGGTAGTAGCTGGCGTTTTTACTGCGGCTCCATTGCAACTCTATAGATTGAGGCAGGTTTGTAAACTTTGCTGCAATCTTTTCAATAGAACCGGGTAAGTGATGCTTTTCGGGTGTTTTAGTTATTACAAATCCACTTGATAATAACTTTGCTTCGTCACCGGCAGCAGTAGTATTTACATACTCGGCTGTGGTGCGTAGCATATCAGCCAACTCCAGTTTTTCCTGCCTTAAAATGGCAAGCATTTCCCTGTCGTTGTTTTCTGCATTAATTGCTGCCTGCAGCGTTTGCTGCGTTTTAGCATTTATTGCATCTAAGGTTATTGGTAATGCCGGAAATTGTCATTATCCTTTAACCCTTCTGATACCACCTGCGCTCTCTCAACTAATTTTGCCGCTGTTAAGCGACCGTAATCAATTTTACTTTTTCATTTGCTCTAAACTCCTTTCTGCAGCATTTTTTATAGGCTCAACTCCATCGTTTGTGCCCGAAGCTGCAGTCAAGTTAAACTCACTAAAGTTGGCAAAGTTTGCTCGCTGGGCATATAATCTTTCTTTTGTAAGAAATCAACCTTAAAATGATGGTTTTGCTTACAAAACAGCAAAAAAAACTGCTTTACAACGTATGCCCCATACTCTGTTAATACTCAGTAACAAGGAATTTTGCCGCAAGCGTAACCTTTGTAAGAAATTTAAAAATTTGTATCGTTTTTGGCTCATCATACCTGTTTTGCATACCAAACCTCGCAAAACCTTACAGAAGGCATGGCTAATCTGTCACAATTTTATGACTTACATTGAGCAATGTATGATCATGCAGAGCGCTAAACATGATGATGTTTTGATCAATGTTATATCATGCAGAGCACTAAACATGATGATGTTTTGATCAATGTTATATCATGCAGAGCACTAAACATGATGATGTTTTGACCAATTTTATGTCATGCTGCGCACTACACATGTTGATGTTTTGATCAATGTTATGTAATGCTGAGCACTAAACATGATGATGTTTTGATCAATGTTATGTAATGCAGAGCGCTAAACATGATGATGTTTTGATCAATGTTATGTAATGCAGAGCACTAAACATGATGATGTTTTGATCAATGTTATGTAATGCAGAGGGCTAAACGGACTCCACCCCCAAAACCCAAAACTTTATTCTTTTGAATTAATTCTTTTATCTCTTGCTCTCTTAGTTACCCCACCACCACTATACGTTTATAATTACTAAAGCCCTTGCCCCATACTTTTACATAATAAACTCCTGCGGGCAATGTTTTGCTAATGGTAAATTCTGATGTATAACCATTGCCTAAGTATGCAAGCGTACCCTCAGGCGTGTAAATGCTTACCTGGTAAGATTGATTGGCAGGCAAATTTTGGATGGAACCTGTTAGCGTGATGCCAAGGGCAGATGGGTTGGGTTTAATGGTAAAATCTATTGGAGGGGTGGTAACGGGTTTTGGTTTACGAGGCGGAGGTGGTGATGAGTTGCTGTTATTTTTATGCGCCATTTGCTCGTCATCTGCAATAGGCTCATCGCCATTATTATCACCACCGGGTGGCATATCATTTACATTGGCAAACTGCTGATGCCCGCACTTTAAACCGCCTTGGTATAGAAACGGAAAGTTTATGGTGGTGCCGCCTCTGTTGTAGTTGTAGAACGAGTAGTCCCCCTGTAGAGTCACACAGGGAGGTACTACTAACGGAAAAATATCCGGTTGGGCACTAATTAAGGGTACCAGGTCACCAAGGTTGATGATGCCGCAGATGTTTACTGTCGCTCCGCTGGGATCAAGATTGCCGGGTATTGTAAGCGCATCGTAAAGATGCTGTGCGGTTGATACACAACAATTATTTGCATTTCCAGTACATGGTATATTACAGTTACTGCAATTAGCCTGAGATATTCCCTGCTTGGGAATGAAAAACAAAATAAGTATGAGTAGATTAAGATTTTTCATTTTAAAGAGTTTTAATGATGAGTAGATTTATATGATTATTTTTTTATAAAAATTTTTGACATAGAAAGACTCGTGGAGTTTATAGTTATTAAATATGTACCTGAAGTAAGATTTTCGATGTTAATTGAGATGTCTTCTTTATTATATGTATTTTGAAATACAACCTTGCCACTAATATCAATGAACTGTAGGGTATAAAAACAATTAGTGCAGTTTTGCATGATATGTAAATTTAAAAAATCTATCGTTGGGTTTGGATAAGCAGTAAATTCATAGTCCTGTGGATTGGATATATTTTCAACATTTGTTATTATATTAGAATATTTAGCATAGAAAAAATTGGGTGATGATGATGGATAAACATTTGCAACACCATTATTGGGATCACAATCCATTACTCCTGTATAAAAACCGGTTATATAAATTGCTCCGTTTTTATCAATTGCAATAAAATCTCCTTCGTCTTCATAAACACTTCCTATTGAGTTTCCAAATAAGTAATTTCCGTTTGCATCGTACTTTGCAAAAAATATATCTTTATCAAGTGAGCCTCCGATTGAGTTAAAGTTGGCTATACCAATTCCTGGGTCAAGATCAATATTAGTTCTAAATTCGCCTGTTATGTAAATGTTGTTTATGTTATCAGTTGTTATTGATCGCGCAAATTCATAAGGCAGCGAATCTCCACTACCTTTAGCTAAAATGTAATTACCGCTACCATCATAACATGCAAAAATAAATCGTTAGTGCCGTTGAAGTGATATTTGCGTTAGCCGCGCCGAGATTAAAATCATTTGTTCCGAAAAATTACCACATAAATAAAATAAATTACTGCCAATATTATTGTTTGAAATATCGGATACATTTATATTCATATTGTGTGCCCATTGATAATTTCCATTAAAATCATACTTAGCGAAAAAGCTATCAGCACCACCAACATGACAGATAAGGTTTACAACTCCTCCACCGGGATCAAAATCGGCAGTGTCGGTAAAAGGCCGTCACAATAATACCCGATACATCAGTTATTAAACCGCGTCCCACTGCACCATATGTACTATTGATATTAAAAGCCCAAACATAATTTCCTGAACTATCATATTTTGCTACAAATAAATCTCTGCCAGTACTGCTTATGGGGGATAAATTATTAATATTTGTATCTGGATTAAAATCAACAGTTCCTTCAAAAACACCTGTTACATAAAAATTGCAAAGACTGTCCACTGCTAACCCGTTTGCTTTGTCGCTGTTAGTAGGTCCTCCAATACTTCTTACCCATTTAAAATTGCCAATAGTGTCATATTTAGCAATGAACACATCAATCCCATTGGAAGTAATAACAGAATCATTCACAGTTGGGTCAAAATCAAATGAGCCGGAAAAATAACCTGAAATACACAAATGATCCCCTTCAACCATTATTTCAGTTCCATAGCAACTTCCTAATCCTGTAATTTGCTTTGCCCAAATCAGGTTTGAACTGCTATCATATTTAGAAATATACAAGTCACTCCCTATTGGATTAGAAACTAAAATTGTTGAAGAAGGGCTACTGTCAAAATCAACGCTATCACTAAAACTACCTAAGAAATAAACATTACCCAAAACATCAGTTGCTATAGCTGAACCTGTACCCGTTGCAGCCGGAAAGTGCCACCAGAACCATGAGACCATAGGTAGCTTTGTGCTTGGGCGGTTAATGTAAGCGTTGTAAGGAGGATGGTAAGCAGGTGTTTCATGATATTTAATTTTGGTTAAGTAAAAGCAAAATAAATTTTTACAACAGTTTTATGAACTCGCCATAAAGGTTTTGTTTTGTGGTTTGTATGTTAATGGTGTAAGCACCAGGGCTTAACATTGAAATATTTAGTGTTTTGTTCATAGCATCTTTTCGAGTTAAAACCATCCTGCCACTTAAATCGCAAATTGAGTAATTAAATTTTTGAAAAGGAAGGTTTGCTCCAAGTGTAATGTATGATGAAGCAGGATTGGGATAAACTAACAAGTTGCTGCTTTTGTTTTGCGGGCTAAAAGAATGAATGTTGGTTAATGAATTGTCATACTTTGCAATAAAAATATTCTCAGCAGTTGCAGGAAACAAAGTAGCATTACCAGGTCCCGGATCAAAATCTACTGCATTAGTAAAAAAGCCTGTGATGTAATGGTTCCCTAACGAGTCAATAGCAATTGAGTTAGACTGATCGGAATACACGCCTCCAATAGACATTGCTTCTAAATAATTACCTGCATTATCATATTTTGCAAGAAAAATGTCTGTTAAATTTGCTGCAGCTGTAAGAGATACTATTCCTATACCTGGGTCAAAATCAGCTGAACCTGAAAACCCTCCAGTTAAAAGAATGTTGCCGGAAAGATCAACAGTAATCTTTTTAATTTTAGACCCACTACCTCCTGAAATCCCATTGATTTGTTTATTAACAAAAAAATTACCGTTCATATCATATTTGGCGAAATAAAAACTTCCAATTGGAGAGGCAGTATAATTTGCCGTTGCTGTTCCATGGTCAAAATCTACTGTTCCTCCAAAACCTCCGGTAATAATTAAATTAGATGTAGTTTTTTTCTATAGCTACAGAACTACAAGAAGCATTAATACCAAACGCCCATATATAATTGCCATTAATATCATATTTGGCAAAAACATTCCTCCGTTAGTTGGATAAAGTAATGAAGTTCCCAAGATTAGGATCAAAATCTAAAGTATCTGTAAAAGAGCCCGAAACAACAATGCCAGTTAGGTCAACAGCAATACTACCTCCTGAATTAAAAAAAGTACCTTCTCCAAAACCAAACGCCCACTGATAATTACCGTTAATATCATACTTTGCACAAAAAATATTATAAACCCCATGGGCTATAACGTTAGCAATGCCAGTGCCTGGGTCAAAATCTGCAATAGTATCTTTAAAATATCCTGTAATGTAGCTATTACCAAAATTATCAATTGCAATGCTATTTGGTGCATCCGTATCAGGTCCCCCCATTTGCTTAACCACACAAAGTTTCCCGTTTAAATCAAACTTTATTAAAAAAATATCAGCCCAGTTTGCTGTAAGGTTTACTACAGCAGGTGATGGTCAAAATCAAACGTGCCGTTAAAGCAACCGGTAGCATATACCCGGTGGCATTTACAGTAATGCTAAGGGTGTTGTAGCTGTTGTAGGCTGTGCGCACAGCCCATTGGAATAAACCGGTGCTATCGTACTTAGCTATAAAACCACCGGGTAATGTTAACTGTATCAAGCCCGGGGTCAAAGTCAATAGTATCGGCATGTGTGCCTGCAACATATACATTACCATTGGCATCGGTAGGTAAGCTGGTGTGCGGCTATCGCAATTGGGTGTGCAAAACCATGCGCCCAGCGGTAGTTTTGAGCTTGGATAGAGGTTATAGTAAGCGTTGTAAGGAGGATGGTAAGCAGATGTTTCATGATATTTAATTTTTGGTTAACTAAAGCAAAATAAATTTTTAGCAACAGTTTTATGAACTCGCCATAAAGGTTTTGTTTTGTGGTTTGTATGTTAATAATGTAAGCACCGGGGCTTAACATTGAAATATTTAGTGTTTTGTTCACGGCATCTTTTCGAGTTAAAACCATCCTGCACTTAAATCGCAAATTGAGTAATTGAATTTTTGAAAAGGAAGGTTTGCTCCAAGTGTAATGTATGATGAAGCAGGATTGGGGTAAACTAACAAGTTGCTGCTGTTGTTTTGCGAACTAAAAGAATGAATGTTGGTTAATGAATTGTCATACTTTGCAATAAAAATATTTTCGCCTGTTGCAGGAAAAAGAGTTGCAACACCACTACCGGGGTCGGCATCCATACTGCCAGTAAAAAATCCAGTTAAATATTGATTGTTGGCTTTGTCAAGAGCAATTTTAGAAGGTTGATCCATATAGGTACCTCCTATTCCTTTTACCCACAAATAAGCCCCTGAACTATCATACTTAGCAAAAAATATATCTGAGTTACCATTTGACGATAAATTTACGAGGTTAGAGGCAGGGTCAAAATCAGTAGTTCCATAATATGTACCAGTTAAGTATATGGAACCAACGCTATCAATTTGAAAGCTTATGCCACGTGGTCCACTTGAAGTACCAGGCTGTTAGAGTTCTCAGAGAAATAAATTACCAGATTGATCATACTTTGCAATATACAAATCTTGGCTTGTTCCAGCTGAAGAAAAATTATTTATACCAGTAGTTAAATCAAAATCAGTAATATTTCTAAAACTTCCTGTAACAATTAAGTATTCAGTACTGAAATTAGGGTTGGTATAAACCTGAATCTCACTAATTAAGTTACCACCAGTGAAAGAACTTTGATATTGCTCCCGCCCAAATAAAATTTTCACTTGTATCGTACTTTGCGTGAAAATCATCAACATTAGACGAGGTTACAGTTGATTGTTGAACCAATGCCTGGGTCAAAATCAGGAGAGCCATTAAAATAACCGCCAACATAAAAAACGTTTTCTGTTTTATTTAAAGCTATAGTCGTGCCCGATGCATATGATGTATCGCCAACAGAATGTGCCCAAACATAAGTTCCATTACTGTCATATTTTGCAAAAAAAGCATCGGCATTGCCATTAGATATTAAGCTGTTTATCCCAAGGTCTGGATTAAAGTCTGTGGAATCTCTAAAAAAACCTGTTATATAGCAATTACCATAGTTGTCCAAAGCAATACTTTTTGAAGCATTCACATTAGCCCCTCCCATATTTTTAGCCCATAAATAATTTCCATTTAAATCGTATTTAGCTAAAAAAATATCAGCCCAGTTTGCTGTAAGGTTTACCACTGCCGGTGATGGGTCAAAATCAAACGTGCCGTTAAAGCAACCGGTAGCATATACCCCGGTGGCATTTACGGCAATGCTAAGTGTGCCATAGCTGTTGTAGGCTGTTCTAATAGCCCATTGGAATAAACCGGTGCTATCGTACTTGGCTATAAAACCACCCGGGGCAATGTTAGCTGTATCAAGTCCGGGGTCAAAGTCAATAGTATCGCGCATGTGCCTGCTACATATACATTACCATTGGCATCGGTAGCTATGCTGGTGCCCTGGCTGTCGCCATTGGGTGTGCCAAAGCCATGCGCCCAGCGGTAGTTTTGGGCATTGGTAAAAAGTATGCTTAGTAGAAATATAACTGTAAGGGTATACGTAGGTTTTTTCATGGCATTTGCTTTTTGATGAGTAAAAATAACACCTTGTTTTACAATAATGCAATTTATTTGTTGCCAGTAACACCCCTCTCATACAAAGAGCAAAGGTTAGCGTTTTGCCTGCCTGCTTTAAAAACCCGCAGCAGCAGCTTTTTGTGTAGCCGGTTGCTCTGCATTGCGTATGGCAATTTGCTGAGCCACACTTTGCGCCAGTTTATCAAAAGCCATTCCTACTGCCGATTTATCATCTAACGCTACCGGCATACCTGCATCGCCACCATCGCACACCTGCCTGCACCAATGGAATTTGCCCCTAAAGGAACACCGCTTCGTCTGCTAATTTTTTTGCCGCCATCCTTACCAAAAATATAATAGTTATTGTTAGGCAATTCAGCCGGAGTAAACCATGCCATGTTTTCTACCAACCCCAGTACAGGCACGTTAATGCTTGCATTTAAACATACTAATGCCTTTGCGGGCATCGGCAAGTGCTACATTTTGTGGTGTGGTAACCACAATAGCCCCTGTTAACGGAACTGCCGATACGAAGTGTAAGGTGAATATCGCTTGTGCCGGGAGGCAGGTCAATCAGCAAATAATCTAACTCACCCCACCATGCATCACCAATTAATTGCTTTAATGCTTTTGATGCTATAGGTCCGCGCCATACAATGGCTTGATCGGGGTCGGCTAAAAAGCCAATGGATAAAAGTTTAACGCCATGCCTCTCTACAGGCAGCATATATTGCTTGCCGTTTTTTTCTTCTATAAAAGGTCTTTTGTATTCGGCACCAAACATAATAGGCACCGATGGCCCGAAAATATCAGCATCAATCAATCCCACCTTTGCGCCCATGCCTGCCAGTGCAACGGCAAGGTTAGCCGCCACAGTGCTTTTGCCCACTCCGCCTTTGCCCGATGCTATGGCAACAATGTTTCGTACGTTTTTTAAAACATCCTCACCCGAGCGCACTGTGGTAACATTGGCAGTCATGTTTACAGTTACCAGTGCATCTTTATCCACAAAATGTACAATGGCATTAATACAGGCGCGTTCTATTTCTGCTTTTAGGGGGCAGGCAGGAGTAGTTAACACAACTGTAAAAGTTACATGCTTGTCATTTATCTCTATATCTTTAATCATGTTTAATGTAACCAAATCTTTTTTAAGATCGGGTTCCATCACATAACCTAAAGCTTCTAATACTTTTTCTTTGGTAATTGTCATTTAAAAATATGTGTTTATTGAGAGAGCAAAGTTATTTAATTAAGTTGGAGTTCTATATCCATGTGTTCGAAACCCTAAAACATAATGTTTTAGAAAGGTGCGGCAGCAAAACACTTTTCGAGTGCAGTGGCTTCTGCCAAAATGGTGCGAACCCTCAATTGATTGGCAATAGAGTCGTGAGCAAGTGCGCAAAAATCAATTGAAGGTTGGCATTTTGGCTTGAACTTTTGCTCCACTTTTGTTTCAAGACAAAAGTGGAATAAAGAAAAAACTAAATCAGTTTTCAATTTCATAAATAAACTTTTGCTTGTTCTTATTTCGTAAATCAGGTTTCGAACTCTTGCGGACTGCATCTTGCTATTGAAGCCTTCTCATACATCATCAAAAAAACAATTCCTAAACATTACTTTTGCGCAATCGTTCATTGAAAAAAGTTATTGAACACAAATATGGGGCCGCCAGGTTTCGACAGCGTGATAAATAACTGTGTAAGCATGTGGTGCATTGTGAAAGTGGCACCTTAATATCAATTCTCAATCGCTTAAATGGCGAAACATCTTACGCGCTTGCAGCTTAATCCGCCCAAGGCGGATTGCCTAATCCCGCTCCTCAGGTAGGAGCCGGACAAGCTACCCTGTTATAACAACTGTCTGTTTTGTTGTAACGCTGGGTATCATCATTTCAGACTGGTTATTGCAAGGTTCCGGTGCAGTAATAAGATAAAGGAAATAAGGATAATCGCGGAGGGCATTTTACCACAGGTTATCCCGACAATTAAGTAAATGCTAAACATGTAGAAAGCGCAGGTATTGCATGTCTGCACGTGGGTTCAAATCCCACCGGCTCCACAAAAAGAAAAAAGGCATATTAGTTATTGCCAATTAGCAGAATAATGTAAAAGAATTTAAAAGGTGGGATTCATGAGCAACCAAAATAGATTTACAAAGTGCGAACTAAATCCCACCGGCTCCACTGTAAAAGAAAAGCAGTTGGCAATAACCAATTAGCAGAATAATGTAAAAGAATTTATAAGGAGGGATTCATGAGCAACCAAAATAGATTTATAAAGTGCGAACTAAATCCCACCGGCTCCACTGTAAAAGAAAAGCAGTTGGCAATAACCAATTAGCATAATGGTGTAAAAGAATTTATAAGGAGGGATTCATGAGCAACCAAAATAGATTTATAAAGTGCGAACTAAATCCCACCGGCTCCATTTACTTGTAAATTGATTAACTGTTATTAACCAAATTGAAAATACCAAAACACTGTTAACTTCGTTTCTTAAAAAATAAAATTAACTATGGATAGTAAACCTTCCTTTTTTGAAAAACTAAACGCATGGGCTCGCAGGTCAATCACTTTAAAACTTATTTCTATTGGAATTTTAATTCTTCTGCTCCTTATTCCATCAAGCATGATTCAGTCACTTATTTACGAGCGCGAAAACATAAGAGATGAGGCAATTAATGAAGTAAGTTCTAAATGGGGCAATTCACAAACCATAGGTGGGCCAGTGCTAACCATTCCGTACGTATTTAGAGAAACTGATGACAAAGGCAAAACTTATATTAGCACCCGCTATGCACATTTTTTACCCGATGATTTAAACATAAACGGCACACTTACTCCAGAAAAACGTTACCGCGGCATTTATGTAGTGGTGCTTTACAATTCTGTGCTGCAGGTAAAGGCTCGTTCAGTTTTCCTAATCTCGATCCGCTTAATATTCCCGAAAGCGATTTTATTTTTAAAGATGCCTTTATATCCATTGGCATAACAGATATGAAGGGCATTAAAGAGAATATTGATTTTAAACTGAACGATACTGTTTATGCTTTTAACCCCGGAATAGTTACACATGAAATTTTTAGATCCGGAGTGAGTTTCCCTGTTAATCTTAAAAAAGAAAACAAATACGATTTTGGTTTTACACTTAACCTCAATGGCAGCAGTAACATTAAATTCTTACCATTTGGAAAAGAAACCAATGTTACACTAAACTCTACATGGCAAAGCCCAAGTTTTGAAGGATATAAACTCCCTGACAGTAGAACCATAAATGAAAAGGGGTTTACAGCAAACTGGAAAATGACACAACTGAACAGAAATTATCCTCAACAGGGCTTGGGTGCATTTATTGGTGGTAATTATTCTGATGCTGACGGAAATAATTACTCTGATGAAAACTACGCTGCTTTTGGTGTTAGATTGTTATTGCCCATAGATGAGTACCAGAAAACAACACGCTCAGTAAAATATTGCCTCATGTTTATCATCATTACTTTTCTTACTTTCTTTTTTGTAGAAGTGCTTAACCGCAAACGTATACATGCCATACAGTATTTGCTTGTGGGCTTTGCCGTTTGTTTGTTTTATGTGTTGTTACTTTCCATTTCAGAGCATTTAAAATTCAATAGTGCATACCTTATTGGTTGCGTAAGCATACTTACGTTAATTACTTTTTTACGCATGGTATATTTTCCGCAATGTAAAACTAACTGCTGTTTTCAGTGGCATGCTTGCGTTGTTATATGGCTTCTTTTATTCATTGCTTCAGTTAGAAGATTATGCCTTGCTGCTTGGCAGTATTGGCTTGTTTATTATTTTGGCTACTATCATGTACCTAACCCGGAAAATAGATTGGTATGCCATAAGTTCACAGGAGGAAAGGGAGTAAAATAATAGTCATTGCAAAAGCGCATAGCCTCGGGTAACCAACCTCTTGCCCACTTATTAAACCGGCATTGCCAATGTAGGGCGAAGTAATATATTCGCGTTCCATTAAAATATTTCTCTAACCCTACATCAAAAAATGATTAAAAAAATTAACTCAGTTATTGCGCTTGCTTTATGTTTTTCTTTTACCAACGCCATTGCACATGCAGGTAATAAAACATTCAGGCTGCCGGCAAATGTTACAACTGCCGATTATCAACCCAACACAATTGTTGTAAAGTTTAAGCCCGAATTCAGGCAGGCAATGTTTGCTGCAAGCAATCAAAACAAAGCCTTAAATAATATTGCTACAGGCATTGGAGCTTATTCGTTAACCAAACTTTTTCCGGTACATAAGGAACCAACCGCCACAGTAAATGCAAGAGGAGAAAAATTAGTTGATCTATCATTAATTGCACAGTTAAAATTTTCCTCAATCCCCAACATTGAAAAGGCTATTAATGCTTTGCTTGCCACCGGCATGTTTTGAGTATGACGAACCAAAATACACACATAAGTCCTTTTACACTCCCAATGACCCAAGCATAGGTCAGCAGTATTTTTTAACAAAAATACAGGCATATAATGCCTGGGATATTTCAAAAGGGGATACAAATATTGTAATTGGTATTGTTGATTCGGGTACTGACTGGAATCACCCTGACCTGGAAGCAAACGTTCAGCTAAATTACAACGACCCCATTAATGGAACTGATGACGATAGCGATGGTTATACTGATAACTACCGTGGTTGGGATGTAAGTATGAATGACAATAACCCAATGGTTGATATGTCAAACCACGGCTCGCATGTATCGGGTTGTGCAGCTGCGGTAACAGATAATGCAACCGGTGTGGCAAGCCCCGGCTTCTACACAAGATTTTTGCCTGTTAAAGCCGCCAGTTCAACGGCTACCACAACCATAGATGCCGGTTACGAAGGAATAGTTTATGCTGCTGATCATGGCTGCGATATTATCAACTGCTCATGGGGCGGACCCGGTGGCGGGCAGTTAGGACAAGATGCAGTTACATACGCAACCATTAACATGGGTGCATTGGTGGTAGCATCAGCCGGAAACAGTGGTGTTGATGAGGCTAATTATCCTGCATCATACCTATATGCATTTAACGTGGCTTCAACCAACACACAGGATAACAAAAGTGGTTTTTCAACTTTTAATTATTCTGTTGATGTATCAGCACCTGGCAGCCAGATTTATTCTACCGTTTTCAACAATTCTTATACAAACATGAGCGGCACATCTATGGCATCGCCAATAACAGCCGGATGTGCTGCAATTGTAAAAGCTATGAACCCAACATTTAACGGCTTACAGTGTGGTGAGCAGTTACGCATGACTGCTGATAACATATACACCTTATCAGGCAATTTACCATATATAAATAAATTAGGAGGCGGAAGAGTGAATCTTTACAGAGCTTTAACCGAAACACCAATGTCTGTGCGGATGGATAATCTTGTTCAGGTAGATGGAAATGATAATGCATTTGTGGTTGGTGATACGTTGCAAATTACAGGCGATATTATCAACTACCTTGCAGCCACCACCAACCTTACTGTTACACTTTCTTCTACATCAACTTACGTTACAGTGCTTGATGGCACAACCAGCCCCGGTGCTATGGCAACTTTAACTACCGTAAACAATAATGCAGATCCGTTTACAGTAAAAATAAATCCAACGGCCCCTGTAAATGCTGTAATAAATTTTACACTCACATTTACAGATGGTACTTACACCTCTTCTCAATTTTTCTCCATAGTTGTAAATGTTGATTATATAAATATTACCATAAATGATGTCCTAACCACTATTACCAGCAAGGGAAGAATTTTTTACAATGGTACCGGGCAACTGGAAGGACTAGGTTTTGATTACCTTGGAGATAATTTAATTTACGAAGGCGGATTAATGATTGGCACGCCAAGCAATGTTGCTGATAATACGCGCGATGCCGGCACAAACGATAATGATTTTGTGTCTCAGAATGCAGTGCAAAAACTATTACCTTCTGTAAAATCTGATTTTGATCTGTTTGGAAAGTTTAACGACAACAACGCTTCACCCAGATTAAACTTACTGGTTTCGCACAAAGCATGGGCATGGGATGCGAACCCTTTCCGCAAGTTTGTTATAGTACAATACAACATAAAAAACACCGGGCAAATTCGCTTAATAGTTTATACGCTGGTATTTTTTGCGATTGGGACATACAAACTTTTGCGAACAACAAAGCAGCCACCGATAATACTGTAAACATGGGTTATACCGGTGTACCGATCCGTCAGGAAAATTTGCAGAATTAAATTACTTACATCAACACCGTTTGTAAATTACGCAATTGATAATGTTGCAGGAGGCAGTGGCGGAATTGATATTACCAACGATTATACATCAACCGAAAAATACACTTCACTTTCAACCAACCGTGCCACAGCTGGCGGTGCAGGCACGGGAGTGGATGTTTGTCAGGTAACCTCTACCGGACCTTTTACAATTGCTTCAAACGATTCGGTAACGGTTGCGTTTGCCATACTTGCAGGTGATGATTTGGTTGATTTACAAAACTCAGCAACCCAGGCACAAATTAAATATGATGAAGCCACCTCTGTAAAAAATGTAACAGGCAACAATGGCTTTATGTTTTTTGCACCTTATCCAAATCCATCAAGTAATTTATGTGAATTGAAATTTACTTTACAAAAGAGTTCTGCTGTTTCTATTACTCTTCTGAATAGTTTAGGGCAAATGGTTTATAATAGTTACGAAAATTATGGCGCGGGTGTTAATACTAAAATGATTAATACTGAAAAGTTAGGTGCCGGAGTGTATACTTGCTTAATAAAGGTAAACGAAAGTATGCTTACTCATAAGTTGATGGTGGAATAAACGCATAAGAAAGTTCTTTTTTTTGTTAAAAATGCGTTGAGGATAACAAACCTCAACGCATTTTTTATTTCACCGAAATGTTACAAACAACAGGATAATGATCGGAAAGATCTTTTTTAATGACGCGGTAATCAGAAGAAGTTATTCTTTTATCATGTAGTATGTAATCAATTCTAAATGCCGGAAAGGCGCCATTGTAAGTAGTGGAAAGGCCTTTGCCGCTTTCTTCAAATGCATCAATTAATTTATCCGATAGTTTATTATAAGTGTAGGATGCAGGAGTGTCGTTAAAATCTCCAACAATCATTACCGGATAAGGGCTTTTAGTAATATGTTCAGCAATGAGATTAACCTGCGATGCACGTAATACAAAAGCTTTTTTGAGTCGGGTCATTACGCCCTCCAATCCATCAATCTGTTTTTGATCGGCAGACAATTCAACAGATTTGATAAACTTATAATCCTCGGGCTTGAAACGAATGGATTGAAGATGCACATTATAAATTCTAACGGTATCTTTATCACTTAAAACCACATCGGTACAAATAGCGCCATTTGATTGAGCTTTGTTATGAAAAACAGTTTCCTTTCTAATAACGGGTAAGTTTGTCATTGTAACAACACCAAAATAATCGGTGCCATAAAGAAAAACCGGAAAAAGTGTATGCACCTCGTTTAGTTGGAGCAGTTGTTTTAGCGAATCTAAATTACGGTAATCGGCAATTGTACTCGAATAAAATTCTGGAAGCAAACTATAGAAGGATTTTGATTTTTGATAAGTTCAAACATCTCAGCTTTGGTCTCCGAGGTTTTGCTCCAGTTGTACAAATCGAATACACGTACATTATAAGTGAGCAAGTTAATTCCGTCATTATTTGAAGGGTTGCTGGTGCTAAAGTTAAAGTGATTTAAAAAAACCCGTATGCCAAACAGAAAAACCATGAGATGCAGAAAAAGTATTTTTCTTTTTCGAACAATGTTTATAACAAGAAGTATAATATTTAATAGATACAGATAGACAAAGCCAAGACCAAACAATGCAATAAACCATACTTTTTGAGGATTAACATAAGGAGCCAAACATGCCAATAAAGTTGAAATCAGAACTGACCAAGAAATTATAAATCTTAGGAAAGAGAAAAGGGTATATTTTTTTTTACGCGGTTCCTGCTCAGGGGCAGTGATTTTAAATGGCATTTATAAAGAGGGTATATTTTATATTTATGCTTCTGGTTTCACTTTTGAAATAACCATCAACCCCAAAAAGGTAATAAGTCCGTTTACTATCAGTAGTTCAATACCAAATTTGTAACCACCCGGTGCATACTCGTTAAGCAACCAGCAAAGAACCGGAGAAAGCAAACAAACCAATACCACTTGCCAGTTATCAGTAATTAATCTTTTGGTAAACATGCCAAAGGCAAATAAACCAAGAAGCGGTCCGTAAGTATAACTTGCTACTTTTAAAATGGTGTATATCACTGAAGTTTCTATCAACTTTTGATATGCAACAATAAGCAGCATAAATACAATTGTAATTATGATATGTACACGCCTGCGAAGGTTGGCTTTTTGTTGCTCAGTTAAATCGTTTCTTTCTTTTAATCCCAGTATGTCAATGCAAAAGGATGAAGTGAGAGCAGTAAGAGCACCATCAGCACTGGGGAATAATGCTGATACAAGACCTATAATAAAAATTAATCCTGCTATAGGCGGTAAATGATTTAGCGCAATAAAAGAAAAAGTTTCGTCAGTTTTTGGAGGCAGTGTAATTCCATTGTTGCTTGCATACAAATAAAGAGATGCACCCAGTATTAAAAAAAGAAGGTTGATGAAAATTAAAATTACACTGAACAAAATCATGTTCTTTTGTGAATTGCGCAGGTTGCTTACCGAAATATTTTTTTGCATCATTTCCTGGTCAAGCCCGGTCATGGTTATGGTTATAAAAGCACCGCCTAAAATTTGCTTAAGAAAAAAATTACCGCTTTTCCAGTCGCCTGTTTCAAATGCCTGGGTGTAACCATTACTGCTTATGGCAGAAAACAAATCAGTAAACGAAAGATTCATGGCATTACGAATTAAATATATGGTAAGCAGCAGGGATAGTATCATGCCTGTGGTTTGTAATGTATCTGTCCACACAATGGTTTTTACTCCACCCTGAAAAGTGTAAAGCAGAATTAAAAGCAGCACCACAAAAACAGTTACGGGGTATGGTATGTTTAATTGGTCTAACAACAGGTGTTGCAATACAATAAGAACAAGGTAAATACGAATGGAAGCACCGAGCGTGCGCGATAAAATAAAAAATGATGCACCGGTTTTGTAAGCGGTAATACCAAGCCTGTTTTTAAGGTAGGTGTAAATAGAAGTAAGATTCATGCGGTAATAAAGCGGAAGCAACATATATGCAACAACAATATATCCCAGAAAATAACCAATTACCACCTGCATGTAGGTAAAGTGCTTGACAGCAACCTCACCCGGCACACTCATAAAAGTAACTCCGCTAAGCGATGTGCCTATCATACCATACGCTACAAGCAACCAGTTAGATTTTTTTGCACCGATAAAAAAAGATTCGTTATCGCTATTGCGTGATGTGTACCATGCTATTATTAGCAGAACAATAAAGTAAACTGCAATAATGGAAAGTATAAACTGTGCCGACATGAATTGATACGTTTAAAGTTTTACAAGAATAACCTTAAAAAAAAGTCAATAACCCAGGGCAAATTCTATTTTTAAACAGTAGTGCATGGAAATAAAAATTTACTTCTCCCTGCTGCCAATGTACATCTCATATTTTAAGAGGCGGCATTCAATAGGTCCGTTAAAAAACTCCATTCGTCTTGTGGCTTTTAATCCAATTTTTTTTGCAAGATTAGCCTGTCCGGTAAATATAAAGCGGTTTTGCCTGTGCATTGTCTCTTCAGAAAATCGCCAATTGATTTATAAAGCAAAATAAGATCCTCCTCTTCTCCAAGTCTTTCTCCATATGGCGGGTTAATAATTACAACACCGTCACCTTCAGGTATTGGTGTTTCAGAAAAATCGCATCGCTGGAAATTAATCAGATGCTCCACTCCTGCCCTACTTGCATTTTCGCGGGCTGCTCTAATGGCTGATGATTCAACATCAGTTGCAATTATCTGTGGGAGGTCATTTTCATTTACTTGCGTTGCAAGTTTGGTGGCATAATCTTTCGCAAAGCTTTCGTCATACATATTGTAGTGCATAAAAGAAAAATTATCTCTCAAAAGCGAAGGCATTTTATTTGCAGCCATTAATGCTGCTTCTATAGCAAAAGTACCACTCCCACACATAGGGTTTACAAAAGTGGTTTGCTTGTTCCAGCCTGTAGCCATTATGAGTGCGGCAGCAAGGTTTTCCTGCACAGGTGCCATAAAAGGATTGAGTCGGTAATTATGCTTATGCAACTGCTCGCCCGATGTATCTAAATAAACCCATGCTTTATTATCATGCCAGTGCACATGCAAAACTACTTCGCTTTTAAGCGGACCGGAGTTAGGGCGCTTCTTAAAATTTGAAGTAAAATAATCTACCACAGCATCTTTACAAAGCTGGTTTAAAAACATGCTGTTGTTAATAGAGTGATGATTGGTTTGAGATGTAAACGAAATATACTTGTCGGCAGAGAAATAATCAGCCCAATTAATTTTCTTTAGTTTATTAAAAAGGTCTTTTTGATCGCGGCTAAAAAATGTATCAACCAATAGCAAAACTCTATTAGCAGTGCGCAAAGCGTAGTTGAGTGTTACTACATCGTTATACGTGCCTTTAATAAATACTCCTGTAAAGTTTTCGTCCTCAGTTTTAAAACCAAGCTCTTCAAGTTCCTGCTTTAAATAAGGAACCACGTAAAGTGGGCAGGCAATATAAATGGTGTAAGTTTTTTCCAACTGTTTAAAATAATTGCCTACAAAACTAAAAAAGCATCAGCGCAAAATATTCAACTGACCCGTAACCGTTTTTTCAGAAGCCTCACCAAAGCCCGTGTACTTTAATAAATAAACATAAGTACCATCCGGAACTTTATTGCCATCAAGTGTGCCGTCCCATTTTTGGGTAATACTGTTAGTACGGTATACCAGGTTTCCCCAACGGTTAAAAACAGATAAATCAAAATCTTTAACAAAAGAAGAAACAGTAAACCAGTTATCATTTACACCATCGTTGTTAGGAGTAAAAGAATTAGGAATAAAAACAGAAGGTTGCTGCTCCAATATTATTTCATTTGAGCGGCTTGTTGCATTTGGGCTCCCTGTATCCTCTACCGCTATTACGTAATACATATACGTACCTGCCGTTCCCGACAAATCAATATCTACATACTGCAATTCTGATGGCGGTAATGTAGCAATCATACTAAACGATAAACCTCCTGCGCTTTTCCAAACCTCGTAATGGCTTACACCACCGCGCCACTCTTTATAAGCAGTCCAGTTTAATTTATTTTGTAACGGCAATGCCTCACCTGTTAAAAGAATCGTACATGCCTCATTGCTTTCGGGGCTAAGTCGTCCGCAAAAATCTTCGTTTACTAACTTATAGCAGTAGTATCTTTCATTCACACTTACGTTTGCATCAATTAAAGAATCACCGGCCGGATAATTAAGTGTAAAGTACGATGAGTAACCATCATCATCACCAGCCTTACGCTGAAAATAAAAAATAGAATTGAGCCCGTCAGCAAAATGCTCCCATTCTATTTCTACCTCGTTATTAATAACAGTGGCAGTGGCAAGGTAATTTGTTTTATCAACCAGCGCATCTACACTGCATAGCGTGTCAGAAACCAACCCTGCTTCGTTACAGTTATTATAGCCAACCAAATAGTAACAATAGTCCGTGGTTAAACTGTTAGGGGCATTACTGTCAATGTAAGAACCCGACAAAAGACTACTAACGGTATCGTAAGCCGCAAATGCCGAACCCGCAACACTCCGCCACACTACATAGTATTTAAAAAAGCGACCTTCCGTAAATGTACTTGCATAATTCAGCTTAATTCCGTTAGCACCCACCGTTTCCATACATAAAATATCAGGCGCAGTAACCTCAGGGATAGGCAGCACAGTTATATAAACCGTATCAGCCCTGTCATAAGGCAATGGACAACCCGTATCCACAACTCTGTAAGCAACATAGTATGGATTAGCACGCGCATGATTGCAACTTGTAGTCCAACAAAAACCCGCTTGTATAGTGCCCGTACCATTTGCATTCTGCGTAGTTGCATAAGGTGCGCCTATGCCACTGCCGCTAAAAACATCGCCACTGTAGGTAACTGTTAACGTATCGTTATCCTTAATCACCAAATCAAAACACAATGAATCTGTTTCATAAATTTCAAAATTTACAACATTGTTTGTTGCCACACCATTGCCGGCATTAGGGTTGCCCGAGTTAATATTCGAATAAGAAATTTGAGGTACCGCATTCTGGTTACACACAATTACATTAAATTCTATCTCGCGCCTTATCAACCCAATTTCAACCCCACCCCTAAACTCATGCACAACCACTGCAATGGCATAAATACCCTGGTTATCGGCTTTTACCGATAGTTCACCGGTACCGCCATTAACCGTTAGTGGCACTGCGCTGTTACAAACATTAGGAAGACTATAGCCCACCTGCCACTGAATATTCGGATACGGCCACGGTGTCAATACACTTGCTATTGCCTGAGGCGTTGGGTTTGTCGGAAAACCCAAAAAACCTGCATAAGGTGTTACCAGCTCGTAAGTAAGCACATCGCCATCCGCATCCGTAGCGCTAAAATCATAAACAAAAGGCTGGCTCTCGCACATAAACGGAAAAGGCTCGTTAACAAACCGTGCCGAATTATTTACAATAGCAGGATTAGGCATCTCGCAATAAAAAGCTATACCCGTATCATCTGGCGATTGAATATTTACTACAGTAGAATTCCTGCAGCACCGCTCCCACATTATATAATAGCCATTGGGGTTATTTGCAAGCACTATCGTATCCACATACAAATAATAATCCACTGCCACCTCAGGTGGCGTTAAACCTAACGAACCCGCAAACCAACCTTACCATAAGCCGTACTGTCAATTTCTATCGAATCAATCTTCGCATTAGTGTTTCTCTCAAAAATCCCCACCAAAATGGTTGGGTCAAAGTTCACACCACTGCTCGAGTCGCGGTAAATCTTAAGCGTAATCTCAAAACTGGCGCCACCGGGCACCGTACTCAGCCGCCTGTAGGTTATATCCCCACCCACTATATGCTTGCCTATGACTTCATACGTGCAGCAGACACACAACAAAAAAAACAAAACGGTATAAAACTTTTTCATTCAAAGAGTTAAAACGTGTAATTACCCCGTTTATTTAAAAACTGTTTAAATTTATATGATAAGAAATGCGTAGCATTCAATGCCACAAATAATAAAGACAAATAGGCATTAATGTTTATAGCGTATTTTTTAGAGCCACAACCAAGTGTTTGGCAGCCATAGTGGAACTAACTACGGCAAGAAACAACCAGGAGGTAACAGCAAAATTAGACGCATAAACAAATTTTTAAATAAATTTTAAACAGCTTCTTAATAAGAAACAAAAATAAGGTTAATTAAATCAAAGTCCCAAAGAGTCATTTTTTAGGAAACACATCTTCTTATTCACTAATCACCTCCTGTCCCGCTATTTGCTCCAGGTCCGTTTGGTGCTTGCAGCATTCCCCACTGTGTGTTACATTGTGCGTTTGCGCCCCAGTAATTACGCCTACCCATAACTTGCGCAGTTTGTATAGCAGCACTTAACGGATATTCAATAGACGTAAAAATCAAACTTGATTAT
This sequence comes from Bacteroidota bacterium, assembly GCA_016714005.1. Classification (GTDB taxonomy): domain Bacteria; phylum Bacteroidota; class Bacteroidia; order AKYH767-A; family OLB10; genus JADJOA01. The sequence goes on from JADJOA010000009.1 coordinate 160,629, forward strand.
CAACCATATGCATTTTACACTTTCGTATATTTGTGAGTTATAGGGCATTTTAAGGACGACACTAATTGACAACGCAACGACTATAAATAATTTCAACATTGGCGACATTTAAAGCAATAGAAAAAGTAACAGGACAAATTCCCAACAACTCAGTTGGTTTTAAATCCTTGACATTTCTATTGTCTATTTTGACCTTCCCTTTTCGCTTATTGACCTATTTTAATAAAGGCTACACTGAAATCTCTGACAGCAATTGGGAGTATATGTTGACAGACGACAATTTCAAAATTGAAAAACGAATTATTGCCGCTACAGGTTTTGACGACTGCATACATTTTTACAGTTTATCTTCGACAGACAAAAATTGAATGGAGCTATAAGAGGAAAATATTTTGGAAACTTTATCATAAAGACTGACAGCGATATTTTTTGCGACAATTCAAAGCCCAAACGCCTGGCCAAACTCAAAGCTTGTTTTCATTTCCTTTGACATATATCAGCTTGAAATTGTAGCTAAATCAAATTCAAGCTGGGTTGACTGGACATACAATTTTATTGATGATAAGCAAATTGACATCGTGACAGAACATTCAAAAGACTACACAAAAATTTTACAAATTAGAAAAATACAAGTCGCTTGACACTGACAAACAACATTGATAAAAATAACTTGCGGACAAGAAAAACGCCCTATAACAGAAGCTACAAGAAATTGGCGGTTCAGTGGTTAAATGAAGCTTTGTACTTCGTATCAAGTTCACTGCTGGCAGACAGTTTTGCGCTTCGAAAACGCCAACTTCTTGTAGCTGCAAACCGTCAGGATGTGAAAAAACTAAAAAATTATTCTTATGAACTGCGTAAACGAATTTTATCAAGATAGGTGTTTGGATAAATTGAACTATGAAAGGGATTTTTTCACAGACTGCCGTTAGTGGCAATATTCGGAATGACAGACAAACATTAAAATGACAGCGATGAAATTAAATATTTTACTATTATTAATACTCATTAAAGGACTGGCTCTTGGACAGGCAAGTCCCAAATTAATTTTCTTTTACAAGCCCTACACCGACAGTAGTGAAACAAATTTGTACCGAGACACATTAGTTAAGTTTGACTTTAAAACACAATATGAGAACATTAAAAACGCTGACATTGAAAAAGAGATAGAAATTGCATTAGTACACAATGACTACAGAATTGTTGGAATAAGTGGTAATTCTTACTTATACCCTGGACTTGAAGGTTGCTACCAGACAAATAAAGACGGAACAAAAGCCTTTATAGGACTTGATCCAAAGCATGAGAGTTATATAAAAAAATATGGTTTCAAAGTTATCAAAGGGACAAGTGATTCTATAAATTCAGACAACCCACCACTACAAGGTGAGGCTTATGAATACGCTAAAAAATATAACTTGCTATTATTGAAAAAAATGAACACAAAAAAATAATACTGCCACTAACACGGGTAGCCGTTGCGCAACCCCGCTATTAAACGAATAATATATTTTAGTATTGCAATATTTTATGATGCATTACACCGCCTCAAAAATATTTTTGTGATTGCAATGCAGTAAATCCACCTAAATCCACTTGACAGGTCGCCAGCATAGCTTGTGCGTTTGCGCCCCTGTCAGGTTACGCATACCCACCCCGTTAAAACAAAGCGTCCCCCTTCAGGGGTCAGGGGTAAAAAAAAAACCTGGGCTCAGAGGCTGTGCCGCGTGCCTATTATCATTGTAGCTTCCAGCTACTCTCCTCACAAACAAAAAAAAATCCCGCACATCACTGCAAGGGGTATAAAATTTAACCCCTAAAAACATATTTGCTACTACACCCCGAAACTTCGGGACATTACTCATAATTCTGCATTCCCCACCCTCCACTTTTCAATCACACCTTGTTAATACATTTTTAATTACCCAACCCACCAACCAAGTTCACAACATATACTTGCACTACAATTAAAAATAAATGGCAGGTACAAGTTTTGAAGTTATAGGTGGTGCGCCACTCAAAGGAGAAATAACCCCGCAGGGTGCAAAAAACGAAGCACTACAAATCATCAGCGCAGTGCTGCTTACCGATAAAAAGGTAACCATCAAAAACATCCCCGATATTTTAGATGTAAATAACTTAATAGACCTTATAGAAAAATTGGGTGCCGAGGTAAACCGCCTTGGCAATGGTGTGGTTGAGTTTACCGCCAAAAACATAAACCTCGATTATTTAAAAGGCGATGACTTTTTAAAGCGCGCAGGAAGTTTGCGCGGTTCCATAATGACTGCCGGCCCCCTCCTTGCCCGCTTTGGCATAGCTACCGTACCCAAACCCGGTGGCGATAAAAATCGGGCGCAGAAGATTAGACACACTTCAGGCTTCCAAAACCTCGGTGCCACCTTCGATTTCGATTCCTCAACAAAGTTTTTCTGTACAAAGCAAAAAACTAAAAGGTTGTTACATGCTGTTAGACGAAGCCTCCGTAACGGGTACCGCCAACGTAGTAATGGCAGCCACACTCGCAAGCGGCACCACCACCATATACAATGCTGCTTGCGAGCCTTACCTCCAGCAACTTTGCAAAATGCTTAACCGCATGGGTGCAAAAATATCAGGCATTGGTTCAAACTTGCTCGTAATAGAAGGTGTAAATTCATTAGGCGGAACCGAGCACACCATGTTGCCCGACATGATTGAGATCGGAAGTTTTATTGGCTTGGCTGCAATGACCAAAAGCGATATAACCATCAAAAACGTAAGCCTGCCCGATTTAGGCATTATACCAAACGTATTTGGCAGGCTTGGCATAAAAATGAACCTCGCTAACGACAGCATACATGTTCCCGCACAAGAACATTACGAGATCGATACCTTTATTGATGGTTCAATACTTACCATTGCCGATCAAATATGGCCCGGCTTCACCCCCGATTTGTTAAGCGTTGCATTAGTTACAGCCACACAAGCAAATGGCACAGTGCTTATACATCAAAAAATGTTTGAAAGCCGCTTGTTCTTTGTAGATAAACTAATTGACATGGGCGCACAAATTATCCTTTGCGACCCCCATCGCGCTACTGTTATTGGATTAAACCGCAAACATTCCTTAAAAGGAATTCAAATGACATCACCCGATATAAGAGCTGGTGTAGCGTTATTAATTGCAGCCATGAGCGCAAAAGGAAAAAGCACCATACATAATATAGAGCAGATAGACCGCGGCTACCAGAATATTGATGCCAGGCTAAACGCCATTGGCGCTCAAATCAAAAGGATTTAAGCACATCATTTTCTTCCGAAACCTCATCGGTATTACTAACCCTGAAAGAAAATGTTTTGTGCACCACAAAACTCAATGCACCAATGCTTACGGCTGAAACAGCGCGTGCAATGGTAGGATACCACTCAAACTCTTTTATCAAAAAAGTCATTACCCCATAATTAAGCGCTAGCACACCTAACGCAACCAGCACAAAACGCAAAAACTGGTGCCAGGTTTTTAAATCGCTGTCGGTAAAAACCAAAAATTTGGTTATTAAAAAATTAGTAATAAGCCCACAAGTGTAAGAAAGAATGAGCGATGCCGTTGGAGCTGCAAAAGTGTAAATGCCAAAAAAATTGATGTTTTGTTTATCGTAAATATAATTAAAGGCAATAAAATAAACCCACACATCAACAAGCGTTGCAGTAGCAGCCGCAAAAAAATAGCGCACCACTTTTAATCTCAACACCTTTTTTGTTAAATGAATCATTTGGACAGTTGGGCGAATATATGCGAAATGTTTATTTCAGTAACAGCAACTGCTTGCTCACACGCTTTCTTCATCGTAAAATTCAATCCATTAATTCCTAACAATTGCATATATATAAATAGCTGTTTTTAGCAGCACATCTAAATATCCTTTGCCGAAATTTATATACTTTCGGCACCTTAACACTTAATAAGTTAACAACCGCTATGCGTAAAAACCTCTTCTTTTTAGTTGCTGTTTTTTGTTTTGCTTTAACAGGGTGCCGCACTCTCAACCCAAGCATCATGTTTAAAACCGAAAATGATGAAAATTATAAAAGCCAGCCAACTATTGCCAACGCTGAGTATCGAATTTCCCCAAACGATTTTATTGCAGTAAGCGTTTATACCAATGATGGGTTTAAACTTATTGATGTAACCACCAACACATCATCATTAAACGACTTAACCAGTTCTGCCGGAAATTCCACCAATGCTAATCAATATGTAGTTGATATAGATGGAAATGTAAAACTTCCCATCATTGGCAAAACCAACTTGTTAGGCATGACAACCCGCGAAGCAGAAAAACTGCTCGAACAGCAGTATGCTGTTTACTATACAAAACCATTTGTAACAGTTAAAGTAACCAACAGGCGTGTACTTGTTTTCCCCGGAGAAGGCGGTGCGGGCAAGGTGGTAACTCTCACTAACGAAAACACTACGCTCATTGAAGCATTGGCGCTTGCCGGAGGCATTTCTGTAAATGGCAAAGCCTATAAAGTAAAGTTGATACGGGGTGATTATCGTAATCCGCAGGTTCAAATTATAGATTTATCAACCATTGATGGTATGAAACAAACTAACTTATTGTTGCAGGCAAACGATATTATTTATGTAGAACCAACCAAGCGCGTGTCTCAGGGTTTATTGGCACAAATTTCGCCCTACGTTGGTATAGTAACAAGTTTGGTAAGCGTAGTGCTCGCTTACAATATTCTTAAAAATCAATAACGATTTTTAATGGCTAAAAAGAAAATAACTCCTGTAAACGAGGAGTTTGATTTTAAACTTTTTGTAACCATTGCCGAAAAGAATTTTGGATGGTTTGTGCTTTTTATGATTTCATCACTAATCATTGCACTAATCATACTTCGTTATACTACGCCTATTTTTGAAAGTGCCTCGGTTGTTAAACTCTCTACCGAAAACAATGTAACCAAAGAGCTTGAGATTAATAAAAACTACCTGGTAGATCAAACTGCAAATCAAATTGCCGGAGATATCGAGTTAATAAAATCAAGAATTATACTCGAGCGTGCCGTAAAAAAACTTCCTCTTGATGTTTCTTATTATGCAAAAGGAACCTTGCTTGATAACGAAATGTATAAATCAAGTCCTTTTATGATCGAATACCTTATTAAGGATTCATCAATAATAGGCTTACCCATTTTTTTAGAGTTTACAGAAAATAACCAAGTCATTTTATCATACACCTCTCGTCTTACAGGTACTTTTTTAAAAACATTTAATGTAAACCAATGGATAATATTAAATGAGTGTAACATAAAAATACTTGTAAGCGATTTTGATTTAATTAAGCAACAGCAAAGCAAGTTTAAGAAAGAAGCCTACTTTATTTTATTTAATACGCCCGAAAGGCTTGCCCGCATTATGTTAGGAAATCTAAATGTTTCCATAGTTAATCCTGATGCAAAAACAATTTCTATTAGATATAAAGATGCAAGCGCATTAAAAACTGCCGACATGGTAAACAGTCTGGCTACAGAGTTTGTAAAATATGACGTAGAAAAAAGCCGTGAAGGAACAGACAATATAATTGAGTTTATTGATACTACTTTGGCAAAAGTAAATTCTGATTTGCGCGAATCGGAAATGAGCCTTGAATCCTTTAAGAGAGACAACAGGATGGTAAATCCTGATCTTACTGTTACCGAAACTGTTAACAGAATAAGAACCCTTGAGGACTTATTAGTTCAATACAACTTAGATCTTTCTTTATTAGAAAAGCTCAGAAATGACATAAATGTAAATAAAAAGGTTGAAGATTTTATTTTACGTCTGACCGGTACTTTTAAAACCGATGAAATTAAAAACGGACTCTTGGAATTAAACTCTTTGTTGAAGGAGAAAAATCAGATATCTATAATGGCAACTGAACAAACTCCTCAAATCCGGGATATTAACAGCCGAATAGAAAATCAGAAAAAACTCCTTATACAAACCATAATTAATGAAGAGGCCAGTATAAAAGAGAAAAGACAAAATGTTTACGGGCAATTAAACAAGTATAATTCGGATTTTTCACGTATTCCCTCTCAGCAAGCTGAATATGAAAGATTACAGCGTGTGTTTAGTGTTAATGAAAAATTCTTTTCTCTTCTTTTAGAAAAGAAAGCCGAATTCTCCATTACACGTGCGGGCTTTGTTCCTAAAAATATCATTCTTGAAAAAGGATACATTCCCGGTGGACCTGTTTATCCTAACAAAACATTAATCATTTCTGCTTCCCTTATGGTAGGCTTTATAGTAAGCCTACTTCTTATTTTTATCAGGTATTTGTTTTATGCCGAGATTGGTTCATTGGAAGAGATTGCTCAATATACTGATGCACCGCTATTAGGTGTTATACCACAGTACAAAAGAGAAATTCCTATCTCTCAGTTATTGGTTGACAAAAATCCAAAGTCGGTAATTGCCGAAGCCTTCCGTTCGGTCAGAACCAACCTTCAGTTTATAAGCAATGAAGTTGGCCCTAAAATAATGGCGGTTACATCTACCATATCAGGCGAGGGAAAAACATTTAATGCCATTAATCTTGCGGGGGTTATTTCTTTCTCAGGTAAAAAAGTTGTTATACTGGATTTAGACATGCGTAAACCTAAAATCCACCTTGGGTTTAATGTAGAAAATAACAGAGGCGTAAGTACCCTTTTAATAGGTAAAGATACCGTGGAGAATTGTATTAATCAAAGTGCATTGGAGAACTTGCATTTTATTACTGCTGGACCCATCCCTCCTAACCCATCTGAATTAATCATCAGTAAAAAGATGGAAGAACTACTCGAGTATCTTAAAACAAAATATGAAATTATTATTGTGGATTTACCTCCTGTAGGTGTTGTTAGTGATGGTATTCCTATGATTCAAAAAGCCGATTTTCTATTTACATTTTACGCGCGAACTACTCACGTAAAATGTTTATTCATAACATCAACAAAATTATTTCCGAGAATAAAGTAAACAAACTCTCCATTGTATTGAACAGTGTAGAGCGCACCAAATCTAAATACGGTTATGGGTACGGGTATAGCTATGGGTACGGCTATGGCTATGGCTCTGGTTATGGCTATGGTTATGGCTATGGCTATGGTTACTATGCCGAAGACGAAAACGAAAAAACACTTTGGCAAACCATTAAGGGCTTTTTTAAGAGAAAGAAATAATCCGTCATGATTTTTGAAAAACTTCCCTTAGAAGGATTGGTGCTTATAACCCCTGAAATATTTAATGATGCAAGAGGACACTTCTTTGAAAGTTATAACAAAGATGCTTTCTTTAAAAACGGTATTGATATTGACTTTGCACAGGATAACCAATCTTTGTCTTTTAAAAATGCTTTAAGGGGTTTACATTTTCAAAACCCTCCTTATGAGCAAGGTAAGTTGGTGCGTGTTATATGCGGGTCAGTAAATGATGTAGTGGTTGATATCAGAAAAACCTCGCCCGATTATGGTAAACATTTTTCAATTATTCTATCATCAAAAGAAAATAAAATGCTTTGGATACCACCGGGCTTTGCACATGGGTTTGCAACACTGGAAGATAACACAATATTCTCTTATAAATGCACCAAGGTTTTTAACAAAGAATCGGAAAGTGGCATTATTTTTAATGATGAGTCTTTGGGCATTGACTGGGGCATAACAAACCCTGTTATTTCAGACAAAGACATGGAATTAAAAAAATGTCGCAGGCAGACATACGTTTTTAAAATACCGTTTATTAAATTTGCATATTGATTCTAACATAACTGAAAATGATTAAAGAATTTTTTGATGCGAATTACAACCTGATTGTATTCACATTCTTTATTGTTACAGCTTTGCTGTTTTCATTTTTAATGAACAGCCTGTTTTTGCGTTTCTTTCATACGTTAGGAATCAGAAACAGAAATGACGGTACCGTTATACGCTGGGGAACCATGTCAAAACCTGCTGTTGGCGGTTTATCGTTTTATATAATGTTTCTTTTGTCATGTGCCTGTTACTCTATTTTCTTTAGCCCAAACGATGCATTGTACAATCCGCGCTTTATGGGTTTTATTATGGCAATGGCACTTGGCTTTCTTATTGGGCTTGCTGATGATGCTTATGATACCCGCCCCGTCTTAAAATTTGCAGCACAGTTAGGCTGTGGTTTCTTTTTAATAATTACAGGAACCTACATTAACATTTCCGACAACATTATGGTTAACTATATTCTCACATTGTTTTGGGTTGTAGGCATAATGAACTCCATAAATATGCTTGACAATATGGATGGCATTACCTCATCTGTAAGTTGCGGTATTATTATTACTGCTGTTGTTATTATGATTTCAAATGGAGATTACAACGGGCTTTACCTTATGACTTGCTTTGGAGTGCTTGCTGCACTTTTAGGATTTTTATACTACAACTGGCATCCTTCCAAAATGTTTATGGGTGATACCGGCAGCCAGTTTTTAGGAGTGTTTTTAGCTGCAATTGGAATTATGTTTTTTTGGAACAACAATTACGCAGATGGTGCTGTTGTAAATCAACAAAAACAATTTATAACTGCATTGGTTGCTTTTATTCTTCCCATAATAGATACTTCTATAGTTGTATTCAATCGTTTAAGTAAAGGCAAGAGCCCCTTTATTGGTGGTAAAGATCACACCACGCACAGCCTTGCTTACATGGGCTTAAATGATAAGCAGGTAGGCATTGTTTATGTAATTCTATCTGTGGTTTCAATCATTTTGGTGTTTATCATTAATCAACTTATAGTTGAGTGGAGTGTTGTTTATACTTATATTTTTTCAGGTTACTTTGCATTGCTTGGTACTTTCTTTTTTATAACCACGCGAAAAAACATGCAAGAGTTGGCAAGACAACAACAGGCAGCAAAAAATTTGCTTGAAACAACTCATTAACTTTTTTTTTGTTACTAAGTTTTAACTTTCTCATCATTAAATAATTTATACCGTGTAGCTTTGCATGTATAATAATTAAAATGAAATATTTTCTTGTATCTATAGTAAGCATTTTAGTTACACTTTTAATTTATTCTTTTGTTCAGCAAAGCGCACAGGATTTAGCAGCTCAACAGCGTCAGGCTGATTTTCTTTTACATAACTCTACCTACCTCCCACCCTTGCCAGATAAAATTTCTCTAGCTGGAGAAATTGTGCCATTAAGCGATTTTGAAGTTAGAGAAAGATTGGAGCGCGAAATATTTGTAAATACCTTCTGGCAATCGCAAACTATTCTGCTTTTAAAAAAAACTAAAAGATGGTTTCCTGAAATTGAGAAAATACTTAAGCAGCAAGGGTGCCAGATGATTTTAAATACCTTGCTTTAGCCGAAAGCGGATTGAGTAATGTAGTATCACCCAGCAACGCTGCAGGCTTCTGGCAGTTTTTACCATCCACCGCAAAGCAGTATAACTTAACTGTTAATGCCGAAGTTGATGAAAGATACCATTTGGAAAAAGCAACTGTTGCAGCATGTAAATACTTAAAAGAAGCTTATGCAAAATTTGGCAGTTGGAATTTGGTAGCGGCATCTTATAATATGGGTATTGATGGACTGCAAAAACAAATAGACACCCAGAAACAAAAAAACTATTTTGCTCTTTTACTCAATGATGAAACTTCAAGATATGTTTTAAGAATACTCGCATTAAAAGAAATTGCGGGCAACCCTTCAAAATATGGTTTCAAATTAGAGAATTCAGATTTTTACAAACCACTAAAATCAAGAACGTTTTTGGTTGACTCAACTATTACTGACATTGCTCAGTTTGCCATCAACCAAAAAATAAATTACAAGCAGCTCAAAATGCTGAACCCATGGCTAAGACAAAATACCCTAACAAATAAAGCAAAGGAAAAATTTGAAATCAAAATTCTTATTCCATCATAACGAATGACTCTTTACATAGTAATTCTTACGGCATTAATTTCCATTTCAGCATTCAGCAATCAGAATGTAATGGGCAAAATGCTTTTTAACCCATACATGGTTGCAAAAAAAAATGAATGGTACCGTTTTATTTCCAATGGATTTATTCATGCAGACTGGTTGCATTTAATCATAAATATATTTGTATTGTACAGTTTCGGTACACAGGTAGAGCATACTTACAGCGCAGTTTTTGGCAGTATGGGAACTTTTTATTTTATAATGCTTTACGTTGGAGGTTTGATCATTGCTGTTGCTCCTACTTATAAGAAGAATAAAGAAAACCCTTATTACAACAGCCTTGGTGCATCGGGTGCAGTTTCAGGAATTGTATTTGCGTACATATTGTTTTATCCTTGGCAAAAAATTTATTTATATGCACTAATTGGAATTCCGGCTGTGCTTGCAGGAATTGCATACCTTGCTTATTCACAATACATGAATAAAAAAGGAGGTGATAATGTTAACCACGATGCACATTTTTGGGGAGCGGTTTATGGTTTTCTTTTTACTATGGTGCTTAAACCATCTTTGTTTTCTTATTTCTTTCAACAACTTTTAAATCCTCAGTTTTGAAATGAACCGCGCAATATTTTTAGACAGGGATGGGGTTATCAATATAGATAATCCGCAATTTACCTACACAATAGAAGGTTTTAGTTTTAATGAGGGCATTTTTGAAGCACTTAAATTATTTCAATCAAAAGGATTCATTTTTGTAATAATTACCAACCAGAGTGGAATTGCAAGAAAAATTTATGAGCATAAAGAGGTTGCAATTTTACATGACTACATGCTCAATGAATTTGCAAACCACGGAATAAAAATTTCCGAAATTTATTATTGTCCACATTTACCTCAAGTGTCCAACTGCCTTTGCCGCAAGCCCGATAGCATTTCGCTTGAAAAAGCTATTGCACGTTTTAATATTGATGCAGCGTCAAGTTATTTTATAGGCGATCGTCAGCGCGATGCAGATGCTGCAATTAAAGTTGGTGTAAAGCCAATTCTGATTGAAGAGAATACCAACCTTAATGAGATAATTCATCTGATTGTTTAGCAGCTAATCATGTTTATAAGCTTTAATGGAAAATTGCATGATGAGAATGAAAATATTTTCTCTGCAAAAAACCGTGCTTATAATTATGGCGATGGCTGCTTTGATTCATTGGTATGCTTAAATGGGGCTCCAAAGTTTTTTAATGCACATTTAAAAAGATTACAAACTGGTATTGAAACTTTAAAGATCAATAATCAATTTATCCAATTGGATGTGTTGCAAGATTTGATTAAGCAACTACTCACAAGATGTTTTAGCCGGAATGGAAATAAAAGAAAAACAATGTGATGACGGAATTCTATTAAACGGAGCAAAGAATATTTGCGAAGCGCTCTTTTCAAACTTATTTTTTATAAAAGAAAATACGCTGTTTACTCCCTTAATAGAGGAAGGATGTATAGATGGTGTGATGCGAAAGTTTGTGATGGAAAACTGTCCTACTGGTTACAATATTAAAGAAGGAAAATTTTCAATTGAAGATTTGTTAAACGCTGAAGAAGTTTTTGTTACCAATGCCTCGCAAGGAATTGTACCAGTAAAAAAATTAAAGAATAAAACATTTTGTTTTGAAAAAACTCAAATGCTTTTTGAAAAAATGAAGTTCACTTATTATCATCAATAACTGTTGGAAAAAGAAAAGGAATTTTATCAGGCAATAAACCTTACCTGCTATTTTAGTTGCCAATGAACTGTAGTACTGCACTTACTAAATTATTAAACATCAAAATTCCTATCATTATGGCTCCCATGTTTTTGGTGAGCAATAAAGAAATGATGGAAGAAGCAATGAGCAATGGTATTGCAGGTTGTTTTCCTACACTTAATTACAGAAAAGATGGAGAGCTAAAACTAATTCTTCAACAACTTAACCAACATAAAATTTCTATTGCAAACCCCGGGACGTATGGAGTAAATTTAATTGTACAAAAAACCAATCCGCTCTACAAAGTGCATTTAAAAGATTGTATTGATGAAAAAGTTCCGTTTTTTATCACCTCTCTTGGTAACCCTAAAGAAGTAATTGAGGCGGCACACAGTTATGGCGGTAAAGTTTTTTGCGATGTTACTAACCTTGAACATGCAGCCAAATGCGCTTCATTAAATGCCGATGGTTTTATTGCAGTTTGTCAGGGCGCTGGAGGTCATGCAGGCCCCTATCCAATGTCGGTATTAATTCCTGCTCTTAAAAAAGAATTTCCGCACATCCCCGTAGCCGCTGCAGGCGGAATTGCAACTGGCTCTGGAATAATTTCTGCATTGGCTGCTGGTGCCGAAGGGGTTTCTATAGGTACACGATTTATTGCATGTACGGAAGCAACTGTACAGCAATCGTATAAAGATGCAGTGGTTAATTCAGGTATGGAAGATGTAGTTTTGACAGAACGTTTATCAGGTACTCCCTGCAATGTCATCAATACACCTTATGCAAGAAAAATAGGATACAAACAGAATTTTTTTGAAAGATGGCTCAACACAAATTCAACTACAAAAAAAATACTTTAAAACATTAGTACAATACCGCGGGTTTAAAAAATTAGAAGATGCCGTAAAACCCGGAAACTATAACAACCTATGGTCAGCCGGGCAAAGTGTTGAATTGATAAATGACATAAAACCTGTGTCGCAAATTGTAGATGATTTGGTTTTAGAAATGCGGGGATGTTTACAGCAACTAAACCAAAAGATAAGCTAAAACATATGCTTCGTTTTAGCAAAATTAAATGGATAAGCATAAGCCTAGTTTCTCTGCTACATTTGTTCTTTTTTGTTTATGCTTTAAATCATCACAACATTTACTTAGCTGATGATTCGCAGGAATATCTGTGGCAGGCATATAATTTAAAACATCATGACAGCTGGTATGGTTCTGATTATAATCTGCCTTACAATCCATACCTGCAAACACGCAGACCACCTTTATACGGAATCTTTATTTTTCTTGTAAAGAGTATTTATAATTCAGACTATTTCGTTTGCTTTTTGCAAAACATCCTAAGTATTATTTCACTTATTACCGGATGCTTAATTGCAAAAAGGCTTAAAGCAAAAACCAATTGGCTCATTTTACCAGCGTTGCTTTTGTTTTTTCCTACACAATTAATTTATGCCAATCGCATAATGTCTGATGTGTTGTTTCAGTTTATAATTATTATGAGCGTTTGGTTTTTTACGAAGTATGATGAAAGCCGAAAAAGTAAATTTCTTTTTCTTGTTTCACTTTTTATTGCATTAAGTGCTCTCACCAAACCCGTAATGTATCTGTTTGCACCTTTGTTTATTGCTTTTTTTGTGTGGCTCTACCTGAAAAATAAAATTTCAGTAAAACGCATCGGCATTTCTTTTCTTCCGTTCATAACAGGGCTGCTGCTTTCCTTTTACAACTTAAACCAAACAGGGTATTTCCATTTTTCGAGTGGAAATAATATGCTGGTTTATCATTATTACAGTACATCTGCAAGGTTTAGCGGTGGCGAAACTGATTTTGCAAAATCTGATTCAGTAACAACATTGGCAAAAAGTAATTCAACAAACCTTATAGAGTTTTCCGAAAACATGAGTCATTCCTTTTATCAAATAATGAAAGAAAACCCAGTGCGCTTTACTATGCTCCAATTTAATGGGATGATCCAGTTTTTTATTGACCACGGTAGGTGGGATTTAGAATCTTTTTTTAAAACGCCTGTTTACAACCAAACCAAGGGTTGGAAAACCGCATGGAGCGAAAAAGGATTTCAAGGACTTACGGATTATTTTAGTTCTTTTGGAATTTTAAAGCTTAGTTACTTAGTAATAACGCTTCTCATCAATATTGGTATTACCTTTTTATTTTTCAAATTTCTGGTAAGTAAGAAATATGATACGTCTTTGAGGTTATTCCTTTTCTTAATTACAGTTTATATCGTAACTGTTACCGGCTTTGTTGGCGGCAGCAGGTACAGGATGGCTTTATATCCATTCTTAATTTGTAGTGTTTTGGTTTTCATTTCGAAACACAAAGTGGGACACTCTTTTAAAGTCAACCAAAAATGATATCTCAGAAAAGAACTTTAAGCCTATATAGGTTCATCATAGCTCTGCTTGCAAAAGCCTTCAGATGAAATTTTAAAACGACATTATCTGATTTCGAAATCATCATATTATTATAAATCCAGCGTATGGCATAGTTGTAATAATTACGATGATAGGTTCTTTTAAAATCAATCATCCTGTCTGTAGATGATTCCCATTTGAGATGAGTTAAAAAATTACTCTCAGTTTCATTATACAAAGGAGTTCCTTTTATTGGATAGGCAACTGTTACAGTATAATAATCGGGATTTGATTCTCTCAAGTGATAAAGTGTTTCTTTAATATCTGCATCATCTTCTCCCGGATAACCAACCATTATAAAGGTGCCTGCCTGCAAACCATAAAATTTAGTAAGCTTTATCATTTCACGCACCTGTTTTACATCAACACGCCTGTCCATGGCATCAATAATTTTTTGCGAACCGCTCTCCGCTCCTATCCAAATCCTGAAACAACCTGATTGCTTTAACAACTGTATTACTTCCTCACTCATACGGTCAGCGCGGGTAATTATCTCGTACTTTACTTTAATATTTCTTGCAGCAATTTCATCAGCAAATTCTTTAAGCCATTTGTGCGAAATGGTAAACACATCATCAACAAACCAAATTGTATCAAAACTATAATTGCGTTGTACTTCTATTATTTCGTATACTATGCATTTTGCAGAACGCCTTCGGTAGCTCTGCCCATAAACAGCACGGCTACACCATTTACAGGTGTATGGGCAACCTCGTTGTGTACTCATGCTTAATGCACTTTCGCCATGTTTATTTTTCCAGGCATCAAAATATAACTGGAGGTTTATTTTTTTTCTGTTCGGAAAAGGCAAATCATCAATCAACTTAATCTTAGTTCTCTCTTCAGTAAATACAGGTAAATTATTTTGAAGGTAAACAATACCATTTATTTCATTCAACGCTTTTTTCTGCTCTTCGAAATAATGCACTAAATCCAGCATAGTTTCTTCCCCTTCACCAATAACAATTATATCAGCTCCATATTTCAAAAAATTCTCAGCATGGTTTTTACTTCAGGTCCGCCTAAAACAACTTTGCAGTCTTTGAGTACTTCATTCGTTTTTATAAAACTGATCATTTTTAAAACATTCAGTTTTGTCATCAGGTTGGTGTAAATGCCAATAACCTCAGGCTTGTAATCCAAAATATAATTTACCCACTTGTTAAAAGACGAAAATGTTGAATCAAAAATTTCATTAGGAAAATTATTTTTTTCCAAGTATGACGATAAATACAAAATACCCAAAGGTGGATAAGGTTTCATTATCTCCTTTTCCTTTTCGTCCTCATTTAAAAAATATCCGTGCGTAAAAAGAATTTTCATGCTCATAGCAAATGTAATCCTTCCGCGCTATTTTGGGTAAGACAAACAACATAATGATCGGCATAATTTGAAAGAAACGGAAAAGAAAAAAACACATTCCATCTTATAGAGTATTTTTAAAACAAAAGGAAATTTTCTAAAAAACTATTTAAATAGCTTGGAGGTATAAATATACCAACAGGCATTTTATCTCTCAGCATAAAATTATTTGAAAATATTTTATTTATGGTTGATGTAGAATAATACCAAGTTGTAAAGCTTCATCTTCAATTTTAACCTGTACAGCCTTTTTATCTTTCCTCCTGTTCATTTCCTTAAAATTAAACTTGAAAAAAATATAGTTTCCCACCAACACTTTGTGCCAAAAAAGCAGGCAATAAATTTTCCATCAGGCTTCAACACATTTTTAATTGAATTACTTAAATCAGAAAGTTCAGCATGAGCTAAACAATTGAGCCCGCTGAAGTTTGAAAAAACAATATCAAATTTTTCTTTACCAGTTACTTCAAGAATAGTCCTGCAATCGCATGTAATGGTTTTTACCTTGTCTTTAAACGCCAATGTATTTTCTTCTGCACGGTTTACCATTTCAGGAGAAATATCAGTAGCCAAAATATTGCAACCTTTTTTTGCAAACCACATCGCGTCTATTCCTGTGCCGCAATTCAACTCAAGAATCTTCAATGGCTTCCCCTCCAAATTCCTTTCAAGAAAAAACCAAACCCTACTGCGTTGCAATTTGCCAATTTCAGTATTACTGAAATCGGTATCGTAATTTGCAGCATAGCTGGAAAACGATTCGCTCAATTTTTAAAGTATACTAAGGAGAGTTTTTTTTAATTCACAATAGGAGTTAGTCCTCTAATTCCCATATCAACTACTCTATCGCCCGCAGCGGGTTCAAAATAACCAGGAGTGCTTAACTCCTCCCATTCAAAACTTTTATTGGTGCTTAGCGAAACTGTAATTACAATATCTTCTGTTTCATTACCTGTTATGGTTAGCGCTGATGCAAATGCACCAGTTACCACGCAACTGCCCGAAGGCACAGGCGATGTACCATTAATAGGATTTGGAACAGTGGTTGCCCCCGGTGAAGCCTGTCCGCTATCAATTGACACACCCGGAATTTCAAAAGCCCAAAAGCCTTGTAAACGATTTCCGTTAACGGTTAATGTTTGGTTTTTAACTTTTATACTGTTGATGTAAGTATTGTAACCAATAAATGATGCAATGGTTCCGCTTGAATCGTAATTAATTCCGCTTGTAGTATATCTGAATTTAATATCGTAGTTCTGGTAAGCCAATGATACACGCAAATAATTATATGTTCCTACTGCAACATCTTTAAGTGGAATAGAGTAGAAAATTTCGTTATTGCCTTTTAATGAGGCTTTAGAAAAATCAATAGCAGAATTTCCACCAACGTTGGTTTCGGCAGCGTGGTACAAAACAGCTCCACCGCCTAATGCAGTTGTTGCAGTTTGAGACAATTCAATGTAATGCGAGCTCATACTATTAAACAGAGGGCTTTGCGCTCCATGGTTTGAAGGCACAGTAGAAACAGCACCAGTTGAGTTTAACCGTGTTTGTGTGCTATCAAACTTGTACTTAAAGATAAGTTTGGGTTCGGCAGGTGCAGGTATTGTATCCTCATCACTATCCTTTTTGCAACCCATAAACAAAACCGTGGCAATTAATAATGCAATAAAATAATTAGGTATGATCATGATATTTTTTTTAGCCAATTAATTAAACGACTAAAATAAAAAAGCATTGTTACCCCAAAGTAATTAAGAGCAGTATTTATTCATGAAGTGGGGGTAAAAATTTAATCGGGAATAGGAAACTTGATGGTTTGGGTGGAATAAGGAGTATATAAAGTTAAGTTTTCTCTGATATAATTCTGCCACGTGCGTTGTGCAAATTCAACCGAGCCGCCTTGTGTTGCTTTGTCGTAAGCGGTGTGTTGCTTTTGCAAATCTTCCCAGGTGGTGTCATAAATCAACTTTATGTTTTTGGTAAAGTTGCGTTTGTTCAAGCGCAAGGACATAACCCGCTTTTTTGAATTTACGCGCATAAATTTCTGTTAAATCAAAGTGCCCTTGCTCGTGTGTAAGTGCTAATGAATCGGCATATTTTTTACGTATCCACGATTTGTTTTTATCCATGTAAGCAATAATCGTAATACTTGCAGAATCGCCAATAATTTGCGGAATGCAATATATCCCGCAATTGGTATTTACATAATTGAGAGTGTCTGTAATGCGACCTTTATAATCCTCAAGTGATATTTTAAAGGTTTCGTTCCATTCAACCAAGTCACGCTTTTGCGATTGACCTAAAACGCTACTAAGAAAATAAATACTTGTAAAAAAAACTAAACTGATGATGCGGTACATTGTCCAATGAATTTTTAACATTTCTTTGTACGTGCATACATCTAAGTGGTTTCAAAATGTAATATTTTTATTCCGAATGCTAATGCAAGGTTAGCTGAAAACCATCTGTGGTTCTCATCACAGAGAGGCAATTGGTGCAACCCTCTTTAATTCCCCTCTAAAATCTTGTTGTACTTACCTGAATTTGCCGGGTCAATTTCACTTAAAGTATTTACCACTCTAACTTTTTGGTCTGGTAAAGCGCCTGAGTAAATGTTTACTATTTCATCAGCCTTGGCATAAAATAAAGTTTGTAACAAAACAGATCCCGGTTTTTCCTGATGTACTTTCATTAATTCTTCTATGCTTTCCGTAATGGCAGAAATCCCCTCTTCCTTTTTCTTACTCATGATATCTAAACCTTTTCGGTGAAAATTATACATCATTGTATGAAATGGTTTAAAGGCTGCATTTGCCATATTTTCTGAAAGCCAGTAGCGGTTGTTGGTTCCTTCAAAAGCACGCCAGCCCGATTCGGCAGCATTTTGCATATTGTTTACAATGGTTTGAGCTTTAGCAAAGTATTGCGCGCCCGCATTCATTCCAAACGAATCGTAATCCAATCCTAATATAATGTAAGCATAATATGCAAGCACTGCTGAAAGATTTGGATTAGAACCCGTTTCGTTAAACTCCAACGGCTGAAACTCTACATATTTAAATTCAAAGTTCTGATCGTTGTACGTAAAAATGGGTGTGTTATAAGATACACCAAAAACGGGTCTACGCGATTGCACCTGTATGCTTCCTTTAAACTGGTCGTTTGATACTCTTTCATTTACAGTAATCAGTATTGTGCAATCTATACGCTCGTTGTTGGTGAATTTATCCGAAGTCCATTTAGTGTTATTCATAAACTCATACAATGTTTGCTGCATGGTTTGAAAAACTTTCTTATCAACGTTTTGCACTTGTGGAGCAACAACAGAAATCTGGCACTGTAATTCCTGGCTGAATATATGTGCTGAGCTAAAAGAGAAATGAATATGAGAATTAATTTTTTCATTCGCATTTAAATTGTTATTTCGATAACTGGTTTTTAACCTGATCAACTATATCCTTTGCAACTTCTGTTTTTGTTTTAGTGTCAAATTTAATTACCCTATTATTTTTATTAATGACAGTAACCTGGTTAAAGTCCGAATTAAAAACTTTGTTTTTTTCATTCAGGGAATTAAGAACGATAAAATCGAGGTTTTTATTTTTCAGTTTCTTTTTTGCATTCTCTAATTCATTATTTGTTTCTAAAGCAAAACCCACAAGTACTTGATTTTTCTTTTTCAACTTACCAATAGCTAACAAAATATCTTTAGTTGGTTTCAGTTCTAAAATCAGTTGTTCACCATTATCCTTTTTAATTTTATCAGATGCAGATATAATCGGAGTAAAATCTGCAACTGCAGCAGCCATTACGGCTATATCCGTTTTTCCAAAGTGTTTTTGAACGGCTTTAAACATATCATCTGCCGATGTTACACTTAATTTTGAAATGCCGCTTTCTTCAACTTCACTTACACCCGGTCCGCAAACCAGTATAACCTTAGCACCGCGTTTTGCAAACTCGGTTGCAATAGCTATTCCCATTTACCAGAAGAATGATTCCCGATAAAACGAACTGGGTCAATAGCTTCGTAAGTTGGTCCAGCAGTTACTAAAACTTTCTTGCCAGTAAAATCATTTCTTGCTGAAAAATAGTCTTCCATCTCTGCTACAATTTTAACAGGCTCTGTCATTCTTCCTTCTCCTGTTAATCCGCTTGCAAGCTCACCAGCATCAGGTCCAATAACCTTAACATTGCTTTCTTTAAGAGAAGAAATATTTCTGCTGGTTGCATAATGCTTGTACATATCCAAATCCATTGCAGGTGCAATTGCCACCGGACATTTTGCAGATAAATAGGTGGCAAGCAAAAGATTATCGCAAATACCACTACTCATTTTTGCAACTGTATTTGCAGATGCAGGTGCTATTAAAAAAAAATCAGCCCACAATCCTAATTCAACGTGATTGTTCCAGACTGATTTATTTTCCGAATAGAAAGAAGTATAAACTTTGTTTTTGCTTACGACTGAAAGTACTAATGATGAAACAAAATCTGTGGCTGATTCAGTAACAATAACTTTTACCAACGCACCTTTTTTTACAAGTTGCCTTACAAGTTCAGGTGTTTTGTAAGCTGCAATGCTGCCGGTAACACCAAGCAATATTTTCTTTCCCTGCAGCATTCAATAAATTATTCTTCGCTTAAGCTGTTTGCTGCTTCTTCTTTAGCAGGATTGCGATAATAGATTTTATTATCTAAAAATTCGTTTAACGCAATAAGGGTAGGCTTTGGCAAACGCTCATAAAATTTAGAAATTTCTATTTGTTCGCGGTTTTCAAAAACCTCATCTAAAGTATCTGTAGACCCACCAAACTCGCTAAGCTTGTTGTGCAATTCTTCGCGTATGTCCTGGCTAATGTGGTTGGCACGTTTTGCAATTATTGCCAAACTCTCATACAAATTATCGGTTCCTTTTTCAAATTCAACCGGGTTACGGGTAATTGTTGTAGGAGAGGCATTCTTGTGATTAATCATGATATATATAATGTATAAATTGTTTTTTGAGTTATGGATTGGGTAAATTCAAATACTTAAGTGCGTCTATCTTTTCTTTTGAATCCTTTTCAATCCTGTCGGCTTCGCGCTTGTATTTAGAATCGGGAAACGCTTCTATCAACTTGCTGTAATTTTCAATTGTTGATTTAAATCTCTCTTCCTTTTCTATATCTATACTATTAATAGCATAAAGATAGGCAGATTTGAGGCTCAAAAATAAGCATTCTTCCTTATAGTTGGTAGCCGGAAAGTCTTTTATAACATTATTAAAAGCAACCACGGCAGCCTTATAATCTTCCATCTTATAATAAAGGCGTGCATTATCATAAGCCTTGGTTTCCAACTTTGCTCTCAATTCATCCACCAACTTATTACACTCAGGCAGCTTAGCACTTTCAGGATAGCGATCGGCAAAAATCTGAAACTGTTTTATAGCATCCAATGTACTTTGCTGATC
This sequence comes from Bacteroidota bacterium, assembly GCA_016714005.1. Classification (GTDB taxonomy): domain Bacteria; phylum Bacteroidota; class Bacteroidia; order AKYH767-A; family OLB10; genus JADJOA01. The sequence goes on from JADJOA010000009.1 coordinate 181,562, forward strand.
AAGGCTTGAGCCAGGAGAATCTAAGTAATAACAATACGCATTATTAAATGCAGCTTCCTCTGCATGTTTGCTGGCGGGAAATTGTTGCACAAAATTATTTAAGTGATAAGCAGCAGAAATGTAATCGTTAATATAAAAGTGACACATACTATAATAATAATATGTTTCTTCAGCTTTACTTGTTCCGCGGTTTAGCGGAACCAATTCTTCAAACAATTGTAATGCGTTGTAAAATTTTTTCTTTTCGTAATATTCAACTGCAGCGTTAAATTTCAAGTTCATGTCCGAACTTTTTAATAAACGCGAAAACCTGCTGCAAGATGTTAACAACAAACAAGAAATTGTTATAAAAAAAATGTAGTGATTGTATTTTTTCAACATCGCGCAAAGATAATTTTTTTTGTATGCGATGCACTTATTAACAATTTACAAATAACATTTTCAAATAATTTTCATTGATTGAATGACTCTACAACAAAAAACATTTTTTATCAACCAATAAATTTATTTCCATTTTTCACTCGTAATTTTTTTTCAAAAAACTTTTTCAAAAAAAATTCTTGTTGCTTGTTACATTTTTTTCGAAAAAATATTTTTTAATTTTTTTATAAATTCGCATCAACATTTTTCTGTTAATAATTTTCAATTTGAAAATGCTCATACAAAAAATAATGTGTGGATATTTCGGAAAAATTTTAAACAGCTAAAACAGCGCAGCGTTAGAAAAATATTTTATGTCAGATTTGTTTGAAAAGATTAAAAAGAATCGTGGTCCGTTAGGAATGCATGCAAAAGAATCGCATGGTTATTTTACATTTCCAAAACTTGAAGGAGAAATTTCAAACAAAATGGTTTTTCGTGGAAAAGAGAAATTAGTTTGGAGCCTTAATAATTATTTAGGACTGGCTAATCATAAAAAGAAGTGAGAAAGGCAGATGCAGATGGCGCTTCTCAATATGGTTTAGGATTACCAATGGGTGCGCGCATGATGAGCGGTGAAAGCGATTTGCATATTAAATTAGAAAAAGAACTTGCTGCTTTTGAAAAGAAGGAAGACGCTATTTTACTAAACTTCGGTTACCAGGGAATGGTAAGTGCTATTGATTGCCTTGTTGACCGCCACGATGTAATAGTGTATGACAGCGAATCGCACGCTTGTATAATTGATGGCTTGCGAATGCATATGGGAAAAAGATTTGTTTTTCCTCATAATGATATAAGTAACCTTGAGAAACAATTAGAGCGTGCTAGCAAGTTGGTTAACGAATCGGGTGGCTGCATATTAGTTATTACAGAAGGTGTTTTTGGAATGAGTGGTGATCAGGGAAAACTGAAAGAAATTGTTGATTTGAAAAAGAAATTTCAGTTCAGGTTATTTGTGGACGATGCGCATGGCTTTGGTACAATGGGGAAAACCGGTGCCGGAACTTGTGAGGAGCAGGGCGTGATGGACGGAGTTGACATTTACTTTGGAACTTTTCCAAAATCAATGGCTTTGATTGGCGGTTTTATTGCAAGCGATGCTCAGGTTGTTGAGTTTAAGCGTTACAATATGCGATCGCAGATTTTTGCAAAATCTTTACCCATGCCTTTAGTAATAGGCGCATTTAAAAAGATTAGAACTTTTAAAAACAAAACCCGAGTTAAAAGATAATCTCTGGAAAATAGTAAAAGCGCTGCAAACCGGTTTAACAGATGCAGGTTTTTCGATTGGCAATACTCAATCTCCTGTTACACCTGTTTATTTAAACGGAACAATACCTGAAGCAACTAAACTTATTTACGATTTAAGAGAGAATTTTGACATTTTTTGTTCAATGGTGGTTTATCCTGTTGTTCCAAAAGGTGTAATTATGTTAAGACTTATTCCCACTGCAGTTCATTCTTTGGATGATGTAAAATATACAATTGAATCATTCCAAAAAATAAAAGCAAACTTAACTGCAGGAAAATATAATGTGGAGAAAATTGTTGATGTGAATTAATTAAAATTGAAAAACAAAAACGAAAAATGTTTTTTATTGATATCAACTGAAACAAAATTTAACAAACAAGAGTATAACTAATATAATTATTAACCATTTATTTAAATTCAACAAACATGATGAACAGTTCAATGACTGATGCTACTTTAGAAGTGGCTACAGTGGTGGAAGCTAAAAAAGCTGCCCCAAAAAAGAAAGCTGCTAAAAAGAAAGCAGCTCCAAAAAAGAAAGCTGCTAAAAAGAAAGCAGCTCCAAAAAAGAAAGCTGCTAAGCGTTCGGTGTCTGCTAAAAAAGCTGCTCCGAAAAAGAAAGCTGCTAAGAAGAAAGCTGCTCCTAAGAAAAAGGCTGCTGCTAAAAAGAAAGCTGCTAAGAAGAAATAATTTCTTACTGCTTAATGATAAAAACCGTTCTTCTCAGAAGAGCGGTTTTTTGTTTTAATGGTTATTCAAGAGATAAAAGAAATTTTATAGTATCAACTCCATCGGCATAATCATTAATTGCAGGCTGCTGAGAATTTCCAAAGTCTACTTCTTCTCCTAACAATTTTTTTCCGGACATTATACATTGAATATGCTCCAAATTAAACGTTAGTTTTTGCTTTAAATCATCCTGATTTTTATAATACTCGTAATATAAAACCGAAACAGGCGTGGCTATTTGCTTGTCATTTTTAAGATTAAAAAGTTATTTGTAAGAAACGGAATTGCTTCTAATAAAAACAATGCGTTGTGGTAATCATAGTTGTTCATGTACTTATTGTGGTTCATCAGGTCGCTTCCAAATTCCTCAATGGTTTCAAAAAAAAGCTTTGAAAGCGTAGCCTTCTGGCACATATAATTTAGAAACGTTACGACAACCTAAACCGAAGTAAGAAAAAATATCGGTAGCCAATTTTTTAAAATCTTCTTGACTTTCATTTCCATCTAAAACCGCCACGCTATTTCTGTTTTTGCGAATAATATGCGGATATTTACCAAAGTAATACTGAAAATAGCGCGCGGAGTTGTTAGAACCTGTCGCGATTACCGCATCGGGAGAATTTATTTTTAAAACAACTTCAATTTGCTCCTTTAATTGCGGTTCAATTTCACAAAGTAGGTTAACTACAAAAGGAAAAAGCACATTGTCATCTGCAGAAAATTTTAAAACCGCCTTATTGCCTGAAATAACAACACATAATAAATCGTGAAACGCAACAGCGGGAATATTACCCGCACAAATTATTCCCACATTTTTTCCTGAAGATTTCCAGCTTTCTAATTCAGGATAGCTTTTAACCCATTCTTTTATTTTGTCTTGCTTTAACATTTCTGACAAAGCCTGCAATGCGCTTAACTGGTTTTTAACAGTAAACCATTTATTATTTGTGTAAGTCCTATTTAATACACTGTTTACCTCTTCGTTTGTTTCAGGCAATTCTGTCGAAAGTTTTTTTAACCGTAACCCTAACTCAATAAATGCGTTAACCCTATGCTGTAAGTTTATCATAAACTTTATAGAAAGATTTCTGTTTTTTAAATTCAAATTTTATTTTTGCTCAAACAATTTTAAAACTACAAAGCTATGGCAATTAAAATTACTGACGAATGTATAAACTGCGGAGCCTGCGAGCCCGAGTGCCCCAATAATGCTATTTACGAAGGCGGTGCCGAGTGGCGCTTTTCTGATGGAACATCAGTAAGAGGCATGTTTGCCAAAATGGATGGTGCCGAAATTGATGCCAATAGCCCGCAAGAGCCAAAATCTGTTGACCATTATTATATTGTAACTGACAAATGCACCGAGTGTGTGGGTTTTCATGATGAGCCTCAATGCGCTTCTGTTTGCCCGGTTGACTGCTGTGTAGATGACGAGGATTTTAGAGAAAGTAAGGAATCATTACTGGAGAAAAAATCTAAAATGCACGCTTAATGCTGGTTCAGAGTTTGAGTTCCGGGTTGGGAGTTTGAAGTTAAGTTAAAACGGTTCAAATATTAACCGGATAAATAATTATTAATTCCATTTTGCTTTGTTGCGGAATGGATTTTTGTTTCAATAAAAGTAGATTTGCTTCGTTATTCAACTCATGATTTATATTTCGAGAAACTGGATTTTTTATTTGTCGGTCTTATTTATTTCTGTTTTATCTTTTGATGTAATTGCGCAGCCTGATTATAAAACTGAGCTAAAATCTCTGGGTGACAGTATTTTCAGAGGCAGCACCGATAGTGTGCGTGTTATCTGCTCAAACCGAACTTTAGAAATATTAGCTGAGTTACTTAAAATCCAACCTCATTCACAGAAAACTTCGATAGCATTAAAACGCTTTCAACATTGCATTCACCTGATAAAACTTTGCGTTTTTATCAGTGGGCTTTGCCGCTTATGGAAACAAACTCATACAAGATTTTTGGCTTTATCCAAACTTATAACCATAAAAAAAAATCGGTGGAAGTTTATCAGTTAAAAGATATTGGAGCAGATAAGTACGAGGCAATGGACAAAAAACTCTCACACGAAAAATGTTATAATGCAGTTTATTACAAAATAATTGAAACCAAATTCAAGAAAAATAAATACTATACATTGCTGGGATGGCGTGGAAACAACTTACTTACTACCATAAAAGTAATTGATGTTTTATCTTTTGAAAACAGCAAACCTGTATTTGGCGCTAAAATTTTTGAGGCATCAAATTACCAGTTAACTTATGGCGACATCAATAAAAAATACCGTATCATTTTTGAGTATAATGCGCAGGCAGTAATGACCTTGCGCTACGAACAAAAAATGAAAACGATAGTTTATGATCACCTTTCGGCATCAAAATCATCCTTAAAAGGAATGGAACAATTTATGGGACCCGATTTTACTTACGATGGTTTTAAATGGAAAAAAGGTAAGTGGATAGGTAAAACAAACCTTGAAATGAAGAACAGCACAAGTCAAACGAAAAAAGACTTTAAAATTTTTAAAGATTCTGATTTAAAATAATTTAACTTTGATTTTGTAAATCATATCTGAAAAAGACAAAGCTTTTTGGCAATAATATAGCTGGCATGACTTGGAACATAATGCTCAGTTATTCGTTTAACTTAAAAACCACAATAATGAAAAAAGTAATATCAACCTCTGCCTTTCTGTTTTTGTTTTTATTTGTGGGCTTTGGTCAACAAAGCAAGCTCTCATTTTCAATTGTTAAACGTCTTGCCGAAGAAAATAACAAGAATAAACTTGCGGCTCTTTTTGTTAAGGGAAATGTTGAAAGTGTAAAAGCGATTACACTTAATAATGGCGGAAGTTTTAAGTATGCTGTGAATGATATAGCCGCCATAAATCTTCCTATTTCAAAAGTAGCCTTACTTGCCGAAAGAAATGATGTATTAAGAATTGAAGATAATAGCATGAAGCTTGTGCCGATGAATGACAGCATGCGTGTAAAAAATAATATTGATGCTGCGCAGATGGGAATGGCACCTCTGTTACAGGGCTACGAAGGCGAAGGTGTGATTATGGGAATTATCGATTCAGGCATTGATTTTACTCATCCCGATTTTAAAGACTCGTCAGGAAATACAAGAGTTATTTCCATATGGGATCATAATTTAACAGTTGGTTCAGCTCCTGCGCCTTTCACTTATGGAACTGAATTCAATTCGGTTGCAATTAATTCAGGAGGAGCAACCGCTCACGTTGATAATTACTTTGGTCATGGAACACACGTAACAGGTGTTGCCGCAGGTAGCGGGCGAGCTATAGCCGACAAGCGATACAGAGGTGTGGCACCAAAAGCCGATATTATTTCGGTATGTGTAAACTGGAATTTACCTGATGACGACTGGCTTAGTTCTGTTGCCGATGCTGTTGAATACATTTACACAAAAGCAAACACTTTAAATAAACCATGTGTAATTAACATTAGTGCAGGTACCTATTTTGGTTCTCATGATGCTAAAGATTTGCAAGGACAAATTATTGAAGGATTAATTACTGCTCAAAACAAAAGAGCATTGATTTGCTCAGCGGGCAATCTTGGTTCATATCCCTTGCATACTCAACACAATGTAAATATTGGCGACACAACGTTTACTTGGGTTAAGCAAATCAATTATTGGGGCCCAACTATTTATGCAGATTTATGGGCGGATACTGCTGATTTTAACCAAATGCAAATTGGATTAGCTGCTGATGACACAACATCCGGTTTTTCATTAAGAGGAAGTTTGCCTTACAGAAACATAAACTATCATTTAAATAATTTACGTAACGATACCATATACGGTACATCGGGCAATCGTTTAGCACGAGTTCAAAGTTTTGGAGAACTTATTGGTGACAGGTATCAAATTCAATTTATTATTTACCCCGATTCAAACAGCTACCACTTTAGGTTTTCTACCACAGGATTGGGTTCAATGGATATGTGGTCTTATAATTACTTGCCTAATACAATTTTCTCTTTACCTATACCAAATACGGCTACCTACCCTGCCATGAGTAACTACACATTGCCTGATATCAATCAAAATATTGTAAGCAGTTTTACTTGTTCAGACAAAGTATTAACTGTAGGCGAAACCGGTAATAAGCGCAGTTACAAAATGTGCAACGGAAACATTTATAACTTATCATCAATCAATGTTAATGGTTTGGAATCAGCCAGTAGCCATGGACCTACTCGAGATGGAAGAATAAAACCAGATATAACAGCAAGTGGTGGAATAACATTATCAGCAGCAGTTTTAAGCCAGGTTAATGCAAACAAGTACGACTCTACATGTATGTATGTGCGTGATGGTGGTACTTCCACTTCTGCACCAGTTGTGGCAGGTGTGGCAGCGCTTTTATTTCAACGTTACCCCAACGCGAATTGGTTAGATATAAAAAATTGCATCCTAGGTAATGCCCTTGTTGATAGTATTGTAACTACTCCTGTTCCCAATAATTTTTGGGGATATGGAAAACTTGATGGCTTTGCAGCGCTTACCGGTTGCAGCCCAAGTAATTTAACAGGAAGCAATGTTCAATTAATTCAGTCTAACATTTATCCTAATCCGTTTAGAGATGATTTTACCATAGAATTAAATAACATTAATAATTACAAAAAAAACAACCTGAATCTTTCAATTACAAATGCACTTGGCGAAGTGGTTTTTAAAACAACACTTAAAGGAACTGAAAGCGAGATAATCATTAAACCGAATATTCATTCTGGAATATATTTCTACACGGTTACCTCCGAAAAAGAACTTGTTTCAAAAGGAAAACTTTTAAAATTATAACGAGTAAATTTGTGCCAATGAATCCAAAGTCGTCAGGCACGGTTGCAAATTACCTTTCGCTTATCAAGTTCAGTCATACGGTATTTGCTTTACCATTTGCTCTTATTGGCTTTTTATTGGGATTAAAGTATAACGGTTTTGATTTTAGCACTGCGCTTGCAATAAAAGTGTTGTTATGTATGGTATTTGCCCGCAATGCGGCAATGGCATTTAACCGGTGGACTGACAGAAATATTGATGCGGCTAACCCTCGAACAATTAACAGAGAAATTCCTTCAGGCATAATCTCAGAAAAGTCCGCTCTTATGTTTGCCATCATTAATGCGTTACTTTTTATTGCTACTACCTTTTTTATTAATAAACTTTGTTTTCTACTATCTCCAATTGCATTGCTCGTTGTTCTTGGGTATAGTTATACCAAAAGATTTACAGCCCTTTGCCATTTGGTACTTGGTGTTGGATTATCGTTAGCACCTATAGGGGCTTTTTTAGCTGTAACTGGAAAATTTGAGTGGGAACCATTATTGTATTCTTTTGCGGTGCTTTTTTGGGTAAGCGGTTTTGATATAATTTATTCATTGCAGGACGATGCTTTTGACCGCATGAACCAGCTAAAATCTTTACCTTCAGTTTTAGGAAGAAAAAATGCCCTAATTTTATCGCGTTTTTTTCATGTTCTTACCTTACTTTTTCTTCTTGCTGCCATCAATCATAAAAGTTTCGGAAATTGGGGTTATATCGGACTTTTGCTATTTAGTATGCTGCTTATTTACCAGCACTTTTTAGTTAAAGAAGATGATTTAAGCAAAGTAAATATTGCATTTTTTACCACTAATGGTATAGCAAGCGTGGTTTTTGCGCTTTGCCTCACGGCAGGAATGTTCATCAGATAAGTAATTTTTCGCCCATTAAAATTATCTGTTCATCAAATTAAAATTTATATCTTTACCCGTGTCCTTAGTTTTACGGACGTAATAAGAGATACACTAAAGCATGGCGACTATGTTTACGGAAATTACAGCAGGAATAAAAGTGGTGGTTGAAACTTTCTACCAGCCTACACATTCCAATCCCGGTCAAAACCATTATGTATTTGCATACCGAATTACCATTTATAACGAAAGTGATGAAACTATACGTTTGAGAAGAAGGCATTGGTTTATTGTTGATTCAGATAATAACAGAAGAGAAGTGGAAGGAGAAGGCGTGGTTGGCGAACAACCTGTGATTCCTCCTGGTGAATATTATAAGTATGTTTCCGGTTGCAACCTTAATACCGAAATTGGAAAAATGTATGGCACCTACCTCATGGAAAGAGCCTTAGACAAAAAACTATTTTACGTTAAAATTCCGGTTTTTAAAATGGTTGTTCCAAGTAAATTAAATTAATTTTTTATACCTAAAACCAAACAAAGCCGCCCCTTTATGGAGGCGGCTTTAATTTTTCCTCTAACGCAATATATATCCTGCGTTAAAGTTTCCACTTAATGAGAATGTCCTTCGTGCCCGGCAGCAGAGGTATCTGCGGTAGCAGCAGAATCAGGCATTGCAGATGCAGCAGCGGCAGCAGCCATAGCGGCTTCTTCGGCAGCTTTCATTTGTGCTTCGGCAGCAGCCATGCTATCGGCAACAGCTTTTTCGGCAGCCGCTTTTTCTTCTGCACTTGGTCCGCACGATGTTATTGCAAACATACCTGCTACAACTAAAAGGGATAATACTTTTTTCATAGTCTTATTTTTTTTGTTTTGTTTGATGCAAATGTTATACAGATTAAGCATCATGTAATCTAATATGAAAATCTTTTTAAACACAAATGGGTTAATAACTACAATTAAAAGTACACAGATTGAGTATTACAAATTTGGCTAATAAATAATGAGGTGTATATTTGCAGCACTTAACAATCAAAAAAATCAAATGAAAAACTTGAATTCTCTAAATTCTTAATTGGTGGAGCATTGTTAGCTCTTGTATTAGTAGGTGGTAATGCTTGTAAAAAAGATGATGATCCATGTGAAGATGTTACATGCCAAAATGGTGGTACGTGCGATGAAGGAACTTGTATTTGTGCGGCTGGTTATGAAGGTACGAATTGTGAAACTGCAATGAGAACTAAATTTATCGCAAGTTATAACTGTAGTAATAGTTGCTTACCAGGCTCTTCATGGTCTTGTTCAATTACAAGTTCTGCTACAGGTATTGACAAAGTTGTGCTACAAGATTTAGGTAACACTCCTGGTTTGGATGTTACCGGAACTGTTGACGGATCCTCAATTACAATAGCAAGCCAAACCGATACTGATGATGCAGGAGACTCATGGACCATAGAAGGAAGTGGATCAATCAGTGGTACAACCCTAACAGTTTTCCTTAAAATATACCATTAGCGGCTCAACTTTAAATTGCACAGAAACTTGGGTTAAGCAATAAACTAATTTGCAGGTTAGATCATAAAAAAAACCGACTATAAATAGTCGGTTTTTTTTATGATCTAAGATATTGGTTAATTTACTTATTTCATTTTTTATCCTTCATTAGATCTTTCATAGATTTCAGTCCAGTACCTGAATTTTCAGAACCAGTCTGTCCTTTTATAAGGTCCTTCATATTTTTAGGATCTTTAGGTGCCTCTTTCTTTTTAGGTTTTGGTTTTACTTTGCCTTTGGCAGCAGCAGCAGCCATTGAATCTGCTAATGCGATAGAGTCAAGTCTTGCCTGCTCCATAGCCATTCTCATAGAATCTTCCGCAGCCTGCGCAGCAGCCACAGCAGCTAATGAATCGTCAATAGCTTTTTGTGCAGCAGCAATAGAGTCTTGAATAGCTTTTTCGGCAGCAGCTTTTTCCTCTGCACTTGGTCCGCAGGAACTAATCGCAATTGCACCTGCCAGTGATAATAAAATGAGTGATTTTTTCATTTTGCTTTTAATATTAATTTTTGTTGTGCCCAAAAGTATAAGTATTTTGATAGTTTCCAACACAAGGGTTAAAAAGTTATAAGTTTATGGCGTTATGAACGATCGAATTAGATTTTTAATATATAGACTTTTACTCGTTTTTGTTTTTTATCAACTTACACGTATCTTTTTTCTTGCTTTTAATTTTCAACTTTAAATTACATTGGTTTTGTTGAAGTCATTAAAGCATTTTTCTTTTCGCTTCGCTTTGATGCTGCTGCCATTGCCATTACCAATTCGCTTTTCATGCTAATTAGTTTGTTGCCAATTACAGCATTTTACAGCAAATGGTATCAGTCTTTAATAAAATCAGTTTTTATTATCACTAATTTAATTCCTCTTTTTTTTAATGTGCTTGATGTAGGTTATTACCGTTTTCAACTTAAACGTACCACTGCCGATTTTTTTAAGTTTGTTACTGTTGGCGATGATTTAAAAAATACGCTACCAAAAATCATTGCAGATTTTTGGTATTTGTTGCTCTTGTTTTTTGTGCTGGCATTTTTGTTTGTAAAGGCTTACAATAAAATTAAAGTACAAAGGCCAGCAATGAATATAAGCTACAAATGGTTCCATTGGCTCGGTATTCCAATATGTGTGGGTGTTATCATAATTGCTGCGCGTGGAGGTACCCAGTTAAAACCCATCAGCATTTTATCAGCGGCAAAATATACAAGCGCGCAAAATGTGTCACTCGTGCTCAACACACCTTTTTCAATTATTAAGACACTAGGCAAGGAAGAATTTTCCGATGTAAGATTTTTCAGTGATGATGAAATAGAAAAAATTTACAATCCTGTTCATCATTATAAAAGCGATTCCTCTTTTAAAAATCTAAATGTAGTGATGCTTATTATGGAGAGTTTTTCTAAAGAGTACATTGGTTATTTTAATAAAGGCAATGGATACACTCCATTTTTAGATTCACTTATTACACAAAGTCTTGTTTGCACCAATGCCTATGCCAATGGCAAAAGGAGTATTGAAGGGATACCGGCAATTGTTTCGGGCATTCCAGCAATGATGAATACTTCCTACATTACCTCTACATATAACGGGAATAAAATAAACTCTTTGCCACTTTTATTAAAGGATAAAAAATACTCAACTGCATTTTATCATGGTGGCAATAACGGTACCATGGGATTTGACAGCTACACTAAAATGGCTGGATATCAAAAGTACATTGGAAGAAACGAGTATCCAGGCACCGATTATGATGGAGACTGGGGAGTTTATGACGAACCATTTATGCAGTTCTTTTGTAATGATATTTCAAAAATGAAGCAGCCGTTTCACGCTTCCTTGTTTTCTTTATCATCGCATCACCCCTATTCCATTCCAGCACAATACAAAAATGTTTTTAAGGAAGGAACAATGCCCATACACAAAACTGTTTTGTATGCCGATTTTGCTCTAAAACAATTTTTTATTTCAGCAAAAGAAAAAGAATGGTACAACAATACTTTGTTTGTAATTACTGCCGACCATACCGGACCATCTGATAATATTCAATACCAAACCAAAACCGGTGTTTACTCCATTCCCGTCATCTATTATATGCCATCTGAAAACCTAAAAGGCATTTACGCCAACACAACACAGCAGGCCGATATTGTTCCGTCCGTTCTTCAATATCTAAATTATAAAGAGCCGTTTAAGTTTTATGGCAACAGTATTTTTGATTCAACCTCCAATCACTTTGCTGTAAACTATATTGATGGTATTTACCAGTTTATTGAAGATAATAACGTTGTTCATTTTGATGGAGAGACTGTGATTGGTTGTTATACTTTAAAAGATGCACATACGCTTTCAGAAGCGAATAGTAATTCATTGTCTTGTTTGCAATCAGAAAAAAAACTTAAAGCATTTATTCAGGATTTTAACGGCAGCATGATTAGCAACAGGCTTACTGATACCACTGAACAAAAAAAATCTTCTTTGATAAACTAAATATTGCACCTCATTTGTTAACCACAAAAAAAAAGTTACTTTTTATTTTAAACCCAATAGCCGGTGGTGGAAAATCGTTATTTATTGAGCAACGCATTAACGATTTAATTGATAAAAATATATTTGATTACAGCATTGAGTTTACCAAACATGCCGGTCATGCAAAGAAAATTGCAGAAAATGCAGTGGCAAAGTATTTTGATATTGTAACAGCCATTGGAGGTGATGGCACCATTAATGAGATTGCCGAACCTCTCTTGCACACCAATACAGCACTTGCAATCATACCGCGTGGATCCGGCAATGGGCTGGCGCGGCACATGGATATTCCGCTAAATGTTTATCATGCTATTCAAAAGATAAATAGAGGCAGCATCAGTAAAATTGATGTGATAAAAATTAACAATGCCATTTCGGTAAACGTATCGGGCATTGGTTTTGACGGATGGGTTGCCAATGAGTTTGCTAAAAGCAGCAAGCGTGGCTTTTTAAACTATGCAAAGCTTACATTGAATGGCTATAAAAAATTTCCGCAATGCCAGATAAAGTTAATTGCTGATGGTGAGGAAACAGAAACCATTTCTTTTATAACCGCCATTGCTAACTCATCGCAGTTTGGGAACAATGCTTTTGTCGCTCCATTGGCAAACATACAGGATGGTTTGATGGATATTTCCATAATCAGAAAACCGCCTGCACTGCAACTTCCTATGATTTTTTATTTACTATTTAAAAAACAAATTGAAAAAGTAGTTACGTAAAAACATTTCGCGCGAAAACAATTGAAATACAGCTACGCGAAAAACTTCCCTTTCATATTGATGGCGAGTCTGCCGGGTTAACCAATAAAATTAATGCCGAGGTTATACCTAAGGCGTTAAAGGTGTGGGGTTAATTTTATTTCTTTGGATTAAGAAACTTGGCTATCTCAGATGGCTTTAATGATGGTTTTGAGAACTTATTGTTCCTAAAATCAAAATGATAAATATGCCCGTTAGCCGGACTCATTACAATAAAGAACCCATGCACATATCCATCATGAGAATAAGATAAAATAGCTTTACTATCATCTGATTGAAGTATTGCTTCTGCAATTTGTTTTTCTGTTGCCAATTCAACCTTTCCTTTATAAACTCCTTTAACTTCCTCAATAGTTCCCTTAAGATATGACTCCCTTATCATAAGAGTTTTTTCTTCTAGGCCTGAAATATTTGAAATTGGGCTTTCTATCATTTGTCTCTTAAAACCTATTTCACCATCTACTTTACAAGTAACTGCATAATTTGCAAATGAGTTGACTAATGAAATTTGTCTTAATAGTTCAGCCATAGGGTTTTCTTCCATAATACCCTCATCAGTTAGAGAGTACATTATTAAATCATTAATAGAAGATTTTTTAACGTTACATGAATTAACAACACCAAAAAAACTTGTAGAATAGCTGTATAAACCAGAGCGCCTTTCCTTTGTTCTAGTAAATTCAACATCCCGTAAACTCATATATTCTTTACTACCTTTATAATTTATCAGGTCTTTTTCAGGAATTACTTTAAAGGGAGTAAATGTCCACTTTGAGGGTAATAACTTTTCCAATTCTGCATTTATTTCAGCTTCATTTGAAAGCGAAACAAGAAGTTTTTTCTTTTGAAGTTCTTTTGCAGTTTCAACTTTTTAATGTCATGAAATTGTGCGTTAACTTTTACCACTGAACAAAAAGCAATTCCCACGACCAGAAAGAATAATTTTTTCATTTTTAAAATTTTCTCAAAAGAAAGAAAAAAACGATACAAAAAAAATGTTTTTAATACCCCCCGATGGAAAGCATAACCAATGTACATGCTTCCACCGTTTCTATTCCCGCTTTATCGGCTTTTGTTTTTAATGATTGATTTTCGGCTCCCGGATTAAAAATAATGCGCTTTGGATTTAAGGACAAAATATAATCTTCCATTGGTGCTTGGTTTTTTTCGCTGAGGTAAAGTGTAACAGTATTTACCTCTTTAAACTGCGGTGTGCCTGTAGCAATTGTTGTGCCTTCTGCATTGCCCGGTTTTAAACCGAGTGCAAGCACTTCGTGCCCGTAGTATTTTAATTTATGTATGGCTTTAAAAGAATAGCGCGCAGGATTTTGTGATGCACCTATTACGAGAGTTTTTTTCATTTTGGAATGAGGAAATTAAGGGATTAAGGTAATTGGGAATTCATTACTGACTATTGGCTATTCACAAAGAAAGAAATTTGTTCATACCTTGTTTTATTTCTTTGGTTAAATAATATTTAATGGAATGCTGAAGGTAGTGTGCTACATCAAAGTTAAATTGTTGAGTTGAAAGAAGTTGTTTAACCACTTCATCAATGTTGCTAATACCAAGATTGAGAGCGTTATTAAAGTTGCCTACAAATTCTTGCGTCAGTTGAGTGTTGGTTACCCATGCGGCAAATACAAAAGGAAGTTGAGTGAATTTATACCACTCTTCACTTAAATCGTAAACATATGGGAAATTGTTTTTTAGTTCAAGCGCACGATCGCCAATAATAACACCGGCAACATTATTTTTAATTTCATTTTCGTAGCCCTGCACTGAATTTTCATACTCAAAACTTATTTGCCAGAAATTTTTGGCAAGCACCTTTATCAATTTTACCGATGTCATGGATTGATAATCGAGCAGCACTGTTTTTATTTGCGCCAGATCAACATTGCTCAATAACAAAACGGAATCTACTTTACCAATTGCAGCAATTCCATAATCACTGATTTGTTTTGCATTGGGAATTTTTTCAATAGCAGCTACCGGAACCAAACCAACAGATGCTTCCCCGGCAATCATTTTACGTGCGCACTCTGCAGGTGTATCAAGTGATAAAACAATCTCATCTTTTATAATTCCATTTTGCAAACCATATAAAAATGGCTTTGAATTGGTGTAGGAAACGAGTGATACTGTTATTTTTCTTTGCTCACAAAAAATCAATGCAAAATTTTAAAAACAAGTTCTTTCAGCAATTCTCCTTCGGTAGTGCTGTTGTTGTTTACACCTTTACTACGCATGTCATATTCGCGCAGCAGCGAAATAATATTTACGCACTTTTTAAAAGGATAGTGCCTTGCTGCTACAACATAATCGTTAACAAAATATGGATTAACCCCCATAAGCGCTGCAATTGATTTGGCATCTTTTGATTCGGCAGTATGGTACATAAGCAGCCTGTTAAAATTACTAAACAAAGTTCCCAGCACTACTACTAAAGGATTGTTTTTGGAATTGGCTGCAAAATAATTGATGATGCGGTTTGCCTTTAACACATCCTTTTTGTTTAAAGCATTGTTTAACTCAAACGAATTATACTCACGGCTTATGCCTATGTGCTGCTCAACATGCTCTACATCTATGGTGGTTTTTGCAGGCAGGTTGATAAGCATTTTGCCAAGCTCATTGGCAATTTTAGAAAGTTGTGTTCCTAAATATTCTCCTATTAAAGCAGCAGCGCGTTCCGATATTTTATGCCCTCTTTCCTTTAAGTACTTTTCAATCCAGGCAGCTATTTGGTAATCGCGCAAAGTCTCTGAAGTAAAAAACTGACCACTATGCTCAATAGCCTTTGCAAGTTTAGATCTCTTGTCAATTGTTTTATGCTTGTAACAAAAAACAAGCAAGGTAGATTTAACCGGATTCTTGATATAATCAGTTAGTATTTCAGCTTCGCTTTTTTTCTTGTCGTCTTTACCATCCTCATCTTTATCTTTTTTTGAAAACACTTTTAAATCCTGTGCTTCTTTAACTATAACCCACGGTAATTACTCATCATCGGAAAACGTTTTGCTGTACTAAGCAAACTCAACACATCAGTTTCTTTTCCGTAAACAATAGTCTGATTAAACTCCCTCTCCATTTCATCCAAAACTTTCGTTGCAAAAGCTCGCTCAATTCATCAATATAATAAGCCTCTTCCCCCTGCAAAAAATAAACAGGATGGTAAACCTTGTTGCGAAGGTCTTTTACAATATCATCAAATTTAACTGTAGGCATTAAGCGTTGCGAGTTTTGAGTTCGGGGTTTTGAGTTTGTGTTGAGGTTTTGAGGTAGGTTATTTACAATTGACCATTCACAATTGACTTCAAAATCTCAAATGCTTAACTGTAAGTCCTTTGTTAATTAATTCGTTGAGGGAGTCAATTCCAATTTTTACATGTGTTTGTACAAAGCCTGTTGTAATTTTTTTATCGCTTTCGGCTGTTTTACCCCCTCAGGTATCATTGGCTGATCGCTTACTAACAACAATGCACCGGCAGGAATCTGATTGGCAAAAGCTGTAATAAATATTGTTGCTGTTTCCATGTCAATTGCCATACAACGTGTTTTACGCAAGTATGCTTTAAACTCTTCATCGTGCTCCCAAACGCGCCTGTTGGTTGTATAAACAGTACCTGTCCAATAATCCAGATCGTAATTTCTAATGGTAGTGCTCACAGCCTTTTGCAAACTAAACGCGGGCAATGCCGGAACTTCCGGTGGAAAATAATCGTTACTTGTTCCTTCTCCTCTTATGGCAGCAATAGGAAGAATTAAATCTCCTAATTCATTTTTTCTTTTTAATCCGCCACATTTTCCAAGAAATAAAACTGCTTCTGGCTCTATAGCGCTAAGCAAATCCATAACAGTTGCCGCATTGGCACTGCCCATTCCAAAATTAATTATGGTTATATCGTTTGCCGTTGCATTGGGCATTGGCTTATCTGCACCCCTTACTTCTACGCCATTCATCATAGCAAAAATATTTACGTAGTTGCTAAAGTTGGTAAGCAGAATATATTTTCCAAAGTCGCTTAATTCAATACCAGTATAACGGGGCAGCCAGTTTTTTACTATTTCTTCTTTACTTGTCATAACAAATCAAAAAAATTAAAAGCATTATAAATGTTGATATTTGCCGAAATTAATTTCATGCAAAAACTGAATTTACCTGCGTATGATTTCAGGATAAAAACTGAGGGGCAAAGTAAACAAATCTTTGACAAACTACGCGGCAGGTTTGTGGCGCTTACTCCTGAGGAATGGGTACGGCAGCATTTTATTTTGTTTTTGATTGAAGAGAAAAAGTATCCGGCAGGCTTGTTTTCAGTTGAACGTGGTGTTAAAGTAAATGAACTAAACAAACGCACCGACTTGGTTATTTATAACCGCAGCGGCAAACCATGGATGCTTATAGAATTTAAGGCTTATGATATTGCCATTACACAGGAAACTTTTTATCAGGCTGCCCGCTACAATATGGTACATAATGTACCTTATATGGTGGTTAGCAACGGCATGGAGCATTACTGTTGCCGCATGACTAACGCTAGTTTTGAGTTTTTGGATGATTTACCGGAGTTTGAAGGTTAAAACGATTCTTCTTCATGAATTGAGAATAATCATCACCTCACCAGCGTAACCGTTCCGGTATATTTATGATTCTTTCCAAAAATATCGGTGGCCTTTAACACATACACATACACCCCCTGTTGGCAGAGTTTCATATCCATCTGATTTCTTCCATCCCAATGTGGTGAGTTGCTATTGTGAAGATGTATTAGATTACCCCAACGGTCGTAAATGTTTAAGTTGGCTGAAGAAATTCCAATAGAATACACATTAAAAATTTCATTCTTGCCATCGTTGTTTGGTGAGAAAGCATTAGGAATGTACACAGAGACATCTCCATCTATAATTATTTCACCATAAGTAGTATCGCTGCACAGTTCATTATTCATTACAATTAATGTTATGGCATAACGTCCTGTATCATTGTAAGTGTGTTCAGGATTTGGAATAGTGGCAGTGTTGTTAAACATATCGCCAAAATTCCAAGCCCAGCGGTTAGCGCCTGTACTCAAATCGCTAAACTGTATAACAGGATGTAAAATAGTTGTGCGTGGCGGGTCGGCAGTAAAGTCTGCTATCGGATTTGCATAAACACTTACTGCATTATCCATTACTAAAATATTGTAGCAACCTTCTGCTGATTCTGCTTCAAGTGTTACATCATACACACCCGGCTCTGTGTAAATATGTGTAGGTGTTACATCAGGTGAAGTGTTACCATCGCCAAACTGCCATTTATAATCGCCTCCGTGTAAAGTAGTATTACTGAAATTAACAGTTAGCGGTACGCAACCTTCGGCAGGGTCAGGCGCAAATACAATTACCGGCAACGGATTTACTTTTACTGTAGATGAAGATGTTGCAGGTAATACCGTGCAACCATCGTTAATTGTAATGATATAAGTAGTAGTTAAAATTGGAGCAACATTAATTGTGTTTGATGTTGATGTTGCACCAGTCCATGTATAAGTATAGGGTCCACCGTTGCCGCCTACAGGTGTTGCAGTAAGTGAAACTGACTCGCCTTCGCAAATAGTATCATTTGGTGAAACTACAACTGCAAGCGCAGGATGCACATCAACAGTTCTATAAACCGGAGCAGCGGTACAACCATTGGCGTCATTCACCACTACATTATAATTTGTAGAAATACTTGGTGCAATAGCCAGCGGATTACCAGTATAACCAGTGTTCCATTTAAAGGTGTATGGTGGAACACCACCGTTGGCACTTGCAGTAAGCGATGTATTTTGTCCTATACAAATTGTTGGTACAGCAGCAATAGCGGCTGCAATGGCTGTAGGTTGTGCAATAGTAGCAGAGACAATTATTGTACAGCCGTTGGCATCAGTTACAGTTACACTATACGTTCCCTGTGTAAGATTTAGCACCTGCGAACTGGTGGCTCCTCCACTCCACACATAATTATAGGGAGGAGTACCACCGTTTGCAACAACATTTACTGAGCCGTTTGATTGTCCAAAACATAAAATGTTTGTTGCATTAGCTGCGCTGGTCAGTTGCGTTGGTTGAGTTACCTGTGTTTGCGCAATAGCAGTGCAACCATTTGCATCAGTTACAGTAACAGAATAATTTCCTGAAATTAAATTACCAAACTGATTTGATGATTGGGTAGTCCCACCATTAATGCTATAGGTTAAAACTCCGGTACCGCCATTAGCATTAATAATAACAGCCCCATTATTACCACCAAAGCAACTAACTGCCGTTTGTGAGGCATTGACAATAATTTGCGTTGGTTGAGAAATGCTGTAAGCCTGTGTCATTGTACAGCCGTTGGCATCGGTAACTGTAAGTGAATAGCTCCCGGCAGTTAAATTACTTGCAGTGGAAACATTAGCAGGCGCATGTCCCCAGGTATATTGGTAAGGAGTTACACCACCTGTAGCCTGCATGCTTGCCCACCCATTACTTAAACCAAAGCATGTTACATTGCCTGATGTTGGTGCAGCGTTTAGCGCAGCAGGTTGATTGACCGCAACGCTTGCATTAACTGTACAATTGTTAGCATCAGTAACTGTAACAGTATAAGAAGAGGCACTTAAATTAAGCGCTTGCGCATTACTGCCTGCTCCACCACTCCACTGATACGTGTAAGGACTTACGCCACCGTTTACAACAACATTGGTACTGCCTGTATTACCTCCGTTGCACAATACATTTACAGCAGCAGCATTGGCAATAAGTTGTGTTGGCTGTGCAATAATTGCAGTAACAGAATCGGCACAACCATTTACATCAGTAACCACAATTGAATAATTTCCTGCAAGCAATCCATTAAAGTTTGCTGATGGCTGTGCAGTTCCATTATTGATGGTGTAACTGAATGGTGATGTTCCGTTTTGTGCCAGCACAGACAACGAACCATTGTTTAATCCAAAGCAGGTAGCATCGTTTGTGGCAGTAAGCGCAAGCACAGGCGCAGGAGCACTGGTTATGTTTGTAATGCCCGAGGCTTCGCAGTTGTTGGCATCCTGCACAACTATGTTATAGTTACCTGTGGCAAGGTTTGTAAATTGAGATGATGATTGAAACGTTAACCCGCTGTCGATTGAAAAAACATAAACGCCACTTCCACCCGTTGCGTTTAATGTGAGGTTGCCATTTGCATTTCCGCAGGTTGCAATGGCTGATGCAACATTGTATTGCAGCAACGCAGGTTGAGCAATGGCAGCAGTTCCTGCAACGGTACATCCATTTGCATCCTGTATTACAATTTGCAAATTACCTGAAGGTAGGTTATTAAAATTATTTCCGCTCTGGAATGTTGCACCGTTGTCAATGCTGAATTGAAACGGACCTGTTCCGCCAATCTGATTAACGGTTGCAGTTCCTGTATTTCCACCAAAACATAAAACATCTGTTACATTAACCACACCTAATGTAGGCCCTGCAATGTTTATAATGTTTGCTGTGTTTGCAACATCACAGCCATTTATATCTTGTACTATCAATTGCCAATTGCCAACTGCAACATTTGCAAATTGATTTGATACATGAAATGTTGAGCCATTGTCTATTGAGTATTGATATACTCCTGTTCCACCGGTTACATTATTAAAGGTAATGGTTCCGTTTGCATTGCCACAAGTGGTTGGTGTGGATGCAACAATATAATTGATTTGTTGTGGCTGTGCGATTAATGCGGATGAGGTAACTGTACACCCGTTTACGTCTTGTACAACTATCTGCCAATTGCCTGCTGCAACATTCGCAAACTGACTTGATGATTGATATGTTGTTCCGTTGTCTATTGAATATTGCAATGGTGAAGTTCCGCCATTTGCTGTTATATTAATAATGCCATTTGCCAATCCATAACAAGTTATATCAGTAGGCATAGCACTTGAAATGGTTGGTGCAGGTGCATCAACAACTAAAGCCGTGGAAGCAACCGTACAACCATTTCCATCCTGCACTACTACATTATAATTTGCGGCAGCAAGGCTTGCAAAATTAACTCCGCTCTGGAAAGTGATGCCATTGTCAATAGAATACTGGTAAGGTGTAGTACCACCGTTGGCTGCAAGTGTAATAGCTCCGTTTGCATTGCCGCAGGTGCTACCGTTCGGGTTTGCATTTAATAATAAAGTAGTTGGTTGCGCAATGGCTGCCGCTCCATTTGCTGTGCAGCCATTGGCATCTGTAATTAATACCTGGTAATTGCCAATTGCCAAATTCGCAAATTGCGCGCTAGACTGGAATGTTGCTCCATTATCAATACTAAATTGAAATGGTCCTGTTCCCCCTGTTTGATTAACTGTAATTGTTCCGTCATTTCCTCCATTACACAAAACATCTGTTACATTTATAGCGCTTACAGTTGGACCCGCTATATTTATTATGTTGGCTGTGTTTGCTACATCACATCCATTAACGTCTTGCACAATCAATTGCCAATTGCCAACTGCAACATTTGCAAATTGATTTGATACCTGAAATGTTGAGCCATTGTCTATTGAGTATTGATATACTCCTGTTCCACCGGTTACATTATTAAAGGTAATGGTTCCGTTTGCATTACCACAAGTCGTTGGTGTGGTAGTAACTATATAATTGATTTGTTGGGGTTGTGAAATTAATGCTGAGGAACTTACAACACATCCATTCGCATCCTGAACTAATATCTGCCAATTGCCAACTGCAACATTTGCAAACTGATTTGCTGCCTGAAATGTTACTCCGTTGTCTATTGAATATTGCAATGGTGCAGTTCCGCCATTTGCTGTTATATTAATAATGCCATTTGCCAATCCGTAACAAGTTACATCAGTAGGCACTGCACTTGAAATGGTTGGTGCTGGTGCATCAACAACTAAAGCCGTTGAAGCAACCGTACAACCATTTCCATCCTGCACTACTACATTATAATTTGCGGCAACAAGGCTTGCAAAATTAACTCCGCTCTGGAAAGTGATGCCATTGTCAATAGAATATTGGTAAGGTGTAGTACCTCCGTTGGCAGCAAGAGTAATAGCCCCATTTGCATTACTGCAGGTGCTTCCTGTTGGGTTTGAGTTTAATACTACAGAGGCAGGCTGAACAATGGCAGCTGCTCCTGTTGCTGTGCAACCATTGGCATCCTGAACAACTATCTGGTAATTGCCTGGAGTTATGTTACTAAAAATATTTCCACCTGGTAATTTGATCCATTGTCAATTGAGTATTGCAATACACCTGTACCACCGTTGGCAGCAATGGTAATTACTCCATTGTTATAACCATTACAGGTTACATCACCCGGCAGCACATTGGCAACTGTAGGTCCTGCAAGATTTGCAATAGCTACATTTGAATTTGATGTGCATCCGTTTGCGTCTTGCACCACTAACTGCAAATTGCCAACTGCAAGATTTGCAAACTGATTTAACGGCTGATAAGAAGCTCCGTTATTGATTGAGTATTGCAGCGGTGCAGTTCCTCCAATTGCATTGATGATTAAACTTCCATTGGCATTGCCACAGGTTGCATCTGTAGGAACACTATTAAACAAAATTGCGGCAGGTTCAATAATACTTACTGCTGAAGTTGCCAAACATCCAACTGCATCCTGTACAACTATCTGCCAATTACCAACTGCAACATTTGCAAACTGATTTGCCGCCTGAAATGTTACTCCGTTATTAATAGAATACTGAAGAGGTGCTGTTCCACCATTTGCATTTACGGTTATGGTTCCATTGTTCAATCCATTACAGGTAATGTCTGTAAAAGGTGTTCCTGCAATAACAGGAGCATTGGTATTTTGAACCGCAGCATTTGTTGTAACTGTACCGCCGTTGGCATCCTGCACCACTATAGAGTAATTTCCTGCTAACTGGTTTGCAAAATTTCCTGTTGGCTGAAATGATGTTCCGTTGTTGATGGAATAGTGCAATGCACCTGCTCCGCCAGTTGCATTTACCGTCACACTTCCGTTTGCAACACCACAGGTGGCTGTAGTAGTGTTTACATTTACGTTAATAGCAGTTGGCTCACTTATCATCGCTGCTGCTGTTACACTCCAACCTGAAGCATCTGTAATAACGATGTTGTAATTTCCTGCGGTAAGATTATTAAATGTGTTTGATGCTTGAGTGGTGATGCCTCCGTTAATACTATAAGTGAGTGCACCGTTACCACCTGTAACATTGATGATGATATTGCCGTCATTTAATCCGTGGCAACTTGCATGTGTCAATGGCATGGTATTAATTACAGGTGCTGCTGTATTTGCAACAGCAGAAATTCCATTAGCGTTACAACCATTTGCATCCTGTACTACTATGTTGTAATTACCGGCTAATAAATTATTAAACACATTTCCACTCTGGAAATTTGATCCGTTGTCAATACTGAAAGTGAGAGCTCCCGCTCCACCATTTGCATTAATAGTTAGCGTACCGTTATTATTTCCGCAGGTTGCATCAACCGTAAGCACAGTATAATTGATGGCAGCAGGCTGCGCAATTGCTGCATTAGAATTTACAGTACATCCATTCGCGTCCTGCACCACAATCTGCCAATTGCCAACTGCAACATTTGCAAACTGATTTGATGGTTGAAATGTTGTTCCGTTATCAATTGAATATTGCAGTGGCGCTGTTCCACCTGTTACTGAAATAGAAATTGTTCCGTCATTACTTCCATTGCATGATAAATCTGTTGCAGCAACGTTATTAATAGTTGGAGAAGGCGCGCCTCCCACATTTGCATTTGATGATGCTGTACAGCCATTAGCATCAGTCACTATCAACTGATAAGCACCCGATGCAAGGCTTACAAAATTATTTCCTGCCTGGTATGTTGTTCCGTTGTTGTTTGAATATTGTAAAGGCGCTGTTCCTCCGTTGGCATTAATCGTAACACTACCATTTGCATTGCCACAGGTTGAACCAACTGTATTTGCATTCATCACCAACAATGCAGGTTCTACAACCACAGCATTTGAAGTTATGGTACATCCATTCGCATCCTGAACTACTATTGCATAATTACCAGGAGAAATATTATTAAAAACATTGCCAGCCTGAAAAGTTGACCCATTATTAATTGAATACTGCAGCGCACCCGTTCCACCATTGGCAGTTATATTTATGGAACCGTTGTTTGCACCATTGCATGTTATATCAACTGCTGCAATATTTGAAATAGCAGGGGCTGCATTATTATTTACAACTACTGCAATGTTATTACTGCAACCATTGGCATCCTGTACAATAATATTATAGTTACCGGCAGCAATAAAATTAAATATTGATGCAGGTTGAAATGAAACACCATTATCAATAGAATATTGCAAAGCACCCGAACCACCATTGGCATTGATGCTGATGGAACCATCTGCCTGGTTACAATTTGAATTAACAGTATTTGAATTTAATACAATTGCAGCAGGTTGTACTATGGCAGCACTTGAATTTGTCAAGCATCCGTTTGCATCCTGTACAACAATCTGCAAGTTGCCAACCGAAAGATTTGAAAAATTATTTCCGGTCTGATATGTTGCGCCATTGTCTATTGAATATTGTAATGGTGCAGTTCCGCCTGTAGCAGAAATAACCACTGAGCCATCTGTTAAACCATTGCAGGAAATATCATTTACTAAAACATTATTAATAATTGCTGCTGGCGCGCTTCCAACATTTGCATTTGATGATGCTGTACAGCCATTAGCATCAGTCACTATCAACTGATAAGCACCCGATGCAAGGCTTACAAAATTATTTCCTGCCTGGTATGTTGTTCCGTTGTTGTTTGAATATTGTAAAGGCGCTGTTCCTCCGTTGGCATTAATTGTTACACTACCATTTGCATTGCCACAGGTTGAACCAACTGTATTTGCATTCATCACCAACAATGCAGGTTCTACAACTACCGCATTTGAGGTTACAGTGCATCCATTCGCATCCTGAACTACTATTGCATAATTACCGGGTGAAATATTATTAAAAACATTGCCAGCTTGAAACGTTGACCCATTATTAATTGAATACTGTAATGCCCCTGTTCCACCATTTGCAGATACATTAATTGAACCGTTGTTTGCGCCATTGCATGTTATATCAGCTGCTACAACATTTGAAATAGCAGGGGCTGCATTATTATTTACAACTACTGCAATGTTATTACTGCAACCATTGGCATCCTGTACAATGATGCTATAATTGCCTGCATTCAAAAAAACCCAAAGTTGTTACCACTTTGGTAAGATACACCGTTATCAATAGAATATTGAAAAGGGCAGTACCACCATTTGCATTTACCGTAAGCGAACCATCAGCCTGGTTACAATTTGAATTTACCGTATTGGAATTTAAAATGATTGCTGCAGGTTGAACAATAGCCGCATTTGAATTGGTTAAACAACCATTTGCATCTTGCACAACAATCTGATAATTGCCTGCACCCAGATTATTAAAAGAAGAAGCCGGCTGATACGTTGCACCGTTATCAATAGAAAATTGCAAAGGAGCGGTTCCGCCAGAAGTGGTTATTGCAATAGAACCATCAGTTAGTCCATTACAGGAAATATCATTTGCATTTACATTATTAATTACAGCAGCAGGAGCACTTGCAACATTTGCATTTAAGGATGAAGTGCATCCATTGGCATCAAGCACTACAATCTGGTAATTTCCTGATGCAAGACCCACAAAATTATTTCCCCCCTGGTAAGTTGCACCGCTATTATTTGAATACTGCAATGGAGCAGTACCGCCATTGGCATTTATTGTTACACTACCATTTGGAAGACCACAAGTTGAAGTAACTGTATTTGCATTTGTAATTAAAACAGGTGGTTCTGCAATGATAGCTGCATTATTTACTACACAGCCAACTGCATCAATAACAGCAATGGTATAATTTCCGGGAGCAAGGTTTATAAAGTTGTTTCCTGCCTGATATGCAGTTCCGTTATTAATTGAATACTGCAATAAGCCAGTTCCGCCATTGGCTGTAATGGTAATGGTTCCGTTGTTGGCACCATTACAATCTATATCAACTGCCGTAACATTGGTGATTGCAGGAGCCGCATTACTGTTGACAACACCGGCAGAAGTTTGGGTGCAGCCATTGGCATCCTGTACAACAATGTTGTAGTTACCGGAAACTATGTTGCTAAAATTACCTGTTGCTTGAAAAGTTAAGCCACCATTAATTGAATATTGCAATGCACCTGTTCCTCCATTAGCATTTATGGTGAGTGAACCGTCTGCCTGTCCGCAATTTGCATTTACAGAATTTGAATTAATAACTATTGCAGCAGGCTGAATAATATTTGTTCCATTGGCAACAGTACAACCATTGGCATCCTGCACAATTATTGAGTAATTGCCAATTGCAAGATTTGCAAACTGATTTCCTGCCTGATAAGTTGTTCCATTGTTGATTGAATACTGCAAAGGCGCAGTGCCTCCGTTTGCGGTTATGGTTATTGCACCATCATTACTTCCGTTGCAGGTTAAGTTAGTTGGTGCTACGTTGGTGATAACAGCAGCAGGCGCATCGGTAACATTTGCATTCACATTAACCATACAACCGTTTGCATCTCGAACTACTAACTGATAAGCGCCTGATGCTATATTGTTAAAGCTATTGGCTGCCTGAAATGTAGCGCCATTATTATTAGAGTATTGGTAAGGTGCTGTTCCGCCATTTGCATTGATGACAATGCTTCCGTTAGAAGCACTACACGTTGAGCCGGTAACATTGGGAACAAGAGCCAATTGCGTTGGCTCAACAATTACAACAGCGCTTGCAGCCTGACAACTCGCTGCATCAGTTACCACAATGTTATAGTTGCCTGCAAGCAAATTATTAAAAACATTATTTGCAGAGAAAGTGGTGCCACCATCAATACTATATTGTAAAGCACCTGTTCCACCATTGGCATTAATAGTGATGCTACCGTTTTTGCCGCCATTGCATAAAATATTTACAAAAGGAGTTGCATTGATAACAGGAGCAGCAAGATTGTTTACGGCTGCATTGCCATTTAAAGTACAACCATTGGCATCCTCAATTACAATATTGTAATTGTTTGCAAGCAAACTGGAGAAATTATTTGAAGCCTGAAATGTTGCACCATTATCAATTGAATATTGATAAGGTGCTGTGCCGCCATTTGCATTTATGGTTACAGCACCATTCGCATTTCCGCAATTGGCATCAACCACATTCGTATTTACTGCAAGCGGAGTAGGTTGCACAATATTTACTGCTGAAGTTGCTGTGCAGCCATTGGCATCTTGTACAACTATATTATAATTAGCGGGAGCTAAATTATTGAAAGCATTGCAGCCTGATACGTTGCACCATTATCAATTGAATATTGCAGTGGTGCTGTGCCGCCATTTGCATTTATAGTTATGCTGCCATTGTTGGCTCCGTTGCAGTCAACATTTACTGATGGAGTTCCTGTTATTGCTACTGCTGTTGGTTCAGTAATGTTCACCACACTTGTTGCTGTGCAACCGTTAGCATCTTGTACAACTACAGTATAGTTAGCAGGTGCTAAGTTGTTAAAAGCATTGCCTGCCTGATAACTTGCTCCATTATCAATTGAATATTGCAGCGGAGCAGTTCCGCCATTTGCATTTATAGTAATGCTGCCGTTTTTTGCTCCGTTGCAATCAACATTCACACTTGGGGTTCCTGTAATAGCGACTACAGTTGGCTCTGTAATGTTCACCACACTTGTTGCTGTGCAACCGTTAGCATCTTGTACAACTACAGTATAGTTAGCAGGTGCTAAATTATTGAAAGCATTTCCGGCTTGATATGTTGTTCCATTATCAATTGAATATTGCAATGGTGCTGTTCCGCCATTTGCGTTAACTGTTATGCTGCCATTGTTGGCTCCGTTGCAATCTACATTTACACTTGGCGTTCCGGTAATTGCAACTACAGTTGGTTCTGTAATGTTTACCGCACTTGTTGCTGTGCAGCCATTGGCATCCTGTACAACTATATTATAATTAGCGGGAGCTAAATTATTGAAAGCATTTGCAGCCTGATACGTTGCACCATTATCAATTGAATATTGCAGTGGTGCTGTGCCGCCATTTGCATTTATAGTTATGCTGCCATTGTTGGCTCCGTTGCAAGTCAACATTTACTGATGGAGTTCCTGTTATTGCTACTGCTGTTGGTTCAGTAATGTTCACCACACTTGTTGCTGTGCAACCATTGGCATCCTGCACTACGATAGAATAGTTTGCAGGAGCCAGATTGTTGAAAGCATTGCCTGCCTGGTAAGTCGCTCCGTTATCAATTGAATATTGCAGTGGCGCTGTTCCACCATTTGCATTAACAGTTATGCTGCCGTTATTTGCTCCGTTGCAATCAACATTCACACTTGGAGTACCGGTGATTGCAACTACAGTTGGCTCAGTAATATTTACTGCTGAAGTTGCTGTGCAACTATTGGCATCTTGTACAACTATGTTATAATTAGCGGGAGCTAAATTGTTGAAAGCATTGCCTGTCTGATAAGTTGCGCCATTATCAATTGAATATTGCAGCGGAGCAGTTCCGCCTTTTGCATTAACTGTTATGCTGCCGTTATTTGCTCCGTTGCAATCAACATTCACACTTGGAGTACCGGTGATTGCACTACAGTTACTCAGTAATATTTACTGCTGAAGTTTGCTGTGCAACTGGTTGGCATCTTGTACAACTATGTTATAATTAGCAGGGAGCCAAATTGTTGAAAGCATTGCCTGTCTGATAAGTTGCGCCATTATCATTTTGAATATTGCAGCGGAGCAGTTCCGCCATTTGCATTAACTGTTATGCTGCCATTGTTGGCTCCGTTGCAATCTACATTTACACTTGGCGTTCCGGTAATTGCAACTACAGTTGGCTCAGTAATATTTACTGCTGAAGTTGCTGTGCAACCATTGGCATCCTGCACAACAATGTTATAATTAGCAGGAGCAAGATTGCTGAAAGCGTTTGCTGCCTGATAAGTCGCTCCGTTATCAATTGAATATTGCAATGGTGCTGTTCCGCCATTTGCGTTAACTGTTATGCTGCCGTTGTTTGCTCCGTTGCAGTCTACATTTACACTCGGCGTTCCGGTAATTTGCTACTGCTGTTGGTTCAGTAATGTTCCCCCACACTTGTTGCTGTGCAACCGTTAGCATCTTAGTACAACTACAGTATAGTTGCGGGTGCTAAGTTGTTAAAGCATTTTCCGGCAAGTAAGTTGCTCCGTTGTTGATGGAGTATTGCAATGGTGCTGTGCCTCCGTTTTGCATTTACTGTAATGCTACCGTTGTTTGCTCGTTGCGTTTGCATCTACTGATGGGGTTCCGGTTATTACTAATTGTGTGGGCTCAACAATATTTATTGCCGATGTTGCAGTGCAGCCATTGGCATCTTGCACTACAACAGTATAGTTAGCAGGTGCTAAGTTGTTAAAAGCATTTCCGGCTTGGTAAGTTGCTCCGTTGTTGATGGAGTATTGCAATGGTGCTGTGCCTCCGTTTGCATTTACTGTAATGCTACCGTTGTTTGCTCCGTTGCAGTTTACATCTACTGATGGGGTTCCGGTTATTACTAATTGTGTGGGCTCAACAATATTTACTGCCGATGTTGCTGTGCAGCCATTGGCATCAATAACAGTTGCGGTGTAATTTCCTGCCATAAGGTTGGCGAAATTGTTTGCAGCCTGATAGGGCGCACCACCTGTAACACTGTATTGCAAAGGCGCTGTGCCACCATTGGCATTAATTGTTAAACTTCCTGTATTTCCGCCATTGCACAAAACATTTGCAGATGGTGTTCCTGAAATAACAATAGCAGTTGGTTCGGTAACATTATCTACAACAGTTGCAGTACAACCATTGGCATCACGTACAACAATGGTATAAGCGCCCGGTGCAAGTCCTGCAAAATTATTTCCTGCCTGCCATGTTGCACCATTGTTATTTGAATACTGAAGTGGAGCAGTTCCATTGCTTGCAGTAACAGTTATGGCTCCATTGTTTGCTCCGTTGCAATTAACATTGGTAATAGCTGTAGCATCAATACGCGGACCGGGTGCATCTACAATGTTTGTTCCTGAGGTAACACTGCATCCATTGGCATCAGTTACATGTATAGAATAGTTTCCAGCAGCAAGTCCGGGAAAATTATTTGATGCCTGAAAAGTTGCTCCACCATCAATACTGTATTGATAAGGTACTGTGCCGCCATTTGCGTTAAGAGTTATAGTTCCGTTTGCCTGGCTGCACGTACTGCCAGCAGGAACAGGATTTACAGCAAGCAACACCGGTTGTGTAATATTGGTGTTGGAAGCTACAGTACATCCGTTGGCATCGCGTACTACAATCGTATAGGCACCAGGAGCTAATCCGGTAAATAAATTTCCAGCCTGGTATGTTGTGCCATTGTTAATTGAATACTCAAGCGGAGCAGTACCATTGTTGGCATTAACATTTATTTGTCCATTGGCTGCTCCATTACAATCAATGTTGGTTGGAGAAACTGTAGTGATTGTTGGTGGTGGTGAATCAGGAATATTCACAACAGCAGTTGATGTACA
>JADJOA010000010.1 GCA_016714005.1 Bacteroidota bacterium
CCATCCACATTAACGGCCATTACCGATAGTATTATAGAAGATGTAAAAAAGCCCGGGAAAGCCGCCCGTTAGAGGAGTGTATCCATTTGTATGGCTGGGATGGTCTATTCATTACAAAGTAAAAGAAGCAGGCAGCATAAAAACCAAAGCCGTTCATTGCTTACTGGGCGTAGGCAGAGATGGAACGAAAGATTTGCTGGGTCTTTATATCAATGAAACCGAAGGTGCAAAAATTTTGTTGCAGGTATTGAGTGATTTGCAGAACAGAGGTGCAACGGATATACTTATTGCCTGCATTGATAACCTGAAAGGATTTGCCGAAGCCATTGAAAGTGTTTTTCCACAAACTGAAGTGCAGCTTTGCGTGGTGCATCAACCCACAACAGCACTAAATATGTTGCCTAAAAGATTTAAAACCGGTAATGGCATCACTGAAAAAGTTTACACCAGCACCAAAGAACAGGCACAAACAGCATTAGATGAATTAGAAAAGAATGGAAAACAAAATATCCGTCTATGATAAAAAGTTGGTTTGCTAACTGGGAACGGCTGAGTAATTATTTTAAATATCCGCAGGAAATAAGGCGAGTAATTTACACTACCAACATCATAGAGTCGTTTCACAGTCAACTCGGAAAGTAACCAAATCCAAACGCGTGTTCAGCTCTGATATGGCATTGCTCAAAGTACTTTACTTAGTGCATCATAACATCAACGGCAGATGGAAATCCACAAATACAAGGATGGGAAACTCATCTCTGCTCAAATGCAAATCTTATTTGAAGAACGTATTAATCAACAATAAAAAAGTATGTTTGTAATGGACAAATCAACAAATCTGAGAAGGGGGAAGGAGCCCCTGCTTCTTTCTCTTCAAAAGAATTTTTTAAAAGCACAGTTGGTTGAACACTCCCTTATTTGGGAAAATGGAAACCGCATTTTGGTTACTATATAAAAACTAATTACCAGGTTAAACTCAAAACCCAAACACAACCCCAAAAAACTCCCAACTATTTCCCTAAATTTAGCCTCATTTTTTTATGAACCATACAGATAAAACAAACCCGCGCAATTATATTATTATTAAAGGTGCTGCAGTGCACAACCTTAAAAAGGTGGATGTGGCCATAGCCCGCAACAGTTTTACGGTTATTACCGGTTTATCAGGTTCGGGCAAATCGTCATTGGCATTTGATACGTTGTATGCCGAAGGGCAAAGACGGTATGTAGAAAGTCTTTCATCATACGCACGCCAGTTTATGGGGCGAATGGATAAGCCCGAAGTGGAGTACATAAAAGGGATAGCGCCTGCCATTGCCATAGAGCAAAGGTAAACTGCGCAACCCACGAAGCACGGTGGGTACATCTACAGAAATTTATGATTACCAAACTGTTGTTTGCGCGCATAGGGAAAACATATTCGCCCATTAGCGGAAACCTTGTTAAAAAAACAATGTGGCTGATGTTGTTGACTATATTAAAACTATACCACAGGGCGCAAAGGTTTTACTGCTTGCTCCACTGCATTTTCATAAAGCGCGCTCACTAAAAGAAGAATTGAATGTGCTGCTGCAAAGGGATTTAACAGAATTGTTTTTGGTGGTGATATGCTAAGGATAGAGGAAGTGCTGCTGTTGCATCACCATGAGCCTGAGCAGGAAGTTGCACCGAAACCGAAAACAAAAAGAAAAAAATAACTACGGAAGAAGAACCACCGCCACCAGTTTTAAACTATGATATTAAAATTGTGGTAGATAGGTTTGTTGCAACTACAGATGCCGGTGATGATTTTTGGCAACGTATATCTGACTCGGTACAAACAGCTTTTAATGAAGGAGCAGGGCATTGTTTGGTTGAGGCAACGCATGATGATGCCACTGATTTAAATAAATCGTTCTCGCTCTTATTTGAGGCAGACGGCATCAGGTTTGAAGAGCCATCGGTACATCTGTTTTCGTTTAACAATCCTTATGGCGCATGTAAAAACTGCGAAGGCTTTGGCAGTGTAATTGGTATTGACGAAGATTTGGTAATACCCGATAAATCGTTATCGGTTTATGAAGGGGCTGTTGCCTGCTGGCGAGGCGAAAAAATGGGTGAGTGGTTAACCGAGCTGTTACAAAATGCCTATAAGTTTAATTTCCCAATACACCGCCCTTACTTTGAGTTGAATGAGTATGACAGGCAATTATTGTGGAGTGGCAACAAATACTTTGGCGGCATAAACCGGTTTTTTAAGTATGTAGAGGAGCAGACCTATAAGATACAATACCGCGTAATGCTTAGCCGCTACCGTGGCAAAACAAAATGCCCCGAGTGCCAGGGCACACGTTTAAGAGGCGATGCTAACTATGTAAAAATAATAAACAAGTCTATTACCGATGTGGTGTTAATGCAGGTTAAAGACAGTTATGGCTTTTTTAAAACAGTAGAGTTAAACGCTTACGATAAAAAAAGTTGCCGACCGTTTGCTTAAAGAAATAGTAAACCGCCTGCAATATTTAAATGATGTGGGATTGGGTTACCTTACGTTAAACCGTTTAAGCAATACGCTATCGGGTGGCGAGTCGCAACGCATAAATCTTGCTACATCACTTGGCAGCAGTTTGGTAGGCTCAATGTATATTTTAGATGAGCCCAGCATAGGTTTGCATCCGCGCGATACGCAAAGGCTTATTGCTGTTTTAAAATCGCTTCAAAAAGCAGGTAACACTTTAATAGTGGTAGAGCACGATGAGGAAATAATGCGCAGTGCCGACCATCTAATTGACATTGGGCCTAAAGCCGGCAGCGGTGGAGGCGAGGTGGTTTTTGACGGAACTTTTGATGCGCTTAACCAAAGTGAAAAAAGTATTACCGCCAGATACCTTACAGGCAAAGAATTTATACACGTGCCCAGCCGCAGACGCACATGGACAAATTCTGTAAACATTAAAGGTGCACGCGAAAACAATTTAAAAACATTGATGTAAAAATACCGCTTGGCATATTTACGGCTGTTACTGGAGTTAGCGGATCGGGCAAAACATCGCTCATTAAAAAAATACTTACCCCTGCACTCACTAAAATTATTGGCGGATACAGCGATACCACCGGTGCCTTTGACCGGATAGAAGGAGATTATACGATGGTGCGCGGCATAGAAATGGTAGATCAGGATCCTATTGGCAAATCATCACGAAGCAATCCTGTAACTTATGTAAAGGCTTATGACGAAATACGCACCTTATATTCTGAAACTGGTTTTGCAAGGCAGCGTGGTTTAAAACCATCGCACTTTTCGTTTAATGTAGATGGCGGCAGGTGCGAAATGTGCCAGGGCGAAGGTTATGTTACTATTGAAATGCAGTTTATGGCTGACATTATTTTAAAATGTGAAAGCTGCCACGGCAAACGTTTCAAGCAGGACATTTTGGAAATTACGTATCTGGATAAATCTATAGCCGATGTGTTGGAAATGACGGTGGATGATGCCATTAAATTTTTTTCGGACGATAAGGATGGGAAATACACAGGCTTGCTTAAAAAGATAATAAGTAAACTGCAACCATTGGCAGATGTGGGCCTGGGATATATAACATTGGGCCAACCATCAAGCACATTAAGTGGAGGAGAAGCACAGCGTATAAAACTTGCCACCTTTTTAACCAAAGGTAATGCCGCTGTAAACACACTTTTTATTTTTGATGAACCAACCACAGGCTTGCATTTTCACGACATCAGAAAACTGCTCGATTCTTTTACCGCTTTAATAAATAACGGCAACAGCGTTTTGGTTATTGAGCATAACCTTGACGTTATAAAATGTGCCGATGGATTATAGACCTCGGACCCGATGGTGGCGATGAAGGCGGCAAGCTGTTGTTTGAAGGCACACCTGAGAAATTAGTTGAGTGCGAACAATCTTTAACCGGGCAATACCTTAAAGAGAAATTAGTAGAACTGCAAAAGCAGGATTAACCTACACTTTTAATTATCTCAGCACCAAAAATCTTTTTGTTGCAATGCCGGTTTTTGTTTGCAGCACAAGGTTATACATGCCGTTAGTTAACATAGAGGTGTTCATTTGATAGGGCATTGCAGCGCTGTAAGTGTTTATTTGATGCTGATGAACCACCGCACCATTGCTGCTGTAAATTTTTAGTTGAACGGCTTCGTTTACGGGTTCATTTAATAAAACATAAATAGTATTGCCTGCAGGGCTCGGAAAAACCTGTAATGAGTTTAGTGTGGCATTAATGGTTTCGGTATTTGTTAAGCGCAAGCTATCGCGGTAAACAATTGCCGAAACAGATTCGGTTCCCAACGCATTGGTGGTATTGATTTGCAACAGCGGAATTAACTGCCCTGTGCCAAACCATTTGTATTCTTTTGCTTGGGGGCGCGGAAAAGCAAAGCCAAATCCAAGCGTGTCAAGGTAAGCGGTGTCGGTTCCGTCAATGGTGGTAACCATGCGCAATGCATTAAAACTGCCGTAAGGAGTAATAAGTGTTCCCCATCCATCCACACTGTTTACCCGTTTTGTGTGTATCCGTAATAGCCAAAACCAGGTAACGAAAGCTCCAGTCACTGTCAGATGAATCGGCATCTAAATAATCTATAGGAAAATTGTATAAAATATCTTTGTTGTTAAAAGCAACCGGAGTTTGAAACCCGCTTATGGTTGCTCCCAATCCCTGTTGTTTGTATTGGGTGGTGCTTTTGTAATAAAAACTGTATGGGTCGGTAATGGTAATAGGAGAACCGGGTATGGCTGGTATGTTTCCGTAATCGGTGGCAATGTTGCTCCTGTTAGGATTAAAGCTGAGGTTTGCAAAGTATAGCGAGTACGTTGTTCCTGTGGAAGCTACATCTAAAAAAGATAGCGTATCCTGAGTTTCAGGTATAAAGTAACTAAAGTCCCAGGTTTGGCTGGCGCCTGTTGTGGTAATGTCAACAGGAGTAGTAATGGCTTCGTTACTCACAAGTATGTTATCGCCTGCGGAATGAAAATCGGTGGATGTTACAGAGATTTGCGCAGCAGCATTACTTGCGGTTACAATTAGAATGGCAGATAAAAGTTTATTCATTGATGCAAATAGTTTAATTGTTAAACGGTTTGCTAATATGGTTAAAGTAATCTTTAAAACAAAACATCAGATAAAGTTGTGTTTAATTTTCCTTCACGCACAATTAAGTTTCTGTTTGTTTATTTACAGCATGAAAAAAATTGCTTTACTCTTACTTGCCGCTTCCATATTATTTTATTCGTGCAATGCACAGGATAAACAGCCTCCTAAAATTAAATGGGTAGGTTTTGAAGAAGCTGTAAAGCTATCGGAAAAAGCGCCTAAGAAATTATTTATAGATGTTTACACCGACTGGTGCGGGTGGTGTAAAAAAATGGATGCATCTACTTTTCTTAACGACACAATTGCCGATCACATAAACAAGCATTACTATGCCGTTAAGTTAAATGCCGAAACCAAAGACACCATCCGTTTTAGAGAAAATAAATTTGTTTTTAAACCAGAGTACAAAGCCAATGAATTGGCGCTTTCATTACTGTGGCGGTAAAATGGGCTACCCTTCATATGTGTTTTTAGATGAAAATTTTGCCATGCTTGGTCCCGCCTCAGGCTACATGCAGCCCGAACACTTAAGTAAAGTTCTTGCTTTTTACACCAGCGAAATTTATAAAACAAAAAAGTGGGAAGATTACGAGAAGGAAGTTTTTCAGCGGTAAGTGCAGTCCTAAAAATCCACTTAGCTCCGTTGAACTTCAAAATTTAAATCCTCATTTACAAAGGGCAAACTCTGGTTTAAATTTTTGTCTGCCTTGCTAAACAAATTTTTAGAACCGCCCTTACTCTTAAGTCTTTCATTCAATTTATTATATCATTCCTCTTGATTTTAGTTCAACGTATTTGTTAATAGTATTAATTGATAAATTTTCGGGTGATGTTAATATAGTTTGAATGCCATATTGTTTCAGTTGCTGTAGTATCAGGGTTTTTTCATCGTGTAGTTTCATTCCAATGGTTGTAAAGTAAATATCGCGTAGGGTGTCTGCTTTTGTTTCTTTCAGGTTTTTCAATTCGGTGTTTTCAAAAAATATCACTACTAATAAGTGCAACTTATTTAACATTCGTAAAAAAGATAAAACCCTTTCCATTGCATAGCGGCTTTCAAAATTGGTGTAAAAGAGCAGCAAGCTTCTGTTATTAATCCTTGCTTTAACAGTTGTAAAAAGCAATTCAAAACTAGCTTCGCTCACACCTTCTTTTTGTTTGTAAAGCAACTCCATTATTTTGTTAAGCTGCATTCGTTTTCTATCAGCAGATAACATACTGTCAATTTTATTTGAGAATGTTATCAACCCGGCTTTATCGCCTTTTTGCAAAATAATATTGCTCATAGCAAGGCTGCTGTTAATGCTATAATCTAACAGACTTAATCCGTTAAAGGGCATTTTCATGCTGCGGCTTTTGTCTATAATGGTATAAACGTTTTGTGATTTTTCATCCTCATACTGGTTTACCATTAGTTCAGCTTTACGTCCTGTAGCTCGCCAGTTTATGCTTCGGTAATCATCGCCCCTTACATAATTTTTTATCTGTTCAAATTCATAGCTGTGCCCAATTCTCCTAATGCGCTTTATCCCTGCGTTTAAGCTGCTGCGCGTAAACGACATCAGTTCATATTTTTTCATTTGTATAATACTTGGATAAACAGCCACTTTGGTTGCGGCATCAATGCATACTCTTCTTTCTGCGAGACGAAGGCGGCTTTGCAGATAAATTAAAATATTGCCAAACACATACTCACCTCGTTGTAAAGGCCTAAGCGTGTAATTAATCTCCTGCCTCCTGTTCCTGTAAAATTTAAATTAACAGAAAAATCGCGTTTTTGAAACTGGTAAGGAAGCTCGTCAATAATTTTTGCCTCAAGCGGAAGAGTAGTA
Source organism: Bacteroidota bacterium (assembly GCA_016714005.1). Lineage (GTDB taxonomy): Bacteria > Bacteroidota > Bacteroidia > AKYH767-A > OLB10 > JADJOA01. Next base: position 6,944 of record JADJOA010000010.1, read on the forward strand.
TGGGATGCTATAACAAGGCGCAGGTGGTTATCATCACCCAAGCTCATTAATTTGTTGCACTGCCTGATGGCATGAAAGCGAACCTTGCTGCTAAAGAGGGTAATCAAATCAGCAACAAGCAATGCAATTATCAGCAGGCAACATGTAATTGCCACTGAAAAAAGAAATTTAAATACATGCGAAAACACCATTAGGATAATGGCTGATGCATGAGCCACAAAAAATCTTTTCGTAAGAAAAAACTGCTGCAACAAAAAAGTATAATTATTTAAAAGGCGAATCTAATGAAGCAGGCACTAACCCAAAAATGTTTTATGCAAGAACCTCTTTGTTCATAAAATAGAAAAACAGGATTGGTTCTTTTCCTAATTTTGGAGCAAATAAAAACAACTACTTAATTATGGGTTTAAAAGGAGTTATGCATATTGCCGGAATGAGCGGTTTGCATAAAGTAATTGCGCAAACCAAAACAGGTTTTGTTGCAGAGTCGTTAATCGATAAAAAAAGATTTGCCGTTAGCAGCACTCAGCGTGTTAGTATGCTTGAAGACATAAGTGTTTTTACAACAGGTGAGGACGTTAAGTTGGCCGAAGTTTTCAAAAAAATGCAGGGAATGAATCAGGATAGCCTTTCATTGGATAAAGATGCAGACGGTGCTACCACCATGAATTATTTTTCTAAAATACTTCCCGATTTTGATAAAGACAGGGTTTATGCAAGTGACATAAAAAAATAGCAAAGTGGTATGAGCTTGTTAAGGATATGCTTGTTGATGATGAGAAAAATACCTCTGAAGTAGAAACAGCTGATGCTAATGAAGATGAAGGCGATAAAAATGAAGCTACAGAAAAAGTAAAGACAAGCAAGACTAAGAAAAAGGAAGACTAAAGATTTTATGGACTCATTGGCAATAGCAGCGCCACAAAGAAAATTTGTAGCGGCTGATTTAAAGATTACTTCTTGGAGTGATATTGAAGGTTACTTTAAAGAATTAAACTCGCGCCAGATTAGCAGTGAGGATGATTTGCTCAAATGGCTTGCTGACAGGAGCGACCTTGAATCGGTTATTCACGAAGATTTAGGATGGCGCTACATACGCATGACGTGCGATACCACTAATAAAGAGTATGCCGCAGAGTTTAATGTTTTTGTCAGCGATATTGAACCTAAAATAGCTCCCGAAAACAATAAGCTAAATTTAAAACTGCTTGCGTGTTCTTTTACCGAAAACCTTAAAACTTCTGCGTATAAGAATTACTTGCAATCGGTAAAAATGCAGGTTGATTTATTTCGGGAAGAAAACATACCGCTTATTGCCGAGTTGCAGCAAAAACAACAACAATATGGTGTAATAGCAGGAGCGCAAACAGTTGTAGTTGACGGTAAGGAGATAACCATGCAGCAAGCAGGTGTTTATCTCAAAAGTCCTGACAGGAGCAAACGCGAGCAGGTGTATTTTTTAACGAGTGAAAGGCGATTGAAGGACAAAGAAAAATTAGATGAGCTATTTGCAGAGCTTGTTGTTATCAGACATAGAATTGCTGTTAATGCAGGGTTTAAAAACTACCGCGATTATATGTTTGCCGCTATGTGCAGGTTTGATTACACTGTACAAGACTGTGAGAATTTTCATGCAAGCATTAAGGACGAAATTTTACCTGTGTGCAATCAAATGGATGTGTTGCGCAAAAAGAATTGGGATATGAAGTTCTTAAACCTGGATATGGATGTGGATGTAAGCGGCAAGCCTTCTTTAAAACCATTTTCAAATGCCGATGATTTGGTTGCGAAAACCATAAACTGTTTTAATACCATTGACCCGGAACTTGCCGAATGTATTCAACTTTTAAAAAGCCTCAACAGGCTCGATTTGGATTCTCGTGTAGGTAAGGCACCCGGAGGCTACAATTATCCGCTGTATGAAACAGGAGTTCCTTTTATTTTTATGAACTCAAGCGGCTTGCTACGAGATTTGGTTACCATGGTGCATGAGGGCGGACATGCAGTACACTCTGTGCTTACACATAAGTTGGGCTTCATGGAATTTAAAAGCACACCAAGCGAAGTTGCTGCTTTAAATACCGGATGCACTGCCGATGAAAGAAATAAAAAGTTTGCCGAATTGTTTGCTGAATTTGGAAGCACGGTAATTGACAGAACAGGTCTCGGAAGTATTACGGAAAACACCTGGAAAAAGCAATTGCACATTTTTGAAGTTCCATTTTACTACATAGAATATGGAATGGCCCAGTTAGGTGCAATTGCATTATGGAAGAACTATAAAAACAACCCGCTGAAAACTATAGCACAATACAAAGCGGCTTTAAGCCTTGGCTATACCAAATCGATACCCGAAATATATGCTGCTGCCGGTATTAAGTTTGATTTTAGCAAAGAGAATATTAAAAGTCTTGCGCAGTTTGTACAAGGGGAACTAAATAGTTTGTAGCTACTTTACTTTTACTGTAAGGAGTTTTTCATCTTCAATAAAAGCTTCCAAAACATCATTAGCTTCTACTTTTGATACTCCTTTAGGTGTACCAGTAAAAATTAAGTCGCCTTTTTTTAGTGTGATGTATTTAGATACAAAGGCTATGATTTTATAGAAAGAAAATATCATTTGTGATGAATTACCCTGCTGGACAACCTTGCCATTTTTAAGCAAACTAAAGTTTATATTGTTGATAGAACTAAACTTGCTTACCTGCACAAATTTTCCGGAAGGAGCAGAGCCGTCAAAAGCTTTGCCTAACTCCCACGGTAATCCTTTTTGTTTTAACTCTGTTTGCTTATCGCGCTGTAAAATCTATTCCAATTCCAATTTCAGAAAAATATTTATGAGCAAATTCTTCCTGTATGTTCTTGCCTGCTTTATTTATTTTCAAAACAAGTTCTACCTCATGGTGTACATCCTTAGAAAAGTCGGGAATAAAAAATGGCATCCTGTTTTGCAATTGCGCTGTTTCGGGCTTTAAAAAAATAACCGGCTCCTCATTAAAACTGTTGTTTAATTCTTTTACATGGTCGGCATAATTTCTTCCCACACAAATTATTTTCATATTTATAAATATTAAAGTTTAATATGCATTTGCCGGTTGATTGTGGACTTTGGCATTTAAGCAGAGTATTTATTTTGAAAAAGAATCAGACTTAAAATGAGAAAATTTTGACCTCCCAAGCAGGTAATAACTTATCACAAGCGATTTGTAAAGCACCCCGGTTACTTTGCTCTTTGCAAAACCTTTCTGGTTTGCCGTCTCAATTTAATTCTTGAACTAATGTTACCGTAGAACCATACATACGCTTTAAAAATCATTTTACTGTCATTTCTGTGCCCTTCTGCAAAAAATTTAAGAGCGGCAATTAAATCTAAGAAGTGTCTTATAAACATTACAAGCAGCATAGAAAAAAAACTCAGGTTTTTATGCAGCATTAATATATTGTTTCTAAAATTAAAATAGGTTTTGCGCGGATTTGATTTAGAAAGAGTAGCACCACCTACATGATACACCACTGATTTAGGAATATAGTTTACCGTATAGCCCGATTTTTGAATGCGCCAGCAAAGGTCAATTTCTTCCATGTGCGCAAAAAAATCCTTATCAAAACCATTAAGCTGATGAAATAATTGTGCGCGAACAAAAAGACATGCGCCTGTAGCCCAAAATATTTTACTTACATCATTATATTGCCCATCATCAGGTTCTACAGTATTAATTATTCTGCCACGGCAAAAAGGATAGCCAAGCATATCAATAAATCCGCCAGCAGCACCTGCATGCTCAAAAAATGCTTTGTTATTGTACGATAAAATTTTAGGCTGGCACGCTCCAATTTTATCATCATTAAGCATTGTTTCAATTACCGGGTTTATCCAGTTGGCAGTTACCTCAATATCACTGTTAATTAAACAATAAACATCAGCTTCCACTTGTTTAAGCGCATTGTTATATCCGCCTGCATAGCCAGTGTTTTCATTCATTAAAATTATGCGGAGTGTAGGATAACTTGATCTCAAAAAAGCAATTGAATCATCAGTGGAGCTATTATCGGCTACAATTATTTCGTTATTGCCTGAAAATTCTATTAGAGAAGGAAGAAATTTTGAAGCAGCTCTTTGCCGTTATAATTTAAAATGACTATTGCTAATTTCATTCCCCTTGCAAATTAAAATCAAAAGTGTGTTGAGGTTAAAGTATTTTTTCAGAAAAATGGCTGGATTAAAAACAGGAAGTAATTATAAACTAAGGCTCAAATATAAATTTCTTTGCTTAGGAAAGTAACTAATATGTGCGTTGTTGTTTTTTAATTGAACAATAAAAAATCCCCGATAAACAAATGCCGGGGATTTTTTGATTTTAATCAGCAGTTACTTTAAGACTTCACCGCTTAACAAAATTTTATCTCCTTCTTTAAGATAGGTACTGTTGCTTAACATACCTGCTTTGTTAATGGTTTCGCCATTCTCAAATTTAAATCCTTCAATAGTTGTTGCTATTTCATTAGTCATTAAAACACATGTTGCTCCTTTAACCGTAATGTATTCGGTAACGGTGCCAGCGGCTTCGCCATCAAAGTTATAAAGCACACCCGGTTTAAACACAGCGGTTGTACCATCAGTTTTTGTGAGAGTGCCATTGGTGGTTAAAGTAGAGCCGCTACCAAGGGTTTGATTGGATTTAAGATCGGTAACATAACCGCGCTTAGCATACATAACCTGCTTACCGCGCATAAACATCCCTACGGTTTCCGCAGGTTGTTTAAGTTCCTGAGCAGTGGCTGTTACACTAAAAGCCAAAGCAACAAATGCTAAAAATAATTTACGCATATAAGTGATTTTACTGTTTAGGACCTACACTGTTATTACCACGATGTTTGCCTGAATATAGTTTATAACGTGGTTTTTCGGGCGCTGCGGGGCTGCGGCTGCAGGTGCTCCTTCGGCAGGTGGTATTGGGTTTCCTAACGAATCTACCGCTGCCGGCTGAGCAGCATCTGTAGTTGTTCCTTCAGCAGGTGGTGTTGTGCCATCAGTGGGAGGAGGGGCCGGTGTTTCTTCCGCAGCGGGTGGTGGTGTTTCAGATGCAGGGGTTTCTGTTTGTGCATTGGCAAATGCAGTTAAAGCCATAACCGCAAAGCCTGTAAGAAATAACTTTTTCATCTTATTAATATTATTGATTGTTTTCTTTTTTTTATTGAAATGTAAAAATACTAATCCTTAACAGACTTTGTCAAATACTTACGTACTTTTTCAACAATAATTGTTTATTAACCTTACTTTCTTCATTCAAAAAGCCCAACACCAACAAGTCAACCTCAATTCTCGGTACTAAACATTACATTTGTGCGCAATCTATTATGATTGCAATGAAAAACACTAACAAATTTTTAGGCGAAGGACTTACTTACGATGATGTACTTTTATTTCCGGCTTATTCCGATGTGTTACCGCGTGAGGTGGACATATCTTCAAAATTTTCGCGCAACATTACCCTTAACACGCCTATAGTTAGTGCGGCTATGGATACGGTTACCGAATCGGCTTTGGCAATAGCAATTGCGCAGGAGGGTGGTATAGGTGTTTTGCATAAAAACATGAGCATAGAAAGGCAATCGCATGAAGTAAGGCGCGTAAAGCGCAGCGAAAGCGGTATGATACAAGACCCTATTACGCTGCATGAAGATGCTGTAATATCAGAAGCGCTTATGATAATGCGCGAAAACAGCATTGGCGGCATACCTATAGTAAACGGCAATAATAAATTAGTGGGCATACTTACCAACCGCGATTTACGATTCGAACGCGACCACAACAAACGCGTAAACAAGGTAATGACGCGCGATAACCTGATAACCGTTACAGGCGTGGTTTCATTAAGCAAAGCCGAACTCATTTTGCAGGAACATAAAATTGAAAAGTTGCCTGTGGTTGATAAATCGGGTAAGCTTATAGGGCTAGTTACCTATAAGGACATTATTAAATTTAAATCGCGCCCCAATAGCAATAAAGATAAATTAGGCAGGCTGCGTGTGGCGGCTGCCGTAGGCGTTACTGCCGATATGGTGCACCGCATAAGCGAGTTGGTAAAAGCAGGTGTAGATGCCATTATTATTGATACAGCGCATGGGCATAGCCGTGGCGTTATTAATGCATTAAAACTTGCAAAAAAAAGTTTTCCTGCGCTTGATATAGTAGTAGGTAATGTGGGCACTGCACAAGGCGCCAAAGACCTTGTAAAAAACGGTGCCGATGGCATAAAGGTAGGCATAGGTCCGGGCAGTATTTGCACCACCCGCGTGGTTGCAGGTGTGGGCGTGCCGCAGCTTACGGCTGTACATGAGGTTGCGCAAGCCGTTAAGGGAAGTAAAATACCTGTTATTGCTGATGGCGGCATTCGTTTTACGGGCGATATTCCTAAAGCTATTGCCGCGGGTGCAAGCAGTATAATGGCAGGCTCGTTGTTTGCAGGCGTGGAAGAGTCGCCTGGCGAAACCATTATTTTTGAAGGGCGCAAGTTTAAATCGTACCGCGGCATGGGCAGCATTGAGGCTATGCGCGAAGGCAGCAAAGACCGCTATTTTCAGGATGCCGAAGATGATATTAAAAAATTAGTGCCCGAAGGTATTGTAGGGCGTGTGCCATACAAGGGAACACTTGCCGAAACTATTTACCAGTTGGTAGGCGGCTTACGTGCAAGCATGGGCTACTGTGGTGCAAAAAACATTGCTGCTTTACAAAACGCCACTTTTATCAGAATGACACAAAACGGTGTGCGCGAAAGCCACCCGCATGGCGTAACCATTACCAAAGAAGCACCTAATTATACCAGGTAGTGTTTTGGGTTTCCTTGATCTTGATGTCAAAAAACAGAAATAATTTTCAGGAAACACATCTGCGTAGTCACTAACCACCTTCAGTCCCGCTATTCGTTACAAGTCCGTTTGTGCGTGTGCCGTTTCCTTCTGTGTGTTGCCATGTGCTTATGCGAGAGGGGTTAGGTGTGTAATCCTCCTACTTTGCACCAATACGGGCTTTCCACTGCTATCGGGTTTATGCTCTAATGCGGTAGTGTTTTATTTTAAACTTTTTAAAACCCCAGTTTCCCTATTTGCTTAGTTCACAAATATTCTGCACTCTTGGCGTTAATGGGTGCAAATGTTTAAATGAAAGGAAACCCTTATGGCGACAGTGTTAACTTGAAACTGACTGCAATGAACAGACATTAACATCAATGAAAAAGATATTTTTACTGCAAGAAGTAATAGATGACTTGGTCAACACTGATAAAAGCTTGGTGGCTGCACTAACCCGCACTCCTCCTTGTTTGAAGCTAGGCATTGAGTAATTTCTGAGACAAGGATGTGCCAAACCTGCACAACCCCCATCATCCCATTTCCTCCTTCCACCTTTCAATTACTAACCGCATTCATCCCTGCACAATCCTCAACCTTACCATACAAAACCCGCCTATACCCTTACGCAAGTGCTAATTACGGTTGCGTAATTGTATTTCGCCCTTACGCAACCGTACTTAGCGCAAGCGTAACCTTTGTAAGAAATTTAAAAATTTGTATTGTTTTTGGCTCATCATGCCTGTTTTGCATACCAAACCCTGCAACACATTACAAAAGATATGGCTAATCTGTAACAATTTTACGACTAACATTGAGCAATGTATGATCATGCAGAGCGCTAAACATGATGATATTTTGATCAATGTTATGTAATGCAGAGCACTAAACATGATGATGTTTTGATCAATGTTATGTAATACTGAGCACAATACATGATTCTGTTGCCATCAATGCCTGCCTCCCCTCTCAATTAGCAACCACCACTTTTTGGTAACTCATTTTATGGTTGTTTAACAACTTTGCCAGGTAAATGCCCGGTGCAATGGGTGAGTTAAACATGTATTCTTTACCTGCAAACTCATCTTTTAAAACAAGGTTGCCTTGTGGGTTGTACAGTTCAAAGTAGCAAGTGCCTTTAACATCATTTGTAGGGAGTAAGAGTAGCTGCTTGTTAGGAGCAGATGGATTGGGTTGGATGGTAAACATTGACGTTGTACGAGCCGATAATTGACCGTCAATTTCTATACGCTGCGTTATTGATTTATAAATAAAATCTCCTACATAATGGGTTCCCGCATTTGCGCCAAGAGGGCCTTCATACTCATCTTTACTAACAGGTTTAACCCATCCCATATACGAATAAAGTCCGCTTCTTACTTCATCTGTTGATAAGGACATACCTTCATCACTATAAGTATATCCGGCATTTTGAGAACAATTCCTCTTATTAAAGGGATGACCAACGAATGGCCACGGTGTTTCTGTCCAGTTTAGTCCATGAAAATAAAATTGTTTATGAGGATCCGTTTCAATTCTTTGAGGAGTTTCCATATCGCCATTTTTTACAAGATTAGAACCGGTAGGAGAGTTGATATAAACATCGTCAATTTCAAAAGAAACTCCCTTTACCCTTTCAGCATCTACATCGGCTACTGCGCGCAGTCCTATTTCTATTGTAAAAATGGGGGGCACCGGTGCACCCAACATATCTCCAAGATAAAAAGTAACGTGCTCCCATCCTTCATCTCCTTCTATGTCATCAACATAACATTCTTTCCAAACATTGCCATCTTCATTAAGTATGCGAAAAAATTTTTCAAAGCCAGTAGGTGATGTATTACGTGGGTTTGGGTTATGTACATCTTCAACCCCATTTCCGTATAGCCCTGTGCCGTTTAATTCACCTCCTATAAAACTATCTTTTATCCAAAACGAAAGCCACATTTCTCTTTCTGCCAAATGTGGTTTTACGGTTATTAACTGCTTGGCAATATCGCTGGCACTCCATTCTATGTTGCCTGATGCTGATGTTGATTGCGGGTCAAACATCATTAACGTTACATTGTTTATTCCAATCTCATTAAATTCATAAGGCAAAAAAGAGGTAGCTGCATTTGTGTTGTCAGTGCGTATTTCAGTAAGGAGATTATCACGATCTTCGTTAAAGCGCCAACTGTTTATTACCGATGGGTCGGGCGGGAAATTGCCATTCTTATCTGTAGAAGAAGCAGTACTAAACATAATCGTTTCTCCTTGTTTAATAAACTTAGGCAACTCGTTAGGAATTGCACCCGGAACAAAATTAGACTTTTCTATTGATGCAATAATAGCTTCCGGCACACCGGCACTTGGTGGGAAAGGTAATGCACCTACATGGTTTTTAAAATGAGAAGCTTCGTCTATATAAATATTAGGGTCGGCAAACAAATCAAAGTTGTAATGCTCCACGTCCATAATTCTTACTTTATTAGAGTGTCCGTCTAATCCGCTGTAACAGTTGAGTGGTTCTTTCCAAAATAGGTTGTTATGCCCTAAAAAGTTATATAACTCGGGAGTAATTTTAAAATAGTTACTTCGCAGGCCCACATAAGCAGTGTAGTAGTTGTAAATAGGCGCGTTGCCCAAAGGGTTTGTATTGGGATAGCGCAAGCCAATGGTCTCGCCTAATGTATAAAATATGTTGTTTTGTATTAGAGTTTGCCTGCCGCCTATATCCCAAAAGGTTTGATCAATACCAAGAGGTGGACGGCATCCCGGTAAAGTAACGGGATTACACAAATAAGACTCATTCATATTATGCATGTGCAAGTTATACGCTTGATTGCGCTGACCAAAGGTATTGTTAAAAATATTCATTGATAAACCTGCCGATGAGCAATCAATATCATGCTTGTTTTCAAATAAAATGTTGTTTGATATATGGGCCACCTCATCGGGGGCAGTAAAGGCATATTGGGTAAATGTCATATTTGGAATTGGAGGTGGCGGAAGCGGGCATACGGTGCTTGTAAAGGTTCCGTTGGTGCCTGGGCTAATATACATTCCATAAGCCCACCCATTACCTTTGCAGTTGTGTATGTAATTATTGCGTATGGTTACTTCGCCTCTTTCATTTAAGGTAAGGTTGCAGCATTGGTCTGTTCTTGCCGGGTCAACCATATCCCTTACCAAAATACCAAAAGAAGGGAAGCCGTAAATTTCGCATCCGCTTACTTCGCATTTATTGCCTGAAATTAGTATGCCACCAACCACACCCTCGTGCGCAGGCAGTAAAGAGCCGGTGCCGCTCATGCAATTATTTTTAAACCAAAAGCCCAGCGCCAGTCTTTTATATCGGTTTTAGGCCCTATAAGGCATACGTTCTTTATGGCAGCACCACTGTTTAGTTTAAACACAAATGCAGGGTCGTTATTACAACTGGCATTGAGTTCGTAAAGGTATTGGCGGGGCACCGTGTTTTCAGTACCTGCTTCGTAAAGGTAAGGGAAGTAAATGCGGGTGCCTCGCTTAAGCCGTTAGTTACATTGCCGAGGTCAAAGGTTCCGATTATTTCTATGCCCGGTACTACTTCTATTGGGAAAATATCGGGTGTGAAGCCTGTACGAAAATCTATATCGGTACCCGGTGCTATGCGTATAGTTATTTTGGTAGAGCAGGTGGGGATTATACCGGAGCAGCTTATAGGCTGAGTTAAGGTTGTAAAACAACGATTAGGGTCTGGATTTAAAGGGTAACCGTTAATCTGCCAGTCCTGATAAAAGCACGATAATAACTCATACAATTCCTGGGCATTGGTTACTGTATATTCATTGGGTACGGGTGGTGCAGGTTTGGTTAAACCTTGCAGTACCTTAGGGCAATTGTAATTGGTTCCGTTGGCTCCGCATTGTGCCATATTGTTGACAACAGGCGGTGGTTCGTAATCTGCTCCGTTGTTACGGGGTGGTTCTTCTTGTGCAAGTAATGCAATAGCATTTATATGCATCAAAATGCTAACTATTAATACAATAAGGTTTTGGGGTTTTAGGTGTTTTACATTCATAATGGTAAGGGATTTTTGGTAAGAGGTTAAAGTTGAATTGTGAATAGTCAATGGTCAACTCTTGGTACTTAATACTTTGTACTTTGTACTTTGTACTCTTTAATTTGCTTTAATAAACTTACGTGTTATACTTTTTTTGTTGTTGGCAATGGTTATAAAATAAATGCCGGGTTCTAATGCTGTAACATTTAATTGCAGGCTGTTTTGTTTTAGATTGGTTTTTTCAATAATGGTTTCGCCAAGCGTGTTTTGTATGCTTATGGTAAGCGGCTGTTTGCTTGTTAAAACAAGGTTTAAGTTATCGGTTGCGGGGTTGGGGTAGGCAGAAAATGATAAATCATTTTGATATTCGGCAATGCTGTTGGGGTCGGTATATTTGGCAACGTAGTAGTTGCCAAGGCTATTTTTTATACCACCACAAGTATAAATGTTTCCATATTTGTCAGAAGTTACATCTAGCAAACCTCCAATGGAAGCAAGGGTACTTATACCACCCAGTTCACTCCATACGGTACCATTATAAATACCTAAATAAAAATGATTATTCATGTTTATTAATCCGCCAGCCGCATATAAATTACCCTTTCTATCAATATGTAATGCGAATATTGCATTTGGTGTTGCGAGTGAGTTTAATCCGCCTACTTCACTCCAAATACTTCCATTCCAATTGGCAACATATTTGTTTCCAATTCCATTTGTAAAGCTACCTGCAACCCTTAATTTATCAAAACCTATTGTAAATATGCTCTCCATTTGTCTTTAATGTATCTAAACCACTTCCGACTGCACTCCAGTTTGTTCCGTCAAATTTAGCAACATAGCAATAAGGTGCTGAATTTTGAAAAGCACCTACAGCATATACATTTCCAATGGAATCTACTTTTACAGCCCAAATGGTATTATTTGCCTTTAAAGAATCCACCCCAGCTAACTCGCTCCATGTGGCGCCATTAAATTTTGCAACATAATGATAAACTGTTACGGGATCAACAAAATTACCTGCTGCATAAATATTCCCTTGTGCATCACTGCATATACTCCTTATGTTGCTATTGGCATTCAATCCGTTTAATCCGCCTAATTCGCTCCATGTTGTACCATCATATTTAGCAACATAACGTTTGCCATTGGCATTGGTAAAATCTCCTGCAGCATACAAATTATTTGAGCTGTCAATACACAATGCACTAACAATTGCATTTGCAGCTAATCCGTTTAAACCGCCTACTTCACTCCATGCACTTCCATTCCATTTAGCTACATACTTTTTTCCTAATGCGTTAGTAAAAGTTCCTGCTGCATACAAATTGTTACTTGTATCAAAACACATTGCCCAAATGTTGCCATTTGCCGCCAACGCATTTAACCCACCCACCTCGCTCCATTGGGCTTGTGTAAGGGTAGCGGTTAGGGCAAGGGTTGTAAGAAGGAGTGTGAGGTGTTTTTGCATGACTTTTAATATATGTAAGTAAAAGTAATGTTTTTTTTAATTGTGCATAGCACTGTCACATATAACGGTTGTTAGCTATGCTTATCTTTACGGTTATACCTGAGTAAACAATATTGCGTTGGTTGTTTTTAAAAATGTTGTTGGTTATAAAGGCTTCTTCGGTAGGTAGCGGGTATTTGTCAGAGGTATATTTATACACAGGGTTGCTAACGTATATGCCATACGCCATGCAGTTATGTATATAATTGTTGGCAATGGTGGCTGTGCCTTTGTCATTAGGGTTTCTTATATCATAACACTGCCCCCAATCAAATGCATGGTTAGTTAACGGCACCAACATATCCCTTACCAAAATACCAAAAGAAGGGAAGCCGTAAATTTCGCATCCGCTTACTTCGCATTTATTGCCTGAAATTAGTATGCCACCAACCACACCCTCGTGCGCAGGCAGTAAAGAGCCGGTGCCGCTCATGCAATTATTTTTAAACCAAAAAGCCCAGCGCCAGTCTTTTATATCGGTTTTAGGCCCTATAAGGCATACGTTCTTTATGGCAGCACCACTGTTTAGTTTAAACACAAATGCAGGGTCGTTATTACAACTGGCATTGGGCTCGTAAAGGTATTGGCGGGGCACCGTGTTTTCAGTACCTGCTTCGTAAAGGTAAGGGAAGTAAATGCGGGTGCCCGCTTAAGCCGTTAGTTACATTGCCGAGGTCAAAGGTTCCGATTATTTCTATGCCCGGTACTACTTCTATTGGGAAAATATCGGGTGTGAAGCCTGTACGAAAATCTATATCGGCACCCGGTGCTATGTTTATGGTTATGCGGGTGGAGCAAGTGGGGATGATGTTGGAGGCGTTGCAGAAGGTGTTGTATAAAATATTTGTAAAACAGTTATTGGGATCGCCAGGATTTGGAAACCCATTCACCTGCCAATCCTGATAAAAGCACGATAATAACTCATACAATTCCTGGGCATTGGTTACTGTATATTCATTGGGTACGGGTGGTGCAGGTTTGGTTAAACCTTGCAGTACCTTAGGGCAATTGTAATTGGTTCCGTTGGCTCCGCATTGTGCCATATTGTTGACAACAGGAGGTGGTTCGTACTCTGCTCCGTTGTTACGGGGTGGTTCTTCTTGTGCAAGTAATGTAATTGCATTTATATGCATCAAAATGCAAAGATTAAAACAATAAAATTTTTGGGTTTCAGGTGTTTTACATTCATAATGGTAAGGGATTTTTGGTAAGAGGTTAAAGTTGAATTGTGAATAGTCAATGGTCAACTCTTGGTACTTAATACTTGGTACTTTGTACTCTTTAATTTGCTTTAATAAACTTACGTGTAACGCTTTTTTTGTTGTTGGCAATGGTTATAAAATAAATGCCGGGTTCTAATGCTGTAACATTTAATTGCAGGCTGTTTTGTTTTAGATTGGTTTTTTCAATAATGGTTTCGCCAAGCGTGTTTTGTATGCTTATGGTAAGCGGCTGTTTGCTTGTTAAAACAAGGTTTAAGTTATCGGTTGCGGGGTTGGGGTAGGCAGAAAATGATAAATCATTTTGATATTCGGCAATGCTGTTGGGGTCGGTGTATTTGGCAACGTAGTAGTTGCCCAATGTGTTTTGTATCCATCCGCAGGTATAAATATTTCCATACCTGTCTGATGTTATATCTACTAAACCAAGCGAGGTGCCTAAAGAATTGGGGCCGCCTAATTCTGACCATGCAGTACCATTATACATTGCAACGTAACAGTTATTACTTGCATTCCTAAAAGCACCAGAGGTATACAAATTTCCATACTTATCATTATGTAATTTCATTATTCCGTTATTCGCAGAAAGGGCATTTAATCCGCCTACTTCACTCCATAAACTGCCGCTCCAATCAGCTACATAGTTTTTACCATTAATATTTGTAAAGCCACCTCCGACCTGTAAATTATTTAAACCTATACCAACAATACTGCTGTTTGCTTTAAGTGAATCAATACCAATGCCTACCTCACTCCAATTAGTCCCATCAAATTTGGCAAGGTAACAATTGGATTGCTGATTTTGAAAAGCGCCCCCGGCATATACATTCCCCGAAGGATCAATATTAATAACAGAAATTATATTATTCGCCTTTAAAGAATCTACTCCTGCTAATTCAATCCATGTGGCGCCATTAAATTTTGCAACATAATGATAAACTGTTACGGGATCAACAAAATTACCTGCTGCATAAATATTCCCTTGTGCATCGCTGCATATACTCCTTATGTTGCTATTGGCATTCAATCCGTTTAATCCGCCTAATTCGCTCCATGTTGTACCATCATATTTAGCAACATAGCGTTTGCCATTAGCATTGGTAAAATCACCCGCTGCATATAAGTTATTAGAACTATCAATACACAAAGAAAAAATAACATGGTTCGCAGCCAGTCCGTTTAACCCGCCCACTTCGCTCCAAGTGTTTCCATTGAATTTTGCTACATAACGGTTTCCGTTTGCATTGGTAAAATTACCTGCTGCATATAAATAGCCGGCAGTATCAAAAACCATTGTTCTTATATTGCTATTCGCGCCAAGCGCATTTAACCCGCCCACCTCGCTCCATTGGGCTTGTGCAAGTGTAGCGGTTAGAACAAGGGTTGTAAGAAGGAGTGTGAGGTGTTTTTGCATGACTTTTAATATGTGTAAGTAAAAGTAATGGTTTTTTTTAATTGTGCATAGCACTATCACATATAACGGTTGTTAGCTATGCTTACCTTTACGTTTTTACCCGAGTAAACAATATTGCGTTGGTTGTTTTTAAAAATGTTGTTGGTTATAAAGGCTTCTTCGGTAGGTAGCGGGTATTTGTCAGAGGTAAAAATGCAAGTATAATACAGCCATTCCCACTCTCAAGCCAATGCTTTAGATGAGTACCAGAGGGTGGATGCGCTTCCTTCAATTCATAACTCATCATTCATTATTCCATCTTGTTATTTTGTACTTAATACTTTGTACTCAATACTCATTACTTCCTACCTTAGCGCCATTAAATTATTATGCAAAACATAAAAGTTGGAATACTAAGAGAGGAAAAAATTCCGCACGATAAAAGGGTTCCGTTTACACCTGAGCAATGCAAGCAGCTTAAAATTATGTTTAAGGATGTAGATGTGGTTGTGCAGCCATGCGAATACCGTTGTTACCAAAATACAGAGTACCAACATGCCGGAGTTACCTTGCAGGAAGATTTAACCGATTGTGATATTTTAATGGGCATAAAAGAAGTGCCTAAGGACAAACTGATACCCGGTAAAAAATATTTATTTTTTTCTCACACCATAAAAGAGCAGGCGCACAACCAAAACTGATGAGGGAGTTTATCTCAAAAAAATTGAGATGATAGATTATGAATGTTTGGTAGATGCAAACGGTAACCGCATAATTGGCTTTGGAAGATATGCCGGTATTGTAGGCGCTTATAATGGTGTAATGGCTTATGGCTTAAAGTATGGTTTGTTTAAGCTTAAGCCTGCCGAGCAATGCCACGATATAAAAGAGTTGTGGCATGAGTTAGATAATATAAGCCTGCCTAACATTAAAATTGTAATTACCGGTGGCGGTAGGGTTGCCAACGGTGCCATAGAAACAATGGGCGCACTCAACATCAGGAAAGTAACGCCTTTTGAGTTTATCAATTATTCTTTTCGCGAACCGGTATATGTGCAATTACACAGCGAAGATTACCACGAGCACAAAACCAATCACAACTACATTAAGCATGAGTTTTACAGCAATCCGCAGGATTTCAATTGCACATTTGCCCATCCGGGTAGTTTTGCTTCGTTATGCGATTTGCTTATTCATTGCACATATTGGAATCCGCATGGTCCGGTGCTTTTTACAAAAGAAGAAATGCGTGAGCCAACGTTTCGTATAAGTGTTATTGCTGATGTAACGTGCGATATTAACGGCAGCATACCCAGCACGCACCGTGCAACATCTGTTGAGGATAAATTTTTTGGATACAACCCTGACACTGAAAAAGAAGAAGCGCCCTTTAGCCGCGATGTAATTACAGTAATGGCGGTTGACAATTTACCTTGCGAATTACCGCGCGATGCAAGTGAAGGTTTTGGAAAACATTTAATGGAAAGGGTTATGCCCTGGCTTTTGGGTGATGACGATAAAGAAGTTATTAAGCGCGCTACCATTACAAAGAATGGAGAACTAACGGAACGGTTTCTTTATCTCACCGAATATACTTTTGCGGGTTAACAGTTAAACCGTACGAAACCTTTTAAGTCTTATGGTGGTTATAGTATAACCATGATAAGAAAAAATCTAATTACATTGTTTCTTTTTTGCGCTCTGTTGTTTAATGCAAGGGCACAGTCTCTTTATTTTCCGCCTCTTTCGGGCAGTAACTGGGATACTATTTCTCCATCAACACTGGGTTGGTGTTTAAATTATTTAGATACGCTTGATAATCTTTTGTTAAACACCTATACCAAAGGATTTATATTACTTAAAGATGGAAAAATTGCATATGAAAAATATTATGGAACTTTTACTGTTGATAGTTTATGGTATTGGGCATCAGCCGGCAAAACACTTACAGCATTTACTGTTGGCATGGCACAAGAGCAAGGTTTTCTTTCTATTAACGATACTGCATCCAAATATCTTGGCACCGGCTGGACCAATTGCCCCGCCAATAAAGAAGATTTAATTACCATCAGAAACCAACTGACTATGACATCGGGGCTTGATGATAATGTACCTGACAGTGATTGTACAGTAGATACCTGTTTAAATTATTTGGCTGATGCCGGTACAAGATGGGCATACCACAATGCACCTTATACTTTGTTGCAAAATGTAATTGATAATGCTACCGGAAACTTTTATTCGTATTTTAATAATAATCTTCGCAATCGTATTGGAATGGACGGTTTTTGGTTGCCTGTAGCATATAACAGTGTTTACTACAGCAAAACAAGAAGTATGGCGCGTTACGGTTTACTCATTTTAAACAATGGAATATGGAATGCCGATACACTCATGCACAATACTGCTTACTTTAATGCAATGGTAAACACCTCTCAAACCCTTAACCCTTCTTATGGTTATTTGTGGTGGCTAAACGGAAAAAGCTCTTATATGATTCCGGGACTTCAGTTTCAGTTTAACGGTAGCATTATACCCAATGCGCCTAATGATATGATATGTGCCCTAGGTAAAAATGATCAGAAAATACATGTGGTGCCATCACAGAATTTAGTGCTTGTGCGTATGGGAAATCCTGCATACAATAACCAACTGGTGCCGCTTGTTTTAGATAATGAAGTGTGGGCTGTTTTAAATAATGTGTTTTGCAGTTCAACCGGTATACTACCATCAAATGAACTAGCCATGCATCTTAGAGTTTATCCTAACCCCGCTGATGATATATTGAATATTGAATTGCCGGCAAATAACAACAAGGCCTTTACAGTGCAATTATGTGATGCAACAGGAAGGAAATTGATTGAAAGAAACACAATAGATAATTTCAATATGAATGTTTCTGATTTATCAGCCGGATGTTATTATCTGAAAGCAACCACTGAAAATTTTTCAGGATATTATAAGGTGGTTATAAAAAAATAACCCCGGCAGTTTGTACCGGGGTTGTTTTCATTTATTAAAAAAATTACTTCGCCATCATACCTTCCACAACGGCATCCATAGCCTGTTTATTTACAATGTTTCCCATAGCAGCGTGTTTCACATATTGCCCCCACGTTAAATTATCGGCTCCTTCTTTATGATTCATGGCTTTGTGTATAGCTGTATTTGCCACTGCATTAATTACCCACTCAAAGTTTGCCTGACCCACGCTGTTTACATCAGCATCAGGCGCTGGGTTGCAAAAATCAATGGCATAAGGCACGCCATCACGCACAGCAAACTCAACGGTGTTAATGTCATAGCCTAATGCATTACAGAGTTTAAGGGTGTATTCTTCAACCGTATCTAACAGTTTTTGTGCAACCGGGGAGCATTGGTAACATAACGAAGGTGATGTGGGTTACGCGGTTCGTATTGCATAATATGCACCTGGTTACCGCCAATGCAATAGCAGCGGAAATACTCAGTAAAAATAATTTCTTCCTGCAGTAACATTACCAACTGACCGGTTTGTTTATGCTTTTCGTAAAAATCATTTGGGTCCTTGCACTTGTAAACATCTTTCCAGCCTCCACCATCAAAAGGCTTCATGTAAGTAGGAAACCAACGTAACCAAAAATACTCTGCCAATCCAAGGGCATTTTTAAGTTTCGGAAACTGTTTTCGTTTGTATCGGTTGGATGAGTATTGCTTGGCAGCAAAACTGTTTTAGGAACCGGTATCCCAATTTTAGTTGCAAGAGCATTATTAAAAAACTTTTCATCGGCACTGTTCCAAAATGGGTTATTCATAACAGCCGTTCCGCAAATGGCGGCATTCTTTAACATGCCACGGTAAAAAGGCACATCATGGCTTATACGATCTATAATAACTGCATAGTCCATTGGTTCGCCTTGCATAACCTTGTCAACCGAAACAGGTTCGGCAAATATGCCCGAAATATTTCTTTTATTAATAGTTTCAATAACTGCCGGAGGAAAACTGTTTTCCTGACCGAATAGTACTCCTATTTTTTTCATTTGCGTAAATTTTTGGTTTGGTGTATAAATCAGTGGCTAAAGTAGCTAAAAACCGCAAAGAGGCAACAACTAATCTATATTTTCGCGCACTATGTTTAGTGTTCAATCAGTGTCGTTAGAAAACACAAAGGCTTTTAATAAAATAGTTTGCGATTATGTTTCCGGCTCCCTTAATAAAATGTTTTATGAGCATGAATACAACCTCAACTCTTTTGAAAGAGTAATTCAGACCAGAAATTTTGAACTTCATAAACGACTTGTTCTTTCCAATAAACTTAGTGACCAATACGGCAGTTTGCTAACTGAAAAGGATGCTGGGTTGGTAAATAAAAACATTAACCTTTTGGCTGATGAGAAAACTTTTACTGTTACCACCGGCCATCAATTAAGCCTGCTTACCGGACCACTTTATTTTATTTATAAAATTTTAACAGCCATTAAACTAGCGGAAGAACTAAAAAAGAAATTTCCCGAGTACAGTTTTGTGCCTGTTTACTGGATGGCTACGGAAGATCACGATTTTGAAGAAATAAAATCGGTTAATCTGTTTGGCAATAAAGTAGAGTGGAGCAAAACTTCGCATATTGCAACAGGTCGTATTTCTACAGATGGAATAGAGCAGTTTACTGAGCAAGCGCTTGCCTTGTTTGGAAACTCGTTAAACAATGCAAGCGAGATTGTTTCAATAATTAAAGAAAGCTATCAGCCTAGCAAAACTCTTGCTGATGCAACACGTTTGTTGGTTCACTCGTTGTTTAAAAAGTACGGACTTGTTGTGGTTGATGGTGATGATACTGAATTTAAGAAGCAATTTAAGTCTGTAATAAGAGATGATATTTTTAATCAGTCCACATTCAAAAATGTAAATCAAACAAATGCTGAATTAGAAAAGCACTATAGTGTTCAAGTTAATCCACGGGAGATAAATTTTTCTATTTGACTGATGATTACCGCGAGCGCATTATCAAAACAGAGTCGGGCTTTGAAGTAAACAATAGAGAGGTAAAGTTTACTGCCGATGAAAATGAAATCTGAAATAGATAATCATCCCGAAAAATTTAGCCCCAATGTTTTACTGCGTCCCGTTTACCAGGAAACTATATTGCCTAACCTTGCATACATAGGCGGACCTGCAGAAGTACACTACTGGTTGCAATTAAAAAACTTGTTTAACCATTTTAATGTACCATATCCTATGGTTGTGCTGCGAAATTGCTTTATGCTTTTGGAAGAAGATGTTTTAAAGAAGCTGGATAAGTATAAAATTAATCAAGGTGATATTTTTGAAAGTACTGATAAGCTGATTAACGATTACATCAAGGCTCACACAGATAGTGAAATTTCTTTGAGTGATTTATCAGGTAAATTGGACGTTTTGTTTAATGATATTGCTGTTAAAGCATCTTCTGTAGATGTAACGCTTAAAAATACGGTGGAAGCAGAAAAACAAAAAGCCTTAAATGCTTTAAAAAACATTGAAAGCAAAATGCTGAAGTCTGAGAAGCAAAAGCAAGAAGCAGTAGTAAATCAGGTAAAAAAAATTAAAGACAAATTGTTTCCATCAAACTCTTTGCAAGAACGATATGACAATGTTTTTCCTTACTTCGTGAAGTATGGAACAGCTTTTATTGATAAGATTTACACTGCCTGCGATCCTTTGCCAACTGATTTTAAGTTGGTAAGTATTTCAGCTTAAATTCGTGTTTAAGTTTCTTTGCCACTCTCTTTATTTCTGAACGATATTAAAACAGGGACACCACTGAATTCAAAATGCTCGCGTATTTTGTTTTCTAAAAATCTGCGGTAGGTTTCTTTTTACATATTGCGGGTTACTGCTGAAAAAACAAAGCGCGGGTACATTCCTGGTACCTGTGTTATATACTTAATATTAATCAGTTTGCTTTTATAAGCGGGTGGTGGAGTAGCCGCAATTATTGGCAATAATACTTTGTTAAGCTGCGAAGTTGGCACCTTTTTCTTGCGGTTGTTGTAAACTTCTATGGCAGTTTCGAGCGCTTTATGTATGCGCTGTTTATTTATTACACTGGTAAATAAAATGGGTAAATCGGTAAAAGGAGCAAACCGGTTTTTTATTTCCTCAGTAAACATGCGTGTGTTCACTTTGTCTTTATCTATTAAATCCCATTTGTTTACAAGAATTACTGCACCCTTGTTGTTTTTTTCTATCAAATGAAAAATATTTACATCTTGTATGGTTACGCCCTGCGTTGCATCAATCATTAATATGCACACATCACTCTGTTCAATGGCCTTGATGCTCCGCATAACAGAATAAAACTCAAGGTCTTCTTTTACTTTATTTTTCTTGCGAAGCCCGGCAGTATCAACCAATAAAAAATCAAAGCCAAAGCTGTTGTACCTTATGTTAATTGTATCCCGTGTGGTTCCAGCTAATGGAGTAACAATAGAACGGTTGCTGCCGGTTAAAAAATTTAGCAATGAGGATTTACCAACATTAGGCTGACCAATAATTGTAAGTTTAGGAAGTTCTTCTTCTTCCTCATCTTCAGGTTTTAAGTGTTTAACAACTTCATCTAATAAATCACCGGTGCCGCTTCCACTTGCAGATGCTATCGTAAAATAATCGCCTAAACCAAGTGCATAAAACTCAGATGCTACAGCTTCATCCTTATGAGTATCTACTTTATTGATTACAAGTATTACTTTTTTACGGCTCTTGCGAAGAAGTTGAGCAATCTCTTTATCATAATCGGTAATGCCGGTTTTAACATCAACTAAGTATAAAATTACCTGTGCTTCTTCAATAGCAAGTTTTACTTGTTTGCGTATTTCCCCTTCAAATACATCATCACTTCCTTCTACATAGCCACCGGTATCCATTACAGAAAACTTTTTACCACACCACTCAGCGGCACCATAATGCCTGTCGCGCGTAACACCGGGCATATCATCCACAATAGCACTGCGCGATTCAGTTAACCTGTTAAACAGGGTGCTCTTTCCTACATTGGGTCTGCCTACAATGGCAACTATATTTATCATAATTTACGTTTCGTGTTTCGTATTTTGAGTTTGAGTTTGCAATCGACCATTCACCTCCGTTAATTCATAATTCATAACTCATCATTCATAATTATTTCCCGTACCCAAACCTGTTCAACTGCACATCATCATCACGCCAGTTTTCCCTTATTTTTACTGTAAGCTCAAGAAAGACTTTTTTTCCTATCATCTTCTCTATTTTTAACCGAGATTGTGTTCCTATTTTTTTAATTGATTCGCCTTTGTTACCAAGAATAATTGCTTTTGCGATTCCCGGGCTGCATATATATCAGCGCGAATAGTTATTAAATTTTTAGTGTCCTTAAACTCTTCAATAGCAATTTCTACCGAGTAAGGAATCTCCTGTTTAAATGACAAGAGAATTTGCTCACGTATAATTTCTGTTGCAAAAAATCTCTCATTGCGGTCCGTTAAAGCATCTTTTTCAAAATAAGGTGGAGATTCAGGCAACAGGTTTACCAATTGTTTCAATAAAACATTTAACCCGAAATTTTCCGTTGCTGAAATTGGCAAGAACGCCACAGGATTTAATTTTTCCTTTAGCAAGGTTACCTTTTCTTCCAACTTAGTATGATCACTCGTGTCAATTTTATTGATAGCAACTACAATAGGTTGCTTTGCACTTTTTAATTTTAAAATAGTTTCATCATCAATTTTTTTTCTCCGGCTTCTATTACATATAAAACCACATCAGTATCAGCAAAGGCACTTTCTACAAATTGCATCATACGTTCATGCAGTTTGTAAACAGGTTTTAAAATACCCGGAGTATCTGTAAAAATAAGTTGATAGTTTTCGCCATTAGCAATACCTCTTATTTTATGGCGTGTGGTTTGTGCCTTTGGAGTTACAATAGAAATATCCTGCCCAATCATTTTATTCATGATGGTACTTTTGCCAACATTGGGTTTGCCAATTATTGCAACAAAGCCAGAGCGAAATTTTTCTTCTGCACTCATAATAAGTGTGCGAAGGTACTGCTATTTTTTTAGGCAACTCAAAACCATGCTTTCTAAAAATGCAGCCACATGCTTGTCGTCAGGCTTATTGCCAAAATCGGTTAATGCAGGAAGGTTTTGCATAAAGAATTTTTGAAAGTGCGACATTTCCAGCAATGTGCTTGATAAAGACCGAGGATATTTATAACGTGGATTAATTTCTTTCATTACTGTAGCAATTCGTGCACATAAATCTTTGTATGGCTTGAATAATTGTGCTTTGTTGTCTTCATAAACCTGCTTGGTCAAAAAAGACTTTACACCTTCAACATTTGCTATTTCATACAGTTTTTTTTGTTGATGTGCTCTTGTTTTTCAATTTCCTTAATGTCAGATATTAAAAGCGTAATAATTTTTTTGAGTTTTTGTTCGGGGTTATCTACATTATTAGTGTGATAATCTACCTGAAATTCTAACCAACTCCAATACCAATTAACAAGGTAAATTAGTAAGCGGTGTTTATTCGAAAAATATCTGTAAATGCCGGCTTCTGTAGTGCCAATTTCCTCGGCAAGTTTTTTAAATGTAAAACTTTCAAAACCCAATTCATAAATAAGTTCTATGCTATGTGATATAATTTTTTTACCTAATTCACTGCTGTTTGGATCACGGTTAAACAGCTTTTCGTTAACCGAAATTAAAAGTTGCAATTCCATGCATTTAAAATTTTGAAACAAATATACAAGGTATAAACACTTTGTTAAATGATATAATAATAGTTATGCATGAATATTTAGCTTTTATTCATGATAGCAATACTATTATTTAAATAAGTAATTATATGTTTGCGCCATCAAAAGCAAAAACAATGCTTGATCCGGTAGTTCTTTTCTTTGTATTGGGCGCTTTAGCCGGGCTCTTAAAGTCAGACTTAAAAGTGCCTGAGTCTTTTTACAACGTGTTAAGCATATACCTTTTAATGGCTATAGGAATTAAGGGCGGTATTGAATTGCAAAAGGCAGGTGTTAAGCATATAATAATTCCTGGTTTTTGTACCATTTTGTTGGGTTTAGTTGTTACGGGCTTAGCATATTTTATTGCAAAAAAACTAAGCAAACTTTCTTTAGAAGATGCTACAGCAGTGGCTGCGCATTATGGTTCAGTTAGTGCTGTAACCTTGCAGTTGCTATCAGCTTCCTAAAAAGTAAAGGTGTCGCTTACGAAGAATATATGACGGTGTTGTTAGTTTTACTTGAAATACCTGCCATAGCGGCTGCTATAGGCTACTATAAATTAAAAACGCGTAATGAATCTTTCAATCTTAGAAAGTTAGTTCATGAAATATTTCTTGGCAAAAGTATTTTATTGCTCACCGGAGGCCTCTTAATTGGAATGTATATACAGTTTAGCGGCAATTCGCAATTAAACTTTTTCTTCTTTGATCTATTCAAGGGCTTCCTTGCCATATTTATGTTAGAGATGGGAATTATTGCATCAAAACGAATTGAAGATTTAAAGAAAGCTGGAGTAAAAATTTTAAGCTTTGGAATTATAATGCCTTTAATAGCCGGGACGATTGGTGTTATTACCGGAAAACTGTGTGGATTATCTGTTGGAGGTTGTACGGTGCTTGGTACAATGTCAGCCAGTGCATCTTATAGTGCGGCCCCTGCTGCTGTTCAAATTGCAATTCCTAAAGCCAACCCAACTTTATATCTAACATCTGCCCTAGGGGTAACGTTTCCATTTAACTTACTTATTGGCATTACATTATATTATCAATTATCACTACTAATAAATTTTTAAAAACAAATTCTAACAATTAAAATCAAAATGAGAATGACAACAAAAAGTTTATTTACAGCAGCTACAATGGTATGTTTTTTATGGGAGCTTCAATAGCGCAAAAAACTAAAAACGGAACAACATCAAAGGACGAGCAGTCATCCCTTGCTCCTAAAGAGGTATTGCAAAAATTGGTTGATGGCAACAAGCGTTTTGTAGATGGAAAAATGATAGAAAGGAATTACAAAGAGCAAGTAAAGGAATCAGCAAAAGGGCAATATCCCTATGCGGTGGTATTAAGCTGTTTGGATTCACGTACATCTACTGAGTTAATTTTTGACCAGGGCATAGGTGATGTGTTTAACGCACGTATTGCGGGAAATTTTGTAAACACAGATATTTTAGGAAGCATGGAGTTTGCATGTAAAGCTGCCGGTGCAAAATTAGTAGCCGTAATTGGTCATAGTAAATGCGGAGCCGTAAAGGGCGCTTGCGATAATGTACAACTTGGTAATTTAACTAATGTTATTAATGAAATTAAGCCGGCCGTTGAATCTGCAGCAAACATTGCCGGAGAGCGCAGCTCTAAGAATGATGCTTTTGTTGAAGCCGTTGCAAAACAAAATGTGATACTTGCTATGCAAGAGATTAGAGAAAAGAGTGAAATATTAAGAGAGATGGAACAAAAAGGAGAGATAATGATTGTAGGTGGCATGTATGATTTGCATTCAGGCAAAGTTGAATTCTATGAAAATTAAAAAGTTTTTTTGACATAGTGTAGCTCTAAGCCGTGCCGCCCGAAGTAATGCGGTGGCACGGCTTTAAATCAAAAACAAAAATGATAGAAACCGTAACAGATTTTTTTAATACCATTACTGATTCTGAAAAATAATTCATATTGGCGGCCTTACGCTTTTACTTATTATAATTTTTGCCGAAACGGGTTTAATGATTGGTTTTTTTTTACCGGGCGATTACTTGTTGTTTACGGCCGGACTGCTTTGCGGTACTTCTGATTTGAATGTAAGTTTAATACTACTAACACTAAGTGTAACCGGTGCGGCAATTATTGGTGACTACACTGGCTACTTTACAGGAAAGTATATGGGTGAGCGTTTGTTTAAACGCGAGGATTCTCTTTTGTTCAAGAAAAGCTATTTAGAGAAAACAACATTCGTATTTAAAAAGTACGGCGCTGCTGCACTTATAGTTGGAAGATTTTTACCAGTTGTTAGAACTTTTGCACCAATTATAGCAGGAGCAACAAGAATGGATTTTAAAAAATTTAGTTTATATAATTTCTCAGGCGCAATTTTATGGTGCTGGAGTTTAATACCTCTTGGTTATTGGTTCGGAAAAAAAATACCTAATGCTGTTGGTTATATTGAATACATCGTTTTGTTTTTTATGATTTCCACAACAGCATCGCTGGTACATGGGTATTTTAAAGCGAAAAAAGAAATAAAAAAACAGGAATTAATAAATACCCAAATTAAGAATAACCAAACCACAACTCAACAAAACAAATTTGTTGCTAACTTTAAATCAGAAGGGTTACCGCCACAACACACATAAAATACTACGTAGTAAAAACATACAAAAATTAGAAAAAGTTATTTAGATAAGCAATGAACGAACAAATATACATTTGGATAGGATTTAACCTTTTTGTGGTGCTGATGCTTGCGCTTGATTTAGGCGTGTTTCACAGAACTGCTCACGAAGTTAAAATGAAAGAAGCACTAACATGGAGTGCCATTTGGATTGCCCTTGCGATGATTTTTAATGTCGTAATTTATTATTGGAAAGGGCAGGAGGTGGCACTTGAATTTTTGGCTGGATATGTGATTGAAAAGTCGTTAAGCGTTGATAATATTTTTGTATTTGTTTTAATATTTACATATTTTAATGTTCCCGCAAAATACCAGCATAGAGTTTTGTTTTGGGGCATATTAGGTGCTTTAATTATGCGTGCCATTTTTATTGCAGCAGGCGTAACGCTCATTGCTAAGTTTCATTGGATAATTTATCTATTTGGCATTTTTTGGTTATTACTGGAATAAAATGGCTGTGAATAAAGGCACTAAAATTGACCCTGAGAAAAATGTTGCAGTAAAATTTTTTAAGAAATTTTTTCCTGTTAGCAATGAATATCACGGAAGCAAATTTTGGATTAAACAAGCCGGCAAATGGGTTGCTACACCATTGTTTATTGTTTTAATTCTTGTAGAGTTTACAGATTTAATTTTTGCTGTAGATTCCATACCTGCCATACTTGCTGTAACCAACGATCCTTTTATTGTTTACACATCAAATGTGTTTGCAATTTTGGGTTTACGTTCGTTATACTTTGCCTTAGCGGGGTTAATGCACTTGTTTACCTTTTTGCATTATGGACTTGCAGCTATACTAATTTTTGTTGGTGTAAAAATGCTGCTGGTTGATGTTTACAAAATACCTATTTCAATTTCGCTGCTCACTATTTTGAGTATCCTTACACTTTCAATTGTTTTGTCACTCATTAAAGGAAGAGGGAGTAGTCAAAAGAATATTTCCCAATACTAATGAGCAAACTTGAAGACAACTTTAAAACTGCAAACGCAACTGTACCTTAATTTCCGATTTGGTATTGCCGGCAATTTCATCAAGACCGCTACCAACTCTTGAAACATTGGAATAACTTGTTTGTGCATAACGCAACCATACATCTACACCTTTTTTAATGGTATATCGGGCCATTAAATAGTATCGTGTGCCTCTATCGGCAAAAGCGGGAATAGAGTAGGAGCCAACCACATCGTTTTCATAAGTATAAATGCGCGAGTTGTAACTGTCTGTATCAAATATGCAATAGCGCGCAGCAAACGAAATCGGAAAACTCAAGGGTTTAAAAATTATATCCTGGTAAAATAAAAATCCTAGTTCTTTTTCTTCTCCCTGTTTGTAAACTTTAGCAGTTTCAATACGGCTTTTTAATGTAAATGCCTTTGAAATTTTATACGAAATATTAAAACGGTAATTCCATCTTGTATTGTCAACTAAATAATCAGTAAGAAATGTTTCGGTGCGCGCATTTTCTTCCTTGGTTTTTTGTCTGCCTCTAACATAAAGCTCCACGTTGCGGGATGGCGTGTAAGTAACCTGCCATAAATATTCAAATCCTTTAGAAGGGGCATCAGCTAAAAAGGTAAGACATGGAAAAGTAAACATATCATAATAGGCACTCAAAGTAATATGCTTAAATGGTTTTGTAACTAACCCCACATACGTTCCGTTTTCGTTTTGATTACGTGTTGCCTCACCAAATGCTACAGAATACAATGAGTTAAAGCTACGCGGGTAGCGTCTGTTTAGGACACTCATTGAGATATTATTTCCAAGGCTTGAAATTAGCCCGTTAACCATAGCTACTGTTCCGTTATCGGCATAGCAAACCTCACCAAAGAAATTTAAATTTCTATACAAGTAACTATAATCAATTCCTGCCTTTAATAGATGATCTCCCGTAAAATCAAAGGCATTATATGGCTGGGCGGTTTTGATGTAAGGAATCGTGTAGCTGGCATTTACAATGGTAGCCCCAATTTTAAAGTTAGGTAATCGCCACGAAAAGTTACCACCTACTAAATCTTCACCTATTTTATTTTTTTTAAATAATTCTAGTGATGTTCGATGGTA
The DNA here is from genome assembly GCA_016714005.1 of Bacteroidota bacterium. Lineage (GTDB taxonomy): Bacteria > Bacteroidota > Bacteroidia > AKYH767-A > OLB10 > JADJOA01. The sequence continues at coordinate 35,414 of JADJOA010000010.1, forward strand.
GCCATCATCTACAAATGCAGTAATGATTTCCTCTTCGCTCTGTGGGGTTGAAATTAAAACGGCATTGGCATCAAATTCTTTGCGGCTAAAAAAAACATCAGCACTCCAATTTCTTTTTCCTAAAGCAACAGCAACACCTCGTGCAAATAATTGTTCATTAACTGAACTATAAGGGCGAATACCTTCTGCATTCCTTTTAATATTATTAGCATCAGAGGATTTTCCATAATACAATCCGCGCCACATTGTTAATCCTTGCCCGTATTGCAAAGCATAGTCACCCAGAACAAATGTTTTAACCATGCCAATATCACGAATGGCAAGGTGTGCTGAGTAAAAATCAAACCCTTTTTTTTGTGTAGAATCAAAAAATTGCTCGCCTGCATCTTTTTCGCCAGTTATATTAAACGAAAAATTTCGCCTAAAACTGTAACGATATTGTGCATATAATTTTAAAGGGCTTCCTAAATATCCTTCTGTTGCATCTTCTTCGTTTCGTTTGTATCCCTCTGAATTTTGCGGAACCTGGGTGGTGCGAATAATAAAACGGCTGCGCCCGTATTTGGCAATGTTGCGTATAGAACTTTTAATTTCCTTTTGCAAATCGTAAACAGTAATATAAGGCAGAACAGAAACAATAAAAGGAATATCGAATCCGTTCAGCACTTGCAATTCACGTACATCCATTAAATAGCCTGTGCTATCTCTGTGCCTGATAATGGCATTTACCTGCTGTGGTGTAAAAAGCCCGGTCGATTCCAGTTCTTCGCGTGTGGAGGTGTTTAGGTTAACAGGATTTTCTTTCAGATACTCAAACTGCTCGGTAAGTTGTGTTAGGTCAACAGACTCATCGGCATCTGAAGCTATGTTTTCAATTTTATCCTCAATGGTTTCATCACTTGATGCAGGTGGTGGAACTACCTGAGCAAAAAGGGAGTTGGCAATTGGCAATTGGCAAATAAGGGCAGCGTAAATAATGGTTTTGAAAAAATTCATAGTGCTATCCTATTTTACCTTATAACAAATACCAACTGTGGGGCTATACCCTAATACCTGATGGTAATCTGTAGCAATATCAATAACAAAGTCACCTAAATTTATTCCTAAGCCAAATGCAAGTAATGTTGGCTTTGAGTTAATACCTGCTCTAATACAAAGTGGTTTTGCTATTTGGTATTCAATTCCTGATTTGAAAGAAAAAGCATGATCGAAATCCTTGTCAGATTGTGCAAGTAAAGTGCATTTATCATTAAACTTATAGCTTAAAGCAAATCTTCCAATAGCCGGAATTTTCTCATCGTTGTAATCCGCCAACTTTGCCCGAATAGGATTAAAAATGTGCGCACCGGCAGTTAAACTTTGTGTAATTTTTGCAATAAAACCCATTTCAAACGTAAAGGCAGATTTGCTGCCGTAGTCTTCGGTTATGGACGTAGATATGTAATCTAATTGTATGCCTGCGCTAATAATATCAGATAATTTTTTTCCATAACCAATACCAACTTTTGTTTGATTAAAATAACTGTAACCATGATAAAGAACTGAACCGGAAAAAGCTCCGTTTTTTCCACCGGGTATTATAACTGCAGCGCCATGAGTAGCTAATTCTTTTACCAAAAATTTGTTATGAGAAAATGCGCATGCTGCAAATTTGTCAAATGAGGCTAGCCCGGCTTGGTTGGTAAAGGATGCATACACATTATCAGTTAATAATAAAGATGCATTAGCAACACCAGATGATCGCGAACCCATTGAAGAGTAAAGTTGTGCATGCAGGTTAAGACATAAGACAGTGAGGAGAAGGGTAAAACTGTACTTCATATAAAATTGATTGCGAAGTAAACGTAAGGAAAATAATTAACAAGCTTTATTTATGGTAGGGCATTTGTCAATATCTTAACCTCAGTTCTCACATTTGCAAGATATTCTTCTTCTAAACAAAAAAATCCCTCCCTGACAGTGATTAATCAGCTTGGATTCTCCATAACCAACTGCAATAATTCTTTCGCGTTTAATGCCTTTTGTAAACAAAATATCGGCAATAGCATCTGCACGTTTTTGTGTGAGTATAAAATTATCCTTATCAGTCCCGCGCGAATCAGTGTGGCAACTGAGTTCAATTTTTAAACCGGGATTATCTCTCAGCAACAAAAAAAGTTTTTCAATTTCTTTTAGTACCTGAGGTTTAATTTTAAAATCGAACTTATCAAAAGTTATGTTTTTCCATATGTAAGGTTTGTTAAAGTTCATTTTTTCAATTGAAATATTCTGCAACAAATCCTCTGATTTTCTTTTGCCTTTTGTAGAAAAATCTATTGATGTAATAAAGTAATTTTTTTCTGATGAGATGAGGGAATAACTCGTGTTGTGAAGTAATTTTGCAATATAAGATCCATCACTTTTGGTATTAATTGATGTTTCGGTACCGTTATCGGCTTTTAATTTGAGCACAGCATCTTTAATCGGTTTGTTGGTAGCCTTGTCAATCAGTTTGCCACTTACAGAAAATATAGGAGGGGATTTGTGATAAGAAAAAATTTTATCGATGTTGTGTATTCGATTGCTTGTAAAATACCCGTTCATCTCAGTTGAATCTGTTATCAAACCAAAATCATCTTTTGATGAGTTGATAGGAGCTCCTATATTTTCCGGTATGCTCCATTCATCATTGAGCATTTCGCTTCTATAAATATCAAGCCCCCCCAAAGTAAAATTGCCATCAGAAGAAAAATACAGAGTAGAATCATTAGGTGCAAAAGGGAACATTTCATTGCCGGGCGTATTAATGGTTTTACCCAAATTTTTTGGAGCACTCCAAGTTCCGTTTATAAAATCTGATTTATAAATGTCTGTTCCGCCATATCCCCAAGCCATATCAGCAATAAAATACATGGTGTTGCCATTGTTGCTCAACGCGGGGTGAGTTACACTGTAATCGGAATTATTAAAAGGCATTTCTCCGATTTCCTGAAATTCGCTGCCTGTAGCTGCAAAGCGATATATCTTTAGAACATTTTCGTTTTTTGTATTGGTAACAATTTTAACCTTGTCATTATTATTTCTGGTGACGTAAGCTACTGAAAAGTTATTTGCAAACGCACTAGGGCCTTCCTGAAAAATGCTTGTTATCTCTCCCCTCAATAATTCTGGATCAAGCCAATTGCCGCCTTCTGTTTTTTTTGCATAAAAAAGATTGAAATCTTCCATTTGTTTATTTCCTCGCTGAAGGTCTTTATCAGCACGATTGCTCGCAAAAACAATTCCTTGCTTGTAAAATGCAGGACTGTAATTGCTTTCGTTACCTGTATTTAATTTTAAAAGTTTTACTTCATATAAGGCAGTGTCTTTAAAAAACAGTTGAATAGAATCGCAGCTTTCCGCCAATCGGGTAACCCTGCTGTCGAGCCTGTTTGTTTCTAAATATTTTTCAAACCATTTTTTTTCATTTTTCCCTTTCTGAATTATCTGCCCGTACAATTGTTCAGAGCGAGTATAGTTTTTGGTGATGCGGTAACAATTGGCAAGTTTTACTAAAACATCATCGGTATATTTTTTATTAATTACATACTCATAATAAGGAATAGCTTCTTTGTATTGAAGTTGTTCGTAATAATCATCACCCGTTCGTTGTTTTACGGTAATGCAGGATGAGAAATAAATGAGAACAATGGAGAAGAGAAAAATGAAACTACGGAACATTGATTTCTAAAAATAACGAGGTGTTCTTACTTTCTGTAATTTATATCCAAAATCGTAAGCTAACATAAACTCATGAGATCCTGCAGAGTATTTTTGTATTTCAGATAAAGTGAAATCAAAAGAATATCCCAGCCTTAATTTTTTTGTGAGTTGATATTCTGCGATTGCCACAACCGCATCGTTAGTTCGGTATGATGCGCCTATCCAGATAATATTATTTAATAGAACGCTTGCATTAACATCAGCCTGAACAGGAGCAGCATAGATATATTTCAGAAGAACTGATGGTTTCAACTTTATTTGTTCCGTAAGTTCAATTACATACCCACCAGTTAAAAAAATGCCTTGCTACATGGTGAGATTGGGCTAAATCAACACTCGCTCCCTGCTGCGGATCATAGCTTAAAAGATAAGGGGCTGATAAACCCGCGTAATAAAAATCAGAATAGAGATAAGCGCCAAAGCCCACATTCGGTTGCACGTTACTTAAAGTGTTTATGGCATAAACAGGATCGCCATTTTGCCAGTATTTTAAATCAGAAATTTGGGATCGTAAATAAGTAAAACCGCCCTGCAAACCCAACGAAAATTTATAGCGTCTGTTTGATATATGAAATGCATAGCTTCCAAAAACATCAGTTTGGTTTTGAACCCCTACTTTATCATTAGAAATCATAAAACCCAAACCTACTTTTTTGCCATCAGTTAATCCATGTATAGTTGCAGCTTGAGTAGTTGGTGATCCTTCAAAACCTGCCCATTGTTTTCTTATATCAATAGAAGCACTTGTAAAAGGTTTACTGCCAGCATAAGCCGGATTTAATACTAAACCGTTAAACATATATTGACTAAGCAAAGGAAATTGCTGGGCAACAGCATCAACCCGTATAATTGAAATAAAAATAAAAAATGTAAAAACTTTCTTCATCGTCTTATATCAACATATCCTTTTAATGTGGCATTTCTTGACGGCACTTTTAAAATTACATAGTAAGTACCATCTGGTAAACCGCTTCCTGTTTTATTAGTACCTGACCAATCGTTTTTGTAATTCTCCTTTTCATACACCACATTTCCCCACCTGTTTAAAATTAACAGGTTGTTGTTATCATAATCAAGTCCTCTCACAAAAAAGAAATCATTTATATCATCACCATTAGGTGTAATACCTGTTGGCATTTCCAATTCATCAAAACATTCATCAGGGGTGTTGTAAACAATTCTTACGGTATCATCATCAATACAATTTCCGTTTGTAATAGTCCATGTAAAAAGATTATTACCATAATTCATTCCTGTAACTGGAGATGCAGCTAAGTTTGGGCTTACTATTGTTCCGGTTCCTTCCAACACCTCCCACATTCCATTTCCAAACTGTGTCTGCGTCGCGGTTAGTACCAAACCCGGATCACAAACATCTCTATCTGTTCCGGCAAATGCCTGAACAATAGAATCTCTGCTTATTACCAGAAACGCAGTATCCCTGCATTCCCCATCACTTACTATCCATGCAAGTAAATTATCTCCATAAGCAAGTCCGCTAAGGGATGTATTATTCTGAGATGAATCTGCAAAAGATGCCGAACCATCCAATACAGTCCAACTTCCTGTTCCGTAAGTTGGAGAAGCAGCTGATAATTGCGCTGTGTCTGTTCCGCAAATACGGAAACTTGGACCTGCACTTGCAGTAACAAAAGGAGGTTCGGTAATGGTAAACGATGCGTTTCTAACACATCCAACCGAATCAGTAATGTCAACAGAATAAACACCTGCAGGCAAGCCCACAATACTTTGTGTGGTAGCACCAGAGGGGTTCCAGAAATAATTGTAAACCGGAAAACCTGATGAAACAAACGGTGTGCCTCCACTAACAAACAAAGTTATTTCTCCATCGTTATCGCCACGGCAAGTAATGTTATAGATGCCGTTTTTTACAGGGATACTTGCATTAAAATTAATGGAGTCAGGCTCGGTAATTTCAACTGACCTTACTGCAATACAATTAAGCGCATCGGTAACAGTGAGTGTGTAAATCCCAACGCTAAGGTTAGAAATGTTTGGTGTATTTTGGTTTGTAGAGTCCATAATATATTAAAAGGTGGCGTGCCATTTATTATTTGAGTATTGATGTAGCCATTATTTAAACCATTGCAAGTGATGTTAGAAGAGTCTGTAACAATAATTTCGGGTCCGTTAATATTGTTAAGCGATGCAACAGCAGAATCTTTACAGCCTTTAGAATCGGTAACAGTTAATGTGTAAGAACCTGCCGGAACATTTGCAATATTGCTAAATGTATTTCCTGTTGACCATAAGTAAGTATAGCTTCCGGAGTTGCCGCCTGTAACACTTGAAAGAATACTTCCGTTGCTGTTCCCGCACGAGGGGTCAAATGGTGTAAAAGAAATTTGTATTGGTGTTGGTTCAGTTACCGTATATCCTATTGCAGCAACACAACCATTTGTATCGGTAACGTTTACAATATACGTACCTGCAGTAAGGTTTGTAACATTTTGAGTTGTTTGTGCAGGAAAGTATTTTGCCAGAAGTAAGTATAAGGCTGCGTTCCGCCAGTTACGTTAATGCTTATTGCACCATTATCACCCCCATTACAAGTTACATTAATAATAGAATCGAGTGTAATTTGAGGAGCACCGGGGCTTGTAATTACAGCAGCAGTGTCTAAAATGCAACCAACAGCATCAGTAATTTTTACAGGAAAAACACCAGCAGGCAAATTGGTTTGATATGGAAGTGTGCTACCCGATAATTGCCATAGATAAGTGTAAGCCGGAATACCCCCGGTAGGAAATAGAAACGCAGTGCCATTTTGCGCTGCCACAGTTTGGTGGAGTAGTTATTATGGAAGTAATAATCCGGGTATTTTCTTTCACAATTGTATCTTTTATAGATACGCAATTATTGGCATCGGTAACGGTTAAAGTATAAGTTCCGGCAAATAAATTCGTTATATCATCTCCTGTTTTCCATTACTCCAAATGAGTGTGTAAGGAAATGTTCCGTCTGTTACTGTCGTAAAAATTGCACCAAGCGAATCGCCATAACATTTATTGCTATGATAGAATCAATTGTTATAACAGGACCTCCTGTATTACTTACCAAGGCAAAATCAATCACGGAGCAGTTGTTACTATCGGTAACGGTAACCGTATAGGTTCCGGCAGATAATCCGGTTATGGTAGTTTGAGTTGAACCATTAAACCATAAATAAGTGTAAGGGGGAACTCCACCCGCACCAGTCACTGTTGCAGTTCCATTAGATAAACCACAGCCTGAGGGAGTTGTGGAAATTGTCTTATTAATGGCAGAAGGCTCTGTTAAAAGCGTGTCAAAAGATGTAACACAACCATTTGCATCAGCTATTGTTATTGAATAGTTACCGGCAGAAACATTAGTTAACTCTTCAAGAATAGAACTGTTGCTCCACTGATATTGCAAAGGTGGAAGTCCACCCGTAGTTGATACATAAATTGCTCCAGTACTTTGCCCGTGGCATAAAATATTAACAACTGAATCGGCAATTATCAAAGCTCCTTGCACTTCAGGTATTATAACAGTGTCAATAAAAGTACACTGGTTAAAGTCTGTTATGGTAACAATGTACGTTCCGTGGTTTTTGTTAAATATGGTTTGAATGGTTTCGCCTGATGACCACTGATATTGATAAGGACCGTTGCCGCCAGATGGAAAAACGGTAACAGCTCCATCATCATTGCCGCAGTTTTCAGGTGAAATTTGCAATGAAGCAGAAATGGGTAAGGGCTGATTTAAAAAAACTGTTATGTCAGATGAGCAACCATTGCCTCCTGTAACGGTACATGTATAAACGCCAGATGGAATGTTGGTGTTAATTGAATCTATAGCGCCATTACTCCATAAAAAACTATAAGGCAAAACTCCTCCCGATGCGTTTAGGGTAATCGATCCTGTTCCACCATAACAAAGCGGCTCATCAATATTATTGATAGTTAATACCGGTGCATTGTCATTTAAAATTTCAACGGAATCTCTTTTTATGCAACCATTAAAATCTGTTACAGTAACCACGTATGTACCTTGTGGCAGATTTGTAATTGTTTGCGTTGTTGCAGTTGTTGACCAAAGGAAAGTGTATGATGCCGTTCCGCCATAAGGATGAACCGTAGCTGTTCCATTGTTAGAACCACATGCCGTATTGGTTGATGTAATACTATCGAGCAATTGAGAAGGAGCTGCATTAACAGTGAACGATTGAGTAGCTGAACAACTGCTGTTTGTAACGGTAACAGTATAGGTTCCTGAATTAATATTGATATTATCATCTATAATTACTCCATTACTCCAATTGTAGCTGTAGTTGCCACCTGTACCGCCCGAAACACTAATATATATCGAACCTGTTTCTCCAAAACATTTTGGAGAAACAACAGAATCTGTAGTTAAAGTAAGATTACCGGATGATGCTACCGTTGCGGAATCAATTTTAATACAACCGTTTTTATCTGTGATAGTAACAGTATAAGTTCCGGGTAAAAGAGTGCTTATAGTTTGAGTTAATCCTCCATTAGACCATACATAAGAATAGGGTGAGCTACCCCCAAAAGGGAAAGCAATTAACTGCCCATTGTTGGCGCCACATAAAGAATTAACAATAGAAATGGTGTCATTTAATTGAGAAGGTGCATTAGGAATCGTAAAGAGTTGGCTTGATGTACAGCCAACAGCATCTGTAGCCGTAACTGTATAAGTTCCTGGAGCAACGTTCACTAAGTCTTGTTGTGATGTAGAGTTACTCCATTGATATGCCGGAGGTGGTGTTCCTCCCTGTATTGAAATATATACAGCGCCATTTGTTTGCCCGAAACATTTAGGCGCAACTATTGAATCTGTAATTATTGTAATAGCAGCAGAGTTGAGAATGCTAACAGAATCAACTCTGGTGCATCCGTTAAAATCTATAATAGTTACGGTGTAAGTTTGAGGAGCTGCAAGTCCTGTTATAGTTTGGGTAATTGCACCATTAGACCACAAATACGTATAGCCTGAGGTTCCGCCATAAGCAAAAACAGTTGCGCTGCCGGTTGAGTCGCCACAAGTTGCATTATTAAAATTGATGGAATCGCTGACTGCAGTTGGCTGCGTTATTGTAGTATCAAATGTTACTACACAGTTTGCAGTATCAGTAACGGTAACAGTATAGGCTCCTGAGGGTATATTGATTACATCTTGTGAAGTTGCACTGTTGCTCCATTGGTAAGTGAAGGGTGCTGCTGTTCCTGTAACTGTAATAAAAATTGCTCCGGTAGAATCTCCGTTGCAAGATGGAGTATAAAGTGAATCGAAAGTAACAACAGGATTTGAACTGCCAGCCACCACACCATTAGCGGTTCTGGTACAAAGATTTTGATCTGTAACAGTAACAGTATAAGTGCCTGCGGCAAGCCCGTTAATATTTTGAGTAGTTGCAGCATTACTCCACAAATAAGTAAAAGTTCCTGTGCCGCCTGTTGCATTTGCAGTAGCCGAACCGTTACTTAATCCGCACGATGTGGCAACAGGAGAAACAGATGCGTTAATTGCAGTGGGTTGAGTAACAGTAAAACTCTGTGTGGCGGTGCACAACAAAGCATCGGTAACGGTGACGGTATAGGTTCCTGAAGCCACGTTAGAAATATCTTGTGTTAAAGCGCCATTACTCCATAAATAAATATACAAAGGTAATCCGCCCGAAACAGAAATATTGACAGCACCATTATTGCCGCTATTGCAGGAAACATTGGTGGTATTTACCAGTGTAATATTTGGTCCTGAGGAATTGGTTAATGTTACAGAAGCAGAGTTGGTACAAGAATTTTGATCAGTTACAGTTACAGTATAGGTGCCTGCAGCTAATCCGTTAATAGTTTGAGTGGTTGCAGTAGTGCTCCACAAGTATGTAAAAGTTCCGGTTCCACCAGTAGGGTTAGCAGTTGCCGAACCATTGTTATTACCACAAGAAGGGTTTGTAGGATTTATAGTTAGGTTTATAGCAGTTGGTTGAGTAATGTTAAAAGATTGTGTTGCTGTACATAAAGCGCCATCGGTAACTGTAACGGTATATGTTCCGGCAGCTACGCCAGAAATATCTTCGGTAGTAGCACCATTACTCCCACAAAAATCCATAGGGCAAAGTTCCACTAGATACTGAAATATTTATACCACCATTGCTGCCACCATTGCACGAAACGTTTGTTATACTAACGAGTGTAATTACAGGAGTACCTGTACTATTAACAGTACCGTTTGCAGATTTCGTACACAGATTTTGATCTGTAACGGTAACAGTGTAAGTACCTGCAGCCAGATTGTTAATGGTTTGAGTAGTTGCAGTTGTACTCCCACAAGTAGGTAAAGTACCTGTGCCACCACTTGGATTGGCCGTTGCCGATCCATTATTTAACCCACAGGCGGTGCTAACCGGAGTTACAGAAACTGTAATTACAGTGGGTTGTGTTACTATAAATGATTGCGATGCGGTACACAAAGCACCATCAGTAACGGTGATGGAATAGGTTCCGGCAACCACACCAGAAATATCTTCGGTGGTCGCACCATTGCTCCATAAAAATCCATAAGGTAAGGTGCCATTAGCAACAGAAATATTTATTGCTCCATTGTTTCCGCCATTACAACTTACATTGGTTGTGTTCACCAAACTAATTGATGGTGCTGTTGAACTTGCCACCACACCATTAGCAGTTCTGGTACAAAGATTTTGATCGGTAACGGTAACGGTGTAAGTACCTGCAGCCAGATTGTTAATGGTTTGAGTAGTTGCAGTTGTACTCCACAAGTAGGTAAAAGTACCTGTGCCACCACTTGGATTGGCCGTTGCCGATCCATTGTTTAATCCGCAGGTTGTGCTAACGGGAGTAACTGCAACTGAAATGGCTGTTGGTTGGGTAACAGTAAATGATTGTGATGAAGTACACAAAGCACCATCAGTAACGGTAATGGTATAGGTTCCGGCAACCACACCAGAAATATCTTCGGTGGTCGCACCATTGCTCCATAAAAATCCATAAGGTAAGGTGCCATTAGCAACAGAAATATTTATTGCTCCATTACTTCCGCCATTACAACTTACATTGGTTGTGTTCACCAAACTAATTGATGGTGCTGTTGAACTTGCCACCACACCATTAGCTGTGCTGGTACAAAGATTTTGGTCGGTAACAGTTACAGTATAAGTGCCTGCGGCAAGCCCGTTAATATTTTGGGTGGTTGCAGCATTACTCCACAAATAAGTAAAAGTTCCTGTGCCGCCAATTGCATTTGCAGTAGCCGAACCGTTACTTAATCCGCACGATGTGGCAACAGGAGAAACAGATGCGTTAATTGCAGTGGGTTGAGTAACAGTAAAACTCAGTGTGGCGGTGCACAACAAAGCATCGGTAACGGTGACGGTATAGGTTCCTGAAGCCACATTAGAAATATCTTGTGTTAAAGCGCCATTACTCCATAAATAATTATACAAAGGCAATCCGCCCGAAACAGAAATATTGACAGCACCATTATTGCCGCCATTGCAGGAAACATTGGTGGTATTTACCAGGGTAATATTTGGTCCTGAGGAATTGGTTAATGTTACAAAAGCAGAGTTGGTACAAGAATTTTGATCAGTTACAGTTACAGTATAGGTGCCTGCAGCTAATCCGTTAATAGTTTGAGTGGTTGCAGTAGTGCTCCACAAGTATGTAAAGTTCCGGTTCCACCAGTAGGGTTAGCAGTTGCCGAACCATTGTTATTACCACAAGAAGGGTTTGTAGGATTTATAGTTAGGTTTATAGCACTCGGTTGAGTAATGTTAAAAGATTGTGTTGCTGTACATAAAGCGCCATCGGTAACTGTAACGGTATATGTTCCGGCAGCTACGCCAGAAATATCTTCGGTAGTAGCACCATTACTCCACAAAAATCCATAAGGCAAAGTTCCACTAGATACTGAAATATTTATACCACCATTATTTCCGCCATCACAACTTACGTTTGAAATACTAACCAAACTGATTACTGGAACAGTTGAAGTTGCCACCACACCATTAGCTGTGCTGGTACAAAGATTTTGGTCGGTAACAGTTACAGTGTAAGTTCCCGCTGCCAATCCATTAATGGTTTGAGAGGTTGCAGCATTGCTCCACAGATAAGTAAAAGTACCAACTCCACCGCTGGGGTTAGCCGTAGCCAAACCATTTGTTTAATCCGCAGGTTGTGCTAACGGGAGTAACAGCAACTGAAATGGCTGTTGGTTGGGTAACAGTAAAAGATTGTGATGAAGTACACAAGCATCATCAGAAACGGTAACGGTGTAGGGTACCGGCAATAACTCCTGTAATATCTTCGGTGGTAGCACCATTGCTCCACAAAAGCCATAAGGTAAGGTACCCCGGAAACAGAAATATCAACTCCGCCATTGGTACCACCATTGCAATTTACGTTTGTAATTACTCCTTGAATAAGGATAGGAGTGGGCTCCGTTATTGATGCTGTTGTAGTGGCAGTACATAAATTAGCATCTGTAACGGTAACAGTGTAATTACCCGATGCTACATTTGTTAAATCTTCATTTGCAGAAGAGTTAGACCATATATAATCAAATGGGCTTGCACCGGTAACAGAAATAAAAACTCCTCCGTTGGTTCCGTTATTGCAACTAACATTTTGTGTTGAGTCAATAGTGATTAAAGGAAGGGGTTGTTCCAGTTAGGGTAGCAACATCTGTAATGGAACATCCATTAAAATCTGTAATGGTAACAGTATAATTGCCCGTCATGCCGAGGCTAGAAATTGATTGCGTAGTTGCGCCCGTGCTCCACAAATATGTGTAGGTCGGTGTTCCCTGATCAGGGTTGGCGGTTATGCTCCCGTTTGAATTGCCACATGTAAAAGGAACAACAGTAAATAAAGTGATTAATTCTTCAGGCTCTACAATATCAACATTCAACTGTTTGGTACATCCATTTAAATCGGTAGCTGTAACTATAGCTGTGCCTGCCTGCAAATTATTTACATCTTCGGTGATAATACCGTTGCTCCACAAAAAAGTATAGGTTGGAACCCCGCCAGAAACTGTTATGTCAACAGAGCCATCGCTTCCACCTGAACATAACACATCGGTAGTTCCGTTTAGTGTAATTACTACGAGCGTGGGTTCTGTTATTTCAATACTGTCAATACTTGTTTCATTATTGGCATCTTTAACCGTAACGGTGTACGTGCCTGCTGCAAGAGAACTAATATCTTCAGTTAACGCTCCGTTTGACCATTGAAATGTGTATGGGGATAATCCTCCCGTAACGGTTAAATCTACAGAACCATTTGTGCCACCGTTGCAAGACACGCCAAAGCCATTAAAATTGGAGGGAGTAAAAGTTAATACAGGTGGAGCATCAAGTAGTATTCTTTTAGAAGATGAACCTTCCGTGGCGTTAACAGAAAGATTAAGTAAACAACATCCAATTATCACCCAAAGAATGGAAGAAAGTGGACTAGTTAATGCAATAGAAAAAAGAGGAAGGTTAAATTTCTTCCGGCTCATGTTTTTATGTGGGTTCTCATGGTCAAAAATACACAAAGACAGTCATACTACACAAGTTTTTTTCTAAAATATATCTCTTAAAAATGTAGTAAATGATTTGTTTTTTAAGATAAATTTTTTATAAGAAAGTTAATCAGGGAATTATTCGGTGGATGTATAAAATTATATACACTTGAAAAGCAAATAAACCGTTATCAATAAAACTGATAAACCTGCAAAAATCATCACTAGCTTTTTGTTAATGGTATCGTTCTGAATTACCAAATGCTTTTCAAAGTGATGAAGTATGGTTTCTATTTTTAAAAATGCCTCATCATTTTTTGCAATGTAATCATACGCGCCCATTTTAATGGCGCTTGCAGCAACAGATGGATCTTCCTGAGATGATAACAAAATTACCCTCGTAATTTTGTTGTTTGCCCTGATCTTGGCTAAAACAGCAAGCCCGTTGCTGGTATCAGGTTCCTTTGAGTTAAGAAAATAATCCAGCACTATGACATGTGGCATTTCGTTTATTGCTTCAAGCGCATTTTCGCCATTTACAAATGTTCTTACAGTAAAGTGAGGAAAGCGGCTTTTTATGAAATCATTGAGCATGAAAAGTATTTGCTCATCATCTTCAATCAAAAAAACAGTAAGCGAATTGCCCATGGTTTTTAGCTTAAGTTACCCGAAATCAACCGCAAAAAACTCACTCCTTGTTCTGTCATTTTCAAACTCACCTGTAAAGGCTGAAGTAGTGGTTATGGAGTTTTGCTTTTGTACGCCACGCATTTGCATACACAAATGTTTTGCTTCCATTACAATGGCTACACCCAAAGGTTTAAGCGTCTCTTGAATGCAATCTAAAATTTCGGTAGTAAGCCTTTCCTGCACTTGTAATCTGCGTGCAAAAGCATCAACCACGCGCGGAATTTTGCTTAACCCTACAATGTATTGATCAGGTATGTACGCAACATGAGCCTTACCAAAAAAAGGAAGCATGTGGTGCTCGCACAAACTATACACTTCAATATCTTTTACTATCACCATTTGCTTATAATCTTCCCTGAACTTAGCAGATTCTAAAATTGCTTTTGGGTCTAAATCGTATCCATGAGTTAAAAACTGAATAGCCTTCGCAACTCGCTCAGGGGTTTTTAATAAACCTTCTCTTGATATGTCTTCGCCAATATCCTGTAAAATAACTTTGTATTTCTGCGCAAGTGCACCGGTGATTTTTTCGTTGTATGAATCAATCTTTTTATACCCTGCAGTTTTTAAAGGCTTCTCTTTTCTTGTCTTTGCCATTTCGTTTTAAAACGGTTTTTATCCAAAATACTCAACATAATTTCTGTCCGTTTCACAAAGCTTAACACAATGTAGTGTGCAATTGTTTTTGTTTATTTCAGGCTCAAGCTGTTTCCATATTTCCATGGCTACAACTTCTGTTGAAGTCATTTTTCCTGCCATAAAATCAACATCCATATTCAGGTTTTTATGGTCAACTTTAACGATGATCTTTTCCTTTATAATGGTACTCAATAACTTCAAATCCACCACAAATCCGGTGTCGGGGTTGGGTTCGCCTTTACGGTAACAAACAACTCATAATTATGACCATGCCAGTTTGGATTTGAACATTTTCCAAAAAACTCCAGGTTTTTCTCTTCACTCCAGTCAGGCTTCCACAGTTTATGCGCTGCATTAAATCGCTCTTTCCTTGTTATATAAACCATTGTTAAATTAAACTTGGTGCGAAAGTAATTGATTATGCTGTATTATTTAGTTTTGATGCACTTTAAGAAATGCAAATATTAATTGTTGCCGCTACTGCTACAGAATCCAACTTTTCAAGTAAGAGAGAATACGGAACTAAAGTTTTACATACCGGTGTCGGGCTTATAAAAACCGCGTATTCTCTTACCCGGGAGCTTGAACAAAATAAGTATGATTTGTGTATAAACATTGGCATTGCCGGATCTTATAATCGAGGCATACAGTTGGGTGAAGTAGTTAATGTAGTAAGTGATTTTGTTCAGGAAGAAGGAGCCGAAGATGATGGACGCTTCCTTTCTTTATATGATTTGAACCTTGCCAAAAAGGATGAATTTCCTTTCTCAGATGGAATACTTAAAAACAATTTACCATTCAATTATAAATGCCTGTCTGATCTGAAGAAAGTAAAAGGACTTACCAGGATTACATCAACAGGAAGCCAGTCATCAGTAGATAAATTTTCGCAATTAAGTGTGGATGTGGAAACAATGGAAGGTGCCGCATTTTTATACGTATGTCAAATGCAAAAAACACCATGCCTGCTAATAAGAGCCATCTCAAATTATGTTGAGAAAAAGAAACAAAGAATATGGGAAATAGATTTGGCTTTAAAAAACCTTGAAGAATTTATTTTGAAGTTTTTGGATGAATTACACGTTGGCAAATAAACAAAGCTGCACTTTTCAAAGAAGTAAAAGCAAGCTTGTTCTAATGATAGAACAGGGAGAAGGAGTGTGCCTTGATTTTAAAAAGCAGATTACCAGTTTTAATAAAATTGCCAAGACTATTGTATCATTTGCCAACCACAAAGGGGGTAAAATTCTGATTGGTGTTAACGATAATAAAACCATTCATGGTATAAATGCAGACGAAGAACAACACATGATTGAGCAGGCAAGCAGGTTTTACTGTAAGCCCGAGCCCGATATTGAGTTTAAAGAATGGAACGAAAGAGGAAGAATTGTTTTAGAAGTTGATATTAAAGAAGGGAATGAAAAACCATATTACGCAAGAGGCGAAGATGATAAATGGTGGGTGTATATTCGCGTGGCTGATAAATCGTTGTTGGCAAGTAAAGTAGTGGTTGATGTGCTTAAACGCGAACAACCGGGTGCAAAAACGCTTATTAAATATTCTTCAAAGGAAAAGGAATTGCTTGATTACCTGAAAACTCATGAAAGAATTACCCTAAAGGAATATTGCAAATTACTCAATTTATCCCGCTGGCGTGCCACAAAAATTTTTTTTGATTTGGTGAGTGTTGGAGTTTTAAGAATTCACACAACAGAAAAAACAGACTTTTATACATTAAGCTGATGCAGTTATTTTTTTCGGATCACATAAATGACAATGAAGTAATACTTGACAAGGTAGAATCGCATCATTGCATACATGTGTTAAGAAAAATTAAAGGAGATATAATAACAGTTATTGATGGCAAAGGAAGTTTTATAGAAGCAGAAATAGTTCATGCCAATGCTAAACAAGTTACAGCCCAAATTAAATCAATCATTAAAGAGGAAATTACTCCTCCTCATTTACATATTGCCATTGCTCCAACAAAAAATATGGAGAGGTTTGAATGGTTTTTAGAAAAAGCAACAGAGTTGGGAATAGCTGAAATTACTCCTATAATTTGTCGTCATTCTGAAAGGCGGAATTTGAATGAAGAGAGGTGCAATAAAATTTTACTTTCTGCCATAAAACAAAGTGGCAAGGCAATGTTGCCAAAACTGAATAATCTTATCCAGTTTGAGAAGTTTATAAAAGAAGCTAAAGCGCAGAATAAATTTATTGCACATTGTTATCCTTCAGAAAAATCAACATTGAATGCTGCGTTGAATGGCAATGACATTTTAATAGCCATTGGACCTGAAGGAGATTTTAACCTGGCAGAAGTTGATTTGGCAAAGCAAAATGGTTTTAAAGATTTGTCGTTAGGTAAATCAAGATTAAGAAGAGAAACTGCAGGTCTGTATGTTTGTGCTGTGCTAAATGCTTCTGCGCAATGACACTTAAATGAATGACAGGAATTATTTTTTACGAAACAATTTATTTGCAAAGTATTTGTTAATCATTTTATAAATGAAAAGAAAAGTACGAATTTTGTGTTGGTGTGTAGTTGCAATGTTTTGTTCTTTTAAAAGTTTGGCACAGAAAGATGCCTATACCACCCAGTCTTCTAAAGCCATTAAACATTTGGAAGCAGCAGGAAAATATTTAGATGGGAATAATTTAGATAAAGCCATCTCATCTTTAAACGATGCCA
>JADJOA010000011.1 GCA_016714005.1 Bacteroidota bacterium
GCCTGCGTTTTTACCCTCATGGAATGGCATATCGCTGGCTCCAAACGGGCTGGGAATGGACGTTACTTTGGTAGATATGTTGAAATTTTAGATAGTACGCCACTGCCCCAACTAATATAAATAACCTGCCGCAAGTGGCACTGATACAGAATCAGCATCGCCCCGTTAATGTACAGGCTGTGGTTCTCGACTTTAAAATACCCGTTGACGATGGCTCAAACAGCGGCTACCGCCAATGGCGGCGCAAAGCTACTACATTGCCCAGCATTGTTAACGCACAAGATTACTATCCGTTCAGGATGATTATGCCCGCAAGGAAGTTTTAGCAGCATTGGGTATAGGTAGGGTTTAATAGTGAGGAGAAAGATGATGAGGTGAAGGAGTTATGGGAATAGCTATATTTTTAAATTTAAGGTTTACAGCCCTAGATTAGGAAAATTCCTGATTATCAAATCCGTTTTTAAAGTCTCTTATATTTGGGCAACCCTTATGTTTTTGCAGAAAATGATGTAATTCAGACAAACTGTGATTTGGAAGGTTTAGAAAATATGTTATTTACGGCAAGAGCTTTTGCACCAATGGAGAAAGTATGCAACCCTCAATATATTCCATGTATTTTCTCCTTATATAACATATAATCCTACAAAGTATTTTTGCTGGAGATAATAGAAATTTTTATTCAGTAAAAATTCAACAGCTTATAGACAGAACAAAGATGGAGTTAATTTTGAAAATAAAAAATGGCTACAAAACTGAATACCGCGGCAAGTTCAAGTACTGGGCTAGCCTCTGACGGAACGATCCGCAGACCTGTTTCCGCCGAGAAGCTGGACCCGCTCCAGCTTATGATAAACCGAGCACTAGAGAGGCGGACATCAACAGCAGGTTTATTTGTTCGTTAATGCTTCTAATAAATTGGCGCCAGGCGCTCCTTCAATAGATTATTATCTACGAAGTTACAATTAGTCCAGGTGATGCGAGTTCAAGTTGGCAGCCCAGTTCTTGTCCAATCCAAATCAAACTTTCGATTATAAAATACAAAGGGGACTACCCCAGTGATGGATTTCACTAACTTTTGAATTAGATAACTTTAGTGAGAAAAGCGAAATTCTCATATCTTCCTTTTAATAGATTTCAACTCAATCCCGGAGAGGGACCGGAGTTCATTATTTTTCACCTGCCAGGGACATCAGTATGGTAACCACTAGGAATAGCTCTGCTGAAACTCCAGCAACTAAGGAGACAATTTTAGTGATTCTGAAATTCAGAAGAATGTATACAGGGAGATGGTTGTGAATTGATAAACAATAAACAGGAAATAGTTGGCTAAACTGCCACAAGTTGGATTCCAAACAGTTTTAGGATGGGAATGCATCAATTATGTTTGAGATTGTGCTAGGAATTGAAAAATAAGGAAAGTAAGACTACTGTTGGGTTTGGTAGAAGTAATGGACTGAACAATAGGAAACAACAAGGCCTAAAAGAACTATCTAATTTTTGCCTACATTGCTATAATTAAAATGTTGAAACAAATGAAAAATATTTTAATGTATTAATACGAGGTTGTAAGTATTGGATTCTTCAGGAGTTTAGGTGGGATAGCACATAATTTTGATAATTTGCTATAGTGGCAGTTCTTTTCTTTTTGATTTCGCTGGCTAATTTATTTATTAGAAACGTTCAGTTTGTTGTATGGATGATACACTTCGAGCTATTATGTTTTATTTTATTTAATTCTATTTTATTTTATTGCAAGCACTTTACAAAACAAAGATTAGAAGTTCTTACATTAATTTACACAATAGCTTAATTTGGTTTGTAGCTATGTCAGATAAATCACGAAAGTTCAATTCCATTTTTGCCTCAACAACACCAGTTCAATACTAATCATTGAGGCTCCCTATTTGTTTGCAAAAATCAAACAACATCAACCTACATAAATCCTCATAAAAAAGACATATGTCTGTCGTCTTTTTACCACTCTCCTTCTCCTCGAGCATGGTGATAATTGTGTTTCGAGTGAATTTGCTTTTTTTCATTACAAATTAAAATTGGGGCTTTTTTCTCTACTTTTAAGTTGTCCGGTTTTAAGGATACTTACGGAAAATTACAGGTCTGTACTTCTAAATTACTTAGCTCTTACCTTTCCAATAAATCAATTACCCTTTCTGTACAGCGTTGAACAAACTTCCATCAAATTAAAAATATCAGACCCATCCCAAGTAGTAATGTCCAAGTTCCTAAACTCAGGTCTCACTTAATTGTTCACTGTACTCCAAGTTGGTTATCAGTCTATATATTCCTGTGTTTTTGATACCAAAAATACTCTTCTTTAGAATTTTCGATAACAAATTGGAAAGCTTCCTCCAACCAGTAATAGTATTTGAATCAACAAAGTTGTTTATTTTTGATATTGCAAAATTTGAGCTATCATCAAACAGGACAATATCAAAAAGCTACCTCATCCGATTGCAATAAAGAGATTGGTTGTTCTCAATAGGTGGAGAATCTTTCCTGAGGAATATCTAAGAGTATCATAAATCAACTTTAGACTTAGTTCTTACAGAGCCTTTTTTACCCTCTGCTCAAACCTATAAAACTTTTTTCCACTATTTTGGAAATATAGTTATTGAGTTGGCGTGTTACCTTTCGCGTTTTAAATTTTTTGTTCAATAGCATCCCTTTGTTTAAGTATTTGTTCTTTCGTTGCTTTAGGTTTGCCAGGCTTAAATCCTACCATAGTTTAAGTTGTTCCCTTGTGATTTGCTCGCCCAATCGCTCGTAGTACTTTATGTTCCTTAGCTTCTCTCCAAGCCACCTTCACGGGATCGACTAACAGCAAGGACAGCCTTCTTAAAATAAGCTTTGCAAGTTTACTGACTTAGGTAATATATGATGAGCATCAAACCCATCTGCCAATTTTCAGTATACTTTGAAGGATTCTTTCTGCGGAATTAGCACTCCATACCCATCGGCTGATTTTACAAAGTGAGACTTTTTTTAATTGCTGCTAATCTCTCAATATTTTTGCCGCTCTGCTCGCAGTTGTCTCTATGTTTCTTTTAGAATCTTCTTTCTACTACTGTTTAACGGTCTGTTTTACGCCTTCATATCCTCCCACGGGAAACACAACCCGCCAAGAAAATCAAGCGACTGCGGCGGTTTTGAGCAGGTGTCGATTTGGGATCGAAGCAGTCTTGGCGACGGTATCCTTATGCATCACTAAAGGCTATCATGGACACTTCAGCCACAGCCCATATAACAATATAATTGGGAACTATATCTCCATTAGGATCGAATAATGCACTGGATTTCGTTCATTGCACAGTAAGGTGATTGCTGTGGCTGCAAATCATCCCCTAGGGTGACACATCGTCCGGATACCTAAACGGGGGTTATATTCCGCGAAAATGTGTTGTGATAAAGGTCTTACCGTTTCAAGCAGTTTGCATATATCCTTTTTCGGACCCCTTATTAAACCCGTACCTATACCCGCTGCTGCTAAAATCCCTTGCAGGCATAATCATCCCGAACGGATAGTAATATTCGTTTTCTAAAAGATTGATTTATAATATTTTTTATTGGCTTTTTAAACAGGTAGTTTATTGCCTAATAACACATAAAACAGCAAAAAGTGCTTTAATTTTTTTGCCAAAAGCATACATAAAAAAACTACTGCAAAATAAACGTGCAGTAGTTTTTTAAAAATTAAAATTTCAGGTTACTTTTTACTCATCTTTTCGTTAAGCAATCTTATATATTTTATTTTTTTGTTCATCACCTTACTTTTGTATGCATCAACGGTATCGCGCATTTCTCTTTAGGGTTGCCTTCTTTTTTATACTGTTCCATTAAGCCGTTTTCTTCCAAGAGTTTTTCAAAATCTTTATTGCTCCAGTCTTTTAACTCACCTTTGTTGGTCGAGGAGTAATACTCATCAATAGAATTATCTTGCCCCTAACCCAAAAGAAAAGTTAGCTTCTGTTTTACCGTTTTTAACCTGTTCATAGGTGGGCTCTCCTGCAACGCCATCATGGTCGCCTACTTTTATGTAATAGCAAAAGGGGCCATCAATAGCTAAAACGTCAAAAATTTTTTCCTTCAACACGGTTCAAAAAGCCTTGCTCGTTAGTAAGGTATTGCCCGCTAATTCAGATACTTTATTTTTTCAGCCTTTCCGTTTGCCCACGATTCAATTTTTACACCTGCAATATCAACGGTGTAGCTACGAGGTTTAACCCTTTTTGCCTTCAACAGGTTTATCGTTATAATAATCCTCAATAGATTTATAAAAGTTACAGGCATATGGTTTAAGTGCTTTGAGTTGTTCATCGGGTGTCTTCTTCTCATACAAAATTGTATTTACTTTTTCGGTAACAGTTTGCGCGCTAACGCTTACACATGAGAGGGTTAGTGCTGTAAACAATAATTTAGCTTTATACATAGTTTAAATTTTTAATAATGCTAGGAATTTGTTTACAATTATAATAAAAATACTTGACACAGATTTCACAGATTATCGCTAATAATGTTAGATGTAACCAATTTAATTTAATAAAAAATAATTTGTGTTAATCTGTGCAATCTATGTCTCCTAATTAGCTGAGGTTTTAGCTAACAGCAACATTTCTAAACTCTAACTTTTCAAATACCTTTTCGGTTTCTTTATCCATATAACTTTGGCTTAGCTTAACATACCTGAAAAACTCTTTGCTGTTGGCAGCATGCCCGGATATTTGCCGCACCATGTGTTCGGGCATACCAAGGCAAAGCATGGTGGTAATAGCAGTTCTTCGCATACTGTGAGAGGTTATTAAATCGCAAAAACGGTAAGGCTCTTTTGTTTTGGTATTTTTAAAAACAGGAGTGGGTATGCCTCTTACATCGCGGGTTTTTATGTGGGGCTCGGTAAATTTGTAAACTTCCATTAACAGTTTAATGTTTTTATTGAGGTTAACATTGCTTATTGGTGGCAATAACGTTTTGTACTTGTTTTTATAACCGCGTATTATTTCAACACAATAGGAGGGAAGTTTAATGCGCGTAAAGGTTTGTGTCTTTTTAGAAGTTACTTTTAGGTAATGGAGCTCATTAATCAATTCAAGGTTAGTAGTTTTTAGATTTAACAAATCAGATACCCTTAATGCTACAGTACAACCAAAAACAAAAATGTCTTTTGTTTTTTTTAAGGACGGGGAGAGATTATTCTCCATCTCCTTGTTGTAAATAAGTACATTTAATTGTTCCGGTAAAAGAGTAACTATTGGTATTTCTTCTTTACGAACATAAAAATCTTTGTGAAAACTGCCGGTAGCAATTCCTGCTTCATTGTTTAAGTAATTAAAAAACACACGAAGCATTTTTATGTTGTTGCCTACATAGTTGTCGTAGTGCCCAAGATCGTTATGCAAAAAATCGGTAAAGCTTTTATAAAATTTTTTCCAGTATTTTTTTTCTGTTTCAAAATCTCTCTTACTTAATTTGGATGCATTACGTATGCGCAGTTCAAAATTTTTTTCGTAGCAAAACTGAAATAAAAGTTTACGCAGGTAACGATAATTTTCAGTTGTGCTTTTGCGGAGTTGCTTACCGTTTTTTTGCAGGCGTTTTCCTGAAAGTGTACTCTTTAAAAACTTATCGTAGTGTTCAAAAAAATCCAAAACATGTTTAGAATTTCTGGTACTCATAATTCAAACTACCAAATTAAACAAGTGCAAAAATTAATTCTTTATTAGCGTTGTTTTTGCTGAATAATTATTTCCCTGCGCCATAATGAGATAAATACCGGGAGCAAATTCAGTGCAATTTAAATGATGATTAAAGTTGCCACTATCATCAGGGATAATATGCTCTTTTCCTATAAGTTCTCCTTTTGAATTATAAATGGTAAGTGTTAAGTAAGTGCAATTAACATTTGTAACAGAGATTGTTACTTTTTCATTAGAAGGATTAGGATAGCATTTAATTTTTGAACCGATATCATCAGCAAAATTATTTGTTGAACTGTTTGCAGCTGTTCGGTAATAATAAAATGGAGAACTTACATCGGTACATGCAAATGTTGCGGAGCAGTAAGGATTAAGAGTTAAGCCAGGCAATGGCCCAATTGGTGGTGAACTGGAGCAAGCCAAGTTATTTGATATAGTATTTGCAAAATTTAAAAAGAGAGTTTCTCTAAATTGGATCACTTCAGGTGCATTTAAACCATGATCGGGATAATAAACCCCATTATTACCATAGGCATGTGTACTGCATCCTGTGTATAGTTTATGGCATGGAACAGTTATACCTTGTTGTTGCCATTGTTCAAGTTTATCTACAATGTACTTCGATCCCCACATTGGTCTTATACATGATGTGGTAACGCCCACAGGTGGTACAGCATTATTAAAGTTGCCCCAATAACTATTTCCAATGTTATAGTTAACCAATTTATCGCAAGGGCTATGAAGCATTATTACAGGTGTTTTTTCTGATGACTGCAAGAAACTGGAACGAGTTAAAGCACCTGCAACTGTTGCAATTCCTTTAATGGTATAGGTTGCCACTCTGTATGGTGGATGAGTACTTTGGTCAAGGTTTCCCAATGTTGGATTGTTGTTAAAATAATTGTAACCGCCCATTTCATTGTAAATTTCTTGCTGGCTTGCATACGCTAAATGCAAAACAGCAATTGCTCCTGCACTTTCACCATAGAGGAACACCTTGTTTTTATTTATACCATACTGTGCACTGTTATATGATAAAAATTTTATGGCAGCATTAATATCCTGTATTGCCCAGTACCAACTTATTTCATTTATTAAATTGCCTGCACAAAGGTTAATAGTGTTTCCAGGGGTATTAGTGTTTCCATCAGGATCTCCCATTAGGCGATAGTTAACCAATGCAACCATATATCCTGCATCGGCTAAAACTTTTGCGCTCGCGGTAAAATTTGTTTTATCACCGGCAATAAAACCACCCCCATGTACCATAACAATAAGAGGTTTGGTAGTGTTTGTTTTTTTGCCGTATAAATCCAGTTCAAGTACTCTGTTTGTGTTTACAAGATCCATATAAAAAGAGTAGCGCAGGTTAGAAAACCCATCAACAACCTGAGGACTGTTTGATAATTGTGGATTTGTAGTTCCACCCAAATTAATTGCAAAGGCATAAATCTTTTTATACCTGTGTTGATATGCTACTGTATATGTAAAGCCATGATTTCCCGGGTAACCGGTTGCTGTATTTACATCTGGTCGAGGCAAATTAGCAGTAGTTGATCCTATTATGGTCATATAATAAGGAGGGTTAGAAGCATCCTCAATATAAAAATGTATGCTAAGATTTGAAGAGGGAAAATCGGGGTCAAGTGCCCAACCAGAGCAACCATTAATATTTGAAGTAGCCGCATCAAAAAAACCGATTGGAAGTATATCAGCTCTTACTGCTCTAAGATTTATTAATAGGAAAACAAAGGAAAGGATAATTGTTTTGTGGGTGTTTTTTTTCATACAGTAACTGATTAGTGAATAAACCAAAAATATTAAATTGATATAGTTTTAAATATAGGCATCTATAAAATAGTTGTAAAGAATATTATTTGCCAAATTATGAAAAAAAATAATAACCTGGAATTAGATTAGCTTAAAAAGTAAACCAAATTTCCCGCTATGAATTTTGAATTGGTTCTTTCAAACACTTCGTGAAGTAAATCATCATTCGCTTTTATAAATGGTTTATTGGGTATGGATGCATTTAAAATAATTGTTCCATCATCTGCTAAAATTTTTTTACAGCTAAGCAGAAACTCATGTTTAAAAACTGCATCCGGCACTTTATCATCAATAAATAAATCAATAATAATTAGGTTGTAAATATTGTTGCATGATTCAACAAAAGTAAAGGCATCTGCCTCAATAATATTAAGATTATGGTTTGTGGTAACATTAAAAAAAACACGAGCCGTTTTTATTACAGCCGGGTCAATTTCTACAGCATCAATCTTAATTTGCCTGTTTAAACTATGTAGTATATTTATTGCACTTCCACCACCCATTCCTAAAATCAAAACATTTGCATTATTTATTATTTCTATTGATGAAATTGCCTCAAACATAACTTCATGCAATTTGCCAAAAGAATAATTGGAATGCCTGGCGTTTAAAACATGCTTACCATTTTCAATTCTTACCTCAAGGCCGGGCGTAAATTGTGAATTGATTTTTATAATATTCACAGGGTAGAGGTAGCTGAAAAGTTTTTTGATGAAAAGCATCTTTTCTGTTACATGCGTTTTACTTTGTAATACTTACGCTTAAATTTTTGCGGATTGTTAAGGGCTTTCTTCTGTTCTTCCTGTTGTTCTTTAACACGCGCTTCGGTTAATTTCTCCAGATTAAAATTAATAAATGTGATGCTGTTTTGTTTTACATCACTAAAAAGAATTTTGTAGGCCTCATAACCTTGTTTTGCTACTAAAAAACTAAGGTTTTTGTGTATAAGTTTAAACTTTCCGGTGTCGTATCGTCCAGCTGTATCGCTCTTAATTATTTTATATAACAAATCGCCTTCGTACACCTCAATTTTTACCTCGCTAAGTTTTTCATTTGTTTCCTTGCATACAATAGTGCCTTTTATCTGACATTCCTGACTAACAGAAACGGCAGGCAGTAAAAGCATTAAGCATACCAATAATGAAAGATGTTTAAGCGGTCTTATCATTCTAAACTGAGCCTCGTTGTAAAGCTAAAAAATTTATACGCAAAAAAAGGCAAAAGGATATATGCTTGCATGAAGATTTATAACAGCGTGCCGCTGAGAATTGCTGCGGCAATACTGAAATAAATAACAAGCCCGGTAACATCCACAAGTGTTGCTATGAAGGGTGCCGATGAAGTTGCAGGATCAGCCCCGAGTCGTTTTAGTAATAGCGGCATTACTGACCCCATAATGGTGCCCCATAAACAAACGCCTACCAACGTTATGCCTATTGTAACGGCAATTAGTAACCAGTGAGGTCCGTAAACATCGGAAAAGGATGCCCATGCTGCCACTCGTAAAAAACCGATGGAGCCAAGTATTAGTCCGAGCATTAAACCGGATAAAGCTTCGCGCCTTATAATTAACCACCAATCTTTAATACTAACATCACCTACCGCAAGTGCACGAATAATCAGCGTTGCCGCCTGTGAGCCCGAATTACCACCGCTTGAAACAATTAGCGGAATAAACAGGGCAAGCACCACAGCTTTTGCAATTTCATGCTCAAAAAAACTCATGGCAGATGCTGTAAACATTTCACCAATAAAAAGTACAATCAGCCAGGGTGCGCGCTTTCGCATCATTTTCCCAAATGGCACTTCAAGGTAAGGCTCTTCTAATGCCTCCACTGCTCCTAACTTCTGAATGTCTTCAGTATCCTCTTCCTCTGCCAGTTGTAAAACATCATCAACTGTAATAATTCCTAATAACACGCCAGATGAGTCTATTACGGGTAACGCAACGCGGTTATGTTTTTTAAACTCGTTAATGGCAACTTCTTCATCACTTAATACTGACAGCGAAGCAAACTTCCCATCTATAATATCTTCAATTTTTGTGTCAAGCTCGGCAAGTAAAATTTCTCTAACCTTAATGTCATCAATCAGTTTCCCTTTTTCATCAACTATATAAATGATATTAAGCGTTTCGGAGTTTTCACCATTTTCTCGAATATAATCCAAAACATACTTAACTGTCCATTCTTTTCTAACGGCTATGTAATCGGGTGTCATCAAACGCCCGATAGAATTTTCAGGGTACCCCAATAATGAAAGCGCTACACTTTTTTCTTTTTGTGTAAGCAGCTTTAACGATTTGGTGAGCAATTCAGAGTCTAACTGCTCTAAAAGTGCAGTACGGTTATCCGGCTCATATCATTAAGAATTAACTGCATTAGCCGTGCAGGCAAAATGCTTATTAACTCCTCCTGTAAGGTAAGCTCTAATAACTCAAAAGTTTTTACGGCCAAATCGCGATCTACGCTTTTAAAGACAACAGCATGAACCTCCTCTGCATCTTCTTCGGTATAAGCGGTAAGCACTTCAGAAAGTTCTTCAGGAAGCCATTCTGCAAATGCTTCCTTTAAATTGCCAAAGTTTTTTTCTTTCAGCAATAAAGCAACTTCTTCCTTGTTATGATGAGTTATTTGCTCCATTTCTAATTAGAGTACTTACCAAAAAAACAAATTGATTTGAACCGGCCGCGAAGGTATGTTTAAATTTATTTTAAATAGAGAGCAAATAAGCTTTAAAAATGTTTTTTAGGAATATAAAGAATTTAATTAACCATTAGTTGATGTGAGAAGTGAATGTAAGTACTCAGAGGTTTAACAAGAGTATACACAAGTAATTTAATAGTTGCTCTTTGGGGAACACCGATTAACAGATTAATAAAATTAATTATAGATTTCGTTTTAGTATTTTCAAAGATGGTGTTACAAAATAAAACAATGTTAGTAGAAACCCATTAACAATTTTATTAATCTGTTAGGTTGTATCCTAACTAAGATAAGTTCTCATTTTCCCTGAAATTTTCACCCACTCAAAAATACCTTTCGCCTAAAATGCCACTTCTGAGGGTATTGCCATAGGTACTTTGGTCTCGTTATTTAAAAACAAAAATAATGAGAACCGCTAAACCACACTTTATTTACTCACTGCTGCTTATAATAGCATTTAACGGAATTTTTAACAGCAAAACCTTAAATGCCGAAGGTGTTAAACCTTTGTCAGTTTCCATCAGCAAATTTAATTTATTGTGCAACGATGATAATTCGGGATTGATAGACATGGAAGTAAGAGGCGGTGTTGCGCCATATACTTTTAAATGGAGTAATGGTGCAGCCACAGAAGATTTAAGCGGGCTACCAGCAGGTGTATATACCGTGCAAGTCAAAGATGCTATTGGAAATGTTTTTATTCCTCTAGTGAAATAAGTCAACCCGAAAAAATTATAATTGATGCTGTAGTTATTGAAAGTAATGCAGGTAAAAATGACGGTCGAATTCAACTCAATGTAACCGGGGGCGAAGGCAAATATGATTATTTGTGGAACGATAACTCAAACAAAAGTTACGTTGCAAACCTTGAAGAAGGTGTTTATGCAGTAAAAGTTTCGGATAATAACAGGTGTTATGAAACTGCTCTTTTTAGAGTGCGTGAAGTTTTAAAATTGAATATAAAAGCTGATGTTTATAATTTGTTATGCTTTAACGATGCTACGGGGGCAATTGATTTGTCGGTTAAAGGCGGTAAACAACCTTATAAATTTGAGTGGTCAAACGGTGCAACTACCGAAGATGTAACCGGTTTGAGTGAAGGGAAATACAGTATTAAAATTTTTGATGCTGACGGACAAAGTCTAGAAAAACATTTTAGTGTAACACAACCTGAACAACTTACTGTAATGGCAAGCGTTACTGATGAAACTTACAAGAGTGCTTCTAATGGAAATGCAGTAGTTGAAATAAGGGGCGGCTCGCAACCTTATTTAGCAAAGTGGGCTAATGGCTGCACTGAGTTAATGATAAAAAATCTACCATCGGGTTTATACCAGGTAACCGTAACTGACGCACACCAATGCCAATCGGTACATGATGTGCTAATAAGTCAATCAGTGGCAAGCGGTATTTCTATGAAAAAACTTTTACCTGAAGAAGAAAGTGTTGTGTCCGTTAATCCAAATCCTGCCAAAGACCATGTTAATATCAATTCTGTAAACGAGAAATTGATTTCTGTTACACTTTATGATACAAATGGTAAAAAAGTTAAATCTGCTTTCATCAATAGTGAAACATACAAAATGGATATTAAAGATTTAACTACAGGTTTTTATACAATGATAGTTGTTACCCAATCGGGTACACAGTTGCAAAAAATTGCAAAGACCAATTAGGTTTTTGCAAGGTTGGTTGTTTCTTTTTCTCAGGCGCGGTTGGTGGTTCTCCGCGCCTTCTTTATTAAAGAAAATGCCGACCGGTTTGAGGCGGGTCGGCATTTTCTTTTTTGCGAAAAAAAGTTACTTCACTTTTTTAGAAAGCTCAGCACCTGTACGGAATCTCACAACCTTACGTGCTGCAATGTTTATTACTTTACCTGTTTGTGGATTACGTCCTTTCCGTGCTGCCCGTTTCGTTACCATAAATGTTCCGAACCCTACTAATACCACACGCTCGCCTTTTTTAAGTGCTGTAGTGGTGCTGCTTAAAAAAGCATCAATGGCTGCGTTAGCCTGCACTTTTGTGATTTTAGCTTCTGAAGCTACTTTGTCAATTAGATTGCCTTTGTTCATGAGTTTTTTGTTTGAGTGTTTGTAATGCAAATATAATTTAGTACGTAAAGGGCTAACGTTTTTTTATTACAGTTTTTCAACAAGCAAAAAGTAACAATTCGACCTTCTCTTAATAATATTTTTCTCTTAATAAAATTCCTAAAGGCAAACTATTAATAGAATGTAATCGCCTACTTTTGGAATGAAATGAATTGGAATTATATAGAGCAATTAAACGAGCCGCAGCAACAGGCTGTGCAACACATTAAAGGACCTGCTATGATTATTGCCGGTGCAGGATCAGGCAAGACACGTGTGCTAACATACCGCATTGTGCATTTAATGCAACATGGAGTTGATCCTTTTAATATTCTCTCACTCACTTTTACCAACAAAGCTGCACGTGAAATGAAAAATCGTATTGCAGAAATTGTAGGAGACGAGGCGCGCAATTTATGGATGGGAACTTTTCACAGCGTGTTTGCAAGAATACTGAGAGTAGAATCCGAAAAAATAGGTTATCCCTCCAGCTTTACCATTTATGATACGGATGATGCCAAGAGTCTTATAAAAAAAATAATTGCAGAGCAGGAATTGGATGATAAGGTGTATAAGCCATCATTGGTTTTAGGAAGAATATCATCAGCTAAAAATAATTTGTTTTCGTGGCAGGATTACGCGAACCATATTGAATTGCAAAACGAAGATAAATACTCCGGCAAACCCAAGCTTGGTTTGTTGTTTGAACTCTATGCAAAACGGTGCTTTAAAGCGGGCGCAATGGACTTTGACGATTTGTTGTACAACACGTACATTCTTCTTAAAAATTTTCCCGATGTGTTAAGTAAATACCAAAACAAGTTTAAGCATGTAATGGTAGATGAGTTTCAGGACACCAACTTTGCTCAGTATGTCATCTTAAGAAAGTTATCTGCACAACACGAAAATATTTGTGTAGTGGGTGATGATGCACAAAGTATTTATGCATTTAGAGGAGCGAATATTCAAAACATTTTAAACTTTGAAAAAGATTATCCCGATTTAAAAACATTTAAGCTGGAGCAGAATTACCGCTCCACAAAAATATTGTGTCTGCTGCCAACAGCGTAATTGCAAACAACAGGGCGCAATTAAAAAAAGAAGTTTGGACTGATAATACTGAAGGAGATAAAATAAAAGTGCTTCGCGCTATTTCAGATAACGAAGAAGGTAATGCAGTTGCCCGCCAAATTTTTGAGAACAAAATGAATGACCGGCTGCTCAATAAAGATTTTGCCATTCTTTACCGCACCAATGCGCAATCACGTTCAATGGAGGAGGCTTTGCGCAAACTGAATATTCCTTACCGGGTTTATGGTGGCGTTTCTTTTTTTTCAGCGTAAAGAGATAAAGGACCTTCTGGCTTATTTCAGGCTAACCATAAATAATTACGATGAGGAAGCATTAGAGCGTATCTATAATTATCCCACTCGTGGTATTGGAAAAACCACCTACGAAAAACTTTTTATAAAAGCAGATGAATGGGGTGCAACAATTTGGGATGTGATGGAGAAAATTTCGGAACCCGAAATTGATATTGCAAATAACACCAAACAAAAAAATCCTGATGTTGTAACTTTAATAAAAAGTTATTCTACTTTAGCTAAGAACCAATAACATCGGAAGGAATCAGTCATTACGAAAATATACAAGAGTTGTTGGCAGGTATTAAGGAGTTTACAGAAAATGGCAATGCACCATTAAGCGCCCCATCTCTTGAAATAGAAAATGCAGAAGCAACTCGCCTGCTTACGGATTACATGCAGGATATTGCATTATTAACCGATGCGGAACAAAAAGATGATGGCGATAACGACAAGGTATCCCTTATGACCGTGCACTCTGCAAAAGGACTTGAGTTTAAAAATGTTTTTGTTGTAGGTCTTGAAGAAAATTTATTTCCATCTCAACTTAGTGTTAACTCACGAGAAGAATTGGAAGAAGAGCGCAGGTTGTTTTACGTAGCTATTACACGTGCCGAAAATAAACTCATTATCTCCTATGCAATGAGCAGGTTCAGGTGGGGTAATTTAATTTCGTGCGAGCCCAGCAGATTTTTAGAAGAAATTGATCCCAAATATCTTTCCGCTCCCGAAACTGTAATGAGTGAGCCTAAGCCCAAAAATAATTATTCGAAAAACAACGGATGGAAAGCAACGAATGGCTACGAAAACTTTAATGAATCATCAACTCCGGTTTTCTCTAAAAATTCCTTTACAAAAAATAACCTCAAGCCTGTTTCAAAAACACCTAAACCAGCAGCCTTTAAAGCGCCAACAGATTTTTTACCTGATAACCCCAAAGACATTCGCGAGGGCATGAACGTAATGCACGTAAAATTTGGTGTGGGTAAGGTTGTAAAAATTGAAGGTAACTTTCCTGACAACAAAGCCACCGTAAACTTTCAGGGGCAAGGCGATAAACAGTTACTTTTAAAATATGCGAGATTGAAAATTGTTGAGAGCGTTTAAAGTTACCTTCCAAAAACTTGTTTCAGAATATCATTTATTCTTGCCTGTGGATCGGTTCTTATTTTCAATTCTTCCTGAGCTATGAGTTTAAACAAACCTTCGGTTGCACGTTGCGTTACATAATCGTTCAAGTCTGTATTAACTTTGTTTGACAGAGGCAGTTTATTGTATGTTTTAGTAAGCGGTGCCCAGTATTTAGTTATCTGAACTTTCTCTAACGATGCTTTTACTACCGGTAAAAATGCTGCTTTAAGTGCTGCACCCGATGCACCTTTTAAATAATTTGTTGCAGCATCATTTCCCCCGTTTAAAATTTGTAAGCCGTCATTAATTGTCATTTTTGTAATGGCGTCAACAAAAATGGGTGCAGCTTTTTTTGCAGCATCTTCGGCTGCACGGTTTAATGTTTTTGTAAACTTATCTACCTCTTTACCCATACCTATTCCACGTAATTGTTTCTCCATATTTTTTGCCTGAGGCGGAAACGGAATTTTTATCTTCGGATTTTTATAGAAACCATCCAACTTTGATGCTGATGCTGTTGAGTTATTAGTTCCAACATTTAAAGCTTCTTTTAAGCCTTTAATGATTTGATCGTTAGATAAACCGCCACCACCTGTAACACTGTTTACCACCTGATTTAAAATGTTGTTTTGCGCTTGTGTAAACTGTGCGAACACTATAAGAGCCATTAATAAAAAAATACTTTTTCATAAATACTTTGCTTTTGTTTAATGCTGGTTTTCAAATTTCCTGCCACACAAAAGTCTTAAATAAATTGATTGGTTAATATTGCACCTTTTAATTAATTGTTCATAGAGGGAAGCCAATAATAAAAGAATAGGATAAAATGATAAACATTGAAATAATAACGATTGGGGATGAAATACTAATAGGTCAGATAGTTGATACCAATTCTGCATGGATGGGCTCAGAGTTAAACAACAATGGCTATAACGTAAAACAAATTACCAGTGTAAGCGATAGCAAGCAACACATTATTGATGCATTAAATGAAGCAACTAAGCGTGCTGAGGTAATTTTAATTACAGGCGGCTTAGGTCCCACTAAAGATGACATTACAAAATATACCTTATGTGAGTACTTCAACTCCAAGTTGATTTTTGATGAAGTTGCTTTTAAAAATATTGAAAGACTTTTTGCAGCACGCAACAGAACGGTGTCTGAAACAAACCGCAAACAAGCTGATTTGCCTGATAAATGTACTCCAATATATAACAAGAATGGCACCGCTCCAGGTATGTGGTTCGAAAAAAATGGAAAGGTATATGTATCAATGCCCGGAGTGCCTTATGAAATGAAAGCAATGATGACCGATAGTGTAATTCCTAAGCTAAGAGAAATTTTTCCTCCGACACAAATCATCCATCATACTGTATTAACTCAGGGAATTGGCGAATCTTACCTTTCCGATTTAATTTCTGCTTGGGAAGATGCCTTACCTCTTCACATGAAACTTGCGTATTTGCCGCAAACCGGAATGGTTCGCTTGCGTTTGTCGGCACGTGGAAATTTTCCTGATTTACAGCAACAGGTAAGTACACAACTAGAAAATTTAAAGCCTCTGATTAAAGATTTTATTTTTGGTGAGGATGAAGATAAAATTGAAGAAGTGGTTGGCAGATTGCTTAAAAGAAAAAACTCACGCTTGCCATTGCTGAAAGTTGTACAGGTGGTTTTATTTCTCACCTTATAACATCGGTGCCTGGGTGCAGTAATTATTTTACTGGCTCTGTAATTAGTTACGATAATAAAATCAAACTGAACGAACTTTCAATTAATGAATCATTACTCAAAGAACATGGTGCAGTAAGTGAACCTGTTGCCAAAGAAATGGCAATAGCCATCCGAAAAAAATTTGGTACTGATGTTTCTATTTCCACCACCGGCATTGCCGGGCCTACTGGTGGCACAGCACTAAAGCCAGTTGGCTTGGTATTTATTGGAGTTAGTGTTGGTGACAGAACGGAAGTAAAGAAATTTAATTTGGGAGAAAATCGCTCAAGAATTATTCAGGCAACCGCCACCACTGCATTAAATATGCTCAGGAAAATGTTGATTTAAATTTTAGATAAACTTGAATAATCAATATGTCAAGACAATTGATATGAAAGGTAGAATCATGCCACACTTATTCATAATGTGTTTTTATTTCGCAGTAATAGCAGAAGTAAGTGCTCAAAGAAAAACCTATCACCCATTACGTATAACCCAACCCGTAAAACTCGATGGTAAATTTGACGAGCCTTTCTGGCAACAGGCAGAAGTAATGAATGATTTTGTAATGGCAGACCCACAACCTGGCGCATCACCAACAGAAAAAACCGAATTTAAAATTGCTTACGATGATGTAAATCTCTACATAGCATACTCGTGTTTTGACAGCGAAGCTGGCAAAATAGTGCACAACAATATGGAGCGTGATTCTGATCCAGCAGATGATGATGGTATTGCCATTTTAATAGATACCTATCATGATAAATCAAGCGCAATTGGTTTTGCAGCATCAGCAAGCGGTGCAAGGTTTGATGTAGAGTTCTCTCAAAACGGCAGCAACCAAAACCCATCTTTTAATACTTTTTGGAATGTTGAATCAATAATAAATGATAAAGGCTATTTTCTAGAATTTCAAATACCTTTTTCATCACTACGGTTTAAAACTGCCGAAATAGTTTTAATGGGAATTAAATCTACCCGCATCATTAAAAGAAAAAATGAGTTTTCTGTTTTCCCATCTTATGATATAACGGTTTTAGACCCTTACAATAAAATGTCGTTAGCTGCCGACATGGAATTTAAAAACCTCAAAAGCAAAAAGCCATTTTACCTTATTCCTTATGTCATTGCCAATTTTAATGAATATAAAAATTTAAAAGAAGATGGGACTGGGTATGAAAGCAACACAGAGTTTATAAGCAGAAAAAACTTTGTAAAGGATGAAACTTTTGATAAAATAATTTCAAATCTAGGTGTAGATGCTAAATACGGAATAACCAAAAACTTTACACTTGATTTAACCGCCAGTACCGATTTTGCCCAGGCTGAAGTGGATAACCGAATTATAAACCTGAGTAAGTACGAAGTTAATTTGCCTGAGAAAAGAAGCTTCTTTTTAGAATCGAGAAGTTTTTTGAATTATTCAATGGGGCAGGGTACACAGCTTTTTATTTCCAGAAAAATTGGAAGGGAAGGTGATTTAGTGGTGCCAATTATAGCCGGTGCAAGATTAACAGGTAAACAAAATGGATTAGCTATTGGCGCCCTCAATATGCAAACTGCGCCTGTAGATGCTTCGGGAGTTGATCCTCAAAATTTCAGCGTTATGCGCTTTAGAAAAGACATAGATAAGCGTGGCAGTTTTTATGGTGGAATAGTTACCAATCGTTTAAACACCAAAAAGCAGGACGAAACTTTTCAAACGTATGCGCTTGACTATGTAAAAAAAATTACTGAGCAATGGATTTGGGGATGGGGTATTGCCTCAACAAATGAAAAGGGCATTAAAAAATTTTATGATTCAAATGTTTACTACAACCTGTTTGCTTTTCACCAAACCCCCGAAGGGCACAACGGCAACTTTGACTTTGGGGTAGTAGAAAAAAACTTTAATCCTGCTATGGGTTTTAATGACGACAGAGAATACGGACGAATTACCATTGGGAACTCTTATCGCAAAAAAGTCAAAAAGGATATTAAGTTCAATTATTGGAACATTGGCAATGCAGTGCAATACAAATGGCGCATAAATAATGGCGAAACAGAAACATTTACATCAAGCGTCAATCCTGTTATCGAGTTTAAAAACGGCTCCCTCATTGATGCCTATGTCATACGTTTTACACGCGATAAACTTTTTAATAACTGGCAATTAAATGATGATATAATAATACCAGCTAAATCATACGATATGTTTGATTACTCAGTGTATTACCAAAGCAATCAGTCAAAGCAATTTTTGTATGAAGTCTTTTTACGATATGGCGATTTTTATGGCGGTAAAATTGCTGCATCCGAAATAGTTTTAAGTAACATCTTAAATAAATATATCCGTTTCGAAATTATTTATGAGCATAACCAAATCAGGTTCAACGATGATTTTTCTGCCACTGGAAAACCTATCTATAAAAGCAATTTGATTAACCTCAATGCAATTTTTGCTCTCTCAAAATCTTTTCAATAAAACTTTAACGCAATATGATGACCTAAGTGAGCAAATTGGTGGCAACCTTCGGCTGCGTTACAATCCTAAAGAGGGAACTGATTTATACATAGTATTTAACCAATTGCAAAACACAAATCGGCTGCGTAAAACACCTGAGTTGCCCATAGTGGACAATCAAGCCGTTGTAGTAAAATTTGTGAGGACGTTTGAGTTGTGATCTTTTTATTTCCTGTAATGATAGCCACTTTTATGCAGAGAAATAAATATAACACTGCAAATTATTACAAAGTGTATATTCGTACCAAATAGAAATAT
The DNA here is from genome assembly GCA_016714005.1 of Bacteroidota bacterium. GTDB lineage: Bacteria > Bacteroidota > Bacteroidia > AKYH767-A > OLB10 > JADJOA01. The sequence continues at coordinate 19,303 of JADJOA010000011.1, forward strand.
ATGTATAAACTTCACGCTTTACTATTTCTTCTTTTGTTGGGCTTTTTAAATGTTAACGCCCAACCAACTTTTAATTTGTATAGCGAAGATGCCGATGCGCAGCAGCAAATTTTAGATGCAGCTAAACTGGCACGCGAACAAAACAAAAATGTTTTTCTTTTTGTAGGAGGCAACTGGTGTAAGTGGTGCCGCATATTTAACGAGTTTGCAAAATCTGATGCGCAAATTGACTCTGCGTTTAAAGCGGGTTACATTACCGAGCATATTAACTTTAGTAAGAAGAATAAAAATTTTGAAGTAATGAAATTGCTTGAGTTCCCTCAGCGTTTTGGTTTTCCGGTTTTTGTTATACTTGATAAAAGTGGAAAGCGCATACACACACAGCGTACCGATTATCTTGAGGAAGGAGAAGGGTATAGTAAACAAAAAGTGCTTGAGTTTTTAGAGCAATGGTCGCCAATGGCAATAGAAGCAGATCAGTATAAGTAAAGCACATATTGTTTTGAAAGAAATATTCAGGTGAGTTTTTAATAGTAAGTAGTTTTTTTAATGACCCGGGCATTCTTAGTTTTATTTTCAGTTTTATTTAGTTTAACTATAAGTGCTCAGCCGAAACATCAATTCACTTTTTCTAAAGACGAGTTTTTGCTTGATGGAAAACCATTTCAGATAATAGGAGGAGAATTGCACCCTTCAAGGATTCCTCAACAATATTGGAAGCATCGTATTCAAATGGCAAAGGCAATGGGGTGTAACACCATTTCCATGTATGTGTTTTGGAACTATCATGAAACAGGGGAAGGTGTTTTCGATTTTAAAACCGGCAATAGGGATATAGCAGCTTTTATTCGTTTATGTCAGCAGGAGAAGATGTGGGTGCTATTCAGACCCGGACCATACGTATGTGGTGAATGGGATTTTGGCGGATTGCCTCCTTACCTTTTAAAATATCCCGATATAAAAATACGCTGCATGGATAAAAGGTATATGGAGGCGGTTGCCCGTTATGTGAAAAATATTTCATTGGAAATTGCACCTCTCCAATGTACAAATGGAGGACCTGTACTTATGCTGCAGTTGGAAAACGAATACGGCAGTTATGGAAACGATAAAGAGTATCTTTATGAATTAAAGAAACTCTGGCAGGATAACGCCATCAACATTCCTTTTTATACTGCCGATGGACCTGCTGCCCATCACCTTGAAGCAGGAACTCTTGAAGGTTGTGCAATTGGTCTTGATCCGGGTGCAAACGATGCCAATTTTGAAGCTGCCCAAAAGCATAATCCAAATGTTCCTTCTTTTTGTTCTGAGTTATATCCAGGTTGGTTAACCCACTGGGGCGAAAAATGGCAAAAGCCCGATACAACAAACCTGCTTAAGGATGTGCGATATTTACTTGAGCACAAAAAATCTTTTAGCTTTTATGTTTTACACGGTGGGACTAATTTTGGTTTTACTGCCGGTGCCAATGCTTTTTCGCCCACTCAATACCAACCCGATGTTACCAGTTACGACTATAATGCACCTATTGATGAACAGGGAAATCCTACCTATAAATATCATGCATTGCGAAAGTTGATTGCCCGATATGTAAACTACAAATTGCCTGATGTACCTGCACCCATTCCTGCAATTGAAATTAATCCTTTTAAGTTGTTGCCTTACACAAGCTTGTGGGATAACCTTCCTGAGCCTATTAATACAGTGCAACCACGACCAATGGAAAATTTTGGACAGAATAGTGGGTGCATTTTATATAGGACAAAATTATTCGGACCAAAAAGTGGTACTCTTACCATAACCGAGCCACGCGATTACGCTTTGATTTTTTTTAAATGGTGTATATGTTGATTCTGTTTATAGAGATGGGGGAAGATGGAGTATTGATTTGCCAAAAGTTGATAGCAAAGAAATTGTTTTGGATATTTTAGTAGAAGCAATGGGTCGTATAAATTTTGCACAATACATGATTGACCGAAAGGAATAACGGACAGAGTAACACTGAATGGAATTACACTAATGAACTGGGAAACTTTTTTGCTGCCTATGCAGGTAAATTATATTTCTGATTTAAAACCGAAAAATGAATTTAAACCAGCTATGTCGTTTAATGAAAACAAAAAAGGCGAGGGAGTATTTTTTAAGACCGAATTTGATATGGATAAACCTGCCGATACTTTTCTGGACATAAGTAATTTTAAAAAAGGAATTGTATGGGTTAATGGAAATAATTTGGGAAGGTATTGGAACAGAGGTCCGCAAAAAAGTTTGTATTGCCCTGCAAACTTTTTAAAGGAAGGTAAAAACACTATCGTTGTATTTGATTTGCATCAGCAACAGGCTGCAGAAGTTTCCGGCAAAAAAACTTTAGAATAACATTCTTTAAAAATTATATGAGCGTATCAAAGGTAATTTGTAAAATAATTTTTATAGTTCCTTTTAGCATTGTGTCAAATTTTCTTGCAGCACAAACATACCAACCTAACTGGCAATCGCTAGATAGCCGACCCGTGCCGCAGTGGTATAAAGATGCCAAGTTCGGAATCTTTATTCATTGGGGGGTATATTCAGTGCCCGGTTGGTGTACCAAAGGAAATTATGCAGAGTGGTATCAGTATGGGTTAAATAATGGCGATACTGCGCGAATAAATTTTCATAAGAAAAAATTTGGAGACATTACTTATTACCAATTAGCCGATCAGTTTAAAGCCGAACTTTTTAATCCTGATGAGTGGGCTGCTGTCTTTGAAAAAGCAGGAGCGAAATATATTGTGCTCACTTCAAAACATCACGATGGTTTTGCCAACTGGTCAAGCAAGGAAGCTAGCAAGACATGGGGATTCCCATGGAATTCAACAGAGGTTGGTCCGCACAAAGATTTGCTTGGAGATTTATTTGCAGCCGTAAGAAAGACTACTGTTCGGGCGGGCATGTATTATTCTTTATACGAATGGTTTAATCCCTTGTGGAAAACAGACAGAAGTAAATATGTGAACGAACACATGCTTCCACAAATGAGAGATTTAATAACTACGTATGAGCCTGACGTTTTTTGGACAGATGGTGATTGGGATGCAAAAGACTCTGTTTGGAAATCGCAGCAATTTTTGGCTTGGCTTTATAATGAAAGTCCTGTAAAAGATAAGGTGGTTACGTTTGACAGATGGGGTGCGGGCATTCGCTTCAAACATGGTGCTGTTTTTACACCGGAGTATCAGCCCGATTTAAGTTTTGAAAATCACTATTGGGAAGAGAGCAGAGGGATGGGACATTCTTATGGCTACAACCGCGAAGAAGATGCATGGGATTATAATTCAACACAAACACTAATCCTCAACTTGATTGATAAAGTAAGCCGTGGTGGAAATTTTTTATTGGATATTGGTCCTGATGAGCACGGAAAAATTCCGCCTATTATGCAGGAACGCCTGCTTGAAATGGGAGAGTGGTTAAAGACAAATGGAGAAGCCATTTATGAAACTAATATCTGGCGCTACAGTTCGCAATGGGGTGATGGACGAAAGGACTACAAACCTCAAACCAAAAGTGGCGATTTACTTTTGAAACTTACCATTGACCCGGATCCAGATTACGCAGTTAAGGAATGTTTTTTTACCTACAACCCAACAAATAATAATTTATATGTGCTGCTGCCTAAATGGGTAAAAGAAAAAAAGTTTGTGGTGCACGATTTGTTTTTAAATCCAGGAACAACAATTGAGTTATTGGCTACTAATCAAAAACTAAAATGGAATCAAACGGGAAAAGATGTTGAAATTATTTTTCCTGAATTTGATCCTGAAAAGATAAAGGACAGAAACCCTTACGTCTTAAAAATTAACAATGCCGGTGCATTCGCTTCAAAACCACAAATTAATTTTTCTTACCCCGGCAGTTATTTAAAACCATTCGTATCTGTTCAAGGTAATAATTATATGTGCTTCTATACATTGGATGGTTCTCAACCAACAGAAAAATCTTCTTTATATACCAAACCGTTTTATATTGGTGCATCTTGTGTATTAAAGGTACGTGCATTTTCAAAAAATGTATTACCATCTTCAATTGTTGAAGCACCTGTGAAAGTTTATGAATGGAATAATCCGGTAGAAATAAATAATTTAAAGCCTGGCATTAAGTTTTCCTCTTATGAATTAAGGCCTGATTCTGTTAACGATATTGATTTTGTAAAACCTGTAAAGTCAGGAGTTGCAAAAAATATTTCTACAAGCCAAGCTACCCGATTAGAAAATTATGGTTTGCAATTTGAAGGATACATAAAAATTGCAGATGATGCGGTATATAGTTTTTACCTGTCATCTGATGATGGCAGCAAACTTTGGATTGATAATAATGTGGTGATAGATAATGATGGCATGCACAGTGATGAAGAAAAAAACGGAAGTATTGCTTTGAAAAAGGGTTACCATCATTTTAAGCTGGCATTTGTTCAGGGCACAGGCGATGCTGTTTTAAATTTATTATTCAGTAATGGAGGTAAATCAAAAAAAGTAATTCCTCCAACTATGTTTTACTATAAATAATTTATGCAGAAGATATTTCCCTTTGTACTGTTCTTAATTATCTCAACCTTTATTCAAGGACAGAAAATTGAACCATTAAAACCATTGCCAACCAAAAGTCAGTTAGACTGGGCAGAGCTTGAGTTTTATTTATTCGTTCATTTTGGACCTAACACATTTACAAATCTTGAATGGGGTCATGGAACCGAGAAAGCTGAAATCTTTAATCCTGAAAAATTGGATTGCAGGCAGTGGTGCCGAATAGCAAAAGAGTGTGGTGCAAAAGGAGTTATAATTACAGCTAAACATCATGATGGATTTTGTTTGTTTCCGAGTAAATTTTCTAATCACACTGTTGCCCAAAGTAAATGGAAGGATGGAAAGGGTGATGTGTTGAGGGATTTGAGAAACGCTTGCAATGAATATGAACTAAAAATGGGCCTTTATCTTTCTCCGTGGGATGGAAATCATCCCAAGTATGGAACTAATGAATACAACAAAGTTTTTGTTGACATGATGAATGAAGTAATTGAAAATTACGGACCGTTGTTTGAGTTTTGGTGGGATGGCGCAAATGGTGAAGGGCCAAGTGGTAAAAAACAAGTGTATGATTTTGCATTGTTTGAAAGGACCATTAGAGAAGTATCGCCATCAACTATTGTGTTTAGTGATATTGGACCAGATGTGCGTTGGGTAGGCAATGAAAGCGGAATTGCAGGAGACCCTAATTGGAACTTGTTGGATACAGCAGGGTTTGAAAGAGGCGCTCTTGCACCATCAACCGATACATTAAACCACGGGAATAAGTATGGCAAAAACTGGATTCAAGGAGAATGTGATGTGAGCATACGCCCAGGATGGTTTTATCATAAAGAAGAAAACGAAAAGGTAAAAACTTCTGAGCAATTATTCAGATTGTATTTAAAATCGGTAGGAAGAGGTGCAAATCTTTTGCTTAATGTTCCTCCTGATGATAATGGGTTGTTTACCATGTATGATTCTACGAGTTTGATTGGATTAAAAAAATTAGTTGATGAAAATTTTAAAACATCTCTATTAGATTATAATTCCACTGTTTCTGTTTCTAACAAAGCTGATGTTGCAATGCTTACCGATAAAAATTTGCTTACTTATGTTTCTCTTGACAAGAGGTTCACTCAGGATTACATACAGGTAAAATTTAAAAAACCAACTTCAATTAATTGCATTGTGTTACAAGAACCCATTCAAATGGGTCAGCGTGTAAGTAGTTTTAGTATCGAAATTGAAAATGCTGATGGTTCAATACTTGAAATTAAAAAACACACAATTGGGAGAAAAAGAATAATTACGTTTCCGGCAAAAACTGCATCTGTAATTAAAATAAAAGTAACAGATGCAAAAGCAACTCCACTAGTAAGTACAGTAGACGTATTTAAAATTGATGATTCACTGATTGAACAGGACTAAAAATTTTTACGCACCAATCATTTTTACTAATTCCGCCAGACGATTGGAGTACCCCATTTCATTATCGTACCAGCCCACAACTTTTACCATTACTCCGTTGCTTGAAGTAAGCTGAGAATCAAAAATGCAAGAGTGGGTATTTCCGATTATATCAACTGAAACAAGCGGCTCGTCAGAATATTCAATTATGCCTTTCATATAACTTTCCGATGCTTTTTTAAAAACCTTATTTATTTGGTCAGGAGTAGCGGTTTTTTTTACAACACAAGTTATATCAGTCAGCGAACCACATATAACAGGTACTCTTATTCCGGCTCCTCCAATTTTTCCTTTCATTGCAGGGAAAATATCTGTAATTGCTTTTGCGGCTCCGGTAGTAGTTGGTATGATTGAATGCGCTGCAGCACGAGCTCTTCTTAAATCTTTGTGAGGAGCATCGTGCAAACTTTGGTCACCTGTGTAAGCATGTACTGTTGTTATATGCGCTGAAACAATTTCCCAGTTATCATCCAAAATTTTAATCATGGGTGCAGCATTATTTGTTGTGCAGCTTGCGTTGGAAATAATTTGCTCGCTGCCATCTAAAATACTTTCGTTTACCCCAAGCACTACAGATTTTACATTACCACCACTACAGGGTGCTGATATTATTGTTTTTCTTGCACCCGCTTTTGTATGTGCAGATGCTCCGGTTTCATTGGTAAATCTTCCGGTAGATTCAATAACCACATCTACTTTTAAATTTTTCCAGGGCAGTAGCGATGGATCTTTTTCAGCAAAAATTGGAATGTTATTGCCATTAACAACAATACCGGTTGGGCTGGGCGATACGGTCCCGGCAAACCTACCGTGTACCGAATCGTATTTCAGCAAATGTGCAAGTGTTACAGGGTCGGTTAAATCATTTATAGCAACAATCTTTATACCCTGCATTTGTACCAGCTCTTTAAAAACAGTACGACCAATTCTGCCAAATCCATTTATAGCTACGTTAATCATAATTTTTTTTCGTTTTTTACTGTCCAGCAAATTAATTTATAAGTTATATCAATTCAAAAAAATATCTTCTTTTCTTAATGGTCTTCTATCTTCCCGCCAGCTAAAACCTTTTAATATTAATTCGTTTGGCTGTAATTCTTTTATCGGGTAAAAGGTTGCTTCCGGTTTTTCTATCATTTTAATCCTGCTTACTTTACTTTCTTTAACAAAAATTTCCATATTGCTGCATTCAGCCCTGTTTACTCCTGTAAGCTGTTTCTTTTGTTTCTTCCATAGTAGATACTTTGCCCGTTTCCGTTCACATCAATTTTATATAACTCATTGTTCTCAAAAAATCCCATCATTGTTTTTCCTTTTACCTGGTTGTAACGAGCGCTATCTTCGTAGCTTGTCATAAAAGCTGCATCTTTCAAAAGGAGTTTATCAATTTTATTGTTGGCAAGTTGTATGTAAATACTGTCTGCAGTCATTTGGTTTTTTATCACTCCACAAAATTGGAAGAGAAAAGAGTCTGACAGTTGAATCGGATGAGTTATAAACCAGCGAGTCGCATGCGCCCTGCAAATCACTCTTAAAAAGTTTAACACTGTGATAGGCGAAGTAGGTTTTGTTTTTGCTAACAGTATCGTTAGTTGCAAAGAGGGTATCGGCATGCATAAACAGCGAATCGTCATCAAGCAACTGTGTGAGCAATGTTTTTCCTGTAACAAAACTTTTTTGCTTTAGTTCGTCATAATATCCGGTATCTCCGCTTATGATTACTTTTTGCACAGAATCTTTAATGTTTACATTTCCAAATGCTCTTCCAATTCCGTTTTTTCTGTCATACAGTAAACTATCACCCCACAGTTTTTGCTCTTTGCTTTTGAGCCAAGCATTTTTTTCCGAAGTAAGATTTTTCGGTGGTGGTATTGTACCAGCCGTTCTCACAATAAATAACACTGCTATCTTTTCCGGTAGATGTTATCGTACATGGCCCATAAAAAAAAGCGGTTTTGGTTAAAGTAAAATAATGTAAGGTATCCGTATTCATTACGTATCTTGGATTGGTTAGGACAACACTATCTCTAAACAAAAGTTTTTTTTCTTTTGAAAGATAATTGCCACTCGAACTAACTAAAACATTTTCTTCGTCAACAATTTTTCCTCCGTTAATATATTCGGCTACTTCGGTGGCCAAATTATAATTTAGTGTTTGAGTCGTTAAAGTCATCTTCCTATCGCGGAAGATGATGTTATCAAACATGCGCGCTGTTTTTGTATTTCCATCATACTTTAATAAATCTCCAGTTAAAGAAATGGTGTCTCCCTGCAAAATTCGCACATGACCGAATGCATCTAAACTGTTTGTAATAGCAAAAAGATAAGCGCTGTCGCAGTACATTAAAGCGCTGTCGTGTTTAAACTGCACATTTCCTATTAATCTCCTCACATCTTTTCCAAATTCTTCGTTGCCTTCTAAAAAATCAGCATGTATGAGTTCAATCTTAGTTGGGGATTGTGCTCCTACATAACAACTGAAAAGCAAAAAGAAAAATACAAACAGGTTTTTAAAATTCATGGTGGCTAAAATAAAATTTCAATACCTACTTTTGGCGATATTTTTAAGAACAAATATTAAACGAAAATGAATACAGGAGAATTGGAAGTGATTACACAATCAGCAATTGAAGTAGTTAAAGAAGTTGCAAAGTTTATAATTAGCGAGGCACGGATGTTTAAGCAAAGTTCAGTTGAGTATAAAGGCACAAACGATTTAGTGAGCTATGTTGACAAGACTTCTGAAGAAATGTTGGTTAAAGGGTTGAGTAAAATTTTACCGGGTTGTAGTTTTATCACTGAGGAGAATACCGTTAAAGAAACAGATGCCGTATATAAATGGATAATTGATCCGCTGGATGGCACTACAAATTTTGTACATGGTGTGCCCTGCTTTTGCATAAGTGTGGCATTGATGAAGAATAAAAAATTAGTGGCAGGAATTATACATGAATTGAATTTGGATGAATGCTTTTATGCCTGGAAAGGTGGTGGCGCATTTCTTAATGGCGCATCAATACGAGTGAGTGAAATTAAAAGAGCTAAAAAAAGTTTACTTGCTACAGGTTTTCCTTATTCTAATTACGACAGAATGAAACCTTACATGGAAGTGTTTGACTGGTGCATGAGATACACTCATGGATTAAGAAGATTAGGAAGTGCTGCTGCCGATATGGCTTACGTTGCAGCAGGACGGTTTGAAGGATTTTATGAATATGGTTTAAATGCCTGGGACGTGGCGGCTGGAATAGTTTTGATTGAAGAAGCAGGAGGGAAGATAGGAGATTTTTCGGGAGGAGATAATGCACTTTTTGGTAAAGAAATAATAAGTACTAACAGTGCTGTATATGATGAATTTTTAGACGTAGTAAAAAGCAAATTCTCCTGATCGAATTTGTTTGCATAGGCAGGCTCAATAATAATAAGAGCCATTTCTCCAGAAGGAAAGACGGCTCTTATTAAATTATTGTTGTGTTATTTACCTTAAAGTAATATTATAGGTATTGCCATTAATAGTTACAGTAGCAAGATTATCGCATGCACCTGTACCAAAATCAAAAGTACGTGTTGCTTTGCCTGATGGAACTAAATCAAAAGTTCCGTTGGTTATTAATGATGAGCCAGGATTTGTAACAAAACAGTTAAACTTAACGTGGAGCGCACTTGTAATTGTTGCGGTAAAGGATGTGCCTGCAAACGAAGTTCCGTTGGCTGATCCTGTAATATCATATTCATCATTTAAAACACCAAGTGTAGTTTCACCTGCAACCCATGTGCGGGTGCGCTGGGAAGACCATGTCATGGTTTGCCCGGATGGATTAATAATACTTCCGTTTACAGCAACAGAATAAACCAATTGATTATTGCTGTTATGCCCAAGATTTGTTACCGTTTTTGTTCCGAGCACTTTATAGTCATTCACAAAATAGTTGTCAAATGAAAAGGAATGAGTACTTCCTGAATCTCGGTAGGCGCCTTGATAAGATATAATAATTTTTCCTCTGCGGTTTTTTCCATCATTGCACAAACAATTGGTAGCTCCAAAATCAATTGTAAGTATGTGGGGGTTAACTGTGGTATCGTTTGTAATAGTTGCGCATGAACTCAATAGGCCAGAGTTGTCTCCGACTCTATAAGTACTGAGTGAGCCGTTATCACCAGCCTGGTCTGACATACTTTTTACATCATCGTAAGTTCGCTCGGCAAATGAGTTGTCATTGGCAACATCAGTATCTGTATCAGGTTCGTCTTTATCTTTTTTGCATCCTGAAATTGCAACTGCGCCAGCTATTGTTAGCATCAGCATCAGTTGGCTTAATTTTTTTGTATTCATGTCTTTTTATTTTTTAGTGTTACTTGTTGTTATGATATGCAAGTGTTAAAAAGGTTTAACGTCAAAATGATTTTTTATTATTTCTTTTTTAAAAGAATCTTTCATATTACTTACACAATTTGTCAAAAATGTAAATCATTAATTTAAAAATCATTTTCATCTTTTCCGTTATCATCATTTTATTGTTCATAAAATGAGAGGTAAACTAAAATAATGAATGAAGGTCTGCCGTTTGCAACAATAACTTTGACCGTGATTAAGTTTTCCTTCCTCAATTCTGTAAAATGATAAAGACTTTGAAAAGAAGCCAAGAGTTTTTTTTGTTGATAATGCTCGTAGCAGGCAGCATAAATTTAAAAGCACAGCAAACAGCCATTTGGCACGATCCTGAATTTAATTACAAATTAGCCTACGAACTTTTTGTAAAAGAAAAGTACAGTGCCGCAAAAAACGAGTTTGAAAAGGCATTACAGAATCCAGATTTGCCTGCTGCATCGCGCCAAAATGCACAGTACTACATGGCTGTGTGTTCAGTGGAACTATATCATACTGATGGAGAAAAAATTCTTGAAAAATTTATTGAAGAAAATCCTCAAAGCATAAAAATCCCATTGGCGCATTTTCAGCTTGGAAGAATTTATTTTAAGCAGAAACAATACATTAAAGCAATTGACAACTTTGAAAAGGCCGATGTTTTCTATTTAAAGAATGATGAAGTAACGGAGTATTACTTTAAAACGGGTTACGCATATTTTTCACGGAAGAATTACGACAATGCGGCAAAACAATTCAGGCAGATTACCGGTGTAGAATCAAAATACAAAACTGCTGCTCAGTATTACTACGCCCATACTGCTTATGAAAAAAATAATTCAAAGGAAGCTTTAGAATATTTTTTAAAGTTAAGAGATTCAGAAACTTTTGGCCCGTTGGTTCCTCTCTACATAAGCCAGATTTATTTTGAACAGCAGAAGTATGATGAGTTATTGGAATATGCCATACCTTCTCTAGAAAAAGAAAAGACCCAAAACAAAAATGAAATAAAACGTGTAATTGCTGAGACGTATTATAAAAAAGGGCAGTATCAACAGGCATTGAATTTTTTTGAGGACTATGCTAAAAATACAGCAGTACTGAACCGCGAAGACAATTACCAAATTGGTTATGCCTATTATAAATTGCAACAGTTTGAAAAAGCATCAACCCATCTTAAAAAGGTAACTGATGTAAAAGATGCATTGGCTCAGAGTGCATATTTTGTTTTAGGTGATTGTTTTGTTCAGGCCGCAAATAAACAAAGCGCTCGCAGCGCTTTTGAATCGGCTTCGAAAATGGATTATGATAAAGAGTTGAAAGAAGAAGCTCAGTTTAATTTTGCCAAGCTCACTTACGAATTGAATTATCAATCTGCAGCCATCAGAACACTTAATGATTTTTTAAAGACCTATCCTCAATCAAAACATAAAGACGAAATAAACGAATTGCTCGGCAATATTTACCTGGGTACTAGAAATTATAAAGATGCAATTGAAGCGTTAGACAAAATACAGAACAAAACCGCTACCGTTAAATCCGCTTACCAAAAGGTAACATATTACCGGGGCACTGAATTTTACAACGACAGAGACTTTGATAAAGCCATTGGCATGTTTACAAAATCTATTGTAAACAAAACTGATGAGCAACTAGCCGCTCAGGCAGGATATTGGAAAGCAGAAGCATTGTATAATCAAAGTAAGTATGACGATGCCATAAAGCAGTATCGCATTTTTATTTTTTCTCCTGCTTCTTTAAAATTAGATAATTACAATACAGGAAATTATAACATTGCTTATTGCTATTATAAAAATAAAAATTATGGAGAGGCAGCAACATGGTTTCGTAAGTACACGCAAAATAAAGAACAAACAGATAATGCACGTTACAATGATGCTCTTACGCGAATTGCCGATTCTTATTTTGTAACAAGAGATTTTTCGAATGCCGAATCTTTTTATGCTTCGGTGGTTAATGAAGATGTAAAGCCGGAGACTATGCGCTGTTTCAGAAGGGAATTATACTTGGCTTGCGTGGTAATATGGCAGGAAAAGCCCAAACCATGCAGCAGGTTATTGACCGCTATTCTAAATCACAGTATGTTGATGATGCTACTTTTGAAAAGGGTAACGCATTGATGGCAAGCGGAAATGAGGGCGAAGCGAAACCGTATTTTACCAAGGTTATAAATAGTTATCCTCAGAGCCCCTACATAAAAAGTCATTGCTGAATATGGGGCTTATTTATTACAACGAAAAAAATGATGCTGATGCCTTACGTACTTTCAAACAAGTAATTTCCAAATATCCGGGCACAGCAGAAGCATCGGAAGCCTTGGTGCAAATAAAAAACATTTACGTTGCCAACGGTAATCCCGATACATACTTTGAATATATTAAAACAGTACCCTTTGCCAACGTAAGCAGTGGCGCGCAGGACACTATCACTTATGAGGCGGCAGAGCAGCGTTTTATGAAAGGAGATTATTCCGCTTCAGCTAAAGATTTTGAAACTTACTTAAGAAGATTCCCGCAGGGTAATTTTGTTTTGAATGCAACTTTTTATAAAGCCGAGTGTGATTTTAAAGCCAAAACGTATGAAAGTGCAATTACAGGTTTTGAATCAGTTACTGAAAGGGATAGGAATATTTTTACTGAACGTTCATTGTTAAGATTGGCTTCCATTTACTATATAAAAAAGGACTACGCTAAAGCACTTTCCAATTACAGCAAACTGGAGGGCAGTGCAGATTATAAGGACAACATTACTGCAAGTTACATAGGGCAAATGCGCTGCAACTATTATTTGAATAAGTGCAATGAGGCTATAGCTTATTCGCTAAAAGTTTTGGAAGCAGAGCAAAAGGATAATTCCATTCGAAACGAAGCGCACCTTATTGCGGCACGTTGTGCCATTAAGGCTGATGATTTAACTACTGCGCAAAAAGAATTTAGTGTTTTAGCGAAGCAAGGAAACAGCGCCATTACTGCAGAAGCAAAATATTCTCTTGCACTTATTCAGTATAAACTTTCCAACTATAAAGATTCTCAAAAAAAATGTTTTGAAGTAATTAAAGAATTGCCTTCGTATGATTTCTGGAACGCAAAGTGTTTCATACTGCTTGCTGATAATTACTATGCACTTAAGGATAATTTCCAGGCAAAGCAAACATTACAAAGTATAATAGACAACTACGAAAAGTCTGTTGATGATACTGAAGATATTAAAGCTATTGCGCTAGAGAAGTTGGATGTTATCCTTAAGTCAGAAAAAGAAACATCCAACAAGGAAATTTTGGAAAGACAACAGTTAAATGCAGTCCAGAATGATTCACTTGAAATTGGAAACTAAACTATAAACTTTTAGAAGCTTTCAAAAAAATAGAAAAAGAAAAAATGTTCAGAAATAAAATAATAGTCGCACTGCTGGTTTTAATCACATCAGTTGCAAATGGTCAAAAGGATAGTATTGTTAATACGGGTGACGAAACGGTAATAGTTGTAAAGGACTACGTTCCTACATTAATTGATGCCAACAAAATAAGTGATGCTCCCTCGGCAGATACAACTTCAATCTTTACACCTGTTTTTAAGTATGATGTAGATGTAAAAAAGTACAATACCGTGTTTACGTCAACTCCTATTAAGCCCGTTAGAATTAAAGATGATAACATAAAGAAACTTTACAGAGGGTTTATTAAAGGAGGATACGGAACACATAACACACCTTATGCAGAGGTATTTTACAATGCGCTGCGCTCAAAAGAATTTAATGCGGGGTTTCATTACAGACATTTATCTTCAATGGGTAAAATAAAAAACTATGGCGATACCGATAACAGCAATAATGGATTTTCTTTGTTCGGAAAAAAATTTATTGATGCGGGCATATTGAGTGCAGAGCTTGATTTTGAACGCAACGTGGTTCATTACTATGGATTTGACAGGAGAGAAATAATATTTTCGAAGCGCGAAACCAAGCAGCGGTTTGCTGATATTGCTGGAAAAATTGATTTCACCAATAACAACACCGATAAAAATAACTGGGATTTTGGTTTGGGATTAGCCTTTAATAACTACACTGCCAAAAGACATGCAGACAAAACATCTGAAACAGGTTTTAACTTAAACGGTAATCTTGGAAAATATTTTAATGAAAATTATGCAAACCTTAACCTCAATGTAGAGTACAACAAAACAGAACAACCTGATGGAATTTACCAGTCGGGTGATTTTCCAAATCCGGTAAACAATCTTGTTTTCAAGCTGCACCCTCGTTACAAGATAAAAGTGTATGATTTTGATTTAACTGTAGGTGTAAATTTTGAAGCAGAAAGTGTTGAAGAATCAAAAATGCATTTATATCCTTTTGCAGAAGCAAGATATAAAGTGGCTCAGGATGTTTTGTCTATATATGGTTCTGTTTCGGGAGGTGTGATTAAGAACTCATACAAATCAATTACATCTGAAAATCCTTTTACCACTAATTTTATTTTTCCCGGAAACAGCAATAACAAATTGGAGTTTAAAGCGGGTACGGATATTAAACTAGATAAAGAAATTTCGTTTAACGGATATATTTCTTTTTCGAGAGTAACAGATACACTTTTTTTCTACAACATTCCGCGTGAAGGAACAGAGTATGTAACTTTTATAAACTTGTATGACGATGCTGATATTTTAAAACTGCACGGTGGTTTGCAATTTTTGCAAAGTGATAAAATGCAGTTGGGATTGTATGCAACTTATCAGAACATAAAGCCGGATGAGTTTGCAAAACCGTGGTATGTGCCAACTTTTACTACAGGTTTAACTGGTAATTACACCATGCAGGATAAAATAATTGTTAAAGCCGACTTGTTTTTTAACGGTTCTCAATTTGCACCTGATGAAGCTGGAGAGAAGGAGTTTGTTAAATTAGATGGATGGATTGATGCGAACCTTTGTGTAGAATACCGACACAGTAAATTGCTGTCTGTTTTTGCGCAGGTGAACAACATTGCATCCCAGCAATATTTCAGATGGTATAATTACCCATCATACAGGTTTAGCGCAATGGGAGGATTTACTTACTCTTTTTAGTTGTAGGTTTAATTTTTGTTGAGCGCATCATAAAAAACCTGCTGAATGTTTGTTCGCACATTCAATTCAGCAAGTTTGTTACTTGCGGCAGACGGATGAACTCTATTTGATAAGAAAACAAATACAAGATTATTGGCAGGATCAGCCCACGCACATGTGCCTGTAAAACCCGTATGACCAAATGTAAGAGGAGAACAGCTTTTTGCAGCCGGGCTTTTTCTGCCATCGGGTGTTGGCTTATCAAAAATTAACCCACGCCTTTCAGATAAACTAACGTAACGTTGCGTAAACAGGTTAACCGTTTCGGCAGATAAATATCTTGTACCTCCGTATTCACCGCCATTCAAAAGCATTTGCATTAAAATACCTACACAATTTGCATCGCTGAACAAACCAGCATTACCGGCAATACCACCCATCATTGCAGCAGCAGGGTCGTGAACGTAGCCCCTCACAGTTTGTTTTCTGAATTCTTTATCATCTTCGGTTGGAGCAATTACATTTTTAGGAAATTTAGTTATAGGATTGAAGGTTAAATGAGTTAAACCCATCAAACTGTAAAAATTTTTATCCAGGTACTCATCAATATTATCACCTGTTACTTTTTCAACTATGCGTTGCATAATCAGTAAACTTAAATCGGAATAAACATAAGAGCCTCTTTTACCAAGTGGAGATGAGACAATTTGTTTCCATATTTTATTTGAATAAGATTTACTCATAAATAAACTGTCAGCCACTTGTAGTTGAAAGTCGCCTTTGCGTTTATTGGAAAATATTTTTTTGAAGGCTTGCCGTTTACGAGAGCTGATTTGTAAAACGGAATCCATGACTGAAAGCCTGCTGTGTGTGTCATCACTTCATCGAGCCGTAAATCTTTCTTATTTGATTTTCTGAACTCTTTCAAATAGTGTCCAATGGTTTCTTTCAAATCTATCTTACCTTCTTCGTAAAGCTTCATTACTGCCAACGAAGTGCCTGCAATTTTTGTAACTGATGCTATGTCGTAAATATCATCCTCTAAAACCGGCTCATTTGGATAATACATTTTACTGCCGAAGGTTCTGTTGTAAAAAACTTTTTCGTTTTGTGCTACCCAAATCTGGCAACCCGGCATGGCTCTTTTATTGATGGCATCGTTTACAATTGAATCAACACGATTAAGTAAACTATCGTTTAAATTGATGGAGCGGGTTGGCACATATTCCAATCTTATTTGGGTAGAATCTGAAGGAGAACTTGTTCCTCTCTTAAATTCATTATTGGCTGTAACAGGTAGTTTGCCCCTAACAGGCATTCCACCAAAAATTATTTGCGCAGTAATAAATTGTGGCAGATAGGTATCTTCATAACTTATAATTGATGCTTTTGAATGGCTAATGGATGGCAATTTATTGAGGCAGTAAGTATTTCCAAAAACCACCACCACTAAATTTGTTTTATCTGCAAGCCGCCAAATAATTTTATCCATTGCATCGGTAATGCCAAAATTTTGCTGCGGTTTAGTTGTGGTATTATGGACGGAAAGAATAACAGTTTTGAAATTGGATAACTTAGAAATTATATCATCCATTTTTGCATCCAGGTTTTCTTTAGACACAGAAAGGCAATTTACATTGCTATATCTTTTTAATATTTTTTGAAAAGTATTATTGAGCGAATCATTAATTACCAAAGAAGCTACAGAACCAATTTCTACATTTTTAACCGGCACAGTTGCATCTTTATTTGAAACAAGCGTAACAGCATGTTTGTACAATTCAAAATTTAAGGCCGATGCTTCTTCTGTGTTTAAATCACGATATAGATTTTCTAATTGCACGGGCTGGTAGTTGTTTAAACCACACCAGTACTTAAGCATCAGTATTTTTTTTACACGGCTGCTTAAGTCAACAGAATCTAATATTTTGCTTTTTATTGCTTCGTTTATTAATTCAATTGATTTGGGAACATTTTCGCTCATCAGTAATATATCTGCACCTGCTTTCAGTGCTTCTACTTCAATCTGTCCTGATGGAAAATATTTGGTAACGCCCTTCATAATAAGTGCATCAGTAATTATTAAACCATTAAAGTTAAGTTTCCTTTTAAGCAAATCTGTTACAACATTTTTTGATAAAGAAGAAGCACGGTTTTCAGAAGAGTCAAGAGATGGAATATAAAGGTGGGCAATCATTACGCTGCCCACACCGCTGTCAATTAATGCCTTGAATGGATACAATTCCAGGGAATCTAATTCTCTTACCGTTTTTTTTATGATTGGAAGTGAGTAGTGCGAATCGGTATCGGTATCGCCATGACCCGGAAAATGTTTTGCGCTTGCCAAAACCTTATTGTCTTGCAACGCCTTTGCGTACATGTATCCGTAACGCATTACCTGATCTTTATCATCACCAAAAGAGCGTGTACTTATTACCGGATTATTCGGGTTATTATTAATGTCAATTGCAGGAGCAAAGTTTATGTGTATGCCCAACCGGTTACATTGTCTTGCCACTTCCTGTCCAAAAGCATAAACAAGTGAATCGTTATTCATTGCGCTTAATGTCATTTGCCTCGGAAAACGCATGGTACTGTCAAGCCTCATACTCAATCCCCATTCGCCATCAATGCTAATAAGCATTGGAACTTTTTTTGAAATGCGCTGGTAATAATTTGTTTGATTGGCCTGCCTTAACGGACCTCCTTTGAAAAAAATCAAACCACCAATATTATATTTTTCTACAATAGCTGCCAATGAGTCAATATCTTTTTGCGGCCAACTGCTATTGGCTTCCAACGTAAATAGTTGTCCGAGTTTTTCTTCAAATGTCCATGTGTTTAAAATAGAATCTGCCCACTGAGCTGCAGCTCTGCTTTTCATAAAATCGGGCGATTGTGAAAGTATTTGGTGGTTTAATGAAACCAGAAAAATGGTGAGGAGAAATTTTTTAATCATTTTTCAAAAATAGAATAGGAGTCAAGTTACATTATGTGGATTGCATACAATAAATAACAAACGTTTGTTAATTGAATAGGCTGATAAAATAGGTGAGAACTATTACTTACTTGCCAACTACCTCATAAATTTGCACAACTATAAAACTATGCCCAAAGTACTACGCATAATAAACCGATTAAATATTGGAGGACCAACCTATAACGTGGCTTACCTGACTCGTTATTTGCAGCCTGACTATGAAACATTACTGGTAGCAGGAACAAAATTGGATGACGAAGAAAGTTCTGATTATATCCTGGAAAAACTTGGCATTGGCAGCAAGCAGGTTAGCGAAATGAAAAGAGAAATTAATTTATCATCTGATTGGAGGGCTTACAACGAGTTAAAAAAAATCATTAGAGAATTTAAACCTGATATTGTGCATACACATGCAGCTAAATCGGGCACATTGGGCAGGCTTGCCGCTATTCATTGCAAGGTGCCGGTTATAGTACATACTTTTCACGGGCATGTGTTTCACTCTTATTTCAGTCCGCTTAAGACAAAAATATTTTTAGCAATTGAAAGATATCTTGCTTCAAAATGTTCGGCCATAGTTGCTATTAGCGATTTACAGAAAAAGGAATTGTGTTACGATTTTAAAGTTTGTAGTCCTGATAAAACGGTTGTTATTCCTCTGGGCTTTGACCTTGATCGTTTTACCGAAGACATAATAGAAAAGCGTAAAGCTTTTCGTGAAAAATATTTATTGGATGATGAGATTGCGATTGGAATAATAGGAAGGTTTGCTCCCATAAACAATCATGATTTGTTTTTAAAAGCTTTTAAAAACTAACACAACAAACCATTAAAAAAGTTGTTGCTGTTTTAGTTGGCGATGGCGATGACAGGACTAAACTTGAAAACCTATGTTCTGAGTTAGGATTGACTTACGGTAATGGTAAAAAAAAGACACAGGTGATTTTTACCTCATGGATAAAAGAAATTGACATTGCTCTTGCTGGCTTAGATATAGTTGCAATGACTTCATTAAATGAAGGAACTCCGGTAAGCTTAATTGAAGCTCAAGCAGCAGGAAAGCCCATTGTATCAACCAACGTGGGTGGTATAGAAAATGTGGTG
Source organism: Bacteroidota bacterium (assembly GCA_016714005.1). Lineage (GTDB taxonomy): Bacteria > Bacteroidota > Bacteroidia > AKYH767-A > OLB10 > JADJOA01. The sequence continues at coordinate 38,830 of JADJOA010000011.1, forward strand.
TTGCCAAATAAAACAGCCTTTTTGAGCGAAAGTGGGGATGCAGATGCTTTTGCTAAAAACATGTTGCAGCTTGTGGATGATAACGATCTAAGAAAAAAAATTTCTGAAAAGGGATGGGCGCATGTAAAAGAGAAGTTTCATTACCTACGTTTAGTTAGTGATATGAAAGAATTGTACAAGCGGTTATTGCATTGAAGTTTTTTTAAATACTAAGTTTGTGCTTTGTATATAACGTGGCTACCAAACGGACAGATATATTAATCCAAAATAAAAAAGCTTCGCACGATTATTTTTTTGTGCAATCGTGGGAGGCTGGCGTTAAGCTAAGCGGTACTGAAGTAAAGTCTATCCGGAACGGGCAGGCAAACCTTACCGATTCATACTGCTACATTAAGGATGGAGAGATGTTTGTGAAAAATATTCACATATCCGAATATAAGGAAGGAGGCTATGCTAATCACGAGCCAAAACGCGAACGCAAATTACTATTGAAAAAAAGTGAAATAACTAAAATCCAGTCGAAGGCAAAAGAAAAAGGCACCACCATTATTCCGGTAAAAATTTATTTTAATCAAAACGGATTTGCAAAAATTGAAATTGCAGTTGCACGCGGTAAAAAATTATTTGATAAACGCGAAACGCTTAAAGAAAACGAGGCGAAGAGGGAAATGGACAGGGCAATGAAAAGAGAAAGAGGGTAAAGCCCCACCCAACCCTCCCCGAAGGAGAGGACTTTAACAGCGGGAATTATTTTTTCACAAATATTTCCATCACCTCTTGGCTTACCCCCGTATAAGAAAATCCACCATCATGAAACAGATTTTGCATGGTAACCATTTTGGTTAAGTCAGAAAATAAAGTAACGCAGTAGTTAGCACAATCTTCAGCATTGGCATTGCCAAGCGGAGACATGGCATGAGCGTAGTCAACAAAACCATCAAAACCTTTTACACCACTACCGGCAGTAGTTTTAGTTGGTGATTGGGAGATGGTGTTTACTCTTACTTTTTTTGCCTTACCATAATGATAACCAAAACTTCTTGCAACAGATTCTAATAAGGATTTAGCATCAGCCATTTCATTGTAATCAGGAAAAACACGTTGAGCAGCTATATATGTAAGTGCAACCACACTTCCCCATTCGTTAATAGCATCTTTTTTCATACAAGTTTGCAACAGGCGGTGTAAAGAGATGGAAGAAATATCAAAAGTCTTTTTCATAAACTCATAATCTAACTCATTATATGCTTTCCCTTTACGAATGTTTAACGACATACCCACAGAATGTAATATGAAATCAATCTTGCCACCTAATATTTCCATCGATTTATCAATAAGGTTTTCCATATCAGCATTAATAGTAACATCGGCAGGAATTATTTGAGCATTGCACTCCAGCGCCAACTGATTAATTGCGCCCAAACGCATGGCAACAGGAGCATTGGTTAAAGTAAATATTGCACCTTGTGCGTGGCATTGTTGGGCAACTTTCCAGGCTATAGAGTTAGAGTCTAACGCTCCGAAAATTATTCCGCGTTTTCCTTTTAGTAGATTGTTCATATAAGTGTTGTTAGATAATTTGATGGACGAAATTAGAGATTAAATTGTTTGGGCGAAATGATAACGTTAATACTTACTTGTTCAACAATTCCTTCGCATTTTTCAAAGATGCCTGAGTAACTTCATTGCCACTAATCATTTTTGCAATTTCGTTAATGCGTTCTTCCTTATTCAGCAATTTTAAACCAGACGTGGTGGTATTGCCATGCGTATTTTTATAAACTAAAAAGTGTGCATCGCCTTTGCTTGCCATTTGCGGCAAATGCGTTATTGCAATTACCTGGTGGTTGTCTGAAATTTTTCGCACAAGGTCGCCTACTTTATTGGCAACCTCACCACTAATGCCGCTGTCTATCTCATCAAAAATAATGCTAGGCAATGCAACCAATTTTGCAATTAATGCTTTTATTGATAGCATCAGTCTCGACAACTCACCACCCGATGCAACCTTACTCAAAACCTCAAGCTTTATTCCTTTATTGGCGGTAAACAAATATTGAATAGTGTCTATGCCTGTTGCCGATAAATTTTCTTCCTTGCTGTTTATTTCAATTTGCAGTTTTGCATCAGGCATAGCCGTGGAAGCAAGCATTTCTTTTATTTCTTTTTCAATTTTAGGTGCAGCTTTTTGACGCTTTTCACTTAGGAATTTTGCTTGTTCAAGCAATTTGTTTTTTTGCTGAATAATTTCTGCTGTTAGTTTTTGAATATCGGATTCTAATGTTGTAAAGACGGACAGTTTATTCTCAAAATCGTTTTTTATTTGAATTAATTCGGTTACTGATGATGTGTGGTGCTTTTGTTCCAAACGATAAATTGCATTCAATCTCTCATTTAAAATTTCTACACGCTCTGGGTTAAAAACAAATTCGTCCTGAACATTTTCTAATTCCTGTGCAATATCCTTTAATTCAACCTGTGAGGCTTTAATACGGTTTGAAAGTTCATTAAGCGCTGGATGGAATTTTGAAACAGCATTCATTGAACTTACCAATTGTGCAATAGCAGCAATAATATTTGCATCACCGTCTTTTAACAAATTAGTTGATTGACTAATGGCAGTTTTAATTTGCTCAATATTGTTTAATGCTTCTAATTCCTGTTCCGCTTTTTCTTTTTCGCCTTCAATCAAATTAGCGGTGCTCAATTCATCAAACTGAAACTGCCAGTAATCGGCATCCGCTTTTGCTTTCTTCTCTTCTTCAATTAAAGTGTTTAGTTTATCCTTTAGGCGGCTATATGACAAGAAATCTCTTTTATACACAGTAACTGCATCTTTAATTCCTGCATAGATATCCAGCACATCTAACTGAAAATAGGAATTATTAAGGGTTAATGTTTCGTGTTGCGAATGCACATCAACTAAAAACCCTGATAGTTCTTTAAGAACCGAAAGATTTACTGGAGAATCATTCACAAAAGCGCGTGATTTTCCTTCGGCATTTATTTCACGTCTAATGATGGTTTTACTTTCGTAATCCAGTTCATTAGCATAAAAAAAATCTTTGAGGTTGTAATTTAAAATATCAAACTCAGCTTCAATAATGCACTTATTGTTTTTATTAAGCAACGATGACGAATCAGCCCTGTTGCCAAGCACCAACCCCAATGCACCAAGTAATATTGATTTTCCGGCACCGGTTTCACCGGTAATAATGCTTAATCCTTTATTGAATTCAACATTAAGAGAATCAATTAAAACGTAATTTTTTATATGTAAGCGTGAAAGCAAATTGATTTCGGATTTGGAATTGAGATTTCGGATTTAGGTTAATTCATACCCTGAAGTTTCGGGGCAACATTCATAATTCATAACTTCAAAGTATGCCCCATTTTATCCCTTTTGGTTTTTAAATAAAGCTCGTTGTGTTTATTTGATTTTATTTCAATGGGCACAATGTCTGTTATCTCTAAACCATAGCCAATCAAGCCAGCCCGTTTGGTAGGATTGTTGGTCATCAGTTTCATTTTTTTAACTTTTAAATCGCGCAATATTTGTGCTCCCACACCATAATCTCTTTCATCAGGTTTAAATCCTAATTCTTCGTTGGCTTCAACAGTATCTTTTCCTTGCTCTTGCAATTTGTAAGCGTGTAGTTTACTAAGCAATCCAATACCACGGCCTTCCTGGTTCATGTACACAATTACGCCTTTTCCAACAAAGTCAATCATCTCCATTGCTCTGTGCAACTGAGGTCCGCAATCACAACGGCACGAACCAAAAATATCGCCAGTAATACACGATGAATGTACACGTACTAACACAGGCTCGTTTTCACTCCATGTGCCTTTAACTAAGGCAAGATGTTCTTGTCCTGTTGTTTTTTGTTTGTATGCGTATAATTCAAAATCGCCAAGAGCGGTAGGCATATGTACGTTGACTTCTCGCTCAATAAGACTTTCATTTTTTAAACGATATGAAATTAAATCTTCAATCGAAATAATTTTCATATCAAACTTTTTTGCAATCTCTACAAGGTCAGGTAGGCGAGCCATGCTTCCATCTTCATTCATAATTTCAACCAACACACCTGCAGGTTCAAATCCAGACATCTTTGCCAAATCAACCGTAGCTTCTGTATGTCCGGCTCTACGCAAAACACCACCGTTTTTTGCTTTAAGCGGAAAAATATGTCCGGGTCTTCCCAAATCTTCAGGCTTTATGTTTGGATTAATCAATGCCTGAATAGTTTTACTTCTGTCGCTTGCACTAATTCCGGTTGTGCAGCCATGTCCTAACAAATCAACGCTTACGGTAAAATTTGTTTCATGTAAAGATGAGTTATTAGGGACCATCATTTCTAAGTTGAGTTCCTCGCAACGCTGCTCGGTTAAAGCTGCGCAAATCAAACCGCGTCCGTGTTTTGCCATAAAGTTTATAACCTCAGGCGTACAGTTGCGAGCAGCGGTTAAAAAATCGCCTTCGTTTTCGCGGTCAGCATCATCAACTACTATTACAATTTTTCCGTTTTTAATATCACGTACAGCTTCTTCAATACTGTTTAATTTTATATCGCTCATTATTTTTTAAGAGATGACAAATTTAATCAAATAAAGTTTTGCGTTCAAGAGCTAAATCAACCATATTCTACATGCATTTTTCTAATTTTACATGCGTTTTCACAACAAATAATGAATTTTTTTTCTTTTTCCGTAGTTGTAATTTATCTACTGATAGCCTCTTGTTGCACTAGAAAAAATGCAGGCTCTGCTAACGTTTCTGATAATGATGCGGGATATGAAACTTTAATTGTAATTGATTATTCAGACCTATCGGGTTGTGGTTTTATTTTTTAAGGAATGATTCCAGCAAATTAATTCCTGAGAATTTGCATGAAAGTCTAAAACATAATAATTTGAAAATAAAGGTTAAGTATACAGTAACCAACAAACCCAATATTTGTATGGCAGGAAAAACTATAGATATTATTGATGTAAAACGTGAAGACAAGCCTGCACAATAATTTATGAACGAATCAAAAATTATTTTTTTTGGAACACCTGATTTTGCCGTTTCATCATTAAGGGAATTGCTAGATGCAGGTAAACAAGTGGTAGCAGTTGTTACCGCACCTGACCAGCCAGCAGGCAGAGGATTAAAGATGAATGAGTCAGCCGTCAAAAAATTTGCTCTGAGTAAAAACTTACCCGTCCTGCAACCTGAAAAATTAAAAGACCCTGACTTCCTTTTAAACATAAAAAGTTATAATGCCGATGTATTTATTGTTGTTGCGTTTAGAATGATGCCCCAAGTTTTATGGAGCATGCCTCCTAAAGGCACATTTAATTTACATGGCTCATTGCTTCCCCAATACAGAGGTGCTGCGCCCATTCATCATGCTGTTATTAACGGTGAAACAGAAACAGGTGTAACAACTTTTTTCCTTAAGCATGAAATTGACACAGGGAGAATCATTTTTTCAGAGAAAATTAAAATTGAGCCAACCGACACTACCGGCACTGTGCACGATAAACTGATGAAAATAGGAGGAGAGCTTGTTGTTAAGACAGTTAACGCTATAGAACAAAACAACGTTTCTACCATTGACCAAATTAATTTAGTTGCTGATGCAAGCAGTTTAAAACACGCACCTAAAATTTTTAAGGAAGATTGTTTAATAAAGTGGAACAATGCCGTAGAGCACAATTATAATCATATACGTGGGTTATCACCATATCCAACAGCTTTCACATACTTAACTAATGCTGACGGGGACACATTGCAATTGAAAATATTTTTTGCAATAAAAGAAGATACTTTTGATCCAGCGGAATACGGGATAATAAACAGTGATGAAAAGACCTATCTAAAAATTTCTTGCAATAACGGTTGGCTTAGTTTGACCGATGTGCAATTAGAAGGGAAAAAAAGGATGACTGTTTCCGACTTTTTACGCGGATTTAAAATAAACAATTACACTGTTAAAAAGTAGTTTCTTTTAAGGGCCAAATTTGCACTTCGTTATTTCTATTTTAAGAAATTTGCAACTCTTAATTAATGAAACGATTAGTTGTATTTACTGGCGCTGGTGTAAGTGCCGAGAGTGGTATCAATACCTTTAGGGATAGCAATGGTTTGTGGGAGCAATATCGGATAGAAGATGTGGCTACCCCGGAAGCATTTCAGCGCGATCCTTCCCTTGTTTTAGAATTTTACAACCAACGCAGAAAGCAAGTAAAAGATGCTAAGCCTAATGCAGCACATCGTGCATTGGTTGAACTTGAAAAATATTTTAAAACGCAAATCATTACCCAAAATATTGATGACTTGCATGAGCGCGCAGGTTCAACAAATGTTATTCACCTGCATGGACAAATAATGCAGGCACGAAGCACAGGCGATGAATCTTTGATTTATGATTTAGAAACGACAGAACTTGTAATTGGAGATAAATGTGAAAAGGGATTTCAATTGCGCCCGCATATAGTTTGGTTTGGCGAAATGGTTCCTGAAATGGAAAGAGCAACATACTACGCTTCAATGGCTGATGTATTTATTGTCATTGGTAGTTCTCTTGAAGTTTATCCTGCTGCGGGGTTATTAAACTACGCTCCTGAACAGGCACAAAAATATCTGATTGATCCCAACGCAAAAGAATTATACCACATGAGTAATTTATCCGTTATTAAAGATACAGCCGGAAAAGCGGTTCCGCAATTGGTAAAAAAGTTAATAAATAATACTCATGCATCTTAGCGATGAATTTTTAAACGGTAGCATCTTTAATTGGGTTTTGTTACCCTTACTTATCTTTGTTGGAAGAACATGCGATGTTACGCTTGCCACACTGCGTAATATTTTTCTTTCGCGTAATATCAAAAAAATTGTTCCGTTAATTGGTTTTTTCGAAGTGCTGTTGTGGCTTATTGCGGTAAGTACCATTATTAAAAATCTTAATAATGTAATGTGCTATATTGCTTTTGCAGGTGGCTATTCTATGGGAATTTTTGTAGGAATTAAAATTGAATCTAGATTGGCATTGGGCACACAACTGATGCGTATAATCACCACGCGCGATTGTCATCCACTGATGGAGGCCCTCAATCGTGAAAATCTGGGTGTAACAGAAATTGATGCATTAGGCGCAAAGGGTCCGGTTAAAATTTTGCTAACTGTTATTAAAAGGAAAGATGCAGAACATGTAATAGACCTTGTAAACAAATATCATCCTAACGCTTTCTTCTCAATGGAAGATGTGCGGCTTGCCAATCAAGGAATATTCCCGGGGGCGATTCAAAACTCGAATATTTGAAAAGAATTTTTCCGGTGTTCTAATTACATGCTTAAATTTCACTCTAACAATTTATTGGAATTACCATCCATTGCAGAGAAGTTGCTATCTGAATTAGGAGAAAAAAAAATAATTTGTATTTACGGACAAATGGGGGTGGGTAAGACAACTCTTATAAAGGAAATATGTAATTTGCTTGGAGTAAGCGAGACGGTAAGTAGCCCTACTTTTAGCCTTGTTAATGAATACACAACTATCAAAGGCGAAAACATTTTCCATTTTGATTTCTATAGAATCAAAAATTTAGAAGAAGTATATGACATAGGTTATCAGGAATACTTCTACTCTGGTAATCTTTGTCTTATTGAATGGCCTGAACTAATTGAACAACTTATTCCACTTAATGCTATGCGCATTTTTATTGCAATTAACCAAGGGCAAAGAACCTATGAGATTAAATAATTTTTAACACTCTCCCTTACTACTCACAATCATTCCCATAAAATTTTAAATTATTATACTTTCGCCAACTCAAAAATAACACAATAGAATAATAGCAATGAATAAAATTAAAGTAGCAAACCCGGTAGTGGAACTTGATGGCGATGAAATGACCCGCATCATCTGGAAATTCATCAAGGATAAACTTATTCTTCCCTATATAGATCTTGATATTAAATATTATGACCTTGGTATGGAACATCGAGATGCTACCAACGATCAGGTTACTGTTGATGCTGCAAATGCCATTAAGCAATACAACGTAGGAATAAAGTGCGCAACTATTACGCCTGATGAAGAGCGTGTAAAAGAATTTGGCCTCAAGCAAATGTGGAAGAGCCCTAATGGCACCATACGTAATATTTTAGATGGAACCGTATTTCGCGAACCTATTGTTTGTAAAAATATTCCACGTTTGGTTCCTAATTGGACTGCACCAATATGCATTGGTCGTCATGCATTTGGTGATCAATACCGCGCTACCGATTTTGTTACTAAAGGCAAAGGCAAGCTTACCGTAACATTTACACCAGAGGATGGCAGCACACCACAGCAGTTTGAAGTATTTAATTTTAAAAATGATGGTGTAGCTCTAACAATGTATAATACTGATGAGAGTATACGCGGTTTTGCCATGAGTTGTTTTAATACAGCTTTGCAAAAGGTTGGCCTCTTTATCTCTCCACGAAAAATACTATATTAAAAAAGTATGATGGGAGATTCAAAGATATCTTTGAAGAGATATATCAAAAGGATTTCAAGACAAAATTTGAGGCCAAAGGAATTACATACGAACACAGACTAATTGATGACATGGTTGCATCCGCACTTAAATGGAACGGTAATTTTGTGTGGGCATGTAAAAATTATGATGGCGATGTGCAGAGTGATACTGTTGCGCAGGGTTTTGGTTCATTAGGATTAATGACCTCAACACTTGTTACTCCAGATGGAAAAACGATGGAAGCAGAAGCGGCTCACGGAACTGTTACACGCCATTTCCGCGATCACCAGAAGGGGAAAAAAACAAGTACCAACCCAATTGCAAGTATTTTTGCCTGGACCCGTGGGTTGGAGTTTCGTGGTAAATTGGATAATAACCAAGAGTTGATTCGTTTTTGCAGAACTCTTGAAGATGTTTGTGTTTCAACAGTTGAATCCGGAAAAATGACTAAAGATTTAGCTGTTTGTATTTACGGAAACAAAGTCCTCCCTGAACATTATTTGAATACAGAAGATTTTCTTGCGGCATTAGATTCTAATTTAAAAAATGCACTGCAGGCATAAATTTCTTGGTTGATTAACAAAAAAATGCTCTCTAAAAACGAGGGCATTTTTTTATCCTTGTATGATCAGGTGCTTAAATCAAATTGTATTTGCAATAAAAAAATAACCCTCCCCGGTTAAGAGGAGGGCTTCAACAAAACAAGATGAACGAAAAGTTCTTTATTTTTCCTTACCTGTTGCAACTACTTTTCTTCAATACGTGCAGCTTTACCGCTGATGTTACGTAAGTAGAAAATGCGTGCTCTGCGTACCACACCTTTTTTATTCACTTCTATTTTAGTGATTTTAGGACTGTACAACGGGAATATTCTTTCTACACCAATGCCATTTGAAATTTTTCTGATAGTAAATGTTTGGGTAGCACCTGTATCTTTTCTTTGTAAAACAACACCTTGGAAGTGCTGCTCACGCTCTTTATTTCCTTCAATAATCTTATAATAAACTGTAATAGTATCACCAGATTTAAATACGGGAACTGATTTTGCAGGTATTAAAACTTCCTGCGCTGATTTCATTAAATCCATTTTAATTAACTCGTTTTGTTTTTTGTTTCTATCGGGACGACAATAATAGCTATTTTTCCTTTCAGGAAATCCAAACAATCAAAAAAAAATTTAACGAAATTATAATTGTATTTAATACTTGTTGATTTTCAGTAGTTTACGGATTTAAAAGATCAGGCCGTTTGGCTTTAGTGCGTATAACGGACTGGTTGTGACGCCACTCTGAAATCAATTTATCGTTCCCCGAAAGTAGCACTTCCGGTACAGACCAATCTCCAAATTTGGCTGGTCGGGTATAAACAGGCGGTGCAATTAAATCGTCCTGAAAAGAATCTGACAGGGCAGAGGTTTCGTCATTTAAAACCCCGGGTAAAAGCCTGATAATAGAATCGCTAAGAACCGCTGCCGCCAGCTCGCCACCGGAAAGAACATAATTTCCAATAGAAATTTCGCGGGTAATTAAATTTTCCCTCACTCTTTCATCAACGCCTTTATAGTGGCCACATAATAAAATTAAGTTTTTATATAAGGATAGTTGGTTGGCTATTTTCTGATTTAACAGTTCTCCATCAGGACTCATATAAATTATCTCATCATAGTCTCTCTCATTTTTGAGTGCCTTTAGGCAATTATCAATGGGCTCAATCATCATAACCATTCCTGCGCCTCCGCCAAACGCATAATCATCAGTAGAGCGGTGTTTGTTTGTGGCATAATCACGGAGGTTGATAAAGTTTACCTCAACTAACTTTTTTTCAGTAGCTCTTTTTAAAATAGAGTGGGAGAAGGGACTTTCTAATAATTGAGGATGTACAGTAATTATATCAATACGCATGCTTCTAGTTTATTGTCCTGTTTCTTTTGCCCGGTTCCAGTATACGTCCATCTCATTCAGGCTCATATCCTTTAGTTGTTTACCATCTTTTTTTGATTCCGATTCAAGGTAATTAAAACGGCTGATAAATTTTTTATTAGTTCGTTCCAGCGCTTCATCAGGATTGATATCTATAAATCGACTATAATTTATCAAAGAAAAAAGCAGGTCACCAAATTCGCTGATGGTATTTTCTCTGTTTCCTGATTCTGAAGCGGTTTTAAATTCGTTTAATTCTTCATTCACTTTTTCCCATACCTGCGTTTTATCATCCCAGTCAAAACCTGCGCCTCTTGCTTTTTCCTGAATACGCATGGCTTTAACTAAACTTGGTAATGATGAAGGCACTCCTTCTAAAACAGATTTTTTTCCTTCTTTTAATTTAAGTTGCTCCCAATTACGCTTTACATCCTCTTCATTTGAAACTTTTACATCGCCATAAATATGAGGATGCCTTGTAATTAATTTTTCGCATACCGTGTTTAATACATCAGCAATGTCAAACTCTTTTGTTTCGGAGGCAATGCGTGCATAGAAGACCATGTGCAACATCAGGTCTCCCAGTTCCTTTTTTATTTCAGCAAGGTCATTTTTTAAGATGGCATCGCTTAATTCATAAGTTTCTTCAATGGTAAGATGTCGTAGTGTTTCCATGGTTTGCTTTTTATCCCACGGGCATTTTTCTCGCAACTCATCCATTATATTTAATAGCCGTTCAAAGGCTTTTAGTTTTTCAGTCATAAACTAAAGATAGAATGCTGCAAAGAAAGTATTTAACCGGCAGGTTGTGATTGATTTAAAAAAGATGGCTTTCTCCAAATCTAAAGGGATAGAGATGGAGAAAGCCTTGGTAATTACAGAATGATATTATCTGTTAATCATAAACACGCATTATTTGATAATAAATTTACCGCTGTAGGTTTGCCCTCTCTCTATAGGTGCTAACATAAAGAGATATAACCCGCTGTTTACATTTTTCTTTTCAATAAGAATTTTTCGCTTTCAACTATCTTATCCATAACCAATTTACCTTGCAGATTTAATACCATTAACCTGTACTTGTTTTTATCGTCATTTGAAAAAACAATGTATGCTTCTTCCGTAAACGGGTTAGGCATTACACTTACTATTCCTTTGGCTGAAGGTAAAATTTCGGGAACAGATGTTGGTATAGAATACACTAATGTGTTTAATGTAGTGTTGGTAGCAATAGGGTCGTTAAAATCGAAATAAATGTGTGCAGTGTTTTGTACGGCTGTAACGTTTATTAAACCTGCATTGGGTTTAATGCTATACTTAACGTAACCATGACTGAGCGGCTCATTCATGTTGCTGTCAACCAAAAGAATGTTGTTGAAGGTGAATGTTACAATACGTGTAGCCACATCCACCTGTGTTTGCACGGCATGGCTTGCATCAATCATCATAAATGTGCTCAGATTTAAATCAATGTCAATAGTATCTCGTATAACTACTGTAAAAGCAGTGTCGTTACCCGTGTTTTGGAAACGAATTAAATACTCAAGCGTTTCGCTCATCAACGTATAATTTGCCGATTGAACACCTGCAGGAGTTACCGCTTTGTCATTAGGATCGAAAGCACAGGTTACTGTTGTAGTCCTTGATTGAGAGTCGGACGAAACAACATTTCCGCTTCCATCAAGCGATTCGATAATTGCAGTAGTTGAAATTGTACTGCCTGCAGCAGGCATGATCAGATAAAAATAGATGGTGCCCTGCTGTTGTGGCTGTAAATTGGTTACGTTGAAAACAATTGTATCGCCTGATACATAAGACGGAACAGTGCCTCCAGCATTAAATGAGGTGTTGGATGATTTTATGATTGTGATTCTTGCATCATATGGAACAATACCTGTGTTTTTAAATGAAACATAAGTATAGTTTGAATTATTACATCTTACGGCACCATGCAATGTGAGCAAACTGCATTCATAAGGTGGTAAAAGGGAGTTTAAACCAAAATCGTAACCCGATGTGGTTTGGTTAACGTTAGCCGTGTACGAAGGCGGGCTTGCAGCGTTCAACTCAAAAGGTGAACTTAAAGAATCCCATGTTATGGTATGGGTTCCGGGGAAAGAGCCAGCCTGAAACAACCCTGTGTTATCAGTAAACACATATTGATTATCGGGTTGCACAATAATTTTTTGATTAGGCAAACCCGGCTCACCGGCATCTTTAATTCCATCGCTGTCTAAATCTAAATAGGCATCGCCTTCTAAAAATCATTGCGGCTGGGTTATAGTAACTGAATTAGGAAGAACCAGGGTAACATAGTTGAAAGGACTATCTTCATAGGTAACACTTAAATTATACAAACCGGGGTTGGCATTGGCTGGAATGGGGAAGTCGGCAGTAAAGTTTTCATCGTCTAAAGACACAATGGAGTTTTGCAGTGCAAAATAATAAACAGATGTAGGGCTGTTACGAAATAAAGCCGCTTCTATAATTGAACTTGGTGGCGATGAACTTTGAAACACTGTTCCATAACCTGAAATTAATGCCTGAAGTGTAGTGCCGGCTAAAGCGGAATCAGGTGTAATGGATGTTAAATACGGACCGGGACCGAGCAGCGGAAAATCTAACCCTGCAGTGGTAGATATATAATTACCCGAAATACTTGACGGAGCCAATGGATTAACTACCCAGTTTCCGTTTGGTGTTATTGAAACAGTTTTGTTTCCTCTTGATGTAGGTATTTTATAATTACCAAGGTTATCGGTAATAAAGTTTTGGTTATCGGGTGTAATAGTAATATCCTGGTTGCTTACACCCCCTTCTGTAATATCGTGTAAAGCATTTGAATCTCTGTCGGCATAAGCATTTCCTTCAAGGAAAATTTCAGGAGCATGAACCAAAATGCTGTTTGGTAAAATGAGGTTGATGTTCGACATGGTAGTAGTATCAAAATAATTCACTACCAGGTTCCAGTATCCGGCAGGAGCATTCAATGGAAACACAAGTGAAGTGGAAAAGGAAGTATTGCTAATGATGTTAACAGGATTTCCGCCTGTGCCTGCATAAGAAATTTGCAAAGGATCTGTTGCATATAAAAAGTTGATGGCTCCTTGTGGCGATGAGTTTTGCAATACTGTACCTAATGCAGAGATAACAGCGTTAAGAGTTGTGCCAGCCATTACCGAATCGGGTGTGATACTTACCAATGCAGGTCCGGAATTGATTACACCAAAATCTAAACCGCTGGTATTCGCACTGTAGTTACCCGTATAGCTTGTTTGACTTCCTGCACTTAAAACATAACCTGCATTATTGTTTTGCCAAGCTATCGTTTTGTTACCCGTAAAAGTTGGTATGGTATAATCGCCATTGGGCTTTGAATAAAAAGTTTGGTTATCGGGCGTAACAAATATTCTTTGCCCTGCCAGCCCAACTTCTGCACCATCCTTAACACCATTATTATTTGTATCAACAAATACATTTCCTGATAAGTACAAGGATGGTGTTACAATATTTACCGCATTAGATAGCGTAAGGGTAACTAAGGGAGCCGCTGCTGTAGTATCAAAATAAGAATATACTAAATTATAAGAGCCGGAAGGAGCACCTGGAGGTATTACAAAATTAATTTCCATGCTTTGGTCACTAAAATAATTTGCCGTTGACAAAGAAGCATAAATACTTGTAAGACCCTGCTCAAGAAAAAAACCTTGTGGTGAGGAGGATTGAAACAATGTACCTGTGCCGCTAATTTGAGCGGTGAGTGTAGTGCCAAGCAGTGCTGTGTCTGGGCTAACAGAGTCGAGTGTTTGGGAATATGCGTTGTGCACTACCAACACGCATAACCAGAGCAATAGTTTTTCATTTGCATTTTGTTTTTAAGAGTAGAATTAATTCATGTTTAATTGTTAAAACTTTTGAATTTTTTGTTTGTCAAAGTATTTCTTATTCACGACTCATTGCTTTTCGTATAAATCAATCTCTTTATCAAGTTCTGTCATAAAATCTGTCCTGGCTTTAAATGATGATGTTTCAATCTGAAAAATATAGCTTTTGCTTCTTATATCTTCTTTAAAAACAGGCTTTTTTAAATCAATGTTTCTTGCTTTAAAAACACTATCAGCAACTGAATTAACCACCACCAACATGTAATCGTTATACTTAGGTGGTTGGTGTATATATCCAACTTGCCTGAAAAGTTTGTAAGAGCCATACCGGTTTCCTTTATTAAAAACAGCAACGGCTTTGTTAAACAGCGCATCCGGAAATTTCGGATTTATCTCAAGCGCTTTGGTAAAATATTCTTCAGCCTCTGAATAATTACCCTTGTTTAAATACACTGCACCTATGTCATTATTAACTTGTACGTGATAGGGTGTTTGTAAAAGAGCTTCTTTGTACAACGCCAATGCTTCATCGCTTTTTCCGTTCATATAGGCTGCCGTTGCATTGTACCATGCAACCGGTGTTGCAGTGTAATCTAACGGAAAATATTTTATAGGAACAGTTTTAGTTTGGTTGTACATGCGCTGCCAGTTTCCTTTTTCTTTTAAAGCAAGCACCTGGCTAAAATTTGATTCTTCTTTTATCCTGGCAGCACATGCGTTAATTGAATAAAAACTCACCAATACCGGAATAGCAATTAACAAATAAGCATATCGTGATATGTTTATTTTTTTTGATGTAGTGCCAGCCAGAAGGTTGCTTACAACCAATGCTAAATAAATAATAAGCATAATCACTAAAAAAATTTTTTCGGTAGGGAAACCAAACATGGCAACTATACCGTATCCAAAAATACCAGACACCATTACAAGCCAAAACGCTTCTCCGGTTTTCAAATATTTTTTAACAGCATATATAATTGCTCCAATAATTATTATTATAAAGGCCATAAATCCCAAAAATCCTGTTTCGGCAAATACCTGCAGGAAATCGTTATGTGCGCGTAAACTTTACCGAATCTGTAACCAAGTAACTTGCACCTGTATAACCATAAGCCGGAAACAAAATTTTCCAATTGCCCAAACCAACGCCCGTCCAAAAATTTTCTTTTATCATAAGCAGCGACTTCTTCCATAAAAGCATCCTTTCAAAAACACTGTTTTCATTAAATGATTCGGACACCATTTCACCGGAAAGATATTTGTTGATGAGCGAAATTTTAGTAAACCCGTCTGCTGCGTTAACACCGTAAATTATTATCCCGGAGCTTAAAGCCAACACCAATGCCGAGTAAATACAATAACGCATAAGACTTAATTTTAAATAGGAGCAAATTTGCTTCCTCTTAGCTATTAATATTAATACTAATAAAAAACAATACACAATGCCAAAGCAACACTAACAGAAAAAGATTTAATAAAAAAAAGCAATATAAAAGAAAGCAATATGTTAATGAACGAAACTACTTTGAAAAACTTTCTGCATTTAAAACAACCGAAAAAAGAAAGCGGCATGGCAAGCAGTATAAATTCCGCCAAAGAATTTTTATTTGATAATAATGAAGAAAGCTGATAGCTTACGTTTATCTCAGTATTGTTTTTAATGGCATCTAATCTTAATACATTTAACTGTACAAGTCCAAATACAAGTACTATAAACAATGGTAACGTAATGCTTTCAGAAACAATTTTTAATCTATCGGGTAATTCCCAAAAAATAAATGACAACAAAACAAGTAACAACAATGCAACTGTAAACTTTAATAAATCAAACATTGCGTCTATAGCTATTATGCTGTTTTTTAAATGAAACGTAAAATACAAAAACAAGTGCAAACAGAGAGATGGCGAAAACATTAAGTACTAATCGGCCGGGAATAATAAACTTTCTGGCTTTAATAATTAAGTATGCAAAAATTCCGGCAGGTATTAAAAGCAGTGAAGCGGTAAGCATCCGTGGCATGTAATCCATATCAGGCAAAAACGGTAAAAAAGATACCGTTAAAGACAAAAAGAAAAAATGCATAAAAAAGCTGATTGACATTCTATAGTTTTTGCTCATGGAGTATGTGCCTTTAAACAAAAAAAGTTGCATCATAAAAAATAAATAAATTTTTTTATAAAAGTAATATTTCGGTATTATACTTTTACCAATAATTAAAAATCTTAAAAATGAAAACGAAAGATTTAGTAAACCTGGTTCTTAAAAATCAGAAGTGGATTTATTTTGTAACCGTATTTTCCTTTTGCCTGAGTATATACTTGTATTACCTGATCACAAACAAGAGCACGGCTACTGTTTCCTTTCTTATTCCTTCTTCAAACAGCAACGCCAATGTATATGGTGCATCAGATGCTGAACGTTTTGCATTTAACCAGCAAAGTAACATAAACTCTATGCGTATTCTGGAGCTGATATACTCAGATGAAATGATTACCTACATTAACGATAAGTTTAATCTTTATGATCATTATTACATTGATAAGTACAATAAGTATAGTTGGAACATGCTTAAAAGCAAGTTTCAAAAAAGTGTTGGATTTATGCGGGAGAGTGATGAAAAGGCGCTGGTTTCTTTTACCGATGCCGATGCAATTTATGCTGCTGATGTTGCAAACGAAATACTGATTAAACTGATTGACTTAAACCGGAATTATGTTTTAGGTTCTATTAAACAAAGGGGCGAACTTTACGAAAGTATGATTGGCGGTATTAACGCTGATATTACAACAGAGCTTAGTAAAATGCAGGCTGTAGTTTCTGATTTTAAAGCTCAGAGCAATTTAGGCGAAAGAAACATAGATGCGCTTAACTTGAAGGTAGATTTGATAACAAACGAATTTGGTAAGTTGACAACTGAATTGGTACGAATTAAACAGTATTATGCATGGTCGCAGATTGCAATTGAAAATAACCTTCAAAATAATCTCGTAATAATTAACAAAGCTATTCCAGACAAAAAGCAATTTTACATTTTTGAATTTGCTGCCGTTGGCATTACCACTGCGTTTATTATTATATGCCTCATTTGCTTGATGTTTTATTTTTATGCCCATGCAAGGAACCAGTGGATAACGATTATGGGCAATTAGTAAGCGCCTAGATTAACTTTTTTGCGAAAGGCTTGTTGTTTATCAATGAGTCTTAGAACATTTAAACAGGTTACAAGAGTAAACAAACCACTCTCTGAGGTTTTTAATTTTTTCTGCAATGCAGGTAATCTCAATTTAATTACGCCTCCATCGTTACATTTTAAGATACTATCGCAAATGCCATTGGTTATGAAAAAGAATGTGCGTATAGATTATAAAATTAAACTTGGTTTGTTTTCGTTCAAATGGCATTCGGAAATTACAGAATGGAATCCTCCTTATTCATTTAAAGATGTACAGTTGAAAGGACCCTACAAGGTTTGGGAGCACATTCATTCTTTTGAAGAAAAAGAAGGTGTTACGTACATGACTGATGAGGTAAAGTATTTATCTCCCGGATTTTTTTTAGAACCAGTCGTTGATAAATTTTTTGTACGAAAAAGAATTGAAGAAATATTCAGGTATAGGCAATACAAACTTGAAGTATTTTTTGGGCAGTGAAGTTGAAAAACAAAAAGCGCTGAACTACTGCAGCGCTTTTTGTTTAAAGGCAATAATCGTTACTGATTATTTTCCTCTTTCTTTTTTCTTGGCTTAGGAGGAGGACCCTGTTTGGTAATGTTTGCTTTTAGATTGTTATTCTCTTTGTCAAATACCATTTCTATAGAATCGCCTTCTGCCATTTCAGCTTTAATTATTTCCTCAGCCAAATTATCCTCAATATATTTTTGGATGGCACGCTTTAAAGGTCGTGCTCCAAAATTGCTGTCGTAGCCTTTTTCAGCAATAAAATCTTTTGCTTCGTCACTTAATTTAATTTTATATCCTAAGTCGCTTACACGTTTGTACAAACGCTCTAATTCAATATCAATAATAGAGTGTATGTGTTCTTTTGAAAGAGAACTAAACACAATCACATCATCAATACGGTTTAAGAACTCAGGAGCAAAAGCTTTTTTCAATGCGTTTTCAATTACTCCTTTGCTGTGTTCATCCATTGCACCTGATTTTGCAGCAGTACTAAAACCAACACCCGCACCAAAATCTTTTAACTGGCGCGAACCAATGTTAGAAGTCATAATGATGATGGTATTTTTAAAATCAACTTTACGCCCCAAACTGTCAGTAAGCATACCATCATCCAATACTTGTAACAATACATTGAAGACATCAGGATGTGCTTTTTCAATTTCATCAAGCAATACAACAGAATAAGGTTTGCGTCTTACTTTTTCTGTTAACTGTCCGCCCTCTTCATAACCTACATATCCCGGAGGCGCACCAATTAACCGCGATACGGCAAATTTTTCCATGTACTCACTCATGTCTATTCTTATTAAAGAATCTTCAGAGTCAAACAAATATTTTGCAAGCACCTTGGCTAATTCTGTTTTACCAACACCTGTAGGGCCTAAGAAAATAAATGAACCTATTGGTTTATTTGGGTCTTTTAATCCTGCACGGTTACGCTGTATGGCTTTAACCACTTTTTTAATTGCCTCGTCCTGTCCAATTACTTTTCCTTTCAATTCATTTGGCATATTAATAAGACGGGCAGTCTCTGCCTGCGCTACACGCTGTACCGGAATACCACTCATCATTGCTACTACTTCAGCAACGTTTTCCTCGTCAACAGTAAAGCGCTGGTTCTTGGTTTCCTCGTCCCAAACTTTTTTAGCAGTTTCTAATTGCTCAAGCAACTGTTTTTCGTTATCCCGAAGGCGAGCAGCTTCTTCGTATTTCTGGCTGCGCACTACTTTATTCTTTTCGTTTTTAATGTCGGCAACTTTGTTTTCTAACTCAACAATGTTTTGCGGAACATGTATGTTTGAAAGATGCACGCGCGAACCGGCCTCGTCTAAAGCATCAATGGCTTTATCAGGCAAAAATCTGTCGGTAATGTAACGGTTAGTAAGTGTTACACATGCCTTTAATGCTTCAGGAGTATATGTAACATGATGATGCTCCTCATACTTGTCCTTAATATTATTCAATATTTCAACCGTTTCGTCAACAGAAGTAGGGTCTATAATTACTTTCTGAAAACGTCTGTCTAAAGCACCATCCTTTTCGATATACTGACGGTACTCATCTAATGTAGTTGCACCTATACATTGTATTTCGCCTCGCGCCAATGCAGGCTTAAACATGTTACTTGCATCTAACGAACCGCTAGCACCACCAGCACCAATTATGGTATGTATCTCATCAATAAACAAAATCACATCAGGAGATTTTTCCAACTCCGTCATGATGGCTTTCATACGCTCTTCAAATTGCCCGCGGTATTTGGTACCGGCTACAAGTGATGCTAAATCAAGGGTTACAATTCTTTTGTTGAACAAAACTCTTGAAACTTTGCGCTGAACAATTCTTAATGCTAAACCTTCAGCAATAGCAGATTTACCAACACCGGCTCACCAATTAAAATGGGATTGTTCTTTTTCTTCTTGACAATATTTGCGATACGCGCTCTATTTCTTTCCACGTCCTACTATTGGATCAAGTTTACCTTCTTCGGCAGCACGTGTTAAATCTCTGCCAAAATTATCAAGCACCGGAGTTTTTGATTTTGAATCGGCAGCCTTTTTTGTACCACCGCCTACACCACCCAATCCCGGACCTTCATCGTCATCTTTGTTATACGGATCATCACTTGGTGATTGTGGCGCTTCGCTCTTAAAGTTAGAGCGGAATGTTTCTAATTCTTCTCTCATAATGTCGTAAGTTATACCAAATTGATTTAAAATTTGAGTTGCAATATTGTCTTCGTCTTTTAAAATAGAAAGCAGCAAATGTTCAGTTCCAATTATATCACTCTTAAAAATTTTAGCTTCAAGGTATGTGATTTTTAAGGCCTTTTCAGCCTGTTTGGTTAGAGGTATATTGGTAAGGTTGCTCACGTTTCCTGTGCTTCCTTTAACAGCACTTTCTACACCTTTACGTAACTCAACAAGGTTAATGTTAAGCGACTTTAAAAACTTTATTGCCATACCTTCGCCCTCGCGTATTAAACCCAGCAGCAAATGTTCTGTACCTATATAATCGTGTCCCAGGCGCAATGCTTCTTCGCGGCTATATGTAATCACATCTTTTACGCGTGGTGAAAATTTTGCTTCCATATATTTCTTTTATTTTTATTAAACGGTAAAATTGGAAAATTGTTCCTTCCTATCTTTCTGTGTCTGTAACTTATTTGTTAACAACAAACCTAACAATTTTTTAAGTCTGAAATGTTAGTAAATAATTCACTTTTTTAGTCTTATTCCGCTAATAATATGCCAATATGAATTAACTTCGCGTACCATAAAAAAAAACTGACAGTTTTTACACATAAGTGCCATTTGCAAACAAAAAAAACATCCCAACACTAATGGGACTCAACAATTGCTAGCTTTATTGTCAGTTAAACGAATATTCAAAAATTAAAATTAAGTTACAGATAACATTATTATGAGCGAAGGAGAGAAAATCATCCGCATTAACATTGAAGAAGAAATGAAAACCGCCTACATTGATTATTCAATGTCGGTAATTGTATCGCGTGCATTGCCTGATGTGCGCGATGGATTAAAGCCCGTGCATAGGAGGGTGTTGTATGGAATGCTTGAGTTGGGAGTGATGGCAAATCGTCCTTACAAAAAATCGGCAAGAATAGTAGGAGAGGTGTTGGGTAAATACCACCCACATGGCGATACTTCAGTATATGACACAATGGTGCGTATGGCGCAAGACTGGAGTTTGCGTTACCCATTGGTTGACGGGCAGGGAAACTTTGGAAGTGTAGATGGTGACAGCCCCGCTGCAATGCGTTATACTGAGGCGCGTTTGAAAAAGATTGCCGAAGAAATGCTTGCCGATATTGATAAAGAAACAGTTGATTTTAAACTAAACTTTGATGATACTCTTAAGGAGCCAACCGTTTTACCTGCAAAAGTTCCTAGTTTATTGATTAATGGTGCAGCAGGTATTGCGGTAGGCATGCCACCAACATGCCTCCTCATAATTTAACGGAAGTGTGCAACGCCATCATAGCATACATTGCGAATAAGGATATTACCATTGACGAATTAATAAAACATGTTAAAGCACCTGATTTTCCTACAGGTGGAATTATTTACGGTTATACCGGTGTGAAGGCTGCATTGGAAACGGGCAGGGGGCGTGTGGTGATGCGTGCAAAAGCAAATATTGAAACGCTTGACAATGGCAGAGAAAGAATTATTGTTTCTGAAATTCCATACCTGACTAATAAAGCAGAAATGATAAAGAAAACTGCTGACCTAGTAAACGAAAAGAAATTAGAGGGCATATCTGACATACGCGATGAGAGCGATAGAACTGGAATGCGCGTGGTGTATGAAATAAAACGCGATGCTATGGCAAGCGTTGTTCTCAATAACCTTTATAAATACACCGGCTTACAATCATCATTTAGTGTAAACAACATTGCATTGGTGGGTGGCAGACCAATGATTTTGAATCTACGTGATTTAATTCACTATTACGTTGAACACCGCCACGAGGTGTTGGTTCGCAAAACGAAATATGAACTTGCAGAGGCAGAAAAACGCGCACACATTTTAGAAGGCTTATTAATTGCGCTTGATCATTTGGATGAAGTAATTGCTTTGATACGCGCAAGTGCAACACCCGATATTGCAAGAGATGGACTGATGAGCAGTTTTGCTTTGTCTGAAATTCAGGCTAAGGCAATTTTGGAAATGCGTTTGCAGCGTTTAACCGGATTAGAGAGAGATAAGATAAAAGAAGAATATGCAGAGTTGATGAAAACGATTGATTACTTAAAAAGTATTTTGGGTGATGAATCTTTAAGAATGCAGATTCTTACACAAGAAACAACTGAAATGCGTGACAAGTATGGCGATGCACGCAGAACTGAAATTGTATATGCTGCCGAAGACATTTCAATGGAAGATATGATTGAAGATGAGGCAGTGGTAATAACCATTTCTCATCTAGGTTATATAAAACGTACGCCATTGAATGAGTACCGCACACAAAACCGTGGTGGTAGGGGTAGCCAGGGTAGCACTACTCGTGAGGAAGATTTTGTTGAGCATTTGTTTATCGCAACAAATCATAATTACATTTTGCTGTTTACAGAAAAAGGAAGATGTTTTTGGTTACGTGCATATGAAATTCCTGAAGGCAACAAACAGTCTAAAGGACGTGCAATGCAAAACCTGATTAACATTGAATCCGGTGATAAAGTGCGCGCATTTATTAATGTTAAAAATTTAGAAGATGAAGAATATCTCAATAACAACTTTATTACTATGTGTACCAAGCAGGGCACAATAAAGAAAACTGCATTGGAAGCATATTCAAATGTTCGTTCAAATGGTATAAATGCAATTAATATTGTTGATGGAGATGAGTTGATTGAAGCAAAACTTACCAATGGAAATAATGAAATATTGCTTGCTGTAAAATCCGGAAGAGCTATCAGGTTTAATGAGCAAACGGTAAGAACTGTAGGAAGAAATTCTATTGGTGTGCGTGGTATTGATTGTGATGAAAAGGATGAAGTGATAGGAATGGTTTGCATACACGATGCACAGAAAGAAACCATATTGGTTGTATCTGAAAAAGGATACGGTAAGCGTACCGACCTTGAAGATTATCGTGTAACCAACCGTGGCGGTAAAGGTGTTAAGACCTTAAACATTACCGATAAAACCGGAGATTTAATTGCCATTAAATCCGTTGTGAACGAAGATGATTTAATGATTATAAATAAATCGGGCATAACTATACGAATGGCAGTGCAAGATTTGCGTGTGATGGGCAGAGCCACACAGGGCGTTCGTTTAATTAAGTTAGAAGATGACGATGCCATTGCATCCGTTGCCAAGGTTGATAATGATATGATTGAGGAAGAAATGAATGTTGTTGATTCAATCAATAGTGATGGCGTTGCTAATGATGGTATTGAAAATATGGCGGGAGAAAATAATGAGAGCAATTCAGATGATGGTAGCAACAATGAAGATAATATAAACCCGACTGATGAAGAAAATGCATAACAGTTTTCGGTACAGTTTTTAATTAAGAACAACAAAACAAATAAACCACTATATAATGAAGCGAATAATTTTAGTTGCCGCTATTGCCTTAAACACTAATATAGGCAATGCACAAAAAGCAGAAGTGCAATCGGCTTACAGTTATTTAAAGTATGAGCAGTTGGATAAAGCCCAGGAGGCGATTGATAAAGCTGCCAACCACGAAACTACCATGAACATGGAAAAAACATGGTATTACAGGGGATTGATTTACCAGAGTATGTATAAGAACGAGAAGTATGCTGGGCTTTCGGCTAATCCGTTAGAAGAGGCTTTGCGCTCGTTCAATAAATGTTTGGAGATTAATCCTAAGTATGAATATGCGCAGGAAATTGCTGAGAAAAAAGTTACTCTTTCTAAACAGTTTTCTGATAAAGGTTATGATGAGTTTACAAAAAAGGATTTTGCAACCGCATTAAAATCTTTTGAAAATGTAATTAGCCTTAGCCCAACAGATACTGCCATTTATTATAATGCTGCAATAAGTGCCGATAAGGCAAAAGATATGGCTAAGGCTAAGCAGTACTATGCCAAGTTGGTTGAAATGAATTATAACGATTCAAAGTTTTACCAATCTTATGCGCAAATATTGTTGAGTGAGAAGGATACCACAGGCGCTTTAAAGTTGCTTGCCAATGGTTTATCAAGATTCCCGGGTGAGAAGGGTATGCAAATACAACAAACCAACATTTATATACAAAGCGGAAGAACAGGAGAGGCATTGCAATCGTTAGACGGTGCAATTGCAAAAGACCCGACTAATCCTAACCTGTATTTTGCAAAGGGAAGTTTGCAGGAAAAATCGGGTAAGGAAAATGATGCTGTTGTTACGTATAAAAAAGCGATTGAAATTAAGCCCGACTATTTTGATGCAAATTACAATTTAGGGGCATTGTATTTTAACCAGGGAGCTAAAATGGCTAATGAGGCAAATAAGATACAGGATAATGCCAAGTATGCGAAAGCAAAAACGGAGTTTGAAGCAAAGTTTAACCTCGCCAAACCATACTTTGAAAAGGCATTGGAGATAAATCCGAAAGATGAATCAACATTGGTATCATTAAAACAGTTGTATGCAACATTAAATGATACACCAAACTATGATCGTGTTAAAAAGCTGCTTGATAATTTGAAGTAGTGTGTAGATAACATTTAATGTAAAAGTCCCTCTTTGCAGAGGGACTTTTTTTTTTATAGTGTTATGAAATGTGCCCTGGGCGAGATTCGAACTCGCACGCTTGCGCGCCACCCCCTCAAGATGGTGTGTCTGCCAGTTTCACCACCAGGGCAATTTTTAAAAGCGGGGCTAAAGTAATTTTTTTGGGTAATTTTTAATAATGGAAGAAGGGGACGGTGATTAGTAAATATGCTGTTGTGTTTGCTAAAAAAAATTAACTGACCATTATTTTTCGATAGCTGTGTCGTAAGCTTCTTTAAAGAAGAGGGTATTTTTCCAGTTGTTATTGTTAATGGTTATGCTACCCGTAGTAACCAGCCCTAGGTTTTCGAATTCGATATCGGTTTCGGAAATGTGGTTGATGAAGTTATCGAGATTGTCATCCGAAACGGTAACGACAATGCGGCTTTGTGCTTCGCCAAAGAGAAATGCATCGGTACGTATATCGGGGTCGGTATTGATGTCGAAGCCGAGCAGTGAAGGCATGGCACTTTCGAGGAGGGTGATGAATAAGCCACCATCGCTTACATCGTGTGCAGACCGGATGAGTAGTTGTTTGGCTATTAGTTGTTGCACTGCCTGTTGTATGTTGTACTCATCTATTAGGTTGAAGTCTGGGGCAGATGTGTTTTTTATGTTGTGGTATGAGTAGAGGTACTGCGATGAATTGATGCAATTTTGAGAACTGCCGATGAGGAAGATATGGTCGCCCGCATTTTTGAAATTTAATGACATGGTGTTGCGCTTGTTTGTAACAACGCCTAACATGCCAATGGTGGGTGTGGGAAAGACGGGAACTTCTTCGGTGCCTGTTTTGCTTTGGTTGTAAACTTACGTTCCCGCCTGTAACGGGGGTGCCAAATTTGGTGCAGGCTTCGGCCATGCCTTTGATGGCGTTAACAAATTGCCAATATACTTCGGGGTTATAGGGATTGCCAAAGTTAAGACAGTTGGTAACTGCGCTTGGTATGCCCCCGCTGCAAACGATGTTGCGAGCGGCTTCGGAAACGGCAATGGCGCAACCTATGTGTGGATTGGCATATACGTAACGTGAGTTGCAATCAACGGTAAGTGCAAGTGCTTTTTTGCTGTCTTTAAGATTTACAATGGCGGCATCGGATGGGTTGTTGGTGCTCATGTTAACGGTGCCTACCATGCTATCGTACTGGTTATGTACCCAGCGTTTGACAGCAATGTTCGGGTGCGTTGAAAGATGGAAAGCTACTTTTTGCAAATCATCGGGCATAGCAACATTATCTGGATTAAAAGAATTATTTTTGGCAAAGTATGCATGCTCTTTGTAATCTCTTTTGTAAACGGGAGCGCCACCACCAAGAACAAGTGATTCGGCAGGTACATCGGCAATGAGGGTGTCGTTCATGTAAAAATGCAGGCGTTCTCCTTTGGTTACTTCTCCTATTTGTGTGCAGTTTAAATCCCACTTGTCAAAAATGTTTTGCACTACATTTTCCATTCCTTTTTTTACTACTACGAGCATACGTTCCTGCGATTCGCTGAGGAGTATTTCCCATGGTTCCATTCCTTTTTGCCGGGTGGGTACTTTGTCTAAATTTATTTTCATGCCATGTTCGCCTTTTGCGCTCATTTCGCTTGTAGAACAAATGATGCCAGCAGCACCCATATCCTGCATACCAATAACGGCACCGCTATCAATAACTTCGAGCGTTGCTTCCAATAAAAGTTTTTCCTGGAATGGATCGCCTACCTGCACAGCAGGTAAATCTTCGTGGGAGTCGTCATGCAAATCGCCACTGGCAAAGGTAGCGCCATGTATTCCGTCTTTGCCTGTAGCAGAGCCCACAATAAACACCGGGTTGCCTTCGCCATAAGAAATTGCTTTAACGGTTTTGCCTTGTTTAACTATGCCGGCACTCATGGCATTAACAAGTATGTTTACGTTAAAGCTGTCGTCAAAAAAAACTTCGCCACCAACAGTGGGCACACCAAATGCATTGCCATAATCGCCAATGCCTTTACTACGCCTTTCATTAAATGCGGTCCGCTCGGCATTGATGTTGCCAAAGCGCAACGAGTTGAGTTGTGCAATGGGGCGGGCACCCATGGTAAAAATATCTCTGTTGATACCACCCACACCAGTAGCCGCTCCCTGATAGGGTTCAATAGCCGATGGATGGTTATGTGATTCGATTTTAAATGCACAGGCAAGTTCATCATCAATGGCAACAAGCCCTGCATTTTCTTCACCGGCTTTTGCAAGCATGTGTTCACCATCGCGAGGCAATGTTTTAAGCCATGTGATAGAGTTTTTATAAGAACAGTGTTCGCTCCACATTACAGAGTAAATGCTGATTTCGTTAAAGTTAGGCGTGCGACCTAATATCTGTTTTATTTTTTCGAATTCTTCGGGGAGCAATCCGAGTTTTTGCGCTGTTTGTACAGTTGAAGGTTGTAAGTGGTCAGACATTTTTTATTTGTTCAATAGTTTAATAGTTGAAAGGTTGTTGTCAATAGAAAGGCAATTAACCATTCACCACTAATAATTAATCATTATAATATATTTGCTGCAAAGGTAGAAGTTTGCCTTTGGTGATTTGATTTTAGCAGCCTGTTTATTTTTTAACAATAAAGCTTTTGGAGTTACTTTTAAGTGTGTTGTATGTGAGCGTTTTTTTGGCGATAATTTTTCGCTGGCGCTTTTTTAATATACAGGGAGTTAAACGCACATGGCTTGCCTGGGCATTTGTAATTAAGGTTATAGTGGGGGTAGGAGTGGGGCTGTTGTACACTTATCATTATAAGGAGCGGAATTTGGCCGATACGTTTAAGTTTTTTGACGATAGCCGTGTTATGTACAATATGTTCTTTATGAATAAAGGATATTTTTTTAGAATGTTTACGGGTTATGGGGATGATGCAACTTATTTATTGCCATACTATGATTTGATGAATAACTGGTATAATAAAGTTGCCCTTTTTAATGATTACCGTACACAAATTAGAATTAACTGTCTGATGCGTTTTTTTTCGGGCGGGTATTATTATGTACACTCGGTAATGTTTTCGTTTTTATCGTTTGTTGGGTTAACAGCTATGTACAGGGTGTTTGCGGAAGAAATTCCTCAAAAGAAAAAAATACTTTTTGCAGGAGTTTATTTTATGCCTTCGGTTTTGTTTTGGGGTTCGGGGTTGTTAAAAGACGGGCTTATTTTTTTTGCAACAGGTTGCACCCTGCTTTTCCTCTACCGATTAACCAGCTACAGAACTAAAATATTTCTATACGGATTTTTGTTTCTGGCCTGCCTGATATTTTTGATGACCATAAAGTTTCATAATTATATTTTGCTTTTTCCGTTGCTGGTTGCTTATGGATTAACAATGGTTAACCCGCAAAAAATATTTTTAAAGTTTTCGACCATAACCGCTATGTATTTTATTGCGCTTATAAATATGGATTTGATACTACCGCACTTTGGGTTAATGGATTTGATTGCCAAGAAACAATTTGAATTTTTGGAATTGAATAAAATGTATAGCCCTGGAAGCGAAATTGCGCTGAGCACTTTGTACCCATCAGTAAAAAGTTTAATACTAAATGCGCCTGAAGCATATTATCATTCCTTTTTTCGCCCTTTCTTTTTTGAATCAAAATCTCCACTCATACTGTTTGCCGGGTTTGAGAATCTTTTTTTGTTGCTTGCGTTAGTGGTTTCTTTGATGGGCTACCGAAAAAGTGATATGCGTTTTTCGCCCATATTGTATTTAGCGGTGTTTTACGTGTTGCTTTTGTTTTTACTGATTGGTCTTGTGGTGCCCGTAATGGGAGCAATGGTAAGGTACAAGGCGCAGGCATTGCCTTTTTTGTTTTTTGTATTGGTAATGGCGTTTGATTATAAAATGCTGATGATTCGCTTTCCGTTTTTGGAAAAATTATTGAAAGCAAGAAAATAATATTATGGAATGGGTATTGTGTATTATATATTCTTTAGCGCTTGCTTTTGTTTTTATAAGTGGATGTATGAACAAGCTAAAGGAGTACCTCAATACTTTTTCCGCTGTTGTTTATTGTAAAAGTGTATTGCAGGCATTGCCTATTCGTATTATCTACTAACCAAAAACAAAGGAGGAGATATGTTTTGGTACATGCAGGGAAACTAATTATCTTTTTGATTCCTGCAGGCAACAGCTCGATTCTTTTTTTTAAGTACGTTTTGGGAATTGAGGATACATCTACAACTCAGATTACCGGTGCCGGTGCAACACCTACGGAATAAGCCTGATTTTTTTATTAATGATGCAAGAACTTTAATAAGGGGTAAACTTGCTAATCAGATTAGTTTCTTTGGGCGCATGGCAGGTACATACTGTTTGTTTTTGTTTTATCTCAACGCTAGGGTTTGTTTATCTCTCGAGGTTTTTTCTAGAATTTTAATGCTAACAAAACTTTTACAACACTTGCCATATCACTATTTCCTTCTGTTTTTTTGTGGACATCTTTAATACTTAAAGAAAGCCTATTGGTGTGTTTCCTTGGCGTATTTCTATTTTCGCTTCATAAAGTTGTTTCAAGAAAAGCAAAAACAAGAACTTATTTTCTAACCTTTATTTTTTTTATGTTGCTTTTAACGGTTAAGCCTTTTGTAATTCTTTTACTTATTCCTTTTTTGGTAGCTTATTATGTATGCACTGAAATGCAATCTGCACGATGGATTTTGATGCGATGGGGTGTTGTAGTGTTTTTTTTCTGGATGCTGGCAGTGGTAGCCGGTAATGTTTCAAAAGATTATTCTATTCCTTATCGCTTGTATTCGCAACAGCAAAGCAGTTTAAAGTTTGCAGTTTTCAGAGGAGATAAAAGTTACCACAAGCCCCCATTATTGCCCCTTGCTGGACAAGCATTATTAAAAGAAGCCCTGAGGCAGTTAATAATGCTCTTATATTACCTTTATTTAATATTACTGATTCTTATGAAAAAAAAGCGGCAGCCCTTGAGAATATTCTTTTGACTGCCGCTTTAATAATCTCCGTTTATTTTTGGTGGAGATTAAAAATTAAGAACTTAAATTCAGTGATTTTATGTTTGCTTTTTGCTTTTGTTTTGCTTGCAGTAACCGGATTAACTACTGCAGTAATTGGTGCGCTAATAAGATATAAAATTATTGGTATTCTATTTATCAGCGCATTTATAAGTTACTGTTTTTCTGCTTTTTTATTTAATAACAAAAGGAAGCGAATTTCTTAAACTATTTCATTTCATCTACAGAACTTTTGCATGTCATTGAATGATCGAGATGGGTGCGCAATATTGGTAATGTTTCTGTTGCCCATGCTGCAATGCTCGGATATGTAGTTTCTTTTGATGCCTTTTCAAATTTTTCAATAGCTTCTTTATGTCCTTTCACCATCATATCAGCATATTCTTTGTCAAATTCTTTTCCTGATTTGGACATCAATTTTTGATAATTATCCTGACTGTTTTTGGTTTGGGAGGAAGGAAGTGTAATGCTTTTTGTTTGAGCAAGATCATTAAGTTTAGCGAGTGCTGTAGTATGGTCATTCTCCATCATTTTTCCTAAATCTTTAACTATAGATGTACTTCCCTTTTGTTGCGCCAAAATTCCCAAACTTACCTCCTGCAAACTGATTTCAGCGGCATTAACTAAAAAACTGAGCATCTCTTTCAGCTTGATTGTCCTCAAATTTTGCATCATTATGTTCTTCCGCTACTTCTTTAGAGTCTTTTGATTTTTCCTGGTTGCAGGATGAAACGATTAATGCAAATGAAATAATACCTAAAAATGTTGCTATTGATTTTAAATGTGTCATTTTGATTGTGGTTTTATAAATTACTTTGACAAATATGCGCACACTTTCATTTTTTTGAATTACATAATTCCAATAAGTTCTTAAATAATTTACTTGCTAATTAAAAATGGAGATCCTAAGACATCATCAAAATGTAAACTCCTTTATATATTAATGCAACTCTAATTCAAAAAATATTCACCGAGTCAGTTGGGTTAATCAGTATTTTATTTTATAGGATTTTTCAATCCACATTTTGAAAACATTCAGTGCCTGTTCGTTTGGTAAATGTATCATCGGGATTTTTCGTTTTGAAGGCTCACAACTAATTTCATCATAAATAAAAGCATCGTCAAAACCGGCATTGGCAGCATCGTGATGCGTATTGGCATAATAAACTTTATCGGGCCTTGCCCAATAGATAGCACCAAGGCACATAGGGCATGGCTCGCAGGAAGTATAAATTTCACAGCCACTGAGTTGGAAAGAACCAAGGTTTTGACAGGCGTTGCGTATAGCCATGACTTCAGCATGTGCGGTGGGATCGTTGATAGATGTTACCGCATTATTACCACGACCTTTAATTTTTCCATCCTTAACAATTACACAGCCAAATGGTCTGCCTTCATTTGATGCTGAGCCTTGCAATGAAAGTTCAATTGCCGCATCCATAAATTCATTCTGGTTATTCATGCCTTAATTATGGGTTTAAAATTATTCTTTGTAAAACAACCATTTGCCCATTTCTTTCCAAGTAACTTTTTTGCCGTACATTAAAATTCCGGTGCGGTAAATGCGCGCGGCAATCCATGTTGTAAAAATAAATCCGGCAATTAACAATATCATTGAAATGATAATGTCAATCCAGGGTGGATCGAAAGGCATGCGTACCATCATTACAACAGGTGATGTAAATGGTATTAAAGAAAACCAGTATCCTAATTTACTTTCGGGGTTTTGCATTACAATAGTAGAAACTACATAGGCAAAAATTAACGGTATGGTTATGGGTAACATAAATTGCTGCGTATCGGTTTCCGGAATCAACAGCAGCGCCAATGGCTGCAAACAATGCGCTATACATAAGGTAGCCAAAAGAAAATAGAAAATAAACGAAATAATAATTTTGGTAAAGTTGAGGGAAGAAAAATACCAGCAACAGAGCCTATGTTAAATTCTTCTTTCCCTTTGAATTCTTCTCCCGATGTTTTTTGCATTGGCTGCATATTATTCATCTGTTCCAATTTGGTTTTCATACTATTGCTATTTCCTGTAACAAGAGCAGTAGCTACAGATGTAACAGCAAATGTCAGCACTATCCAAATCATAAATTGTGTAAGCCCAACCAATGCTATACCCACAATTTTTCCCATCATTAACTGAAATGGTTTTACACTTGAAATAATTACTTCTACTATGCGGTTTGTTTTTTCCTCAATTACGCCACGCATAACCTGCACGCCATATAAAAAATGAACAGATATATAAGCAAGCCGCCACCAAAGCCTATTACTGCCGTTGCACCAGCCGAAAACTCTTTGTCTTTACCCGATACAGTAACCGCTTTTGCTGTAACTCAACGCGTGTTTAATGCTGTCTAACGTTGATTTTTGAATGCCTGCAAGAGATAGTTTATATGCTTCAACTTCTTTTTGAAGTTTACTTTCAATAAAGGATACCACTGTAAGATTAGGTTGCTTTTCAGTATATAAAACACACTGTTTAGAGTCATTAATGGTAGTAGACGGCAAATAGAGTATGCCATAGTACTCGTTACCATTAAAAATTTGACGTGAAATTTCCAATGGCAATGTGTCTTTTTCAAAATTATATTTTCAGAAGATACTAATTTATCAGCTAAAATCTTTGTTTCGTCAATTACTTTAATTCTTGAAGCAGCATCTCCACGGTTCATGGCAAGATAAGAGAATCCGGCCACCAGCCCGCCCATTAAGACGGGACCAAGTATGGACATGATGATAAAGATTTTTTGTTACGCGCGTTAAGTATTCGCGTTTTATAATCAGTAATATTTTGTTCATTAAGGAAAATGTTTAGTGTTGCGGGTTTGTGTTGCTTACTGCTGAAATAAAAATATCGTTCATACTTGGTATGCGTTCTTTAAAGGAGAGAATTTCTACATCGGGCAAAAGTATTTTCAGTAAATCATTTGGGCTTGCATTATTGATGTTGCGAACTACTGCATGCATAGTGCCATCAATATTTTTACTTTCCACCAGTTCAAAACCACTCCACAAGGCGTTAGCAAAACCTATTGCATTTCCTTTATACTCTATTTCATAAAGGTTGCTTTTAAATTTTTTGCGAATTTCTTTTACGCTACCATCCAATACTTTTTCAGATTTGTTAATCAACCCTATATGGGTACATAATTCTTCAACCGATTCCATACGATGTGTTGAAAGAATGATACTGGTACCTTTTGCTTTAAGTTGAAGCAACTCGTCCTTTATCAAATTAGCATTTATAGGATCAAAGCCTGTAAACGGCTCGTCCAATATGAGTAACTTTGGTTCATGCAACACGGTAACAATAAACTGCACTTTTTGCTGCATGCCTTTGCTTAGTTCTTCAATCTTCTTGTTCCACCATTGCTTTATCTCAAATTTTTCGAACCAGAATTTTAATTTTTTCAGCGCATCGTTTTTGCTCATTCCTTTTAGCTGAGAAAGGTAAAGCGCCTGTTCACCTACAGCCATTTTTTTGTACAGGCCTCGCTCCTCGGGTAAATAACCTATTTCAGAAATCAAATCGGGATTGAGTTTTTTGCCAAGTAGCAAAATGCTACCAGAATCGGGTCCGGTAATTTGGTTGATAATACGAATGAGTGAAGTTTTGCCGGCACCATTTGGTCCAAGCAAACCAAAAACACTTCCTTCTTCAACCTCTAAACTTACATTGTTCAGCGCTGTGTGTGAAGCATATTTTTTGGTTACGTTTTGTACTGATAATATGGGCATAAAAATATTTTGCGCGAGCTAAAGTAAAATAAAGTGTTTAGACTTTGTTAATTGATTTGTTACCTATTAGATAAATTTAAACAGCTTCTTAGTTTTGCATTCTTAATTCTTTAAACATGAAATTTAATATAGGTGATGAAGTAAGTTTTCTGAACGAAAAATTAGACGGTAAGATTTATTCTATAGTAAGTTCAGTAATGGTTAAGGTTGAAACCAATGATGGTTTTGTTATTGATGCCCTTGCATCGGAATTGGTTTTGGTAAAAAAGGCGGTTGAGGAAAGGTCAAAAAGTTTGTCTGAAGCGGAAGAAGTAAAACCGCCATTCAACAATAATCAAAAAGCATTTACTTATTCTGCCAACACCATTCAGTTTATTAGTGCGCCTGCGGAGGATAACAAACTAATGACCGGTAACATCAACTTTTATATTTATAACTGTACCAATGCTGAAATTTTCTTTGTATTGTTTGAGCAGCAGGGGAAGGATAAAATATTGAAAGGGAAAGGAGCCCTTTTGCCAAATACTTTTTCTCAAACCGGAAATTATAAGAGGGAGGAATTGGTTGACATCAGTAATTTTGTTTTGCAAATAATTTCGGCAGGAGGGGAGTACAGGCACCCGACAGTAAAGGACCTGCCGGTTATTTTACCATCATTAAATAGCAGCTATTTGAATGCAGACGGAACAAAATCTTTTGCTGCTTATTTAGAAGTTGTAAACTTTAATAAACCTAAAGAGGAAGAACTGGTAATACTAAAGGACACTTTTAAGGAAAAATTTGAAACACCTCTTCAAAAAGCAAGAACTGAAAAAAAACAAAATGATGAGAGCCGTAATAACAAAAACGGAGTACTTGAAAATACTGCAGAAATTGATTTACATATTGAAAAATTGATTGGAGACTTTACTGGATTAACCAATTCAGAAATAATGGCTGTACAACTAAAAAAAGTAGTTGATGAAATGGAAAGTGCCTTAAGAAATAATTATTACAGCCTTGTTTTTATACATGGAGTTGGAAACGGCAAATTAAAACAAGCTTTGAGAGATGAATTGAAAAAATATCCTAACGTTAAGTTTAATGATGCCAACCAGGTACGGTATGGGGGCGGTGCTACCGAAGTGTTTTTTAGCGTGTAACCAAAACTGCTATAGTAATTACCGTCCAATAAGCCGCCAAAATTATTGAGGCTACTTGAAGTTTCTTTAGTGTGAAAGGGGGTGTTGTATTCATGCGATTTAAATTTTTATACCGCAAAAATGTGACAATGCTGTTTATTAAACTTAACTGTAGTTTTAAGTTATTGTTAAAAAAGGCTGCACTTAGGTGAAATAAATTTTATTCTTCCAGCATTTTTTGCATAACTACCTTTCTCGCATTGTTGGTTTTGTTTTTTGGCATTGTAAATGAGAAAACAGATCCTTTGCCAACAATAGACTCTACGTAAATCTCTCCTTCAAGATCGTGAGCGATTTTTCGTGCAATGCTTAAACCAATACCGCATGACTCATGCTGGTCTCTCGGCTGCAAGGTTTGAAATATGACAAAAATTTTGTCAAAATATTTTGAATTAATACCCGGACCATTGTCGCTTACACTGAAACAATAATTGTTGTTTTCTTCAGTCAATTTCACAACAACTTCTTTGTATTCACCTGGATTATGCGAAACAGCATTATGTATTAGTTCATGGAGTACCTTTTTAATTTTAGCTTTATCTGTTTTAATCACAGGCATTATCCCCTCTATCTTAAGATGATAAGTATATTTTACATTCAGCTTAGATTTGATCTCGTGTATCAAAAGTCCTGTATCAATTTTTTCTGGGGTATGCTGTTCACTAACAGCTTTGTTGTAGGTAAGTAACCCGTTAATGAGATTTTCCATTCTCGTCAAGCGCCCTCTTATGATATTAAAATGCTCTTCCGATTCAATAGAAAGCTTATCTTTTAAATCGGCATGAATGAAATCAGTAAGCGAGCCAATTGCTCTCAGTGGTGCCTTTAAATCGTGTGACATTACGTTGGTAAACTTTTCCAATTCGCGATTTGTACTTTTTAGAGTGTGGTTATATTCAGTAAGCAGGTTATTTTTCTTTTGCAGCTCATCGCGATTTCTGGTAATGTTTTTTATAATAATGTTTTTACCGCTTTGCTGGTATGCATGCACAAATGCAATCATCAGAAATATCAAAATAAAGTTCACTAAAAAATCTCTGTTAATGAGTGCAACATCATTTCCCATCAAATCAAAATTGGTAAGATTGGTAGTACTACTGATAATAAATGTATAAATGATATGAAGTATTGCAGCAGCGGTAAAATATCTACCCGTTTTATCACCCAAAAGCGTAAAAGCATATACTATAACAATTGTAAAATAAACAGAGCCCGATGTGCGTATGCCCCCAGATTTATACATAACAATATGCAGTAACGTAAATGCAGTAGCCACCGACACAAAATATCCTCTCTTTAACTGTTTGCAATTGTTTACGGTATAAAAATTAACCAATAGAATTAAAGAGGTTGCCAAAATGCAAAGGTGAAATATGCTTATGCCGGTGCCTACAGTTAATTGAGTAAATGCAACAAGTGCAACGATTGCGCCTGTAAACGAAAAAATTCTAAACAGAATAAACTGTTGTCTTGCACCAATATCTTCAGGATTAATGGAAGTAAGCACATGGCTTTTTAAAACAGTTTTTCTAAAGTTAATTGTATTGATCATTGCTATAAATTGTGGTTTTACGCAATGACTTTAAAAAGGTTAGTTGCATTAGCTGTCCATCTCACACAATTTACCGTATCAACACAGCTACTGAGACTTTACAGTTATATTAAAAAAATTAAATTTGCCATCCCGAAAAAATAAAGACACAATTAAACAGAACATAGATTATGACCAACAGAACTTTTACAATGATTAAGCCTGATGCTGTAGCTAATAATTATACAGGAGCTATTTTAGATCATATTATTAAAGCAGGCTTTAAGATTAAAGCAATGAAATATACGCGCCTTACTTCTGAACGTGCGGGCGAGTTTTATGCGATACATAAGAGCGTCCATTTTATTCCGATTTGGTTAAATATATGTCATCAGGGCCAATAGTAGCGGCTGTATTGGAAAAGGAAAACTGTAGTAGAATCGTTTAGAAAATTAATAGGTGCAACCGACCCATCAAAAGCAGAAGAAGGAACAATAAGAAAACTGTATGCAAAATCTATAGAAGCCAATGCAGTACACGGAAGTGATAGCGATGCTAATGCTACTATTGAAGGCTCATTCTTTTTTGCTGCAACAGAAATGTTTTAATATCCAAATAAAAAACCTGCCTCACGACAGTCAGGTATTGAGTACCACGTACCAAGACTCCGAACTAAAAACTCCCTACTAAAATGACAGAGCAACATGTAAAATGGCATTCGCCAATCATAAACAAAGAGTTTGAAATGCTTGTTTTTGGCGATAAAGGAATGCCTGTTATTGCTTACCCTACAAGCATGGGCAGGCACTTTCAAAATAGAGATTTTAAACTCATTGAATCTGTTCAGAAATGGATTGACGAAGGAAAAATTAAAGTGTATTGCCCTGATGGCATTGATGAGCAAAGTTGGTATAACACCAAAATACATCCGGCAGACAGGGTGCGCAATCATTTGCTTTACGATAAGCTAATTGCCGAGGAAGTAGTGCCCCGTGCAACCAGCGAAACCGGTTTTGATAAGGTGATAACAGCAGGCTGCAGTTTTGGGGGCTATCATGCCATTAATTTTGCTTTCCGTCATCCCGATTTGGTGGCGCATGCTTTTAGCATGGGTGGTGCTTTTGATATTAAAATGCATTTAGATGGCTATTATGATGACAATGTCTATTTTAATAACCCGCCTGACTTTTTACCCGATTTAACGGATGAAAAGTTAAACAACATGGGAATAGTTTTAGGTGTTGGTGAGTTTGATTTTTGCATTGCGCAAAACCGCAGACTGAGTGACATTTTAAATGCAAAAGGAATTCAGCATTGGTTGGATGTAAGACCAGGTGCTAACCACGATTGGCCGGTGTGGCGCGAAATGTTGCCAAGCTATATTGGTGCTATTTTTCAATAGATAAATTAAACACAACATAACGGAGACAGTATAAAGCTATTGTCTCCATTGTTTTTTTAACGTAAACTTGCTAACCTTTTTAGAACACTTATGCATCTCCTGAAAAATATAGTGAACCCTTATTGTTTATTTCTCTTGCTATTGCCTTTCTTGTAATCTTTATCTACCTGAAAAGAACCCCGGCATTGGTTGATGAACATGATGGGTACAAACAGATATTAAGATTTTCGGTTTTTGACTGGCAGTTAGAAAAAATTTCTGCCATGCCCACTTATTATTTCGTATTGGCAATGAGTTCTAAAATAATTCAAAACGATACGCTTGGGGCAATGAGGGCATTATCGTTGTGTTTTTCGTTTTTCAGCGTTTTTGTTTTTTACCTTATTGCAAAAATATTATCTCCCCAAAATTCTTTCATTAAAACTATTCAGTTTGCATTTTTACCCATACTGCATATTTTTTTCTTTTTGGTTTATACCGAGCCTTTTTCCCTGCTCTTTACCTTGCTATCTTTTTATTTTGCGCTAAAGAAAAACTTCAGCGCCTCAGGCTTTTTAGGAATTATTAGCACTGCCATCAGGCAAAATAATATTATGTGGATGGGATTTACGCTACTGTTTTTATATGTGCAGGAGCATGGTTTTAAATTTAACAAATCACTTGTACTTGCCCACCTAAAAAAATCGTGGTTGTTTATTTTAGGTTTTGTACTGTTTGCTGTTTTTGTTTACTTAAATGGCGGTATTGCTATTGGCGATGCTAAAATGCATCCCGGCAATTTGTCAATTGGTAATATAGTGTTTGCCTTATTCACTTTTACCATATTGTTTTTACCATTGGCATTGGCAGAGACTCGAAGTATTGTGAAGGGTTTTGTACAGGACAAATTATTTTTGCTTTTTACTATTGTTTGTTTAGGAATATTTTGGTTCCTTTTTAACAACAACCACCCATACAACCTCATTGATTACGACTACTTTGTACGTAATAATCTTATGCACTTTTTCTATCGGCACCTGCATTAAAAACTGCCTTTTTATAATTGCCGTTTATGCTATTCACATTCTTAAAGTTGTAAAACTGGAGCGAGATTATTTATACCTGTTTTATTTCTTCAGCATTGTTTTCTGCTGCCATCATGGTTAATTGACGTGCGTTATTATGTTATACCGTTATCTTTTTTTCTCCTTTTTAAAAAAGAAAGAAGTCTTCCGGTTGAAATTCTTACAATCATCGGCTTTCTTATAATGGATGCATGGGTAATTAAAATGGCGCGCACAGTAACCATGTTCCTGTAATAGATTCGGGTTTATGAAATGATAAAAAGCTTTTTAAGTATGCGGTTATTGTTCTTGCAATTGCAATAGCGTTTAACTTTAATTTAGTTGTTTATTCGTTAAAGCAACTTAAAGGACAATTGCAAATTGTTTTAAATGCCGAACCTGTAGAAGATGTAATTAAAAGCAGCAACACCCGATTCTATCAAAACCAAATTGCTTCTCATAACACAGGTTCGTAAATTTGGTATAGAGCAGTTAGGATTAACCAACACAAAAATTACACAACTTATTATAATCAAAACGGTAAGCCAAGTTTATGGGTAGTTACTGCCGCCAAACCATTTGCACTTGAAGAATACCAATGGCATTTTCCATTTTTAGGTAAAGTTCCATACAAAGGATTTTTTAGTTTAAAAGAAGCCCATAAGGAAAGAGATAAAATTACTTCACTTGGCTATGATGTTGATATTGGAACGGTAGGTGGCTGGAGTACACTTGGTTTTTTTACCGACCCTGTTCTATCTAATGTTCTTAAAAGAAGCGAAGGGCAAATAGCTGAACTGATATTGCATGAAATGGCACATGCAACAATTTACTTTTCAGACAGCACTCAGTTTAACGAAAACATTGCCACATTTATTGGAGAGAAGGGAGCAGAATTGTTTTTGCAGCATCATTTTAGTAGCAATAATGTTCCGTTAATAAACTACCTTTCCTATTTAGCTGATGAAAAAACCTACGGACTATATATGCTTCAAGCTTGCAGCAGGTTAGATTCATTGTACAGCACCTTTAATGATACAATGAGCGTGTATAATAAAACCCTTGCCAAATACAGGCTGATAGCACAAATTATGCTTGAGGTAAAAAATTTACCACTTAAAAATTATAAGCGATACCAATGTGATTTTAAGGATAAAAAGCTCCCCGGCAACACACACTTTTTAGATTACAAACGTTACCGAAGTACACAGCAAACTTTCGAAGTTATTTACACAGTTAAAGCGGGTAGTGATTTTAAAAAGTTTGTGGGTTTTTTTAAAAATTAAAACGAACTACCCCAACGAATAATGCTGAACAAAAAAGAAAGTACAATTAACATCCAAATAACGGTAAAAGCACCAGTACCGCCTTTGAAAAAAAATGTTTGCCCTTTACTATCGTGTGAGTGATTGTTGTGATCCATATTATTGTTTTATTGATGATGCAAACATAAGGGATTTTTTTTATTAGCTATAAAGTAAAAATGTGCATGTGTGATTTTTTAACTAAATAGATATTCTAACCCGTTCACAACTCGTTCGCTTCTTTAAACTGTGTATTTATTTTTTATCTTTTTTTGTTAACCGCAATGAAAAAAATATTTAGCACTGCAATTATAGTAATGCTGCTAATGCCATCGGAAAAAATTTTGGCACAAAGCATACTCTTTGCCAATAAAGTTGGAGGGCAGCAGTTCGATCAGGCAATGGGTGTTGCCGTTGATGCAATAGGAAACGTAATTACTACAGGCTATTTTGTAGGTACTTCCGATTTTAATTCTTCTATTGTTGATTCATTTATTACTTCAAAAGGAAGCCATGATGTTTTTGTTGTTAAAAACGATTCGGCAGGAAACTTTCTTTGGGCTTTTGGAATTGGGGGCACTTCAGACGAGTTTAACTATACAAGTCCTGTAGTTGATGCCATCGGAAATATTTATGTGTGTGGTGTGTATAGCGATACCGTTGATTTTGACCCTTCGCCCAACAGCGAATATAAACTCGCATCAAACGGGCAATATGACGGCTTTATAGCAAAGTACACCAGCAATGGTGGATTTGTATGGGCAAAATCTTTTGGCGGATTGTATAATGATGATGTGTATCAGCTATGCGGCTCAGTAAATGGTGATGTGCTGTTTGCAGCATCATATAACGACAGTGCTGACCTTGAGCCCGATACTTCTTTAATAACCATGTACTATTCCAATGGTATTACCGACATTTTTTTTGGAAGAATTACTTCTGCCGGTAACATTATCTGGCTAAAAACAATTGGTGGCATTGATTACGATCATCCTAATTCTATTTCAGAAAATTATTCGGGCGAAATTATTCTGCAAGGAGGCTTTACTTCTTCCTTTGATGCCGATCCGGGGACAGGGGTACATACACTAACAGGTAGTAATGCTCCCGGGTTTATAGCAAAATATACCCAAACAGGTAACTACGTGTGGGCACATGGCTTTCATTCTTTCTCCCCGTTCTCAAGTATGTCGGATGCAGCAGGAAACATTTATTCATGCGGTTACATAAATGCAAATGTTGACTTAGACCCCGGACCCGACACCAATAAAGTTTTTGTTGTAGGAAGCTTTGATGCTTATGTGGCTAAGTATGATATAAACGGAAATTACAAAAATGCTTTCGGCATTGGCAGTAATAATTTAGATGTGGCATACGGCATTGGTTTTATAAATACAAATCAAATTGTAGTAGGCGGTTACTTTTACAACAGTGCCGATTTTAATCCTTCGCCTGTTGTTGTTGCCAATGCGCTTGCAAGTTTTGGATTTGGCGATGTCTTTGTTGCGCAATATGACTCAGCACTTAATTACATTAATGCTTTTAAAGCCGGTGGTGCAATGTTTGATTTTTGCAGGAACATAGCTGTGTATAACAATCAAAGCTTAGTAATAGCAGGAGGCTTCACCGATGTGGCCGATTTTGATCCTTCAGCAACTCTGCAAACACTATCGAGCACTGGTGGCTCAAGAGACGGGTTTATAGTAAAGTACGGCAGCATACCCACTTCTTTTACCAATATAAATGTATTTCAGCGTAATATTAGCGTATCACCAAACCCGGCATCCGATTTTATTTTATTAAAGGGATTAAATAACGGTGCTGATAAAACAGTAACCATTATGTCAGTTGACGGGAAGCCCATAAAGCAAATACAAATTAAGTTCACAACTTCACATCAAATAAATGTTTCTGATTTGCATAGTGGCTTGTATCTTTTAAAATACAAAGCCCCACAGATTGCAGGCATGTTAAGTTTATTAAGCACTAATAGTTTTAAATGGGAATATTTTATCAATAACTTAGCCCAACTTTTTTATGCAGGAATTCCGCCCCTCATCATTTAAACTTTTGCCCGATGTTGTTAAAAACATTCTGATTATTTGCGCGCTTGCATTCTTTGCAGATATGGTGTTTGCACCGCGTTTTAATTTTAGTGTAAATAATTATTTTGGCTTGCATATACCGGCTTCTCCCCAGTTTCATTGGTGGCAGTTTATTACCTACCTTTTTTTGCATGGAAGCTGGACTCATATCATTTTTAATATGCTTGCATTTTGGATGTTTGGCAACACATTAGAAAACCTATGGGGACCCAAGCGTTTTCTCATCTACTTTTTAGTAACAGGCATAGGTGCGGGGTTGATACAAACGGGCATTACTTCATATTCTTTTAACAAAACATTTGAGCAGGCGCAAGCGTATTTGAACGATCCAACGCCTGATGGCTTTAGTATTTTTGTTAAAGAAAATTCTCATTCTGATTTATGGCATCCTGAACAAGCAGAACAATTTAACAACTTTAAAGATGCTTACTATAAAGAGCCCAACAATCCATCTTTAATTGCCGAAACAAAACAATGGGTTAGTGAAACTGCTAATGATAAAATGAATTCTGTAACCGTTGGTGCATCAGGCGCAGTGTTCGGAATATTGCTTGCATTTGGTATGTTGTTTCCCAACACCATTATTTACCTCTACTTTGCCATTCCTATTAAAGCTAAATATTTTGTTATACTTTACGGATTGCTTGAAATTTACCTTGGAATACAAAATAACCCTGCAAACAACGTTGAACATTTTGCCCACCTTGGCGGAATGCTTTTGGTTTTATACTCATTAAAATTTGGAACAAAAGGCGCAATACTTTTACTGATTACATTTGCCCCTTGTGAATTCTTTCGCACAAGACCTTAAGCAATCGTTTAAAAGTTATGGTGTGGTGCAACGCTTAATAGTAATTAACGTTGCCATATTTTTATTGATGTACGTTGGCGATGGGCTACTGCGCCTGTTTAATATTTTTAATGAGCCTATATCAACATTTGCCAGAAATTGGTTTGCATTGCCTGCCGCACCATTTACATTTATAACGCGTCCATGGTCTTTAATTACATACCAGTTTTTGCATGGTGGCATATTTCACATCTTGTTTAATATGCTGTGGTTGTTTTTTATGGGAAGGCTCTTTGCCGAATACCTTGGAGAAAAAAATTACTTGCCATTTATTTTTTTGGGTGGCATAGCAGGTGCAGTTTTCTTTATGCTTGCGTATAATGTGTTTCCTTTTTTTAGTGATGCGTTACCGTTTGCAACAGTAGTAGGTGCATCAGCAAGTGTGCTTGCCATATCAGTTGCATGTGCAACGCTCTTGCCCGATTACCCGGTAGCATTGTTTGTTCCCACATTTGTTGTTAAACTCAAGTACATTGCCTTGTTTCAAATTGCCATTGATTTGCTTAGCGTTTCGGGCTCCAATGCAGGCGGAAGCATTGCTCACCTAGGTGGTGCGCTGTTTGGTTTTATTTTTATAA
This sequence comes from Bacteroidota bacterium, assembly GCA_016714005.1. Classification (GTDB taxonomy): domain Bacteria; phylum Bacteroidota; class Bacteroidia; order AKYH767-A; family OLB10; genus JADJOA01. The sequence goes on from JADJOA010000011.1 coordinate 82,325, forward strand.
AGCAATTGCAGAAGGGAAATGATTTAAGTGCATGGCTTGTTAAACTGATAGATTCCATATCGGGTTTGTTTAATAAACCTAAAGTAAAGGTAGTACACAAGCGCCAAACCATGGACGAAAAATTTAATGCCTCAAAAAAAAAGTAAACAACAAGAGGTTGATCAAATTCTTGATAAAATAAGCAAATCGGGCTACTCCAGTTTAACAGCCCACGAAAAAGAAATTTTGTTTAAGGCGAGTAAGGAGCAGTAGGCAAACGTGAAAAGGCAATGGGCTATAAAAAAACAATTACTTTTACCTAATTCCAAAAATAATTACCATCATGAAAAAATGCAAAACAAAATTTATATGCGGAGTTTGCAAAGCTGATGTGATTACTAATAAGAATATTAATTATCTTGCTACTCCAGTTTCATAAATCTTGCATACCCATTACCCTTCTGAGAACTCAAGCTAACCACATATAAACCTGCTTTTAAAAATGAAACATCTAATTGTATTGGCGTTTGCGTGTTAACTATTTGTTTTTGGTAAACTGTTTCTCCTAAGGTATTTACAATTTTTAAATTTGATGTTGCAATAAAAGTACCTCGCCCTGTTTTAATTGTAATTGTTTCTTTTGATGGGTTGGGGTATGCGCTTAGCGTTATATTTTCATTAGCTTGCTCATTAAAAATATTTGTAACAGTGTTGCTGTACTTAGCAAGGAAAATACTTTCATTACCTGTTTGAAGTGTATACGTGGCATTGCCTGGTCCAGGGTCTAAGTCTATGGAGTTTGTAAAATAGCCTGTAAGGTAAATACCACTACCAATTGGAGATAGGGCTATGCTGTTACCCGCATCTGGGTAAGTTGAACCCATACTTTTTGCCCATAGAAAATTAGCCAAGTTGTCGTATTTTGCAAAGAATATATCATAGGTAGAACCTCCAACCTGCTCTGAAAGAAAATATGTTAGGGCTGGATCAAAATCAGCGGTACCTGAAAACAATCCAGTCAAATACAAATAATCATTACCATCAATAGCGATATCAATCGCAACTTTCTGCCAGAAGTATTAGCAATATTTTAGCAAAAATATAATTCAAATTTTGAGTCATACCTTGCAAAAAAATACTTCTCGTATTACTTCCCCAAGGGAGATACCAAATTCATAATAAGTGGCT
>JADJOA010000012.1 GCA_016714005.1 Bacteroidota bacterium
CCGTGGATGTGTATTTAGTTTGGTAAACAATTCGTCCTTTAAGTAATTGCTGCGATGATTAAAAAAGAAAATAGGTTTTTCGTTTTCATAAACATCAAGCCCGGCACTGGCTGATGTATCATTTTCTAATGCTTCTAATAAATCCGTTGTATTAATAATTCAGGCACGGCAGTATTAATTAAAACAATCCACTAACATTACAGCAAAAGAGATTTGTTAAAAAGGTACTGACTATTTTGATTTTTAGACGGAAGTGGATGGATATAACATCTGATTGCTTACATAGGTTTTCTAAATCAGTGTATAATATTTTTGTGTCGTGCTTTCAAAATTTTCCTGTTAAGGTCATTGTTAAATCCACACCTTTTGCTGTTCCCGGCAACTGCATATGGCGAAAATGGGCAGGGACATTGGCTACTGTCTTTCCAAGGTTTTTGCTTGAAGTAGATCTAACATGAGTCTATCCGGCTGAGCTTGACGCTATGTATTTAACTTTATGGTTGCACAATGCCTCAAGTACCGAAGCCGATACCAAATCAGAGGTGAACAGGGCAACAGCCTCAAAGCCGTTAGCCATTGCGGCAGTATGCTCATTTAAGGCATCTTCAGTAAAAACTATTTCGTGTTTTCCTGCATTGGCATTTTCAATAAAAGGTTTGTCAAAACCATGTGAACTGTAAACCAGTGTTCTCATAAAAGGCTACTCACTAAATTGGATCACTAACTAGAAACCCAGTTACCTGCATCAAGCAACACCGGATTGCCGCCATTTTAATTTCTCCTTTTTAAAAATAATAAGCGTTATTTCCGATTGCACTTATAAATTTGTGCACACAGGTTCTATCAATATCTACTTTTCAAAATTTTTAGCCTTACCGCTTACCTGCAATCTTCTTTTTCAAATGGGTGCCATCATCTTACACGAGGGCCACACCATTCAGCAGAAAAATCAACCAATCTGGGTTGATCGCCATTTATTAATTCATTAAACTTAATCTTTTTTTTCACAATCTTAAAATAAATAAAAAAACGGTTTTTTAGTCTTTGAAGAACTCAGTAATTTTTTCCTTCAATTTATTTTCTGAAAGATAATCACATTTTTCCAAGACAACTTTTTTATCGGTAAGTAGTTTTTCGTCATGAAAATAGTTTCTGAATTCGTCTTTAGCTGTAGTTGGACCCAGAATAAAAATTTCATCAAATGGCTTTAAATGTTCTGCCAACTTTTTGAAGTAATGATGGGTTTGACTTTGCTCCTTGTTGTGTTTATGATTTTCATTGTTTGTTGATAGTTGTTACCTAACTTTAGTTCCATCCACCTCCTTCACCATTAAACGATTTTTGATGCTCAATGCCTGAAGTGAAACTTTTTACCTCTAAAGAATCAGGATTTAATAACGTTACTCCTGAGTGATCCATAAAAACACCTATGCGTTTTATGGTAATGTTTGATTTGTTTTTCATTTTATAAAGTTAAGATTTCTTCCTGCCTTCAATTTATGATATAAATCAAATGCCTGTATGATCAATGAGATTGCAAAAGCCTTGTTTGCATGAATACCTTTGGGGTACAATTAACAAATTATTAAACCAATAAAAATTAAACAAAATGTCACTGGTAAAAAGAAACAATGCTGTTTGGGGCTTTAGGCCCCTGAAATTATCTGAACTTCTTTGGAGCGGACGACTTAACTTTTTGACCGTCTTTGGAATAAAAACATGGTGCCTGCAGTAAATATTGCGGAGAATGAAAAGCAATTTGAAATTGAATTTGCATCTCCGGGTTTCAAAAAAGATGATTTTAAAATTTTTACACACGTCAGGAGTACAGTTATAATTCCTTCAGCCGTGCTTTTACATTACCTGATAATGCTAAGGAAGACGACATTAAGGCAAGTTATGAAAATGGTGTTTTAAAATTAGACATTGCTAAAAAAGCATTGACTGTTTCCAAAGCCAAAGAAATAGCTATTGGTTAAGCCGGCCTGAATTAGATTCAAAAAAAGGCTGCCATGTATTTATGGCAGCCTTTTTATTTTAATTATGCTGATGCATAATTATTCATTGTCCGATGCACTACCACTCTGCATAAGAGGTGGGTGTTTCTTCAAGCCTCAGGTAAACCAATTTAGGTTTGCCTTTTGAAGAGTGGGTTTAAGTATATTATAAAAATGCAGTAACAGGTTTTCGCAGGTTGGCTGGTGTTTCAGATATATTATTTTTTCAAACTGTTCGCCTAATTTTTTATCAAGCTTACCGTGTGGGGAGTGTTTATACAGAACAAGCGCATGATCAAAATCGTTCAGAATATTTAGCTTTACACATTCTTTAACATCACTAAAGTCAATCAACATACCGTTTTTAGGATCATTATTTTTATTTAGTGGTTTTCCTTTAAGTGTTACAAACAACTTGTAAGTATGCCCGTGTATGTTTTTACAAGGGCCATCATAGCCATATAATGCATGTGCCATGTCAAAAGTAAATGACTTGGTAACCCTTACAAATTCACGCATAGCTCAAATTAAAAACATTTAAAATACTCAAATGGCTGGCTGCAGTAATTGCAATACCACAATGCTTTACAAGGTGTGGAGCCAAAACGGCTAATTATATGGGTGTTGGTGTTGCCACAACGCGGGCACTTTACCTTATTTTGTTTACAGAATAGCGCTTCAGCTTCCGGTTCGTTTTCAGGAGGAGCAATGCCGTGCAATCGCATTTTCTCTTTTGTATCGTTACTTAGCCAATCAGTTGTCCATGCAGGTGATAAAGCAACTTTTACCTCTACTTCATTAAATCCATTTTGTTTGAGAAGCGATTTAATATCATCAGTAAAAACGCTTTGCGCAGGGCAGCCTGAATAACTTGGAGTAATGGTAACTTCTGCTTTTAGCTTGTCAGTAATCTTTACCTCCCTTACCAAACCAAGTTCAACAATACTCACTACAGGTATATCCGGGTCAGGAATCTGATTTAAAAGATTCCATAAAAATGCTTCAGATGGTGGATGTACTCCGGCATTACCCGATTTATATGTAAGATCAGAATTATTGGCAACTACCATTTTGCATCCGGATGAGCGCGTTGCAGAAACTGCATTTCACAAAGCAAATGACCTAAGTGTTCGGTGTGTATGCCGTTGCAGCCTCCTTCAACAACATTGTTGTCTTCGGGCAATAAAAGATTGGCTTCTCTTAAAATAAATATCATCCACTGTAAATTTCCAGTTTGTATAAACACTGTCAGCACCAAATGTTATTCCCGTTGAAATAAGTTCCTCATCAGTTTCATTCATTACAAACATATCATCTGTAAAACGCCACAATTCATTTATTGCATTCTGTGCACGCTTCATACTTTCATCCGTGCCATTTCCAAAGCGTATTACACATTCGCTGCTGTGCCTGAAATGATACTTAACTTCTTTAATTGCCTTGCCCAAACTTTTAAAAACGCATCACCTTGCTTCCTTATCCTAAGCTACGTATAAAGCTTTTGCATAGGTTGAAAATAAGAATTGCTTTACCATTGTAAATGCAAAATCGCCATTAGGCTGCTCTACCAGCAGGTTATTAAAATACTGCCTTTCGTTTCTTTTAAAGGCAAGGTCATCCGCTGTTTTGCCATTTGCCATGAGTTCTGATGCATAGGTATACAGCGTTTCCGACTGGCCAAATAAATCAAGTGAAATATTGGTCATGGCAATGTCCTCTTCAGAAATGGCCCACGGCTGCACCATTCGGCCAAACGTTGTGCAAGTATTAAATTATTGTCAGCAAGCCTCAGGCAGTAGTTAATTAATGCTTCTTTGGTTTTCATAATTTATAAATTTTTTGTGCCTTGTGGCATTTTATAAAAATTGGGCGTGCGATAAATTTTATCGGCAGCAGGATCAAAAACTCTTCCTCTTCTTCGAGGTTGGGGCACATAATATATTCGGTTGGCACAACCCATAAATTTCTTCCTTCATTGCGCCTGGTATATAAATCGCGTGCATTTTGCAGTGCCATTTTTTTATCTGCTGCATGAACACTTCCCTGGTGTTCAAATGGCTTTCCATTTTTTCCTGTAAAAAAACTTCCCATTGAGGAAACTGGTTATTGCTGCTCATTTTTTATCAATTTAAATTAACAACTATATTATTTGATTTTTTATTCTCAAAAGCCAAAGCGCATTCACGCACCCATTCCCCTTCATTATGATATTTTATATGATGAGTCATGCGCTGATGATTGCACGGTCCCGTTTCCTTTTACCACGTTCCAAAATTCCTCCCAGTTAATTTCGCTGGTTTCCCAATGCTGGATTTCCTTATTGTACGTTAAATTATTATCAGGAACATTTAATCCAATGTGATGAGCCTGTTCAACCGTGCGGTCAATAAAACGTTGCCGTAATTTATCGTTGCTCTCTACTTTTATTTTCCATTGCATGGATTCTTTTGTATGTGCCGACTCACTGTCGTGCGGACCAAACATCATGAGTGAAGGCTCCCACCACCGGTTCATTGCATCCTGCGCCATTTCTTTTTGTTCAGCGGTGCCATTCATCATCTTTGACATAATCTCATATCCCTGCCGCTGATGAAAACCTTCTTCTTTACAAATACGAACCATTGCACGTGCATAAGGGCCATAAGAACATTTGCAAGCATGGTTTGGTTAACTATAGCTGCGCCGTCAACCAGCCAACCTATGGCTCCCATGTCGGCCCATGTTAACGAAGGATAATTAAAAATGCTTGAATACTTAGCCTTACCCTGGTGCAGCATTTCAATCATTTCAGCACGGTCAATGCCAAATGTTTCTGCTGCCGAATACAAATACAGCCCATGCCCGCCTTCATCCTGAATTTTTGCAAGCAGAATTTTTTTAGCACGCAATGTTGGTGCACGCAATACCCAGTTGCCTTCGGGTTGCATACCTATAACTTCGGAGTGTGCATGCTGCGAAATTTGACGGAACAGGGTTTTCCTGTATCCTTCCGGCATCCAGTCGCGTGGTTCAATTTTTTCACCGGCATCAATGCGCTGCTGAAATTTTTGTAACTTTTCTTCTTCTGTCATCAGTTTAAATTTTAAAGAGTTCCCCTGCGTGCCTGCTCGGCTTCAATGCTTTCAAACAATGCCTGAAAGTTTCCTTTGCCAAAACTTTTTGCGCCTTTGCGTTGTATAATTTCAAAAAACATGGTTGGGCGGTCTTCTACAGGTTTGGTAAAAATTTGTAACAGGTAACCTTCCTCATCCCGGTCAACCATGATACCCCATTTTTTTAATTCGTTTAAATCTTCTTCAATAATGCCTACACGGTCGCGTACAGTATCGTAATACGAACCGGGCACATATAAAAATTCCACTCCGCGCTTGCGCATTTCCGAAATGGTAAAAACAATATCATCAGTAGCCACAGCTATGTGCTGGCAGCCAGCGCCATTATAAAAATCAAGATACTCTTCCACCTGCGATTTCTTTTTTCCTTTGGCAGGTTCGTTAATCGGAAATTTAATGTAACCGTTTCCATTGGTCATTACCTTACTCATTAAAGCAGTGTACTCGGTCGAAATATCTTTATCATCAAATGTGATGAGGTTATAAAAACCCATTACTTCAGCATAAAATTTACTCCAGACATTCATGTCGCCCAGTTCAACATTTCCAACCATGTGGTCAATGTATTTTAATCCTGTGGGTGACGGGTGATATTCTGAATTCCACTTTTCATAACCCGGAAGAAAAGTTCCCTTATAATTTTTTCTTTCAATAAAAATGTGCACTGTATCGCCATAGGTATGAATGCCTGAGCGTTTTATTTCACCGTTACTGTCCTTTATTGTTTCGGGTTGCAGGTAAGGCTTTGCGCCACGTTTTGTTGTTTGCTCAAATGCATCATAGGCATCATCAACCCACAGTGCAATTACCTTTACACCATCGCCATGTTTTTTTATGTGCTCGGCAATATCGCTATCCTTAGTTAAAGGTGTTGTAAGTACCAGTCGTATTTTGCCCTGTTGCAAAACATACGATGTGCGGTCGCACACCGGTTTCTAATCCAGCATAAGCCAAATCCTGGAAACCAAAAGCTGTTTTATAATAGTGGGCTGATTTTTTTGCATTGCCACATACAACTCTACATAATCAGTACCCAGCAATGGAAGGAAATCCTGCGCCTGCTCAAAAACTTTTTTTGTTTCGGAGTAATTAAAATTTTTTACTGCTGTTAAATCCTGTGTTGTCATTTTTTATTGAGTTACTAAGTTTTTATTTTTTTGTTGCCATGATTTATAATAATCTTTCACTTCTATTGCCATAGCCTCATCTGTAATCATTACCGGATTAAAAGGGTCTATCATTACGGCAAGCTCATTGGTTTCTTTTTTTCCAATGCTGCGCTCAATGGCACCGGGGTGAGGCCCGTGCGGAATGCCACCGGGATGCAATGTAATTTGCCCCTGCTGAATATTGTTGCGGCTCATAAAATCGCCATCTACATAATACAACAACTCATCACTGTCAATATTACTATGATGATAAGGTGCAGGGATTGCCTGCGGATGATAATCGTACATGCGCGGAACAAACGAACACACCACAAAATTTTTTGACTGAAACTGCTGGTGAATGGGCGGTGGCATGTGTATGCGTCCGGTAATAGGTTCAAAGTTAAAAATGGACATGGCATAAGGATAACAGCAGCCATCATAGCCCACTACATCAAACGGATGTGTTTGGTAGATGTACGGATAAATAAGCCCGCGTTTTTTATGTTAATTAAAAATTCTCCTTCCTCATCATGCGTTTCCAATGAGTGTGGCAACTTAAAATCGCGCTCACAAAAAGGAGAATGTTCCATAAACTGCCCGTATTGATTCCGGTAACGGGAAGGCGTTTCAATTGGGGCATGCGATTCGATAAACAACAACTTGTTGTCAGAAGAATTAAAATGAATCTGGTAAACCGTGCCGCGCGGAATAACAATGTAATCTCCATATTCAAAATCAATAGAGCCATACATGGTTTTTAAAACCCCGGAGCCTTTGTGTACAAACAGCATTTCATCGGCATCAGCATTTTTAAAAAAATAATCGCTGGTGCTGTTTTGCGGGGCAGCTACGCCTATTTGCAAATCATTATTTACAAACAATACTTTGCGGCTTTCCAGGTAATCACTTTCAGGTTCGGCTTCATATCCCATAAAACTGCGCGCCTGCAAATTATCTTCCACAGCAATTTCTGGTTTTACGCTGTATGGTTTTCCATAGTGTTTAACAATGGTTGGCGGATTTAGGTGATAAACCAACGAAGAAATTCCTGAAAACCCTTCTGTACCAACCAACTCTTCGTGGTATAAATTTCCATTGGGTTGGCGAAAAACAATGTGCCGCTTATTAGGTAGCTTTCCTTGTTGCTGATAGATTGGCATTGCTGTTGTAATTTAATTTTCATCAAAAGAAGAAAACAACAGCCTTTTAAAAAATGACTTAGGTCATAAAGCAGATGACATTAATCAAGTTTTTGAAAATGCGCTGTAAAGTGCCTGAGAAATAATGGCTCACTTATTATTTTTAATCCTTTTACATTATTTCTTGTTCTCATTATTTCATCAAATATTTCCACTACATAATCAATATGGCTTTGCGTATAAACCCTGCGTGGTATGGCTAACCGTACCAACTCCTTAGGTGCAGGAATTAATTTTTTGTCTGCATCATACTTGCCAAACATTACCGAACCTATTTCCACACAGCGCAAGCCACCTATGCGATAGAGCTCGCACACCAAAGCCTGGCCGGGATACTGATTAACCGGTATGTGCGGATACAATTTTTTAGCATCAACATACACAGCATGCCCGCCTACAGGATAAATGATTGAAACACCTTTGTTCAGTAATTTTTCGCCAAGGTATTGCGTGCTCTTAATGCGGTAATGCAAATAGTCAGGGTCAAACACTTCTTCCAGCCCCACGGCAATGGCTTCCATATCCCTGCCTGACAAACCACCGTATGTTGCAAACCCTTCGGTTATTATTAACAGTTGTGTACATGCATCGGCCAAAGATTTTTGCGCATGGTAAGAAAACCACCCATGTTTACCAGTGCATCTTTTTTTGCACTCATGATACTTGCATCAGCAAGCGAAAACATTTCCTGCGCAATTTCTTTATAGGTTTTGTTTTCATACGCTTTTTCATGGTTCTTAATAAAATAACTGTTTTCGGCAATACGGCAACAGTCCAGTATAAAGAGTATGTTATGTTGCCTGCAAAGTGCTGATACCTGCTTTGCATTTTGCATACTTACCGGTTGCCCTCCTCCGCTGTTGTTGGTTACCGTTAAAATTACTCCGGCAATTTTTTCTGCTCCGTTTTCATCAATAAACTTTTTTAACTGCTGTATCTCCAGGTTACCTTTAAAAGGATACGATGATGTTTCATCATTTGCTTCCAGCGAAGGAAAATCAATGGCCGTGGCTCCGCTAAATTCAATATTGGCGCGTGTAGTATCAAAATGCGTATTGCTGATAAAATATTTTCCTTTGCCACCAAGATGGCCGTACAAAATTCTTTCGGCCGCACGCCCCTGGTGTGTGGGCAAAATGTGAGGCATACCGGTAAGCTCATGTACTGTTTTTTCAAACCGTTCCCAGCTTTTGGCACCTGCATAACTCTCATCGCCATTCATTAATGCAGCCCATTGGTTACTGCTCATGGCCGATGTGCCACTATCGGTTAAAAAATCAATAATTACCTGCTGGCTTTTTAACAAAAAAGGATTGTAGTGTGCTGCTTCAAGATATTTTACACGTTCGGCTTCAGTGCTTATTGAAATAGGTTCAACCGATTTAATTTTAAACGGCTCAATAATGGTTTTAAATTGCATAATTTTTTCTGTTTCTAATTTACATCTTTAAATCTAAAATCTTTATGGATGATATCTTATTGTTCAGTTCATCTCGCAAAAATTTAAAATTGTGATGCAATGCACATGGTTTTACATCTGAACACTTAGGAAAACCTAATACGCAGGTTTTAAAAACAGATTCTCCATCAATAACTTTTATTACGTCAGACAAGGTTATCAGATTCTTATTTTTCTCTTCAATATAATATCCTCCAAATTTTCCCTTGGTGCTTTCCACAATGCCGGCTGCACTAAGCTTTAGTAATATTTTTGAAGTATAAGAATAAGGCGTTGATACTTTTTTTGCAACAACAGTTACACTCTTATAATTGTTGCTATCGCTTTGATTAGTTAAAAAAACTACAATTCTTATTGCATATTCACATGATCTTGAAAACATGACACAAAAGTATTTTCTCCATCATCCACCACCTTTCAGTTTAAGGCAATAATAATCATGTAAAAAACTGATTTCTATCATATCAGATAATTATGTCTGAATTAAGTCTCATATTTCCTTTGTGGCGTAATTAAAAGACTTAATAAATATGAACACTTCAATTAAAAACACCCTTACAACATTTAGTCTGTTGCTAACATTAGGAATTACAATTTTAGCTGCTCCAACTCGAACCCTCCAAAAAAGAAGAAAAAGTTGATGCATCAAAATTGATAATGCTGATAAAAGCTGAAGATACGGATGCAGACAAAGCAGCACAAGATGCTAAAGGCATAGGAAAATTTACCAATGTTGAATTAGGGGCGACACTTGATATTAAAATGGCTGATGCCGGTAAAGTAATTTATGATGTTAAGTGCTCTTCCTGTCACAGATTAACAGAAGAGAAACTGGTAGGACCAGGATGGAAGGATGTAACCAAAAGAAGAACTGCCGAATGGGTTATGAACTTTAGTACTAATCCTAACGAAATGCTTGATAAGGATGCAATTGCAAAAGGAATGTTAGAAGAATGTTTGGTTCGAATGCCCAATCAGGGATTGTCTGATGACGATGCAAGGCATATATATGAGTATATGAGGCAAAATGACGGAGTTAAATAAAATGTTGATAAATAATATTATTAAAATTAAACACCCAAAACATATGTCAGTTAAATTAAAAAAAGTAATGCCGTATGCAATAGTAATTTCGGCATCCCTTTACTTGCAATCATGCAAGCCAAAAAATGTTACATCGGCAACTTCAGGCGATGCTGCATTTAAATCATACGTTGCGCCCGGCAAGTATGATGAATTTTACAATTTTGTATCGGGAGGTTTCAGCGGTCAAATGAGTGTTTATGGCTTGCCTTCGGGAAGGTTATTCAGAGTCATACCAGTTTTTTCTGTTGATCCTGAAAAGGGGTATGGATTTAACGATGAAACCAAACCCATGCTCAACACATCTCACGGTTTTGTTCCATGGGATGACTTGCACCATCCTGCATTGTCAACAACCGATGGCATACATGACGGCAGGTGGGCCTTTGGCAACGCTAACAATACACCCCGCATTGCGCGTATTGATTTAAAGACATTTCGTACTGTAGAAATTATTGAAATACCCAACAGTGGTGGTAATCACTCATCACCGTTTATTACAGAGAATACTGAGTACGTTGTAGCCGGTACACGGTTTAGTGTGCCTATGGATAACAATACCGATGTGCCTATAAACACTTACAAAGAAAATTTCAGAGGCACGGTTAGCTTTATAAATGTGGATAAAGAAAGTGGTAAAATGGGAATAGCTTTTCAGATTTTACTGCCCGGTGTAAACTTTGATTTAGCTCGTGCAGGAAAAGGAAAATCGCATGGATGGTTCTTCTTTAGCTGCTATAACTCTGAAAGAGCAAACACATTGCTTGAAGTAAATTCAACACAAAAAGATAAAGACTTTGTAATGGCAGTAAACTGGAAAAAAGCCGAAGAATTTGTGAAAGCAGGCAAGGCGGAAAAAAGAAGCGTGGCTTATACGCATAATATTTATAATGAAAAAACACATTCAGCAATCTCAACTTTAGAGAAAGAAGTTTTAATGCTTGATCCGAAAGAATGCCCTGACATGGTTTATTTTATGCCATGCCCAAAATCACCACATGGTTGTGATACTGACCCAACAGGAGAGTACATTGTTGGTAGTGGAAAGCTTGCCGCTGTTATACCTGTATTTTCTTTTACTAAAATTCAGGAGGCTATTGCTGCTAAAAATTTTGATGGCGCTTACGAAGGCATCCCTGTTTTGAAATATGATGCTGTATTGCATGGAGAAGTTAAAAAGCCCGGACTCGGTCCATTACATACTGAGTTTGATGCCGATGGAAATGCTTACACATCTTTCTTTGTTTCTTCAGAAATTGTAAAATGGAAATTAAGCGACCTTTCTGTTGTTGATCGTGTTCCAACTTATTACTCAGTAGGACATTTATGTGTACCCGGTGGGCCAACGAAAAAACCATGGGGTAAATATGTTATTGCCTACAACAAAATTACCAAAGACCGCTATTTACCTACCGGGCCTGAGCTAACACAAAGTGCACAGTTATATGATATAAGCGGAGAAAAAATGAAACTCATTTTAGATTTTCCAACCATTGGTGAGCCACACTATGCAGAGGCAATACCGGCAGAGGTATTGATGAAAAACTCAGCTAAAATTTATAAGATTGAAGAAAATCAACACCCGTATTTAGCCAAAGGTGAAAAGGAAGCTAAAGTTGAACGTAAAGGAAACGAAGTACATGTTTATATGACATCTATTCGCTCTCACTTCGTTCCTGATAATATTGAAGGAGTTAAAATGGGTGATGTGGTTTATTTTCATGTGACAAATCTTGAACAAGACTGGGATGTGCCACATGGCTTTGCGGTAAAGGGTGCTAACAATGCTGAGTTGCTTATTATGCCGGGCGAAACACAAACACTTGTTTGGAAGCCCGATAGAGTTGGCGTTTTCCCAATGTATTGTACCGATTTTTGTTCGGCACTGCACCAGGAAATGCAAGGTTATATACGCATAAGTCCAACTGGTTCTAATATACCTTTATCATTTAGTACCGGAACCAACAAACCTGCATCTACTCCTTAATAAATTAATTCACAAGAAAAGAAGTTTTATTTGTAGTTTAAGTAAACCGTCTTGCTGCTGCCATCCTGTGTAAAACAGGATGGCTTACAGCAGGATTTAAAAATCCAAAAAAAAATGAAGGCAAAAAAAATTTTAGCAATTATGTTGATTAGCGGATTAATTTCCTGTAATCAATCTTCAAATGAAAATGCAAGTCAGCCTGCTTTAGAGGAAAACACAGCACAAATGGGCGGGCAGGAAGCTGTGGTTGATGACGAATCGCAAAAGGATGTAGTAAAAATTGCAGTGGGTTCACCCGACCATACAACTTTAGTATCTGCACTAAAGCAGGCTGAGTATGTAAATGACCTGAGTAATGCAGGACCCTTTACGGTGTTTGCTCCAACCAACGAAGCATTCAATAAAATTCCGAAAGAGACCTGGATGACTTAATGAAGCCTGAAAACAAAGCAGCATTACAAAACATTTTGGAGTATCATGTATCCGTTGGTGTTTTTAAAACCGACATGATGCAAGACGGGCAAACCATCAATCAAGCTAACTTGAAAGATATTACACTCTCAGTAAAAGATGGAAAAATAATGGTTAACAATACTGCAAATATTGTAGCATCCATACCGGCATCAAATGGAATAATACATGTTATTGATGCAGTGCTTCTGCCACCGGCTGATAAATAAGCAACTAGATCCTAAATATGAAAAAACTTAAAACATCATCGCGGATTATTATTGCCGTTGCATCATTATGCATAATAACAGCGTATTTTTTTCCTGTATGGCGTATTGATTTGTTTGCTCCTCAATATCCCGAAGGGCTCGTGATGAAAATATGGTTGAATAATCTTTCTGGTGATGTGGATATCATCAACGGGTTAAATCATTACATAGGTATGAAAAAAATCAGTGTTGAAATGTTTCCGGAGTTTTCATACTTAATATATGTTGTAGCAGCTTTTGTTGTTTATGGTTTGGCTATTTCAGTAACCGCAAGCCGCAAACTGTTATTCAGCTATTTGGTTATATCTGCAATAGGTGGAGTGCTTGCTATCTACGATTTTTATCAGTGGGGTTACGATTATGGACACAACCTTAATCCCGAAGCACCAATTAAAGTGCCTGGATTGGTATATCAGCCACCAATACTTGGACACAAGCAACTGTTAAACTTTGATGCATACTCGATGCCTGATGTAGGTGGTTATATAATAGTGGGTGCCGTTATTATTTCAGCCGCAATTTGGTTTATAGAAGTAAAAGAAATAAGTTTTATGAGATACATTTATTTGTTCTGCTATTACTGATAACTGTAGCATGCAGTACACGGCTGAACCTCTCAAAGTGGGAAAAAGATGTTTGCAGTTTTTTAAATGCCCGTTGCCGACACAAAATTTGGAGCTGAATTAATAACCTCTAAAGGAAGAATATATAAATATGACGATGTTATTTGTATGATTAACTGGCTTCGGAAGGATGATAACAATAAAATTATTGTAAGCAGAAAACTCATAGCCATTTATAACAATAACGGTGAATTAATTGATGTAGAAAATGCTGTAATGGTAATGAATGATAAAATACGATCTCCTATGAATAGCGGTATAGCTGGCTTTAAAACATCTGATGAGGCATTAAAAACAATTCCCTTTGCAGAACAAACACTTTCATGGGAGCAAATTTTATCGACAGTTAATTAATGCGAAAAATATTTTTCACTCTTATCAGTTTTTTATCTCTCTTAAATACCACTTTACTTTCTTCCAAAATAGAAGTTGGAAAAAATTTAAGTTTTAAAAAAATAAAAGATGCCATAGCCATAGCCAACCTACACGACACCATTGTTGTTAATGGCGGTGTTTATAAAGAAGGGAATATTACCATCACAAAAAATTAGTTCTTTTGGGCAACAAGTGCCATTCTTGATGGAGAATTAAAGTATGAGATTTTAACCCTTTCGGCTTCTGGTATTGTAGTTAGCGGATTTACCTTTCGGAATTCTGGCAGCTCAACAATGAACGATTTTGCCTCCATTAAAGTAGTTGACGCTGGTGGCTTTGTGATTGAGAAAAATACCATTCTTAATTCGCATTTTGCTATTCACATTTCAAATTGTAAAAACTTTATTGTTCGTAATAATCTTATAAGAGGCAATCCACACGAGGAGCAAAATACCGGCAACGGAATTCATTTATGGAAATGTGATAAAGCAAGTATTACAGCAAATAACATTGAAGGGCATAGGGATGGAATCTATTTTGAATTTGTTACCAATTCACAAATAGTAAATAACTATAGCGCATACAACATACGTTATGGCTTACACTTTATGTTTAGCAATGATGACGCATACTTATTTAACCGTTTTATTGAAAATGGAGCAGGTGTAGCAGTAATGTTTTCACACAATATTACAATGACCAATAATCTTTTTACCAATAATACTGGAGCTTCGGCTTATGGTTTGCTACTAAAAGAAATTTCTGACGGAAAGATATCCAACAACAAATTTTCAGATAATACCACTGGAATTTTTATAGAAGGGTCAAACAGGTTAGACATTTCAAGTAATCATTTTTTTTACGCAACGGCTTTGCCATGCGTATGCAGGCAAGCTGTAATGAAAACATTGTCAAAAAAATAATTTTATTGCCAATACTTTTGATGTCTCAACAAATGGTTCGCTTATGCTCAACAAAATCGAATTAAATTACTGGGACAAATACGAAGGTTACGATATCAATAAAGATGGATTTGGTGATATTCCTTCAGACCCATCAGTTTATACTCTGTTATTATTGAAAACTCACCCGTAGCTTCCATATTTATGCGTAGTTTTATTGTAACAATCATGGATAAGACAGAAAAAGCACTTCCGGTAATCATTCCAGAACTAGTTAAAGATGGCACCCCTGTTATGCTTCCATATAAACCATGATTGAGGCTAAAAATATTTCAAAATCTTTTGGCAGATTTTATGCCCTCCCAGCATCTTTAGTAAACGTATGAGCACACTTTCCGGTGGGACACGCCAAAAGGTTAGTGCATGCATTGCATTTCTTTTTAATCCACAGATTATTTTGCTTGATGAACCTACCGCTGGGCTTGACCCCATTTCTGCAGATATATTAAGAGAAAAAATTATTTCCGAACGCAATAAGGGAAAAACCATAATTATTACTTCACATATATTAAGTGAGTTAGACGATGTCGCCAATACACTTGTTTATTTCAAAGATGGTACAGTACTATTTAAAAAAGGCATAATTCAACTCTTAGAAGAAACCCAACAGCATAAGCTCGGTCGAGCATTAGCGTACTACATAAAAAATCTGACAGCGTGTTAAAGATATTCAGGTACATACTTATTGATATTCTTCGTAGTAAAGTAGCATTAGTTTATACCTTACTCCTATTAATCATATCACTTAGTGTTTTCAGCCTTCAGGATTCATCTGATAAAGGTATGCTTACACTTTTAAACGTAATTTTAATACTGATACCTTTAATGAGTATAATTTACAGTACTATTTATCTTTATAATAATGCGGAATTCATAGAACTTTTATTGTCACATCCAATCAAAAGAAACACCTTGTTTTTAGCTCTTTATTTGGGTGTTTCATTGGCACTTATAAGTGCATTTTTAATTGGTGTTGCTGTTCCCCTCTCCATTATTAATTTTTCATACACATCATTCCTCTTTATTGTAAGTGGAATTATTCTCACTGCTGTGTTTGTTTCACTGGCTATGCTAGCTTCTGTTGCTACCAGAGATAAAGCCAAAGGAATTGGCACTGCAATAATTACGTGGGTGTTTTTTGCTATCATTTTACGATGCCATTGTTTTATTAATTATGTTTCAGCTTAACGACTATCCAATCGAAAAAATAATGATAGCATTGTCGGCTCTAAATCCAATTGATCTTACCCGGATACTAATTTTATTAAAACTTGACCACGCAGCTCTTTTGGGTTATACAGGCGCATTGTTTATGGATTTTTTTGGAAACTCAAAAGGAATAATTTTTTCTATTACAATCCTGCTCTGTTGGATTGTAATTCCGCTACTAATTTCACTAAAAAATTTCAGAAATAAAGATTGGTAACTCAGATTTTAAAAGGATTCCCTTTTCCTGATAAAAATCATATCAATAGCCGACCTTCGCCATAATCAATTCCAATGCAAAGCAATTAGCTTTGACTCCAAAATCAAAGAAAATGAAAGCAAATGCAGGAATGGATGACAGAGTTATCCGCATGTTTATTGGAATTATAATTGTATCAGTTGGTATTGTTGCCAACAGTATATGGGCTGCCTTGGGCATACCGGTTTTTTTGTCGGGCGCTATAGGTATCTGCCCGCTCTATTCTTTAATTGGTATCAATACCAACCACAAACAGGCGTAGGTTCTTCAGGCAAAACAAATACCTTAGCAGGCATATTTTTTTATGAAAAATAAAGAAAAGCAAAACCTGCTTGAGGCATTATTTGTAAATGCCACAGAAAGCATTATTGTGGTTAACAGCATTGGCGAAATAATTTTAATGAATCCTGCATCACTTCAGGCATTTCAATACGAACCTAATGAGTTGTATGGAGAAAAAATAGAGACTCATACCCAAGAGATATTCTTTAACGCACCAAGAACACCAGGGCAAATTTCAGTGAAACCCACACAAAAGAAGTATGGGTATTGGGTTAGACTTATTTGCACAGCGAAAGATGGCACTGAGTTTCCGGTTGAAATAAGTCTTACACCTTTTAAGTTTGAAGAAGAAAGACATGTTATTGCTTTTGTAATTGACATTACCCGAAGGAGAAATAGAAACCAAATGCTCACGCAGCAGCATACACTTGCAACCATAACGGAAGAGTTACGCACCACCAACGAAAAAATTGGAGGGTAAGGTAAAAGAACGTACCCAAATGGAAGAAGCACTCAATCAATTAGAGCAATCAAAAAGAACTTAGCGAAGCGCTTACAAAAGAAAAAGAACTCAATGAACTAAAATCGAGATTTCTTTCAATGGCATCGCACGAGTTTCGCACTCCGCTCACTGCCATACTTTCTTCGGCATCACTTATAGAGGAATACAACAAAACCGAACAACAGGAAAAACGCAGCCGCCATATAGAACGTATTAAATCAGGTGTAAACAATCTTAACGACATACTCAGCGATTTTCTTTCCATCAGCAAAATTGAAGAAGGAAAAGTAATTGCCGAATTCCGCAGCTTTAATATTAAGCAGCTAGCGGCAGATGTGGTGAGCGAAATGAATGCTCTTTTAAGACACGGACAAAAAATCAATTACAAACATTCCGGTAATGAATTGGCAATTCTCGACCCAAAATTAATCCGTAATATTTTAATAAACCTTATTTCAAATGCCATTAAATTTTCACCCGATGGCAAAAGCATAACGGTAGAAACAGCAAATAATAATTCAATAACAAAAATTAAAGTAAAGGATGAAGGTATTGGAATAAGTAGCGAAGACAAAAAGCATTTATTCGAACGATTCTTTCGTGCTCAAAATGCTACCAATATTCAGGGCACAGGATTAGGTTTAAACATAGTTGCCAATTATGCTCAATTGCTAAATGGAAATATAACCTTTGAAAGTGAATTAGATAAAGGCAGTACATTCATTATTGAGTTTGAAAATACCCAAAACTGAAATGAAAAAAATATTATTAATTGAAGATAACAAGGAAGTGCGTGAAAACACTGCCGAAATTCTTGAACTTGCAGGTTACCTGGTAGCTACCGCTCCTGATGGAAAAAAAGGTGTGGAAGAGGTAAAAAAATCTATCCCCGATTTAATTATCTGCGACATTATGATGCCGGTGCTGGATGGTTATGGCGTATTGCACATGCTCAACAAAGACAGCAAAACATCATCCATTCCATTTATTTTTTTAACTGCCAAAGCAGAACGAAGTGATATGCGAAAAGGAATGGAAATGGGTGCGGATGATTACATTACCAAACCCTTTGATAAGATTGAATTACTTAATGCTGTTGAAAGCCGCCTGCGTAAAGCCGATTCAATAAAGAAAGAATATGCAAGTACTCAGATGGTATTGGAGGTTTAATTGGTGATATATCCGGTGATGATGCTTTAAAAAAATTTACTGAAGGCAAGAAAAACTAAATTTTTAGAAAGAAGGAACACGTTTACCGAGAAGGAGATATTCCACGCGGTTTATTTTATTTGAATAAAGGTAAGCTGAAAGTTTATAAAGTACATGAGTACGGGAAGGAACTTATAATATCGCTTTTAAACGAAGGCGATTTTTTTGGATACACCTCATTACTTGAGGAGCATGATTATAACGAAAGCGTGCAGGCAATTGAAGATGTTGAAATAGTTTTTATACCCAAAGAAGATTTTGTTGAACAAATATTTAACAATAGAGAAATCTCCAAAAAATTTGTCCAATTGCTTACGCATAACGTAACCGAAAAGCAAAACCAACTCTTAAATCTTGCCTATAGCTCAGTAAGAAAAAGAGTAGCAAGCGCCTTATTGTTGTTGCAAAAACGATTTAAAAAAGCTGAATCTCAAAGCCCATACAGTATGTCCTTTTCACGCGAAGATTTAGCCAGTATTGCAGGCACAGCTACCGAATCACTCATTAGAACACTTAGTGATTTTAAAGATGAGAAACTGATTGAAATTAAAGAGGGAAAAATCGTTTTAATAAATGATGTTAAGTTAAGGGAAATCAAAAACTAAAAATTTTGAAAGTAGGCTCTTACAAATTACCATTATTTGAAATATTAGTATTCTTATTTATTATTTCAAGTTGGTCTTTGGCAAACGGCCAGACAAGCATTGAGGATAAAAATTTGAGTTTTACCATCTCTGCCTTTTCCTGCAATTCTTTTTCAGAGAGAGGGTATATTCAGGTAAGAGAATTTTCTTTTTTAGGCACACCCTTGGACCTGAATAAAGACCTCGGAATAAAGAGTTAGGGGAAGACCGGGGATATGCATTAATGCAGATATTAAAAAGAAAAACCTGTTTTTATTTTCTTATTGCGAGAGCGTTTTTAAGGGGAGTAAGTACTTGAAAAAAGAAACATGGTATAACGGTACACTTTTGGTTGCTAACTCTAAAGCCGACATTAAAAATACCACATTCAAAAGCTTTGAATGGGTATGGATGCTCGTGTACACAAAAAAGGGAATCATAATTTATATATCCGAACCGCTGTTCTTTATGAAAGACTAAAGTTTTATGTTGATGCAGAAATAGCCGAAGATAGCCCTATTAAAGAAACATTTGAAAAATTCTGGAAACAACAACAACCTTTGCCTACTTTTGGATTGGCAGAGATTTACCATTTGAATGACAAGCTATCTTTAAAAGGAGATATTAGCTTTACTTATCTGCCAAAGGTTAAAACCTGGATGAATGAAGGAGGTGTTATTTCTTTGAAACAATCCAATTTAGATGCTAAATGCATTTTATCATATACCTGCAAAAACTTATGCATAGAAAGCGGATTCTGGTTTAAACATTTAAAATTATTGGAGGAAAGTAAAGAGGACACTAATGATTTTTTGATAAACAGCGCTGGATTTAAAGTTGGTATTGGATACTGTTTCTGAAACAAAACCAACGAAGTTCAAAATGAGATATTCCTTCGTCTTAATATGTATAGGTGGGGCTTCAAAATAGAAACGGCTAGTTAGTACCCATTTTTATGCAGAATGGATGCAAATAAAGAAAATCCTTAAAAAACTTTTAATGAGACTTAAGTGATCCTGATTGGATTCGAACCAATGACCTAATGCTTAGAAGGCAGTTGCTCTATCCAGCTGAGCTATGGGACCAAAAAAGAATTGCGGATTTCGGGTTTATGATTTCGGAATAAAATCCTGTGACCCTAAACGGTCGTGCGGGTTCGATTCCCGCCCCGGGTACAAAAAGCTGTAAGTAATTACGGCTTTTTTGTTTTGTAATCCTGTCGTGCTTTTAGTAAGATTTAGCAACATATTACTGTCCGCAAACTCCAAATGAAAGTAAAACGAAAGATTTTCTGCGGAGAGTGAGAGATTCGAACTCTCGATACCCTTTTGAGGCATACACACTTTCCAGGCGTGCTCCTTAAACCACTCGGACAACTCTCCGTTTAGGAGGCGCAAATCTAAATTTTTTAGTAAACAAATAACTGTCAAACAACAACTGTTCTTTTCGCTTTTAACAATTTTTAGCTCAATAAAAATTATTTTCGCCAAACTTATCACCGGAAATTCTGCATAGCAGCGTTTCCGGCTTTCATGTTTTATTTTAACTGCTCATTAATCATCAATCTCAATATTTTTTGTGGACTTAAATTCAATTTTAGAAAAAGTAAAATCATCAAGCAAGTTAAAAGAACTGCACACTGCTTTTTCTTACAATAAAAAAAGTGTTTTTCTCAATGGAATGTCGGGCTCTGCGCCTGCACTTTATCTGGCTGGATATTACCAACTGCAACCGCAGCCTACCATTCTTGTTATGCCAGACAGGGAGGAGGCTTTATACTTTTTTAATGATTTAGAAAATATGCTTGGCGAGAATCAGGCATTCTTTTTTCCATCATCTTTTAAAAAATCATATAAGTTAGATGCGCTTGATAACACTAGCATCTTATTGCGTGCCGAAGTTTTGAGCTATATCAATAAGCACGATTCTTACATTATTGTTACCTATCCCGATGCTTTGCATGAGCGTGTTATCACCAAACATACTTTAGAAAAAAATACGATTGAAGCGCGTGTTGGTGATAATATTACGATTGATTTTATAAATGAATTTTTGACCGAAAATGGATTTGAACGTTGTGATTTTGTGTTTGAACCAGGACAATTTTCTATACGCGGAGGAATAGTAGATGTGTTTTCATTTGCCAAATGAACTACCATATCGCCTAGAATTTAATGGTAATACAATAGAGAGCATTCGTTCATTTGAAACCATTACGCAATTGAGCGAAAAGAACATGCACTTTGTTACCATTATGCCAAATGTACAACAGCAATTAGCTAAGCAGGGTGTTGAGTCATTTTTTAAGTTTATATCTGAGCAAACCGTTTTCTGGAGCCGCGATTTTGAATACTGTTTTCAGTACATCGAAAAAAATCTGGAAACTATTAGTCAGTTTAATGAAGAGAAATTTACTAATGCGGATGGAATGGAAGTACAATCTTCTGAAGAGGTTTTTGAAAGTGCCGATGATGTAAAACAACATTTGGAATCATTTAGAAAGATTGAGTTCGGGATTAAAAATTTTTATCAACCCGATGAAGTAATCCAATTTAGTCAATCACCTCAGCCATCTTTCAATAAAAACTTTAACCTCCTTGCGGAAAATTTGTTGACCAATCAAGCGCAACAAATTCAGAATTTTATTTTTAGCGATGCTGCCAAACAGGTTGAGCGCATTTATGCAATTTTTGAAGACATAAAATTTAAATCGCAGCAGCAGGATAGAGAGGTGAAGTTTTACCCTGTTTATACTTCTTTGCACAGGGGCTTTATTGATAATGATTTAAAAATTGCCTTTTATACAGATCACCAGATTTTTGATCGCTACCATCGTTTTCGCTTAAAGAAAAATTATACTAAGAGCGAAGCCATATCTTTAAAAGAACTTTACTCGCTTAAGCCTGGAGATTATGTTACTCACATTGATCACGGTGTGGGTAAGTTTGGCGGGTTAGAAAAACTGGAGGTAAACGGCAAACAACAAGAAGCGATAAGGTTGTTATATAAAGATAATGATATACTTTATATTAGCATACACTCTCTGCATCGTATAGCTCGCTATTCTAGTAAGGATGGCGCTGCACCTTCGCTTAATAAGCTCGGATCAACGGCATGGGCATCCTTAAAGCAAAAAAACTAAGAAGAAAGTAAAGGATATTGCAAAAGACCTGATCGCCTTATATGCAAAAAAAAAAAAGCTCAGGAAGGTTTTCAATACGCTCCCCGACACGTATTTACAAAACGAGTTGGAGGCCTCTTTTATTTACGAGGACACGCCAGACCAGATTAAAGCAACACGCGATGTAAAGAAGGATATGGAATTGTCATCGCCTATGGACAGACTGATTTGTGGTGATGTAGGTTTTGGTAAAACAGAAATTGCCATTCGTGCGGCATTTAAAGCGGTAAGCGATAGTAAGCAGATTGCTATACTTGTTCCTACTACTATTCTTGCATTGCAGCACTATCGTACTTTCAAAGAGAGGCTTAAGGATTTTCCCTGTCAGATAGATTACATCAATCGTTTTAAATCATCTGCTCAACAGAAGGAAACCATTAAAAAATTAGAGGAAGGAAAGATTGATATTATTATTGGTACTCATCGTTTGTTAAGTAAGGATATTAAATTTCGTGATTTAGGCTTGTTGATTGTTGACGAGGAGCAAAAGTTTGGTGTTGCATCAAAGGAAAAAATTAAATCTTTTAAATTAAATGTTGACACGTTAACTTTAACGGCTACACCTATACCCCGCACATTGCAGTTTTCTTTAATGGGCGCGCGCGATTTGTCTATCATTAACACACCACCCCCAAACCGGTATCCTGTAACTACTGAAGTGCATGTGTTTAACGAAAAAGTAATTCGTGATGCTATTAATTACGAAGTATCACGTGGAGGGCAAGTGTTTTTGTACATAACCGTGTTACCGATATTCATGACATGGCTGATTTATTACGCAAGCTTTGCCCTGATGTTAAAGTGGTTATAGGACACGGGCAAATGGAAGGCGACCAATTGGAAGAAGTGCTCATGCAGTTTATTGATGGCGATGCTGATGTTTTACTGGCAACAACAATTATCGAATCAGGTATAGATATTTCAAATGCAAACACCATCATCATTAACCAAGCACAAAATTTTGGGTTGAGTGATTTACACCAGATGCGTGGTAGGGTAGGGCGTTCAAACAAAAAAGCATTTTGTTACTTGCTTGCACCGCCAGCAACGGTACTTACGCCCGAAGCTCGTCAGCGGTTAAAAGCTATTGAAGAATACAGTGATTTAGGAATGGGTTTTCAGGTTAGTATGCGCGATTTGGATATACGCGGTGCTGGAAATTTATTGGGTGGAGAGCAAAGTGGATTTATTACTGAGATTGGCTTTGAAACCTATCATAAGATTTTGGACGAAGCATTGGCTGAATTACGAGAGACTGATTTTAAAGATTTGTTTCCTGTAGATGAGTCAAAGCCTTTTGTAAGCGATTGCCAGATAGAGACAGATTTGGAAATATTAATTCCTACCGAGTATGTTGAGAGTATTGTAGAACGATTAAATCTTTATAAGGAAATTGATGATATTGAAACAGAGCAGAAGCTTGAAGAATTTGAAAATCAGCTAAAGGACAGATTTGGTCCTATACCAGGCCAAGTGCTTGAATTATTTGAAACATTGCGTATGCGTTGGAAAGCAAAACGATTAGGTATTGAGAGAATTATCCTCAAGCATCATAGTCTAAAGACCTATTTGGTATCAAATCCTCAATCTCATCTTTATAACTCTGCCGTGTTTATGCAAATAATAAATTATGTAAAAAATAATCCATCACAATGTAAAATGAAGCAAGACAAAGACAAGCTAAGCATAACCTTTAACGGAATAAAGAGTGTTAATCAGGTAAATAATTTGTTAGAAAACATTTTAGCTAAATCGGAAGTAGCGGCAAGCTAAAAACTATCTTCGTGCCGGTGTAATTTTAAATTTATAATAAAAACTGGCTCCTTAGTTCAATGGATAGAATGTGAGTTTCCGGAACTCAAGATATAGGTTCGATTCCTATAGGGGCTACATAAATTAAACTGTCGATAATGCAATTAGTAATAAATTAAATTTCAAGAGCTAATTAGTAGCGTAATTCGCAAATTCGTAAACATTCGATATATTACCATTATGAAATCAAAGACATCAAAAGAAAGTTTAACAATTAACACAGAACTTGTATTGCCTAACGATACCAACGTACTTGGTAACCTTATGGGAGGCCGTTTATTGCATTGGATGGATATATGTTCAGCCATAAGCGCGCATCGCCATTGCGGAAGAATTGTTGTTACCGCATCGGTAAATAATGTGTCGTTTAATCAGCCTATTAAATTGGGCGAGATTGTTACCATGCACGCTAAAGTATCTCGTGCATTTACATCAAGCATGGAAGTTTTTATTGATGTGTGGGTGGAGAATAATAACACAGGCGAAAGAAAAAAATGCAACGAAGCCATTTACACTTTCGTAGCTGTTGATCAGCTTGGCAACCCTATTAATGTGCCAGAGTGTATTGCTGAAACCGAAGAGGAGAAAAAAGATTTGATGGCGCACTACGCAGAAGGCAACTTGCATTAATACTTGCCGGAAAAATGAAACCAGCAGAAGCAACAGAATTAAAGGCCATTTTTAATATTTAATACTTTTTATTTGATCATAACCAGTATGACTAAATATATTGCTGCCTTATTAATCTTCTTTTACCTTAGCCATAATACTTCAGCGCAGGTTTGCAATCAACCTATTCCTGCAGGTGAATTTCAGTCGCATGTTAATACAGTTATTTCCATGCGAACAGAAGAGGCTAAGTTAGAGTACGCAAAAAGTTTTATTGCAGGGAGGTGTTTTACCAGTAAACAGGTTAAGCAAATTGTTTTGGCATTTAAGTTTGATGAGCACAGGTATTCTTACGCAACTTCAGTTTATGAAGCCACTGCTGATAAAAATAATTTTTATGATGTGTTAGATGCTTTTAAAACCAACAGTTTAATTTTTAGGTTATACAATTTTATGCAGAACTATCCGGCACATAATACTCCACCACAACATAGTGTATGGTATCCCGAAAATTTAAGTTTCCCTTTGTGTGATAATTACACAGGTCAAAAGGGTTGTAACTTACCCATAGCAGATGTTGATTTGCCAATGATGATTAAGCCATTGCTAAATGCGGAGACAGATGATCAACGTAAAAATATTTCTGAGCGCTTGTGCCGCACACATTGTTTTTCTGCTTCTCAACTAATTAAAATGAGTTTTGTTTTTGAGCTTGAAAAAATGCGGTTGCTGTTTTTGAAAGACGCCATATTCAAATGTTATGACATAGAGAATTATAAATACATCGCCCAGGTTTTTACTCATCAGCCATACAGAGAAGAGTGGGTAACTTTTTGCGAAACTTCGGTGCTGAAAAAGCCCGAGGTACTTCCGCCACCACCACCTCCATGCGAAATTACTCCCGCGCAAATGGACGAATACATTGTTTCTATAAAGAAGGAATCAGGTGCAAGTTTGATGTTGCAGGTTGCTAAGCAAATTGTAATGTCAGGGAAGTGTTTCAAGGCTGTTCAAATAAAAAGAATTGTAGAGACAATGAATTTTGAAAGCGGGAAGTTGGAACTTGCAAAATATGCTTACGATTTTTGTATTGATAAGGAAAATTACCTGAAGATAAAGGATGCTTTTAATTTTTCAAGCAGTAAGTCCGATCTGATAAACTATATCAATAGCAAAAAATAATTTTCTCCCTGATTATGGCATCTGCACTATTAGAAATTTGTGTTGAATCTGTTCAGGCTGCTATTGTTGCACAAAATGCCGGTGCCGACAGGATTGAACTTTGCGCAAACCTTGCCGAAGGCGGGACGACCCCTTCTTATGGTTTAATGGAAGTGGGTCGTAAAAAAATTTCTCTCCCTATTCATGTAATGATTCGTCCTCGCAGTGGTGATTTTTTATTTGAAGCAGATGAGTTTGAGCAAATGAAAAGAGATATTGCCATTGCAAAAAAATTAAAGTTTGATGGAATTGTAATAGGTTTGTTAAATGATAACGGAGAAGTTGATGTGGAAAAGACAGAAGAATTAGTAAAACTTGCTTACCCACTGCATGTTACTTTTCATCGCGCATTTGATATGGCTAACGATCCTTTTCAGGCATTGGAAGATATTATCAGTGCAGGATGTCATACCATTCTTACCTCTGGTCACCGGCAAACCGCCATTGACGGAGCAGAATTGATTCACAGATTACAGTTAAAAGCTAATGGCAAAATAAATATTATGGCTGGCAGTGGTGTTACAGACAAAAATATTCTGGAGCTGGCTCTTAAAACCAAGATTCATCATTTTCATGCATCAGCAAAAAAAATCTGTAGAGAGCAACATACTTTTTTAGGAATAACAATATTAATTTGGGCAGTATTATTAATTATAACGAATATCAAAAGAGATTGGTAGATGCTGAGATGATAAAATCCATGAAAGAAAAACTGGCTTCATTATAATTTATGCAGACACTTGAAAATGATTTTTTGAAAATTCTCTCATCAGCGCAGGGTGCTGAACTTCAAAGTGTTTTTTCAAAACATACAAACCTTGAATATATGTGGCAGGCAGGAAGGGAATGGACTAAGCACGCTCCTCTACTTTTCCCCATTGTTGGTCAGCTTAAAGGTGATACTTTCTTTTATAGCAATAAACCATTTGAATTATCACGACATGGCTTTGCAAGAGATTCAGCTTTTGTGATTAGCGACCAGTCAAAAAATCACATTCAATATTTATTACAACAGAATACCGCTACAGACAACTATCCTTTCTGCTTTAATTTTTACGTTTCATACACTTTGTTTAATAATAAAGTTGAAACAAAATTTGAAATTGAAAATATAGGTAGTGAAGAAATGTATTTTTCTGTAGGTGGCCATCCAGCGTTTAGAGTTCCATTGCATGACTCAGAAAATTATGACGATTATTATTTAGAATTTGATAAACAGGAAAACGCATCAAGATATCTTTTGCTGGATGGATTGTTAAGCGGACAAAAGGAATATGTGCTGTGCAATACGAATGTTTTGTGGTTATCTAAAAGTCTTTTTTACAAGGATGCTTTAGTCTTTAAAGATTTACAGTCAGAGCGAATATCAATTAAAAGCAAAGCATCTTCAAACGGGTTGCATTTTAATTTTAACGGATTCGATAGCTTTGGAATATGGGCAGCAAAAGATGCAGATTTCGTTTGTCTTGAACCGTGGATGGGGCATACAGATTGGTTAAATCATAACCAGAATATTGTAGACAAAGAAGGAATTATCCGATTAAGCTCTGAAGGTAAATTTTGTTGTAATTATTTTATTGAGCCATTTTAGATAAATCCACTTATGAATAGAAATCTAATTTTATTTTTTCTTCTACTATTAAATTCAGCTTTGAGTAATGGTCAAATGATTTTGAGTTTAAATGATAACTGGCAATTCAAATACAAGGACAATTGGTATAATACCACCGTTCCTAATTCTATTCATACTGATTTATATAATTATAAACTAATTCCTGATCCGTTTTTTTCCGATAATGAATATAAATTACAGTGGATAGGGCAACAACAGTGGGAATATAAATGCAACTTTAAGGTTGATGATGGTGTTTTGCAAATGCAGGTTGTTGAGTTGGTTTTTAAAGGTCTTGATACTTATTGCGAGGTGTTTGTAAACGGAACCAAGGTTCTTGTTGCGGATAATATGTTTCGAGAATGGAAAGTGGATTGTAAAAACTTGCTTATAGCGGAGAATAATGAAATTAAAATAGTATTTGATGCCACTGAAAATGTTAGTAAAGAAAAATACATTGCTTACACAGCACAAAAATTACCCGGGGGAGGAAAGGGTAATGACACGTAAAGCACAATATCATTACGGTTGGGATTTTGCCCCGCGGTTTGTAACCTGCGGAATTTGGCAGGATGTTCAACTTAAGGCTTACGATTATTTCTCATTGAATGATGCTTCGTTGCAAACCGATTCAATTGTAGACGATAAAGCGTACATAACAGGACATGTCAATATTTCTTCAGTCGTTAAATCTGATTTTCTTTTTACTCTGTCTGATAAAACATCAGGAAATAAATTTGTGTACACGCGAACAGCACTTGATTCAGGCGAAAATTACTTTTCATTCAATTTTTCAATTCCTAATCCAAAACTATGGTGGTGTAACGGTTTGGGTGAGCAATATTTTTACTCTTTAATTTTTGATGGAAAGGATAATGATGATCGCGCTATTCAATCTGAAATAAAGTGTGGAGTAAGAACAATTGAAGTTGTTCAGGCTTTGGATACCGATGGTACAAGTTTTTATTTTAAGTTAAATGGCAAACCTGTTTTTATGAAAGGAGCCAATTATGTTCCGCAGGATGTGTTTTTAAACAGGGCAGATGACAGCAAATACGAAGAGTTACTGACCAAGGTAAAGGATGCCGGAATGAATATGTTGCGTGTATGGGGTGGTGGAGTTTATGAAAAAGATATTTTTTACAGATTGTGCGATGAAAAGGGTATTATGGTTTGGCAGGATTTTATGTTTGCCTGCGGCATGTATCCGTATGATGAATCTTTTCTTGAAAACGTTAGAGAAGAAGCCAATTACCAGGTGCGCAGATTAAATAAGTATGCTTGCATTGTTTTATGGTGTGGTAATAACGAAAGTAATGAAGGTTGGCACCGTTGGGGGTGGCAAACAGATTACGATTCACTAAAAGAATTGAAGTTTGGAGTGGTTATAAAAAGTTGTTTTTAGATATTTTACCGAAAGCGGTTGGAGATAATTCAAATGTTTTCTACTGGGAGTCATCACCAAAATTTGGAAGGGGTGATGCAAGACATACTCAAGAAGGCGATGCGCACAATTGGTTTGTATGGCATGATGGAGAACCCTTTGACAATTATGTTCAAAAAGTTCCAAGGTTTATGAGTGAGTATGGATTTCAAAGCCTGCCTGCAATCGAGACCATTAAAACATATTGTGACGAAAAAGATTTCAGTAAAGCATCTGGTTCAATAAAGGCTCATCAAAAGCATGCAAGAGGATTTGCAGTAATTGATGCTTATATGCAAAGAGAGTACGGGAAAATTCCTCAGGATTTTGCTGAGTACGTAAAACTAAGTCACCAAATGCAGGCAACCGGAGTTATGAAGGGATTAACTGCACATTTAAAGTCTCAACCGAGATGTATGGGTAGTTTAATCTGGCAGTTGAATGATTGTTATCCCGGAGCGAGCTGGAGTATGATTGACTACTATGGAAGGAAAAAAATATTATATGATGAAGTAAAAAAACTGCTTACCGATTTTAAGTAATTAGTTTTTCTTATACTTGCTTCGTTACTTTTAAGTATGCTAACCCGAAAGGATTTTTTAAAACGTACATCATTTACCGCATTAGGAAGTTTGTTTCTTCCTGTCATTGCATGTAATAATAATTCTAAAGAAAAAAAAGTTGTTCCTCTTGCGAAAGGAAGTGCAAGTCCTCTTGTGATTGCAACATGGAAAAATTTAAAAGCAACTGAGGCTGCCATGCATGTTATAAAGAATAATGGCAGCGCATTGGATGCTGTTGAAGCGGGAGCAAAGGTTCCCGAGGCTGATCCCGAAGATATGAGTGTAGGTTATGGAGGAAGACCTGACAGGGACGGCTTTGTTACACTTGATGCCTGCATAATGGACGAAAATGGGAATACGGGCAGCGTTACTTTTTTACAGCATATAATCCACCCAATTTCAGTTGCACGATTGGTAATGGAAAAAACACCTCACGTTATGCTAAGTGGTGATGGTGCCTTACAATTTGCTTTAGGAAATGGTTTTAACACAGAAAATTTACTTACTGATAAAGCAAAAGCAGAGTGGGAGGAGTGGGTCAAAGAAAATAAATATACTCCTGTTGTAAATGAACATAACCACGATACTATTGGTATTTTGGCTATAGATAACAAGCAGAATATTTCAGGTGCATGCAGTACTAGTGGCTGGGCGTATAAGATGCATGGCAGAGTTGGGGATTCGCCCATACCTGGTGCCGGAATGTATGTGGATAATGAAGTGGGAGGAGCCTGCGCCACAGGTACCGGAGAATTGGTAGTAAAAATTTGCGGTTCTTTTTTAGTTGTAGAACTTATGCGGAAAGGCGCTACTCCACAGGAGGCAGTTGAAGAAGCTGTTCATAGAATCGTTAAAAAAAATCATATTAAAGATGAGCAGGTAGGTTTTCTTGCCGTTAATAAAAATGGGGAGCATGGAGCATATGCATTAAGGGAAAATTTTTCTTACACCTACTACACCGATAAGGGCAATAGTGTTTTTGATGCTTCCTTTGAGTTGAAGAAAGTTTAGACGTAACTGCTGTTAAAAAAATCTGATTTCTTCTTTATTGCTGTTTTTCTTTTCAATTATTTTTCGGGAAAAGAAAATGTGTGAAAAAAAAATAGCTTTAGCAAACCTGCCGGTAACACTACTAAAAAACATATTCAGGAAGTAACAAAGAAAAGTAACCTTTATTTAATTCTCCCTGTAGTTTTAGCGTGCTTTGCTTTTCTGCTCTATACCAACACGCTCTCTCATGATTACACGGTTGATGATGCAACAGTGCTTGCCAACAATAAACAAACAATAAAAGGCGTAAAAGCAATACCAGAAATCTTCTCTTCTTCTTATCGTAAAGGTTTTTGGGACAGGAAAGAAAGCCTTTATCGACCACTTTCAGTAGCCATGTTTGCCATCGAGTGGCAAATTTCTCCCAATAATCCGCATCTTGGTCATTGGATAAATGTTATTTTATATGCTTTAAGTGCTGCTGTGCTTTTTATTTTTTTAGGTGCTTTATTCAAAGATTATAAAATGTTTCTTGCCTTTTTGTAACACTGCTTTTTATTTCACACCCCATTCACACAGAGGTGGTGGCAAATATTAAGGGCAGAGATGAAATGCTAAGTTTCCTTTTTTCAATTCTCGCTTTATACTTTTTGGTTATTGATTATGGAAGAAAAAAAATTTCAGCTTTTATTCTATCATCATTTTTTTTCCTGATGGCGCTTCTATCAAAGGAAAGTGCATTAACAATAGTGGCTGTTGCACCGCTCACCCTTTTTGTTTTTAAAAATGCAAACATAAAATCCGCAGTTCTTTCATCTTCACCTTTTTTCTTTTCAGCATTGCTTTATATTATCATCAGGGCCATGGTACTTGGTGGCGTAACCAATTTTACTGAAATACTTCCCATTAATAATTCATTAGTTACTTCACCCGATTTTATTACACAGAAGGCCACCGCAATTCTTATTCTGGGCAAATACCTTCTCTTGTTAATCTTTCCTCATCCTTTAAGTTTTGATTATTCATTTAACCAAATTACTAATCGCGGTTTAGCTGATATAGGGGTACTGATCTCGGTGTTGTTTTTTTCTTATGCACTTTTTTATGCACTAAAAAATATAGGTAAGAGAAGCGCACTTGCGTTTGGTATTTTATTTTTTCTTTTAACCATATCTCTTACTTCAAATATTTTTTTCTTAATAGAATCTGTAATGGCAGAAAGGTTTTTGTATTTACCATCGTTAGGATTTTGCATAGTTCTGGTTTTTCTATTGACAAGAGTTGTCAGATTCACTAAAGAAAAAATTGGTGCTATTTCATTTAAAGATGTGTTTAATCAAAATAAATCACTTGCTGTAATTATTCTTGGCGTTTGTGTATTGTTTTCATTTAAAACAGTTACCCGCAACAACTATTGGAAAAATAATTTAACGCTTCTTGAACAGGACGTAAAAACTTCCCCCGAAAGTGCACGTATTCGCTATGCTTATGGCAGCGCCATTTTAATTGAACAAGCGTTAAAGGAAAAGGATGAATCAAAAAAACAAATTTTATTAAATAAGAGTATAGTGCAGTTGGAGAAAGGCGTTTCTATACTTAATACTTATTCCGATGCCTATTACCATTTGGGTTTGGCATACAAGGAAAAAAATGATTTTGCCAATGCAGTTAAAAATTTTGAAGCTGCCATGCGTAGCAAAAACTTTACTGGAGCCGATTTTTTTATTGCTGCCGGTGTTGCATACGGAAAAAATAAACAGTATGATAAGAGTATTGAAACTTTACGTAAAGCGGCTGAGTTTGATGCTGACAATGCGGAGATATATAACAACATGGGAGTTTATTTTGATGAATGGCGTAAAGGCGATTCTGCCATTTCAGTTTTACAAAAAGCTATTCAGTTAGATTCTCTTTCTGTAAGCGCTTACTACAATATGGGTAATACTTATGCCCATATGGGTAATTATAATCAGGCTATAGTGTTTTATAAGAAAAGCCTCGGCCTCGATGCTGGAAATATTGATGCTATAAATAACATTGGAAACTCTTTGCTGCGCAAAAAGATTTTAGAAATGCTCTTACTTATTTTTTAAAGGCTTTAGAGAAAGACAGCAGCAATTCTAAAGCCATAAACAACGTGGGCATTACTTACATGATGCTTGGCGATCAGGTAAACGGTAATTATTATTTACAAAAATTGCAAAGTCGTTAAAAAATTAAGCCCACTCAATGAGCAGGGCTTTGGGCATATACATCATGAATAACAATGTTATTCACTAACGTCAGTTGAAGTCTGGTTACCCGGAACAGTTTTTATTAATTCCCACTGTTGGGTATCCCAATTGAATTTTTCTATTTCATACTTATCCACACCGCTATCCCACTTGTCATATTCTGTCAACCATAATGTTGAGTGAGTGTACATCCAACGCGATTGTAATAAAATGGATGAGCTGTTGGTGCTTGCTAAACCTGCTAAGTTGCAATCATTAATAACCTCTACTTTATAGAAGTAATTCTGCTCCATTATATCTACATCATAGTCTTCATAACTATAAGTATTTGAAGGCAAGGTTGCTATCAATACGTAATTCGCTGAAAGAGTATCCTTACTGCGAAGTATATTATAGCCGTTAACTCTATGCGGAGCGAGTTGCGGTTCTGCCCATTCCGTTAAAACAAAGTTGTTTTGTATAACAGTAGAATGGGACATGATTGCCTGTTGGTTTGCTAATTCGTTTTCAGGTATTGCTATTGATGTATCACTTAATGACAGATATGGATTGCCGCACAAATCTGTAGCAGTAATTTTATAAGAATACTCTATCGGACAATCTAAAGTTGTATCGGTAAACTCAGTAATAATTCCCGGAACTGTTCCAATCAAAACAGAACTTCCGTTGTTAACTTCCACGCGGTTTATCTCATACGTGTTAACAGCGCAACCAATGTATGGTGTCCATTCTACTTTAATATTAGTACCAGATGTTCTTGCGGTTACATTAACTGTTGTGTGGGCAATCAGAGATGTTAATGGAATCGCGTAAGCGCATCTGTCTAATGTCTGAACTTTATATGTATAAGTATTTTGCAATGTATTCAAGCCGCTATCGGTATATTTAGAATCAGGATTAAAAGTTCCGCTCACCGGATTGTTATCAGTATAAATATTGATGTAATTTCCGCTCGCAGCATCTAGTCTCCAAACCTTATAAGCACCTAAGTCTAAAGCAGCGCTGTTTGCCCATGTAATTTCTGTTTGTGTGTTGTTTAATACACTTACGCTTAATATTGGGTCAGCCGCTGGAGGTAATGTATCATATACCTGTAGGTAATTAATTTGTGTTAAGGAATCAGCGCAGCCATTGTCATTTGTAACTGTAAGGCTAACCGAATAAAACCCCGGACCTAATAATGCAATACCTGGATTAGCCGCAGTTGATGTATCGGTGGCGCCAATTAACCAGTTGTAGGTTGGGTTTGATAAATTGCTTGAAGTATTTTGAAAATTAAATGTACTGCCTGAACATTGTGCTGCTTGAGCAACAGAAAAATTGGCTGTTGGCGATTGTTTTACATTTATTGATGGTGAAATAATCAGCGTATCAATGCAACCAAAACTATTTGAAGCAATTAATGTTACCTGATAGTTACCTCCGATTGTGTAATTGTAAACAGGGCTTGGATCTGTTGATGTTTGCCCATTACCAAAATTCCACAAATAACTATCTGCTGCTATAGAGTTGTTATTAAATATCACTTGATAAGGCGAACAACCTGATGTGTCAGTTGTATTTGCAATAGCGGTTGGAGATAAATGAACGTCTACCATTGAGTTTGCCGTATCTGAACATCCGTTAGCATTACTTACAATTAAAGAAATGTTGGAAAGAGCAGAATCTGTGTAGGTAACGTTCGGGTTAAAAGAATTTGATGTTTGTCCATTACCAAAATTCCAATTGTAGGTTGGAGATATGGTATCAGTTGTTTGATTGCTTGTTGTAATCAACAACGGAGTGCATCCTGCATTTACATTAGTGCTAAACTGAGCATTTGGTGTTTGTAAAACGGTTATTGGTTGAAGAAATACAATCGTATCGCTACAGCCAAACTGGTTTGTAGCAATTAATGTCGGATAATAAATTCCTCCCGAAAGATATATGTGAGCGGGAGAAGCCGCATTGGAAGAATTATTGTCACCAAAGTTCCAGTTAAACTGAGTTGCGTAAATGGAGTTATTATTAAGTGATACTGAAAAAGGCGAACATCCAAGCGTATCGGTAGTTGAAGCGATGGCTGTAGGTGTTAAATATATTGTTGCAGTTTGAGCTGCTGTATCAGCACAGCCATTAAAGTTCATAGCAATTAGCTCAATATTAAATACGCCTGAATCAGGGTAAGCAGCAGTTGGATTTACTGATGTAGAAGTTGTTCCATTACCAAAGTTCCAGTTATAAGAAACGTTTATTGTGTCCGTTGATTGATTGCTTAATTGAATATTAAAAGGAGTGCAGCCTGTTACTGAGCTTGCCGAAAATTGTGCTGATGGTGTTTGCAGCACTGTAATCGGGTTTGTAAAATAAAACGTATCACTGCATCCAAACTGATTTGTTGCTACAAGGTAAACATTATAAACTCCTCCGGAAATGTAAGTATGTGTAGGGTTAGCATTTGTTGAAGTTTGCCCATCGCCAAAGTGCCATAAGTAATTGGTAGCATAAACAGAAGTATTATTGAATGTTGCAATGTAAGGCGAGCAACCTAAAGTATCTGTTGTTGATGCAATGGCAGTAGGGGTGAGGTGTACGGTTATTTGTTGTAAAGCAGTATCACTACACAAACCTTCATTGGTAACAACTAAAGTTACAGTATAAATTCCTGAATCAGGGTACACTGTTGTTGGGGATAAAATATTTGAAGAAACTCCGTTTCCAAATGTCCAATTATAAATTGAAACTGTGGTATCGGTACTCGTATTCAGCATAGTTGAATTTAGAGCGTTGCAGCCCACCGATATAGAAGGAGTAAATTGTGCGTTGGGTGTTTGCACTACATGTATTGGCCCTATAATCTCAGATGTGTCCGAACAGCCATTAGTATTAAATGCAACCAAATAAGGATAAAAAATACCTGCGTTTTGATAAGTGTGAGTTGGATTAGCCAAAGTGGATGAATCTCCATCTCCAAAATGCCATACATAAGCAACTTCGTAAGTAGCAGTTTCGGTAAAATTTACTGTAAACGGATTGCAGCCTAAGGTGTCAGAAACAGTTCCAGCTGCAACGGCATTTGGGTGTACATCAATTAAAGTCGGAAATGTATAATAGGATTGACATCCCAAAGAATCATAAGCAATTAAAGATACAATGTAACTTCCTGTATCGGCATATAAATGACAGGGGTTTTGTACCGTATCGGTATATCCGTCTCCAAAGTTCCATTGCCAGCTTGTTGCATTAAGCGAACTATCAACAAAACAGGTATAATTTCCTAAGCAATTTAAAGTTGATGCTAATGTGAAGTATGAGTATGTACCGGGAATATAAATATAGTCGGTTTTTACAGTAGTGTCAGAACAAGTGCCATTATAGGCAATAAGAGTTACTGTATAATATCCGGGTATGTTGTAGACATGTGAAGGAGCAATATTGTTTGAGTTGCTTCCATCACCAAAATCCCAATAATATG
Organism: Bacteroidota bacterium; assembly: GCA_016714005.1. Lineage (GTDB taxonomy): Bacteria > Bacteroidota > Bacteroidia > AKYH767-A > OLB10 > JADJOA01. Next base: position 35,849 of record JADJOA010000012.1, read on the forward strand.
TTACACCATTTATTGAAGTGTTATTAAACTGAACAAGAACAGGTGCGCAACCTGCCTGTGTAGCAGATGTAAAGTTGGCATGGGGAGAGCTGACATTTATAAAGGCCGGCATTACAATAGTATCCTTACATCCGCTTGCAAAAGTTGTAACCAAGGTTACCGTATATGAACTATCCTGTGTATAAGTATGTGTTGGGTTTTGTAAAGTAGATGTAGTGCCATCACCAAAAAACCATTCCCAGGCTACTGCGCTGCTATCGCTTGAATCTGAAAAGGCAACAGTGTAAGGTCTGCAGCCACCTGTATTGTTAGTTGCAAAATGCGCCTCAAGGAAAAATATGTTTGGCTTGCTCTTGTTACCTACACAACCATTGCTGTCAGTCACATTCAAAGTAATATTTCCTGATGGGGGTTGAGTATAGGTAACCACCGGATTTTGAACATTGCTTGTTTGTCCGTTTCCAAAATTCCAGTTCCAAACAGTTGCACCAGCGTTTATAGTTAAGTCCGTAAACTGCACTGTCATAGGAAAGCAGTTAGAGGATTGAGTAAATGAGAAGTTCGGAAATGATTGATGGATAGTAATTGCACCCGGAAATGTTTGTGTTGCAACACAAGATTGCCCGTAAACAGTTAATGTAACGTTGTAAACGCCCACATTATGGAAGTAATGCGTGGGGCTGAATGATGTAGAGGTATCACTTGATGAAAAAACATCGTTAAAATCCCAGAGATAAGATACTCCGCCTGTTGAAGTATTTGTAAATGTAGCGTAAAGAGAGTTGCATTTTTCAGTAACCCCGTTAACAACAAATGAGGGGATTACGAATTCTGTAGTTATAGTATCTGTATAAACGTAGTTACATCCCGTTGTAGTTGTTGCATTTAATGTTACAACAAATGTTCCTCCTTGCCCGTAGCAGTGAGTAGGTGCAGCCGAGTTTGTCGTTGGTGTGCCATCTCCAAAATTCCAGGTATAACTGCTGAATTGCGAAACTCCTGTTATGCCAAACTGTAATGTATCGCTGGCGCAAGCTAAATGAGATGAAACAGTTATTGGATTTGGTATTCCTAATGTAATAGATGTGCTAATACTGGTCATGCAACCAAAAATGGTCTCTATCAAAAGTGTTACCGTAAACTCCGGGGCTGCTGATAAACATGCGTGGAAATTGATTGGTATCAATTGGGCTTCCGTCACCAAAATCCCATTGCCAGTGAATTACATCCTGAGTGGTATCGCTAAAATGAACAGTAAACGGTGAGCACGGTGTAGCTACTACATATGTTATAGGTGATATTATAAGAGGCAGTACATTTACAATTGCAGCCGGTGAAAAAGTTTGGGAGCAGCCGCTTCCGCTGTTACCTAGCATATTGCTGGTTAAGTTTACTATATAGACTCCTGAAGAGTCAAAAGTATAATTTGGGTTTTTTATGTTACTTGTATCATCTGTAAGCCATGAAACACCAAAATCCCAATGCCATGATGAGCTTCCTGTTAACGGGTCGGTAAAAGAAACAGTAAAAGGCTGCCAACCTTCTATTGTATCTGGAACCGTATAGGTTACGTTTGATGGATATACATTTATGTAGTTGATTTTAGTCATTGTATCCTTACAACCATTCGTAGTGGTAACAATTAAAGAAACAGTATATCCTCCGGTAGTGGAGTAATTGTGCGATGGATTTACAGCAGTGCTTGTATTAGCACCTCCCGATGCGGGGTCACCAAAATTCCATTGATAACTTACAATTCCGGTTGTAACGGTTGGAAGAAAGCTTGTTTGTAATGTAGCACAACCTGTGGTTGGGGCTCCGGTAAAATTTATGGTGGCGCCATTGATTGTTACAATGTTGGTTTTAATAATAGTTGATTCACATCCGTTAGCAGAGTATGCGTGTAATGTAACTGTATATATTCCGGGTGTTGTGTAAGCGTTTGTAGGGTTTGTTAAAGTAGATGTGTTTCCATCACCAAATTCCCATAAATATCCTCCGGCGCTCCTGATGATGTGTTAGTGAACTGAACTGTGGATGGAGCACAGTAATTAGAACTCGAAACAGAAAAATTTGCAGTTGGTAAATTATCAACTGTAATTAATTGCGGTACTGTTATGCTTCCGTTGCAACCTGCAGTTGTAACTGATAATGTTATGTTATAAGTGCCGGAACTGTTATATGTGTGCGATGGCGATTGCGTGGTTGCTGTATTTGAAGCACCAGATGCAGGATCTCCAAAATTCCACGAGTAACTTGTTGCAGTAGGCACTGTGCACGTAAATGTTGTTGACAAGGGTGCACATCCTGTAGAATCGCTCACCGTAAATCATGGAACTAATGTGTTACCTATGGTAATATAATTAGGCAACACAATCGTATCTGAACATCCGTATTGGTTAGTTACAATTAAAGACACAGTATAACTGCCTGGAGAATTATAAACATGTGTAGGAGTTGCAGATGCAGATGTATTGTTGGCACCTGAGGAAGGTTGTCCGAAATTCCACTGATAAGTACTTATGCCCGATGATGGGCATGAGAAAGAGAACACCTGTGCCGGATTACATGTAGAAGTTTGGTTAACATTTATTGCAGCCACAGGTTTAGGACTAACTGTTATATAGCTTGGCTTAGTGATTACATGATTACATCCATAAGCCGTGTATGCAATTAATTTAACTGTATATAATCCTGGATTGTTGTATATGTGTGTGGGATTTATCTGTGTTGAGGCTGTACCATCACCAAAATCCCACACATAACTTGATGCGTTAGTTGAAAGATTGGTAAAACTTACTGTTAAGCCATTTGCACAACCGGTTAATGGAGAAGCCGAAAAATTGGCTGTTGGAAATGCAACCGTTTGTATATAGTTGGAAATGGTAAGTGTATCGGACTTATTTGAGGCGCTGTTATAAGCAATAAGTCGTACCGTAAAATTTCCGGGAGTAAGGTAAACAGTCGTAGGATTGGGTAAAACAGAGGTATTTCCGTTACCAAAATCCCAAAAATAATTAGTAGCTAAAATGGAGCTATTTGTAAAATGAACCGTAAGAGGTGCACATCCTTGCGTGGAATCAGCACTGAAAGAAGCTATCGGTATTTGTGCTTTTGCTACTGTTGTTATAAATAGCAAACCAATTACAAATAGTTGTTTGCTTAGCCCCTTGTAAAAAGTGAAGTGAGAGGTAGAGTTACCCATGTGTTAGTGTTATGATGTATAAAATGCCCGTTGTTATTCATCACTATTGTTTCTTGTTCTTGTCAGTTGATTGACCTGATGCATAATTCTGCTTGGGATCAAAACTTGAACTCTGGTTAATTATAGAGTTAACCGAACTATAATATTGTGCACCGTCTTTCGCAATTTTCTTTACACGGTAAAAAGAATATCCTGTCGGTGGCTCATTATCCAACCACGAATAAAAAAGTTCAACATTTGTTCCAATTCCTTCTTTTAATCCAACTGCATCATATTTTTTTCCATCTCCTGATCGTTCTATAATATAAATGCAATCTGCAGTCTCATTTTTTGCCGTCCAGTTCAAAAACACCTTGCCCGAATTATAAGTAGTAGTATAGTTGTAAATGTTACTTCCATTTTGCGCAACATTTGCTGTCATCATTGGCTTACTGCCATCTAACTGACCCATAGCATTTTTAACTGTTATCAGCATCAGGAAAAAAATTATTGCCTGAACGAAAAACAAAAACTTAATTGCCGACCCTTTAATGCCATCGCGGTTATAATATCTGCGTGGTTTTGAATAAAGAGCAATTCTGTTTTCTTTTACCATTTTGTAAAAATCCATTTGTTCTGCTGTGTTCATTTTTATTGTGGTTTAAAATTTTGTTACAAGTTATGTGGGTGTTTTACTTAGTATTTTTTAAAATGTTTCGTTTGATTACAATATTTTTTATTAAAAGATAATTAATGTATTTGCATTTTGTTTCTGCTCGCCCATTTTGTTAACCTTAAACTTTAATTACATAATAGAGGTATAGCACAATTGCATTTTTCCTTACAGCATTCTTACATATACTGTCATTAAATTTTTTTAAAAAAAGTAAAACCTTACAGAAATGCTGCCGTATTAAGGGAGTATTTATATCACAAGAACCATCATATTAAAATATTTTCTATGGACATTTTACGCAAAACCATTAAAAAACTTACTGATGCCGAATATCAGGCTCTAATCCATGAAGTGTCTGGCAAAAAGAGAAACAAGCCATTTATGGTTTTGGAAGCTGCACGCAACAGCAACAATATTGATGATACCGAAATGATGGAAACTCTACAGGTTAATCCAAGTGCTTACTATACATTAAAGTCTAGGCTTAACTCAAAAATTGCATCTGTTCTTTCGCAAAAAGTTGAAAGCCCAGTTAAAGGATTAATGGATGAGGTAATAAAAGTGCCTGCATGTTTATATGCCGAAAACAGGGAGTTTTCAATTCGCGCCTTGGTTGAGCTAGAAAAGCAACTAAAGGAGTATGATATGTCAAATGAACTTATTACAGTTTATAAGACATTGGCACAGCTCAATCTTTTTACTGATGATTATGAGTATTATGATAAGCTCTATAATAAGCATGTTGCTTATGCCCTTGCTGTTTCAAAAGCCGAACAGTTGTTTTTTAAGTTTATAAAACACCTTGGTAACTATCTATTAACAAAGGAACACGAGGACCTAGAGAAGGTGATAATAATAAAACGCGAAATGGAAAACATTTGCGAGTTATATGAATCGCACCGCTTATATGTGCTGTTTAATATTGTTCGCATTTATTATATGTGCAACGTTCCTGACAAAAGAGAGTCATTAAAAGTGCACGAGCTTGAAATTGAGACAGTCCTTAATCGCATTGCCGAAACTTTTGATAAATACCCTAACGATAATTTTTATACAAATGTTAAACCATTGGTTGATGCTTTGTATTTTGAATACTTTCAGAAGATTGGCAACCAGGTGAGAGCCGATTTTTACTTTGAGAAGTTAGATAAATCTATTCCTGATTTATTTGGTAAACCTGCAATGGCATTTTTTAATATTCAGTTTCTTAATTGCAAAATTGAAAAGTTTTTAGCCGATGGAAATATTGATGCGCTTACTGCAATAAACAACGAATTAGAAAAATCCGTGGATTTTAGCGAGAAGGAAGCGTATCATTTGGTTTCTTATAAGCGTTACCATGCATTGTGTAAATATTATCAGAAAGATTTTCATGGTTCAGCAAAAACTATAAATGACGCACGCAACAGGTTATCAATGAAAAGCTATTTACATACCGATGTGGATAATAAACTTTTACAAGCGTTAAACTATTGCATAATGGGTGAGGACGGATTGTGTATGCAAATTATTTCAAGCTTAAAAAGGCAAATTGCAGAGGAAGGCACCGAGTATAACAACGTGGATATTTTTATAAAGATTTTAAAAACCGCTTTAAAACCCTGCGAGTTTAGAAAGAAAGTAAAACGCATTAGCGACTTAATGCCACAGTTTGAGCTTGCAAACAAAGGCAGCAAAAAAGTTTTAGAACACATTAGAATAGACGAAGTTGTTATCCGCAAAATGACTAATCCAATTAAGGAGTAGTTATTCTGTTTTTACAAAGTCGTAAGGCATGTAGTCTATAAAATCATTCACTTTTACTTTAACAGATTTTACTTTTCCGCCCTCCTGAGTGAACAAAAACTCATGTATGCCATAGGTAACATCGCTGTAAACAGCCATAAAATTAAATCCGCTTAAAGGACTTAAAACAGCATTTAATCCAGGATGATGTTCAAATGTCATTATTAGTTGGTCTGCTTCAGGTTTAATTTCAACAACTCCATAAAAATCATTTTTGTATTTGCCAATAAAGGATGACAGGGGCAAATCTGGTTTGTTTTTTTGAGCAACAATGTTTCTAAATTTTGAAATCTCATCTGTCCCAGTTTTATTTCTTGAGGTAAAAACAGTAAAATCATTAGCACTTCTGTTATCATAAGGCATGTTCATTATATAATCTAATAGCTGTTGCTGTAACGATACAAAAAACCAGTTAGCATCGTTGTTTGTAAGAATGGTAAATCCAAACTTTTTAGAGGGCACTAAAGTGGTGTTGGTTACAAAACCATTTGCACCGCCATTATGAGAAACAACTTTGGCAGCTGCATAATCTTCAAGTTCCCAGCCCAATCCATAGGTGTTAAAATTTTTTGTGGGATAGTTTGGATTTGATGGTTCGCTTACAATCATTTGGGACTTTCGTGTTTCTCTTATTGCGCTAAATGGCACTACTTCTTTGCCTTCAAACTTACCACTGTCAAGTTGCATAATTATCCAGTTGCTAATATCCTTAACAGAACTATTAATAGAAGCACAGGCTCCTATATTATCAATATTGGCAGGCTTTAGTTCAATCAATCTATTTTCAAAAAATGTGTAGGGCTTCGAAGCATTTTTATCACTCAAAAAACTTTGAAGGTTAGCAGAAGTTCTTCCCATTTTTAAGGGAATGAAAAAGTTGAACTTAAAAAATCCTGCCACGAAGTATCTGTTGCTGCTTTAATTATTTCTCCTGCAGCAACAAAACCCATGTTTGTATAACCGTAACGATAACGAAAAGGATAAACCGGCTGTAGATTTTTTAAATTAACCAATAAATCTTTGGTTGTCATATTACAATCCCAGTGAAGAAAATCACCCTGAAAAGTTTGAAAACCTAACCTATGACAAAGTACATCTCTTACAGTTGCTTGCTCACTCGCATATTTATCACTCAACTCAAAGTACGGCAAATATTGCTTTACTCTATCAGCCAACTTAAGTCTTTTTTGCGATTGAAGCATGGCAATGGCAGTGCCTGTGTATGCCTTTGTGTTTGAAGCAATCTGAAATAAAGTGTTTTCATCCACTGGTGCTTTGGATTTAATATCTCTCACACCAAATCCTTTTATAAAAATTACTTTACCATCTTTTATAATGCTTATGGCAACACCGGGGATATTCCAGCGCTGCATTTCTCTTTCAACATAAATTTCTAAACTGTCTTTTATAAAATCGGGTTTATTGTTTGCTGCACTTTTTACATTGTTTGCAGCAATCATTTTAACTTTTTCTGATTTTGAATTTTCTGTTTGCGCACGGCAAACATTTGAAAGCAGTAATAAAAAAAGAAGAGATAAATTTTGGCGTATCATACTTTAATATTTTGCGATGAAAATAAATAGAAAATACATCGCATAGGCAACAAGTGTTTTTAGTAATTTTTAACTGTTATCCAAATATTGGAATTACGGCCCTTGTCATCGGCACACGAAATTTTTATGGAGCCTGTATGTGGAGTAAAAAATAATTGTTCAGATGTTTTTGCACTTGCATAAAACATATCATCTATGTACCAGTAAACATCAGTTACATCAGTGGTAGTGGCGCAACTGAGCATCAACTTATCTTCTCCATTTTTCTCTACTAAGTATTCGTTTTATTAAGCGGTGAAGTTATTTGCGGAGCATTACCAGAAGTAACTTTAACGCACATGGGGCTATGCTGAGGAATTTTATCATACGCCAGATGCTCAGCATCAAACCATGCACGTAAATCCGGATCAAGATTAGGGTAAAACTTTTTTTTAAAAATTATTTTGTGGAATGCATGACATGCAATAGCTTATTTTTTCATCAACGGAAACAAAAACTTCTTTTAAGTGATTGCATTTTAATACCGAAGAGACTTTAGGGATAAAATAATCGGAGACCGTATGTGTGCAAAAATCTGATGGTACTTTGCCGCTCTCGCTGCAAACCAACCTAAAGCTTAAATCTTCAGGAGGTATAAACCAATTATTTGTTGAATTGTAATCAATAGTATTAAATAATTCAAACAACAAGGGTGTTGCCATATCAGCACCGGTTAATTCAGGAATGCCTTGTCCTGAAAAATTTCCTACCCAAACACCAATTGTGTATTTACTGTTATAACCAATACTCCAGGCATCTCGCCTTCCATAGCTTGTGCCTGTTTTCCAGGCAACCTTTGGTGTGTGATAATTGCTTTGGTAGTTGTTTGGTAAATCAGGTCTTATCAATTGGCTTAAAATATCGGTAACCATGTAGGCAGAAGCGGGAGAAATGACTGAAATTTTAGTTGTGTCATTAATACCTTTCAAGTAATTGATTGGATTGTAAACTCCGTTACTTGCAAATGTGGCGTACAAGTTTGTAAGTTCTTCAAGTCTTACTCCACAGCCCCCCAGTACGGTTGAAAGTCCTAATTTCTTTTTATCTTTTTTAATTTGCTTAAAGCCAGCCTCCGACAACTTTTCTATAAATACCGGAACAGTTATCTTGCTCATAGTTTTTACAGCCGGAATGTTTAAGGATGTCGCAAGAGATTTTTCTATGGTAACTTTTCCATTAAACGAGGAATTAAAATTTTCGGGAGAATAACCAAGGTAGTTTACCGGCACGTCTGATATGGTTGAGTGTGGAGTTAGGTGCCCCATATCAAAAGCAATTGCATACACAAGAGGTTTTAGTGTGCTTCCCGGTGAGCGCACGGCTACCACGCCATCTACTTGTCCTGCATGTAATACATCGTTATAATCATTCGAGCCAACGTAGCCAATCACATTTCTTGTCTTATTATCAATAACTAATACGGCACCATTAAAAATGTTTTTGGAATAAAGCCGCTTTAGGTAGTTTGATGTTATCTGTTCAGTTTTTTCCTGAATTGTGCTTACAATACAAGTGCTTATGATGGCTGAATCTGGAAACAAAGTGTGAAGCCTTATGGCAAGGTGCGGTATTTTTTTGGGAGATGCAACGCGTTTCGCAAGCAAAGGTTCATTTAGCGCGTCATTAATTTCTGCAATGTCAAATATTTTTTCTTCCTGCATTCTTTTTAACCATTTGTTGCGCGCTTCTGCTGTTTTTTATTGTTTTTATTTAAACTTAATGATACCGGCTGATTTGGCACAACTGTTAAAGTTACAATTTGAGCCAAAGAAAGTTTATCGGGCACTGTATTAAAGTAAAGTACTGATGCTGATTTTACTCCCTCTATATTACTACCATAAGGAACTAAGTTCAAGTATAGCTGTAAAATCTCATCCTTTGAAAAATTCAATTCTAATTGAAATGCCCTGAATGATTCAATTAATTTATTAAGGTAAGTTCTTTTTGCAGGATAAAGCAAGCGAACAACCTGCATGGTAATAGTAGAAGCACCAGAAGTTTTTTTATGATTAACAGCGTTGTTAAATGCCGCTCTTAAAATTGCAAATGGGTTTACTCCGGGGTGATAATAAAAGTATTTGTCTTCTTTAAATATAAATGCCCTTTTCAGTTTGTCATTAATTTCAGGCAGAGTAGCCTGCATGCGCCATTTTTCATCTTTAGATAAAAACGCGTGTAGTACCTTACCATCATCAGATAAAACCTGAGTTGAATAAGAGACAGAAAACTTAATCGGAAAAATTAAATTGAGAATAAAAAAAAGTAAAATGCTTGCCGCCAGGAACCAAAAAAAGTACTTAATAAACCGAAGCATTTTTAATATAACTCATTATTTAGAATAAAATTATTCTTCCTTTAAAAAAGTGTGTAATTAGGGATACTTAGTTGAGAGTTATGAGCACCCATAAGAATAATCAAACCTTACCCAAACACAAAACCCCGAACTCTCAAACTCTCCCCTTTACAATTTCATCAACAACAGTTGGATCAAGCAGGGTAGATGTGTCGCCTAAATTGGTTGTATCGCCTTCAGCAATCTTTCTTAAAATTCTTCGCATAATTTTTCCGCTCCTTGTTTTGGGTAAACCTTTTACAATTTGAATTTTATCAGGCTTGGCAATAGGTCCAATTATTTTATTTACGGTTGCCGTAATTTCTTTGCGCAAGGTTTCCTCATCATCATTTTGCTTTATAGAAATTACATAAGCATAAATTCCCTGTCCTTTAATATCATGCGGATAGCCCACCACTGCCGATTCAACAATGTCAAAATGTTGGTTAATAGCGCTCTCCACTTCAGCAGTTCCTATGCGGTGCCCCGAAACATTTATTACATCATCAACTCTTCCTGTTATTCTGTAATAACCGTTTTCATCGCGTTTGCAACCATCACCTGTAAAATACAAATTTTTATAGGTGGCAAAATAATTTTGTCGGCATCTTTCATGGTCGCCATAGGTTGTTCTTATAATAGAGGGCCACGGAAATTTAATACAGAGGTTTCCTTCCACGTTATTGCCTTTTATTTCTTCACCTTTATCATCAACCAGTAAAGGCTGCACACCAGGCAATGGCAATGTTGCATAACTTGGTTTAAGTTTTGTAATTCCGGCTAATGGAGAAATAAGAATGCCTCCAGTTTCGGTCTGCCACCAAGTGTCAACTATTGGACATTTTTCTTTCCCGATGTTGGTATTGTACCAATGCCATGCTTCTTCATTAATAGGTTCTCCAACGGTACCCAATGTACGTAAGGAGTTCAACTTATATGGTTTTCCAAAATCAAGTCCGCATGCTTCCAGTGCTCTTATAGCTGTAGGTGCAGTATAAAAAATATTGACATTGTATTTATCTATCACTTGCCAAAATCTTCCTGCATCGGGAAAAGTGGGAACGCCTTCAAACATAATAGTGGTAGCACCGGCAAGCAACGGACCGTAAACAATATATGAGTGCCCGGTTATCCAACCCACATCAGCAGTGCACCAGTAAATATCTCCCTCTTTATACTGAAAAACATTTCTGAAAGAATAATCTGCATAAACCATGTAACCACCTATTGTGTGCACCACACCCTTTGGTTTTCCGGTTGAGCCTGAAGTGTATAAAATAAAAAGCATATCTTCACTATTCATTGTTTCGGCAGGGCAATCGGCATTAACTTTTTTTATTTCATCGTTCCATAAATAATCTCTGCTGGGTTCTAATTTTATGTTACAGCCAGTTCTTTCTAAAACAATTACGGTTTTAACAGATGGGCAAGTTTCCAAAGCTTCATCAACCACTTCTTTAATAGGAATTTCTTTTGGGCCTCTATATGCACCATCTGTCGTAAGCACCATACAACAATCGCTATCCTGAATGCGACCGGCTAATGAGTTGGCAGAAAAACCCGCAAACACCACAGAATGTATAGCGCCTATGCGCGCACAAGCAAGCACGGCAACAGTCAGTTCTGGTACCATAGGCATATAAATGCACACACGATCGCCTTTTTTACGTCATGATTTTTTAAAACGTTAGAAAATTTACAAACCTCATTATGCAACTCAGCATAAGTAAATTTCTTTCTTTTTCAGCAGGATTGTTTGGCTCCCAGATTATTGCAGTCTGATGTGCTTTTTTTCGAGATGCCTGTCCAAGCAATTTTCTGTAATGTTTAACTCTCCATCTAAAAACCATTTTACAAAAGGCTCTTTAAAATTCCACTCTAATGTTCTGCGCCATTTTTTTTTCCAGAAAAAGTTTGCCGCCTGGTCATCCCAAAACTGTTCGGGGTTTGCGGTGCTTCTTTTATATTCCTTATGGTATTCTGCACTAGTTGCAATACTATTCCTAACAAAGATCGTTTTTGTTCAAACCTAAACGATTTTTTAATTCGCGTGAAATAAGTGGATTGAAGAATTAATGGATTAAGGTATTGGGTAATTAAAGTGAAAGGTTATCAAGGGTAATTTGTAAAATTTATTAGAGTTGATAGAAGCGGAAAAACATTTTGTTATAATAAATCCTGTGTCAGGGAATGGGAAAGCGCTTGATGATTGGGAACTAATTCAAGCTATATTAAGAAAGAATCGACTTTTGTTTACTTACCATTTTAGCGCTAGAGAAGCGGATATTACAGAAGTAGTAAAAGCAAAGATTGAGGCGGGTTACCGTTCAATTATAGTGGTTGGTGGCGATGGCAGTTTAAATGAGGCAGTTAATGGAATTTTTTTTCAGCAAGCTGTTTCTACAAACGAACTAACACTTGGCATAATTCCGGTGGGAACAGGAAATGATTTTTGCCGCACTCATAAAATTCCTTTCAATTATAATAAGGCGATTGAAATTATTGCTGCCGGTAAAAAAGTAGTGCATGATGTTGGCTTAATTGAGTTTGATTTTTTGCCGCCAAAATATTTTATAAATATTGCCGGGTGTGGTTACGATGGATTTGTAGCGTCAAAATCATTAAACTGCCCGCCTTCAAAAAAAGTAATAAAGCAATTTACCTATTTGAAGTTGTAAAGAATTTATTTGCTTATAAACCTGTGGAGATAAAGGCAACAGTTTATGGTTCGGTGTTATACGAGGGCAAGATATTCTCAATGGCAATTGCCAACTGTAAGTATAATGGTGGGGGTATGATGCAGGCACCTGATGCTGTTTTTAATGACGGGTTGCTCAACGTAACCCTTATTAAACCAAGGAGTTTATTGAAGATAATTTTTAACATGTACAGGCTCTTTAACGGAACTATTACCGCTCATAGTATGGTATTTTCGGCAAAGGTTTCTGCCTTAGAAGTAGTCTGCGGAACGGACAATTTTTTAGAGGCAGATGGAGAATCTGTAGGGCAAGGGAGTTTTAAAATTAAAATATTACCCGGATATCTAAATGTTTTTTCGGGTTTGGGTTAAAGCAAATTTTTTTTTAAAAAGTTGGAGTATTCATTATCGGCTGTATATTTACAGCACTCAAAAACAATTTACCTCTTAAAACGAACTAAAAAATTAAAATAGCCATGGCAAAAGCAAAAAAGAAAGCCGCCAAAAAATCGGCTCCTAAAAAGAAAGTTGTAAAAAAGGCAGCCTCTAAAAAGAAGCCGGCACCAAAAAAGAAAGCAGCGCCTAAAAAGAAAGCTGCACCTAAAAAGAAGGCTGCGCCTAAGAAAAAAGTTGCTCCAAAGAAAGCAGCACCAAAAAGAAAGCTACCCCAAAGAAAAAGGCTGCACCAAAAAAGAAAGCTGCACTTAAGAAGGCAATTACTAAAAAAGTTGCAAAACCTGTTACTGCAAAACCTGCTAAGTCAGAAGTTAAAAAGCGAGAGTCAATAACCAAACCAAAACCAATTGGTGAGCAAAATATTGCTATTGTTCAACATGTTGTTAATACTATGGAAACCAAGAGGCCTTCAAAACAAAGAGACGATAACGATGATGACGATGACGCAGATGACTCTGGTGATGATGACTATAACGAAGACAAGGATCTAGATGAGGAAATGATGGCTGATGAGCCCAAGATGGATGACATGAAAGACATCATGGATGATGATATGAAATTAGATGATGATTTGTTCAGCGGAGGCGGAGATTCATCAGATGATGATGACGATGATGACGATTATTAATTAACGAACCAATAATTATAAAGTAAGCCACAGACCCGAAACCTCGGATCTGTGGCTTCTTCTTTTTTGGAGAACCTAAAAAACTAAATCGTTAATTACAGATTTAATTTTACCAAAGTCAGGAATATCTCCTGCACTTTCTAAAACTTCGGCATATTTTACCATGCCATTTTTATCAATAACAAAAGCCGATCGTTTTGAAGTTCCTTTCATTCCGTGCACAAATTCGGTATAGTTTACGTCATATAGCTTTGTTACCTCTTTATTATAATCGGCTAAAAGCGGAAAGGCAATTTTTTGTTCTTCTTTCCATTTGGCAAGAACAAATATGCTGTCGGTAGAAATTCCAAATACTTTACAATTTAAGTTGTTGTAATAATTTAAATCATCGCTTGTGCTGCACATTTCTTTGGTGCAAGTGCCGGTAAAAGCTGCTGGTACAAATAATAATAAAACTATATTGCCGCGCTGTTCACTCAACGTTATTTTTGTTTAGTTGAATCTATTAAACTGAAATTGGGCGCGGGCTGACCTTTTGCTAATGGCATATTTTATCTTTATAATTAAAGGCAAATAAACGTGATAATGTTTACAAACTTTAATATAGGTAAATAAAAAGGGCAGGCTTTAAGCCTGCCTTTTCTCACAATGTATATGCTTACTACTCTAAAAACATTCTATTTCAAGTTTCCAGCCCGGAGGATAAACAGTCTTTACAAATTGCTTAGTCCTGGCAAGCGCTTTTTTTAGTTGAGATTTATCAGAGGTACCTCTAAGGTTTTTAACCATTTTTATATCTTCAAGCAAGGCAACCTGCTGCTCAGTCATCGGCTTAAAGTAACCCATACAAAAATTATTCAGTAACATGATTTTGTGTTTGCAAACCATTAATGCAAAACATTTGCCAATGAAAGAAAAGTGTAAGGTTTTGACAGAAATTTACAGAACTTTTTGCTGGCTGAGTTGCACAGAGCAGGCGCTTCTTAGCATTTGCTCCTCATTATCATCGTCATATATAACTTTTACTTTAACCCTGTTATTTACCCGGTAATTTTCTAAATAAATGATCTTGCGGTCATCATCTAGCCAACCCTTTATTTCCTCGCCAGTTTTTTCGTACTCAATTTTTTGAATACACTTAACAGGCTTCTCAAGTTTTATCTGATAAATATCAGTTGGCTTACTATCAATTTGAGATTGGCACAAAGAAAATAGTGGTAATAAAAAGGGGATTAAGAGGAATAATTTTTTCATGGCATTGGAATTAGAATACCATAAAAGTAAAGATTATTTGTGAAAGCGATTTAGTAAACCTTGCCATGTGCAACTGTAACAATAATATCTTTTTAGCTTTAAAATACCTAATGTAAGCACATTAAAATTTTATCAAAAATAAAGCCGGCTTATCCTTGTTACTTCAGACTTACAACGTGGGCAGAAAATTTTACAGTCTTGTCCTCTTTAAGTTTAAATAGGAGAGCGTCATAATTTTTTAGAAGGCTAATTTCTAATTCAATTGCCTACTAAGGTAGAGTACAATGTTACTTTAAAATTAATTTTTCGCTTTTACTTCTCCTTTCAAATACAAAATAACCTGACCCGTTTTAGCAGTTGAGTTAACAGTAACGGTCTTTTCCTGTTTGCCAACACGTCCTTTTGTATCAAATGATACCTTTATTTTTCCTTTCTGGTTTTTCGCAAGAGGTACTTCTGAAAATTCAGTAACAATGCAGTGGCAAGTGCCGTGTGTATCGGTAACAATTAATGGAGTGCGGGTTGTATTGCTAAAAACATATTCGTGTATAATAACAGTATCTTCAGTTACAGTACCAAAGTTATATTCGTATTCTTCAAACTTAATTTCAGGCTTTGTTTCTTTGCTTTGTATATTTATTTGGGCTGATGTAAATAGTGGGAAAACAAGCAGGAGTAAAAATGATAATTTCATAATGCTTCAAATATGAGTTGTAAAAAATTAGTTTATTATGAAACAAAGAAGTAGGTTATTTTGAAAAAAAATGTAAGTTTGAACGAACAAATCTGTATGAAAAAATTATACCCTGCATTATTAATGGCAATTTCTGCTATACAAGGTTTTTCACAAGCGCAAAGAGTCTGTGGCACTCCTCAACTTCACCAGCATCTCCTTTCAATAGACCCCGCTTACGCGGCAAATCGTATTTTACTTGATAAAGAAGTGGTGCCAAATTCAGGAACGCAAAACTCTTCTGCCTTAGTAACCATTCCTGTAGTGTTCCATGTTATTTATGCAAATGCTGCAGAAAATATTTCAGATAACAGGTTGTTTGACCAGTTAAATGTTTTGAATGCCGATTTTCTCGCACAAATTCAAATGCGAGTAATACTCCTGCCGCTTTTGCTTCTTTGGGTGAAATACCAATATACATTTTGTTTAGCAAAGCGTGACCCAAACGGAAACGCCACTACGGTATTGTTAGAACAAGCACTACCATATCCTCTTTACAAAATTTCCCCAATAATATTGTTGCTCCCTGGAACACTACCCAGTATTTGAATATTTATGTGGGAAATTTTAGCGGTATCTTAGGTATTTCTCCTTATCCTGGAGGTAATCCGTTGTACGATTATATATGTGTGCTTTACTCTTCAGTAGGTGGGCCAAATTTTCCGGGAACTTACACGCCACAGTATCATTTAGGAAGAACCGCTACCCATGAAATTGGTCATTGGTTAAATCTAATACATATATCGGGCGATGACGGCAATGCTTGCTCAGGAACAGACCAGGTGAGTGATACTCCAAACCAGGCAGGCCAAAATTTTAATTGCCCATCTTTTCCGCACATTTCATGCAGTAACGGACCAAATGGAGATATGTTTATGAATTATATGGATTACTCTGACGATGGGTGTATGAACATTTTTACCTTAGGTCAATCGACACGAATGAACAGCGCAATTACAACATGGAGAAATGCTTTAACAACTTCATTAGGCTGTGTTCCGGTTTCTGTTCAAAATAATCCACTTCCACAATCCTCATTTCAAGTACAGCCTAATCCTTCTGCATCGGGCACATTTTCTATAAGCTATAATTTTGAAACAAAAGGAACTTTTCTTTTAGTATTTATGATGTTTTAGGAAAGGAAATTATACTGCGAGAGAATTTAACAGATGCAAATGGCAAATTAAATTACGACCTTAATTTGAGCAAAGGCGTTTATTTTATTGAGCTAATAGCAAACGAGGGGCGTTTGGTTAAAAAGTTGGTTGTTCATTAACAAAATGTTTAGTGAGAAAGCCGGAAATCATTCCGGCTTTTTTTTATTCACAATATGTTGAAAAGATGGTGGTGATACTGGCATACTTTTTAATTTCTTTACACCTTGTAAAAGATAAGTTCACATTAGAAGGTGAACCTTGCATCCCATTTAAACCTCTTAAAACACAAACACAATGAATTTTAAAAAATTTACAAACCGCTTCGCTCTAATTGCAATAGTTTTGGTAGCTGGTTTTTACACCTATCCTTGTATTGGACAAGTCTCGTATACAGGTGGATCCTATGCCGAAAATTTTGACTCGTTTTTAGCTCCTGTTCCCGGAAATAATACAGTGCAATCAACTCCTGTTTTTCCTACAGGCTGGCTTTTTGTAGAAACCGGCAGTTTAGCAAATTTATCTTACACAGTTCATAATGGTGGGGGAAGTACTGGAGATACTTATGTCTTTGGTGCCACATCATCTGCTGAAAGAGCAATAGGGGGGGTGGCATCAGGTAATTTAACTTCTCAATGGGGGATATATATTGTAAATAACACTGGTTATACACTCAGCGAATTTACAGTAACCTATAAAGGTGAACAATGGAGAGATGGCGGCAGCCCTACTTCTGTGACCAATACAATCGGTTTTAGTTATTCGATAGGGGCTACTTCACTTACTTCGGGTACATACCTAAATGTAAATCAACTTGACTTTGTTGCGCCTGTAAATAATTTGACAACCAATGTTGTCTTAGACGGAAATCTTGCAGTTAATCAGGTAAACAAAACACATACTATCACGGGTATATCATGGACAAACGGAACTTCTCTTTATTTGCGTTGGTCTGATATTAACGAAACAGGTAATGATGACGGAATGGGTATTGATGATTTTTCTTTTTCAGCGCAAGGCACACCACCTGCACCAACTACCCAAGATTTTAATATTACGTTTCCAACTGTATTGCCTAATGCAATTACCGCAAACTGGACTAATGGAGACGGGTCATCAAGAATTGTAATAGTTAATACATCCAACTCTTTTACTGACCCAACCAATGGCGTTAGCCCATCAGCAAATAGTGTATATGGAGGTACTGGAGAGCAGGTTGTTTATAATGGAAACGGCTCCAGCATTAACGTAACTTCATTAAATCCATCTACCCAATATTTTTTCAGAGTATATGCTTACAACGGTTCAGGTATTTATACATCTTACAATATTAATAGTGCAACCGATAATCCCAAGGACCAAACTACACAACCTGCAGCTACTCCATTGATAACTGTTACTGGTAGCCTTTCAAATTTTGGAGATGTTTTACTTGGCAATTCTTCAGCAGAGCAAACTTACACAGTAGAGGGTTCTAACCTTTCTAACGATATCTCTATTAGCGCTCCTGTAGGTTTTGAAATTTCATTAACACCAGGAAGCGGATTTACCAATTTAATTACCCTGACACAAGTAGGAGGTGCAGTTGGCACAACAACCATTTATGCAAGATTTACTCCTGTTGCATTGGGTGCAGCAAGCGGGAATATTTCTCACTCATCAGCTGGGGCAACTACATTTAATCAACCTGTAGCAGGAACCGGTGTTGAGCCTGTAATAAATATAAATGCATCATCATTTACCTTCAATAATATTTTTGTTGGTAGCAATTCATCTAACCAAACTTATACAGTAAATGGAAGCAATTTGCAATCTAACATTACGGTTACCACCACTCCAGATTTTGAGATTTCAACCAGTTCGGGTAGCGGATTTGGTAGCTCTGTTACTTTAAATGCAACAGGCTTGGCAAACCCGGGTGGAGGTTCTGTTGGTAATACAACTATTTATGTTAGGTTTTCTCCGCTTGCTGCGGGCACACAAAATGCTATGGTTGATAATGCTTCAAACAATGCCATCACACAATCTATTTCGTTAACCGGAACAGCAGTTTTGCCTCCCACATTTACAGAGTTAGTTGTACCAAAATATATGGGAAGCAAATCCTCAGCAAGCAACAACAACAGCCGCACTCCTATTGCAGTATGCATTCAGCTTGATAATTTACAACCCTTTACTTCCTATGATGTAAAACTTGGTTTTGGGTTAACAAGTGATGCCGCAACAACTTATGGAGCCGGCAATTTCTGGAATGGTAGTTCATATAACTCACCCCAATATTTTAGGAGCATTTTTTACTGACGCAACAGGCAGCAGCGGACCTGTTTGGTTATACATGCAGCCAACAGGTAACACAACACGGTTTGATGCCGGACAAATACACAATGTAAGATTCGGGTACGCAATTTCAGGAAACTCTATGCCTGCCTCCCCTCAGTTTGTTGGAACCAAAACTATTACATGCCTTGATATCCCAACAACAGCTCGTACTTCGGGCATTACAACAGATGATGGCGCATTTTTACATGTACAGTCTACAGCATGTAACAATGGTAAATACATTTTGATTTATGATAACATTGCAGGAACCGGTGATCCTCTTTTTTCTTACCAGGCAAGAAATGCTGTTGCTACAAATACCACTCAAAGTGATTTGCCTTCAACAATTAATTCAATTTATTTACAGTCTGGATCTTCCGTTGCAGGAGATTTTGCAGCCGTTATTCCTATTGGTGCCAACAATCCTAATGGTGTTCAAAGAATTGAAGCAAGAAATGCTGATAATACCGTTTATAAATTTACTACCGATGCCGATGGCATTTGGAACAGTGGAGCAAACACAACCACCAATACAAGAAGAAGCGTAACAACAATTGCACCTACTGATGGATTAAATGATGCAAGTGGGTCTATTAGCGGTGATACAGCAGTGTGCGCAGGCTCACCTGTAAACTTGTATTTTACATTTACAGGCACCCCTCCATTTGCATATCTTTTTACTGATGGAACAAATAATTATGGACCTTATTTTTCTCTAACAAATACAGATGTAAAATTGGTAACTCCTTTGGTGTCGTCAAGTTTTACGCTTGCTTCTGTTGATGATGCCCAATGCACAGGAACTGTTTCTGGTTCGGCATTTATTTTTGTAAGTAACGGAGCACCTTCTGCTTCGGTAGTAGTGCCAATTACCGGCTTGCCTACCAATGCCTGCAACGGCACTACTGTTTCTATATCCGTTCCATTTGTGACCGGTGCAACACAATATATTTGGGATGGTCCATCAGGGTGTTATTTTAATGGTAACCCATTAAATGTTAGCCCATATATAACTTCTACACCTTCTGTAAGTCTTACTTTCGGAAACCCTAACGGTTCAGGATATTATATAGGCGTTCAGGCTGCAAACTTATGTGGCTCCTCTCTTCGAAAAGTTCAGTGGGTACGCGGGGTTGTGTCTTCTCCTGTCATTTCCGGCCCTTCTATTATATGCGCATTAGGTAGCGAAGCTTATGCTATTAATCCTGTTGTTGGAGCGGTTAATTACACATGGACCGGGCCAGCAGGTTCAACTATTGATGGTAATCCTTCTCCATACACAACTACCAGTACTTTTGTTACACTTACCACACCTTCAGGCTTTACCACGGGGTCTATGTGCGTTACCGCCAATACATCTTGTTATAATACACCTCCCAAATGTATTTCAATTTCAAAAACTCCTTTAATACCGGGTGTTATGAGTGGTGTGTTTACAGTTTGCCCAAACACAACACAAACTTATAGTGTACCACAAGGTGGAGTAGGGGGGTACATATTCATGGACACTTCCGGCTAACGCAACCGGATCATCAACTACCAATTCCATTAATGTAACTTTTTAATACAGGTTTTACAGGGGCAACCTTTCAGTAGTTTATACAAATGCATGTGGCGAAGTTTCGCCAACCAGGACTAAAAGTATTTCAATTGGCAGCCCTGCAACTCCTGCATCCATTACCGGTATTACAAATGGTATTTGCGGACAAACCATAAATTACAGTTGTCCTTCACAGGCAGGCGTAACAAGCTTTAATTGGACATTGCCTGCAGGTGCTACAGGAAGTTCAACATCAAATGCAATATCTGTAACATTCCCCGGAAGTGGTTTTACAACAGGGGCCTTAAGTGTCAGTGCAACCAATGTTTGCGGAACAAGTTTATTAAGAAGCATTACTGTAAAGGGCGCTCCAAACACTCCCGGAGTAATTACCCCAACACCTGCTGCATGGTGCAACAACGATGCGTCCATTTCGTTTAGTGCTGATATTTCTGGTGTTACAGGTTCTTATCTTTTAAACTGGAATATTATACCGGTTGCCGCGGCTACAATAGTTTCAGGGCAGGGTACAAGTAATTTACTTGTTGATTGGAACACTGGCAATGCAGCGGTAAATTTAACTGCGAGCAATGGCTGCGGCAGCGCCACAAGAAATTATTCTGCTATGGTTTCATGCCGGAGTTCACAAATTAATAAAGTAGAAAATCTCGAGAAAGGTTTTGAAATGTATCCAAATCCTGCCACAGGAGTTGTTATGTTTAAATTGAGTGAGTTGAATGAGAACATTATGTCTATTAAATTCAGAGATATTACCGGAAGATTGGTTTTGCAACATTCTTATGATTCACCAACTAATTCAAAAGAAGTTTCAGTTTATATAAATCAATTAAAAGCGGGTACTTATATAACCGAGGTTATTACTTCGCATAAGTCTTACAACGCTAAGTTAGTTGTAGAAAAATAGGCAGAGGAATAATTTTTTTAGAGGGAGGAGAGTGCAGGTATTGCGCTCTCCTTTTTTTTTATATGCAGGGCAATCTTTACCCAACTTGGTTTTGCTTTATTACCTCTTTCCTCCAAAGGCCACTTTATCCCAAAGTATAAATCAAAACCATAAGCATCGGTTAAACCCGTTAGTGCAAGGGCATTATCGCTGCCTATAACAAGTACGCCAATTCTTGCACCAATGCCTACTCTTATTGCGTCATATTCGTAAAGTGAAACAGGGACTGCTATCTCCCAATGCCTTCTTTCATATCTCAAAGTAAAAGCCGTTTGCGCAGGTCTTCTTACTGCAGGGGTAATGGCATACAAAGGATGTATTACAGTTGCATTTGCATATAAATGAGGGGTTATACTGTAATCAAACTGAAGGCTTATGGCAGCAGGAGTGTAAATTGTAAACTTCTCTCCATCTTTTGAAGCCAAAGGATTTCCCTTTAATCGCTGACTTAATAAAGAATCGGTATATGCAATGCCATAAAACTTTGTGGTATCAAAGCCGGGCCAGTAATTGGAATCATTCTCAAATGCAAATGTTTCTGAAAGGTTTTTGTACCTGATAAATCCTACATCCAGCAAGGATGCGCCTGCTTTCCATGTATACTTTTTAAATGGTTTTTTTGATAAAACACCACCCTTGTAAGCAAGCGGATCTCTGTTTCGCATCCATTGCATGCCTAAAGAAAATGTGGTTCCTATTCCTTTAGGCTCAATAATGTTCAGTATAGAGTATTCACCTTTGTTGGGCAATGCATGACCGTAATTGGCTGTAATGTTTTTAATATAAATAGTGCTGTCGTTGTAAATGTTGTAATCTAAATTTTTGTTGTGTACGTAAATTCCTGTCATGCCATCTAAAATATTCACAGTTGCTCCCGCTGTTACAAAATCAGTTTCATAGTTGTACAATACACGCGAATGAGTAACCCCGATTTCGCCAACTGTTGTTGCTGCAACTTTAAACGGACCTGCCCTAAAATCAATTTCATGCAATGGTGTATAATCAGATCCTTCCCATAAAAATTTGGCAAAGTGATATGCCATATCTCTTGCTGATATCTGTTGTCGTAAACTAATGTGCACATTCCACGACCATAAATCGTTTCGCCAGGCATAAGACGGAACCTTTAAAAAAAAATTACCATACGCATTTTTTGATGGCGTAGTAAAGCGGTCTCTTATATCATCCTGCGTCAATGGCTTAAAAGTGACAAGGCTAATGAGCGGAGATTTACCCGCTGGCAAATACAAGTAGTCGTTTTGCAACATAATGTCAGCCGATACCAAGTGAAACTCTCTTTTGAAAGGATCACTCAAAAACGAAGCCGGGTTTAATTCCAAACCCATAATTCCTGCATAATTACTGTTGGCAATGCCCCACATTTCCTGTGCTGCACAATTAAGAACAAACAGAAACATCAAAGCGTTACAAAATATTTTTTTAAAAATGCCGGGCATGATTTGCAGCAATATAATATTTTTAAACGAATAACCGATGTGTTTGATATACTTAAACCATGAATATTTACGCTTTTATGATACGAGCCTGATTTATAAACAGGCTATTAATAATTGATAGCTTTTGGTTGAAATTAGGAGGCACAAATGCTGTTTTGAATTTTTAAAATTTTGTAGGTTTGACACAAATTTAATCACATGGCTATTTACCGCTTTAAGGTTTCTTTTGAAGATTACGAAGATGTTTCAAGAGAAATTGAAATTAAATCAGATCAGACTTTTGCTGAGTTACACCATGCAATTCAATCAGCTATTTCTTTTGATGGACAGAAGCAGTCTTCTTTTTATATGAGTAATGATAACTGGATAAAAGGAAGGAAATTTGTACACATCAAAAAACAGATAAAGCCGGTAAGAAAGTCGCTCATGCTAACGATGCTAAACTGAGTGCTTACATTGTTGATCCTCATCAAAAAATTTATTATGTTGTTGATGGCGATGCTCCTGGACTTTTCATATTGAGCTTGTTAGAATTTTACCATCTGCAGATCTAAAAATTTCTTACCCTCATGTTGCAAGGAAAAATGGCGAAGCTCCCAGGCAATATACAGTTACTGTTCCTCCACCCGGAAGCGGGGAGGATGAATTTTTAGAATTGGATGAAACCCCAACTGAAGCAGATGACGATGGAGTGGTAGAAGCTGTGGATGAAAGCGAGTTAGGCGATGATATGAGTGAAGAAGGAGAAGAAACCGCAGAGACTGAAGAAGGAGAGGGTGATGAAAATTTTGATGATGTGCAAATGAGTGGCGATGAAGATGACAGGTAATTTTTTTTTGCCTGCATCTTACTAATTGCTGTTTTTTTAACAGATGATTATTGTATAATTGTTTCCTAAACGTTTTCGCTTAACATATTTCTAACCTAATTGTAACCCCATCTTAAAGTAAAGGAAACTTTCGTAGCTGAGTTTTGCGCAACAAAATTTTAAAACTCTAAAACCATTACCATGCGCAGAATTTTACCAGCCATTGCACTTTTATTTAGTGCTTACACAACCGTTGCTCAAAACGGATTAGAAAATTTAATAGTTGAAAAATACTACATATCCGAACCTAACGACACCAATGCAAACATAGATGGTGGTGTATTGCCGCTTGGCTCTGTAACTTACAGGTTATATGCTGATATGCTACAGGTATAGATTTCAGGCAGTGTATGGCGTGCCCGGTCATGAAATGAGAATTGAAACCTTTAATAATGAGGACAGAGGCACAATAGGCTTTGAAGAAAGAAATATTGAGGGCGTGTATGCCAACAACGATATTTTATTTATTAAGGACGACACACCTTAACGCTTTGCTCAGCTATTTCCGCAGCATCTGTATTGAATTTTAAAAACAATTCCTGAACGTTCCACATAATAGACAATAAACCATTGTCATCATTTACACTCTTTAGTTTTTATCTCTGTGTTGCGTAGGATTCTAATATCATATTGCCAAATACAAAAACATAAAACAGTTTATTGTTACCGAAAGTGGTATTGGTTTGCGAGATGTGGTTGAAGAAGGAAAAGTGAATGATGCACAGCGTATCAGCTACGTATCAGCTCATCTTGAAAATATTTTAGCAGCAAAAAAGAAGGTATACCCGTAAACGGTTTTTTTAACTGGACATTGCTTGATAATTTCGAATGGGCAGAAGGTTATCATCCGCGTTTTGGATTGGTTCATGTTAATTTTGAAACGCAGAAACGTATATTAAAAAATTCGGCTTACTGGTTTAGGGAATTTCTTAGAGGTTAAATGCAGATTTAAAATTTCTTTGAAATAATACAAGGAAATAAAAATTAAACCAAGATCTTTTCTCCTTTTAAGGCAATGCTTTCTAAACATTTAAATGTTGCAAGCATACTTATGTATTGCTCCTGAAAAGAAATTGGAGTTGAGCCTCCGTTTTTTATTGCATTAATATAAGCTACAACTTCATTATTATGCCCTTTATCCTGTGCACCCTTAGTAATTTTTTCTGATTTGCCAATTAAACGCAACTCTTTATAATCATCAAGCACTACTACAATTCCTCCGCTAAAAACTTCTAAATATTCTTTGCTTAGTAATTTATTTCCATTACTGAAATAACTGATGTTGGCAATGCTTCCATTTTCAAATGCAAGCTGAATTGTAACAGTATCTTGTAAATTGTGCGGCTCTTTTATGGCATTTGCAGTTACACTAACAATTTTAGAACCTGCAATAAACATACACAAATCTATAAAGTGGCAGGCCTCACCCACAATTCTTCCTCCTCCTAATTTTGCATCGTGAACCCGGTGGTCGGCAGGTATGTTTCCGGCATTTATCCGGTAGTTAATAGCACAAGGTATTTCTTTGCTGATGGATTTTTTTAATTGTTGAATAAATGGAGCAAATCTTCTGTTAAAACCAACCATCAGGTGAGAGTTTGTTTTTGCAAAGGTTTCCTTTATTTCATTCAGTTCATCAATATTCATACATAATGGCTTTTCTACAAAAACATTTTTATTGTTTTTTAAAGCCTGTAAAACGTAAGCAGCATGTGTGTCATGTCTTGTTGCAATAAACACCGTATTCACATCTTTGCTGATAAAAATATCATCTGCATTACCGCTTGCAAAAGCAAATCCGTTTTTATCCGCAATATTTCTTGCATTGCTTGGGCGTGCTGTTACCACTCCTGCAAATTTTGCACTCGTATTTTTAATTGCAGGAGGAATTAAAAGTTTTGCCCGAAACTTCCTGCTCCAATCAGGCCCACATTTTACATCTGTTTTAGAAAAAGATTTTTTATTAAGTGAAACAGATGTGTTTATTTTTTTTTCTAAATCATATTTTAAAACCATGCCAACAAAGGGTTCGGTTTTATTCATAATAAGGTCATAAGCTTTAGGAGCATCATTAAAGCCAAAGGTGTGAGTAAGCAAATTTTCAATATTTTTATTTTTTTATCCTTTATCAAATCCACAAATGCCTGCATGTTTCTGTTCTCTGTCCAACGCACATAACCATAAGGGTAATCGATTCCTAATTCCTCGTATTCCGAATCGTAACGTCCAGGCCCATAAGAGCAGCTCATTTTCAAATCAAGCTCTTTTTTAAAATAGTTAGCGCGTTTAAATCCTGTAGGTACAGCACCTACAATAACTACTTTTCCTTTTTTGCGGGATAATGTTCCTGCTAAATCAACAGGATCTAAAGAATCAGTTCCCGCTGTTATAATAACAGCATCTGTGCCGTATCCATCAGTAAAATCAGAAATTATGTTTTCTAAATCTTCTCTGCTACGTGTTAATGCCAAATCAATTCCATTACTTTCAGCAAGTTTTACCATTCTTGCGTCTACATCTATTCCAATTGTTTTTACACCACTTGCTTTTAGCATTTGTACGGTTAATTGTCCCACTAACCCTAAACCTATCACAACACAATTTTCTCCCAAACGTAAATCAGCTTGTCTTATGCCTTGCAATGCAATAGCACCTAGTGTGGTAAATGCTGCGTGAGCCATTTCAACATTCTTATCAATTTTCACACATAAATTAACAGGCACTGCAATAACCTCAGAGTGATTGGCGCTATTGCCACCACACGCAACAAGATCGCCAACTTTTAAATCCTTAACATCGGTAGCCACTGCAATTATTTCTCCCGATGTGCTATAACCCAATGGTGTTGGTGCATCTAATTTGTTCATCACCATTTTATAGGTATTCATTACACCAAAGGTTTTAGCAGCATCAATAACCTTTTTTACTTCTTCTTTTCTTGCACGAGCTTTTCCTATATAACTTAATCGGGCATCCTTCACTGTTTTACCTTCAGTGCCTGCACTTATCAACGAAAAATGGTTTCTTACCAATACCTGTCCTGATGAAAGTGCCGGAAACGGAACTTCAAGCAATTGCATTTTACCGTCTTTTAAATTTTGGGTTAATTGTTCCATGAAAATTTATACTGCAATTTTTTTATTAATTTTTGAAGATATGTTCTTTGCAATGATTAGTTATTTGCAAAGTACCATGATTTAAATTCCTCCAATCCTTCATTTAAAGAAGTAGAGGGGGAGTAGTCAAGTAATTTTTTTGCCTTGCTCACATTTGCAAATGTAATGGGAACATCACCAGGTTGGTTTGGCAACTTATCAAGAATTGCTTTTTTGCCAACCGAAGCTTCAATTGCAGAAATAAGTTCCAGCAATGTTACAGTTCTGCTATTACCTAAATTAACAACTTCAAATAAACTTTTGTCATAGTCAATGGCATTTCTAATTCCCTGCACAATGTCCTGAACAAATGTGTAATCGCGGCTGGTGCTGCCATCACCAAAAAAAGGTATAGGCTTGCCGTTATCTATCAGTTTAAAAAATTTATGTATAGCTAAGTCGGGGCGTTGACGTGGGCCAAACACCGTAAAAAAACGCAAGGCAATAAAACGAATATTATACAAATGGGCATAAGTATGACCAATTAACTCACTGCAGAAAACTTTTGTAGCAGCATAAGGAGAAATTGGATTAAGCACGTAATAATCTTCGCTCCAGGGTGTACGTGGGTTTACCCCATAAACACTGCTGCTTGATGCAAATACAAACTGTTTTATGTTATGCTCTTTAGCCTTTTCTAACAAGTTAATTGTACCTTTTACATTTACATCTTCGTAAAGCAAAGGATTTTCTATGCTTGGTCTTACACCAGCACGTGCGGCAATGTGTACAACAGCATCAAACTTAGTTACAAAAACTTTTTCAAGAAAAGCGTTATCACGTATATCTCCTTCAAGTAGCCGGAAGTTTTTATTGAGTAAGGATGATGAAATGTTTTTGCGTTTGATATGGGGATCGTAAAAAGTATCAAAGCAATCTAAGCAATAAACTTCCCAGTTGTTTTCGTTGAGTAATTTTTCAACTAAAGTGCTGCCAATAAAACCTGCACCGCCTGTAACTAAAATTTTTTCAAATTTGTTTTAATGATGTTGCTTAATTTGATTCAATAACCGACCTAAAAACATTTCCCATACGTTCAACCATTTTTCTTCAGTAAGGTTATCAAGATAAATTCTCCTGCTTTCTGCTCCCATTTTATCTCTTAAAGATTTATCAGCCGCAAGTATTGCAATTTTTTCTGCAAGTTGTTTCACATTTTTCTTCTCTACTAAAAAGCCATTTTGTCCATCGTGTACGCTTTCAGAAATTGCGGCATGATCTGTAGAAATTACAGGCAGCCCTGCTGCCATTGCCTCAACTGTTACCCATGGATGTCCTTCGTTTCTGTAATAGGTGGGGAAGACAAAAATATCAGCCTCGCTAAATATTTTAAATTTTTTATCTCCTTTAACTGGTCCATGATTAACGATTGGTAAACCCGGATTTTTTTGTAATAAAATCTTCAAATAGTTTTTGACTCTTCATCGCGCCACTCACCCGCAAAAGCAAACACCACATCTTTGTTTTTTGCACACACTTCGGGTGCTGCATATAAGGCTTCAAGCACTCCCTTTGTTTTTACATAATTGCCTAAAAACAAAACTGTAATTTTCGTGATTACGAGTTTCGTAATTTACAGGAAAATTACCGCCATTTGGTATTACAAAAATTTTGTTGTCGGGCATAATCCAGTTAAAAAGCGGGCGTAAATTGTTGCCGAGAACAATTTGTCCGTTAACTTTTTTGTGCACAAACCTTATAAACCATTTCATTAAGCCGCCACTCTCGTTGTACCAGTTCAAAAAATAACCTCCACGTAAATGGGTGAGCACTTTTTTGCCAAAAAGTTTAGCAATAAGAATATATCCTGCATCGCGTGTATAACCAACGGTTGACTGACCGGCAGGTACGTAAACCAAATCGGGTTTATGTTTTATACAGTACCAAAAAAGTTGTATGTATTGTTTAATTGCTAAGTAAAAATTAGTGAAATCCAATTTTGCAAGCGTATTAATATCACGATGGTCAGATAAATCGAGATGAACTAAATTGAATTCTTCCTTAAGTTTTGAATTTATAATTATTTCACACGCTACCGATGGACCAATGTAGGGCGGAGGTAATTTGCCTAAGAAAATAACTGTATATTTTTTTGTGTCCACTTGCTGATTCTTTCCTTATTATTTTGGGGCTGCAAAGAAAACTTTTTTTGTTGATTTTTGGAAAGTTACGGATGACTTAAGTGAAAATAAAAAGCCCCCTTTATGGCTTCCATAAAGGGGGCTTTTTAAAACTTTTATTTATTGAATAACAACCTTAGCATTAAGGTTCTCTCTGCCGTTATTAATGTTAATCATATATAAGCCTTTAGCAAGATGGCTGTTGAGGCTGATTTCATTAATGCCGCTTGTAAAGCTTAAAACAGTTTTGGTTATCAACTTACCTGAGTTGTCAATGATGTTTATGTTGTAAACTCCATTGTCTGATACTGAAGCTACAATTTTTAAAACGCTTCCGCTTTGCGCTGCAGATACTATTTCGGCTGATTTATTATCGCAAGGATTGATACTAATGGTTTTTAAATCTTCGGTTTCACCATTAAAATCAGTTTGCTTTAATCGGTAAAATAGTTTGGTTTTTTTCAGGAGCACGATCTACATACTCGTAGTGCGTAAGTGAATTAATAGTGCCAGAACCGGTAACTCTTTTTAATAATGAGAAATTAATTCCGTTAGTGCTTTTCTCAAGATCAAAATAATTATTGTTTAACTCTGAAGCAGTTGCCCATGATAAAGAGACATTTTATTAAAACACTCTGCATTAAAGCTAAGCAATACAACAGGTAACGGGTTGGCTGCTGATGCAATTGCCCACCAGCCATTGTTTTGTTGAACAGGCACGCCATTTATCGTTAGAATAGTTGTAGCAACTGCCCAACTTTGTGTTCCAGGTATTGGAAAGTTCCAAGCCATTGTACCATTAAGAAAATTTTGACCCTTGTAATATGGTGATGCAGGTGCAGGAGTAACTAATTCGGATGGAAGAACTCTTAAAGAGATGTTTCCAGTTATTGAAGGACCTGTTTTACGAACAAGCCAAAAACGATCAATTGTATTAGCACTGTTGTTCGTACCTCCTAAATTATCAACATGAGATACGGTTGGAGGATAAGGTAAGTTTGCAGCATTTGTTCTGAATGTTGTAAAGCTAACAGTATCAACAATGCCGGCCGAGATGCTGCCGGTATAGCTGAGAGTCATCCATATTGCTCAGCCGGAAGTCATTAAAGTCTCTCTTAAAAGGAATAGTATGTACCAGAGTATTATTTCCAATACGCCATCTGAGTTGGCTATTTCCATCAAAAGTTTCTGCTCTCAAGTAACCATCATTCATTCCAAGATACTTTATTGCGGTATCCATTGGGTTTTCTATTAAAAGATAATTGCCGCCTGAATTTACATCTCTCGGATACGCACTGCTTGTAGAAAGGTTTAACTCACCCTTTCTTAAAATTAATTGTTGTCTAACAACTATATTTCCTACCGAAGATAAATACACCCACTCTTGTCCGGGAGTTCCACCGCTATTTATTTCTAATATTCCGTATTTGTGTTTAGATGCAGTAGCTTTTCCGACCCCAATACCAGTCAGTTTTTGGATATCATCACTCATATACTCAATTATGGATTGAGGAAACAAGTAGTAATCCATGTTACATGCAGCGCTTATTGCGGCATTGTTGGTGCCATCATAAAGTCCATTTGAATTTTGAATGCGTAATCTACCTGCATTTCCCAACCATTATACCAGCATTTGTAGCCGTACAATTTGAAAATATTTTACTGTTATTTCTTAAAATAAGACTGCCATCGGTGAGTATAGATAGGTGATCAATGTTAGCAGATGTATGTGAGCAAACTTGAAAATCACCACTCACCACATCAACAGTAGTTCCTGCTGAAACCTGTTGTTTTACTTGCTGAATATAATGACCACTGCCTACAGTACGGGTAAAAGTGCTGGTGCCTGTTCTTCCAAACTTAATGCTGCCATTAAAGGAACTTGTGTTTGGATAAGAACTGATTATTTGACCCGAAATACCAAAATTTATAAAGGGCTATTTATTTCAAGCGTGTCCCATTTAGTAGAATTTACATTGTTATTCATATTAATGGTTCCACCTGTATGCGCAAAGTCACCAACAAAATCATCATTTTTATTAATGCTAACCTTAGCCTCAAATACGTTGTTGGGTCTTGAAAGATTATTATAAAAATAAAAAGCGCCCGATGACATGGTAAATCCGCCATCAACATTTAATTCAGGTTGTTTTAATACTGGTGGATAACCTTTTAAATTTAAAGTTCCACCGGTAATAGTTAAATCTCCATTAATCGTCCCTGTATAATCACCTTCATCGCCAGATAAATAGGTAGTTGCGCTTGAGCCGTGAGTAAAATTACCTCCAATGTTCATTACTACATTGTGATTGGTTTGATTACCTGGTAAAAAGTTGAAACTATTGTTTCCTCCTGATATAGCAAGGTTTCCGGTAATATTTACTAATTCGTTTCCAAATCCCTTGCTTGAAATAAATGTTCCTGTTGTGCCTCCTATAATCAAATCTCCAGCAACGTTAAAATTTAAAGCAATAGTGTTTACATTAGAGGATATAAGTGGTACGCTATTTATCTGAAAAGTATTAGCCGCACTGGCAAAATTTACGTCAACATTTCCACCAACAGTAAAATTATTGGTTGTATATAAAATATTTATGGCTTTATACGCTTCAAAAATTCCGTTATTAAAATCAATGGAGCCGAATTGAAAAGTAGGAATTCCTGAGTTAGTTGAAGAAGAATTATTAATTCCGTAATGATACCCACCATTTTGAACAAAGGCATTGGTAACAGTATAGTTTAAAGCGCCATTACCACTGCTTGGTGATAAGCCGAAAATTCCTGCAAACAATCCATTATTTTGGGTGAAATTTCCTGTAACATGAAATTCAACATTTCCATTACCACTGTAATTGCCATACACGCCCTGGCCTGATAATACGCCTGAATTAATTAAATCAAAATTCCCGCCAACTCTAAAAACAGTTGCACCTGAACCGGCATGCGCTTTAAAATAATTTGATGCTAAAGAACTGTTAAAGGTAAAGTTCTCACCAACAATTACTGAGTCAATTCCGGCAGAGTTTGGGTTTAATTGCGCATCAAAGTACCCTCCCGTCATGGTTAATTTTCTGCCAACAAGAAAGGTTACAGCGCCAGAATCATTAGCAGCCTTAAAATCGGCAAGATTTGCTGATGTAATAAAATCTCTGCCTACAGTAATTCTTGTTTTATTAACCTTTGCCGGAAATTGAACCAAGGTAGGCGCATGGTAATACGATGGGCTATTGACGATATAGGTAGTACTTGTACCTGAAATAATAAAATCCTGATTTACATTGAAATTTACTAACCCTTTTGGATGTGTAAATACCCAAGGCGCAGCGGTTCCGCCCATAAAGGTGTTTCCGTTACCACCTTGTATGTAAACATTGTTTGCACTAAAGGTTAAAGCTCCGGTAAAGCTGTCAATAAATCTTACACTCAATGGAAACACCGGACCACCAATAGTAAAATCACCTCCTATTGCAATGCTACAACTACCATTAACTTGTTTTAAAATATCAAACCTTATCGCTCTTGAGAGGGAAAGATTGCCACTAATGTTTATTGTTGCACTGGCATTGCGCTGTAAAGAATCAACATTGTAAACAGCAAAAAAACTGTTTCTTATATCCACATTACCGTTAACATTCCAGGTTAATGCCCCTATGCCAGCACCAAGTTTACCATTCATTATAAACATGGTGTCGGTGGTAGTACTATTAAATAGGAAGTTTCCGGTTGTTAAATTTAAAGGTCTGTTAGCACCTTCCTGAAAAATGATGTTACCGGATCCAACCACGTCAACATCCTGAAGAGTAAGTAAAGTAGATGAACCCGTACCGTCATCCATACGCAAAGTTCCGGCATTTACAGTTAACTTACCAAGAACTTTGCTTTGAAACAAACCATTTTGCTCCCATGGTGAAACCCCATTAAAATTTACTATAAGGTTTCCTATATTGTTTGGTCCAATTCTGGTAACATCAAAAAGTGGTAAAGCAGTAGTTGACCATTTATTAATTATGAGCGTGCTCGTTGCTGAAAACATCTCGGTTCCATTTTCAAAAACTGATTCTTCAGAGGCAATATTCGCTCTTGGATTATGAGTATAGGAAGCATTGCCAAGCATTTGAAAATTTGCAGGCAAAAGCAAATCTAATCGCCCGTTATTTACAATGGACCCACTGGGTCCAATTGTTATATTTCCCTTTACGTTGAGTGAAACACTTGCAGCATTGTCAATTATCAAAGTGCCATTAACAGTTAAATCGTTAATAAACTCTGTATTTATATTGACATTTACAGTTGCCCCAAGAGGAATTACCACATTGGTATCTAAAGGAGGAATCATTCCGCCTGGCCAGGTTCCAAGAGCACCCCATGAACCTCCTGCACCATTAGCAGTAATGGTTTGTGCATTATTTTGTGTAAAGCAAATTACAAACAGGAGAATTAAGATAACAGTGTGCGTAATTTTTTTGATCATTTTTTTAATGTTTTGTAGCACAAGTCTCAGTTATACGTTAAACTATACTTAAGGTTTAACGGGTAAAACTATAAAGTTCAATCATAAAAACAAACAAAAAAAACGGATTATGGTTAAAATTTTAACCATAATCCGTTTTTTAAGCCCTTTTGGGTTTATTATTCAACTACAAACTTACTTTGTTTTACCACATCATTTGATTCAAAATTCAATATGTAACTTCCCTTTGCAAAATTTGAAACATCTACTTTTTCATTCAATAAAGTTCCTTTATTGAAGCCTTTTGATACTATAATTCTACCCTGTAAATCCATTATTTTTAACATAGAGTAGCTGTTTAATTCGCTATTAAGAGATATATTTATGAATGAATTTGCAGGATTTGGTGCAATTGTCAAACGATTGTCAGATGTTGGCTCTTGGTTTTCCACAGCATCTCCTGCCAATCTGCACGATAAATTTACCATAAATGATTTGGTAGCGGCACCGCAAGCGTTAGAGGCTGTTAACATAACGGGTCCATTGTTTGCACCCCAGTCAAGTATTAAGTTAGATGTGTTTTGCCCAGCTATGTAAGTTGCAGAAGGAGGGAAAGCCCATGTTAAATTGTAAGTGCCCAATACGTTTGATATATCCGCATTAAACTGCACACCCGATTCGTTGGCGCAAATAACGGCAGGAGTCATAGCTATTGATGCAGGAGTATTGGGAGCACCTTTAACTGTAATACATCTATCAGTACTTGTACCGCAACCATTAGTAACGCTAACACAAACCTGACCGGTTGAAAGGTTGTTGGGCATTGTTATAGCAATAGAATTGCTTGTTGAACTACCTGTAGCACCTCCTGGTAATGTCCAGTTAAATGTACCTCCTGCTACGGGTGGAGTTTGATAATTAATTACTGATCCGCATAATCCGTTAGAAAATCCGGATATTGAAGCTGGTCTTACTGGTGCACCAGATGTAATAGTTTTACATTTTGGAGGAGAAATAACTCCGCAAGTACTTGTTACTTGGACACATATATCTCCCTGTGTAAATCCATTGTTAAAATTAACGTTTATTGAATTTGAGTTTGAAGATCCACTACTGTTTGATGGCAGAGTCCACAAGTAATCAGCAGCACCACTTACAGGAGCAACATTATAGTTCTGAAGTGCTCCCGGGCATGCTGTGAATACTCCTGTTAATTGTGTTGTAGGACTTGCAGATTTAGTTAACGAAACTGTTTTGTATGGTGAAATGTAGCAAGGAGTTTTTGCAGCAACACTAAGCGATCCACCATTCCAATTGTTTGCAAACATAACGGTAACAGAGTTGCCATTAGCAATTAATGTTGCATTACCTGTTATAGCCCAATCATAGTCAGTAGCACCAACAATAGGCGCACACGAAAAAGTTGCAGTTGTATTTTCGCAATGCGTAAATGTTCCGTTGGCAGCAATTACAGCAGCAGGAACAGATACTATACCTCTAACCCATTGTACTTTACGGAGTGTAGCTCCACATGCGTTTGCAGCCTGTACGCCTATATGATAACCCGAAGTAGCTGAGCTTCCAAAAACAAGATTAGCATTAGGACTTAACGATGTATAAGTATTACCGCTCGATTCAAATATGCACCCAATGGGACTATCCCAAATGTATTGGGTAGCGCCATTGACAGGAGGTACAGATATTGATGCCGAAGTCGAATTACATGCGTAAGAAGGTAAGCCAATAATAGGAGGAACAACTACAGATGCTGACGGGGCAACCGTACTTACAACAACTGAAACCGGAACACAATTACTAACACCACATGCGCCTTCAATGTTAAGGTAATAGGTAGTGTTTGAGGTAGGGCTCAATGAAAGCATACCGCTTGAACCACTGCCCGCTAAAGGACCACTGCATGATCCTGATCTCCATTTGTAAATTGTTCCCGGTGCATTTCCTAAATCACCACCAACTTGAGTCATTGAAATTGGTGTAGGGGCACAAATTTGGTTATCTGTGTCATCAGTAGTAATTGTAACTGGTGCAGTAAAGTTAATGTAAGTTGAAGAAATTGTAACGGGCAAAGAGCCTACCGGGCAGTTATTTGCATCAGCAATTAAAGCCACATAATTTCCAGGTGATAAACCTGTAAATGCATCCGATAATTGATAAGAACCACCATTATTTATTGAATATTGATATGGAGTAGTACCACCTGTAGGTGTTAAGGTAATAGTACCGTTATTTTGATTTGTACAAAACTCGTCAACATGGCTTTCTGTAAAACTTAATACATCAGGCTCAGTTATGTTTACGCCAATAGTTGCTTCACATCCATTTACATCAGTTGCTAAAATGGAATAAATTCCGGCTACGTTATTTGTAAATATTCCATCCAAATTAAAATTACTTCCGTCAGTAAACAAATAATCCGGTGTGCCTCCGCTTGCAGATATTTGATAACTACCATCACTAAACCCATTGCAGGTAACATTTGCCTGCGATGCTATGCTTAACGAAGGATTGTTGTTTACATCCACTATTAAACTTGTTGTAGCAGTACATAAATATTGATTAGTAACGGTTAATGTATAGTTTCCAACATGTATTCCATCTGCGCTTGTTATGTTAGGATTTTGCTGAGTTGATGTAAAGCCATTTGGACCCGACCATTGGTAAGAATTTCCGCTTGACTGCCCGCTTGCACTGTTATTGCCACTAAAGTTGATGGTTAACCCTTGGCAAACCGGTGCGTTACTGTTTAACACGGGTGTTGGTGAAGGATTAACTGAAATGCTTCTGTTCCCCTGAGCACTCATGCAACCGTTATAAGAAGCGGTAACATGATATGTTGTGTTCACAGATGGATTATCTGTTGGGGTGGCAGAGGAAGAAGTAAAACCAGATGGAGTTGAAGTCCAGGTATAGGTCATACCTGTTGTGGTAAATATTTTAATAGACCATGAAGATAATGTACCTACATCACCATTAACTCTGTCAGACAAGTTTAAGGTCCAAGTTCCTGAAGTTGAAACGGGAAATGTAAATCCTGACCAGTTATGGCTTGAGCCATTGGTTGCAGATGGAAGATAGGTCCCTTGATTAATATTTCCGCCTGATGAGCCGGAGCCTGTGGATTCCGGCAATACTGTAGACCCACTTGTGGAAAAAGTATAAGTACCGTTTAAGTCATCGGAATTACCATAAGTTGTGGCAGGAACACCCGGTCTGTCAAAAAGGGTAGTAGTTTGACCGGAGGGATTTGTTAACCTAACAATCACGTCACCGGTGTAGGTATGCTCAGGATTAAAATTTAATGTTACTTCCATTCCT
Source organism: Bacteroidota bacterium (assembly GCA_016714005.1). Lineage (GTDB taxonomy): Bacteria > Bacteroidota > Bacteroidia > AKYH767-A > OLB10 > JADJOA01. The sequence continues at coordinate 72,550 of JADJOA010000012.1, forward strand.
GCCGCATTAGCAATAGACATAGCCGGAAGAGTTAATGTTGTATTCACACCAGAGGTGCTGTTATCAGTAATAGCAATTGATGTTGTATTTGCAAAATTTATAGAGGAGTTAGCGTTAAGATTAATATTTGAACCCTCACATACGGTATTTAAATTTGATGAGGGCGCTACCGATGGTGAATTATTAACCGTAACAGAGGTAGTTGCCGATGCAGAACATCCACCAACTGTAACGGTAACTGTATAAGTGCCGGCATGATTAAGTTGTGCATTATTTCTGTTAGGGTTTTGTGAAGTGCTGCTGAAACTTGCAGGACCACTCCATTGATAATTTCCGCCTGCAGGAGTTGAAGTAAGATTAATAGTGTTCCCAGCACATACAGGGGTGTTGCTGTTAGCAGAAACAGTCGGGATTGTATTTACTGTAACAACTGTTGAGATTGTTGAACTGCAACCACTATTGGTAACTGTTACAGTATAGGTTCCAGACATTGCAACAGTTGCATTGTTTCTTGAAGGATTTTGAGATGTGCTGGAATACCCACCGGGTCCTGACCATTGATAAGAATATCCATTAGGTCCTGCCAACACACGCAGGACTGTTTGATGATGCCGTTGCAACCGGGGTAGTATTTACAGTTGCGTTAGTGGTAGTGGTATAAGCACAACCAGAAGCATTGGTAGCAACTAAAGTATAAGTACCGTTTGCAGCGGAAGGCGCGTTTGCAATTGATGGATTTTGAGCTGAACTTGAAAAACTATTTGGTCCTGTCCATGCGTAAGTTAAGCCAGATACTGAAGATGTAAGGTTAAGTGTACTGCCTGAACAAATAGGACCATTGTTACCAGCAGTAGTTGTGGTTGCAGAACAAATATTAATATCATCAACAGCAATTCGGTCTCTGCTACCAAAACTGTGATTCTGATCATAAATAACCCATCTCATTTGCAAGTCTCCTAAGTTATTTGCTCCGGCAGGTAATAATAAATTAAACGAAGTTGATGAGTTATCAGAATCAAATTGGTCATTTGAAACCTTACTCCATGATCCTGAAGATCCGCTTCTCCATTGTAACTCCATATAGCTGGATGAAAAAGTTCCATTAGAGATTCTTCTGGCTGTCCACGTAACGCTTATGTTACTTAAGCCAGTAGTATTCATACGCACTTTAAAGCAGCCCGAAGGATTTGAGTTGTTACCTTGATAACTAACTCCATTATTCCCTTCATCATTCCATTCTGAGGAAGAATTTCCATTTGGCGCATCTGCTGTGAAGTCAGATGTTGATAAAGAGGAAGAAGATGACCTTCCAATCTTTAATGATGCCGGCATACTGTTTCCTGTATATGTTGTAAAACTGTAAGGAAGTGTAGATAAAGATGGATTAGATGATTGTGCACTGGCTCTTCCTGCAATCATGGCAAGAACAACTGTAAATAGCAGAATAACAACTATAGTTAATCTGCTTGTTTTGGGAATTGGGGTATTAGTGTGTGTCATTTTAAATGGGTTTTAATTTTGATTTCGCATGGCAAAATATTTACCAGTAATACCCTTTTTTGATGATTTATGACCAACCTGCAATAGAATTGGGTGAATGGAAACATGTTTGAGGTAAAGGCACATAAAAAGCTTTGCGGTATCCTTGAATTTTAAAAAGGCAGGCAAACTTTTTTTTGTAGAAATGAATATTATTTTTGCGCACCCATAAAAAATGGCGAGATAGCTCAGTTGGTTAGAGCGCATGATTCATAATCATGAGGTCGGGGATCGTGCCCCCCTCTCGCTACTCAAAATCTTTTTTTTTGACAGATTTCTGAAAATTAGTGCTATTTTTAGCGTAACAAAGCCCAATCTTTAAGGTAAAACAAAATAAAAAACATGATTAAAAAACTACTCGCATCATCTCTATCAGTATTTTCTTTTCTTTTTTCCTTCTCCCAGGATTTAAGAATAATTTACAATTTGGCAGGCTGCCCTAACAATCCTTTAGTCGGACAATCACCTATTTATATTTTTCCATCTGTTGCAACCTCAGGCCCAGCCGGTCAAAACGAGTATTTTGGAGGAATAGGTGCAACACCACCTACTCAGTTAACTATGGTAAATTCAGGTGTAGGTATTTGGGAAATTTGCTTGGACCCTTATACTTTTACAGATGCAACTGGTTTAACGCCATCAGCTTCTGCAACAATTTTTAACATAAGGATGCAATTTCATAACCAAAGTTTGTCTGTTTTAACAGGAGATTGCACAGGCAGCCAAATGCAGATAGATAATCCTATGACCAGCACACCAACCTCTTCTCATCCGGGAATAGTTAATTCACTAAGAAATTGTTTCGTGTCTGTAAATACTATTGAAGAAAAAATTGCTTCAGTTTATTTATCTCCAAATCCTGCAAAAACAAATACAACATTTTATTTGAACCTTCCGCGCGGTGGCAATGTAGAGATTGAAATTTTTAACATGCTTGGTAAAAAGATAAAAGCAATAGTTGCCAAAAACCAGAGTGCCGGAGATCATAAAATTAATTTTGATCTGGAAGATAATAGCGGAAACCAGTTAAAAAATGGTTATTACTTTTATACTTTTAAGTTGAATAATGAAAGCATTAAAACCGGAAAAATTGCTATAACGAGGTAACTCATTAAATCAATTTTAAAACAAAAGGGGCATCAAAAAGCCTCTTTTGTTTTTACCTCATGGATGAATTGTTACTGCTCTGTTTTTCCTTTTTTGCTCTGCGCTCTTTAAATGTGGCTACAAGTTCTTTTCGTGTGTTAAACTCTTCTCGGTAAAAAATACCAATGCCTTGTGTGTATTGCGAGTTGAGGTAATTGAGGTAGGTGTTTGTGTTGGTTTTGTTAAATGCACGCAAGCGCACCCGCCCATCGCGGCTGGCTTTAAACTCAACGTTAAAATCTCCCACAACATTACTCGCACTGCTTGATGTGTTATTGTTGTTTACCCCAAAACTGCCATCAATACTAACTCTGTCATTAAAAATTTCGGTAGAGAGTGATACTTCAAATTCATCCTTACGATTAAGTTCGTCTCCGGGGCGGTAATTAACGCCAATGTTTACATCCTTGCTAAGTTTAGATAACCAGTTAGTAACTTGGTTGGAAAGAAGTTCACCGGCATTAGCTCCCACCGAATTTGATGAACCATTTTCATTGGCTGTGTTTCTACTTTCTTCGGGAGGAGAAAATCTGTTTAATACAAGCAAACTAAATACCTGCCTGTTTAGCTCTTGTTCGGTTGATAAGCGACTACGCAGTTGATTTTGCAAGGAGGCATCCAATCCCGGCACATCAATATTAAATTTTACATTGGGGTTAAAGAGATTACCGGTTAATTGTAACGAAAGTTCTACAGGAATTCTTTTTCTGTTACTGGTATCTTGAAGTAAATCGTAGGTGGAAGCGCGTAAGTTTTGTAACGTGCAGTAATATCTATTTCGGCATCGTAAGGGCTGCCACTCCAGCGTATGTTGCCACCGTTGTCAATTATAAATCGTTTGTTAATTACATTTTGCATGGTAAACAGGTAATCACCTTTCTCTATGTTGTAATCGCCAAACATATTAAACTCACCTGCAGGGGTAATTTTCATGCGTAGTGTTCCTGAGCCGCTGCCGGTCATTTCATCGCCAATTTTTTCATCAAAAATAAGTTTGACCTGTGCATCAGAGGTAGCTTCTAATTTTAGGTCGAGGTTAATTCCCGAAAGATCAACATCCTTTTTTATTTCAACGTTGTTTTTGACGCTATCATTCTCATTGATAAAAGTGATAAAATCTTTTTCTTCAACATTTTCTGCATCAGTCAAAGGAATATTTACAATAGTGCCGGGTAAAGATTTTAAAGAAATATCAAAGTTGACTAAATTTTCAGTGCCTGTAATATCACATATACCCGAAGCAAATGCGTTTCCGTAAAAGAGTTCGTTTTGTTTTGCATTGGTGTTAAGGCAATGCAATTTATTTGTGGAAACATTTACATCAAAAACAAAATCACTGAATGAGTTATGATATACGCGCGCATTAACCATTCCTTTGTTGTTAAACTTATCGTTTATCTCTAAATCGGGTATGCTAATGTTGTTTTCTTCAAGAACAATGTTATCAGTTGCAAAAAAGTATTTTGTGTTAAGGTAGTCGATGAGCATACTCCCCTTTTGAATTTTTGCTTTTCCGGTGAGTATGGGTTGCTTTGCTAATCCTCTTAATTTCAAGTCGGCACTTGCAATTCCCTTAAAATCTGTTGTAAAACTGGTAAGATATCTTGTAAGTACAGATGCATTGATGCGTGTTACCTTAATGTCAAAATCCATTTCATCATTAACGGTTTTCATTTCGTAATAACCATTAAAACCACTTCTCTTTTGCCACGGTTTTCTACAAAGCAGTCAAAATTTATTTTGCTGTCGTTATTAATGTATTTAATTAGAACAGTTGCATCGCCCAATGTGTCGCCGAAGTAACTAAGGTTTTTAATTTTTAAATCGGTTTCGGCAACAGGTTTTGTAAGAAGTGAGGAAAGTTTAACGGTACCGTTGGCTATTCCACCAGCGCTTACATCGTAAATGGAAAGTAGTTGATTAAAGACGCCAAGATTGAACTGACCCACATCAACATTGAGTATGTCTTCGGGCTTTTTTGAAATCTTTCCATTAATTTGTAGCAGTTGGTTGCTTGATGCCAATGCAAGATGGCTGATAAGGATACCAGTCGAATCAAATTTTATAGAATTGCCCTCGTCAACAGTCCAGTTTTGATTTTCTATTTTAATCGTTGAAGGCAAAATGCGTAGCACGATTGATTTGTCATTTAAAAAATCTTCCTGGGTATAAATTTCTATCCGAGATGAGGATGAATCTGTATTGAGAACTTTAACATCAAGCGTTGCCTTATCTCTTTGTGTGTTTGCGCTTATACTATTGTAGCGAAGAGTAAGGCTGTCTCCTGCCTCTATTGTTTCAATATTTAGAGTTAAATACAGGCCTTCCCCGTCATTGTGTGCTTCAAAAAAAATATTATTAAAGTGATAATCTTTATAAGTAACATATCTGCAAGCAGTGTTAACGATTACCTTGCCTAAAGCTGAATTAACTTCACCGCTTACTTTTGTTTGGTCGGCAATGTTCAGACCAGGAACAAAAACTGACAAAACATCATTTGCGTTTTTTACATTAACGGTAAATGAAACCTGTTGCCGGTCAGTAAAAGCATTTTTTTTGTTGTAAACTATTTGTGGCAGATAACGCGCCATTAAAGAGTTTGCCAGCGATTCAATATTTACCAGTCGGAAATCGCCTTTCAGTTCGGCATCAACTTCTGAATTTAATTTGATAAGTCTTTGTATGCCGAGTTTAGATGATGAATAAGCAATGTTATTGATGGTAAAATCAGTTCCAGATTCCACGTATTTAAGATCTTCAAGGTTAATTGTTCCATCTAATTCATCAAACTTTAAACCTTGCATGTTTAATGCAATTTTTGCTGAGAGTAAGGCAGAAGAGTCGCGTTTAAAAACTTTTAGCTTTGTTAAGTAGGCTCTTTCAATGTTAGCAGTAAAATCAAAAATGGGTAGCTTATTCCTGAAATCTACACTGCCATCAAAATCTAATTTGAGATTAGGTTCGTCAATAGAAAAATTACCGCTAAAGAGTTTTCGAGCTACCTCGCCATCTAATTTTATGTTTTTGTAAACGTAATTGTTCAGCACAATTGAGGAAATATTTCCATCAAGTGTGGCAGCAACTTTTGAAGATTGAAAACCGGTGCCTGCAATTCTTGCATTAAAAGTTGCCTCGCCTATAATGTTGTTATTCCAGAACTTACCAAAGTCAAAATTATTGGCAATAAGTTTTCCGGAGTAGCTTGATTTTTGCAAATCAGGGTTGAACTTTAAGTTAACATCAGTAGAAAGATAGCCTATAGCAGTATTTATATTTCCGTAAGCAACAAAGTCGTTGTAAATCCGGTAAACATTCCGCTGAAAGAAACATTGCCAAGCCTTGATAAATTTTCGAGCAGTTGCACAAAGCCACTACTGTCAAAAGGAAAGTTTTTTATTTTTTCAATATCGTTTTTGCTCGTTGTTAGTTTATCAATTTTAAGATTCATAAAAGTTTCCTCAATTTTTGGCAAACCGGTTAGTGCCACATCACCCTTAAATTGAGTTACTGTTCCAAATTGTAATTCTAACTCCTTACCTTTTAAGGAGGCAACTGTGCCACGAACCTTTCCTTTTATTTCAATTTTTTGGTTTAAGCCAAAAAGCTCTTCAGCAAAATACTGCAAATCGTTTGAGGAAATTTTGCTTGTTCTGATTTCAGATTTCATACGCACTAAATTTTCAAAATCGTCAAACTGTTCAATGCTGTCAAAACCAAGGGCGAAGTTTCCATCCACATTACTAAATGGTGTAATTATTTTAAGTTCTTTAAAATCCCACACGCCTCCTGCAATTTTTACTGCACTGCTTTTCATTTTGTTTACCACAAATCCTTTATACTCTTTAAATGAGAGATTATCGGCAGTAAACAAAGCAGTGTCTGCATCAAATTTCAAATCACTGATTTCTGCACTCAGGTTTGTAATACGTAGGTCTTCCCAATCTATAGAGCGTGTATAATCATTCCAGCGCAAATCAGTGTAAGAAAAACGGGTATTGTTTATTTTAATCTTATCAATGTTAAAATCAAACTTAACCGAATCGGTTGATTTTTTGTCTGACGAAAAGTAATCGGCAATAAATTTAAAGTTGAGCCCTTTGACTTCTTTATAGCGTTTAAGTTCAATATTCGCATTGTCAAGTTCAATATTTGTTAGCTGTAGTTTTTTATTTGTTTTAAAATGACCATAAAACCAATATCTGCTTTCAAAGCCTGCGCATACAAAAGTGTGTCATGTTTTTGGTCTTCAATATAAATTCCATTAACAACAATTTTTTTAAGAAACTCAATGTTTACGCTTTCAATTTCAACTTTTGTTTTTAACTCGCTGCTTAGGTAATATGTAATTCGGTTAACAGTAAAGGTTTGTACAGATGGCACTTTTAGTAACAAGGTAACCGTAACCAATAAAAATATCAGCGCGAGTAAAACGTATCCTGTTATTTTAAGTACCTTTTTGATAGTTTTGAAAACTGAATAAAATGGATAAAAATATCTTTAAGCAAAGATAGCTTTAGATGTTGTAATGATACTTTTAAACATACCCCTTTTAATGAATGATGAGTGAAAGGAAAATTTGTATACTGGCAATAGAATCAAGCTGCGATGAAACATCAGCAGCAGTTAGTGTTAACAATAAAATTTTGTCGAATATTATTGCAGGACAAAAAGTGCATGAGTTATACGGAGGGGTAGTGCCCGAACTTGCCAGCCGTGCACACCAGCAAAATATTATTCCTGTGGTAGATGCTGCTTTAAAAAACGCAGGCGTTAAAAAAGAAGATTTGGATGCTGTGGCTTTTACCAAAGGTCCGGGTTTAATAGGATCTTTAATGGTTGGAGTATCATTTGCAAAATCGTTTGCGCTCTCATTAAACATTCCGCTTGTTGAAGTAAACCATATGCAGGCTCATGTGCTGGCAAACTTTGCAATTACTGAGGATAATGCAGGAAATAATTTTCCGCAGTTCCCTTTTTTGTGTTTAACCGTTAGTGGCGGGCATACACAAATTGTGCTGGTAAAATCATTTTACGATATGGAAATTATTGGCGAAACACATGACGATGCTGCCGGTGAAGCATTTGATAAAATTGCCAAGACTTTAAACATTCCTTACCCGGGCGGACCGGTCATTGATAAACTTGCGCAATTGGGGAACGAAAATGCTTTCAGGTTTCCGCATCCTCATGTGTTGGGTTTTAATTTTTCTTTTAGCGGATTAAAAACTGCGGTGCTTTATTTTATCAGAGATAACGTAAAAAAAGATGAGGCATTTGTAGAGAAAGACAAAAACGATTTATGTGCATCACTTCAAAAAACAATTGTTGAACTATTGCTTTCCAAACTTAAAAAAGCTGCTGTGCAGCATAACATCAACCAACTGGCAATTGCAGGTGGTGTTTCTGCCAACAGTTTATTGCGAAAGCGTTTTGCTGAAATGTGCCCGAAAAAAATGGAAATATTTTATTCCGGATTTTCAGTTTTGTACAGATAACGGAGGAATGATTGCAGTGGCTGCTTATTACAAATATCTTAAAGGTGAGTTTGCCCCATTAGACACCTCGCCACTTGCACGTATGGAACTTTAGCGGTGTTTTAGTGTTAATAACTTCCAATACAGTGTGGTAGCATAAAAATTGAGCGAGCATAAATTTGCTCAACAAACAAAAACACCACAAATGGAAAACAATACAAAAAAAAAGGTAACAAATCTACCCTATGGATTATTTTGTTACTCGGCTCACTTGGTATAAACATTTATCAATGGCAGAGGCACGATAGTGTTGTTGCTTCTTATGAGGGGTAAAAACGGACAGCCTTATAACTGCCCGCGTTGATGTTGAAAAGGAACTGAGCGCCACCTACGAAGAGTTAAATAAGTATAAAGGAATTAACGAACACTTAGACAGTTTACTTGTTGAAGCGAATGGAAAAGTAGATGAACAGAAAGCACGTATTGAAGCTGCTTGCGCAGGGTAAACTTTCAAAAGACCAAAGTTAAAAACTTAATAAGGAACTTGCTGAGTTGCGTAAAATACGTGATGAGTATATCGATAAAATTGACCAGTTAATGGTGGAGAATAACCGCCTGAGGAATGACAGTGCTGCCTTAGCAACCAACCTTGATGCAACAACAAAAATTTGAGGCAACCGTTGCCACTGCATCAGTTTTAAAAGCGGAATATTTTAAAGTTACGTCATTTAAAAAACGCAATAACGATAAATATGCTGAAACAGCCATGGCTAAAAAGACAAACAAAATTGATGTTTGTTTTAGCATAATGGAAAATAAAATTGCAAAAGCAGGTGATAAAAGTGTTTACCTTAGAATTGTAGAACCTGGTGGAAAAGTTATAGGAAGCGGCATGTCAGGGTCATCTACTTTTAAGGTAACTGCAACCAACGAAGAAATGCAATATACAACAACAAAAACATCGTCTTACAACAACGAAAAAACAGATATGTGCTTAACGTTTGAGCAGGAAGAAAGAAACTTAGCTTCCGGAACATACAATGCCGAAGTATATGTTGACGGTGTGCTGAGCGGTGCAACCACTTTTGTGCTTCGTTAATTAAAATACTTTCTTTTTAAAGTTGTTTTAAATCTCGTACCTGCTTGTTGCAAGAAGGTATGAGATTTATTTTTTTATTGTAAAAAGTAAACGAACTTTAATCTTTCTTAAGTTTTTTATTTGCATGTAAATAAATTCTTGTATGTTTACGGGAGTCGTATTTGATTATATTACAATCATTATTAAAACAGTATTGCAAACAACAAAATAAATGGCAGATAAAAACAAAACAGACATGGCAACAGCAACAGCAAACAACGAAAAATTAAAAGTATTACAAGCAGCAATTGACAGAATAGAAAAAACCTACGGCAAAGGAACCATTATGCGCATGGGCGATGAAGCCATTGAGCCAATGGAATCAATCGGTACCGGTTCTCTTTCATTGGATATAGCATTGGGCATTGGTGGCTTGCCGCGTGGCAGAGTGGTAGAGATTTACGGACCCGAATCATCGGGTAAAACAACACTGGCAATACATGCTATTGCTAATGTTCAAAAAAACGGAGGCATTGCTGCATTTATTGATGCCGAACATGCTTTTGACAGGTTTTATGCACAAAAATTGGGAGTTGATTTAGAAAACCTTCTTATCTCTCAGCCCGATAATGGGGAGCAGGCTTTGGAAATTGCGGATAACTTAATTCGCTCAGGCGCTATAGATATTATTGTAATAGACTCTGTGGCTGCTCTTACTCCAAAGAGCGAAATAGAAGGTGAAATGGGCGAAAGCAAAATGGGATTGCAAGCACGTTTAATGAGTCAGGCTCTAAGAAAACTTACTGCCAGCATTAACAGAACAGGATGCTGTTGCATTTTTATAAACCAGTTGCGCGAAAAAATTGGCGTGATGTTCGGCAACCCTGAAACTACTACGGGTGGTAACGCTCTAAAATATTATGCATCGATAAGATTGGATATTCGTAGAATTGGTCAGATAAAAGATGCTGAAAACGTAGTTGGTAACCGCACCCGTGTTAAGGTTGTAAAAAACAAAGTTGCGCCACCTTTTAAAATGGCGGAGTTTGATATTATGTATGGTGAGGGTGTGAGTAAAAACGGTGAACTGGTTGATATGGGAGTGGAGTTAAACGTGGTTAAGAAAAGTGGTTCTTGGTTTAGTTATGGCGACACCAAACTTGGGCAAGGACGCGATGCTGTTAAGCAACTTTTTGCCGACAACCCTGAGTTGGCCGCAGAAATTGAAGGAAAAATCAAAGAGACATTACTTGGCAAAGCAGAGTAACGGGATTATATACTATAAAAGTTCTGTCTTAAATCTATTTAATAAGGAGGTGCAATAGTTAAACTTCATTAATAGAGTATAACTATTGCACCTTCGCCATTAGTTTATTCCTTTAAGAAATGCTAATTTCAGACAAGCCAACAATTATCTGGGCACTTCAATTGACTGGATAATCGTATCAATAACATCATCGGGTGTTAAGCCTTCCATTTCCTTCTCTGGTGTTAAAATAATACGGTGGTTGTAAACAGATTTTACTACTGCATGTATATCATCCGGAGTAACAAAATCTCTGCCCTGCATGGCTGCCATTGCTTTAGATGTTTTTAAAACAGCCAATGAAGCGCGTGGCGAAGCGCCTAAAAATAAGCTGCCGTTGTTGCGTGTGCTATCAGTAATTTTTGCAATGTATTCTATAAGTTCATCTTTAATGTAAACACTCGCTACTATTTTTTTACAGTGTGCAATTTCAATTGCATTTAAAACCGCTTTGGTATTACTTACCTCAGGCACAAATGAGTTTTTAAACCTTTCAAGAATTAACTTCTCATCGGCAAAATCAGGATAATTAATTATAATCCTAAAAACAAATCGGTCTAATTGCGCTTCCGGAAGTTTGTAAGTGCCTTCTTGCTCAATAGGATTTTGAGTTGCAATTACCATAAACGGCTCGTTAAGAATATGTGTAGTACCATCCACCGTTATTTGTTTTTCCTCCATTACCTCAAACAAAGCAGCCTGCGTTTTGGCGGGCGAACGGTTTATCTCGTCAATCAATACAACATTACTGAATACGGGTCCGCGGTTAAAAATAAATTCAGATGTTTTCAGATTAAAAACGGTAGTACCTATAACATCCGTTGGCATTAGATCGGGTGTAAACTGAATGCGCGAAAAGTTTACCGACAATGTACGCGCAAGCACTTTTGCTGTTAATGTTTTTGCAATTCCCGGAACTCCTTCAATAAGTACATGCCCGTTGGTGAACAAAGCGGCAAGCATCAGGTCAATCATTTTATGTTGCCCTATAATTGTTTTTCCAATTTCATTTTTAATTGCAAAAACGGCTTCCTGTAGCTTGGAAAGTTCATTGTTTAACTCGTGTTGTGTATTTGTTTGCTCTTCTGTCATAGCTATTTACAGTTGGTGTAAAAATGTTCAATAAGGCTGTGAAAATTAATTAAATCTCCGTTGGTAACATCAAGTCTGCTTTCTATCAGTTGATGTGTTGCAAAAATGGTTTTAATATGGTCCATTGCAATTCCTGATTTAAGTGATAACCTCTTTGCAAATTCATCATTAAAGTGTATAGAGGTTAAATAATACTTATTGCGGATAAAAGACTGAAACAACCTCATTTTATGTTGGGCAATAGCTTTGTTATCGTTTTGGCGGAAATATAATTCTGTGATGGTGTGCACATACTCTACAGAAGTATTTTCGGGAACAGATAAAACCGGAATAACTTTTTGTCGTCTCTTACCAAAGAAAATAGCATAGAGCAATATGCCCATCAACAATAAATACCATGCCCATCTTAAATAAAGGTTTTCCATTATATACTTGAGAGGTCCGGGACTTTTTTGGTTATTTGAATTGCGCATAAACGTCTTGTGATATTCATCCCAAATAATATTAGAAACCGGAATGTATGAAGCAACATTATTGAAGTATTGCCAGTGATGTTTATCAAGCATTGAGATATTGCTGAAGGCATAAGGTGTGCTGTGAAAATAAAAGTTACCCTTGCCATGTGGCATTTTTATAAAATTAAAATAACCGTTACCAATATAACCAAGTGCTGAAAGTTTGTTAGCAGGACTATTGAAAATACTACTGTCGAGAAATGACCAATATCCTTCAATTTTTTTATTCCTTAATATATAATGATACCTGAAAAAAGTATCAACGTTCAAGTTTGGGTTTATTAAACTCAGGTCAGCTACCGTATCTCTCATATAATCGTTGTAGCCATCATCGGTATAAGAAAATTCGTTGTTTAGTTTTAATAATTCATATGGTGGAAAGTTAAGGCAAATAAAAGCAGTATTCCCTTGCTCAACAAACAACGCCAATGATTTTAACTCATCGTCATTCATGTAAACTCCTTGTCCCATAATTAAATAGGTAGTATTTGAGAGCGATGGATTTTTTTCTAAATATTTTTTTATTGATTCTCTTGAAAGAATATGAAAATTTTTGCCCTTGTTTTTTTCTTTTAAAAGGCCGGCAAAAATATATGTACCATAAGGTTCTTTGCTTTCAGGGGCGTATGTTTCGCGCCAGTTAAAAGTTTTGTTTTGCGGCATGTTGGCTACAATCAAAGCTATAATAACACCAAGCAGTGCAATAGCAACTAAAACAATTATGAGGCTGCTTCTTTTCATCCCATTAATCATTCAGTTTGTGCAATGCATCTTTAAAGTGATTCCTTGCTTCTTCAAATTGAACTTCATCCATATCAGCATTTCCATACCAGCATTTTTCAAAAATGTAAGTAGAGGATTTTAGCAACTCGAACCATTCGCTACCCCATACTTCAGATAGATAATCGCCATTTGTTTTTTCTTTTCTCCAACGTAAAATATTTTTATCCCACATCAATTTCAAAACTTTGAGATAATAAATTCTCACGGCTGCTTTAAAGTTTTTATTATCAAGCGCAACTTTCAGTAAAGCGTCAAGGTCTGCTTTATCAAGGTTTTCTGCCGCTTCGTCCAGCAAATTTGTTTGTTCATTTAGCGTAATGTTTATTTTCTGGTTGGCTCTGGCATTTCTAAAAAGCCGGTAAATAACAAACAACACCAAAAGCATAATAACGCCAATGCAAACGGCTTTTACAATGCCTTCGTTTACATTTAATCGCGGAGGAGAAAATGGTTTCCTCTCTCTTGAATTTTCTTGAATAATCTATACCTTCTTTTGTTTTTTTATAGACCAGTTCATTGCCTTCGTTATAACTTATTGCGCTTGTATCATCATTTATATAGTAAGTAATAGTATTAGTCTCAGCATCGGGATAAGCATCCGCATCTATTACTTTGTTTGTTGCAGAAACTATACTGTCAGGGTTTTCTGAATATTGTGTAATTGAATCTAAAAGTTGCGTTCGGGAATTGTAAATTGTATCCTGCGTGTTAAAACCTAAGCTACAAAATCCGTTAAGATTGAAAAGAAAATAAATAACAATGAAATATATAAAGTTGCTCATGTTTATTTTTTTCCTTCAATGGCTTCAATTTGTTTAGTAAGTGATGAGGCATCTTTTATTTCTTTTAAGGAATGATAACTCAATCCGGTTCCAAACATTAAAAATGGAACCAGTATTAAAAAAGTAAATTGATTAATAAGCACCAATATAAACAGATTAGCTTGCTCTAAAAGCTGCTCGTCAAAGGGCAAATTCCAGCGTATAAAAGAAAAGAAGATGGAGTTGAGCGGAGTGCTCAACATTAAAAATACTATTACTGTATTGAGTAACAGTAACTCCGAATAAATAGAAACATTAAACGAAGACGCACCCATTAGCGTGTAAGAATCAGAAATGGCATCTTTTAAATTTCCCCTGTTCAGATACATTGAAAATAAAAGCAGTGAAAACAGTGGTGCAAAACCGCAAAACATTAACGCGGCAAAAAAAGGATGCAAAAAAAGAAAGCTGTGCATTAGTGATAGGATGAAAAAAGTGTTTAAAAAAATACTTATTTTTTTTACACGATTAAGTTTTTCTTTCTTTCCGGTAAAATGTTTCAGAAAAAATTAAAAGTAACATGCACCATTAACGAAGAAGGCAATGTATTCAGTAAAGCCAAAAGCGGTTGCCCTTTGTAAGTAAGGAGTGTGGTTATAAAAAATAAATCTTTATCTCTTACCTCTACAAATAGAGTACTGGAAAAAAGCACAATAAGAATTGCAAATAATACTGAAATAACAGTTGACATTTTAAGCAGGGAAGCCCCTCTTAGTCTTATCAATAAAAGCAAATCTTTAATATGCTCGCCTGTTGATTTTATTTCAGTAGTATTAAAATTGGAAGAAAGTGAAGGTGATAGCTTATAATTAGCCGTAGAAGAAACAAACCCTTTTTTAAACTTGTAGTAAGGGTAAAAAGCAAAATAGCCTACTATAAAAAGGAAAGAAAAAATAATAATCGAAAGCCTTATAGCATCAGGTGTTTGGGTATATCGTGTTAAAAATCCTTCAATAAAAGCGGCAAATACAAAAATTGGAACAACACCTATTAAAATTTTCAAGCCTCTTCTCGCGCTTAATAAAAACGACTGAAGCCGTGATAGTGTTCCCGGAAAAATTAATCCCTTGCCCATTGTAATTCCTGCACCCGCTGCAATAACAATAGATGAAATTTCTAAAGTGCCATGCAGCCATATTGTTAAAAAAGATTCGCGGAATAAATCACGCTCAATAAAAAATACTGAAAGGCGCCAACCATAATTCCGTTGTACATTAAAAAGAAAATGCTGCCAATGCATGCAAACACACCAAGTAAAAAAGTGGTAAATGCCACTCTTAAATTGTTAAGAGTAATCATAAAAAAAAACTCATCGCTGGCGCCCGAACTATAAATATCCATTGGTTTTCCCTTATCAATGTTTCTTAATGTTTCGCGTACGTACTCATCACCAAGTATTACTGCTGCAAATTCAGGGTCTTTCATGGAAGAGAAAACGCCAATGGCAACAGACAAAATAAAAAACGCAAGTGCAAACAATAATTCTTTACGCGCTTCATAAACCAAACGAGGCAAATCTTCTTTCCAAAAAAATACAAAACCATTTTTATCGCTATGCTTGGTTTTGTAAATGGTGGAATAAACTTTTTGAGAAAGATTATTGAGGTAAACGCGAATAGACCTGTTTGGATAAAAAGTGCGGGAATAGGACAGGTCGTCAGTAACCTGTATCAGCAGTCCGCTTAATTTATCGGGATCGGGTTTGGGATCATTGAGTGTTTCCTCAAATGCTTCCCATTTTTCTTTGTTTTGATTGATGAACTGCGTTTCGCGCATACGTTAGCGAAGGTATGTAATTTGAAAGTTTTATTTTCAGCCCGTAATCATGCAAAGAAAAAAATTATTGGTATTGCCGGGCTTGTTTCCCAAATTTAAAGGTGATGCAACAGGTATTTTTGTACTTGACTATATAGATTGTGTAAAGCACTATTGCGATACCACCGTATTGTTTCTGCGTTTGTTTGGCGAACCCGGCTTGCGTCATGAAGAAATTAACGGCATTAAAGTGGTAAGATATTGTTTGGCAAAGCAAACGCCTCTTCTCAAATTGCTTAAACCAATATTATATATCTTGCTGCATAGAAAAGGAATTGCTTTAGCAAAACAACTTGATAGACCAGATGTAATTCACGCTCACGGAGCTCCTTTAAATGGTGCACTTGCCTTAAAGCTCAAAAAAATATTTAACGCACCTGTTGTAATTACCGAGCATACGGGTCCCTTCTCAAAACTCACTAAAAATTTTTTTACACGTTTTGCCACAAAAAAAACTATTGAAGCCTGCAATGTTTTTTTAACCGTTAGTAACGATTTAAAAATGCAGGTTTTGGCATCAGGAATTAAACCAAAGTGTACACTGGTATCGTTCAATCCCGTTGATACAACTTTGTTTGCAATTAATAATAATACACCACTTTCAGAAAGAAAACGGATTTCCTTTTGTGCAAGACTTGAAGATTATAAAGGTGGATTACGTGTGGTTAAGGCATACAGTTTAGTAAAAGAAAAACTCGAAGGATTTAAACTCTGCATTATTGGCAACGGACCCGAGGAAGCCTTAATTAAAAAATTTATTTTAGAAAACAATTTAACTAATAACGTTGAAATGATTGGCAAAGCTGTTAAGAGTGATATTGCTGACGTTTACAATCGGACTTCATTTTTTGTTTTCCGAGTGAGCATGAAACCTTTGGTCTGGTAATAGCAGAAGCAATGGCTTGCGGCTTACCTGTTATTGTTGGTAATGAAACAGCGCCAAAAGAAATTGTGAGAGAAAGTGATGGTATTTTAATTACACCAAAAATGTAAATGAAATTGCTGATGCAATGGTTAAAATGAAAGACAAACTTTCAGATTATAATTCTGAGAAAATCCGGCAGGGAATTGTAGAGAGATTTGGCTTTGAATCTTTCGGTAATTTTTAAATAAGGTTTATGACGATGCCATCATTAGCAATAAGTAAAACGTAATGCTAAATCCTTATTACAACAAAACTAAAATTGAAGCAGGCTGTGACGAAGCCGGAAGAGATGCCTTGCAGGACCAGTATTCGCTGCTGCCGTTATTCTGCCAAAAAGTTATAAAAACGAGTTGTTAAACGATTCAAAAAACTTACCGAGCAGAAAAGAAATTTTTGAGAGAAGAAATTGAAAACTGAGCATTGGCATGGTCGGTAGCTTATTGTATGCAAACAGAAATTGATGAAATAAATATTTTAAACGCTTCAATTCTTGCCATGCACAAAGCGGTGAGTAACCTTAAAATAAAGCCCGAATTCTTATTGATTGATGGCAACAGATTTAAACCATATAAAAATATTGCGCATAAGTGTTTTATAAAAGGCGATGGAATTTATGCATCTATTGCGGCTGCCTCTGTGCTTGCCAAAACGCACAGAGATGAATACATGCTAAACCTGCATCATCATTTTCCGCAATACAAATGGAATAAAAACAAAGCGTATGCAACCGCAGAACATATTCAAGCCATAAAACTTTTGGTTATTGCTTACATCACCGCAAATCATTTCACCTAAAGCCAAAACAATTGGTTCTTGAGATTTGAATATTGCTAAACCGCTTTTACAACAATATTACTCCCAACTTCTACAATCACAACATCGGTGTTCTTTTCAATATAACCTGATAGTGCTGTTGCCGGGTAAACCTTCCCGTTTATAATAATATTTCCCGAAGGCTTTAATGGTGAAATTGTTGTGCCGCTATCACCTTCCTTAATTATTGTTTTATTTACAACATAACCCTGGCTGCTTTGCATAGAATCTGCCAAAACCATTTTTTGAAATCTTTTAGATTCAGTAAGCTTTGCGCCCAGCAAAAAAATCATCAGCAATCCTAAAATAATACCTGAAGAAACAGATATAACCGCTTTTAAAATATCACCTTGTGGAGTAAAAGAAAAATCAAAACCTATGTTATTGAGTAAACTGAGAATTAAACCACCTGCAATTAGTGACAGACCGGTAATACCGGTTACGCCAAACCCGGGAATAACAAAAATTTCTACTCCAAGCAAAACAACACCAATTATTACCAAAAGTATCTCCCAGTTCTCTGCAAGCCCTTCAAGGTACAAAGGCGTAAAGTACAATATGGCAGCTATTACAGATGCTGCAATCGGAAACAAAGTTCCCGGTGCCTGAAACTCAAAATAAATACCACCAATAATTACCAGTATTAAAAATCCGCTTATCGCAGGGTTCATAAAAAAACCAATCGTTTTGTCTAACCATGTAGGCTCATAGTACACCAATTGTGCTCCCGTTAAATTTTCGGATGTTAAAACATCATTAATATTTTCTGCTTTGCCATTGCAATAATTATTTGCAATAGCCTCATCAGTGGTAAAGGTTAAAACTTTTCCGGAGTCGTTAACCCCTTCAATATACGTTCTTGGGTCAACCATTGCTTCAGCAATTTTAGCATTGCGGTTTCTTTTTTCGGCAGTAGAGCGCATCATTCCACGCATATAGCTCTGGTATTTATCGGGCAATGCCTCTGCAGTTTCATTTACCACCGTGGCTGCACCAATGCTTGCACCGCTTCGCATATAAATTCTGTTGCATGCAATACTTATCAAAGCCCCTGCCGATGCTGCATTATTATCTATAAAAACTGCCGATGCAAGATTGGTATTTAACAACGTAGTACGCATACTGTCAGCAGCATCAAGCAAACCACCATATGTGTTCATGTGGATTAGAAAAAGCGCGGCTTTTTGCTGCTCAGCATCTTTCATTGCTCTGTTCATTTGCCGGGCTATGCCTGGAGCCACCATCTCCTTTAAATTAAACACATACACTTTTTTTGTGGGCTGTGCGCTCGCCAAAACACCTGCCACGATGAGTACAAGGGAAGTAAAAAAAATCTTTTTCATTTTTAGAATGCAATGAGCAAACCTACATTATTTTAAATTAAACTATTAAAAATGCGCTTTTTCATCATTTACATACTGTTAATTAGTTTGTTCAAAAACACAAACTGCAATATTACGTCCATGCTATCCGTTTAAATAATATTGTAATACAAAACTTCAAGCAATGATCTTCAACCGTAAATTCTTATTATACGTTTTACTTTTTATAAGCTTTAACGCTTTTGCACAACCCGATAAAGGACTAAAAACCATTAATGGAAAAGAAGTAATGCTCCACAAGGTTTTATCTAAAGAAACCTGGACAGGCATTGCACGCACCTACAACCTCAGTATTGATGATGTAAAATCCGTTAACCCCGGCATAATAGACTTAAAAGAAGGACAAATTATAAATGTTCCCTTATTACCTTCACTGCCTTCAACCAAAAATAATGCAACCAACAAACCATTGGTTGAGAGCGCTACTCCTGCCCCTGTACCCGGCACCACTCAAAACAACACAACTCAGGCTAACGAACATAAAAATGCCTCGGGCAAACATACCGTTAAAGAAAAAGAAACACTCTTTGGTATTGCAAAAAAATATGGAGTTAAAGTTGATGACATAAAAAAATGGAACAACAATATTGCAACAGTTAAAATAGGGCAGATAATTAATATTAAAAATCCGGCCACCGTAAAAACAGCTGACATTGCAAACAAAGAAACCGATAAAAAAGAGTTAGCTGCAACACCCATTGAAAAAAAGATTGAAACAAAAGGCGAGGCTAAAGAAAAACCCGTGCTCGAAAAATCCGAAATCATTAAAAACAGAAAAGCCTGCTGGATAAAAATCAAAACACCCTCCCAAACACCTGCCCAGGCAGAAGTTACTAAGCCGGCTAAAATTGAGCCTGTTACAAAAGCAAAAACCCATTGTATTAGACAACGAACAAAAAGTTCAACCCAAAAATGATGTAAAGAACAATAGCGGAAGTGTAGTAAGAGAATATAACGAAACCGGCATGGCTGCATGGATCAAAGACGGAAGTTTAAACCAAAACAAATATTACGCCCTGCACCGTACAGCACCATTGGGTACCATTGTTAAAGTAAACAATAGAATGAATGGCGAATACGTTTTTGTAAAAGTAGTGGGGCAACTGCCCGATAGCGGTGACAACGAAAAACAAATAATTAAAATATCCGAAGCCGCTGCTAAAAAA
>JADJOA010000013.1 GCA_016714005.1 Bacteroidota bacterium
TAAAATATTACCGTTTAATCTGTTTACTTTCAGTCCCTCTATATATGTTTTCTGTCCAAATGGTGCTACCATTGGTGAAGAAAAGGTTGATACAATGTCTCCAACGCTATTTAATTTCAATAAAAAATTTTCGCTTAAATCATTCGCAGTATCCGTAATTACATCTAAAAACCTAATAGATACCCTGAGTCCAAAGTTTGAACAACGGTGGTGGGGAAAGCCATATAGTTCGTATAGTATTTTCATAAATTGAGCGGTCCCAATTGAGTCAACCTTCATTAAAAGGAAAAAGTTAGTGGGAAAAGTTGAACTCCCCATCCGGTAATCACTATAACCTTTGTCTTGTGTTTTTATGCAAAATTGAGGGTTTAAATAAGGTAGCTCACTTAAATTATCTAAGGTAACACTAAATGCTTCTGGGCAGTTAAACAGTGATAATTTATAATCATCAGTAAAAGTAGAAGGACAAATTTCTTCATTATCATTTGGGTTAATTGAAAGTAAAAATAAAGAAATGTTTTAAGTCACAATACAGTTATTAAAGCGACAACTAAAACACCTTTAAATTTCTACTTTAGCCGCCCTTTATGATAGTTGATGTTTTAATCCCCTGCTACATAGACCAGGTTTTTCCGGACACGGCTCATAATATGATTAAAGTGCTGGAAACATTGGGTTGCGGTGTTAACTACAACCCTAACCAAACCTGCTGCGGGCACCCGGCATTTATAAATGGATTTTGGGATGAGTGCAAACCTGTTGGCGAAAAACTGATAAAGGAATTTCAGAACGAGCGTTATATTGTATGCCCCAGCAGCATGTGTACCGGTATGGTTAAAAATAATTACCAGCAACTGTTTCACAACTCATCGTTACATAACGAATACAAGAGCGTACAAAAAAACATGTACGAGTTCAGCGATTTTTTAGTAAACGTACTTAACGTATCAAACCTTAATGCCACTTTTGCCGCAAAGGCGGTTTACCTGCACTCGTGCAAAGCCGTGCGCGAGCTAAACATAAAACAAGCGCCAGTTACACTTTTAAATAATGTAAAAGAACTTGAGCTAATTGGAACTGAATGACGATTATGCCCGCTGCGGATACGATATGGCATTTACCAACCAAATGGAAGAAATATCAGTAGCCATAGCTCGCAGAAAAAATTGAGACCATAAAAGCTACGGGTGCACAGCTTATTATTTCTGCCGATTATACGTGCCTTATGCATTTGGGTGGAGTAATAAAAAAGATGGGTTAGCTATTAAGTGCATGCACATTGCCGATGTGCTGGCGGTTAATATGTAGTGCTCAAATAATTTTAACCATGGTCTTAAAGGGCAATGTAATTTAGTTAAGATTCCTCACTGCGTTCAAAATGACACTAAACGAAAACAACAAAAGAAAGAGGGAGGGAGATGGCGCGGCAAAGCCGCGCCATCTCCCTCCCTCTTTTTAAATACAATGTAGAACTTGTCATTCCGAACGTAGTGAGGAATCTAATTCTATTAGCAACTGTTTTGCTAACCTAATGACATTGCCCTTTTTGAGTTATTGGTAATAGAATAACTAATGAGTAAAAAACTTTTTTCAACCACACTGCTTTTTATCAAACAGTTTGTATTACTTTTAGTGATACAACTAACCCAACATAAATCCTGTAAAATTTAAAGCGTATGCAAAACCTGTATCTTCATCAAAACCTAAATGATTTCTGCTTTAGCAAAAAATCAGAAATTGATGAGCTTAAAAAGCAGGTGGCAGAATTAAAAGCATTGCTTAAGAAATAAAATTTAAAGCGATGATTAAGAAAATATTATTGGTGTATTGCCAGCTGTTGTTGGTATGTAGCTTTTGTTGCGCACAACCCATTTTCCAAAAGAGACTGCAAGTGGCGCCAAATGCAGGCACAATAATTAAAGATGCTTTTGAACTCTCCGATAGCACTTTTATTATTATTGGGACAGCAGCCGATTCAGCTTCAAATTATATAAGCTTCGTGGCAGAAGTAGATACTATGGGCAATATTTTAAGCAATAAAACATATTACGTTAATGCTTTAGAATTCGGTACACGCAATGTTGATAATACGCTTAGTTATACTGGTGATAGCGGATTAAATAAAGTATTATTCTTAAAAACAGATTTGGCAGGCAATCTCTTAACCTGTTTTAAAATTGATTTTGCGAGTGAGTGTTTTGTAAGCGATATTATAGCCACCAGCGATTCTGGCAATATTATTTTAGCTACTAACGATTTTGGCAGCAGTGGCATGGAAAAGGAATTTGGCTCAGTAATTAAAATAGACAAAACCGGCAACATACAATGGGTAAAACATTTTGGAGGTACTTACCAAACCTATGTAAATGACGCAAAGGACATATCCCCGGATGTTTACGAAATGTACGGCAGCAGTACATCGTTAGAATCTGACACTTTATATTATTTGAATCATAACATTTTTGTTTTAAGGCTCGATTCGGCAGGCAATCAGTTATCGTGCCATGTGGTTTTTGAAATTAATAAAGAGTATGCATGGAAATATTTTATTAAAGCTAATGGCAACAGATTGTTTGCCCTATCGAGCGGTAAGGCAGGTTGAGGCTCTAATATTTTAATAACCTTTATAGAAACTGATAGCAGTTTTAATACCTTATGGAGTAAAAGCTATTTTGATGGAGTAAATTTTTTGAGTAGTATGAATGACCTTATTAACCTAAGCGACACAATATTTATTACCACCTATAACGGTGTTAGATTGTGGGATAGCAACGGTAATTTAGTTAGAAACCGCCTTTATGGACAATCCGGTACTTATGAAAACGAAGTGTTTTTTAAGAATAGTTCTTATCACATTTTTTGCAACACTCTATCACCTTTTATTCTATATCCGTATGGAACATACATTAAAGCAAATGCAAATCTTGTATCTGGTTGTTACGAGGGTAATTCAAATCAAAATATACTCGTGTATAATGTGCCTTTTGCTTTTCAGGATACGATAATACATGATACAATTGTATCTCATACAATAACTTTTGATAGTTTAGGAACTGGCACCATTAATCTTTTTTTTGATACCGATTGTTTTGGATATACCAATATGGAAGAACCACCGGGAAACATTCAATCCGGGAACGTTTATCCAAATCCATTTATTGATGAGTTTAGTGTAAATACAGTTGACGTAAGAATCAAAAACGTTTTTGTAACAAACACATTAGGGCAACTAATAGAAACTAACAACTCTATTAATAACAATAGGGTAAAGGTTCTTTTTCAAAAAGAATTGCCAAAAGGAATTTATGTATTGAATGTGATATTGGATGATGACAATGTGATCACTAAAAAAATATTAAAACTATAATAATGAAAAAAACAACTACCATCGGCTTAGTAATTAGCTTAATTAAAACATTTGATTCATATTCTCAAGACGTTATTAATCCTTATTTACTCAGAGAAACGGGTACGCCTCAAAGTACCTATTCCTTTGTAAATATAAATGTAAGCGTTCCAGCGAATAGTTATAATTTCCTCTGGAAAAGCACCCCGATGAAGATGTTTCAACATCAACTGGCTACATTGGGGAGTATATGATTTCATTAAAGTTTAACTCATGGCATGGAAATTATAAAGCACAATCCGGCAGTTTGATATATTACAATAGCGGGCTAACAGAGTTTGGTCAATACACTAAAACCTATTCTACAGAAGTTGTTTCATTCCCTTTTACCATCAATTGCTACGATGGTCTTAATGGTTGTGCAGATGCTATAACTGCCCCTCCTGTACGTAACATGTATATGCCTGACCTTAGCCATACTTACAATGCTACAGGTAAGTATTGGGAGAGTTCTCTTGCAAGTAGTGGTACAAATAACCCTATACCATTGAGAAATATGCACGAAAATTTATGTTTTAATGCTACAGAAGGTATGAGTGCACAAAGTTGTCCTAATAATTATGCAGGAAGATTGGTTTCAAATGAGTTTGTAAGCGGCATACAATTAGGTGCCTGGGCTGGTGGCGGTAGTATAGGAATGAGTTTGCTGCCGCATACAGCTATTAAACATACGGTTTATTTACATTGCCCTTCAACCGGTGATGTTGTTACCAAGTTTTCCTGGATATATGATAATACACGAGGGATGATGCGTTGTTATCCTTTTACAGACAGCAATGCAGCCGGTGCTGGAACTGATGGCGCTTGGGATGTAATGTTTGCACCAATGTTATTGATGGAAAACGCAACAAGCACACCGCCAGTGAATTTCTATAACAGAACAAATAATTTTGATCCATTATCAGGAGAAGGAATTTTTCCGGGAGGAACCATTAATTATTATCCGTTTTCAGAAATTGATAATAACGGTTGTACCACCTTCCCGTTACCCAACTCCTCAGATGTTTTTAACCAATCAGCTTTAGGCGGACCCACAGGGCAACCAACATCCTATCCATATTATTTATATGAACCAATTGGGGCAGGTAATAGTTACCCCTTTTTTGCTCCGTATTTGCTGTTGTCAGCACCTCTTCGTAATGCACATGGTAGAGATTTAGCAGGATATGGAAACTTAAATGCAAACGAAATGATACCACAATTACAACCCGCTCAAAGAATCTGGCACCAATACCACATAGACCAAAATGTAGATTTATCTATAATAAATTCCACAGAAAAAACCATTTACAACCCCAGCGAAGTATCAGTAACGGCCGATAACTTACTTTTCCCGGATGGTTACACTTTTAAAACCATTAGAGGAGTTTACCCAACTGCAGATGAAGTAATAAACTAAAACACAGTACAAAACTGCGGCTACTATGCAGATTTAAGACAGGTGCCCGTGCGTACCGATTTAAGATTTGACCCTAATGCCACATCAACTGGCGCATCATATCCACATGATCCGACAATTGCTCAAAACTCTGTTTACGCCTCTATTTACACCATGGAACCCGGCAGCAAAATAACCATTGGTAACTGCACCCGCATTTTTGATGCAACCTTTAAAGTAAACACTGGCTCTACTTTAATTTTTAACGATTATTCGCAAACCTGCGGTTATGAAGATATGAGTTACACGCTTGGTAGGTATAAACTTATTGGCAACGGTGGCGCTATACTTCGCAACTACGACCTTACGCAGTACGTGCAAAACAGAGTTATTACACAAGACCTTAGCGCCACTCCCTACATTGCACAAAACACAATTATAGCCGGAGATGATGATTATCTTCCACCTTATGATACAGATGAGAATCCTGACTTAGTTCAAGCGGATGGACCTTACGAGATACAAACCGGTGGTGAGGTTGAATTTATAGCTGGCGATTTCATTCACCTTAGAGATGGCTTTTCAGTAAGCGGGGGCAAATTTCATGCAAAAACGGTGGGCACAGTTGCCATGCCCGATATGTGTTACTACCAGCAACTACAAGGTGGTGGTAACCGCACGGCAGGCAACCAAACTTACAATCAAAATATTTCCATATTTAACGTAACACCCAACCCCGGCAACGGCATGTTTAACCTTACCGTAAATGCAATGGATGATAAAGCCATGCTTTATGTAGAGGATATGTTTGGCAAAAACATATTGCAGCAAAAAGTAAACAACTACAAAACTGCGCTTGATTTAAACAACCTGCCCAAAGGCGTTTATTTTGTAAAATACTTTTGTTACAACACCATGCAAAGCAAAAAGGTTGTAATACAATAAGCCAAATCACCTTCAGTTTTTTGCTAAATGATGTATTGTTAACCACTCAAGTATATATGATTGACCACTCAAGTACATATGATTGACCACTCGAGTATGTATGATTGACCACTCAAGTATATATGATTGACCACTCAAGTATATATGATTGACTACTCAAGTATGTATGATTGACCACCCAAGTATATATGATTGACTACTCAAGTATATATGATTGACCACTCATGTTTATATGATTGACCACTCAAGTATGTATGATTGACCACCCAAGTATATATGATTGACTACTCAAGTATATATGATTGACTACTCAAGTATATATGATTGACCACTCATGTTTATATGATTGACCACTCAAGTATATAAGATAGACCACAAAATCGATTACGTTTTCTGCCCTTTTTAGCTTAAGTGAGTTTGTAAAAAAATAACTGAACCGACTTTAAAAACAAACCATTTAAATGCTTGGCAGGTTTTTTGAAATACTCCTGCCTGAAACCCTTTTTAACCTGTTTCGTAAAAACCATTGTCATAAACATTAATTTTTTAAAGTTATGAGAAAACATTTTGAATCTAAGAAAAACTCATTTGAGCGCGATGATGCTAACGACCATCGCAAACACAAAAAGCTAAGCGCTTACCGCGAAGAAAAAAACTGGAAGAATCATTTGTTTGATGATACCAACAACGACTCTCCGGATAATGACTTTTTTAATTATGATGAAGAGGAGGAGGAATAGTTTTAGGGCAGTCCAAAAAATCCATTTATCTGCGTTGAACTTCAAAATTTAAACCGGAGTTTACCATTTGTAAATGAGGATTTGAATTTTTTGTCCGCCTTGCTAAATGAATTTTTAAAACCGCCCTTTAGCTGCCTCCGTAGTAAATAGAGCCCCCCACCGAATTTTTTTGCGCACCTGTTACGCTGGCAAGTGTATTTACTTTATTGTGCCAGCGCAGATAACCCAATAGCGCAAATATGATGGCTTCTTTAAAATTAATGATGTCATTAGCGGGTATTTCTATTTTGCATGTGCAATGCTGTTTTAACAATTGCATTAAAAAAGCATTGTGTGTTCCGCCACCCGTAACAATCATTTTTGCATTGTTTCCTTTAACGGCATGTGTATTTACCACTGCAGAAACTTGCACGGCAATATGTTCACATGCCGTATGCAGTTTATCGGGTATTGAAATGTTTTCGGCCCCTACTAAAGGCAAAAACTTTTCCATAAACCATTCATAGCCTAACGATTTAGGCGCAGGTTGGTTATAAAACTCCAGCCCGTTTAATTTATTTAAAAGCGATGGCGATGTTTTCCCTTTCGCAGCCACATCACCATTTTTATCGTAATTCATTCCAAGCTGATTGGCAAGCTGGTTTAAAATCATATTGGCAGGGCAAATGTCAAATGCAATTCTTTCGCCTTTTAAATTGTCAAAAGAAATATTGGCAATACCGCCAAGGTTGAGGCATAAGTCAAAATCATTAAACAAATATTTATCTCCAATTGGTACAAGCGGTGCGCCTTGCCCGCCAAGCGCTACATCTAAAGTTCTAAAATCAGCAACAACGGGCAGGTTGGTTAGTGCTGCAATGTGCGCGGCATCCCCAATTTGTGCGGTAAGCGAATTATGCGGCTGATGAAAAATGGTATGCCCGTGTGATGCAATAAAATCTACCTTCAAATTATTTTCTCTTATAAATTTTTCTGCTTCAGCACCCATAAGCCAGCCCAATGCAGTGTGTGCATAGGCATAAGTAAGTGCTGTAGCGTTAGGCAGGTTCTTGAGATTTTTTTTCCACTCATTGTTATAGTCAATAGTTTTTCCTTCTATAAATTGATAAACAATTTTATCATCGGTTTCGCTAAACTTTACACATGCAAGGTCAATACCATCAAGCGAGGTGCCGCTCATTATTCCAATAACTGTTTTTTGCTGTAGCATTAACACTAATTCTTAGGGCAAATAAAATTTAAACATAGTTATGGATTTAATGATGGTTGTTTTTTTTTAAACACACATTTACAGATTAAATAAAACAATTCTTCGCTTCGCTTCGCTTGATGATTATCACAGATAGATTGCAAAGGTTTTTAAGTTGCAGCTAAGAATATAGGGGGGTAAGCACAAATTTATTGATTAAACAAAAAAAATTCTTCGTTTCGCTTTTGATTATCACAGATTCATAAGTAATTACTGTGGCAAAGCAGCATCAGAGAAAATTGATTATTTAATTTTTTTTAATCCGTAAATCTGTGTCTATAAGCGTATGCTACACTAATCCTCCCTAACAAAAACAATATTCTCAAAAGGTAAAAAATAATTTGTATGGCAGCGCAGGTTATCACCTTCAAAAAATAAATCAATACCTTTAAAACTTACCTGTTGTAAAGATTCGTTAAGCGTTACTTCAAAATAGTTGTTGTTGGTTTTTGCAGTTTTTATTTCAGAAAAAATATCGGGATAAAGCTCATGATACAATAAAATTCTATCGCATTTTTCCAGCTCAATACTAATTACACCATCTTTATCAGATCGAAACGAATGCATTTGTTCACCAACAAAAACCATAGCCGTAACATAACCAATCAAAAAAGGGTTTTTGTCTTTAACTACCACCGTATAACTACCACTCCTTTTCGATTTCGATTTAACAGTAAAATCTTTGCCCGGTTTTTTTGGCTTTGTAGCTTAATGGTATCGTTAACAATTTCATAAGTTCCCTTTGCAAATCGGTCAACAACACCATACATGTAAAAGAAATTAAAAGTGCCGTCATCATTAAACTGAAATCCTGAAGCTAAATCATGTACTCCCGCTAAGCGGTAGTTACCTTTAATTGTTTTTTGAGCAGGAAGCATAAAAGAAGATGCATTAAAGATGATGGAAAACAAAATGGCAGCAAAGTAGAATGGCTTTTTCATAATTGTGGGTTAAAAATAATTTAAATGAGTTCACAATCTATATTAAATACGTAAGCAATTTAAAACTCTTTCACCATATAATTTGTTTCCCCTTTCCACGTTAGTTAGCATTGCATTTTTAAAATCACACTTTTTCCATTTATGTTCCAAAAAATAATTACCGCCAATCTGCTTTTACTCATCTTTACAACCACAGCATACGCGCAACAAAAATTTACCATCAGCGGAACCATACGCGATAAAAAAACCGGAGAAACAATGATTGGTGTAACCGTTTTTCCGATTGAAATAACAGGAACCGGAACCACCTGCAACGAGTATGGTTTTTATTCGCTTACACTGCCCGAAGGAAAATACAACATGGCATGCTCTTTTATTGGTTACAAAACCGATACGCTTACCGTAAATTTAAACGGCAACATAAAACTTGACCGATACCTGTCTGATAATTCTTTATTGATAAAAGAAGTAGTTGTTACGGCAGAGAAAAAAGAAGACAATATAAAACGCACAGATATTGGTGTAGAAAGGATAGAGTTAAAGGAAGTGGAAAAATTGCCAGTAATTTTTGGAGAGAAAGATATTTTAAAAACCATACAACTATTGCCCGGAGTAAAATCTGCAGGCGAAGGCAACAGCGGTTTTTATGTGCGGGGCGGCACTGCCGACCAAAACTTAATTCTTCTTGACGAAGCGCCTGTTTACAATGCCTCGCACTTGCTTGGTTTTTTCAGCACGTTTAACAGCGATGCTTTAAAAGATGTATCTATTATTAAAGGCAACAACCCTGCGCAGTATGGTGGCAGGTTATCATCGGTGCTGGATGTAAAAATGAAAGAAGGAAATAATCAGGACTATAATGTTGCAGGTGGCATTGGTTTAATAAGCAGCCGTGTGAGTGTGGAGGGTCCGTTGCAAAAAGATAAATCATCATTTATTCTTTCGGGGCGCAGAACTTATGCCGATGTGTTTTTAAAAGCTTCGGAAGATTTTAAAGATATTAAACTTTACTTCTACGATTTAAATGCTAAAGGTAATATTTGGATAAACGACAAGAACCGTGTGTTTGCATCAGGTTATTTTGGTAAAGATGTTTTAGGTTTTGGCGATAACTTCGGCATTGAATGGGGTAATGCAACCGCAACCATAAGGTGGAACAGCATTATCTCTCCCAAGCTTTTTTCAAACACATCAGTCATTTACAGCAAGTACGATTTCAATATTATTTTAAATAGCGGAGGGTCTGATTTTAACATCAATTCTCAAATAAAAGATTGGAATTTAAAAGAAGAATTTCAATGGTTTGCCAATGCAAAAAATAAAATGCGTTTTGGTTTTAACACCATACATCACACCATTACGCCTAACCGTTTTTTGGGCGATGCAGTTTCGCAGGAAGGAAAAATTAGTCGCAAAGGTTGGGAGAATGCCGTGTTTGTAAACAACACCACCGAAGTTTCAAAACGGTTAACGCTTGATTATGGTTTGCGTTTTTCTTCTTACACCATTTTAGGCGGAGACACTTATCGCAAATATGATAATGGAATTTTAAAGGACAGCGTTGTGCTTGCTGATAACGATTTTGGCAAAGCATATTTTAATCCCTGAACCACGTTTTCAATTTAGTTTTCTTGTGAATGATGTTAGTAGCATCAAGGAGGCTATGCGCGCAACACACAACATTTGCATTTGTTGGGCAACTCCACTTCCTCTTCTCCATCCGACCAATGGATTGGCAACTCCTACAACATAAAACCCGAAATTGGCGACCAATATAGCCTTGGTTACTTCCGCAATTTTAAAGATAGCAAATACCAGTTTAGTGCGGAGGCTTATTACAAGGACATGCAAAATCAGGTGGACTATAAAAACGGTGCCGACTTAATTGGTGTGGACGATACCGAAAGCGAATTGCTGTATGGTAAGGGGCGAGCGTATGGTGTGGAACTGTTATTGAAAAAACCACAGGACGATTTACAGGATGGGTTGGCTATACGCTTTCAAAAACCGAAAGAAAAATTAATGGCATTAATGAAAACAACTGGTACGTAGCCAAGCAAGACCGTACACACGATATTTCTATTGTTGGTACCTACGATCTGAACGAAAAATGGGCACTCTCCGGATTGTTTGTTTACAACACCGGCAATGCAGTAACATTCCCCAGCGGAAAGTACACGGTTGATGGTAACACTACCTTTTATTACACCGAACGCAATGGTTATCGTATGCCCGCCTATCATCGTTTGGATATTGGTGCTACCTACACCAAACCAAAGCGCAAAAAGTTTGAATCATCATGGAATTTTAGCTTATACAATGTATATGGAAGAGAAAATGCTTATACCATAACATTTGAGGACGACCCAGATGATCCATCTCGCACACGAGCCTTGCAAACATCATTGTTCCGTTGGGTGCCTTCGGTTACTTATAACTTTAAATTTTAATTGAAATGAAAAAAATAGTAGCTCTTTTTATTGTTTCCGCAATTTTTCTCAGCCTGCGAAAAAGAAATTGATGTTGATCTCAACTCCTCCAAACCGCAAATTGTTATTGAAGGAAATATTACCGACCAACCCGGACCGTATTATGTAAAAATTTCTAAGTCAGTTAACTTTTCCGATGCCAATAACTTTCCGCAGGTGAGTAATGCGCTTGTAATTATTTCAGACAACACAGGCATTACCGATACACTTACTGAAATAAGTGCAGGATTATATCAAACCAACATCATAACAGGCGTAGTAGGCAACACGTATAATTTATCAGTTAATGTTGAAGGCAAAAGTTACTACGCAAATTCTACCATGCCTAACAAAGTAACGTTAGATAGTTTGCGATTTACAGCATTCAGCAATCCGGGAAGCGAAAACAGTTACCTTGTTGTGCCCGTTTATACCGACCCGGCAAACCAATCAAATAATTATCGTTTTGTTTTATCGGTAAATGATGAGTTAGATAAATCATACATTGTGTTTGATGATAACGTAAGCAACGGCAATGTAAACGAGCGACCCATTATTTCAAATACTGATGATGAAATTACGTTAGGCGATACGGTGTCAATAGAAATGCGATGTATAGATGATAACACGTATTTGTATTTTTTTGCCTTAGGCGAAATAGCAAGTGGCGGACCAGGCGGAGGTATTACACCAAGCAATCCTCCGAATAGCATAACAGGCGATAAAGCTTTGGGATATTTTGCAGCATACACCACCCAAACTGTAACGCAGGTAGTTGACTAACATTTAAATCAGCGTGGCTATTCCTATATTTGTTAACTCCAAAGTAATAATAATTACCAAACAGTCTTAACAAGAAAATGCGCCAATTCATTCCTTGTTTATTTTTAACAGTGTTGCTAACGGCACCTATAACCTTACGTAGCCAAATCACACGCAGTGTTTTGTTTCTTGGCAACAGCTATACAGGCGTTAATAATTTACCGCAATTGGTGCACGATGTTGCTTTATCTGCCGGTGACACGTTGTTGTTTGACAGCTACACGCCAGGAGGGTACCAGTTAGTAAGCCATAATAACGATTCTACAAGTATTTATAAAATAATGGCTGGTGGTTGGCAATATGTAGTGTTGCAAGGGTAAAGTCAGGAACCCATTACACAAAGTGGCGGGTTTATGTTTGGTGGTATTCAGCTAAGTAATTTAATATCGCAATACAACCTGTGTGCAGTAACCATGCTTTATAATACATGGGGCAGAAAAAATGGCGATGCCACCAACTGCGCTTCCTTTCCGGTAATGTGTACGTATGTGGGTATGGATAGCTCATTGCGAAATAAATACATAGAACTTGCAACTTTTATCAAGGGAGAAATATCACCTGTGTCGGCAGTATGGTATTACCTCAGGCAAAATCATCCCGCAATAGACTTGTACCAGACTGATGAGAGCCATCCATCTATTGCAGGTACGTATGCTGCTGCCTGTTGTTTTTATGCTGCGCTGTTTAAAAAAGACCCCACGCTTATTACGTTTGATTTTGGTTTACCCGCCACCGATGCCGCTATT
Organism: Bacteroidota bacterium; assembly: GCA_016714005.1. Classification (GTDB taxonomy): domain Bacteria; phylum Bacteroidota; class Bacteroidia; order AKYH767-A; family OLB10; genus JADJOA01. The sequence goes on from JADJOA010000013.1 coordinate 12,696, forward strand.
ATAAGATATGCTGCCAAAACACAGGTGTACGATGTATTAAATTCATGGGATTTTAAACTGCCACCGCAATCGGCATTCAATTATATAAGAGGTGCAGGGGTTAACGAAATAAATTTTAGTTCTAATACTAACGGCACTGCAGAAACATATCTGTGGGACTTTGGCGATGGCAATACATCTACCGACCCTAATCCTACACATTTTTATGCGGCTAACGGTTCATACAATGTTTCTTTAACAACCACCAATTGCAATTTGCAAGGATTATTTACCAGCGTTACCGATACCGTTATTGAGTTTTGCAGTCATACACCAACAGTGTTTGCACCGCAGCCGTGGCTTTGCAGTTACGATACACTTTTTACACAACCTGCCAGTGCTTATCAATGGTTTCTTAGTGGTGTGCCCATTCCCGAAACCGGGCAGTACATTGCCGATTATTCACAGTACGGCATTTCAGGTTTTTCAGTAATGTCAACCGTTGGTGGTTGCAGCGAATTATCCGAAATATTTACAGGCGCTCCGCAATGGTCGGGTTATTATTTTGACTTAGTGGCTCCAGGCAATCCGTGCCTTGGCGATACCATACCGTGGGTTGTGTTAAATGTAAATGGTGTACTGCCGGTTACAGCTAATATCCTGTGGTATAAAAACGATACACTATTAACTGCAATGACCAATGAGGACACATTATTTATTTCATCGGGAGGAGTTTATACCTGTAAGGTAATTGACTCAACAGCATTATGCCCGTTAGACACTACTTCTTATACTTATGAATTTGATTGCAGCACTGTTGATGTTGACTATAATGCACAGAGTTTACAATGGAGACTTTTTCCAAATCCTGCAACAGAAAGCATTACCATTAAATTTTCTAACCCGGCAACAAAAGTTTTTGTGCAGTTTTATAATGCAATGGGGCATTTAATAAAACAGGTTCAGGCATTAACAGAAACAGAAATTAATATAGCAGAGTTACCAGTGGGGATGTATTTCCTAAAACTAAAAAACAGCATTCATCCTCCATTAAAACTTATTAAACAGTAGAACAGCATTTGTAATCACATCTTCTGGCTTCTAGGTCGCGCAAATGCAAATAAAGAAAATCAAACCTTATTAATGCTTTACATTTTCAATTTGGTATTCATATAATTCCCTTTAAATGTAACCTCTTTGTCAAAAGTTAAATAATCATTACCTCATTACACCACCCTTTGGCAATAAATTTTGCATGTTGCGAGTTTTTCCTATACTTGCCACTCTTAAAAAAATTAGGATACAATTAACAATTCAAACTATTTAATTAACTACTTAAAACTTTTAAAAAAATGAGCCAGACAAAAAAAGAAGGCGGAGCAAAAAACATGTTACCTGCAATCATTATCCCACTTTGTTTTGTGGTAGCGGTAATTATTTACAAATTTATTTTCGGTAACCCTGCCAACTTTATGGAAGGCAACCCCGATAACGAACCTGTAAAAGGTGGTGTTGCTCAATACCTCGGAACCATTTATAAAGGAGGATTTATCGTGCCCATTTTGGTTACCTGTCTTTTGGTGGTAATCACATTTACCATTGAGCGCTTTATTACTCTTGCCGCTGCAAAGGTAATGGCTCGGTAGAATCCTTTATTGCCAAAATAAGAATGATGCTTGCCAAAAACGATTTTGAAGCTGCACACAAAGAGTGCGACCGTCAAAAAGGTTCGGTAGCCAATGTAGTTAAAGCAGGACTTGTTGTTTACAAACAAATGGAAAACGATAAAAACCTTGATAAGGAAAGAAAAATTGCAGGAATACAAAAAGAATTAGAAGAAGCAACTACATTGGAATTGCCAATGCTTTCTAAAAACCTGGTTATCATTTCAACCATTGCATCTATTGCAACATTATTAGGACTGCTTGGAACGGTAATAGGTATGATACGTGCCTTCGGTGCACTTGCACAGGCAGGCGCTCCTGATGCCACTGCGCTTTCTACAGGTATCTCCGAAGCTTTGATTAACACAGCTCTTGGAATTGGTGCATCTGCCATCGCTATTATTTTCTACAACTTCTTTACCAGCAAAATTGATTCTTTAACGCACGGTATTGATGAAGCAGGTTACAGCATTGTGCAAAATTTTGCAGCCAATTACAAAGCATAATTAATTCTGCCCGAACTTTTTGCGTTCATAGTGCAGGCAGTAAATAAATTAAAATGTCAAAACTAAAAATACCATCAAGTCCGGTATTGGATATGACTCCAATGGTGGATTTGGCTTTCCTGCTGGTTACCTTCTTTATGTTAACCACCAAATTCCGTCCCGATGAGCCGGTTACTGTTGACATGCCATCATCTGTTTCAGACAAAATTTTGCCAGAAAATGTTTTAATGATCACCGTTGATTCTGCAGGCAGGGTGTTTTACAATATTGAAGGTCAATTTACACGTAGAGAACTGTTGGCGTCACTTGGCAGTAAATATAAAATTGAGTTTACAGAACAGGAGCAACAACGTTTTGCCGTGCTTTCTACCATTGGCATGAGTATGCAAAATTTAAAAACATACCTTGGGGCTGATGAAGCAGGGCGCAAAGCCATGAACCTTAAAACAGCAGGCATACCAATTGACTCTACCAACAACCAGCTTGCCGACTGGATTGTTTATGGTTGGCGTGCAGCAGTAAATACTGCCGTAAAAAACAATAAGGAAAAGGATTTGCGTTTTGCCATTAGGGGCGATGGCGCTGCAAACTATACCACCATTAAACGTGTGGTTGAAATTTTTCAGGAACAGGATATAAACAGATTTAATTTAATTACAACACTTGAAGCCAAGCCCCAATAATTTTTGCTTCCAATTATGGAAAATAAATTACCAGGCATCTTTATAAAAGAAATTAATAAATGGGACAAATAGCATCAAACGATAGTGGTGGAGGCGGAGGCAAGCACAAAAAGTGCGCGCCAAAAAAATGTCAACACACTTAGACATGACCCCCATGGTTGACCTTGCTTTTTTGTTGTTAACCTTTTTTATGTTAACCACAACATTCAGCAAGCCTAAAACCATGGAGATAAATATGCCCGTAAAACCAGAAAACGAGAAAGATCCTCAAAAAATAAATAATGCTGTAACGGCTATATTGAGTGATAAACATTCTGTTTATTGGTATTATGGTGAGTTTAACCCTGAATTAACACAATTAACAAAAACTGATTTTTCTCCTGAAGGAATACGTAAAGTATTATTAGACAAAAATGCTTCAACAAAGAAGCGTGTAGGAGAACTGGAAGATAAGTTAGCAAAACGCGAAATTGCCGACAGTACCTTTAAGAGAATGAAAATTGACATTCAGAGCGAAAAGCAATCTTTGTTTGTGTTGATTAAAACAGATGATAAAGCAAAGTATAAAGACGTAATTGATATGCTTGATGAATGCCAGATTGCAAGCGTAGGCAAATATGCTGTTGTTGATATTATGCAAAAAGAATACGAACTCATTCAAAATTATAAATAACCATGTCAGGATTCTTAGCACCTTCATGGGATTCTCCGAGAATCCTTCAAGAGCCGAACTGGTTTTTGAAACCAGAAACAAAGGTTATGGCGCATACATTTTGCGCAAACTTTATCCCGAAAGAGTTACCAAATCATTTCTGATAGGCTCGCTGTCTTTTTTATTAGTGATTAGTATGCCTGTTATAGCAAATTTATTTGGTGGCGATGATGAGGAAGTAGTAGCTACGCAGGATATAGTGGTAAATTTAACCGAGCCACCACCGGTTGACCCGGCTGAACCTCCGCCACCTCCACCTCCACCACCACCTCCGGTTCAACAAACAATTAAGTTTACTCCTCCGGTTGTAGTTGATAAACCGGTTGAGGATGAAGAACCACCGCCACAAGAAAAATTAGCCGAGGTGCAGGTAGCAACTGTTACGCAGGAGGGCGACCCCAACGCTGATCAATTGCCACCACCCGAACCGATAGTTGATCCTGACGAGGGAAAGATTTTTACCATTGTAGAAGAGATGCCAACATTTCCCGGTGGAGGAGAGGCAGCGCTACTTAAATATTTACAAAACAATATTAAGTACCCCGCAATGGCGCGCGAAAACGGAATAGAAGGAATTGTGTATGCAACCTTTGTTGTTGATAAGGATGGTAAAGTAAAAGATGCAAAAATATTACGTGGCAAAGGAGCGGGATTAGATGAGGAAGCATTGCGTGTAGTGCGTACCATGCCAGATTGGAAACCCGGTAAACAAAACGGGCGTTCTGTAGCTGTGCAATATAATTTGCCAATTAATTTTAAACTGCAATAATTTTTAGTAACCCTGAATAAATAAATTTGAAACAAAACCTGTCCCTTTACCGGACAGGTTTATTTTTTTTAAAACAGAAAGTAATGAGTAAGGCAATGTTTTGGTTTAATATTGTAATGATAATGGTGTATGCAATGTTTGGTTTTTTTTTAATTATGAATACCAACCTGCAATTGTTGCAACCTAAATATCAAACCATACTTGGCGGAGTATTAATTTTGTACTCTCTTTTCAGGCTTGTTACCTTTATCAGGAAAAACAGTTCACAAAACGAATAAACCAGTTTCGCAAAATGCCATTTGTAAAAACACCGGTAATAGTCCGCAAAATTTATCCCGAATTAATATGGCACTTACCCACACAGGAAAAAAAAATTTACCTGACGTTTGATGATGGACCCATACCCGGTGTAACATCCTGGGTACTTGAGCAACTGAACAAATACAATGCAAAAGCAACTTTCTTTTGTGTCGGGGATAATGTTTCAAAACACAAAGATATTTACGATTTAATTTTAACTAACGGGCACTCTACCGGCAACCACACTCACAATCATTTAAACGGTTGGTTTACGCTTAACAAAACTTATTTGAAAATATAGATGAGTGCAGCAACCATGTTAACTCAAAGCTATTTCGTCCGCCTTACGGAAAAATTACCCGGAAGCAAATAAAAGCAGTTGCCCAAAATTTTAAAATAATAATGTGGGATGTGTTGAGCTATGATTTTGATGCCGGAGTAAAGCCTGAAAAGGTTTTAGATAATGTTATTCGCAATGCAGGCAACGGCTCTATTGTTGTAATGCATGATAGTATTAAGGCGGAAAAAATTTAAATTACGCATTGCCGCGCCTACTTGAACATTTTTCCGGTAAGGATTTTTTATTTGAAGCAATAGCTTAAATTTTTTAAGTGCCTGGCAATCGCAGAAACTATTTCTTCAAAAAACTAACGGACGCAACAACTGCTTCGGAAAATTCAGGAGTTAGTTTTTCTGATAAATATGGATGTTCTGCATTAAACGTATGATTAGCGTTTTCTAACAAAACTAATTCTGCTTTCCTATTCCATCTTTGCATTTCAATAGCGTCAACAACATCCACTGTTTCATCATCTTTACCATGAATAATTAAAAGCGGCTTGTTTAAATTTTCTACAGCAATTTTAATGTTCAGGTAATCGTGTTTGTTTTGTGTATCGTTATAAAGCTGAATATACAATGGCATCTGCTGCCCTGTGCGAAGGTTGGGTAAATAAATAACCCCATTTTCCTTCCATTCTTCTATTTGTTTCACGGTTAAGTATTTTCCAAACTCATTTACCGAATTCCACACTACAATTTTTTTTATGCGCTTATCTGTGCTGCCTTTTAAAATAGAAATGCCACCGCCACGACTATGACCAATCAAAGAAATATTTTCCAAATCAAAATTATGGTCAGATACTTTTTCTTTTTCAAGAAAATTTAAAAGTGTGTTCAAATCATCAAGCTCTTTGCTGAAGTTGTTGTTGCCAAATGCTTCAAGGTCGGTAAAGTCTTGTGGTGTTAATGGTGTGGTGCCGTTAAAAGCAAAGTTAAGCTTGATGAAAACAAAATTGTGTTTTGCAAATTCTTTTGCTACAACATTAAATGGTCCCCAGTCTTTAAAACCTTTAAAACCGTGTGAAAAAATAACAACCGGTTTTTTAGTGCCGGAGTTGTTATAAAAAAAATCAATGGCAATAGGTTTGCCATGCTGCCCCTCAATTAACTTATCTTTTTCAATAATCATTTTCTTAATGCTTCGTCAATATTCATACGTATAAACAAATGTCGCGGATATAAATTGTTAAACCTGTTGCTTATTTTTTTCAGAAAGCCAAGCGGCTGTTTCTTGTATGTAGCTAAATAAAATCCTGCATCGCCATCAAAACCAAACTGTGTTTCACCTTTCAAGTATTTTAATGCCGAATGTTTGTCTAACTCAATAGTTTTAAAACAAGATGAGTCAAGATTAATACTCATTGCCAGTTCGTGCGAAGGAATTTTATCTTTTCCTTTCAAAACAAAAATTTCCGTCCCGGCTTTTACCACATTTAATTTATCACTTAGCAAACCAACATCATTTACATGAGATTTGTTTATGACATGTATAGAATTTTTGGTTTCATAAAAGTAAAAATCAGTCGGGGATTTTAAAACATCTTTTGTTTTTACTTCTTTTAGTTTATGATGTCGTGCAGTTAAAGGGATAAAATCAGCAGTTGGTTTTTGCAAAACAGTAATAGCAAACCCTTCCCCCTTTACTTTATGTGGATAAAACCTTAGTGTATTTGTGTTTTCGTTAACTACAACTTCCGGGAATTTTTTTAAGTCAATGGTTATGGTATTTAATCTAAGTTCATCCATCATCCATCGGACAATTTTTTCATTTTCTTCCGTATTAAAAGTGCATGTGCTGTAAATAAAATAGCCATTGGGTTTTAGTGCAGGCAGCACATCAGCAATAATTTTTTTTTGCCTTTGGCTGCAAAACAAAACCGCTTCATGGCTCCAATGGCTCATAGCCTCTGCATCTTTCCTGAACATACCTTCACCTGAACATGGCGCATCACAAACTATTACATCAAAATAATTTTCCACAGATGTAAAATCTTCCGCTTCATTGTTGGTAATAATGTAATTATTATATCCCCATTTAACTAAATTTTCTTCTAAAGTTTTTACTCTCGATTTTATTACTTCATTACTTACAAGTAAAGAATCGCTTTGTAACAACGAAAGCAAGTGTGTGGATTTGCCCCCGGGTGCTGCACATAAATCTAAAACGCGCAAAGAAGAGTTGGCAATATTCAATTGCTGAATTATCTCTTCTAAAAACATAGAGCTTGACTCCTGCACATAATAAGCACCCGCATGAAACAAAGGGTCAAGCGTAAACAAGGGACGCTCACTTAAAAATTTTCCATTTGCAGACCACTCAACGTTTTCAGAACAAATAAGGTCACAGAATTTTTCAGCGTTTAACCGAACACTTGTTTTTGGCAAAACATAAAGAGAAGAAAAAAATTCATCCGCTTCATTGGCAAGCATCTGTTGCATTTGAAAAACAAAATCATCAAGCAGTTTTAGCATGATCTGGTTTTTGAGAAAAACATTTTCATTAAAACCGAATACCCACCACGAGCACATCGTCCACCTGCTCTAAACTACCCTTCCATTGCATAAAATAGTTTTTTAAATGCAATTCCTGCTCATGCATTGAATGATGTTGTATGGATAACAAAATTTCTTTAAACTTTTTTGTCATGATTTTGCGTTCTGTCTTTTCGCCAAACTGATCGGCATAGCCATCGGTAAACAAATAGAGCGTGTCATTATTTTGAAGTTGCAGCACATGCGTTTTAAATTTTTCATTTCGCGCTATCTGCAAACCCCCAATAGGAAGTTTATTGGGTTGAATAGTTCGAAGAATATTATTACGCACAAACCATAATGGACGATTAGCACCGGCAAATGCAAGCTCGCTTTTAATTGTATCAATGGTAATGATGGCTACATCCATCCCATCATTGGTTTCGGTTTCTTTTTGTTTAAGTGCATGTATTATTCCTTCGTTTAGTAATTCAAGAATTTGTGCGGGGTCGGTAATATTTTTTTCGTTGATAATTTGGTTAAGCAATGAGTTTCCAATCATGCTCATAAACGCGCCCGATACGCCATGACCTGTACAATCTGCACAAGTAAAAATTATTTTATTTTCTTTTGAGAAAAATTATAAAAATCTCCGCTTACAATATCTTTAGGCTTAAGAAAAACAAACGACTGAGGTAATGCCTTCTGAATAATTTTTATATCGGGCAAAAGTGCTGCTTGTATGCGGTGCGCATATTTGAGCCCATCTGTAATTTCTGTGTTCTTTAACGAAAGCTCAGCAGTGCGTACCGAAACCATTTCTTCAAGTTGAGTGTTTTGTTCTTCAAGTATTTTTTTCTTTTCAATTTCTTTCTGCACATTTTCTTCTCCTAGCTTTTTAATAGTTACTAATTGTTGTGAAAGTTGTTTCTGGTTATCTCCATATCGTTTTGCAAGCACAAGTGCAACTGCCACAGGAAAAATACACACACCTATAGTACTGAGTAAGTCAACCAACTCGTGGTTTTTTTCTGCTGCTCTAAATCCATCTGCAATACCAACGTAGGACGGATATATCACAGAAAAAAATAATCCCACTAGCATTCCGTAAGTCAATACCATAATGTCCCATTTTTTTTGCCCGAAACCTTGTATCCAGTAATAAGCAAACGAAAACCCAAGCAGCGGAACAAAAATTAAAACCGAGAAAAAATGAATTAGTGAAAATTCAGCGCCATTAATTGTTCCATTAAATTTAAAAGCGATGGAGGGAAATAAACTAACTCCAAACAACGCAGTAAGAATAATTAACGGAATATAGCTACGGTTTTTTCTTACAATGGCAAGTGATGTAAACATGCACAAAAACTCCAATGAAAAAGCATCGAAAAATTATTTACAGATTTAATCAATGCCGATTGAGGAATATATTCTGTGAGATATTGAAATGCACTAAACAAACAATACAGCCCAAAAAAAAGATATTCTTTATTTTTAAGAAAGAAGAAAATGAGCAGAAGAAAAATTGCAAAAGCAAGATAAAAGTATCCGCTGCTTGTCTCGAGCAGTTTGTCAAAATCTTTTTGTTCGCGATTCTTTTTTTGCCAATTAATAGTTCCTACATCCACAGCAAGCCTTGAGGTGTTGGTTCCATTAATCGGCACAAATAAAATTTGCAGCAGGTTTTGCTTTTGCGGCAATGTAAAGGCAACATCATCGGTATATTTATTTACCACAGTTTCAAATTTATTTTCAGGAATAAATCCTCCGGTTTGTGTAATCACTTTATTGTTGAGGTAAACCTTTAATGAGCCTCTGCCACTTGCGTTAAAAGCAAGAATTTTGTTAAGCAAAACATCATCGGTATATATTGGTAAAATTAACAACATACACTGCCTCTCATCATCAAATGCTATAGTGTCGGGCTTTAATGTTTTTATGGATTTAACAAACCCATTGTTGTTATAAATAATTACAGTCCACTCTCTTTTAAAAAGCAAGTCAATAGAAAAAATTGTGTCCTCGTTGCCAATGGCTATATTTAAATCTTTTAATGGGGCAACAGTAGCTGACTTCTTTTTACTGGTGCTTTGTGCTGATGATGGCGAGGGTTGAATAACCAGCACCATCCAAAGTAGCGTAATAAAACAAGCAACAAAGTATTTGTAAAATCTAAAAATAAACATGCGCCAAGTTTAAGGAATTAAAATGCAACAGGCTAAACCCCGTCATGGTTACCGTTAAAAACTATGTCAATAACAAGACGTGCAAAATAACGTCAGCCATAGAGCGTTCTCTACCTTCGCAAAGTGAAAATAAAAACTCGGTTTCTTTTGACTACAGCACTAAGCAAAATTTTGTTGATAGCGACAATATTGTGTTTTTGGTTGCCGCTTTTTTCGCAAGTAAATCCGGCAGCAAAAAAAGATTTGGAAAGAAAGCGTAATAAACTGCTGCGGGAAATTGAGCAAACCAACAAGCAACTACAGCAAACCGCCAAAAACAAAAATGCCACACAGGCACAGCTGGATGCTTTGCGGAAAAAAATAAAACTGCGCGAACAGTTAATCGGAAACATTAACGGAGAAATTAATACACTCGGTAAAGAAATTTCAAGTACCGGAAACCAGATACAATCTCTGCAACAACAATTGGAACAGCTGAAAAAGAATTATGCCGAAATGATTCGGTTTGCGCAGGCAAACAGAAACCAATATCAGTCAATGGCTTTTATTTTTGCAAGCCACGATTTTAACCAGGCCTACAAGCGGGTAAAATATTTACAGCAATATAGCGAAAACCGCAAAGAGCAAGCAGCAGCTATTTCAAAAACAGGGGACGAACTATCGCAAAAGAAAAGTGAACTGGAGCAGCAGAAAAAAGAAAAAACGGGATTAAAAGTTGCAGAAGAAAAGCATAAGAAAGATTTGGTTAAAGAAAAGACTGACCAGGATAAAATGATGGCAAACCTTTCGGCTGCCGAAAAAAAACTAACCTCACAACTTCAGGATAAGATTAAAGCCAAAGAAAAATTAGACCGCGCCATTGAAAGCATTATCCGCAAGGAAATTGCAGCAGCCAAGAAAAAAGCGGAAGCAGCCGGAAAGAAAAATGTAACTGCAGAAAACGTGTTTACTCTTACACCCGAAGCGCAACAACTCAGTAACAGTTTTGCAGGTAACAAAGGTTCTTTGCCCTGGCCTGTGGAGCAAGGACGCATTACCGATTATTTTGGTTCGCACCCTCATCCGCAGTTAAAAAACATAACCATTAAAAATGATGGTATTGATATACAAACCAACAAAGGGGCAGGCGTAAGAAGTTTGTTTAATGGTGAGGTAAGCGGTACTGTTAACTTACCCGGTGGCTCGGCAATTATTATAAGGCATGGCGAGTATTTATCTGTTTACTCAAATGTGGAGGATGTTTTTGTAAAGAAGGGCGATAAGGTAACCACCAAACAAAAAATAGGCACTGCCAAAACAAACCCCGATGACAATAAAGGGAAAATTAACCTGCAAATTTGGAAAGGATTTAATAAGCTGAACCCGCAGCCGTGGTTGGCTAGGAAGTAATTAGTTCTTGGGTAATTTAGGAACTAAGTTAATTAAGTAATATCCGAAAAAAAATATCCGTCTTTTCAAAAACCTAGTTTATACACCTCCTTAGAAATAAGGTTACACTTTTCATATTATTTTTTTAAATGCTGTAAGATTTGTTCAAATAATGTAACCTGACCCTTGCATTTGCAGTTTAGATACCTAAATACAACCAATCAATATTACAATGAAAATCAAATTGAATATTTTAAATGCAATTACTGCTGTTAAATCTAAATGGTATTTAATAGCAGGGTGTTTAGCACTTAGCGCCCTTTTAGCGGCAGCTTACATTTATTTTACACCGGCACTATACAAAGCAGAGGCAACCGTAAAAGTTGCAGAGCAGGCTAACACAAGCAGTCGTGTAAACAAATCAAGCACCGATGCCGAAGTTTTAAAATCTCGCAAAATGATTGAGAAAGCCATTGCGGGCTCTGATCTTAATGTGGCTTATTACAGCAAACACCTTTTGCAAACGAAAGAGATGTTTACTAACTCACCGTTTAAAGTAAGATTTAAAACTGATGCTGCCGGATTTGTTTCTCAGAGTTTTAATATTGAGTTAAAAGATGAACAATCATTTTCTATAAAATACCAGGCAGATAATGCCACACTAAACAGGCAAGGTTCTTTTGGTAAAGAGCTTGATTTAGGGTTTGTAAAATTGGTGGTAGAAAAAACAAGCTACTATGCTTCCCGCAAAACAGACGGCAACACTGCTTATGCTTTTACCACTTATTCGGCACAGGCTTTAGCTCAGGAACTTCAGTCAAAAAATTATATCAATGTAGCGCCTATTGGGGATAATTCAGGCTTGGTAAAAATAGCAGTTACATATCCCGATGCTGAGAAGGCATCTAAGCTAGCTAATGCCATTGCATTTAACTATGGCAGAAACGAAATGAATAACAACGAAGCAATCGTGTCTGCAAATCTTTCTGTTATTAATGCTCAACTTGATGCTACAGGAAACGACATCAACAAAATTCAAAGCGATATAAACGCCTACAAGTTTGAAAATAAAATTGTGGACATGCCGCAGGAAACACAGGCAGGGTTACAAACTTTAGGCCAACTGCAAGTACAAAAAGTAGATGCCGATATGCAAATTGCTGCGCTTGATAATATGAGCGAGTATATGAGAAGCAACCGTCACGTAAACAACATTGCACCTGAGTATGGAACGGTAAACGATTTAATCTATACCGAAACACTTTTAAAATTAAATGACAAAGCAAAAGAAAGACAACGTGCTTCCGAAGCAGGACAAGATGTGGCTGCTATTGACAAAGAAATTAATGCACTTAAAGATAATCTTGCAGAAAGCATCCGCAACACACGTAAAAAATTGGCTGTAAAGCAGGAAGAACTTGCCGTAGCCATAACTACTGCCCGTAACACCATACTAGCGTTGCCTGAAAAACAAGGGGAATTGCAACAGTTAGAGCGCAACCTGTACCTCAACCAAAGAGTGTACGACCATTTAATTGAAAAACGTGCCGAAGCAATGGTTGCCGCACCCATTATTCCTGCAACTGCTTATGTGGTTGATTCAGCTGTGGCACCTGCTGCGCCAAGCACACCGTCACCGGTTTCTATTCTTGCATTGGCATTGTGTATTGGCATTGCATCTGGCTTAACTTTAATTGCAGTAAAGAGTTTGCTCAAAAGCAAAATCAGCAATCGCGATGAGTTACAACAGTTTACCGACATACCGTTTATTGCCAATATAGAAAACCTTGGCAAGAAAGAACAATACATTGCCGAGCCATTTAACAACCTGTGCACACGCATGTTGTTGATGAACCAGTTTGCAAAAACGCAGGTTATAACAATTACCTCAACTCAAAGCGGAGAGGGCAAAACCACTGTGGCACATAACCTTGCGCGTGCTATGGCGCAGTTAGATAAGCGCGTTTTAATGGTTGACATGAACAGTATTAACCCTGAATTGAACCAGGTTTTTGATGTGAGGTCAGAGAATTCTATTGCAGATGTTTACCACAATAACCTTGACCTTCACGAGGCAATAAGCATCACATCCATTCCTAATGTTGACCTTTTAAAAGCTGGAGAGCTGAAGTCCGGTATCAATACTTTCCTTACTAGTGAGAAAACTGGCGTTATTATTGATGAGATAAAGAAGCATTACGATGCTGTAATCTTTGATACGCCTGAGGTAAGCAATTACATGGATGCTTTTCCATTAATGAAGTTGAGCGATTTAAACCTGTACGTGGTAAAAGCAAATGCAACCTCGCAAGGTTTATTGAAACAGGCTACTATCATTAAAAAAGATTACAATATTGAAAATATGTATTTCGTTTTAAATGCAATGACACAAAACCGCAATCATTCCGGATACGTACCTACAGGTAAATACCGTGTATTAAAAGCACGACAGCAGGCTGCCAATACCGTAGCGTTTGTACCCCGGATGTTAAAAAAGGCGGCTTTGTGGTTTTACTAAACCATTTGCCATGATTAATCAGCTACAGAGTAATCGATTTGTAACAACTCTTTTTAAAGATTTAAACAGGTTACGCTATGTAGCTTTGCTTATGACGGATTCTCCGGCAAAGTTTATCGGCAATGATTTAACAATACTTCTTGATTCCAAACAATATTCCCGATTACTTGAAATAATTGGTAGTAGCGAAAATGTAAAGTCAGTTACATTACTCGAGAAACCTTTTAGTGCAGATATTACCATCAATTTTTACGACCATTCTTCCTTGCACTTAGTAGTACTTACTGCTTTTGTTCGCAAAGGATTAAAGTATATGGATGAGCAAAAAGTATTGAGCACTCTTGTAATAAATGACCACGGTATTAAAGTTCCTCAAAGCGGATATAATTTTGAATATGTAATACTCCAGCACTTGCTTAATGGTGTTAACGTAGGAGAAAAGTATCGTGAACACTTTTCTGCTTATTCAAGAGAAGAGCGTAGCAAAATATTTTTGCACATGCGTGGCAAGTATGCTTTTGAAATTAATGTGCTGGATGATTTGTATTGCTTTGAAGAAAAAACATACTCAACTATTCGCAAGCGATTAAATAAGTTAAAATCAAACTCCCTTTTAAGAAGATTGATAAGGGATGTTTTTTATTTGCCATACTTTTTTATAAACCTTTACAACAGCCATCGCATTAAAATCAGTTTTAAACCGCAGCACCATGCTCCAATGAAGAGCGCAAGCAGCGCAGCGTGATTTTTTCTCCTTAGATGTTTGTCACAACATTATTTTCTTAGAACTATTCTAAAGGTTGTTCCTTTGTTAAGGTCAGAACTTTTAACAAAGATTTGCCCGTTGTGGTATTCTTCTACAATTCTTTTGCTTAGTGATAAACCCAAACCCCAACCACGGTTTTTTGAAGTATAGCCTGGCTTGAAAACAGTTTTAAATTTAGATTTAGGAATTCCTTTTCCGCTATCAGCAACATCAATATAGACAAACTGCTGTTGGTCTAAAACGCTGATGTTTATGGAGCCCTCCGCACTCATTGCATCAATGGCATTTTTAAAAAGATTCTCAAGCACCCACTCAAACAATGGAGCATTTAGCGGTGCATATAACTGGTGGCTTTGTAAATTGTTTAATGAAAAACTTACGTGAGGTGATGTGCGCGTTTTTATATATGCAACTGAATGTTCCAAAACCTCCAGCACATTTTCTTTTTTAAGTGCTGGTGCTGAACCAATTTTACTGAAACGCTCGGCAATGGTATTAAGCCTGTTTATGTCTTTTTCAATTTCCGTTAAGTGTTCACCATGCACTTTTTCTTTCAGGAACTCTACCCAAGCCATTAGTGAAGATAATGGCGTGCCCAATTGATGAGCGGTTTCTTTTGCCATGCCCACCCATACTTGATTTTGCTCTGCTTTGCGCGATGTGCTGAATGCTAAATACGATACTAAGAGAAACAACGCAATAACAGCCAACTGAAAATAAGGATAGTAGCGAAGTTGATTGAGAAGTACAGAATCTTTATAATAAATAAAGTTTTTTTGTCCGTTGCCAAATTTTACTTCAATAGGCGGATGCTGCTCCTGCATAATGTGCAATTCTTCCTGCAGATATGTATTGTCATTTTCTCTTAAAGTATCAAGATTCTTTTTTGAAATGATATTGTTTTTTTCATCTGTGAGTATGGCGGGCACAGTGGTGTTGCTTTGTAATACGTTTAGGGTAAAGCCTATATCGCCTGCGTTAATTGAAACATCGGCTAATTGGCGCGCAGCATCAGCCCACAATTCTACTTTTTTACGTTCTTCTTCCGACAGTTTGTTTACCAATTTATTGGTGTACCAAAGAGATGATATACCAATAATGATAGCGGCTACCAGTAAAAATAATTTCCAACGTTGTTTTTGTGTATAAATGTTCACTTCTTTCTCTTCAGTTTTGTCGTGTTAATAGTGCTATATGCAAATGTAGGTAAAGACAAATAATTACTCATCAGTTTCTAATTGCAACTCTTCTTGTTTTTTTTCTTCGGGCTTCTTTTTTTCTTCGGGCTTTTTAAACTCATCCTTAATTATTTTCAAAAAAGTATCTTTTCCTTCTTTTACGCTTTTAGTAATGTTTTCTTCTACACTTTTTTTGTCGTAGCTAAACTTTGGATTGTCTAACGGCCCCTTCATGCTTAAAAATACATTCAGGTGACCCATGCCATCATCTTCAATAGTACCAAATTCGGTATTGAGGTTTTTTACTTTTTTGCCAAGCAACTCACTCATGCGCATTTTTATTTTGTAATCAACCACATTAGTAAAAGTATGCACACCGCTTGCAGTTATGTTTAATGCTGTTGAGTTTATTTCCATTACCGGAATATTTATTTTTTGATTGCTTATAGAAATATTGTTTTTAAGTGTTGAGAATTTGATGTTGCGCAAATCTGTTCCTTTTACAAATTTGGAAAGTTTAAGCATTGGTTCAAAGTTAATGAGCTCACCGTTTTCAATTGTAATATCAGCGGTGGCGTAAATTTTATCCTGGTTAACGTATAATTGTTTGCTCCACACAGATGCAAACTGAACTGCGGATGTTACGCTTCCTCTTAAATTTTTATCTGTTAAAACACCTTGCCCGAAATTACCCATCTCGTAAAAAAGTTTTTGAATGTTTAGTTTTTTTACGTCAGCATCGTAAGCAATCAATAATGAATCAGGCTTATTTGCATTAATGCTTCCCTGTAAATATACATTACCATCCACAGCATTAAAACGAATGGAGTTGGTGGAGAGCACTTTATTTTTTAAACTGATACTGCCAGATATTTGTTCGGCAGTAAACTTTTTGAAAACCGCTTTTTGTGCCCGAAGATTTATGTCTAATTCAATATCATCAGTAAAATCCAAGCGAGTGGTTGTGTCAGTATTGTTATCGCTTTGCATGAGTTCATTCAAATCTAAAAAACCGGCTTCAACATTACCATCAATATGTATTCGCTGATTTTTTTGCAATATCCAGGCATACAAATTTTTTATACTTCCGCTTGCTGTAATGGTACTTTTGCCTGCATCACCACTCAGTGAATTAATGATTACATCGTTTCCGTTAAAAGAAAAGCTCCCGTTAAAATTTTTAAAGTCAACAGGCTTGTGTTTCAGCCTGAATGAAATCGCTTTTGCCTGCAGATAACCGGAAGAAGTATATGAGTTTGGTTTTCCTGCATGCCCTTTAAAATTGCCTTTTATATTTAAAATTCCTGATGCGGTTTCAAGCGTGTCAATAGCAACATATTTAAGCAAGCTTGCCATGCTTAACTCTCCTTCGGCAGTAATAATGTAATAAGGATTTGTAAAATTTTCTATTTCAATATCTGCCTTAATTGGTTTATTTTCAAGCAAAGCAGTAAAGTTCTGCAGATGTAAATATGATACCGGATTTTTATCAGATTTTTTTGTGGTAAAAAATCCACTTGTTGCAACATTGTGTATAGAGTACTGCGCATTATCAGGAACAATATCTGTTTTATCAATAGAAAAACGAAAGGCCATAACCGGAGAAGTTGTTTTACTGCTTATGCCATTAATGCTTAGCTCTGCATTTACGCTTCCTTTAAATTTATAATCGTTAAATTGCGTTGGCAAAATTCCTTTGGGTAAGATAGAGAGCAATTCTTTGGCACCAGTATTTTTTGAACTAAAGAGCAACTTCATTTTAGTAGCATCATCATTTGTAATTATTTCTCCTTTACCGTTTAATGTAAGCTGCTCAACTTTAGCTATTGCATTGTTAAAGGAAACGCTGTTGTTTTTTCGATCAACAGCAACAATGCCATTTAACTCTACATTTTTTTCGGTAAGCCAGTTTTGGTTATTGGCATTTATTAAGTGGATGTATGTACTCGTGTTGAGCGATGCCGAAAAAATATTATCGGAAAAATTGCCCGATGCAGTTAATTTATTGAAATGAATTTCCTGTTCAAACTTTTTGTCTTGCTGTTGCTGATAAAAATGAATGTTTTCAATTTCTGCTTTTTCAATTTCAAATGAAACATTGCCGGCACTTTCATTGCTTTTAAAAATATCGTAATTGGTTATACCGTTTTTGCCTGCAAGTAAATTAAAGGAACCATCGGCTATAATAATTTTTTTTATGCTGTATCTGCTGCCGAATAAATTAACGAGGCTGAAAAGCAGCGTTACTTTTTTGCATTAAAAAGTTTTTGCCCCTCAAAAGTTTCTGCATTGCTTCCTTTACAGTTTATATCATTAAACACAACCGATGCGTAAGGAAAGTTTCGGACTACTGAGAATGAAATGGAGGCAACTTTAATTTCGCTTTTTAAGCTCTTGTTAAGAGTTTGCACGGTAAGTGTTTTTATCTTGTCTTCAAAAACATAAGACAATAAGATAAGCGCCATAAACATTACGGCAATTGTAATAGCTAAAAACTTCAAAATTTTTAAACCACTTTGCATGTGCAAGAAAACTGCTTAGTTAATTAATGCAGTATAAACTTTTTTATTGCGGGTAAGTGGTAAAGGTATATTCGATAGAAATCAGATTATGATAGCTTCAAGGTACTTTTCAGCAAGAGGTTTGTTTAAATATTTGATGACATGCGGATTTGCCGATGCTTTGTTAATGTCTTCGGGGCTTATGGATGAAGATAACACTATAACCTTGCAAAAAGAGCGAACAGATTGCGGCAAGGATTCAAACATTTCAAGAAAAACAAAGCCGTCTTTTTCCGGCATATTCAAATCAAGAAAAATAATTTGCGGTAACACATTTGTATCTTCGCCTATATCCTTTACATATTCAAAAGCGGCATCTGCACCGGTTTTGGTAACTACCGAGGCAGAAAAGCCTGATGAGGTGATGATGCGCTCATTAATGAAATTGTCAATCTCATTATCGTCAACTAATAAAACACGTTGGAAACGGGGCGCAGAAGTGGACATGATGGTTTTAAAAAATGAAAAGCGTAAATATTTGTGGTGACAGCTGGAATCGAACCAGCGACACAAGGATTTTCAGTCCTTTGCTCTACCGACTGAGCTATGTCACCGTTACTTTTTATTGAAGTGGGCGCAAAAGTAAAAACATTTTCGGTTTGTCAAATTTTTGAGAGGAGAGGAAATCGGATAGGCAAGATGAGGTGTTTTGTTAAGGGTTCATGCTGAGGTGCAGAGTTCGCAGAGGATATTTTGCTTAAAAGCAGTTTCTGGTTTTTAATAAAGCATTTTTATTAAATAAGAAAATACTTTTTGAATTTGGTTTCCGTCAATCATGCTTTCATGGGTTTTAAAACCTTGTGCTACATATTCTTTTACAACAGGGTGCTTATGCGAAGTAAAAAATTTGGAGTGTACTCCGTTAAAGTAATATAAAGCATAACAACAGGCAGCACCATAAACCGATCCGGCAATAAAGCCAGCTAAAATATTTACCGACAGTTTTGCCGCCAATATGCCTCCCCAAATTGCAAAAACAATTTTTAACACAGAACCCGCATTGTGCAACCATTGCGCTTTTTGCGACCGCGGGATTAAAATAGTATGCGCCAGGTTTTCGGTAAACCGATTTGTTGCGCTGCCGCTTTGTGATTTATGATAGAGTTTAAACTTTAGCGGAGAGCCGTCAGCATTCAAATTTTTACCGGTATAAAAAACAAGTAGTAGGCTCAGCAGTAATGTACAGTGGTACAGACTGGAATGTTTTATTTTGAATTTTAATGGACGCAGCACCTATTTTAAAATTTCCGGGTACGGGAGCACTTAATGTATAGGTTATGCAGGTTTCTTTTACCGAATAGCCTTTGATGTTTACCAGCCTGAAGTCAACATAAGGTTTTGAAGCTGTGACAAAAGATGAGAGAGGAGGTTTTTTAAGATACCTGCCATCACCTGAGTAAGTAAATGTCAACTCAAACTCTTCGCAGCATTTAACTATAGATGCATTGGAAGTTACATGCAAATAATAATCAACATTAATATTATTTGCATTGGTAGAAGCGCCCCAAAGCGATTTGTCGTAAGCAGTGCGGAGGGAACTGTTACTGAGGGTTTCGTAGGCAATGGTTATTTCAAGAAATTTTTCAGAAGCAGTTTCGTCTTTGGGATTATAATCGGGGTGGTAGCGTTTGGCAAGTAAGCGGTATGCCTTTTTTATATCAGCGGCAGTAGCATTGCTATTTATTTGAAGTATGTGGTAATGGTTTTTTGACAAGGCAAATGAGTAACGCTACTAAGGTAAGATTTATGGTGGTTAGCCGTTGTATGAGACAAAAAGTCGATCCTTCTTAGGAGTCAGCTTTCCAATTTTAGTAGTGGGGACCGGACTCGAACCGATGTACGCCTATGGCGTATAAGAGCCCAACTAATTTTTGTTTAATAACTTGATATAGGTTCTTCCTGCTCCAGGTTTCAACCAATTTTCTCTTTGTATAGCTTCAGGTTTGGTTAAATATGTTTCTGTTAAGATAACAATCCAAGGTCTGCATTTAGCCGTCCAATCCTTTTCAAATTCGTTATGGCTTCTGAATCGGGTTTCAAAATCAGAAGAAAAACCTGCGTAATGCTTATTGCTTTTTTCTGAGAACAAACCGTAAAACTCATGGGATATAAACAAACAAAAAAGGCTGCCTGTTTAAGACAACCTTTCCAATTTTAGTAGCGGGGACCGGATTCGAACCGATGACCTTTGGGTTATGAGCCCAACGAGCTACCACTGCTCCACCCCGCAATATTTTTTATTGCGGGCGCAAAAGTAAACTCTTAAGCCTATTCTGCAAATGTTTGGGTGGTTATATTTTTTAGTTTCGGAAACTTTTAAAAGAAATATGTGAGATGTTTTTAAAGGTTAACACAGATTTACAGATTATTAAAATTGATTGATTGATTTTCACTGATACTGCTTTGAAGTGCGCAATTCCTGTCTGCCGACAGGCAGGTGTGAAAAATTTTAAAGCGAAGCGCTTTAATTTCTTTTTAAAATCTGTAAATCTGTGTTAAAAATATTCCAACACTCTTTCCTAAAACAAATTTAATTCACAACAGGCTTATTGTAAAAATTAAACAGATTCTTAAGGTGAACAGAATTAAAAGATTTTTTGAGCTGCTGCGTGATGCGCTGGCGGGAAAAGAAAGCAACATACTAAGCGGCAATTTAGATAAAGCTATTCTTTTGCTTGCTGTGCCTATGATTTTTGAAATGGCAATGGAGAGTTTGTTTGCCGTGGTGGATGCTTACTTTGTGAGTAAGATAAGTGTAGATGCCGTGGCAACGGTAGGGCTAACCGAATCGTGCTTAACCATAGTATATTCGCTAGCCTGGGGTTTGAGTATGGGCATAACGGCATTAGTGGCAAGGCGCATAGGCGAGAAAGATGTGGAAGGTGCAACGAACTCGGCAAGGCAGGCAATTTATTTGAGCATAGTTATTTCCGTTTTTATTTCTTTAATAGGATTTTTTTATTCGGAAGAATTGTTGCAAATGATGGGTGCATCACCATCCATAATAGCAACAGGCCGCGGTTATACTAAATGGATGGTGGGCGGCAACATTGTAATAATGATGTTGTTTTTGATAAACGGAATTTTCAGGGGTGCAGGTGACGCTGCAATAGCCATGCGATCGTTATGGGTGGCAAATGGAATAAACATTGCGCTGGATCCACTTTTGATTTTTGGCTATGGGCCGTTTCCTGAATTGGGTGTGGAAGGTGCAGCTATTGCAACCTGCATAGGCAGGGGCTGCGGTGTGTTGTACCAGCTTTATCATCTTTTTTACGGTAAAGGAATTATTAAGCTGAATAATGGTAAGACAAGATTGAATTTTGATTTGATAAAAAAGCTAATCAATCTTTCTGCGGGAGGGACGGGTCAGTTTATTATTGCCAGTGCGAGCTGGATTTTTTTAATGCAGATAATGTCGCGTTTTGGTAGCGAGGCGCTTGCAGGATACACCTTAGCCATAAGGGTAATTGTGTTTACCATTTTGCCTGCATGGGGTATGGCAAATGCAGCAGCAACCTTGGTAGGTCAAAACTTAGGTGCACAACAACCGGAGCGCGCAGAGCAATCGGTATGGCGCACAGGATTTTTTAATATGATTTTTATGGGATGTGTAATGGTGGTGTTTTTAATTTTTTCAGAATCACTCATTCGTTTTTTTACCAATGAGCAAACGGTTATTGACTATGGAAAGGAGTGCCTAAGCATAGTTTCGATAGGTTATGTTTTTTACGGATATGGTATGATAGTGGCGCAGGCATTTAATGGCGCAGGTGATACACGCACTCCAACAATACTAAACTTTTTTGCTTTCTGGACTTTTCAAATACCATTGGCGTATGTGCTTGCCGTTACGCTTAACATGGGACCAACCGGCTTGTTTGTTGCCATAGTTTCTGCCGAATCGTTATTGACGGTTGCAGGGATTTTAATTTTCAGGCGAGGGAAGTGGAAGAAGGTGAGGGTGTGAAGAGCTCGCGCAGAGAAGAGGATTGGAAATGGAACGCTGATAACGCGGAAAGAGAGGAGGCAAACGGATTGATGTTTTTTAAACACAGACTAAGATAAATTGATTTCTTGATTTGCACTAAACCGATTTCAGAAAAAGTAATGTATAAACCTGTGGAAATATTAAAACAAATTTCTTTTTTTAAATCTGGCAATCTGTGTTTTAAAAAATACGCTGCTCAAGAACTAATCATTTCACACTTTAGTTGTGTAGAAATTAATTTAGAGGAACAACTCACAGCAATTGAATTGATTTTATTTGTACGGTCTGCAATGCGTTATTGATTATGCTAACTAAAATATTAAACAAGATAAGGCTGCAATATCTTGACCTTAGTTCAAGAACTGTTTCAGTTTCTTTAAGCGATGAAAAGAGAATGGAACTAGCATTGGAGTGGTTTAAAAATTCTATTCTTAAAACAGGAGGGAGTTCTGCCAAGTACAGTATGTTGTTTAATAAATGGTATCCTGCCTATCCTGAAACAAACGGGTTCTGGTTAAATACTTTAATTGCTTTAAAAAATAATCATGCGGCAGTGTTTGAATCTGTTTTTGCGGATAGAAAAATTATTGATGAGGTAGCTCAGTGGTTAATAAGCACACAAAGATTAGACGGAACTTTTCCGGGCTCGTATGGCGATTATGCAAACCAACCACCGCGAGTTTTTAATAACGGGCAAATTATTTTGGGTTTATCGGATTATTATGCGTACACTAAATACACACAGGCAATAGAAGCGTGTATTAAAAGTGCCGATTGGTTGTGCAGGGTTCAATCAGAAGATGGGAGCTGGAAACAATTTACATTACACCAGTTGAGTTCAAACACACGCACGGCATGGGCTTTAATACGGCTTGGAAATATTACAGGAGAAAAAAAATATACCGAAGCCGGAAAAAAAAATATTGAGTATGCTTTAACGCTTCAAAATGATAAAGGATATTTTACGCAAAATGGTTTTGAAGAGAGCTCATTTAACACAACTCACACACTTGCTTATGCCGCGCGTGGTGTGTTAGGTGCAGGTATTGAATTACAAAATGATAAATGGATTAGTGCTGTAAGAAAAACTTTTGATTCTCTTTTAAATATTTTAAAACCCGATGGATTTTTGGCTGGAGAGGTAACCGAGAACTTTGAAACTCCTTATCATTATTGTTGTTTAACCGGCAACTGCCAACTGTGTGTTACAGGATTTGAATTGTACAGAGTAACCGGAGAAAAAATATGCCGTTGCTGCCAACAACTTAATCAACTATGTAAAAACAAAACAATTGCTATCTGAATTCAGCCATTCAAACGGAGGTGTGAGCGGTTCGTGGCCATTGAATGGAAGATATTGCGCGTATGATATACCCAACTGGGCTGCAAAGTTTTTTATGGATGCACTTATGTTGCAGCAGAAACAAACTAGCAATGATTAACTTGTGTAATAGAACCAATGGAAAAATTACCACTGGCACACAAAGGCAAAAATTTTCACCAAACCCCAGCAATTTTTATATCCCCATTGCCCGAGCATGGTTTGATGATTTGGCAGGGTTCCAGTTATCGAGATAGGATTCGCGGAAAAATAATTCTTTGAAGTAAGCGCGTGTACGGGTTATGCGTATGAAGTAACCAAAGTAGAGAACCATAAGCGGAAGATAAGGAGAAAATATCCGCGATGGTCGTTTCTGCGTTTGCGGAAGTTCATAAACAAAAAATACTTTGCATAATTGTTCAAGGTGTAAAGAATAAGGTTCATGGGTACAATAAACCACAACATTGCGCTTGCATTAATGAGCATATCAGCAACATAAAAATACCACTTGATGTTAAGCAGCAAATTATAGGTGATGTTTTCTAAGAATGCAATAAAATCCTTTATTTTAAAATTGGCATGAGGGAAAAATACATCGCGGTGTTTGCGCAAACGAAAACGAACCAATGATTTATCCCACCGCAAACGCTGGTTCTGTAATTTTTTAAAAGTATCGGGTGCACTCGTAAGGCACATGGCTTCGGGCTGAAAGAAAATGCGGTAATCCATTTTGCGGAATTTAACAGTAATGTCGCCATCAAGCCCTGGTCCTATATCCCAGCCTTCTACGCGCTCAAGCGCCTGGCGTTTAAATGCACCAAACGCACCCGATACCACACGGTAAATTCCTAATTCGCTTGTTACAATACGGCCCACGCCAATGGAATGTGCATATTCTATTGCCTGCAACGTTGTACATAAACTTACTTCCTTGTTACGAACTTGTACGTTGCCACCTACAGCGCCAATTTTTTCGTCATAATAAAAAGGGAGAATAATTTTTTCAATGGCATCGTAATCATAAGAGCAATCGGCATCAAGATGAACTACAATTTCACCTTTTGAAAAACGCAGCGCTGTATTGGCGCCCGATGCTTTGCCTCCTCGCACGTCATTGCGGATAAATAAATCTATTAAACCATTTCGCTCTAAGTCGCGGCAAATAAGTTCTGTTTGGTCATCGCTTCCATCATCAACAATAATAAGCTCGTAGTTTTGATAGGTTTGTTCGTTTAATGATTTGGTAAGTTTATGTATGTGTTTGCCTTCGTTTTTCCCGGGTACAATAATGGATATGAGTGGCTGCTCTGCAAATAATCTTTCGCGAGCCTGATCCCATTTATGCTTAAAAATTATTTGTTTAAACCGCCATATCAACAACACAGCAAAATCAACAATAAAGTAGCGAGTAAATTCAAATAAAAAGAAAAACCAAAATAACCTCACAAAGGTGATAGTATCCATTGATAATGCATAGTCAATAAACTCATCAATGAAATTGTGCATCAGTAATTGGGATTTAAAGCTGCTTTAAAAAGCTCATCGGTTTTTAAAGTGATGGCAAGTAGTTGCAAATTGGTTTTGCACTCAAGGCTAAAACCAGTAAGGTTATCTTCAACCATTGTAGTTAAATGCTCTACAATTGATGTGGCAGTTTGTTCTGCTTCAGCAATTTCAGAATCGTTTAAGCAAACCATTATTAAATCGTAATCCTTAACAGAAATAAAATCCGATGATTGAACATGGTTACGCATTAACTCAACCATATCTTTTAAAAGATTTTCGTACGATTTAATTCCTATTATATTTTTTACTGAATCAATATTTTTAAAATGGAGCGAAAGTAAATGCGATTTTATTTGAGGGCTGTTTTTTACACGTTCTAACTGATAGTGCACCATCATTTTAAATGCATCGAAAGGAACTGTGCCTGGCACTACAATATTTTTTCCACTAAAAGTAAGTCCAGCTCCTGTAGCTACCGATGCTCCTTTAGTTGCAATTTTATATTCGCTGATATTGTGCGAGATGAGATATTGTACTTCTACATCGTTATGGCAGCCGAGGCATTTGGCTTTTACATACACATCCTGAAAACTTTTATCGCAACTGTTGCAATGGTTAACTATGGATGGTTTATCATAATCAACACCAATATGTCTTAACCCTTTACGGCACTTTGGGCAAACGAGTACGTGCTCCCCTTCTTTTTGAAAATCTTTTATAGGCCCAACATAAGCGCAAGGGAAATGGTGTATAATATCAGAAGCGTTTACATTGGCGGAGTTGCAATGCGGGCAAACTTCACGATACAACATAAATCCGTTGCTGCAATTGCTGCATAAGTAAACCCGGTCTTTAAATTCTGAGTTAAGTAACTGTTCTTTGTCAGCCCACTCCAAAAGCTCAAGCACCTGCGATTCTTCGTGGCGCTGAAAGTTTACCGAAATAACCGGCCAGGTGTAACCAACTGATGAACGATGATCAATAACCGGAGATAAAGATTTTAAATCGCGCGTGTACATGTAATCAAAAACTTTTTTGAGAATTCGCGCTTCGTTTAGTTCAGGAATGTTGGCATCAAGGTGTGTGGTTTTTAAAAATATATCGCGCACTTTTGATGTGTTTTCAGGCAATAAATCAAGTGAGAATAAAATGCCATCGTGCAAATCGCGTATGAGCGGGTCTTTTATTTCACCGGCATTGATAAGGAAGATTGGTTTTAAATAATATTCCGGGTTGCGGTGAGCACGGAAACTTTTAATGATATGATGAGTAAATGATTCGTCCTGCGCGTCAATAATAACACCATCATAAGCCATTAAGTGTTCTATCTTAAAAGATGAGTTTGCTTCAATTACAAAAAACAAAAGATTGTCAATAGAAATCTTTTGTTCCTGCACCGTTACAGATGTACGTTTAGCTTCGCCAATCATGGTTGGTGTTCAAAAATTTAATAATGCTCCTTCAGTTTTAATGTAAGGTTTTACGCAGATTGCTTAAAAGGGTTACTTTTTCAAGGTAAAAGAGAAGAAAGTCATCCCGAAGTTTCGGGAGTCAAAAGAGGGAAGTACCAGGTATTAGGTACCAGTACCCTGAAAAGACATAGGAGGGCAAAGCCAGAAGAATTATTAAGTTCAAATAAGCAGAGGTTTTGAATAATTTATGTCGAATTGGTAAAAGAAAAGCCCCGGCACATTGCTGTTACCGGGGCTGACAACGTATCAAACTAACCTAACCTTGCCTGTTATCAATATATCTGTTCAATTCGCTAATGCTGCTTGAAAAGGTAAACTCATCGTTAATTAAAAAGTACCTGTTTTTGTCAACTGTTTTGTTATAAGCAGCTTTTGCAAATTCAAGTTTAGAAGACTCAAAGGTGAACAACCTCATCATTTCAGCCACTTGCTGTGTGTTAAAGTTGTAGCGCTGCAATGCTTGTTTGGCAATTTCAAGTTTAGTGCTTTCAAAACTTTTGCTTGCTATAGAGTTACGTAACATACCAAAATCGTTTTGCGAAATTATAATGGGGGCATTGTAACCATAGTTTGTTTGGTGTCCGTAACCATTGCTGTATGTGTAGTTAGGGTCATAACCATAATCATCATTATAACAAACAGGTTGTGGGGCTATTGGAATTATTTCTGCTACTTTTAATCGGTTAGCGCGTGTTAATACCGAGCGTACTTCGCTCATTTCAGGAATAAACACATATCCAGAAAACACCACCATTGATTGACCATAGAAGCCATGATAGCGAGCAATGCTAATCCAATGATTACCTGGAGTGAGATTATCAACTGTAATGGTTGTGCCCGGTGCGCCTATCCATTGCTGGTTAACAGCCACCGATATAATTGTGTGGTCGGTAGCGCGAACGGTTAAACTTGAGTTGAAATGGTTTGCTGAAGCGACAAGGCTTAGTACCATTAATGCAGTAGTAAACATTTTTCTCATAATTGTATCCTCCTTTTCTTTTTAATTGTTTGGGATACGAGGTTAATTTCAACTGATGTGCCAGTTAATGTGAGGTAAAAAAGTTTTCAGAGGGAATTCATTTGGTTGCGAAGGTTGCCTATGGCTATCAGCAAAAGAGAGTAAATGGATAGCGGACGATAAAAATTTATCCTAAACTATTTGTTTTTCAGAAAAAATCACATTTTTTGGACTGTTGAGGAAAAATCAAATCGGGTATTAGAAATAAAATAAGAATGGAATAATTTATTAGCCAATTGTTCTATTAATATTTCTGAACACTAAACCGCGAATGAGAAGCTAAATAACTCGAATTATTAATGGGGGCTTTGCTGAAGGTAAAATTAGCAAAATGCCGTGCATTTATTATTTTGTTTTGAACATTTACAATTCTATTTTAACATTATAACTTAAAACCCAAATAAAATGAGCAAAATCAAACAATTTCAAAAAGCGTTTATCA
>JADJOA010000014.1 GCA_016714005.1 Bacteroidota bacterium
GGATATAAAGGGTAGTTGGTGTTTGGGTTATTAGTTGATTAAGGAGTTGCGGTAATTAAGGAATATGGAGCTTAGCTTTTACTTTCTCCATATGAACTAAACCCTCTTGCTACTTTGTTCTTAATACTTTGTACTTTTCTAAATCAAATCTTTCCCAATATCTCTCCTGTAATACATACCATCAAAGCTGATTTTTTTTATTGCCGCGTAAGATTTTTCAAGCGCTTTGTTTAACAATTCATCCATTGAAGTAACAGCAATTACTCTTCCCCCATTGGTTAAAATTTTATCCTCTTTTAAAATAGTTCCGGCATGAAAAAGAGTGCTTTCGTAGTTTAATGTTGTTCCTGAAATTTCTTTTCCCTTAGCATAATCACCGGGGTAGCCTCCGCTAACAAGCATTACTGTTGTAGCAAACCGATTATCTAATTGCAAATTGTAATTGCTCAGTTTTTTTTGAGCTACACACATAAACATTTCCAAAACATCCGATTTTATTCTGGGCATCACCACTTCCGTTTCAGGGTCACCCATGCGGCAATTGTATTCAATCACATAAGGGTCATCGCCTTTTTTTCATCAAGCCAATAAAATAAATCCGCAATAGTTCATGTTGTCTTTCTTTAAACCTTCAATGGTTGGTTTAATAATCCTTTCCTCCACCTTTTGCATAAATGCTGCATTTGCAAACGGCACGGGAGAAACTGCGCCCATGCCTCCTGTGTTTAATCCGGTATCGCCTTCACCAATACGCTTGTAATCTTTTGCTTCGGGCAAAGTCTTATAGCTGATACCATCAGTAATTACAAAGCATGACATTTCAATACCACTTATAAATTCTTCAATAACCACACTTGCTGATGCAGCTCCAAATTTTTTATCAAAAATCATTTGCCTTAATTCTTCTTCAGCATCTGCAATGCTTTCTAAAATCAAAACTCCTTTGCCTGCAGCCAATCCATCAGCCTTTAAAACATAAGGTGCTGTAACGGTTTTTAAAAATGATAGTCCTTCTTCAAAATTATTTTGCGTAACGGTGCAGTACTTTGCCGTGGGTATGGCATGACGGTGCATAAAAGCTTTTGCAAAATCTTTGCTGCCTTCAAGCATGGCGCCTTTTGCCTGTGGCCCAATTAGCGGAATGCTTTTTAACTGATCATCACTTAAAAAATAATCTGCAATGCCGTGCACAAGTGGGTCTTCGGGTCCAACTATTACAAGTTGAATATTGTTTTCTATTATACTTTTTTTATTGCGGTAAAATCTGTTACACCAATGTTTATGTTGGTGCCGCATTGCATGGTACCTGCATTGCCGGGTGCAATAAATAATTTAGTAAGCAATTTACTTTCCGAAATTTTCCATGCAATAGCGTGTTCTCTTCCGCCTGAGCCTAACAGTAAAACATTCATTGTAAAAACTTTGAGGCAATATTAAAAAAAGGAATGGCGGTTTTAGGATTGTGTTACAAGAAACGAGTAGTGATTAACTAAATCTTACAATTCAAAACCTTAATCTTAACTTTCCTCAAAAAAAATCAGGTTTTGCTTACAGGCATTTCTATTTCAACCCCAGTATCTTTAATTTTTGAATAGCCGCCATATACATTTACCACGTTTGTAACTCCTTTTGCTTTAAGTAAACTTGCTGCAATCATACTTCGGTAACCTCCGGCACAGTGTATAACATATTGTTTGCTTTTATCTAGTGCTGATATATTTGCATTTACATCACCAAGAGGGAACAACAAAGCGTTTTTTACATGTCCGTTTTCAAACTCGCTTTCCTTGCGCACGTCAAGTGTGGTAAAAGAATTGCTTCTTACATCGGCTGCAAATTGCTCGGGTGTTATGGATTTTATTTGCTCTGATTTTTTTCCTGCATTGATCCATGAATTTATTCCTCCACTTAAAAATCCTTTAAAGTTTTCGTAGCCTACTCGTGCCGCACGTACAATACTCTCCTCTTCTTTGCCGGCATCACAAATTAAAACCAAAGGTTGCTCAATGTGTATGAGTGTTCCAATCCAGTTTGCATACTGACCATTTAGTCCAATATTTATTGAACCTGGAATAAATCCTTTTTCAAAATCATCGGCATTACGTGTATCTAGTATTAAAGCGCCATCGGTAATTTCTTTTTCAAAATCAGCAAGTGAAAGCGGTTTTTTATTCCTTTCAACTATTGAATCAATATTTGAATATCCTTCTTTGTTGATGCGAGCATCTTCAAAAAAATATTTTGGCGGTGGTGTAATTCCTGTAGTAAGTGTTTCA
This sequence comes from Bacteroidota bacterium, assembly GCA_016714005.1. Classification (GTDB taxonomy): domain Bacteria; phylum Bacteroidota; class Bacteroidia; order AKYH767-A; family OLB10; genus JADJOA01. Next base: position 2,277 of record JADJOA010000014.1, read on the forward strand.
ATAAATTTTTGTTTGTCCATCTCAATCAAATAATAGTTTGATTTTTTTTGCTGGCCAATTGTGCTCCATGTTTCTTTGCCAATGTTTTTCCCGCAGGCGCTACCGGGTCCGTGTGCAGGGTAAACAATTACATCATCAGCCAATGGTTTTATTTTGGAATTGAGCGATTCGTACATTTTTTCTGCAAGAAATTCTTTGGTAATTCCGCTTCCGTCTAATAAATCGGGCCTTCCAACATCACCAACAAATAAAGTATCGCCTGTAAATATGGCGTTGTCTTTACCTTCTTTATCAATTAGCAAATAGCTGGTAGATTCAAGTGTGTGCCCGGGTGTATGTAACGCTTTAATTTTGATCTTTCCTACCTTAAACTCCTCCCCATCTTTTGCATTGTAAACTTTGTAATTGGTGTTGGCATTGGGTCCGTAAATAATTTGTGCACCGGTGCGTGCAGCAAGGTCAATATGCCCGCTTACGAAATCGGCATGGAAGTGCGTTTCAAAAATGTATTTTATTTTTTTTCCTCTTTCCTGTGCAAGCTGAATATATTGTTCAATATCACGAATAGGATCAATGATAGCTGCTTCTTCGCAGCATTCAATATAGTAAGCAGCCTCGGCAAGGCAGTTAGTGTACAGTTGTTTTATTTCCATCTCTTAAAAACCTTTGCGCAAAGATAATAAACAAAAAACAGGGGGATTGCTGATCGGCAATCCCCCTGCATACAAAACTAACCTAAACCCATTATTTTTTCTTTTCTTTTACTCTCTCAACTTTAAGAACATCCCAACTTTCTTAACGTTATTAAAGCATCTTTTTCTCCAGCAAATACTCGGCAATTTGCACTGCATTCGTTGCTGCACCTTTACGAAGGTTATCACTCACTACCCACATATTTAGCGTTTTGGGTTGTGTTTCATCGCGCCTTATTCTTCCAACAAAAACATCATCTTTTCCTGCTGCATCAATAGGCATTGGATATAGCAATGATGATGGAGTATCAAACACAACAATGCCTTTTTCCTTTGAAAGCAATGCGCGTACCTCATCAACCGTAAAATCATTTTCAAACTCAACATTTACACTTTCGCTGTGCCCTGCAATTACAGGTACACGAACGGTGGTGGCAGTTAAACGAATGCTGTCATCACGCATAATTTTTTTTGTTTCGTTTACCATTTTCATTTCTTCCTTGGTATAACCATTGTCCATGAAAACATCAATGTGTGGCAGCACGTTCAGGTCTATTTGATAGGGTACGCCTTATCAGAAACAACCCCTTTTCTTTCATTCATTAACTGGTCAACAGCTTTTTTTCCGGTACCTGAAACAGATTGATAGGTAGAAACTACAATACGCTTTATCTTATATTTTTTATGCAGCGGATTTAATGCAACTACCATTTGAATGGTGGAGCAATTGGGGTTGGCAATAATTTTATCTGATGCGGTAAGTGCATCAGCATTTACTTCAGGCACTATTAGTTTTTTATCGGGGTGCATGCGCCATGCTGATGAGTTGTCAATAACCGTAGTGCCTGCTGCCGCAAATTTTGGAGCCCACTCTAATGACATGGCTCCGCCAGCAGAAAACAATGCAACATTTGCTTTGGCTGCAACACCATCGTTGCAATTTACAACGGTATATTTTTTTCCTTTAAACTCAATTTCTTTTCCTGCCGATTTATCTGAGGCAACAGGAATTAATTCCGAAACCGGGAAATTTCTTTCCTCCAAAACTTTTAACATCATGCTGCCTACTAACCCTGTGGCACCTACTACTGCTACTTTCATGGTACAAATAATGAATGGTTGCGTCTCTAAAATTTGGACTGCAAATTAACTGGGACCAAAAATAAATTAATGAATAAAAATACTTTTACGAACGGGCGAAGGTAACAACACAACAGAAACAGAAAAAGTCGTTTTTTGATACCTCTTAAAATTCAGCAGAAGAGAACGTGCTCACCGGCTTTTCGGGCTAACAAGTTCTAAGCTGAACCATTACCGGGTAAAAAACCAAATTACAAAAACATAAGGTAAAGAAAGGGCAACAGCCGTTATAAAATATACAAATGCTTTTTTACGGTCTTTTTTACGGCAAGCTGCATCGGTAACATCATCTAAATTGCCCGGCTCCTTAAAGTTATGTAAACTGAATATGGCAAACAAAATGCAAAATCTTGTTTTATTTCAAGCAGAATTATAACAGTTGATAACACTGCAAGAAACAAACCCACATACAAAACCGGACCGTTAAAAAAATGAACTAAAATGGTAAGAGCAACGGAGGGTATTAGCGCAAACAACAATAGCTTTTGCCTGATGGCAACTTCTCTTTCGCCAATGTTGCAAACGCCTGCCTGATAACTGTCTTTGGTGCTATTCATTATTACTAAACTTCCTTACAACAATAAACCATCTGCTTTGTTTGCGCAATTCTCAAATAACATTCACCTATAAAACTTTAGTTTATTTTTACGCCACTTTACTCACTAAAATGTCCTTTACGCCACTTAAAGCCATATCGCCTGTTGACGGGCGGTACCATAAACAAACCGAAGCGCTTCAAAATTATTTTTCTGAATACGCACTTATAAAAGCGCGCGTGCATGTTGAGGTTGAATATCTAATTGCCCTTTCTCAATTTAACATCCCACAAATAAATCCATTAACAGAAGTTCAGAAAAATTCTTTACGCAAAGCTGTTACTGCCTTTAATGAGGTGGATGCACAGAAAATAAAAGACAGTGAAAAAATAACCAACCATGATGTTAAGGCTGTTGAATATTTTGTAAAAGAAAAATTTGATGCGGTGGGGCTTTCTGCCATAAAAGAATTTGTACACTTTGGGCTTACCTCACAGGACATTAATAACACTGCTATTCCATTGCTTACAAAAAGTGCATTAAACGAAACAATATTTCCTGCACTGCAAAATATAACTGCAAAACTTGAGTCGTTATCAAGTGAGTGGAAAGATATTGCCATGCTTGCATTTACACATGGACAGCCTGCATCACCCACAAAGCTTGGAAAAGAAATAAAAGTTTTTTGTTACCGCCTGCAACATCAAATAGATGACGCAAAGCAAATAAAACACTCTGCCAAGTTTGGTGGTGCCACCGGTAACTTTAATGCCCACCATGTTGCATATCCTAAACACGATTGGATAAAATTTGCAAATGAATTTGTTTCTCAGTTGGGATTAAGCCGCTCTGCTTTTACAACACAAATTGATAACTATGATTATGCTGCTGCGTTGTTTGATAATTTCAAAAGAATAAACACCATATTGCTTGACCTTTGCCGAGATGTGTGGACATACATCAGCATGAATTATTTTACGCAAACAGTCACAAAAAATGAGGTGGGCTCATCAGCCATGCCACATAAAGTAAACCCTATTGATTTTGAAAATGCCGAAGGAAATTTAGGAATTGCCAATGCATTGTTTGAGCATTTATCTGCAAAACTTCCCATATCCCGATTACAAAGGGATTTAACCGACTCAACCGTTTTAAGAAACATTGGTGTACCGTTTGCACATACGCTCATTGCATTAAAATCTTTAGAAAAAGGATTGAGTAAAATAAAAGTTAATGAGGTATGTATTGAAAAAGATTTGAGCGACAACATAGCTGTTGTTGCGGAAGCTATCCAAACAATTTTAAGGCGCGAAAATTACCCCAACCCTTACGAGGCACTAAAGGAACTCACCCGTACAGGAGAAAAAATTACTCTTGAAAAAATTCATGCCTTCATTCATACTTTAAAAATTAATGAGCATGTTCGTGCCGAACTGCTTACTATTACACCTTTAAATTATACAGGTATCAATTAAATTAAACCTCAAATATATTATACAATGAAAAAAGTACTATCAATTATTGCAGTTGCATTATTTATTTGCACAGTTACTATTGCACAAAAACTCACACAAGGAAAAATTGTCTATAATATTGAATGGGAATCACCCGAAATAAATGAGGAGATGAAAGCCATGCTGCCAACAGAAGGAGTGGTTTATTTTAAAGACAAAAACAGTCGGATGGAAATGAGCATGGGAATGATGGGCGATAATGTTACCATTTCTGACGGAAAAAGAATGAAACCATCAGCTACATGAACATGATGGGAAACAAAATGGGAATTAAAAGCACAACAGCCGATATAGAAAAAATGCGTGGCAGCGAAAAACCAAAAATTACCAAAACATCAGAGATTAAAACAATTGCCGGATATAAATGTAACCAGGCAATATTGGAAACTAAAGGACAAAAATTTGAAATGTGGTACACTAAAGATATTGCAGCAGCCAACAGTATTTCTAATTCTTACGAAGGAATTGACGGTTTTTTAATGCAGTTTACAATGGACCAAAAAGGTATGTTTATGAAAATGACCTGCAAAAGTGTTGAGCAGCAATCTATTGCCGATGATATGTTTACCCCGCTTACAGGTTACGAAATAATGACTGTTGATGAAATGCAGAAAAAATTTCAGCAGAAGAGCTCTGAAAACTAATCAGAAAAAAATCCCCTTCTATTCAACCATGCATTCTCGCATGGTTTTTTTATTTCGCTCTTTTAATCCAAAACTCTGTATTCATTGCTCCAAATACCTTTGAGTGGTCTATAGTCTTTTTACGATGCTGCTTATCTATAATCTCCGGTTTGACACCAACCATTGCAAACAGATACTATCGGTGCTCTTTGTTTATTTTCAACTTGAAAACATAGGAGCCTGCTTTAAACTCACTAAGCAGCATTGCTCTTTTGGCTTGTTAAAATCATGAATGGTGTGGCTTTTAAATTCCCACCTCTCCTTCTTAAAATAGTACGTTTCTTTTTTGCACCAATAAATAAAGACTTTTCTAATTCCAAAAAGACATCTTTTATATCATTGTCAGAGAGGCTATATTTTGGGGAATTACAATCGTTCATACAATTAAATGGACCGCTCATACAATTTTTTTTACCACTTGAATCTAATGTTGTTACTTTTAGGGTTTAAACACTTTTATGACAGCCTTAATTGTTGATGATGAGAAGCCTAATCGAGAAGGGCTTCGGTTATTGCTCGAAGAATTTTGTCCTGATATTTTGAGTATAGCCGATGCTGGATCTGCAAAAAGTGCCCGAGAATTATTTAATGCCTCTTCTTTTGATATTTTGTTTATTGACATAAATATGCCTAACGAAAATGGCTTTGAGTTTTTAAATTCTATAAAAGGAAATTTCGCTGTAGTATTTGTTACTGCTTATTCTGATTTTGCAATGCGTGCCATCAAGTCAAATGCTGTTGATTATCTGCTTAAACCTATTAACACCGATGAGTTGGTTGCTGCAGTTGAGCGCTGTAAAGAACGGCTTGAAAAAAATTTCTTGCAGGTAAAAACAATTTATAACGAGTCCATTTCCAATTTTGAAAAAACATATTCTTCTGGCACCTTCCCTGATAAAATTACATTGTCTCATATGCAAGGATTCAACATTATTTCAACCAATGATATAATATGCATACAAGCCGATGGCAATTATTCGGTTCTGTATTTGGAAGGACAAAAAAACTAATGGTAACGCGCAAAATAGGGGAGTTTGAATTTTGCTCGACCCCAAAATGTTTTTACGTTCACATAAATCATCTATCATCAATTTACTTTGTGTAAAAGAATACAGTAGTAATGAGGGGCATAATGTTTTGATGAAAAACGGAATGAACGTGCAGGTATCAAGGCGCAAGCTCGATGATTTTATGGCAGCAATTGATACATTGTCAAAACGCATTTGATAATGACAACGTTATTCTCCCGTTTTTTTTTCAGTTTAATTATTTTTACTTGTAATGCTTTTGCGCAAAGTTTTCCATCGCGCCATTTTGATGTTGATGATGGTTTAACAAGCAACACTGTTTATGATTGTGAGCAAGATAACCGTGGTTTTATGTGGTTTGCCACATCGGCTGGCGTTTGCCGTTTTGATGGCAAACACTTTAAACGATACACCATTGATGATGGGTTAAGTGATAACGAAGTTTTAAAAATTATTAAAGACTCAAAGGGCAGGCTATGGTTGTTTGGGTTTAATTCAAGCGTTGTTGTTATTTCCGGAGATTCCATAATGAACGAATCTTCTCATCCTATTCTTAAACAGTTACGCAAAGGATTTTTTTACAATAACTTTTTTGAAAACAAGGCTGGAGAAATCTTCCTGAATAACGCCAGAAATTTTTCCGCTAAGGTTTCATTTCCTGATTCATTGATAGAATTACCCATAAAAGAGAGTATTATTTTTAAAACCAAATACGGATATGCCAGAAAGTTTATAAAGGGTGAAAAAGATATAAAACCGGTTATGGCTATTGATTCTTTTTTAATGCGAAATCCGGCAAGCAAGGTTTTTTATTATAAGGACTCCCTCTTGTTTTTCTTTACTCAGGATCACTTATATCAGCTTAACCAATCAGCAAAAATTTCAAATATAAATTTACCCCTTCATTACTTAAAAAATGCACTGGAGGTTTATTGCGATACTGAATTAAATTTATGGCTTACCACTTATAACAACGGTGTTTATAAATTTAGTTTTAATAACGGTCAATACAATTATGCAGGAAGTTTTTTTAACAACGAAAACATTACCTCCACATTTGTTGACAATGAAAAAAATGTATGGTTCACCACTCATGGCAATGGTGTTTACATGTTGCCGTTTTACTTCAGGTCTGTATTAACATATTCTTCTGCCAATGGGTTAAGCGCAAATGAAGCTTATGCCGTATACCCCGATAAACAAAATAGATTATGGGTTGGATATAGAAACGGCATTATTGACATAATTGAAAACGGTGATATTAGAAGAATTAATCTTACCGTTGATTTAAAAACTATTGGTAGAATTAATCAAATTCTTTATCATCCGTCTGATGCCATTTTAATGGCATCAGATATCGGTCTTTTTTTATTGCCCATCAACAAAACAGAAGGTGATATTTTTCGGTTTCGGTTTTTTAATAATGATAAAAGACCGGTATCCATCCATAATGTCTGCATAAAAGATATTGAACTTACTCCGGATTCAACAATAAGATTATCGTGTTCCGAAAGCATTCATGAACTATCATACTCAGATATATTAAATCATAAAAGAGAAATTGGCCGCTTGCCTTTTCCTAATAGGCGGTTTTATTCCGTATGCAATAACCCTAATGGAGGATTTTGGTTTAGTGATGCTGGTGGTTTAAAAAAATTTGAAAATGGAAACACGCAGGATTTAAGTAGCAATCATCCATTGCTAAAAAAAAGAATTGTGGATATGTGCCTGTATCAATCTAAACTTTTGCTATCTATAGAAGGATATGGTTTGATGATTTTGGAGAACGATAAACCAATTGCCCACATCAGCGAAAAAGAAGGGTTGCTTTCCAACCACTGCGGAAAAATATTTTCAGACGGGAAATATGCTTGGGTTTGCAGCACTCTTGGATTAAGTTTAATTGACTTATCTAAAGAAAATAATTTTGTAAAAGAAAATATTTCTGTAGCTGACGGACTTTCATCTGGCCAGGTAAATAACGTGTATGTTGCCAACGGAAAAATTTATGCTGCCACTCAAAAGGGTGTGAGCATTTTAACCATGAGCGAGTTGAAACCAAAAAACAACTTGCTGCCAAATACATTTATTACAAAAGCATCATGGGGCGAAAAAAATTTACTGGGTTTATCAAATCCTGAAATTGAATATGAAAAAGGAAGTATTGTATTTTCCTTTGTTGCTCCGCAATTTACCTTTCCCGAAAATGTTATTTATCAATACCGGCTCAACGAAAATGCATGGAGTGAAACAAAAAACACCTCGGTTGAATTTAATTCACTGCAACCGGATAAATATACATTCAGCATTCGTTCCCGAAGTGCCTCGTTTAAATGGAGTAATACGGCTTCTTTTAAATTTAAAATACCTCAACCCTTTTACATGGCATGGTGGTTTTATGCCGCTATAATTTTGTTGGTAATAGCAGTGCTCACATTCGTCTACCGGAGTCGCTTAAAGCGATTGAAAAAAGAACAACAGGTAAAATTTTATACGAACAACAAATCAATCGATTTAAAATTCAGGCATTGCAGGCAATGATGAATCCTCATTTTGTTTTCAACTCGTTAAATGCAATAGAGCAACAGGTCAATTTAGGCAATACAGATAAAGCGCGAACATACCTATCACGCTTTGCACAACTGTTGCGAATGAACCTGCAAACCGTAAACAGCGATTTTGTTCCGCTTGACGAAGAATTAGAGCGAATAAAACTCTATCTCGAAACAGAAAAATAAGACTTGAAGAAAAACTGAGTTACAATATTTCAAAAAGCGAAAAGGTTCCTGATGATATTTTGATTCCATCAATGATTATCCAACCATTTGTAGAAAACAGTATCTGGCATGGTATAATGCCTTCAGAAAAAAACGGAACAGTAAAAATTTCTATTGATAAAAAATCAGAACAACTGATTATTGAAATTGAGGATGACGGAATAGGAGTGGAAGCTTCAAAGGCAAATCGCAAGAGTGATGCAAAAAGTGAACACTATGGAATCAAACTGATAAACGATCGGCTTAAAACCATCAGCGAAAATTTGAAACAAGATTGTAGTGTGGAATTATTAGACAAAACTAATACAAACTTTTCGGTAACTATTGTTAAAATAAAACTCCCGTTTTTGCTGGATGAATAATTGGAAAGATTCCAAGCTCTTATTCTTACTGCCTGACAGCAAAATTATTTTTTGATTTACCTAAGAAAGTAAATCTATCATCATTTCTTTTTTAAAAAACGTTTATACAGTTTACTGTACCGTACATACACTGCTTTTATCCGCTCTGATAAAAATGAGTTTTTTCGAAAAAAAGCAAAATACTTTTAACACGATAAATGTATTAACCAATTAATATTTCATCGGTATGAAAAACTATTTTACAAAACACATTTTAGCAATTTTATTGTTTGCGGCATTTCAGGCAGCTGCACAAGACATTATTAAAGGCAATGAAGGAATGTATCCTTCGTTTGCTTCTTACAAATCAAACCAACCTGCATTTAACCGCGAACGTATTTCAGTAAAAAATACTGACGGAAAAACGCTTGCTACAAGCGATGTCAAAGTTACTTCTGAAAGTAAAGATGAGCAGGGAATTACACACACACGTTACCTGCAAAGTTTCAACGGAATTCCGGTTGAACATGCCATGTGGGTAGTTCATTCAAAGCAGGGGAAAATTTATTCGCAAAATGGTAAGTTAGTTAAAACATTTCCAACAAAATTATCATCAACTCCATCACTTGAACCAAAAGAAGCATTGAAGAAAGCTTTGATGTATGTTAATGCAAAACACTACAAATGGGAATATATCGAAGAGGAAGCATTTATTAAACGTGAAAAAAATGATGTTGCAGCAACCTTTTACCCGAAAGAAGAACTGGTGTATTACAGCGGTGAGAGCGATGTTGTTCCTTCGAAAATTCGGCTGGCATATAAGTTTGATATTTATGCAAAAGAACCTTTGAGCAGGAAATATGTGTTTGTTGATGCTTTAAACGGTGAAATACTTGGCTCGCGCGAACTCATTCACGAAACAAATGCTAATGGAACTGCTGTAACTGCATACAGCGGAACACAAAATATTGTTTCGGATTTTACCGGAGCTACCTATCGATTAAGAGAAACAAATCGCGGTACTGGTAATGGTGTAATTAATACTTATAATCTGCTTACAGGAACTAACTATGGTGCAGCCGTTGATTTCACTGATGCTGATAATAACTGGAATAATGTGAATGCACAAAAGGATGAATACGCAACCGATGCGCATTGGGGAACAGAAATGACTTATGATTATTTTCTAACCCAACACAATCGTAACAGCTATGATGGAGCAGGTGCACCACTGAATAGTTATGTGCATTATGATGTAAATTATTTTAATGCCTTTTGGGACGGAACCCGCATGACCTACGGTGATGGGAGTTCTGTGAATAGCTTTAAACCGCTTACTTCGCTTGACGTTTGCGGACATGAGATAACACATGGTGTTACCAATTTTACATCCAACCTTACTTATTCCTATGAGAGTGGGGCATTAAATGAAGGCTTCAGCGATATTTTTGGAACAGCCATAGAGGCTTATGCACGTCCTGCGAATTACGACTGGCTAATTGGCGCTGATTTTTTTACTATCCGTAGTATGAGCAATCCGAATGCATATGGTGATCCCGATACTTATTTTGGAACAAATTGGTACTACGGCTCAGGTGACAACGGAGGTGTACACACCAACAGCGGTGTGCTTAACTATTGGTTTTACCTGTTGGTGAATGGAGGCAGCGGAACCAACGACCACGGCACACCTTTTAATGTTACAGGAATTGGAATGACCAGCGCTGCACAAATAGCGTACAAGTTAAATACCTTTTACCTGGTAAGTTCTTCAACTTATGCTGATGCAAGAACGTTGGGCATACAAGCTGCCGTTGATATTTTTGGTTCGCTAAGTAATGAAGCAACGCAAACTGCCAATGCATGGGATGCAGTTGGTTTATATGCCGCCACTTGTGGTTCGCTTGTCAATCTTTCCTCATCAGGAATTACAGAAACAACTGCTGATGTAGCCTGGGATGCAATGCCCGGAGCAACATATTATTTAGTTCAATACAAAGCCGCAGCATCGGGAGCATGGATAACTTCAGGCATTTCCTATACTAATAGCCACACTATTATAGGATTATCAGCATCTACATTATATGACTGGAGAGTAAGAGCAAGTTGCGCATCTATATATTCTGCTGCGCAATTTACATCGGGCGATCCTGAATGCAATCCTCCAACTACGCTGGAGGTTTCAATTGACGGAACTACAGCATTTCTGGAATGGGCTCCGACAAATTATTCCAGTGTTTACCATGTCCAATATAAAGAAGCAACCAGTGGTACATGGCTCGATGGTGGGTGGGTTACTGGCTTCACACAAACACTTTCAGGATTAAATATGAACACGCTCTACGACTGGAGTGTTGAAACAGGTTGCAGTTTTGATACCAGTGCTGCCGCCTATTCAACTTTCACTACCAACATACCTTCATGTGGTGCGCCAACAGGACTTTCTGTTGCCTACACCTCAGGATTAACCACAACAATGAGTTGGAACACTGTTGCCGGTGCAGTTAGTTATCGAGTACAAATTAAGTGGCAATGGGGTGATTGGTCATTTCCGACAATTGATTCAATTATAACAGGCAACTCATTTACTGTTGTCGGTTTTATGTCGGGTATGACACTGGACTGGCGAGTGCGTGCTATTTGCATCGGCAACCAAAGTGTACATGCCTATTCAACATTGTCCACTCCATGCCCTGATCCGTCAGGTTTAACTGCAAGTTCAATAACCGGCAATAGTGCCGTGCTTACATGGTCATCGGGTGGAGCCAATTCTCCGTTTGGTTATGATGTGGATTACAAATTGTCAACTTCGGGTACATGGATACACTCGGCTTATGTAGGTACAGTAACTCATACGTTAAATGGTTTGGTGCAGGGAAAAATTTATGATGCACGTGTGCGGCAGGAATGTTACAGTTTTGACAGCTACTACATTCAAACGCAATTCACAACACCATGTTCAATTGTACCGAATCCATCGGCAACAGAACTAAAAACAACATCGGCAAAAATTACATGGGCTTCAACCGGAGCGGCAACTTATACCTTGCAATACAAAACAGCAGCATCGTCAACCTGGATAACTATTTCAGGAATCACAGCCAATTTTCGCGTCCTGACAGGATTATCTGCATCAACAACTTATAATTTCCGCGTAAGCGCAACCTGTACAGCTGGAGGAACTACCGCTTACAGTTCTTCAGCATCTTTTGCAACATATTGTAATTCTTACGGAAATAACTCTCAGGAATGGATTGATTATTTCTCACTCGGTACCATATCCCGCACATCGGGTGCTGAAGCAGGCGGATACGTGCATACAGGATTGTCAACAAATCTTCTGATTGGTTCTTCCGGAAATTCGGGATTAATTAGTGCCGGGTTTTCATCTACAACACGAACTGAGATTTTTGCTATTTACATTGACCTTAACCGGAACGGAGTTTACACCGATGCCGGAGAACGTGTTTCAGGCCCTACAAGTTTTACATCAACAGGAAATATTGCATTTAGCATTGCTATTCCGTCCGGTTCATTGGCAGGCATTACAAGCATGCGGGTTGTAATGGTAAGAAACGGTGCAGCATCAATGGCTCCATGTTTGATAAATAAGCGAGGAGAGATAGAAGATTACTTTGTAAACCTTACCACTACATCTTTCAATGCTAAACTTGAAGAAGATAATTCGATTAGAGAATCTGGGTCATTTTACAAAGTAATTCCTAATCCTTCATCTGGAATATTTAAAGTTGAATGTGCAGATTGCAATTCAATCAACAGTTACGAAATCATAAGCATTAGCGGAGCAATTCTCGGTAAGAAAACTATTGATACAAAAAATGAATTACTGATTGACATATCAAATTATGCGCAGGGAGTTTATTTCCTTAAAATAAATGATACAATAGGAAACATGCAGATGTTGAAAATAGTAAAGAATTAAACCGCAAATTATATTAATTTGAAACGTAAGGCAATTGCGCCTTACGTTTTTTTCAATTTAAAAAACTATAAATTTGATTGTCAAAATCCAATTTAGGCATAAATAAAAATGAGAAAAAATCTTCTGCTCCTTATTACAAGTATAATACAACAAGCCTCCTTTGCGCAATCTCCTTTTTTTGATTGGGCTAATCACATGGAAGGATTCGGAAAATTTTCACCTTATGCGATAGAAACCGATGCACTTGGAAATATTTACACGTGTGGATTATTTTCTGATAGCGCTGATTTTAATCCAGGCGTAGGTAGTTTTGTTTTAAGTACAGCAGGTTTATTGGATATAAATGGTTTTATAACCAAACATGATGCCTCCGGAAATTTTATTTGGGCAAAGCAAATAGCAGGAGTTTCTGCATCAGCAGCCATTACGCATATTAATATCAATCCCACAGGAGATATTTTTTTAACCGGAAATTTTAATGGCTCCAAAGATTTTGACCCCGGTGCAAATGTGTTTAATCTTACCTCAACGGGTAATGATGTGTTTATTTTAAAACTTGATGCTGTGGGCAATTTTGTGTGGGCAAAGGTGCTAAACTCAAATTACGAGTGTAATGCAAGCAGGATTGTAACCGATGCTGTGGGAAATATTTTTGTATCAGGTTATTTTACGGGAATAACCGATTTTGACCCAGGTGCGGGCATAAGTAATTTTACTTCGACTACGCTAACTTATATGGATGCGTATGTTTTAAAATTAGATGCATCAGGAAATTATTTGTGGGTTAAAACATTTGGCGGAATAGCCGATGATTTTATTTATGGAATGTGCGTGAATACTCAAGGCGATGTTTTTGTGTCAGGATTATTTACTGATGCGGTAGATTTTGACCCGGGTGCAGGAGTGTATAATATTTCAGCTTTTAATACTTTTTACAGCGATGCCTTTGTAATGCGGCTAAGCAATGCGGGAAATTTTGTTTGGGCCAAAACTATTGGCAACAGCTTTAACGACTATAGCTCTGATTTAGAAATTGACAATGCTGGTAATCTTTATATATCTGGTAATTATTGGGGTACTGTTGACTTTGACCCAAGTGCTGCCCAATATTTTTTAAGCGGGGGCACTTCTTACATTTTAAAGCTTGATTCATTGGGCGGTTTCGTTTGGGCTGCGAGTTTTGTTGCCGGTATACAATCGTTAACGATAGATAATTTTTCTGAAGTTTATGCAACAGGCACTTTTCAGGGTGCAGTTGATTTTGATCCGGGTCCTGGAACAAAAATTTTAATAAGCAATACAACACAGGATATGTTTATTGCTAAACTAAGTACCTTGGGCAACTACAAATGGGCAGAAAAAATAGCTGGCACCTCAGTTCTATTAGGAAAAGATGTTACTATAGATAATTTAAACAATGTATTAACCACAGGTAAATTTGAGGGCACTACTGATTTTGATTTTGGAGCAGGTGTTTACAATATTACAGGAATATCAGATGGATTTATTCATAAAATAAGGCAGGAGAGTTCTACTTCAGTTAAATCATCAGAAATGTCAGAACATAAAATTTTAATTTACCCAAATCCGGCAAGTGAAAGTTTAACCTTAATGCTGAATAATGAAGACTCTTACAAGATTGAGTTTTTTTCTGATGCAGGAATGTTGGTGTACAAATTGTTTTTAGGAATGTATCCACAACAGAATTATATTATTGACTTACGAAATTTTGCAGCAGGAAATTACGCAATAAAGGTTACAAATAAATCAGGCAAATTTTACAAAGCAGTCTTTAAAAAAATTTAGCCTCCCCTAAGTTTTAAGCCCCCTTTATTTTCTAATGATTTTTCCACTCAGGCCTTACAGTGGTTTAATTACAAAGATGTTATTACCATCTTATCAGTTTTTCTATACCCCTAAATTAAGTTTCAAACCCTTTTGACTAAATTGTAGGTTTTTTTCAAACAAAACTTATTTATATCCCTCTCCAGTAGCAATTTACCGCCCATTTTTTCATTTCACCCAAAATGGTTTGCGGAAATTGATTCCGTAATATATTTGCCCCGTACTTAAAATCAAATATTTAAAACTATGAAGAGAAGTTATGTAATAATTGGAGTGCTTGTAATATTGGCATTTTTGCTTTACCGCTTTTTTGTTGGCACACAAAACAATGTAGTTACCAAAGACGAAAACGTAAAAGGCAAATGGGCGCAAGTAGAAAATCAGTACCAGCAACGGCTGGATCTGATTCCAAATTTAGTTGCTACGGTTAAAGGGGTTGCAGAGTTTGAGCAATCTACCTTAACCAAAGTAATTGAAGCCCGCGCCAGCGCAACACAAATAAAAGTTGATGCCAATAGCCTTACACCAGAGAACATTAAAAAATTTCAGGCTGCACAAGGCGAGTTAAGCGCTGCACTTGGAAGATTGATGGTAGTGAGTGAGCAATATCCTCAGTTAAAAGCAAACCAAAATTTTTTAGAACTTCAGGCAACTTTAGAAGGAACTGAAAGAAGAATTGCTGTTGCTCGAAAAGACTTTAATGAAGCAGTGCAAGACCACAATACCTACATACGCAAGTTCCCTACAAGTTTACTTGCAGGTATGTATGGCGCAACCCCTAAAGGGTTTTTTGAAGCTGATGCTGGGGCTAACAAGGCACCCAAAGTGGAGTTTTAATCTTTTATAGATATTTGTGAAATAACAAACTGCTGCATTAATCAGGCAGCAGTTTGTTTTTAAAACTATAAACATGGCACATGCAGCCGACTATTTTTCTGAAGAACAGCAACTAATGATAAAGGCTGCCATTGTTCGTGCAGAGCGTGCCACATCCGGAGAGATTCGTGTGTGTATAGATGCTCATGTGTTAGACGATGCTTTTAACCGTGCGGTGTTTTGGTTTGAAAAATTAGGAATGCAGCATACCAAAGAAAGAAACGGGGTTTTAATTTTTATTGCAGCAGAAGACCATAAGTTCTCTGTAATTGGAGATTATGGTATTCACGAAAAAGTGACTCAGCAGTTTTGGGATAACTTAGTAAGTGAAATGAAATCATTTTTCTCTAAAAATGATTTAACAGGCGGGCTAATCTATGCTATTGAACATTGTGGCAAAGCGCTTGCACAATATTTTCCATATAACAAAGATGATGTTGATGAATTACCCAACGAAATGATTTTTGGAGACAGATAGTATGAAAGGAAAAAAAATAATCCCTCTTTTCTTTTTGTTCTTTATTTTTTGCGGATGTTCCTCCGCTTTTGCGCAAGAACTACCGCCCAAACCCAACCCACCTAAATTAGTAAATGATTATGCAGGTGTTTTGTCAGTTGAGGAAAAAAATGTTTTAGAACAAAAATTAGTTGCATTTAACGACAGCACCTCTTCGCAAATTGCTGTGGTGCTTATGCAATCTACCGGTGAATATCCTGTAGATGATTATGCCATTGCCCTTTACCGAGATTGGGGCATTGGACAAAAGGATAAAGACAACGGTGTGGTTATACTCTGCGCAATGGCTGACAGGCGTGTGGCAATAATTACCGGCTATGGACTGGAAGGCGCTTTGCCCGATGCTGTTTGTAAGCGCATCATAGAACAAAATATTAAACCAGCCTTTAAGCAGAAGCAATATTTTAATGGATTAAACGAAGCGACCGATGTGGTAATAAAACGCGCTTCAGGAGAATATACGGCCGATGAGGTGGGTGGGGATGAGTTTCCTGCCGGGGGTATTGTAGGTATTATTGGTGTGTTTCTTTTTATAATAGGCTTAAGTTTTTTTATTCAATACCATCGTGTTAAACGCTATGCTATTTTAAACGCTATTGATTTTTGGACGGCCTGGCAACTACTGTCTGCGGCAGACAGAAGAAACCAACGAAACTCAAGCGGTGGTTGGTTTAGCAGCGGAGGAAGTGGAGGTGGCTGGAGTAGCGGTGGCGGCTTCGGTGGATTTGGAGGAGGCAGTACCGGTGGTGGTGGCGCCAGTGGGAGCTGGTAGTTTGTACCTTTTAAATCACCTTTAGAATATCCTCTGCATAATAGGTTGCAATTATGTCGGCACCTGCACGTTTTATGGAAGTAATAGCTTCTAAAAACGCAGCCTGTTCATTTACCCAGCCTCTTTGTGCCGCAGCTTTTATCATGGAATATTCTCCGCTAACATGGTATGCACTAACGGGAACATTAACCGCATTTTTTACTTCACGAATAATATCTAAATAATGTATTGCAGGTTTTACCATCACAATATCCGCGCCTTCTTCTACATCGGCCATAACTTCACGCATAGCTTCAATACGATTGTGATAATCCATCTGGTAAGTTTTTTTATCACCAAAACCGGGAGCGCTATCCAATGCATCTCTGAACGGGCCATAGAAACAAGAAGCATATTTGGCGCTGTAGCTCATAATAGATGTTTTGTCAAAATCATTTTGTTCAAGTGAGGCTCTTATGGCGCCTATTCTGCCGTCCATCATATCGCTTGGCGCTATGCAATCGGCACCGGCTTGCGCATGGCTTACAGCCATCTTTGCCAGAACATTTATAGTCACATCATTTACAATAGTTTCTCCTTCCACAATTCCATCGTGTCCGTATATAGAAAACGGATCAAGCGCTACATCAGTCATAACATACATGTTTGGCACCGCGCTTTTTATTGTACGTATGCTGCGCTGCATTAAGCCATCTGCATTCAGCGCTTCTGTTCCAGCATTATCCTTCAACTCATCTTTACATTTAATAAAAAGTAAAACAGATTTTATTCCGAGTCTATATAAATGCTCTGTGTGTTTTACCGCTACATCTAAGCTCATTCGGTAATAATCAGGCAGCGAAGAAATTTCTTCTTTAATATTTTCTCCTTCCACAATAAAAAGTGGTGCAATAAAATCATCAGCAGATAATTTTGTTTCGCGAACCAATGAACGTATGCATGGGTTACTTCTTAATATTCTGTTTCTTTTCATAGAAGATATGCTGTTTAATTATATCCATGCTGTTGGTTTTAGGGCCAGAAGCATTTTTTCTTCATCACTTCCTGCTTTTGGTTGGTAGTTGTATTTCCATTGGGCACGAGGGGGTAAACTCATTAATATAGATTCTGTTCTGCCGTTTGTTTTTAACCCAAACAATGTTCCCCTGTCATGCACTAAATTAAATTCAGCATATCGACCTCGTCTTAATTCCTGCCAGTCAATTTCTTTTTGTGTGTAGGCAATATTTTTTCTTCGTTCAACTATAGGCAGGTAGCAATCCAAAAAACAATTTCCATTTTGTTGTTGAAATGAAAACCATTTCCCCCAACTCATTTTTTCATCTGGCCTTATATAATCGTAAAACACCCCACCAATACCCCGCATTTCATTATTACGATGATGGTTTACAAAATACTCATCACACTGCTTTTTAAATTTCGGGTAAAAAGATGGATCAAATTTATCGTGCACCTTTTTTAATACGCTGTGAAAATGTTTTGCATCCTCTTCAAATAAATAATTAGGAGTAAGGTCTGTACCTCCACCAAACCAGCAGTCAATTATATTTTCACGTCCATCATATAACTCGAAATAACGCCAGTTGGCATGAACAGTTGGCACATAAGGATTTAGCGGGTGAATAACTAAACTCAATCCGCATGCAAACCACTTCTCGCCATTAATCTTTAGATGGCTTTTCATGGTTTCGGTAACATTGCCAAAAACAACAGATGTGTTTACTCCTCCTTTTTCAAAAACATTTCCATCGGCAATAACGCGTGTAATTCCTCCACCTCCTTCTTGTCTTTGCCAATTGTCGGTTATAAACTTTGCATTGCCATCAGTTTTTTCCAATGCATTACAAATTTCAATTTGCAATTGATGAATGTAATTAATCCATAACTGTTTGTTTGAAATTTGTTTTTTAGATGATGCGGCTGTCTCCATTAATTTTTTTTAGCTGTTGACGCCAAATTCTTTTACCGCATCTACAAAAGCTTTTGCATGGCTAACAGGCACATGTGGTAAAATACCATGACCAAGATTTGCAATGTAATGATGCTTGCCAAATGCAGCCATCATTTTTTTTACTTCATTTCTTATTTCAGGAATAGGGGATAAAAGTTTTGAAGGATCGAAATTCCCTTGCAGTGTAATATTATTTCCTGCAAGTTGCCTTGCAAATTTTGGTTCAATGCACCAGTCAACACCAAGTGCCGATGCTTTGATTTTACTCATCTCCTCCAATCCATACCAAGCGCCTTTCGCAAAAACTATTACGGGAGCCTTAGCCGAAACTCTTTCTGAAATTTGTTTAATGTATGGCAATGCCCATATTTTAAAATCATCAGCACTCAATACCCCTGCCCAACTATCAAACACCTGTACACAATCGGCACCACTTTCAATTTGCATTTCTAAATAACTGATAGTGGTATCGGTAATCATTTGCAAAAGTTTTTTTGCGGTATCCGGCTGTGAATAACAAAACGCTTTCGCTTCTTCAAAACCTTTACTGCCTTTGCCCTGCACCATATAACACAAAATAGTAAACGGTGCACCGGCAAAACCAATTAATGGTACACGATTGTTTAATTCTTTCTTTGTGAGTGACAATGATGCCGCCATATAATTCAACTTATCCTTTACATCAGGCACTGTAATTCTTTTTAAATCGTTTTCAGATTTTATAGGAGAAGGTAATAGCGGTCCTTTGTTTTCAACCATCTGCACTTCAAGCCCCATTGCTTCAGGCACCACCAAAATGTCGGAAAAAATAATGGCTGCATCAGTTCCAATTATATCTATTGGTTGCAGTGTAATTTCACATGCAAGTTCTGGATTTTTTACACGCTCAAAAAAAGAATACTTATTTTTTAAGACCATGTATTCCGGCAAATATCTTCCAGCCTGACGCATCATCCACACCGGAACTCTCTCTGTGTGCTCACCATTGAGTACCTTAAGGAGCAAATTATTTTTTAATGCCTTTGCAGTACTCATTTATCTTGTTGCGGTTTCGGTTATCATACTTGTTCTTTTTTAAATCGTTCAATCACTTTAGAAATCATTTCGTGTTGCGATGGTTTTTCACAAACAATAATTTCATTATTGTGATGCTTGATAATTTCTTTTGCAGTAGTGGCGCCAATAGCAAATGATACAACATCAGCATCAGGCTCATTTTCCATATAAAAACTCTCCGCTGCACTTGGGCTGAAAAATAATATGCCATGACATTTTTGTTTGACCTTTGCAGGCGTCAGCTTTGTTTCATATACTACAAACCTTTCTGCTTTTTTTCCTGTTAATGTAAGTGCATCAGAAACTTCGCCTAAAGAAATATTTCCGCAAAAGTGAATTACTTTTTAAAATTTGATTTGGTTATTTGTTCTGCCAACTGTGCAGCGTTAGGCGCTTTTATCACAACATTTTTTGCCTCAAAAAAATTATAACTGTTTTGAAGCGTTATGCCATCAATACAAGCAACCTTTGCCGTTTTTAAATTTTTGGTAACATACTTTTGTGCTAAGTACAAAAAGCGCAATGCATTTACGCTGGTAAAAACAAAAAGCGTTTGATTATCGGTATTTTCAAAAACCTGTTTCGTTTTTTCTATTGTCTTGTTATCGTTTTTGCTTTCTACAGTAATAAACGGATGAAACGAAAAAAAAATTCCAACTTCATGTAATCTTTTGATTTCACTTTCAATCATAAATTTGGTTGAGAGTATGTTAATTTTTTCCATTTCAGTATCGGTTTAGTGAATTTAAAATTTTTTCTCCTCCGGCTCCAAGCATTTTTTGTGCGCACTCGGTTGCCAGTTTATCCACTTCAAAAATACTGCATTGCCCGCCACTATCAACTTTTACCGAACCATCAGGAGCAGTAATGTTGGCCTTGAGGCGAATGAGGTTTTCTGCATCAATTTCAGCAAGCGCACCTACAGGTAAAGAGCAGCCTGCGTTAAGTTTGTTAAGTAGCTGCCTTTCCAAGTGCGTACACACAGCAGTTTGCCAATGTGTAAACCTGTCGCAAAGCGCTTTGGTTTTTTCATCGTTCTCCCTGCAAATAATTACAACTGCACCCTGTGCGGGGGCAGGCAACATCCAATTTAGCTCCATTGCATTTTGTGGTAACAGGTTTAATCTTTCCAATCCTGCCTTGGCAAAAATGGCTCCTGCCCAGTTGCTCTGCTTTAGTTTTTGCAAACGTGTAGTTACATTGCCTCTTATGTTATCTGTAGTGTGGTGTTTATATTTATACAACCACTGCGCCTTCCTGCGCATACTGCTTGTGGCAATTACACATACATCATTAAAATTATATGGTGCATTACCCGGAACAAAAACATCATGCACATTTCCTCTTTCTAAAACTGCTGCAATGTGTAATCCTTTTGCTAAAACAGTTGGCACATCTTTGTAAGAATGTACGGCTACATCAATTTTATTTTGAAGCAAAGCAGCATCCAATGTTTTTGTAAATATTCCTTGTATGCCTAATTGATAAAGCGGAGTGGACAAATCAACATCGCCATCGCTTGAAATGGTTACAAGTTGTGATTCAATATCTTGATTAAAAATATGAGATTGAACTTTTTGCGCCTGCCATAAAGCAAGTTTGCTCTCACGTGTGCCTATGCGCATTTCAAAAAATTATTAATTGCTCAGGGCATCATAATACTTGCCAAGTGTTCCTAAATACAAACAACCTTTGTCGTTACGATTGTTTATTCCAAGTGCTATGTGCTGCATATTCTTTTTTAAGCAGGTGGTCTTTTTCCGTTTCATTTACATTCCCAACGGCACCTGTTTGCATTAAATGTTTTTCAAGCCGCATGGCGGTTTGTTTGTACTCTTTTATAAGTTTTCGGTTTGATGATTCATTAACCCATTCTTTAAATCTGGTAATATGTTCAGTAATAATTTTTTGCGCTGAAGGCACCTCATCATTGCGCATTTGAAGCGATTGATCTTTTATAACGGAAATATCATCAATACTCAACAACGTTTTGTCCGAATGATTTTTGGAAAGTGGCTGCACATTGCGTGGCATACACATATCAATAATCAGTTGTTGTTTGCCTTCGGGCAAGATAGAATTAGTAATAATATAATCCAATGAAGCTGTAGCCGTGATAATGACATCAGCCTGATGCACCGCTTCATTAATTTTTTGAAACGGCAAAGCTTTGAATTTGTTTTCAACAGCAAGTTTTTCAGCTTTTTCAAAAGTGCGGTTTAAAACTGTAACATGATTGCCCGTAAAATAATCGTTTAGATTTTTGCAAATACTTGACCCTATTTCTCCGGCACCTATTACAACAATTTGCAAAGGTCTTTTATTGAACAAGGTTTTTTTAATTTGCCTTACAGCAGCATAAGAGGTGCTAACGGTTCCGCTGCTAAGGAGAGTATTGGTGCGTACATCCTTAGCAGCAGCAAATGCATTGGCAACAATACGCTCTAAATTGTTTCCGGTTGCACCGGCTTCTTTTGCCAAACCAAAAGCTTGTTTAGCCTGCCCCATAATTTCGTAATCGCCAACTAACTGAGAATCTAATCCAGCAACTACATCAAACAAATGATTTATGGCTTGCCATCCATGCTTTATGTAAACGTCTTTGGTGAGTTCTTGTTGTATGTTCTGCTGGTGCGGATGAAAAATAGAAATGAGTTGATTGGCTGAATCTGCAATACCATAAATTTCGGTGCGGTTGCAGGTAGAAAGAATAAAAAATTCCTCGACACCATGGGGTTTTTGCGTTTTGTAGAAACGAGAACATTGATCTGCAGTTAAAGCGTATTTGCTACGCACATCCGAATCACTTTTTCTGTAATTGATTCCGGTAACAAAAAAGTTGTTTATCATAACAAATTCCTCTCTTAGAAAAGCCGGTGCGAAATTAAAATTGCATCAGCCTTAGTTAAACACTGTTTGTCAATTTTATGTAATAGTTTATAGTCCTTATAAAAAACGTAAGCCCGTTGTTAAACGGGCTCTATTGTTGAATCAACCACCTATTGTCCAACAATATCTGGTTTTAGTCCGCCTAAAATTCCAAGTAACTCGTTTTGATCAGCCTGTGCAACGCCAAGCGAAGTCATGGCATCAACCAAATCACCAACCAGAGCATTAAACTCTACTTCAGTAATGTTCAAGCCCTGATGCGCTTCAATCATTGTTTTTCCTTTGTACTGGCAGGGACCTGCTGCTGCTGCGCAAATTTGGTCAATAAGGTTGAGGCGCAATAACCGTGTGCGGTTTGCATCGGCAATGGTTGCGGCAAACCGGGCATTAATAACCGGATCGGCTACAACATTAGCAAGGAACTGATCCGTAACGGCACTAATGGCATTAATGCCTCCTAGTCTTTCATACAAAGTAGGAGTGGGTGTAGGTGTTACAGTTTCATCATCGTCATCTTTTTTGCACGATTGGAAACTAAGGGAGCCTATTAATAGCGCTCCAAGTAAAAATGCGGGAATTGATTTTTTAAACATGGCTTACTTTTTTTGTGATTAATTAAAATATTTAATTGTCTGATATTCGGTATGCGTTCAGTAAGGAGTTCCATTGGGCTTTTATCCCGCTAATAGGGCACGATTTGCCTGATGATTGAAATGTTATTTCGGAGAGGTCAAATGAATTATTAGATTCAAGTGTGCTTGCAATTTCAGAACTTGAAATTAAATCGCTGTAATATGTTATTCCAATAACATTGTTACCCGATGTAGCTGCCATAGCCGTAATTTTATTTTTAAGTTGCGCGGAGTTCGTTTTTAGCTGAGCGAGATTCTCATTAGTAAGTGCCTTATCAGTCTGATATGCAGCAAGAGTTACTGGCTTAACTTTTTCGGAGACGGATAACGTGCGCGTATTAGCATAAATGAAAAAGGCACCGTTAAGAACTAACACCGAGGCGAGCGCTATTTTAAATAGAATGTTAATGCGTTTCATTTTGATGACAGTTTTACATACACATACGGTAATATTTTGATGACGGATTTCTCTACCCTCATAATCTTCTTTCAGCCTGAGTTTTGTTTAACTTACTTTTGGCGCCATCACATTATTTTATGTTGCAAAAAGATAGTACCGCCATTGTTTTAATGAACCTTGGTTCGCCCGACTCACCTGAACCTGCTGATGTAAAAAAATATTTGCTTGAGTTTTTAATGGACGAGCGGGTGATTGATAAAGGAGAATTTTATCGTTCATTACTTGTAAAAGGAATTATAGTTCCTTTCAGGTATAAAAAGTCGGCACATGCTTACAATACTATATGGTGGGAAGAAGGCTCACCGCTTGTTATTATAACACAAAGGCAGCAACAAAAACTGAAAGAAAAATTTGGTGGCATGGTTGAGATTGCAATGCGTTATGGAAGCCTTACTCCTAAAAAAGCATTTGATATTATTTCAAAAAATAAAAACATTAAAAATGTAGTGATAGTGCCAATGTATCCACATTATGCCATGAGTAGTTTTGAAACCGCAGTGGTTCATGCGCAAAAGCAATACGTTGGCGGCAACTATGATTTTATGTTGCGTTTTGTAAAGCCATTTTACAATCACCCATCTTACATTGAAGCATTGGCAGATTCTATGCTGCCCTACCTCAACAGCAATTACGATAAAATACTATTCAGCTACCACGGCATTCCGCAACGCCATATAGAAAAATGCGATGCAACAGGTAAGCATTGTTTTAAAGTTGCCGATTGCTGTGCCGTAAAAAGCATGGCGCATGATAAGTGCTACCGCCATCAATGTTTTGAAACAACACGATTGGTAATAGAAAAATTAGGCATTGAAAAAAATAAATACGAAATATCGTTTCAATCGAGATTAGGGAAAGGATGGCTTACCCCATTTACAGATGTGGTATTGCAAGAAATGCCGCAAAAAGGAGTTAAAAATTTACTGGTGGTATGTCCTGCTTTTGTAAGCGATTGTTTGGAAACACTTGAGGAAATTGCTATGCGCGGTAAGGAAGATTTTATAAAAGCAGGAGGAGAAAATTATGAAATGATTGCCTGCATGAATGATAATGATAAGTGGATTGATGCGATTAGGGAGATAGCGGCACAATCTTAAAGTTATTTCTGCCCCGTTTTTTCTCTCCACTGCTCGTTAAAAGTTTTAGCAGCAGTTTCAGGCAGCACCCTTAAATTGTTTGCTGAGTTTAAAAACAGGTTTTCAATAATCCGCTTTCGTGGCTTTATGCCTTTCATATTCATAAAATCTCTTTTAAGCATGGTTTTTCGCCACAGGTAATAAAACCATTTTTCGTTTGACGAGTATAATTTTCTTTTTTTACCGTCCGACCTGTTGTATAAAATTCCTTTCTTAAAATCAATATTAACCGGGCAAACATCTTCATAAGCGCCACACATAGTTGAAGCAAATGACAAATAATAATCGTCTTCAAACGCATTTATGTGCGGCAGCATCATTGAGGCTATTGGTCCACTGTAAAAAATGATTGAATGGCTTACTGCCAACTGTTTCGTAAACGGGACATGCGTAATGGCAAGCTCCGCATTTGATGCAGCGCACCGCCTGCCTTTCATTTTCTTTAGTTATCACATCGCTCCTTCCGTTGTCTAACAACAAAACATAAAACTCCTCAGCGCTTTCGGGTTCATTTTCTTTACGTGATGAGCTTATAATTGAAATGCAATTAAAGTTTTCTTCGCCATTTTTAAACGTTGCCGTTAAAGGCAGCATTAAATCCAGGTCATTTATAGATGGTAAAATTGTGTCAACTGTTGCTAATACAATCTGAATTTTAGAATGGTTATTGAGCAATGAGTTTTTATTGTTTCCTGCAAGAACCACACTACCGGTGTCTGCACAAATAAAAAGTGCATCGTTAATGCTTATTGATTCGGTGTGATGTTCCGTCAAAGATGCTTTTTCATTTTCAGCATAAGCATCATTAAAATTCAAATGAGGAAAATCTCCTTTTAGAATTATTTCAGCTTCTTCCACCCCATCAACCAGAAAGCTATTGGAAAAATGAGCCGTTACCGCGCTCTGTTCGTACTGCAATAGATTTGAAGATGCCAATTTTGAAGCATGGTTTTTTTTTAGCCATTCGTTAAGCCCTGTTTCGCGGCATACATACATTGAATTATTAAAAACTTTTTTGCCGGTGTTTCTTTTTAAGCACGCTCTCAATTTCATCAAATGCCTGTTTTGCATCCAATGCCCATAGTACCTTGCCTTTATTTTTTATAACGTTTGCTTCAAATTCAATTAAATATTTATCAAGGCTTTCAATGGTTTTCCAACGAGTGTGGGCTGCCCGGTTGCGAGCTGTTTTTAAATCAGAAAATTGTTTAACTGCGTTGTTATATTTTTCAATATATCGCTTTTTCGAATCGTTAAAACGAGAATGAAAATCACCATCAGTGGTAACTTTTTTGGAAGTTTCTAAAAATGCAGCAATCCCTTCGGGCATAAGTTAAATGAATGCCGCAAAAATCAGGGATGGTGGAGAGAGAAAACAGCTAGCTGTCTTTTACTTGTTAACGAAATGAATGTGGATAATAGAGTAATGAGGTTAATGTGTAATCTCAGTA
This sequence comes from Bacteroidota bacterium, assembly GCA_016714005.1. Lineage (GTDB taxonomy): Bacteria > Bacteroidota > Bacteroidia > AKYH767-A > OLB10 > JADJOA01. Next base: position 28,516 of record JADJOA010000014.1, read on the forward strand.
CTTTAAAACCTTGGTCAGGAATCTTTTACCTTTTGTATCAGTTATTACAACAAGATAATATCCCTGTTTGAGGGTGGAAACATCAATGTGTTTTTGAAATAGCCTGTCATGTTCATACACAATGCGCCCGTACATATCTGAAATTCTTACGCTTTCAGCTATTGATTTGGATGGTAATATAAAGCCCAGAAACTTATTTGCCGGGTTAGGATACGCATCAAAAGACTCAATACCTGTAAGCACAGGTGTTACGCTGCTGGTTCTTACGTAAAAAACATTGTCGAATAAACTGTCAGTTTGTAAAACACCATTGGCAACCGGCCATACTACTACAATGTTACTGCCAGCTCTGAATGTTCCGGGATCAAACTGAAAGCCTGTATTGGTAAAAAACGTAGTGGAATCATTTGCCGCTATCGTTACCTGACTGGAAGTATAAAGTGTGTCTACTAGGGAAGAGTCTCCTTTTATATATACCACAATATTTCCTGCATACGATAGGGAATCGTTATTAAAGAAGGTTATACCTATTTGCTGATAGGATTGTCCTTCATAAGCAGTATCAGGAAAGTTTATCAAATGTAATATGGAAATATCAGGAACAGTTCCCTGTGCATTTGCTTTGGGCGTTAAACAGAAACCCAATGAAAGAAATAAGCAGAATTTAAATACGAGTGTTTTCATTTGAGCTGTATTTTAATATTCATTTTTTAATGTTGATAAGTGTTTGTTTTAAAGACGTATCAAATATACTTTTTGTTATTTGTACTGTAAAAAATATTTTTGATTTTTCTTACCCGCTTAAAATACCCAACTATGGACATTATCAACAACATTATTACCAACCTCAATAAAGAGGAAGTTCGATTTTTTAAACTTTACTTGAGCCGGATTGAAACAGAAGATGACCGCAAGGATGTTTTGTTTTTTGATTATGTGAGAAAACACGGAGAGAAGTACGATGACGATAAAATTTTTAAGCGCTTGTATAGCTCATCTGATAAAAATGCTTTTTACAGATTAAAGAACAGGCTCATGCGCGAGTTAAATAAAAGTATTACGCTCCAACATTTTGACAGTGAGGAGTTGGTGTATGTTTTCAGGTTGCTTGCTTTGGTAAAATTTTATATCAATAAAAACCAGGTAACCACTGCTCATTATTTTTTAAAAAAAGCTGAATCTAAAGCACAGCATATTGAAAGTTATGAGTTGCTTGATTTGATTTACGGGGAGTTTATAAAATTATCGAGGGAAATGGTGAGCATAAATCCGGTAACATATATTGAAAAGCGAAAAGTAACACCGAAAAACTTACGCAGGTAAGGCAGATAGATGACATACTTGCGGCAGTTACTTATCGCCTAAAGGTTACACAAAACTACGGTGGTGGTAATAATCCTGTTTTAAAAACACTTGAAAAAACTATTTCGGAATTACAGCACGATAAAAAATTACTTAAATCTCCGGTTGTTCGTTTCAGGGTTTATAATGCCATCAGCCAAGTGTTGCTGCAAAAACATCAATACAAAGTTTTAGAAGATTACCTGCTTAAAACATTTGCTGATTTTGAAAAGGAATCACTTTTCAACCGCAACAACCACGACACCAAACTGCAAATGCTTACTTACATTGTTAACTCGTTGTATAAAAATAATAAGCTAAAGGAATCACTAGAGTATGCGCAATTGTTAAATAAAAGCATGAAAGAGTTTGGCGGGCTGCTGTTTGATAAGTATTTGTTTTACTACTACAATTCGCTTGTAATTAATTACTCGCAGTTAGATAAAAACAAGGCGCTTGAAATAATAGATGAGCTGAGCGCGAACGAAAAAATAAAGAACAACTCTTTTTATCAGCAGTTTATTTGGATAAACCGCTTCTTGCTTTTGTTCGATTTAAAGGATTATCATAAAGCCGCAAGAAGTTTGACAAAACTCTATCTTTTAAAAGATTATAAAAACTACGATGAAACCATTCGTTATAAAATTGCTGTGGCAGATTTAATTACCCGCTATGAGTTGAGCGATTTTGAAACACTTGCATATAAAATAAAGCAAACAGCCAAAGATTTTAAGCATTTAAGTAACAGGAAAGATTTTGTGGATGAGAAAGAAATTATTGGCGCATTAAAACTCTTGTCTGTAGCATCAGAAAAAATGAATGTAAAATCAGTAATTAAAAAACTAATTGAATTTAAGAATAGAAACAAGAAAATAAAGAATGCAGATGAGAGTGGCATTATTCATTATAATAATTGGGTTGACGAAAAAATAAATCAACATAAATAAAATTTGAGCAGGTAAGAAAAATATAAAACAAATTTGGTGGTAATAACCCATGCCCATACTTTTGGGGTCATAATAATAAAACACAGGTCTAATCATTTAAAAACAATCACAAATGAAAAACAAAATTTTACTCTTTGCGGGTTTGTTGTTTCTTCTTATTACAGGAGGAGCAAAAGCCCAAGTGCAGTGCCAGGCTTATTTTACTTACAATAATTTGCAAGGCAACTTGTATCAGTTTAATGATACATCATTTACATCCTCCGGCAACATTACCGGATATAGTTGGACGTTTGGTAATGGAGGAACTTCTACTGCAACCAACCCCACTTATCAGTTCCCCAATGGTGGCTGGCAGCAGGTATGTTTAACAATTACCACCAGCACGGGCTGTACAAGCACTTATTGTGACTCCATAAATGTTGGCTGTAACATGGTTGCTACTATTGCTCAAACAGGGCAAAACTTATTATCGGCTGCAGTTACTGGTGGCACAGCGCCATACACCTATCAATGGATTGGTAATGGAGCGGTGCTTTCCACTCAGCCTGTTCTCTCAGTTGCAAATACAGGCACCTACTGTGTTTATGTTACAGATGCAACAGGATGCGTAACCAATGCTTGTTATTTTTATCAGAGCGGAACATCAACTTGTAATGCAGCAATAGGTTATTACATGCCTCCCGGAACCAATGTTGTTTCTTTCTGGGATTCATCATCAACAAACATTGGTCAAATAGTAAGTTGGTTTTGGGATCTTGGTGATGGGTCTTTTCAAAATACCCCACAATTTCAACACACCTATGCTACCAATGGCGTTTATAATGTATGTCTTACCATACAAACCTCTACAGGATGCACAGATACTGCGTGCATAAACATTGTTATTAACACCTGTGGCATGACTGTAGATATTTTAGATACAATGGGCGTGTTCATGTCTTCCATTATAGGTGGTGTTGCACCATACACTTATTTATGGAGCAACGGATCTACAACAGCACAAATAACTCCATCCGTTTCGGGCAACTATTGCGTTACCGTAACAGATGCTAATGGTTGTACTGCAACAGATTGCTACTTTTATAATCCACCTGCAACTGCTACTATTTGCGGGCAAATATTTATTGATAATAACGCAAATGGTGTTTATGATGCAGGTGATGTTATAGTAACAACTGGTTCTGTTTGGGGATGGGGTAGCGGCTTCCAGTTTTCTGCACAAATTGATTCTTCTGGAATGTATTCAACCAATGTGCCTCCTGGAGTTTATACCATTTACTATTGTTCTAATGCATTTAATGTTACATACACTGTTCCATTAAATGATACTGCCGGTTGTGCATTTTACAACAACGTAGCAGTTGTTGCCGGATTAAACTGTGGTTTTAACTTCGGTTATCAAACCAATTCTGTAACTGTTGAGGGTTGTGTTTTTGATGCCAACAACAATGGGATAAAAGATGGAGGAGAATCCGGAGTAGCTTATCAATCTGTACAGGTTGGCAGCACTTGGACATATACCGATGCCAACGGTAACTATTCTGCATTTGCTTTGCCAGGCACCGTAAATATTTCTTACAGTGTGCAGGCGCCTTATACAGGAGCTACCCTTACAACCCCCGGAACCATTACACTTAGCGGAACTGCAAGTGGAAATATCTATTCAAACAACAATTTTGGAGTTTATTTACCTCCGGGGTCAAACAATTTATCGGTAAACTTAACTCCTCATACAACTGTTACCCCAGGTTTCCCTGCATGGTACGATATTCAGGTATGCAACGTGGGAACAGCAGCAACTGGGGGTGTTTTAAATATGTATTTTGATGCAGGGCTTACCCTTAACTATGCAAGTCCTGTTCAATCTTCTCAAAGCGGTAACCAATTAGCATGGAATTTACCTGTACTTGCTCCGGGAGCATGTGCAAACTATTGGGTGTCGTTTAATGCCTCTCAGTCTTACCAGATTGGAGACAATACTTACGAAGTGGCGTCTGTATATCCTACAGGCGGAAACGATGTTGACATGTCAAACAACATAGATACTATCCACCAAATTGTTACAGGCTCATGGGATCCAAACAACAAACTGCCGGTTGTTACCAATAACAACAATCCTAATCAGCAAATTATTTCTTCTGCAAATGCCGATCAAAGCATTACTTACACAATCAACTTCCAAAATACCGGAACAGCACCGGCAGTAAATGTTTCTGTTATTGATCAGTTAAGTGCAGATATTGTTCCTACTTCATTTCAAATGTTAAATGCAAGTCACAACGCAGTGGTAACACGTAATGGAAATAATTTATTGTTCCGTTTTTCACAAATTATGTTGCCTGATTCTAATAGCAACGAGCCTGCAAGTCATGGTTATGTTACATTTAAAGTTGCTGCACAAAATGGCTTGGCACTTGGTCATGTTATAAGTGATGATGCCGCTATTTATTTTGACTTTAATGCCCCTGTTATTACGAACGATGCTGCTGTGCTTATGGTAGGACCAACTGCAATTAATAGTTTAAGTAATGATAAAGTAAGTTTAAATGTTTACCCTAATCCGGCATCAAACCAGGCAACAGTTGCCTACCAGTTGAAAAACTCAGGTGATGTGCAGGTTAAACTTACAGATGTGCAAGGCAAGGTTGTTTCATCAACCACTGTTGCTAACCAGCAAGCAGGCAAACATCAGTTGAACATTAATGCCAATTCACTTTCAAATGGCGTTTACATGTTGCAACTTATAACAGCCGAACAAAGCAAAACCTAAAATTAAATATAAATAAATAGTAAGAATTGCCGATTTTAGTTAGTTAGTTAAAAATCCCGCCCTGAAAAATCAGGTGCGGGATTTTTTTTTGTAAGAATTTTTTGAATTTCCTGAAAATTTTGCCGTGGTTTTTCCGTATAATTTATCATGTATTTGCGAGGTTTACTCCGGTTATTTTTATTGCCGGTGTTTGTATTTGTTTTTGAAAGAGGTTTAAGCCAATCGTTACCCGAACAGGATTGCATAGGTGCAATACCACTTTGCCAAACTGTTTACACAACAACAACTGCTTATAGTGGAAGCGGAAATATCCCCAATGAAATTAACCCGACAAGAAGTTGCCTGAGCAGTGGCGAAAAAAATGATGCCTGGTATATTTTTACTGCCCAAACCACCGGTAATGTTGGTTTTTTAATTACGCCCTTTAATGGGCAAGACGATTACGACTGGGCGGTGTTTAATATTACCAACAAACCCTGTAGCCTTATTTATACTGATGTAACCATGGAAGTGAGTTGTAACTACGATGCCAATATTGGTTGCGGAGGCGTTACCGGGCCCTAACGGCACTTTAAGCCCTTGCGGTCAAACAGAGCCCTTGATCCAGGTTACTGCCGGTGAAACGTATGTTGTAAACGTTAGCAATTATTCTTCTTCGCAAAACGGATACACCATTGACTTTAGTTCTTCAACTGCTATTATTTACGATAACCAGCCCCCGCAAAAATTATCGTTATCAGCATCATGTTCAGATAATCAGCTTTCGCTGCACTTTAACGAACCTGTTGATTGCCGCACCATTTCAACAATGAATGATGACATAATTATAGCAGATGTAAATGGTGTTTATAAAAACATCCAAAATATTGTTGGAGTAGGTTGCAGCAGCAATTCATTTTACGTCACAACAGTTAATCTGCAATTAGATGGCACGCTCAGCACTTCTTCTGAATATTACTTAATTGCAAAAACAGGTTCTGATGGGAATTCAATTTCAGACAAGTGCAATAATTTTTTTCAGTTAAACGATACCATTGCAGTTATTAGTCCACAAAATAATCTTTCGCTCAACTTGGGAAATGATATTTTGTTTTGCCCTGAAGATGCTACGCTTCCGGTGTTGCAAATGCCTTCATCAAACGATGCGCTATACACATGGGCTTTAAACGGGCAGCCGTTAAACAATAATCAAAACGAACTAACAATTTCTGATACAGGCATTTATACAGGAACATTTTATTATGGAAACATGTGCAGCATTACTGATACAATTTTGCAAACTATTATCAACAACTTACAGTTAACGCTGGTAATGATTCAACAGTATGCATTGGACAAAGCTTACCTGTGCTTACCTCAAATATTTCTTCGGCAATTTATAAATGGTATTTAAACGGCAGTATTATTTCCATAACAAATACATTCCAGCCTTTGCTTGCAGGTGAATATATTTTGTCTGTTGCAAAGGCTGGTTTTGCCTAGGCACGGATACAGGTCTTGCTAACAACAATACCACATCCACAAATTAATTTGGGGAATGATATGGGTATATGCAGTGGAGATACTGTACAGTTGCAAATTAATAACACATTTAATTTTTACGAATGGTCATTAAATGGAAATATAGTTTCGGTCAATCCATACATTAATAACATTACAGAAACTGGAAATTATATTTTAAAAACAGGCATTAACAACACTTGTTTTGCAGTTGATACCGTTATTGTTTTTCAAAAAGCGCTTACGCCTGTTTCTCTTGGCAATGATAAAACAAGTTGTTTGTATGATGCTCTTCCTGTTATTGAAGCCACAACAGCAGCTCCTACTTTAAAATGGTATTACAACAAAAACGTGCTGGCAAATACATCAACAAGCATTCAATCTATTGGCGCAGGAAAATATATTGCTGTTGCCGCTGCAACGAATTTTTGTACAAACAGCGATACCATTCAGCTAACCCTTTCAAACGTGTTGCCTGTAAATTTTGGAGATGATAAAATTGTGTGCGAGACAAATCCTGTTCTGTTGGAAACAAATATTTCTTCAACTGGAATTTTTGAATGGAAAAGAAACGGAAGTTTATTAAGTGCAAGCAGCAACACCATTAATATTACACAATCGGGCGAATACTCTCTGTATTTCAACAGTAGTTCAGGTTGTACGGCAACCGATACAATTGCTATTGAAGTTAAGCAGCAATTGCACCAACCTGTTGTTACCTGCCCAAGTTTAAACAATGGCAAAAAGCTTTTTGTATGGAATGAAGTAGCGAACGCAGCAGGTTATGAAGTGAGCGAAGACTTGGGATTGAATTGGTTGAATACAATTAGCACAGCAAGCCAAACACAACATGAAACAGGTATGGCTATAAATCAATTATGGGTAAGGGCAATTGGAGATAGCGTTTGCACTGTGGGGAAAACCGGAATATCTTCCGGCTGCGAAGTAACTGTGCCTACTATAATTGTTTCAACCGACAATAATGTTTTTACCATTAAAGGTGCCGAAACTCCTTTGCAAATTTTTATTACTGACGCAATGGGGCGCAATGTTTTTTTTGCTGGCGATTATAAAAACAATTTTAGCCTAACCGGACTGGCTGAAGGTTTTTATATGTATAAGATAAAATCGGGCAAGGCGAAATACCAAACAGGAAAGTTTTTGTTTTTGAAGTAATCAGGTTATTCTTCCTTTTTATTGCAGTACGTATCTATTAAATTCTGCACTTTGTTATCTCCAAGTTTTTTGCATTTCTCCCAATCTTTACACGTCTCCTCCTTTTGCCCAGATTTTAAAAAAGCAACGCCTCTGTTGTAGTAGGCATCAATAAAATTTTTATTCAAAGAAATTGCTTCTGTAAATTCTGTAATGGCAGCAACGTAATTTTTTTCGTTAAGATATTTAACCCCATTATTATAAAACCCATCCGCTTTTTGAAAGCGCCTGTCCGATCTGGACGAAGAATAAGTACTATTATCTAACTTATAAGATATAGGAAGATTGTACAGAACATTTACGTTTATTCCATTTTGTGACCCAGGTTTCCAAAAAGGCATGAGTCCTATCACCCTCAATGATTCATCATCTAGCCCCTTGCTTTTTCCTCTTAGAATTCTTGCATCCCTTACCTTTCCGCTTGAATCAACAACAAAAGAAGCATAAACAATACCGCTTATTCCATTATCTCTTTCTGTAACAGGGTACTTGATATTTTGCTGAAGAAACTGTAGCAATCCAACTTCTCCCCCAGGAAATACAGGCATTTTTTCAACCACTGTAAATATTTTTTCTCCGTCAATACTTTTAGATTCCACCGACCTTTTATTCGTATCTAGAGTCAATGCCTTCAGCTCTAAAGATTTAATAGTTGGTATGGTGTCTTGTATCTGCGAAAACACTTTTGTTGTTAAGACAAAAGCAATCAAACAAAAAATAATTTTTTTCATATAGTATTGTGGCGCAAATTAATTTTCATGCTCTTTTTTTATCTCTAGCTCATCTAACTCAATATCCTGATCCTCATCATAAACATGTATAAGCGGCTCTTCTAAAAATGCACGTGTTGTTAGCCTGCGTTCAAAAGAAATTAAAAGCATGGCAACAAAATAATATTGGTAAGCATGGCAACAAGCAATGTTACGCTAATAAGTTTTCCCAATGCTGCCGTACCGCCAAACCCCGATGCTGTAAAAATGAAAAACCCTGCAAATAAAATTACAGCAGTGTAAATCATACTTAAACCCGTTTCCCCAATAGTAATGCTTACTGCTTTTGAAATAGGTACGTGCCTGTGGCGCATCTCTTGCCTATAGCGAGTTAAAAAATAAATTGTTTGGTCGCTGGCAATACCAAATGCAATACTGAAAATTAAAATAGTACTTGGCTTAAGCGGCACACCTGCAAAACCCATAATGCCGGCAGTAATAAGCAACGGAATTATGCTTGGAATGATACTGAATACCACCATGCGAAAGGAAACAAATAAACCAAACATTAAAATGCTGATGAGTACGATAGCAAGCACAATACTTTCCATAAGGTTTTTGAAAAGGTAATCGTTTCCTTTTAAGAAAATTAAACTGTTGCCTGTAATTTGTACATCAAACTTATCGGTAGGAAAAATTGAATCTACGCGGGGTTTTAATTCATTAACAAGTTTGCTCATTTCTACTGAGCCCACATCAGCCATTTGCACACTTATGCGCGTAATTTGTTTGTTGCTATCAAGAAAAGACTTAAACATATTTTGCTTCCCCTTCATATCACCGGTGTACTCATTCAACCGAGCAAGGTCTAATGCACCGGGCAGTATATAAAATTTTTTTCACCATCGTTTAATGCCTGGTAAGAAAATTTAATTCCGTCAACTATTGTCAGTGGTTTAGATAGTTCGGGATATTTTGCCAGCATGCGGCTGAGTCGATTTATTTTTTGAAGCACAGTTGCATCCATCACACCATTTTTTTCTTTAACATCAACGGAAAATTCCAATGGCAAAACACCTTTAAAGTTTTGCTCAAAAAATTTCATGTCAAGATAAATGGGATCTTTCTTTGGCAAATCATCAACCACATAACCAACAGTGCTAAGTTTAGTCGTACCATAAAAAGCAATAAGACATAGAATAATTACCACTATGTACACTTTGCGCGTGTGCTGGTGTACAATGTGGTCAATAACACTCAATAAAAAACCCATGCGTTTTGCCTGCACGTGTTTTGTGTGTTTAATATCGGGTACAGTAAAAAACTAAAAATAATTGGAATGAGTATGAGAGAAATCATCCATGTGCTCATTACACAAATAGCGGCTACCGGGCCAAACTCCATAAGCAAATTGCTACGGGTAAAATAGAAAACAAAAAAAACCAATGGCAGTAGTAACATTGCAAGGAACGTGGTAAGCCCGATGCGCTGCACCATTTGTTGCAAGGCCTTTATCTTATTGCCATGTTTACGAAATTCTGTATGGTATTTATTCAAGAGCAAAATGGCATTGGGTATGCCTATTACAATTAAGAGTGGAGGTATAAGTCCCGAAAGAATAGTGATTTTGTATCCGAACAATTCAATAGTGCCCAGCGACCATACAACAGCAATGCACACCACAACAACTGAAAAGAAAACAATGGTGAAGTTGCGGAAAAATATGAGCAACACAATTGAACACACCAATAAGGCAAGCAATAAAAAAAGTTTTAATTCATTGGCAACTTTTCCGGTTATTGCTGTGCGTATGTATGGCATGCCCGATATGTACACATGCAAATTATGCGCTTTGCCAAATAGATCGGCTTTTTCTTTAATGGCATTTACAATATCAATACGGTTTTTAGTATTAATTTTTGTTTTATCAAACGTTATTGCCATTAGCCTTGCACCCGTTTCGCTGTTGCGAATAAACCCATCGTAAAATGGAAGGTTGTCAATTACTTCCGCAATGCTATCAAGTTCCTGTTGTGTTTCAATTTTTCCAGTTACAAGTGGTTTGATGTCAAACTTCTTTTGCGATTCAATTTTAATAATGTTAAATATTTCGCCTTCGCTTACTACGGCTTCAATTCCATCAATCTGTTTTATTTCTTTACCAAGTTGGTGCCAGTCATTAAATTTATTAAGCGTAAAAAAATTACTGTCCTTAACACCAATAACCATTACAGTACCGTCTTCGCCAAATTGTTTTTTAAATGCTTCATAGGCTTTAAAATCTGGGTCGTTAGCCGGTAGTATTTTTGCAAACTCATACGAGAGAGTAATCTTAGATGCCTGCCAGCCAAAAAATAAAGTTAGAAAACCAAGAGCCACCAAAAGTGCTGCACGGTTGCGTAAAATAATACGGGCTATAATTCTGAACATAATTTAAATAGCGGATAAAAATAGAAAAGATTAGGGGCTGCTTTAATTATATTTGTGTTTAATAATGTAAAACGTATGCGGCTTTTTTCTTTACTCCTCACACTAATAACTTATTCCTGCACGAATCAGAACAATTTTAAAAATTGGGTTTATTTAGCCGAGACCAATGAAAGCGAACAAGTATTGTTTGATTTTCCGAAAGCAACTTTGTATGTAAATAAAAATACGTTCATAGACTCAATTAAATCCCACTTAGATATAAACCCGCATTCGTTTTTTAAGATTAAAACCTTGAGGGGCGATACAGACATTTCTACCGAGGCAATCTATTTTGATCAATGGAATAGAATTGTTTTTAAAGGTGATTCAATAAATCTAAAAGACACTGTTGCTTATCAATCATCTTTTGATTCAAGTAAATATCCTTTAGTGGTTTTTTTAAGACAAGCTGATACCATTAATGATGTAAAAAAACATCTTTACGATTTCTTATTCTCTGATTACAATTCAATTTTTGAGTTTGATAGTTCCACTTTTTTAGTGAAAGAAAGGAGTCTTTTTTGGCTAAGGAGTTTAACTTATGACAACAAGTTAGAAAGTAAAATCAATTTTGATCATTTCAATAACTTTTTAAGAGAATTGATTTTTTCTTTTGTAAAAAAGGGAAATTGCAGGGTCTTTGATAAGCGAAATAAAAAATTTGTTAACGGTGTTTACTGGTGTGAAGGAGATTGGGCTCAGCCGTTTCTTGAGTTTTCCCTTCCCGATAATAAGGTATTTTATTACTATAACTTCCCAGGGGTTTTTAGGTAAAAATCTGGTATCAAATTATTGAATCTATTTATAATTAAATCTTGATTTTGTTCTCATATTTGCGAACGTACAACATGAATAAAAACCCGCAGGATATTCTTAACATCATCAGCAAATTCACAATTAAAAGAGGTGTTAATGCCGTAAGGGTTCTGGGCAGTTATTATTTTTCGCGAATAACGGGCAATCCAAATCAGGCAGGAATGCCCCTGAGTATTTCTTTTGAACCTACTACAAGTTGTAACTTAAGATGTCCAGAGTGCCCAAGTGGCTTACGCTCCTTCTCGCGCCCAACAGGAATGTTGCAGGAAGAGTTATTTAAAAAAGTAATTGATGAACTTGCACCCACATTAAATTACTTAGTGTTTTACTTTCAGGGTGAGCCATATCTTAACAAAAACTTTTTGGATCTGGTGCAATATGCTGTTTCTAAAAAAATATACACTGCCACTTCCACCAACGCGCACTACCTAACGGATGATGCTGCAAAAAAAACCATTGAAAGTGGATTAGATCGTTTAATAATTTCTATTGATGGCACCACGCAGGAAGTGTATGAGCAATACCGCGTTGGCGGCAATCTTGAAAAAGTTATAGAAGGTGCAAAAAGAATGGTTGAATGGAAAAAAAAGCTGAAATCAAAAACACCACATATCATTTTTCAGTTCTTAGTTGTAAAGCCAAACGAGCACCAAATGGATGATGTGAAAAAATTAGCAAAAGAAATTGGTGTTGATGAGGTGGCATTTAAAACTGCTCAGGTGTATGAATATGAAACTGGAAATGAATTAATCCCTGAGAACGAAAAATATTCGCGTTATCAAAAAAATAAAGACGGCACTTACAGCATTAAAAATAAATTACTGAACCATTGCTGGAAAATGTGGCACAGTTGCGTTATTACATGGGATGGTAAAGTTGTGCCCTGCTGTTTTGATAAAGACGCAACGCATCAGTTAGGCGATGTTTCGCAAATTTCTTTTAAAGAAGCTTGGCAAAGCAATGCATACAACCAGTTCAGAAAATCGTTGCTTAAATCAAGAAATGAAATAGATATTTGTAAAAATTGCACAGAAGGAACAGAGGTTTGGGTTTAAAAAAATTATGCCCCGAAACTTCGGGGGTTGAATTATTAATTATGAATTGAGGATAAATTTTGCTGAAATTTAGGGAGGGGGAAAGTCAGAAGTCATCCCGAAGTTTCGGGAGAAGAAAAATTCGGAAGAAGAAAAGCTAAATGACAACCATCATAAAAAATCCAAATATTGTTAACGAAGGGAAAATTTTTTCTGGAGATGTTTTAATTAAAAACGAAAGGATAGAAAAATTGGAAGCGATATTTACGTAAAGGAGCGTGCTGTTGAAATTGATGCAAGCGGTTTGTATTTATTGCCCGGCTGTATTGATGACCAGGTGCATTTCCGCGAACCGGGCTTAACGCACAAAGGTGAAATTTATACAGAGGCTAAAGCTGCAGTTGCGGGAGGCATTACTTCTTATATGGAAATGCCCAACACCGTTCCCAATACTTTAACACAACAATTGCTGGAAGAAAAATACCAGCGCGCATCACAGGTCTCGCTTGCCAACTATTCTTTTTTTATGGGGACAAGTAATGGCAATTATGATGAGTTGATGCGTACCAACCTGCAAAATGTTTGCGGGTTAAAAATTTTTATGGGCTCATCTACTGGAAGTATGCTGGTTGATGATGAGAATACACTGGCAAAAATATTTGCAAACTTCCAGGGGCTTATTGCCACACATTGCGAAGACGAAAAAACCATTCAACACAATACGGCTGAGTTTAAAAACAAGTACGGTGATTCTTTAAATGTACATCACCATCCATTGATAAGAAGTGAAGAGGCTTGTTATCTGAGTAGCAGCTTTGCTGTTGAACTGGCAAAAAAACACAACACACGATTGCACATACTGCATATTTCAACTGCAAAAGAAACTTCGCTTTTTGATAATTCGATGCCGCTTGAACAAAAAGAATTACAGCCGAAGCCTGCATACACCATCTTTGGTTTTGCGATGAAGATTACGAAAGCAAAGGAAATTTTATAAAATGGAACCCTGCCATTAAAACTAAAGCCGACAGAGATGCAATTTTAAAAGCGGTGCTTGATGATAAAATTGATGTGATAGCAACAGACCATGCACCTCATACGACTGAAGAAAAAAATCAGCCATACGTAACAGCCCCTTCGGGCGGACCGTTGGTTCAACATGCTTTAGTTGCCATGCTTGAGTTGCATCATCAAAATAAAATATCGCTCGAAAAAATAGTTGATAAAATGTGTCACAAACCGTCAGTGTGTTTTAAAATAAAAGAACGTGGTTTTATTCGAGAAGGATACTTTGCTGATTTGGTTCTCGTAAATTTGAAAAAACCGAATGTGGTGAAAAAAGAAAATGTCATATATAAATGTGGGTGGAGCCCGTTTGAAGGAACAGTCTTTCAATCATCAGTAGATAAAACTTTTGTAAATGGAAACATCGTTTATGATGGCGGCACTTTCAATGAAATTAAGACCGGGCAGCGTTTAATCTTCAATAACCGATAGTTTAATATGCATCAAAAAAAAAATTATTGTGTAAAAACCTGGTTTGTTCTTTTTGTTTTGCTGTATGTAATATCATGCGGTAAAAAGAAAAAAGAGTTTGTTGTGCCTGATGGAATAATTAAAAAAGAAGAGATGGTAAAAGTGCTTGCAGATATTCACATAACCGAAGCAACTATTAACCTTAGAAATGTGTCTTCAACAAACGCTGCGAGTTTAAATGCCTCACTTTACAAAAGTGTATTTGTAAAACATAAAATATCAAAGGAAGAATTTGAAAAAAGCTACGCTTTCTATAGCAGCAATACCGAACTTTTAAATGCGGTTTACGATAATGTAATTACCGAGTTAACCAAAATGCAGGCTGAGGAAGAGAAGAAAAAATGATTCGCATTTTATTGATCTGTTTTCTGATAAATTACTTTAGTGCATCGGCACAAAAGGTTATTGTTATTGACCTTGCATCAAAAAACGTGTCAGTAAATGGTACCGCTGCTAAAGCACTCAAATACAACAATAGGGATGAAAAATATTTTCAGGATTTGCTTCATAAGCATATTACTGATATGATTTTAATTAACTCTTCGCATGGTGATACTATGTATCTTTTAAAGAACAAATTTTTAGATAGTCTATTAAACTGCACTCCTTCAAGGTTGTTTAATTGTTTTAACAGTAACAATAAGGAGGATGCTTTTTTCCCAAACGAAAAAACAAATAATAAAAACTCTTTTCACAACAACTACGATGGGCTGGTATTAAATGATAGCATAAAAGCAGCCATAATTAAAGTTTTGCCTTCCGAGTTTAGTCATTTGGTGGTTCTTACCTCTTACAGAGTATATAACCCAAACTCCATATTTGCATTATCTGCCGATGTGTTGGATAGCAGCTTTAATAAAGTTGCAGGATTTAAAAAGGAATTTAAAAGAAGCGTCAGCAAAACATCTTCTTTAGAACTTTTTAATTACTACACACAAAAAAGTATTGCTTTGTTTTTTGAAGTTCTTGTTCTCGATGTTTTAACAACAGGCACCTATAAAAAATAGTAAGACGCACTTCACAGTGCGTCTTATTTTAAACCTAAACCAGAAAAGCTATTTGTTTGTGTGAGGAATTGTATAGGGTAAGAGCCACAGGATTTAAAAAAGTCGCATTCAATTATGTTTTTTTTTCGGCAAACAACTAAAGCTCTGATTATTAGGTGGTTTTTTTTAGAACTGTCCCTACTCTTTTTTGATAAATTATCTTTAATAAGCTATTATTGATGTACAAATTAGGCATTATAAGATGCCCGATGTTAATTACAAAACATTTAAAAATTTTTGGAAATGGAAAATCACATGAACACGCCACGAGCAGGGTATCACATGTTACAAATACTTTGCGCTGCCGATGGTAAATTAGATGCAAGTAAAGATTTAATAATAAGAAATTACCCGGCAAATGAATTCCCGTTTAATATAGACCTTGATTATGAAACCGAAATATTAAGCCGTCTTTCACCAGAAGATTATCCTTTACATTTTGCAAAGGCGATGGAAGATTTTTCACTTGACAGTACACCAGAAGAACGCAAGCGTTTTTTGAATTACGCCATGCAATTAGCAACTGTTGACAGGGAGGTAACACATGAAGAGGATAGCTACCTGCACGAGCTTTTTATGAACTGGGATCCAGAACACGAAGAATAGCTTTCACCTAAAACCAAATACGAAACGCACCACATATTATTGTTGGTGCGTTTTTTTGAGCGTTGGAGACTTCCTTTTGTTTTAATAAGTAACGCTGTTTTTCCAACAATATAACCGGAATCAGCAACAGGAAAAACTCTTCCTGCATATCTTCTGTTGTATTTGGGTTAAGGGTTGTCCATTGGGCATTGGCCGATATCATAAAAAGTAACAATACTTTGTATAGTCATTAATTTGTTAACCCGCATGTAAAATTTAAATTTGCTCCTTCGTTACAGCCTTTACTTAATAATTAGCATCTTCTTAATAGTATGTCCTCACAAAATATCTTAAAAACATCAATCGGTAAAAAATTCGCAATGGGCATTACCGGAATATTCCTCATAACATTTTTGATAGTTCACTGTGGTGTTAATGCCCTGATATTTTTTAACGATGGCGGTATTCTCTTTACAAAGGCTGCTCACTTCATGGGAACCAACTGGCTTATCAGAACAATGGAAATTGTGTTGTTTGCCGGCATAATCTGGCACATTGTACAGGCATTGGTTCTTACACTGCAAAATCAAAAAGCACGCCCTGTGCAATATGCAGTTGTAAACGGAACTGCTAACAGCAAATGGTACAGCCGCTGGATGGGCTTGCTTGGAACACTTATTCTCATATTCCTGATTTTGCACCTAAATCATTTTTGGGTTGACAGCCGCATTACCGGCATTGATCATCCACCTATAATTATTGAGGGACATGAATACGACAACCTTTATGCTGAAATGAAAGATGTATTTGAAAACCCGATTGTAGTTATCATATATGTATTGGCAATGTTTTCGTTGGCATATCATTTACTTCATGGTTTTCAAAGTGCGTTTCAGTCATTAGGATTAAACCATAAAAAATATACCTCGCTAATAAAGGCAGTTGGGTTTTGGTTTTCAATAATTGTTCCTTTTGTTTTTGCATTAATGCCAATTGCTATGTATTTAGGTTTTGTAAAATAATTTTATAAAAAATTATGTCAGTTTTAGATTCAAAAATTCCCGAAGGCTCCATAGAACAAAAATGGACCAAGTATAAAAGCACCTGTGCTCTTGTTAATCCAGCCAATAAAAGAAATATTGAAATAATTATTGTTGGTTCGGGCTTAGCAGGTGCGGCTGCAGCATCATCGCTTGCCGAACTTGGTTATAAAGTAAAAGTGTTTTGTTTTCAGGATAGCGCAAGGCGAGCACATAGTATTGCAGCACAAGGCGGAATTAACGCTGCCAAAAATTATCAGAATGATGGCGATAGCATTTACCGTTTGTTTTACGATACTATTAAAGGTGGTGATTACCGAGCACGCGAAGGGAATGTTTATCGCTTGGCGGAAGTTAGCGGAAACATTATTGACCAATGCGTTGCACAAGGTGTTCCGTTTGCACGTGAGTATGGAGGATTGTTAAGCAACCGTTCATTCGGGGGGACACAAGTTCAACGAACTTTTTATGCAGCAGGGCAAACAGGTCAACAACTTTTGCTTGGTGCATATTCTGCATTGATGCGACAAGTTGGAATGGGTTCGGTGCAAATGTTTTCGCGCCATGAGATGCTGGACGTTGTAAATATTGATGGCAAGTGCCGCGGAATTATTGCCCGCGATTTAATTTCAGGAAAATTGGAAAGACATTTTGGACATGCTGTTTTATTATGCAGTGGCGGATACGGAAATGTTTTTTACCTGAGCACAAATGCAATGGGCAGCAATGTTACCGCAGCCTGGAAGGCAAACAAACGCGGAGCATTTTTTGGCAACCCATGTTACACACAAATACATCCTACTTGTATTCCTGTAAGTGGCGACCATCAAAGCAAACTTACACTCATGAGTGAAAGTTTGCGCAATGATGGACGTATATGGGTACCGAAACAAAAAAGGAGATACACGTAAACCAAATGATATACCTGAGGAGGAGCGCGATTATTATTTAGAGAGACGCTATCCCGCATTTGGAAATTTAGTGCCGCGTGATGTTGCTTCGCGTGCTGCAAAAGAAAGATGTGATGCAGGATACGGTGTGGGTACGAGCAAGATGGCTGTGTATCTTGATTTTGCTTACAACATGAAGCGCTATGGAAAAACAGAAGCAACAAAACGTGGAATTCAAAACCCGACTGATGAGCAAATAAAACAAATGGGAAAAGAAGTGATAGTGGAGAAGTATGGAAACGTGTTTGATATGTATAAACAAATTACAGGCGAAGATCCTTATGAACAACCCATGCGCATTTATCCCGCAGTACATTACACCATGGGCGGCCTGTGGGTTGATTATAATCTGATGACAACTGTGCCTGGTTTGTATGCATTGGGCGAAGCAAATTTTTCTGATCATGGTGCAAATCGCCTGGGCGCCTCAGCACTTATGCAAGGTTTGGCTGATGGATATTTTGTTATTCCATATACGATTGGCGCTTATTTATCAAATGAAATTCGCACCAAGGCAATTTCAACAGACCATGAAGCATTTGTGGAAGCTGAAAAAAATGTTCAGGATACGATTGATAAACTCATGAACATTAAAGGAACAAAAAGCGTTGACCACTTCCACAAAAAACTTGGAAAAATTATGTGGGATAAATGTGGAATGGCACGAAATAAAAAAGGATTGGAAGAAGCCATTGAAGAAATTAAAAAACTTAGAGAAGAATTCTGGAAAGATGTGCGTGTAACAGGTGATAAAAATGAGTTTAATCCAGAATTGGAAAAAGCAGGTCGTGTTGCCGATTTCTTAGAGTTGGGTGAGTTGATGTGCATGGATGCATTAAACAGAAACGAAAGTTGCGGTGGGCATTTCCGCGAAGAGTTTCAAACTGAAGAAGGCGAAGCCAACCGCGATGATGCAAATTATTCTTACGTAGCAGCATGGCAAAATAATGGCAACCATACCTACACATTGCATAAAGAGGAATTAAAATACGAGAACATAAAAATTGCACAACGCAGTTATAAATAAACGTTATGAGCGGAAACATGAACCTGACTTTAAAAGTCTGGAAACAACGTAATAAAGAAGAAAGAGGAAAATTTGAAACCTATTCTGTAAAAGACATTTCTCCTGATATGTCATTTCTGGAAATGTTTGACGTACTCAATGAGCAACTTATTGCCGAAGGCAAAGACCCTATTGCATTTGACCACGATTGCCGCGAAGGCATTTGCGGCATGTGCAGTATGTATATTAATGGTCGTCCGCATGGACCGTTACAAGGAGTTACAACTTGTCAGTTACACATGCGTTCGTTTAAGGATGGTGATATAATTGTAGTTGAACCTTGGCGTTCTGCAGCATTTCCGGTAATAAAAGATTTAGCTGTTGACCGCAGTTCGTTTGACAGAATAATGGCAGCTGGCGGATTTGTTTCTGTAAACACAGGCAATGCGCGTGATGCCAACTCTATTCTTATACCAAAAGATGATGCTGACGATGCATTTAATGCAGCTGCATGTATTGGCTGCGGTGCATGTGTGGCGGCATGTAAAAATTCTTCAGCTATGTTATTCGTGTCTGCAAAAGTTTCGCAGCTTGCTTTGTTGCCGCAAGGAAAAGTAGAAGCAAAAACACGTGTGGAAAAAATGGTAGCACAAATGGATGCCGAAGGTTTTGGCAACTGTACAAACACATATGCATGCGAAGCCGAATGCCCTAAAAATATTTCTGTTGAAAATATTGCAAGAATGAACAGGGAATTTATTGCGGCAAAACTTTCTTAGCATTTAATTATACCAAAACAGAAAAGGCAATGTTAAATTTAACATTGCCTTTTCTATTTTAATTATTTATACTGATAATTACAGTTGCGCAAACTTGCCTAATTCACATGAAGTTTTTTCACAACAACATTTTCATCAGAAATAATTTTTACGAAATAAGCTCCGCTGGCTAAATCAGTTACTGTTATGTCTTGTTGTGCGGCATTTATTTTTTCAGACCTTACAATACTTCCTTGCATGTTAATTATTTGGATAAAGGTATTGTCTTTCATGTTAGAAACGGAAATGTTCACTGTACCGTCAGAAGGATTTGGAAATACATTTACCGAAGTATTATAAATATTCTCTTCGATGCCTGTAACAACGGGCAACATAAACGCTGTACCATCAGCTAATACAGCAAGCAAACCAAATGCTGCACCGTTTTGATTGGCAACAGGATTTAAAAATCCTGATGCAAGAACCACAGCCGATTCTCCTGCCAATGCAGTAAGTGGTGCCGAAAAACTAGCAACAATAACGGAGTTGTTGTTGCCTGGCGTAACATTTAGCGTGTAACTTCCGGCAGGAACACTTAGATAGCCGGTAATGTCATTATAGGCTGCATTATCTACCAATACTGCGGCACCTGCAAGCACATCAACAGTTGGCGCATCAGAACTTCCATGCACCACACGCAAATCAACATCACCTGCATTAACAGCTGCTTCGCGCATTTGGTCTTGAAGAAATAATGTAAACGCAGTTGATTCTCCATCAGGGTTTGATGCAAAGTTTGCAGGATTTAAAACTCCGTTGGCAACAGCAATATATTCTCCGCCATTGGCAAGAGTTACCTGAAAGTTTTTTAAAGTATCGTTAACTGATGTTGAAGTTCCCGGTGCTACACCAATGTTTAGCAACACTCCGGCAGGCACATCTACATAAGGAGTTGCGGTTCGGAATGCAAAATTATCAAGCAATAATGTTCCGTTTACATAAACATCTACACTTGCAGCAGCTGGATCTGCAGCATTGTGTATTACCTGCAAACGTGCAGCGCTTACCGCAGGAAACTGAACTACGGTTCCATTTGCCAAAGCAGCAAACAAGCCAAATGCGGGTCCGTTTTGATTTTGTGTTGGGTCAAGAAAACCAGATGCAAAAACCACTGCACTGCCACCGGCTAAGCCAGAAAGATTGGCATTAAACGATGCAACAATAGGAGACCCAACTGCAGGTGTTACATCAAGTGTATAAATTGCTGGTGGCACAGAGATGTATCCGGTAATATCACTGTAAGATGCATTGTCAACCAATGTAGCCACATTGCGCGCAATTACATCAACAGTAGGAGCATCTGAACTACCATGCACCACACGCAAATCAACATCGGTTGAGTTGATTGCCACTTCGCGCATTTGGTCTTGAAGAAATAATGTAAACGCAGTTGATTCTCCATCAGGGTTTGTTGCAAAGTTTGCAGGATTTAATACCCCGTTTGCAACAGCAATGTATTCTCCCCATTGGCAAGTGTTACCTGAAAATTTTTCAGCGTATCATTTACAGATGTAGATGTTCCCGGTGCTACTCCAATGTTTAGCAAGACTCCGGCAGGCACGTCTACATAAGGAGTTGCGGTGCGGAATGCAAAATTATCAAGCAATAATGTTCCGTTTACATAAACATCTACACTTGCATCAGCTGGATCTGCAGCATTGTGTATTACCTGCAAACGTGCAGCGCTTACCGCAGGAAATGACACAACGGTACCATTAGCCAATGCAGCAAATAATCCGAAAGCGGGCCCATTTTGATTTTGTGTTGGGTCAAGAAAACCAGATGCAAAAACCACTGCACTGCCACCGGCTAAGGATGTTAGATCGGCAGTAAATGATGCAACAATTGGCGCACCTGCAGCAGGTGTTACATCAAGTGTATAAATTGCAGGTGGCACAGAAGTGTATCCTGTAATATCGCTGTAAGAAGCATTGTCAACCAATGTGGCAACGTTACGTGCTATCACATCAACTGTTGGTGCGTCACTACTCCCGTGTACTGCTATAAAATCTACGTTGGTTGGCAGCGTTGCCGCATTTTGAATATTGTCCTTAATAAACAATGTAAATGCTGTTGAAGTCCCATCGGGATTTGCTGCAAAGCTTGCAGGATTTAAAACACCGTTGGCTACAGCCACATAGCGTTGCCCTGCAGCTAGTGTAATTTCAAAATTTTTGAGTGTGTCGTTAACTGATGTTGATGTGCCCGGAGCAACACCTACATTTAACAAAGTACCCGATGGCAATGACAGGAACGGGGTGGCTGTACGGAATGCAAAATTGTCTAATGCCAATGTTCCGTTAACATACACATCAACTGAAGCTGCGGCAGGGTCAGCAGCATTGTGTATTACCTGAAGTTCGGCAGTTTGTGCAAAAGAGTACAACGAGCCTGCACTTAGCAAGACTGTTGCAAATAGAGAGAGTAAATTTTTTTTCATTGTGCTAATTATTTTAATTGTTTAACTGCATTCAAAAACCGTAAATGCCATACGTAGTTTTTACAAGAGGTCTTTCTAATACTTTTTTAATTCTGTTGTTAAAAAACTGTTAACAGATAAGCCCGAAAAAAATTAGAATAGTATTTATTTAAATAAAAAATGCGAGCTAAGTGCTCGCACTAATATTTCCCTTTTACACTTGCCACAAGCTAACTGCAATCCCTAAAATTTAAACAGGTAGCTCAATAGTAACATTGGTTCCTTTATTTTCTTCTGATTGAATATGAATGTTACCACCATGCAATTCGATAATTTTTTTTGAAAGGGCTAACCCTAATCCATGCCCCGGTATGCGTGCTGTATTGTGGCCACGTTCAAGTGGTGTAAAGTTTTTTTTGAGAAAAGATTGAGGAATACCAATACCCCGATCCTTAAATTTTATTGTTATTGTGTTGTCAGCTGCTGACAGATGCACCTCCACTTTTTTATTTCCAGAAAACTTACATGCATTATCCATAAGGTTAATGAATGATGATTTAAGCAGATGCTCTTTACCGTTTAACACCAATGCATTTTCGTCTTCGGGCATTTCGTCAAAATATACATTGATGTTGTAATCCTTTTTGCGTTTCTGTAATTCAGTTTGAGCATGAACTAGCAGCTCATCTACACGAATTTTTTCAAACCGCATCATAGACACATCACTATTTGCCAATGTTAAATCAAAGAGTCCTTCAGATAGTTCGTTAAGGTTACGTATGTCTTCCAAAACCGATTGCAAAACTTTTTCATACTCCTCGTTAGTTCGTTTATTAAGCAGTGTTACTTCAAGTTGTGTGGTTATACTGCTCAAAGGAGTACGTAATTCATGCGAAGCGTTGCTCACAAAATTTTTTTGCAACATAAATGCCGATTCTAATCGTTGTAAGAGCTGGTTAAATGTTTTGGCAAGTTGCGCAAGTTCATCTTTACCGTTGCCTTCATTAACCCTTTTATTTAAATTAGTTTCCGAAATACTTTCCACTTCATGTATGACATTACTTACGGGTATTAGAGCCCGCCCTGCAAAGTAACGCCCTAACAAAAAAAGTAGAGCAAGCATGATAAGCATAGAGGTTAAAAGCATTATGCGCAATTTTTCTAAATGGGCTAAATAGGTTTTTTCCGCCTCGGCAACAAGGCTTATTTTTATGTTGCCGGTTTTAAGGGCTTTTGCCATACCAGAAACATTGCCAAGGCTGGCAAATGCCTCGCCATTGTTATTTATCTCGTCAAGAAATTTTTTATGAAACGGATGGGCGTTTCCATCAAAACTGTGGTAATGAATGTTTGAGTGGTTATCAATAATTAATATTTTTTCGTTAAGGATTGTGTTTAGTGTATGTTTATCAATATTATTTACGATAGTAGAGTCAACAGCACCGTTCTTAATAAGCACCCCTGCAGTAATATTAACCTTCTGTTTAAGTAAATTTAAAAACTGATTTTGAAGGTAGCGCTCGGTTACCAGGTATATTACCATAGAAAAAATAAACAGCAACGTAGCAACTGTAATAACAAAATGCAGCGTTAGCTTATTCTTTATTTTCATTCAGAAGAAAATTTTTACACCCACATCAAAATTATTTTTTTAACGACTGAAATATATACCCGAACCCAACCTTGGTATGAATTAGCTTATCGGCATAGTCTTTATCAATTTTTTTCCGCAAGTAGTTTACAAACACATCAATAACATTTGTCCCAGTATCAAACTTTATATCCCAAACCTTTTCGGCAAGTTCTTGTCTGGATATAACACGTTCTGGGTTCTCCAGAAAATATTTTAACAATAAAAATTCTTTGGCCGTAAGTTCAATGGTTTTGCCTTTACGTTGTGCTGATTTAGTTTGTTTGTTCAATAAAACATCCGCATAAGAAAGTAGTTGCGATTGCGATGTTGAAGAAGCGCTTCTTTTTGTTAGTGCTTTAACTCGGGCAAGCAACTCTGCAAACTCAAAGGGTTTCACCAAATAGTCATCGGCACCGGCTTCAAAGCCATTTACTTTGTTTTCGGTTGTGCCACGGGCGGTAAGCATTAAAACGGGCGTTTCGTTTTTTTCTTTGCGTAAGTCGCGACATATTTCCAATCCGTTTTTTTCGGGCAGGTTTATGTCAAGAATAATTGTAGCATAATTTTCCACATGAACTTTGTTCCAGCCATCCAAGCCATTTAATGCAATGTCTGTTATAAAACCATGCTCTTCAAGTCCCTGCTTAATATGTGCAGTTAGCTTTGGCTCATCTTCTATTAGCAATAATTTCATTTTACCATTATTTTTAAAACAAGCATTAAAACAATAATGTCTTAAAAGGTTATCTTTAATGCACCTGAAAGATTGTTTAGGGGTTTTTTTAATGTCTTTTTAACATTGTGCATCATTAGCTGTATGTAATTTGTATTATCCCTATTAATAATGTTTGCCAAACGTAGGATTATGACAAAAATCAGTTTGTTTGGTTTTTTCGGTTAATGTATATTAGCCGATGTGAAATTTGTTATCCGTCTGTTTTTAATTGTTGCACTTTTAATGCAAACTATGCATCAAAGCATTGTTTACATTGCATATGGTATTAATATGGAAAATATAGCAAATAAATATTGTGAAAATAAAACAAAACCTCAACTAAGTTGCCATGGCAAGTGTCATTTAAAAAAGGAATTACAAAAAGAGGAAGAACAGAGTAAATCTCTGGCCGGTGTAAAGCAGTTATCTGATGTAATGATTTTTTCCGGAATATTTACCTCAGTGCCTTTAGTTTATCCTCTTAAAGAAGCAGCATTTATTATCTCCAATAACCAAAAGAAGGTTTCTTTTTTTTCATCGGATATTTTTCAGCCCCCAAAGGCATAGTTGTTTTTTTTTATTTTTTTCACAAAACTTTTTTCAAACAAAGGCGTATTATATTACTATAATTGTTATGCCTTAACTCTTATAAATAAATCAACAAAAAAATTTAAACGATAAACAATGAAAAATATATTTAAAACACAAATACTGATTGCAACGGCAATTGCTTCGCTAACTTTTACCGGCTGCAAAAAAGATGATAATACCAATGACGATGACTTAATGCAGCCCAATGCCATGCGAATTGAGCTAAATCATAAAGTTGGCAGCGCCACCCTCGCCTTTGGTACAAATTACATTAATGCTAATGGTGATACATTTCAAATTAATAAGTTCAACTATTATCTGAGCAATTTTAAATTCAAAAAAACAGACGGCACTTGGGTTAATGCTGAACAAAACAGGGATAGTGGCTTAGGATATTTTCTTGTAGAAGAATCTACCGCAAGTAGTAAAGATCTATCTATGGCAAACATTCCTGCAGGCGATTATACTGAGATGCAATTTGTAATTGGTGTTGATAGCGCTGCCAACAACGGAGGCGCGCAAGGCGGAGCACTTGATCCTTCCAACGCAATGTTCTGGGGTTGGTCAACCGGTTACATCTTTGCTAAGTTAGAAGGAGCTTCTCCTCAATCTCCATCAGGAAATATTACTTTCCATACGGGGGGCAAATCTCCAGACAATAGCAGAATTGTAACTCTTGTTTTGCCTGAATCTGCTACCGTGCGTAAAAATATTTCGCCCGAAATACACATGTTTGTAAATGCTGCCGAGTGGTTTAAAACACCAAACACAATTGATTTCTCAATGACAAATAATGTGATGTCGGGACATGATGTTACCAGCATAGTGGATAATTATTCAGATATGTTCAGTATTGACCACGTACATAATGATGCTGAATAATTTTTCAGGACTTAAAAAACACCAATTCGCTACCAATTAAAAACTGTATTAGCAAGTTGGTGTTTTTATAATTACTCAGATCATGGCTAATGCTAAAAAAAGTTTGTTGTTGTTACTTATACTTTCATTTGTAATATCCTGCAAAAAAGATGTTGATGTAATTACTGATGATGATGTTTATAATTTGATTATACCGGATGGATGGCCTGCACCGGTTTATAATTTTGAGAACAATAACATTACCAAAGATGGATTTGAACTGGGCAGAAAACTTTTTTATGACCCTATACTTTCTAGAGACAATACCATAGCGTGTGGCAATTGTCACCAGCAGTTTGCGGGCTTTGCGCATTTAGATCATGCTGTAAGCCATGGAATAAATGATTTAAATGGTAAACGCAATGCCCCTTCATTGTCTAATTTAATTTGGATGCCTGATTTGATGTGGGATGGTGGTGTTCATCACATAGAATTGCAACCTGTTGCTGCTATCACCAACCCAGTTGAGATGGATGAAACTGTTGCCAATGTTGTATCAAAATTGCAAGCACATTCCTCCTATCCTTCTATGTTTAATAAAGCATTTGGAGCTGATGCTATTGATTCGCAATTAATGTTGCGCGCTATTACACAATTTACTGGTATGCTTGTTTCTTATCAAAGCAAATATGATGATTACATTGCAGGTAATGCTACATACAGTCAACAGGAATTAAATGGTTTGAATTTATTCAGACAAAATTGTGCTTCATGTCATACTGAGCCATTGTTTACTAATTTTAATTTTATCAATAACGGGTTAGATCAAACTTTTGCAGATAGCGGCAGAGCTGTAATTACAAATGACGTTAATGATTTGGGGAAATTTAAAGTGCCCTCTTTGCGAAATGTAGAAAAAAGTTATCCTTATATGCATGATGGAAGGTTTAAGAACCTGACCGAAGTTCTTAATCATTATGCAACAGGAATAAAACAATCTCCAACATTGCATACCTCATTGCAAAATGGAATTACACTTTCTACAACACAACAGCAGGAAATAATTTCTTTTTTACAAACCCTAACCGACAATAAATTTATAAAAGATAAACGATTTGCTGAGGTGCAATAACTATAAATGAGAATTTTTATAAAGTCGCTTTCACTAAAGCTGTTTTTCCTTTTTTTGTTTCCTTATGGGTTGTCAGCCTGTGATATTTGCGGTGGTTTTATGGGAATAACTCCTTACGATAACCAGAGCAATATTGGGTTGTATTATCGTTTACGAACATTTAGTAATTACTATGGCACTAACAAAAATGCAACATTGTTGCCGTCAGGGAATTTTAAAACCTCACATCTCAATCATGATAACGGAAATACACTTTTTAATGAAGATGATTATGAGGAATACCGGGTATTGGAATTGCGCGGAAAATTCTTTTTGCATGAAAGGATTGAAATCACATTTTCTCAGCCATACTATTTCAATAGCAGTAATTACTCAGGACACACTTCATACCTGAATGGAACAGGAGATTTATCAATAATTGGCGGTTGGCATTTAGTTAACAAATCAAACACTACTCTAACGGAATATATTACAACGATGTTAACGCTCGGTTAACAAAAATGAACGTGCTTTATTCAGGTGCAGGTGTAGATGTTTTTTACAAAAACATTCAATGGAATTGTGTTGTTCAAGTTAAAACAGCCGAAGAAAGGATGCCGGGAAAAATGCAAAGCGCTTTAAAAATTACAACCGGAATAGTTTATAACTTTAGCCAAGAGGACTTTGTAATTAAATCTAAAACAAAATAGCTAAAGCGAATAGCTATTTAGTCACCAGCATCTTTTTAATTTCTGTCTGCCTTTCGTTTCCAAACTCAATAAAATAAGAATAGGCGCCTGCACTAAGTTTGGTGGTACTTACATCAATAGTGTTTTGTTTTTCGCTTAAAGCCTGCATTAACACAACTTCACCTAATACATTCATAACTTTAAAAATACTATTTGATTTTGTAACGCTGTATGAAATTTGAGTATTGCCATTTGAAGGATTTGGCATAGGAGATGAAACAAACCCTGTTGTGCCTTCAGCGTTAATTACTCCTACTGACGAAGGAATTTTTTCAACTTTAAAATCATCAAAATAAAAACCATCGTATTCGAGAAATCCATCGCTGCCAAAATAAAATCTGAACTTAACTGATTGCCCAATGTAAGAATCCAAATCAATGTCTTCGGCAATCCATATATTTTGAAAACCATCGTAAACAGGTTGTTCAAAGTCCTGATCAACGGTTCCTTCGTTTGTGTACTTTCCACATAACGGTGTCCATGTTATACCGTTATCTGTTGAAGCAGAAACCGAGGCGTAATCAAAATTATTTTCAATTTGCCATTTTGCTTTAAAAGTAAGCCATGCTCTTGATGCATTATTAATAACAATCGGGTTAGAAGTAATTATTGATTGCGAAGTAAACTGACCGTAAGGATTAAATGGAGAATCGGTTATTGAACTCGGGCTAGAAGTAAAATCTTCTGTTGTTGTGTTCCAGCCACCACCCAATACCGTCCAGCTAGAGAGGTTGGTAGCATTATCAGAAAAAATAATTACTCCTGTTCCATAAACTTTCGTGATGGTATCGGTAGTTAAATACAATCCATTGTCGACGGTTAGAGCATACGTAAACTGATCGCCCGGTTGTATGGTTCCTGAGAGTATAAAACTTATAGAGTCATTAATACTCTGTCCTGCATTAACATTGCTATAAACTTTAGCTGCGCCTGCACTTAACATGTTAGTGCTTATGGGAGTAATGCTTACAGTAAAAGTTCCTGTAGTATCTAATCCTAAAATATTAAGTGTATAATTAAGATATCCGCTCGCGGCAGGAATTCTTTTCGGAGAAGCATCATCGGCAGCAGCATATTTGCCGGCTAACTTTGCAAGTGTGATGTTTGCAAACATGTTATCTTTTGCAATATCAACTATTTCAAAATCAGCAGGCCAAAAACCTGATGTGCTTGCCTCTGGTGTCATTGCAAATATTTTATTCTTTGTTAACTGTTCGCCATACATCCAGTCATCGCTGTTACCATTAACTATATAATTTACCGTTTGGTTTGCGGTGCCGTAGGTGTAGTTGTTATATGTTGTTAAAGTGAGCCGTAGTTTACAAGCAAAGCAGAGTCAGGAGTATAAAAATCAGGAATATACCCCCACGGATATATCAACAGATTCCCAAAAGTGTGATAATTAAATGCAAGTTTAAACTCATGGGCATTGCAAAAGTCTTGCATCGTTTGGTTTTCTACTTCGCTAAATGGGTTTGTGCCGCGGTACGTTTCGTCTCCGGTAAAAGGAGAGGAGCCGGTATCATCAAATCCCCAATTATACCCGTAGTTTCTATTAGGATCAACACCAAAAGTTCCGTCTAAATTATCAAGCCTGTTTTTTCTCCAGAAACCGCCCCCCAAAGGATCAGTAAGCTCGTTGTATTGATAACCATCAGGATTAACACATGGCACAAAATACATTTCGGTATTATCAACCAAACTTTGAATTTCTGTAATGGTAGAATAGTTTTCCAGCAAGTACCACATATAATAAATAAGGTTTGATAACCCTGCAGGCTCACGGGCATGGTGCAATGCAGAGTATAAAACCTCTGGTTCAGTTTCATTGGTATTAGGATTGTCAGAAATTTTTACCCATAACAGTTGGTTGCCATCATTGGTTGTTAACGCATTTATTGGTTGTTTAACTGTAATAAGGTTAGGATATTTTGAAGCCATGCTGTCAAGCATATCCAGCATTTCCTGGTAAGTAAAAAAACCACCCATGCTCCCGAGTGTAAAATTTTGTGGTTGCGGATAATCAGGTGCTGATGATGTTGCACAAGGGAAAGCAGCAGTTCTTTTGGGGGATGGTTTTTGCTGAATGCGAAATGCTTTTACATCATCAACTATTACATCTGTTTTAAAACTTGCTTGTTTTAGTCTGTTGAGTTCACTCTGGCTCATTTCCGTAATAAACCAAACACCTGGGCGATGGTCCCCCTCCGTAACATCAATGCCAAGAGAAGCCAGCTCGGTTATGTTTTTATTGGTTAACCACACTTTTACACGACTGTATTTTTCTTGTTGAGCAAATGCAGAATTAAATAAAAAAGTAAAGAAAATGATTTTGTAAAGTGTTTTCATTTTTGAAAGTGTTTAATAATTTGAATAGCAATAGTAAAAAATATGTGCCTGTTATTTTCCCACTTTTAAAAAACTACTAAACAAAAATTTGTTTCTTTGACAATTAACAAACACTCCCTGAAATGAAACGCTCACAATTAACGCCCATGCCCGAATACTTTGATCGTTACATAAATTTATGCGATGATGTAGACCTATCAGTGCGCTTTGCAAATAAGCATAGACGAATTGAGCACTGCGTTTATGGAAAAATGTGAATCGCTTGGAGATAAAATTTACGCTCCCGGCAAGTGGACTGTTAAAGATATATTGCAACACATGATAGATACGGAAAGGATTTTTTGTTATCGCGCCCTTGCTTTTGCAAGAGGAGAAGCGGTTCGCTTACCCAGTTTTGAGGAAGATGATTATGCAAAAAATGCAGATGCGGGCAGGCGTACTGTAAAAGAACTTTTTGAGGAATTAAAATTAGTTCACGAATCAACTAAGGTGCTCTATAAATCCTTTACACCTGCCATGCTAGAAAAAAAAGGATGGGGATTTAAAGGCATGTACTCTGTAGCCTCTATAGGGTTTTGCATTCCGGGGCATCAGCGCTGGCATATTAAGGTGATAGAAGAAAGATATTTTCCGTTACTCAATATGAAATGATTTAGGGCTAAAATTGTGTAAACTTTAACTTTTACCAAACGGATTACTTTTGTACAAACAGTACATTTGAGTTGAAATTTAATCCGTATGCAAAAAATATTTACGTTATTACTTCTTGTTTTTTGTTTTATTATTCAGATAGCACAGCGCAATTGTTGCATAATAAACAAACGTTTACAAAAGCCGATACACTTCGCGGTAAACTTACTCAACTGCGAACATGTTATGATGTAACGTTTTACGATTTGCAAATTACCATTGACACAACTACGCAAAGAATTAAAGGAAGCAACACCATCTACTTTAAATCTGTAGCTGATTTTAACAAGCTACAAGTTGACCTGTTTGAAAACATGCAGGTTGACAAAATTTTATTTGAACAAAAACCCGTTATATACAAAAGAGAGTTTGGCGCTATTTACATTTCATTGCCTAAAACTATTTCTGCTTTACAATCATCATCCATAACAATTTACTATTCGGGTAAACCAACTATAGGAAAAATTCTTCCGTGGGATGGTGGCTTTAAATGGACTTATGATGATGCGGGTTACCCTTGGATTGCTGTTGCCTGCCAGGGAACAGGCGCAAGTTTATGGTGGCCCTGCAAAGAACATCAGAGCGATGAGCCTGACAGTATGCAAATAAGTGTAACTGTACCCAAAGGATTAATGAACGTATCTAACGGAAGGCTGCGCGAAGTAATTGATACATCTAAAACTGCTGATACTTACAAGTGGTTTGTGAGTTATCCAATCAACAATTATAATGTTACGATTAATGTAGGAAAGTTTGAAAAGTTTAGTGATGTATATGAAAGTGAAAACCGCAAAAAACTCACGCTTGATTACTATGTAAAATCCTACAACTTAGAAAAAGCTCAGAAACAATTTGAACAGGTTAAGCCAATGTTGCAGTGTTTTGAAAAATATTTTGGCGATTATCCTTTTTTACCGCGATGGGTATAAATTGGTTGAAACACCTTATTTAGGAATGGAGCACCAAAGCGCTATTGCTTATGGCAATGAATATAAAACCGGCTATGCCGGAACAGACTTTTCTGGCATAGGGCAAACGTGGGATTATATTATTATACACGAAACTGCTCATGAATGGTGGGGGAACAACATAACTACTAAAGATATTGCAGATATGTGGGTACACGAAGGTTTTGGAAGTTACGCAGAAGCTTTGTATGTGGAGTGTACTTCTAACAACGCAACAGCTATACGTTACTTAAATGCTCAAAAGAAAAAAGTAAAAAACGATTTGCCTGTTGTAGGGCCATGTGATGTAAATTGCGAAGGCAGTGGCGATATGTATGCCAAAGGTTCATTGATGCTGCACACTATCAGAAATATTATTGCCGATGATGATGTGTGGTTCTCCATCATTAAAGGATTACAGAAAGATTTTGCTTTGCAAACAGTAACTACATCTCAAATTGAAAATTACATGTCAAAAAAATCGGGCAAAGATTTATCAAAAGTTTTTGAGCAGTATTTGCGTTACAAAGATTTACCTGTGTTTGAGTATCGTGTAAAAAGCGAAACACCATTTGCTATTGAATACCGATGGAGAGCAGATGTTGATGGTTTTGATATGCCTGTTAAAGCAACAATAGGAATAGGCGTAAGAGAATTTATTTATCCTACCACACAATGGCAAACAATTGAAATGCCCAACCTCTCTCAAAAAAACTTTAAAGTTGCTGAAGATTTGTTTTTTATAAAGATTAAGGAGGTTAAAGAATAAATTGAGCCGTGCCGCTTTATTAAAAATTATTTTACCTGGTGCTTTTGTTTTGTTGCTTGGTTTTGTGTTAGCTCTTTATCTCTCTCTTGCAACTATCACTCCTATAATTCATCCTATAAGAATTGACAGCACCTATGTTAGCCTCAAAAATCAGGAGCTCATTACACAGACATATAACGATACCACAATAGACCCCGTTCAGCTTTTGTATCATCCATCGCAAATGAACGTAAGTGTTGTTGATGTTCACTGCAAAACTTCTGATGATCACATTCTTAATGGATGGTATTATAACAAACCTAAAAATCCATCGGGAACTGCCATTTTATTCATCCCTAATTTGGGGGACAGCAAAATTAGTTTGATGGAATCATGTAGGTTGTTTAACGATTATGGTTTTTATGTTTTTTGTTTTGATATGCCCGCACATGGCAACAGCACCGGTGATATTTTTTCACTTGAAAAAAAAACCATTCAATGTTTAAAAACAGTGGTTGATACCATTTTTTATACCGGGAAATTGAAAACCTTGCTGTAATAGGCACTGGTTTTAATTGTTATTTAGCTGCAAGAATTGCTTCAGAAATAAAACCAAAAGCATTAATATTAAACGACCCGGTAAACGCTGTGGAAGAATATTTGCAAAACATGGCTGAAAGTCGCTGGGGCGCGTTATCAGTATTGGTTAATCCTTTTACCATTCCTTTGTACGAATATAAAACAGAGGTGCGTATAGATTCTTTAACTTTATCCTCGCTGGTAAAAAAAAGTATGGTTCCTTTGATGATTGCTGTAACCGCTAATTCCGGTTTGCAAAACCAGGTTGGCGATGCAGTTAAAGTGTTTCAGGAATCGGCTGCACCCGTAAAAAAATTATGGACGGATAAAGCCAAGGGTTTTATTACGAATACCAATGACGAAGAAAAAAATTATTATCGTGCCGTTTCCGCTTTTATAAACAGCAACATTCCAAAAAAAGAAATTACCAACCGAAAAAGAAAAAGTATAGTTGAGCTTTGATTACCAAGAGCACCATAGATAAAATAATAGAAACCGCTCGCATTGAAGAGGTGGTTGGCGATTACGTGGCGTTGAAAAAACGTGGGGCCAATTTACTTGGTAACTGTCCTTTTCATAACGAAAAAACACCATCATTTACCGTTTCACCTGCGCGGGGTATTTACAAGTGCTTTGGCTGTGGTAAAGCAGGTAATGCTGTGGGCTTTTTAATGGAGCACGACCACTTAACTTATCCTGAAGCATTAAAACACCTTGCAAAAAAATATGGCATTGAGGTAGAAGAAGAAAATTATTCTCCCGAACAAATTATTGAACAGAACGAGCGCGAGAGTTTATACGTTGTAAGTTCTTATGCTCAGAAATATTTTACCGAAACCCTTTTTGAATCGGAAGAAGGCAAAGCAATTGGACTTACCTATTTTAAAGAGCGTGGCTTTAGCGATGACAACATTCAGAAATTTCAGTTGGGTTTTTCGTTAAGAGATTGGGATGGGTTTACACAAATTGCTATTGAAAACGGCTTTACAAAAGAAGTGCTCGTAAAATCGGGCTTAACCATTGAGAAAGAAAATGGCAATGAAGAAACACCTTCACGATTGTATGATAGATTTCGCGGCAGGGTAATTTTTCCGGTGCACAATGTTTCTGGGAGGGTAATTGCTTTTGGTGCACGTATTTTACAAGCCGATCCTAAAAGCCCTAAATATTTAAACAGCCCCGAATCGGAAATTTATATCAAGAGTAAATCTTTATATGGCATTTACTTTGCAAAAAAATCAATCATTCAAAATGATGAATGCTTTTTAGTGGAAGGATATACCGATGTTATTTCATTGCATCAAACAGGAATTGAAAATGTGGTGGCATCATCGGGCACATCGCTTACTCAAGACCAAATACGTTTAATAGGGCGCTACACAAAAAACGTAACCATACTTTATGATGGAGACCCTGCCGGTATTAAAGCATCGTTGCGCGGTATTGATTTAATATTGGAAGAAGGGCTTAATGTAAAAATTGTTTTGTTCCCCGATG
Organism: Bacteroidota bacterium; assembly: GCA_016714005.1. Lineage (GTDB taxonomy): Bacteria > Bacteroidota > Bacteroidia > AKYH767-A > OLB10 > JADJOA01. The sequence goes on from JADJOA010000014.1 coordinate 63,188, forward strand.
GTGAAGACCCTGACAGCTACTCCAAAAAAGTTTCTGCCGGTGCCTTGCTACAATACATAAAAGACAATGCAAAAGATTTTATCAATTTTAAAACAGCATTGCTATTACAGGAAGCGGCTAATGACCCCGTTAAAAAAGCAGCACTTATAAAAGATATTGTAGGAAGCATTGCAAAAATACCCGATGCCATTTTGCGCTCTGCTTACATTAAGCAATGTGCTGTAATGATGGAGATGAATGAGCAGGTGCTGGTGAGTGAAATGAATAAGCTGCGCAGAGATTCGTTCCGCAAACAATTTACCCAACAAGAAGAAAACAATGTAGTATCTGATGAATTATTTGACAGCGTAATGTCGGCTAACCAGCCTGTGGTTTCCGATGATTCAACTGCTTGCCAGGAAAAAGAAATTGTAAGAGTCCTTTTAAACTATGGCGACAGGGAATTTTATTTTCAGCCCGATGAAGGGGAGCCATTGAAACTTGCTGTAAGAGATTTTATGTTGAATGAAATACTTACCGATGGTGTTGGTTTTGATGATGAAGTATTAGCAGGAGTTTTTACTTATTTTATTGGGGCAAGCGGAAAAGAGTTTCGGGAAATATTAGATGAGTTGAAATCTCACAAAGAAGAAAACATAAAGAACAAATCAATTGAATTGCTTTTTAATAAATACGATTTGCACAACTGGGAATCGAAACACATTTACGTAAAATCAGAAGAGTTGAATTTTAACGAGGCGGTGGTAAGTCCTGTGTTTTATTTAAAACTCAGAAGAATTCTTAAAATGAAAAGGGAAAACCAGGAGCAGATAAAAAATCTTAGAGATGTAGATTCAATACTTGATGAGTTAATGGAAAAACAAAAACTTTTTGATGCTTTGGTTCATCAAATTACTAAGCGATTGGGTATTGTAATTATGAGGTAGGATAAGTTATTTTTTACAAAACGGAACAATAAAAGAACGCTCTGAAACCCGGTAATTAATCGGTGCTTTTTATTCATTTACCAGGCTTATCACTACATCATTTGGATTAATATAAACTTAATACAAAATTATACGTAAAAAGTACGGTTCTTTAAGAGGTAAATTATATCTTAGCCAATCGGATTTTAGTTAACGTTAATGCTGCGATTTATACTTAGATTTTATGTTTTATTTTTAGTTTGCTCATTTCAGGTTGTTAATGCTCAAAATATTAATACCTGTTCTGGTAGCACTGGCGGGGTAAATTTTGTAGGTGCTATAAATGGATATGTCCAGCCTGTAAACTGTGCCGTTGGTGATTATCGTGTTTTAAATTACAGGAGAATTAGTGTAAACGCAGGCAACCCAACTGATGGTAGAGGTCAGTGGAAAAATACAATAAACGTTCAAATATCTGGGGGAAATGTAACACCGCTTAACATGCCCGGTGGAGCCGGTAATGGTTTTTTGTTTACCAATGGTGCCAACTGTGGTTCTATAGGAACTTATGCGCGTAAGTGGGCATTTACAGGGGTGGGGCAAGGTGCTGTTGATGCTGTTAACGGCTCAACATATTTTACTGTGGGCGGAAACGACATGGGCTTAAATATGAGCGCAACAGGATTTTACACATTTACATTACAGGATGCCGGATGTGTAAATGCAAATTACTATGTTGGCAGAACTACCAATAATCCTGTATTAATTACACATACAGGCGCAGCGCAAAGGGTTGTTAATAACGATGGTTCGGTTACTATTTCTTTTACGCTTAGTGCAACTCCTTCAGTAGAAGAAAATTTCTTTGTTCGCTATCGTGGTAATACTAACGACTTTAGTGCAGGAACTTCGTTAGCACAAGCAACAATAGTGGGCACAACTGGCACGGTAACCATTCCAACACAGGTGGGCGCCAGCACTGTTAACTATTATCTCTTTTCATCAACAAGAACATTAGCGCAGCTTAACGCACATACCGAAAGTGACAGAAGCTTGGCCACACTTAATTTTGCTGACAATGCAGGTGTTAATTTTACGTATGCTTCTGCTATACTCGTTAATGGAACAACACCTGCTTCCAGCGCACTGTATGCAACGTTCACTGTTAGTCCGGGCGCTTTTAGCGCTATTAATGCAGGAACCCACCGGGGTGTTTTAACAGCAACTGTATTAGGTGATGTTACTACAGAAACCGGAAACATTTCATTGCTGGCAAGCGGGGGAACGTCTAATTATTCTTCGCTTACAATTAACCCAAGCGGAAACAGGCTTGTGCAGGGAAACGCTGCCTCACAAATGATTGATATAAACGGTGCTGATTTTGTAACAATTAATGGGTTAAACGCAGGAGGTAATTCACTGATTATTGATAATACTAATGCTGCTGCATCTAACGGAACCATTCGTTTTATAAATGACGCACAAAATAATGTGGTAAGAAATTGTACAATTAAGGGGTCATCGGTTGCAGCAAATGCCGGTGTTGTTTTTTTTAGTTCTGCGGCAGGAACCAATGGCGGTAACGATAACATTACCGTAGAAAATAATGTTATCCGTGAAAGCTCTAATGGCGACCCTATTTTTGGAATTGTATCATTCGGTACAAGTGGCGCTCCTCAATCCAAATGGAATTCAAATAATGCTGTTTTAAATAATCAATTAGTTAACTGTTTTTATGCAAGTGCCACTATTTGCGGAGGTATACACCTAACTAATGGCGCAAACGAAAACTGGACAATTAGCGGAAACAGTATTTACTGGACAAATACAAAAAATACTGTTGCTGCATTTGATTATTGGTATGGAATAAGAATTACAGGAAGTAACGGTACAGGTTTTAACATTACTAATAATTACATAGGTGGAACATCGGCTAACTGTAGCGGAACGCCTATGAGTTTTGCATCAACTTCAAATGGAAATAAGCTGGTGGGAATGCAGTTGCTTGTCTCGTCTGTTGTTGGCTCTGCCAATGTTCAGGGAAATACTATTGCTAATATTGTTCTAAACAGCAATTCCAGTAAATCAACCTCGCCTTATTTGTTTTCAGGTATAAATGTAGAATCCGGAAACGTTTTAATAGGAACTGCTTCTCCAAACATTATTGGTTCTTCAACAGCAACAGGAAGCATTGTAGTTAATGTTGCTTCAAATGCAGGTGGTGTTGTAGCAGGAATAGCAAATAATACCGCATTAAGTAATTGCAGTATTGCAAACAATTTTATTTCAGGTATTTCACTCACTAATGCCCCCGTAATCAGCACTGCGCGCGTAAGTTTTTATGGCGTTTACATCAATGGGGGAACAGCAACAGTAACAGATAATATTATTGGCAGTTCAACTATAGCTAACAGCATTTTAAATTCAACAGGAAATTTAGCTGGTGCCAATGGTTTTTATACAATGGGCATTTTTCAGGCTAATGTTACCGGTAGTGCTGCTGTAATCAGAAATAACACCATTTCAAATGTTGCCTACAATGGCTCAACCAATGCGCTTGCGCATCAGGTAATAGGCATAAGGACAAGTATCTATTCAAATATTGTTTCCGGCAACAGCATATCAAATTTATTTACCAATGCGCCCAATGTTAATATTGGATTAACAAGTTCCTTGCTTGGTATTTCAACCACATCAACTGGCGCAGACAGCATCGCACAAAATCAAATTTTTAATTTGGAAAACACCAATATTGTTAGTGGCTCTGTATATGCCGGAGGTATTCACATTAATACTGGTATTCATAGCGTACATCGGAATTTAATTTATGGCATAAAAATAAATTCCTTGGGAAATACCGGTTTAATTGAAGGGATTAGGGTTGTAAGTGGAAGTCCATCAATTGCTAATAATATGATTTGCCTAGGGAGTACTATTACTACTGTTCATGCTAACATTTCTGGAATTTATGTTTTTGGAGGCTCTCCGCGAATTTGTTTCAATAGTATTGCCTTGTCAGGAAATGAATCGGCAGCTTCACCTCCTTATGGCAGTGCTTATTGTTTAAGATTTGAGGGGGTGGTTCTGTGCAGGTTGTGAATAATATTTTTTATAATAACAGAAATGTACCTAACGCAGCAAGCGCATGTTTGTATTTTTTAGGTATTACGCAGTTTAATAATGTTACACTATGCGATTATAATAATTTTTATTTCGGCATAAGCATCAGGGTTGCGTTTATTGGCGCTGCCGCTTACAATACACTTGTTGCCTGGCAAGCCACCACTAGGGATGCTAATTCAGTAAGCTTTTTACCTGTGTTTGCAAACGTAGCCAACGACCTGCATATAACAAGCGGTTGCGATTTATCAAAGCGCGGCACAGCATTATCCATAACAGTTGATTATGACGGGCAAACACGCACCAACCCTCCCGATATTGGTGCTGATGAGTTTTCTGGAACAGTTACTTCGGTTACATGGACCGGAGCGGTAAATACCAACTGGCATGTGGCAGCCAACTGGTGCCCTGCTGTGGTTCCAACTACTACCATAGACGCAATAATTCCTAACACAGCAGTGCCTAATCAGCCTTTAATTGATTTGGGAGGAAATGCCGTATGTAAAAGTTTAACTATTGGCACTGGCAAAACGTTAACCATGGCAAGTAGTCGTTTATTGCAGGTGCATGGATTGTTGTTTACCAACAATGGAACGTTTAATGCAGGTGGTATTAGCGAAACCGTAGAGTTTATGGCTGCTGTTACCATTAACGGAACATCTGCAACTACTTTTAACAACTGCATAATAAATAACAGCACTACATTAGTAGCAGGCGTAAGACCAACCATGGTCGGAATTTTTACACTCAACCTTGGCAGCTTTGTAAACATTCCTCCTAATTATGGAGCTTCTTCAAGGTTGAACTATAACACTACTGGTGCTTATAATGTAAATGCCGAATGGACTGGTGCTGCGGTTACGGCTGGAGTTGGTAACCCTAACGATGTTTCTATTTCGAACAATACTACGCTTAACATGCCCAATATCCCACGCGGACTTGCCGGAACAATGTACATAACAAACGGAACGCTTCAAATGAACGCAACATCAGGCGCTGATTTATATGTTGGCAGAGATTGGCAGCGGACGGGGGTTTCTGGTACATTTAATCCTAACCAGCGTGCTATTTGGTTTAAAGGTTCCGCAGATCAAACTGTGAGAGTAATGGGCAATGGAACTGAAATTTTTGATTACCTGATAATTGACAAACCTCTTGCGGGCACCTATTTAAAGCCAAGCAATGCTGCTGGAGAACTAACAAACATTACCGTAAAAGCAACAGCAGGTGATGTTTTTCAGATTATTAACAACGGAAGTTTAGATATTAATGGGAGAACATTTGCCTTGGATGGAAATAACTCCATTTCAACCACTGGCTTTATCTATGTAAATGGCGTGCGCACTATTATTAATTCTGATCCCGGAGGAATTAATGCTGGATCTTTTGATATTACAGGAACAAACAATATTAACCAGCCAAGTTATTTTACAAAAAGTGTTAGGAATAATAGCGGAACAGGGTCGCTTATATTCAACCAAAATGTTTTAGTAACATTGGCTGATGGCAGAATGGATTTTGGCTTTGATGGAATTACAAACCTTACAACTGTTCAGGGTGTTCTTCAAATAAATTTAGGCGGTAGTGTTTCTCCTAATTCATGTTATTATAGTGGTCCTGTACCCGCATCTACACTTCGTTTTGCCAACACAATAGATTACCAGGTTAATGCTACTGACAAAACATGGGCTGCCGGTGCTATTTATTCGGGCTTGCCGGGTATTCCATGGAATGTAGAGGTAAACAACACCAATACCGATTTAACTATTAATGATGTACGTGCTTTAAGAAATAATCTTTCAATTACTGATGGAAGATTTACCCTGCTTACAGGACCTTTTACTATTGGCGGTAACTGGACTCGAACAAATCCTGCCGGTGTAACGGTACCTCCATGTGCCTTTATACCAAACACTAATCTTGTAGTATTTGATAAAACTGGTGCCGGTGATCAGATTATAACTTGCACTGTTAATGGAAATACCGAAACTTATTATGATCTCGAAATTTCTCCTGCAACCGTAAATGTTCAGCTTGCTGCCGGAACCAATATTGATGTTGCTAATGAACTTGTTTTAACATCGGGTAACGTTGATTTAAATACAAATATGCTTTCGCTTGGCACTTTGGGTTTTGCAGGAACACTCACAGGAGGAAGTGCTGCCAGTTATATTATTGGGTATAAGGCAGCCGTTAACGGAACTTTTAAACGCTACGTTCCTGCAACGGGTAGTTATTTGTTTCCGCTTGGCGATTTAATAAACTATACTCCATATAATTTGAATTTAACATCGGCAACATTTTCAAATTCTTTTATTAATTCAAGCTTGTATGATTTACCACATCCTAATTTAGGTACTGCCACAACTTACATTTCACGCTACTGGAAAATAGAGCCTACAGGAATTATAGCTCCTGTATTTAATACAACTTACACGTATGCTGATGCCGATGTTGTTGGCGCAGAAACGGGGTTGTATCCTTTCAGGAATTTAACCGCATGGATGGGAAGTGGTGGAAGTGGAGCGGCATTTATGCAAGGCACGGGTAGTGTTAATGCAGGATCCAATGTGCTTACCTGGAATAACATGAATTCTTTTGGTGATTTTACAGGATTAGGAAATGGCTCTCCTTTACCAATATCACTTCTAAATTTTAGTGCTTCTTTAAAAGAAAACGATGGTATAATAAATTGGATTACCGCCAATGAATTCAATAATGACTTTTTTACTCTTGAAAGAAGTTGGGATTCTAAAAAGTTTGAACCTGTTAATATTCAAAAAGGTGCGGGAACATCTAATACCCAGTTAAATTATTCTTTTCTTGATAAGGATGTATCTCTATCGGGAAATAATGTAGCGTATTATAGATTGAAACAAACTGATTTTAATGGAGCCTTTTCATACAGCAAAATTATTGCTCTGCCCCTGTCAAATAGAGAATCTGTTACTGTTTTAGGATGCTATCCTAATCCTTTTAATAGTTATTTTGATGTTGTTGTAATATCAGATAAAGAATATGATGTTTCGTTGCAGTTGTTCAACAAGCACGGTGCAAAAGTTACTGATATACAAACTGATTTTAAAAAAGGAGAAAACAAAATAAGCCTTAATAACCTTCATTCACTTGCCGATGGTGTGTATTTCCTTCGCCTTTCTTCCGAAAGTTTTATTGAGCACGTTAAGTTAAGCAAACAATAGATTTATTTGTGTATTAAAAATTGGTCAATGTAATTATTGATCTCGCGATTATTGGAATAACTGTTTTGGGAGCAGGCAATGGTGTTATAAAAAGCGGCAACCTGGTTAAATAAAGTATTGTTACCTGCCTAGATATACTTATATCCATAATAAAAATAATCTACTAAACTGCCATCACATTTGTTATACAAAAAGAGTAGTTGAACTTTATTTAATTGTCTCAAGTTTTATCCCGTCAATTTTATCTTCGTCATCAGCATTGAAGGTTGTAGTTAAAATTAAAGACCCGTCTTCTGAATATGTTTTCCATAGCCCGCTTCGTAAGCCTTGTTTATAAAACCGCTGCTGGCGTATTTTTCCATTAGGATAATAATAGTTGTGTTCCCCTTCTTCAAAGCCTTCAAAGTATTTTCCTGTAAACGCGGTTTTTCCATCAGGATATGTTTGTTTCCATTCGCCATCCTGTTTTCCTTCTACATAATTTCCTTCTGCAATATAATCTCCATTGGTAAATTTCCACAAACCTTCGCGGTTGCCGTCAATGTAATTTCCGGTGGCAATAACAGTTCCGCTGTCGCTGAATTGAGTGGAAGCCCCATCTTCCTTTCCATTTATAAATTTTTCTGTTCTTAAAATTTTTCCTGACCGGAAATACCAGTTCCACTCTCCCGATGGTAATCCATTTTGGTAATTACCCTGTTGCTGCAAACGATTATCGGAAAAAGAAAATTTCCATAAACAAATACGTTTGCCATCTTTATACTCCCCTTCTGATTTAATATTTCCGTTAGGATAATAATATTTCCAGGGGCCCTGCGGGTTTCCATAAATATCAGTTACTCCTTCTGCAACTATTTCGTCATTCAAAAAAGTTTTCCCTGAAACAACATTTCCCTTATCGTCAAACTCTCTGAAAACTCCTTGTTTTACTCCGTTAATTACGTTGACAGATGATTTTGGTCTTCCATTTTTATGATAATCACGCGCAATTTGCAAGTCAATTTTAGAAGTTGTATCAACAAAAATTTCTCCGTTACGATAAATTTCTGTTTTAAGTGCATCACCATTTTCTTTATAATATTTCATTACGCCTTCGCGCTTATCATCCACATATTTTACTTCCGATTTAATTTTATCGTTTGCAAAAAATTCCTTCCACCATCCTTGCTTCAAACTAAATTTGTCAATACGGTTGATGCGCTCTTCTTTCTTTAAATAACCTTTATCGTAAACCTGGTAAGAAATTATTCTTCCATCTTCAGCAAACTCTTTCGACACACCATTTTCTAACCCGTTTTCAAATGGCGTTTGCAAAACAAGTAACCCACTGTCATTATATAATTTATACAGTCCGTTTCTTATTTCGTTAATAAGCGTTTCTTCTGATTTTATTTTTCCGGTTGTGTAATATTCTTTTTGAACGCCTGTTTTTTTTCCTTCTGAATAGTTGTATTCAGAAGTTAATATTCCTGCTTCATTGTAAAATTTCCAGGTGCCTGAAAGCTTGCCTGCAACACGATTTCCTTCCGATTTTATTCTTCCGGTTTCGTAATATGCCTTCCATAATCCATCAGGTTTTCCGTTTACTAAATTTCCTTCGCTACTTAGTTTGCCTGATGGGTAATAAAACTTAGTAATACTGTCATTTTGGGCTATACAGTTAGCTATTGTTAACAACAAAAAAATAAGTAGAGTTAATAACCTTTTCATAAAAAAATTAAAGCCCCGCTGCGGCACTTATTTCAAGCATGCGTTTTAATGGTTTATAAGCAGCCTGTCTTAGTTCTTCTTTTAAAATCAACTCAGGCAGTTCGTATTGCATACATAAATATACTTTTTCTAAAGTATTTAGTTTCATATGCGGACAATCATTACATGCACAATTATTATTTGGTGGGGCGGGTATAAACGTTTTATCAGGTGATGATTTATGCATCTGGTGAATAATCCCCGATTCTGTTGCTACTATAAATTCTTTATCGCTGCTTGTTTGAGTGTACTTTAATAACCCTGTAGTACTCCCAATAAAATCGGCATGTTGCAACACAATTTCTTCGCACTCCGGGTGAGCAATTACTTTTGCATTGGGATGCCGGTTTTTCAACTTCACAATTTTTTGTTCCGAAAATATTTCGTGCACCATACAACTGCCGTCCCACAAAATCATATCGCGACCTGTTTTTTTTGCAATATATCTTCCCAGATTTTTATCAGGCGCAAAAATTATTTTCTGTTCTTTAGGCACACTCTCCACAATTTTTACTGCATTGCTTGATGTACAAATAATATCACTTAAAGCTTTTATGTTTGCCGTGCAGTTAATATACGATATCACAATATGATCAGGATGCTGTTCTTTAAACTTTTTAAATTCCTGTGGAGGACAACTATCAGCAAGCGAACAACCGGCTTTTAAATCGGGCAAAACAACCTTTTTTGAAGGGTTTAAAATCTTTGCCGTTTCAGCCATAAAATGCACACCGGCAAACACAATCATGTCAGCATTTGTTTTTTCCGCTTGCTGTGCCAGGCCAAGGCTGTCGCCAATAAAATCGGCAATGTCCTGTATGTCGGCATCCTGGTAGTAGTGAGCGAGTATGATGGCATTTTTTTCTTTTTTGAGTCTGGAAATTTCGGCAAAGAGGTCAACGGTGGGAGAAACTTTGTGCGGCAAATATCCGTGATCAGCCAATAGCAATTCGGTTTTGTTATCAACGCCTGAATTTTTCATTACAATATATATAAAATATCATTATTTATTTAAATAAGATATGTTGTTATATTATGTATCTTGGTAATCTAGATTATTTTTTTCTTAAACGCTTGATACATTCAGTTACTACAGTTGCTTAACAGGATATAAACAGATATTAATTTGTAAGTGTTTAGTTTTTAATAGTATTTGTGTTTATTAACAAGATGTGTATAACATACTTTGTGTATTTATTTCTGGTAATGAGCTGTTACTTTTTGTGAATAGTATCGTGCAAAGGTTTATCAAAATTAGGAATAAAGTCGCTTGTGTTATCTATAAATCGGATTAAGAGAATGTGTAAATGTTGATAACCACAAAAAGAAACCACATGTTATAAACGGCAAAACTTTTTGTTAACTGTTTTTATGTTGAATAATTGGTTTTGTAATTGTTTAATTTTGAGGAGATAAATTTTTTGGTAAAAGTGATTGTTAATTGCTGTTAATAACTGCAAGCCCCGGCTAATTCCTCTTAGTATGTGATCTTAAAAAAATAAAACAAAATGAAAAAAATTGTAATAGGTGCCGACCATGCCGGATATGAGTATAAAGAATATATACGTGAATACCTGCAGGTGAATAACTATATGGTAACTGATAAAGGCACTTTTAGTAAAGACAGTGTTGATTATCCTGACTTTGCTCATTCGGTGGCTGAAGTAATTGAAAACAACCAGGCAGATTTTGGAATTTTGTTTTGTGGAAGCGCCAACGGTGTTGCTATTTCTGCCAATAAACATAAAGGAGTGCGCGCTGCTATTTGCTGGGAAAAGGAAATAAGCCAGTTGGCACGGCAACATAACAATGCTAATATTATATGTATTCCTGCTCGTTTTGTAGCAAAAGAATTAGCGCAGGAAATGATTGATACTTTTTTTGCAACAACTTTTGAAGGTGGAAGGCATCAGAACAGAGTAGCGAAGATTGATTGCTAAAAAAATCATTTCAATAAAATTTTCTTAGTTATTACCTGCTTCTGGGATTGAAAAGTAGCAAAGTAAACTCCTTGAGAAATAATCAAACCGTTTTGACTTAATGCCGGTAACTCCACTACGCTATTTGAGGAGTTAATGATTGTGTTGGTTATCTCTGCGCCCATTGCATTATATAAAGTAAAGCGAATCGGTTTTTTAGAATTATTTTTTACAATTAATTTTTCATTAACATAATCGTAGTAAACGTTAAAGTTATTCCCATGTGCGAAGCTTTGTAGCCCTACCACAACATTCCATTTACTCAACCAATAATCATTTTGACCCCAGTTTACTGCGCTTTTATCTCCAACCGTATTTGCTAAACTTGTGTTTGCAAAAAGATATACTCCATCTTCTTGTTCTATAGCAAGGTTTTGTTCTTCGTGCATATCGGGTAAAATGGTTTTGTCCCATTGTTTAATAAAAACACTGTCGGTTTTAATGGCCCACATATTTTCTACGCCAAGATTGGCTTCGGTTTTGTCGCCACTGGGGTAGCTGTAAGATGTGCCGCCAATTAACCAGCCATTATCCTGCGTAACTTGTACAGATGTAATATCGTTATCATCTAAAAATCCGCCAAAAACTGTTTCATTAATTTTATTTCCGCTGGTGTCCGTTTGAAGAATCCAGTAATCAACATTAACGGCACCACCGCGGCAGGGTATGGTTTTATCAAACATAACATCACTGTTGCTGACCCCAAACCAGTAATAACGGTTATTCTTGTTTACGAGTTGAAACAAATATTCATCGCGGTTGCTGCCAAAAGTTTTATCCCAAATTTTATTTCCGGCACTGTTAATTTTTACAGCCCAGTAATCTAACATGCCGCGTGTGGTTTGAGATTTATCGGCACCAAGCGAGCTTTGGCTATAACCACCCACTAAAATATTATCGTTGCCTCCGGGTGTTATCGCAACTAATCTGTCGTAAGAAGTTCCGCCAAAAGTTTTATCCCATAGTTTATTTCCCTGTAAATCTGTTTTTATAATCCAGTAATCGGCATCGCCACGCGAAGGCTCTGTTTTATCAAAAGAAATTCCAGCCCCTGTATAACCGCCAAGTATATAGCTGCCGTTGTATTCTGTTAAGTCAATAAATGAATCGTCAAATTCTGTCCCAAAAGTTTTATCCCACTGCACATTGCCTGAACCATCAGTCTTTACTATCCAGTAATCATAACTGAACGCACGGGCAGAATCTGTTTTATCAAAACCAGGATTGCTGTTGCTTATGCCCCCAAGCAAAAAACCGCCATCCGTAGTTTCAATTGCTTTTATAAGGTTATCGTCTGCACTTCCGCCAATTGTTTTATCCCAAATAATAGTTCCTGCAGTATCAATTTTTACAATCCAGTAATCAAAAAGCCCTAATGAATTTTGTGTTTTATCTCCTCCAATATTTGATAGGGAATAGCCGGCAAGCAAATAATTCCCATCGCTTAATTTTATAAATGTCGAAAGGTATTCAAACGACAAGCCTCCATATACTCTATCCCATTGCTTTTGTAAGGGTTGTGAAAATGTTTGAAGGACTATAAATGTTAGAAATGCTACAAGGATTAAAACTGTTTTGTGAACAAATTTCATTGAGTAAATGTAAGAAGTATTTTTTTAAAAACTACCCTAAGCTCTTAATCACAAACTCCCAACTAAATCCATACATTCGCGCTTCGAAAAAATTATATGGAATACATACAAGCGCTAATTGATTTTATACTACACATTGATAAGCACCTTGCCGACATCATTTCGCAGTATGGTACATTAACGTACGTTATACTTTTCCTGATTATATTTTGTGAAACAGGATTGGTGGTAACACCTTTTTTGCCGGGAGACTCGTTGTTATTTGCCGCAGGAGCATTAGCTGCCAATCCAGCCATGGGGTTAAATGTTCACCTGATAGTTGTGCTTTTAATTATTGCGGCTATACTTGGCGATACGGTTAACTATCACGTAGGAAAATACATAGGACCAAAAGCATTTAGCGGAAAAGTAAAATTTATTAAGAAGGAATACTTAGAAAAAACACAGGCGTTTTATCATAAGCATGGTGGCAAAACAATTATTTATGCACGCTTTGTTCCAATAGTGCGCACGTTTGCCCCTTTTGTAGCCGGCATTGGTACCATGAACTATTCTCGCTTTATCAGCTTTAATGTAATAGGCGCATTAATTTGGGTAATAGTGTTTACCTACCTTGGTTATTTGTTTGGCGATTTACCTTTTGTGCAAGGAAACTTTTCTAAAATAATTATTGTAATTATTTTGGTTTCGGTATTGCCCATTGTTTGGGAAATGATAAAGGCACGCAGGAGTAAAGCGTAATTGGCGCTAAACCTAAAAGGTTTAATACATTATAATTTAAACTGGTAGCCAATTGTAAAAGCAACAGGTAAAATATCTTGTTCAATTTTAATACCGGGGTCGTTTTTTAGCGCATCCCAATCATCATTAAATTCCTGAGAGCGCACGGGTAAAATCAATTCAAAGTTCCAAAAACCAGTGCGCGATTTACCCCACAACTCACCACCAATACTAAACGAAGGGCCATAATAAAGTTTGTTGTATTTAGCTGCACCTTTAATTTTTACGGCAGCATTATAACCATACATGCCACTAACAAAGGGGCAAAATTGTTTATCGGGCAAAATTCGCAAAGTAACTCCTGCATTAAAACCGGGCTTGACAATAGCATAACCGCCACCAATAAAAAATCCTAAGTTTTTAGTCGGATTCAAATTTAGCTTTACACCAAAGCCACCATAATCTAACCCCAACCCCAACCCTAAATTGGCAAAGGCCTTATTTTTTTGTTTTGCAAGAAATGGCGAGTTGGCACGAGCACAAGAAATTGTTACTAATAACCAAAGGCAGGTAACATAAAGTAGTTTACGCATGTTTTCAGAAATTTAATGGTTGGTTAATATTTATTGATGGCTAATTAAGCGAATGGCAAGGAGATGTGCAAGCGCTGTGTAAAAACCTTTGGGGCTTTTAAAGAATTAAAGGGTTGCTTCTCTCTAATTTTTATTAAGTTTGTCTTAAACATTTAAATCATCTTTTATGAAAAGATTTCTACTTACATTATTAATTATTACATGTGCGGTTGCAACCCGGGCGCAAAAAAACTTAACGTTGCTTGGTTCGGTATCTTTTCCCGGACAATCGCTTGCCGGTTGTTGGCGGTATGTTGATAACACCGGACACAACTATGCATTGGTAGGCGTAAGCAATGCGTTGGCAATTGTTGATATACAAAACCCTGCAGCACCTGTTGTTTTGCAATCAATACCCGGGGTGAGCAGTATTTGGCGCGAGGTAAAGGTATACAGCCATTATGCCTATGCAACCACTGAAGGCACAGGACCCGTGGGCGAACAAGGCGTGTTGATTGTTGACCTAAGTTCTTTGCCCGGCACTTGTGCTTATAAATATTATAATGGCGATGGCGCCATTGCCGGACAATTAATAACAGCACACACTGTGCAGGCTACCGATGGTTTCCTGTATATTAACGGCAGCAACATTGCAAATGGTGGCGTTGTAATTTGCGATTTGAATATTGACCCCTGGAATCCAACCTTTGTGGGCATGTACGATGATTTTTATTGCCATGACAGTTATGTGTATAACGACACCTTGTGGGCAAGTGAAATACTTGCCGGAAAATTTAGCATTATTGATATTACCAACAAAAGCAATCCGGTGTTTATAAATGATCAAATAACACCCGGGCAGTTTAACCACAATGGCTGGCTGAGTGATAACAAACAGGTATTTTTTACTACCGATGAAATTAATGGCGAACCCCTGGCATCGTACGATGTGAGCAATGTAAACAACATACAATTGCTTGATGAGTATTTAACCGACACTTTCCCTAATGATGAGGTGCACAATGTGCGTGTGCTTAACGATTATTTGATTTGCCCAAGCTATGGCAGCCAAATTACAATTGTGGATGCTGCGCGCCCCGATAATTTAATTGAAACAGCCAATTACCCCACGGGAAATTTCTTGTGCTGGGATGCCGACCCATATTTACCCAACGGAAATATTATTGCATCAGACATGTATAGCAGCACGCTGTATATATTTTCGCCAACATATGTGCGCGGCTGTTATTTAGAAGGCAACGTTACCGATAGCCTTACCAATTTCCCTATTAACGGAAGTACTATAGAAATTCTTTTAACCCCTAAAACCGAAAACAGTAATTTGCTTGGAAACTATAAAACCGGCACTGCCGATGCAGGCACATATACCATACGCTGCAGCCAGCCCGGCTATTATACCCAAACAGTTGCAGGCGTGCAGCTGCAAAACGGAGTTTTAACCACGCTCGATTTTAAATTGGTGCCTATTGGTTTTGGTATAGAAGAACCGGAGCAAGGCGTTGTGCAGGTGTATCCTAACCCGTTTAACAGCCAAACACAAATTACCTTAAATAAAAACATTAACCAGGCACAAATTATTACCAATATATATGACGTTGCCGGAAGACTTGTGCGCACGCAAATGTTTAATAAGCTTAGCGCACCATCGGTAATAAAGCGCGGCAACCTTAGCAGTGGTGCCTACACTATGGAGGTGGTTGCTGGCGAAAAAGTAATTGCAAGAGAAAAGCTGATAGTAGAGTAATTAATTGGAGCTACGGCAAAGAGCCTGTTTTTAAGATTTCACGCAAAGGCGCAAAGCCCGCAGAGAGGAAATGTTTTTTGATTTTTCAAACTCTGCGGGCTCTGTGCCTCTGCGTGAGAAAAGACCATTGATATACTCCCCCACTTACTCCACCACCACCTTCCTCACCACACCGCCAACCCTTAAAAAATAAATACCTTTTCGTATATGGCTTACGTTAAGCGTATGATTGGCTGATGTTATATTAAACTGATTAATTGTGCGCCCTGCAATATCTGTTAGTGTTGCATTGATGGGTTTGGTGTAGTTGGTTAGGGAGATGTTGAGGGTGGAGGAAGCAGGATTTGGGGAGATTATAATATCGGATGCAGATGGAGTAATGTTATTTGTTGAAACGGTAAACTGCACTTGCTTGCATTCAGACTGTCCTCCTGCTGTTGCACAAACTGTGTAGTTGTTTGATGCCATGCGATAATGCCCGTTGGTTTTATAGAGATGCGATGATGCTTTTCGGGTGGTGGCATATCCATCGCCAAAATCATACAAAACGGTATCGTACCCTATTGAAAAATCTCTTACAAAAATTAAATTATGATTGGTAGGCGATTGCATGTTTTTGATGCAGAAATCTAAGCGCCTTGTTGTTGGGTGATTACCCCACCCCGCAATACTATCATAACCCCAGTAATGTTTAACCATGTTTACATCATACCATTCAAAAGTTCCATTAACCGGGTATGGTTGCGACCAAGTGGCTGCATTATTCAAAGAAACAGAATCAACAACCCACGAGTGTGTTTGTATGTTATAAATTCCCGAATAAAATGTTCGCGAGTTTAATATTGTATCAACTCTTTCTGCAAAAGCCACACCATTGGCCGCACTTGCATATTTACCTGCAAAATTCAGAGTATAGCTTTGCCACTGATTTAACCAGGTATCTACTATTCCAAATGTTGTAGTGCTATCGGTTCCAAATGTTACAATTCCATTCCATGTGCTGTTGCTTGCAAAAACACCATGAGATACTGCTGTTTCATTCAAAACCCCCAATACATTTTGTGCATCAGGGGCTATAAAAGCAATAAAGTAATCGAGAGTTGAAGGAGACCAAAGCTTCAATACACCATCCCACCCCTCAAATTCTAATACTTCGTTGGTTGTATTAATGTATGAATAATTAAATCCATAATAGCCCACATTGGCAGATGTAGAACTTGGAAAATAATTTTGCCGCGAAATCAGAAACTCATTCATTGCGTCAACATAAAAAGCGGTTTGGGAATCGCTATGCTGGTAAAAATTAAAAAACCCCGATGATATGTTATATGAGATAAAACTATTTGTAAAGGTGTAACTATTAAACGAATCGTAAGTGATTATTGTTAACCATAAATTATGATTGGTTATTGCTTTATAATTTGGCATTGGAGTTAAAATGGTAGTGTCCCTAAACTGACCCAATTCAAAATCGTAAACAATAACATCAGTTTCTTCGCCATAAGCATTTCCACAAGCCAATATTCCGGTGCCGTTTTTATATACAATGGTATCGTAAACCTGTGTGGTATCATACATCCACTGCCCCTGCAAAGAATCAAAACAGGCAATAGCCAAATAACTTTGTCCTACACCCACCGTAACTTCTGTTACCTGCAAAGGATACGGCTGCCATGCAATGTTTGTAAGCGTTTGTGCTTTTGTATAAAAACCAAGAAAGGCTGTAGTAATAAGCAAGCAGAGTAGTTTTTTCATCACAATTAGCTTTTTAACCGAACGTAAAAGTAACCAAATGTTTTATTGCTGCACCCAAACCCCTACCCCTTCCTAAACGCCACCCAACCGCCCTGTCAGGCAGCGGAACCACATCAATAGCATAACCATGCTTTTCCCTTAGCCTCTTGCTCAACCTGACGGGCTTATACTTTACATGCCATCCGCTTTTAAAATCACTAAACCCACAAGGGCTAACCACCTGTTTTTCTCTGCGCCCCCTGCGCCTCTGCGTGAAACCAATTCCCCAAGCACCCTTCTTTTGTATTTCCCCTCCAAAATCTTACAACTTTTTTTGTAAGCAATTCGTACAAAACATCATGACAATATTAAAAACCTCAATGCCATGTTTGTAGAAAGTATGTCGTTTGAAGAAATCAGAAAAGAAATTATTTCTGATATAGATGTCGTTAAAAGCAAATTTCAGATGCAGGTAAAAACCATCTGCAAACTGATGCGAAAAACCAATATGTCGGTATTTAAGAAGTATTACGACTACCGCTCACCCGTAAACAAAAACCAGTGGTTGTATAGCATAGAAATTCGCAATCCTAAAAGCAACAACGGGCAAATAGGTATAATGTCTCAATTCACAACACGCAACGGCTATTGCGCAGTTATGTACCTGCCCGATAAGCAGGAAACCTACCTTTTTCACAGCCATTTTTTACACGTTACAGCCAACGTACTGATATAGGCCTGGTAATGCCCAAAGAGATTATGATTGCCTTTCTAAACGACAATCCGCAGTTCCTTTCCCATCTGCTCGTACAAAAAAGCCAAACCGAACACGAGGCCTTTATTCAATTCAAATATGGAGTAGGCTTAGGAAGCTATCACAGCCATATTAAATTTTATGACATTCGCACCTTCATATCCAACCAAATGCTCAAAGGCAATCAAATAAAGCTTTCAAAAAACTTCGAAGAAAAGTACCCCCAACTCATTGAAAGAAAACCGTAGCCTCCCCCAAACCCTTAAGCTTTCACCACATAAATCAAACTCGAAAAATTCTTCTTATTAAACACCCCCATCAAATTACTAACCGCACCTACCACCAACGCCACCAGCATACCCCAAATGCCCGGAGATGCATTCTTTGTACTTAATGCTTTGTACTTAATACTTAAAAGCGACACATAAAACGAATCAAACCACATAGGCAGCACCTTTTTCACTTGTAACCGGTGGTTGCCTAATAACTGCGTCATACTTTTATTTTAAAATGATACAAATGACGGGGTACATCATAAGCAGCCCAGTACTCCTTAAAATATTGCGCATCATAACTTTCAGCATTAGGCACAGCAATAATCATTACACCACCGGGCTTCAATACACGCTTCAACTCATCAATAGTTTTATCAAGTTGATGTATATGCTCCATCACATGCCAGAGTGTAATCACATCAAAAGATTCATTGGCAAGCGAAGACAAATCAGTTATTGGTCTAAGTTCTATTGCATGATTCTTCATTGCCACATCCCTTGCCTCTGGCGAAGGCTCAAGTCCGGCAACCTCAAAACCACTCTTACGCATGGTGTTTAAAAATCACCCGTTCCTGCTCCATAATCCAAAAGTGTGGTTGCAGTATGGTGCAAGCCCCTTATCATAGAAGATTTACTATTTAAAGTAAAACCCCTTACCCAGTGGTATAAGCTGTTAATCAACCCCTTAGTGGTGCCAGAATGGGAAACATAGTCTTCTCCTTTATAGTATTCACCTATCTCATTTTCATCCGGTCTGGGGTCTCGTAAAGGTCTTTTTAGACGATGTAAAATCCTTACAATCAATATATTGTGAGTAATCTGCACAACCACAAACAGGACATTCCTTAACCACTTCCATCCTGCAAAAAAGCAACTAATAACCCACAGTTCCAAATGCCGTTCCACGTGAAAAGGGCTTATAAGATTTAGGAGAGAATGTCAAAGTTAATTCCCCCAACCTCGAGGGTAAAACCTAAGCCGCAACTCCCCTCTGTGCGAAAGCATGTGTTTAAGCGAGAGGGGGCAGGGGGTGCGCCCTTCTTTACTCTGCGCAAATCTTCCACTCTCTGCGGTTAAAACGCTTAAGAACAAAAAAGCCCCGAAATTTTACTTCCGGAGCTTTATTTTTTCTGGTACTTTATACTTAATACTTTCTATTCTTTCGCCCCTCACCTTCCCAAATACACCATCAACACACTAATATCTGCCGGGCTCACCCCACTTATCCTCGATGCCTGCCCAAGCGTTCTTGGTCTTACCTTTTGCAGTTTCTGCTGTGCTTCGTTTGATAAAGATTTTATACGCCCGTAATCCATATCCTCCCATATCATCATATCCTCCAGTTTATTCACCTTTTCCGCATGTTCATATTCCTTATCAATATAGCTTTCATATTTCGCCACTATCTCCGCCTGTTCTTCCGCATCGGCATTATTTATTTCCGTTAAAAATTCGCGCAACCCCGTCACGGCATCTTTCATTCCACCCAGGCCCACCTGCGGGCGCAGCAAAATATTATGCAGCTTTATTTTTTGAGATATAGGTGCCGACTCCACCTTTTCCAGGTAGCCGTTTATCTCTTCTGGCAATACCGAAGTCTCTTTCAAATAAGCAAGCATTTTTTCTGTGGCTTCCACCTTTGCTTTTACCGCATCCATTCTATCCTGTTTGGCAAGCCCTATTTTATACCCCGTTTCCGTCAATCGTATATCAGCATTATCCTGCCGCAGCAGTGTCCTGAACTCAGCCCTGCTCGTAAACATACGGTAAGGCTCATCCGTTCCCTTCGTTATCAGGTCGTCTATCAGCACTCCTATATAAGCATCGCTGCGCTTTAATATCAGCGGCTCTTTATCATTTATTTTCTGGTGAGCGTTTATCCCCGCCATCAGTCCCTGGCAGGCGGCCTCCTCATAACCGGTGGTGCCGTTTATCTGCCCTGCAAAAAATAATCCCTCCACAATTTTAGTCTCTAGCGACAGGTCTAACTGCATAGGCGGAAAATAATCATACTCTATAGCATACCCGGGCCTGAACATTTTTACATTTTCCAGCCCCGGTATCAGCTTTAGCGCTGCCAACTGCACATCTTCCGGCAAGCTGCTCGAAAATCCATTCAGGTAAATCTCCACTGTATTCCATCCTTCAGGCTCCACAAACAACTGGTGGCGCTCCCGTTCCGCAAATCGGTTTATCTTATCCTCTATCGAAGGGCAATACCGCGGTCCCAAACCCTGTATCCTCCCCGTAAACATGGGCGATTTCTCAAAACCCGTCTTCAGTATATCATGCACCTCCGGGTTGGTGTACGTTATAAAACAACTCTTTTGTTTAGAAAGGGTAGGAGTGGGGGTATAAGAAAACTTCCCCGGCTGCTCATCCCCAAACTGCTCCTCCATCTTACTGTAATCCAGCGAACGCCCGTCTAATCGCGGAGGCGTTCCCGTTTTCATGCGCCCGCTCACAAATCCCAGCTCCGTCAATTGCTCTGTCAATCCTGTAGCCGCCTTCTCTCCGGTCCTTCCTCCGCCAAAACGCTTTTCCCCTATATGTATAAGCCCGTTTAAAAAAGTGCCGTTCGTTAACACCACGCTTTTAGCTTTAAATTCAATACCCATTCCCGTTACCACACCCGTAACCCTTTTCCCTTCTTTTGACTTTTGACTTTCAACTTTAATCTTTGAGACCATATCCTGCCAAAAATCCACGTTAGGTGTTTGCTCCAGCATCATACGCCATTCCTCTGCAAAACGCATGCGGTCATTCTGCGTGCGCGGGCTCCACATGGCAGGTCCTTTACTCCTGTTCAGCATCCTGAACTGTATAGCCGAACGGTCCGAAACAATCCCCGAATAACCTCCCAGCGCATCCACCTCGCGCACTATCTGCCCTTTGGCAATGCCACCCATGGCAGGGTTGCAGCTCATCTGCGCTATCGTTTGCATGTTCATAGTAATCAACAGCACACGGCTGCCCATATTAGCTGCCGCTGCCGCTGCCTCACAACCTGCATGGCCGGCTCCTACCACTATCACATCATATTCCTGCGTAATCATTTTGTCTTATTTGTTTTTATTCCCCTTTCCTTCCCTTTCCCCTCTGTGCGCTGCCCTGTGTACAAGCGAGAGGGGGTAGGGGGTGTGTCCTTCCTTAAATCCCCTGTTCCACGTGAAACCTAACCCAACTTATCAAATATTTTAAACACGTTTTTCACAATCAAAATACCTGACAATCAATTTATTATATTTATTTTGTTAAAACTTGGGCTCACAAAAATAAAGCATTTTTCCTTTACATTTTTCGCATTCTTCAAAATAGATTTTGCCACCTTTTTGTAGCATTTACTATTCCGTTTGCAGCATTTACTATTCTGTTTGCAGCATTTACTATTCCGTTTGCAGCATTTACTATTTTGTTTTTAGCGTTTACTATTCCGTTTGCAGCATTTACTATTCCGTTTGCAGCATTTACTATTCTGTTTGCAGCATTTACTATTCTGTTTTCAGCGCTTACTATTCTGTTTTTAGCATTTACTATTTTGTTTTTAGCATTTACTATTCCGTTTTCAGCATTTACTATTCTGTTTGCAGGGCTTCAAAATCCTTTTACAACATTTACTAACCGGCTAATTAAAAAACATTTAGGAGGTAATTATATATTTGAGAAGTTTTAAAACGCTGCCTAACCGTTTATGAGCGATATCACTTTTTCTGAAAGAGACATTTGTACAAAATTTATTCTGCCCTCCCTTGTAAGGGCAGGATGGGATGTGCAATCTCAAATTAGGGAAGAAGTTTCCTTTACGGCAGGAAAAATAATCGTGCAAGGAAGATTACATGCAAGGGGTAAACAAAAGCGTGCTGATTTTATTCTTTATTATAAGTATCCGAACATTCCCCTTGCCATCATTGAAGCAAAAGACCAGTCACATTCGGTTCGCCCAGGAATTCAACAGGCATTGGATTATGCTCAAACGCTTGATATTCCTTTTGTATTCAGCAGTAACGGAAAGGGTTTTTTATTTCACGATAAAACACAATTAAGTGGAGGACTAGAAAAGGAAATTTCAATGCTCGATTTTCCTTCTCCTCAAAAGCTATATGATTATTATAAAACGTTTAAAAAAATTTCAAATACAGCAGCGCAAAAAATTGTTGAGCAGGATTATTATATAGACACATCACCAAAGCAGCCTCGTTACTATCAGGTTATTGCAGTTAATAGAACGGTTGAAGCAATAGCAAAAGCACAAAACAGAATATTACTAGTGATGGCAACGGGTACGGGAAAAACCTATGTTGCCTTTCAGATAATTTGGAGGTTATGGAAAAGCGGTAAGAAAAAACGAATTTTGTTTCTTGCCGATAGAAATGCATTACTCGATCAAACCAGGAGAAATGATTTCAAGCACTTCAAAGATAAAATGACGGTAGTGCGAAATCACAAGGTGGATAAAGCTTATGAAGTCTATTTGGCATTATATCAGGGTTTGTCAGGCACAGAAGAAGAGCAAAATATCTACAGAGAGTTTTCACCCGACTTCTTTGATTTGGTTGTAGTGGATGAGTGCCATAGGGGAAGTGCCGCTGCTGATGCTGCGTGGAGAGAAATTCTTGAATATTTTTCTTCTGCTACACAAATCGGGTTAACTGCTACACCAAAGGAGACACGCGAAATTTCCAACATTGATTATTTCGGAGAACCCATTTACACCTACTCTTTAAAACAAGGTATTGACGATGGTTTTCTTGCACCGTATAAAGTTGTTCGCGTTGGCATTGATAAAGATTTAGAAGGATGGAGACCCGAAAAAGGTAAACGTGATGTGGATGGAAGATTGATAGAAGACCGATTATACAATACCAAAGATTATGATCGCACACTTGTTATTGAAGAGCGAACAAATCTTGTTGCAAAAAAAGTTTCAGAGTTTTTAAAGCACACAAACCGGTTTGATAAAACCATTGTCTTTTGCGTTGATATTGATCATGCCGAACGTATGCGTAATGCCCTTGCAAACGAAAATGCTGATTTGGTTGCGCAGAACCATAAATACATTATGCAGATTACTGGTGATAACAACGAGGGTAAAATGGAACTCGATAATTTTATTGACCCCGAACAAACCTATCCTGTTATTGCAACTACAAGTAAACTGATGACAACGGGTGTAGATGCACAAACATGCAAATTGATTGTGCTTGATAGTAATATCAATTCCATGACGGAGTTCAAACAAATCATTGGGCGCGGTACACGTATTAATGAAGCATTTGGCAAGTTTTATTTTACCATAATGGATTTTAGGGGTGTTACTAATTTATTTGCTGACCCTGATTTTGATGGTGAGCCGGTACAAATTTATGAGCCACCATCTGGCGCACCAGTAACACCGCCTGATGAGCCACCCATAATTGTTGACCCGCCAATTGACCCTCCGGGTGGTCTTCAAAAAGTGCGTGTGAGAGGTGTAGATGTAAAGATATTAAATGAACGAGTGCAGTATTACGGTAAGGATGGCAAACTCATTACAGAATCATTAAAAGATTATGCTCGGCAAAATACCTTAAACGAATATAAAAGTTTGGATGAGTTTATCCGCAAATGGAACGATGCCGATAAGAAACAAATAATCATTCAGGAATTAATCGAGCAGGGTATTTTATTTTACGATTTGCAGGAAACCATTGGCAAAGAGTTAGACCCTTTTGATTTAATTGCACACATTGCATTTGACAAGCCTCCTCTCACCAGGCACGAACGAGCCATGAACGTGAAAAAGAGAAACTACTTCACAAAGTATGGCGAGCAGGCCGCAGTTGTTTTAGAACGATTGCTTGATAAATATGCCGACAAAGGAATTGAAAACATTGAAAGCGCACGCGTACTTGAATTAGACCCATTAAATAAAATCGGAACCCCTGCCGAAATAGTAAAAATGTTTGGAGGACCAGCACATTTCAAAAAGGCACTTAAAGAACTTGAAACAGCACTTTATATATCAGCTTAGTCTTTTTAACAATTAATTGTAAAAAAAAGAATGGAAAATAAACTTTTAATTGTTCTAAACGTATATTTGCGTCAACATGCTCACCCCGCTTCTCGTCAGCTCAGCGCGCTCAGGGTGAGCTTTTTATTTTTAACCATATGAGCAAAGTTCCTTTTTCAAAACTTGCTTTATCCTATCAGGATCAACTTGCCCAGTTGAAGCACCGCGGTTTATCATTTGAAAGCGAACCCAAAGCATTACATCTTCTAGAGAGTGTTAGTTATTACAGGCTGAGCGGTTACTGGTACCCGTTACTTGCAGATAAAGTTAATCATCAATTTAAAACAGGGGCAACATTTGATACCGCTTTTAAGCTTTACTGCTTCGACAGAAAATTACGTCAAATGGTCTTATCTGAGTTGGAAAAAATTGAGGTTGCCGTAAGAGCAAAAAATGATATACGTGCTGGCTTTAGCCCATGGACCTTTTTGGTTTCAAAATGCCTCATTATTCTCTGATCCTGTTACCCATGCTAAGGCGCTCTCAAAAATAAGTGATGAATTTGCACGTAGTGATGAGGAGTTTATTGTTGCCTTCAAAAAAAAATATTCCGATCCTTTACCTCCAAGCTGGATGACTATGGAAATCACATCTTTTGGCGCTTTATCCATGCTTTATAAAAATTTAAAACCGGGAAAAGAAAAAAGAAACATTGCTCATCATTTTGGATTGTCTGATTCAGTTTTCGAAACATGGCTGCACAGCATTGTGTATCTACGAAATGTTTGCGCCCACCATACCCGTTTGTGGAACAGGGGCATGCGAATAAGACCTCTCATACCCCGAAACCCAAGAAAACAATGGCTTGCAAATACAAACATAAGCAACAATAAGAGCTATTTTATCTTAAGCATGATTTCTTACTTGTTGCAAACAATAAATCCTCACAATAATTTTAAAAACAGGTTTAGCGAATTATTAGCAGAGTATCCTAATGTAAATGTTTTTGCAATGGGCTTTCCTGATAAATGGAACGAAGAACTACTTTGGAAAAAATAAAAAATAAAAATGTCCAACCTCTCCTCCACCATCAAATCCATCCAGGACATCATGCGCAAAGATGCCGGTGTGGATGGCGATGCGCAGCGCATCTCACAATTAGTGTGGATGCTGTTCCTGAAAATATTTGATGAAAAAGAAAACGATTGGGAAATAACCAACGAAGATTATAAATCGCCCATACCAAAGTATTTGAGGTGGCGTACATGGGCTGCTCCTGAAGAAGGAATGACAGGCGATGAGCTGATGGACTTTGTAAACAACTCCCTCTTTCCGCGGCTCAAAGAATTAAAGCTGCGCAACAATAAAGATGCAGCCAAAATGGTGCGCGATGTTTTTGAAGACAGCTACAACTACATGAAAAGCGGCACACTGCTCCGGCAGGTGATTAACCGCATCAACAAAGACATCAGCTTTACCACCCAGGCAGAGCGCCACCAGTTCAACGATATTTACGAGCAGATATTAAAAGACCTGCAAAGCGCAGGCAATGCAGGCGAGTTCTATACACCTCGCGCTGTAACACAGTTTGTGGTGGAAATGGTAAACCCCAAATTAGGAGAAACTATTTTAGACCCTGCCTGCGGCACAGCAGGATTTTTAATTAACGCCATTGAACATATTGGCAGGAATGAAAAAATAACCACCGTAAGCGCGCGCGAAAAATTACAGAACAGCATACATGGCGTGGAGAAAAAACCATTGCCCCACATGCTTGCCACCACCAACCTTATTTTGCACGGTATTGAAGTGCCCAGCATTGAGCACGATAACCTGCTCATGCAATCGTTGCAGGAGTGGACACCCGAAAAGCGTGTGGATGTTATTGTAACCAACCCTCCCTTTGGCGGCATGGAAGAAGACGGAGTAGAAAAAAATTTCCCGCTCAGCTACCGCACACGCGAAACTGCCGACCTCTTTCTCTACCTCATTGTACATGCGCTCAAACCCAACGGACGCGCAGGGATGGTATTGCCCGATGGCTCCCTCTTTGGCGAAGGCATTAAAACACGCATCAAAGAAAAGCTGCTCACCGAGTGCAACCTGCACACCATTGTGCGCCTGCCCAACGGAGTGTTTGCGCCTTACACGGGCATTAACACCAACCTCCTGTTTTTTGAAAAAGGAAAGCCTACTAATGAAGTGTGGTACTTCGAGCATCCTTACCCCGAAGGAATAAAGATGTACAACAAAACCCGCCCCATCCGTTTGGAAGAATTTGATTTGGAAAAAAAGTGGTGGAACAAGCGTAAGGAAAATGAATATGCATGGAAGGTTAGCATTGACACTATTAAAGAACGCAACTACAATCTTGATATTAAAAATCCGCACAAACAGGCAGAAGAAAAAACTTACAGCAGTGCTGAATTAATAAACATGCTCAACGATTCATTTCATAAGAGTGAAAAGTTATTGGGAAAACTTAAAGCAGAATTGTTGTAATGAGTGAGTGGAAAAAAGTTAAGCTGAATAAAGTTTTAAAACAATATCGGATTGAACATTGGGTTCAGGATGATAAATCGTATAAACAAGTTTCAATATTAAATGATGGAAGTGTTGTGTTGCGTGGTGATAAACCAGGTAGAGAAATTGGGCGCAAAAGACAATTCATAGTTAATACTGATAAATATCCGAACACATTAATTTTTACGAGACAACTTTTATTGCAAGGTTCAATTGGTCTTGCAGGTAGTGATGTAAATAAATGTATTGTGACTGAAAACATGCCGATGTTTTCTATTGAAGGAATAGAACCTGATTACTTGCATGTATTTTTAAATTCAGAAGCGTTTAAAGAACAAGTCCGAGCACTTGAAACAACCGGCTCTGCACAAAAGAGTATTCATGAAAGACAATTTTTGGAATTAGAAATTCCATTGCCTCCTGTTACAGAACAAAAAGAATTGGTAAAGAAATTTAAAATAAAAAGAGAAAGTTTTTCTTCAATCACTTCTGAACTCACCTCCCAACAAACCCTAATCACGCAATTGCGCCAAAGCATTTTGCAGGAAGCCGTGCAAGGAAAATTGACTGCTGAGTTCAGAAGCAGTCACCCTGAGCTTGTCGAAGGGTCTCATCACGCAAGCGAATTATTAAAAAGAATAAAAGCAGAAAAAGAAAAACTAATCAAACAAGGAAAACTAAAAAAAGAAAAGGAACTTGAACCAATTTTAGAAAATGAAATTCCTTTTCAATTGCCTGAAGGTTGGGTGTGGTGTAGATTAAATGATATTGTTTCTTTACTAGGCGATGGTTTACATGGTACTCCTCAATATTCTTCTAATGGAGAGTATTACTTTATTAATGGCAATAATTTGATTAATGAAAAATTGAAATCAAAGGAAATACAAAACAAGTTTCTAAAATTGAATATGAAAAATATAAAAAAGAATTAAACTCCAATACTGTTCTTGTATCAATTAATGGCACTATAGGGAATGTTGCGTTTTTCAATAATGAAAAAATAATTCTTGGAAAAAGCGCTTGCTACTTTAATTTAATGGATGGAATAAATAAAAACTTCATTGGCTTACTTCTTAAGAGCCCATATTTTATTAAATATTGATGACTGTTGCATCAGCAACTACAATAAAAATGTTTCATTGAATTCTATGCGGCATTTTCCAATTCCCCTCCCCCCCCTCCCCGAACAAAAACGCATAGTAGAAAAAGTAAACCAACTGATGCAACACTGCAATGAGTTAGAACAACAAGTGCAGCAAAGCATCACCCACGCTCAGCACCTGATGCAGGAGGTGCTAAGGGAGGTGTTTGAAAAGAAGAGAGAGAAAATCAAGTTAGACAATGAAATAAGAATAACATAATTATTGAAAAACCAATATACGCCATTATTTTTGTAGGTAAGTCATCTTGAGTGGTTTCAATTTTTAAACCATAAAATTGAAATTTCCAAACGTGCTTTTGGTTCTTATTGTTTTTATTCATAAAGAATATAGGCAAAAGCAACCCATTTTATTACAAAGTTTTAAAAGTATTTTCTATCATAGATTCTAGCAAAAAAAGAAAACTAACTAATACTACAACATGGATGAACTTTTAAAAGGAGCGGGAGCGTTTGCAATTATGGTCTTTTTGGGGTACTTGCTTTTGAAGTATATATCAAATAAGGATGACCGAATGCGCGAAGATGAGATGATTATGAGGAGAACAAATGAGGGGAGAGAACT
The DNA here is from genome assembly GCA_016714005.1 of Bacteroidota bacterium. Classification (GTDB taxonomy): domain Bacteria; phylum Bacteroidota; class Bacteroidia; order AKYH767-A; family OLB10; genus JADJOA01. The sequence continues at coordinate 91,789 of JADJOA010000014.1, forward strand.
TCTAAGAAACTCTAATAAAATGATGGAGGATGGGAACTATGCTGAAGCAAAAAACTTAGGAGAAAGCAATATCTATTGCGCGTAAACCTGAAAATTATAACACAATATTGAATGACATAGCAAGGGAAAGGCAAGAAGAAGAAGATTTACGAGCGCTGAAAAGAATCAAAAAGAAGATTTGGTTATAAATATGAGGAATCAATTTATTCTATTTTTAATGGAGAATGGTATGTAACAAAAGAATTTATATTGCAGCAGATAGATGAGAAATACAAGTACAGAAGTGTGAAAAGTGAAAAGTTGCTCGCTGATTGGTTGGAAAATAATCTGATTGAATATGATGAAAGAAAATGTCTCTATACGATTGGCTACATTCTTAGAGACGGATGCAACCCAATAAGTAACGAAGACATGACTTATGACAAATGGATAAAGCTAAAGAAGTCCAATTAATTTCACCACACAGCTTATGATAAAAAAGGATTCACTATTAATATTGAAAGAATGGGATTTATTTCAATCCTATGGACAATTTAATTTATACTTTGAAGCGGTTATAGCCAGCTATAAAGAATTGTTAATTGAATTAGTTAAACGTTATTATGGATTTATTGATTTTGAAGAACCGGAAACGCAGGAGCCTTACAATGAAGAAAGGCAAGACAGGCTTTTGAAATATATTTTATCAAATGATGGCGCGTCAGGAATATTAGAGAAGTGCAGAGTTTGTTTTGCAGAAATGACAGATAAGGAAACAGTAAGTATGATGAAAGATAACGAGGTAGAGCCGTTAACAATTTCGGAACCTGATTGCAAATTTGCTGAACTCTTATTTAAAAAAACTAAAGAATTAATTACACTGCGTAATGTTATAATTCATACACATTATGAGATGGTTATTCATGAAATATTTCCTATAACAACATTAAAAGGGAAAAGGGATTCAAAGTCAGAGAAGGGTTATCAAGAAAAGAGGCATGAATTTACAGAGTGATTTTAAACGTTACAATTCTCAAATACAATCTATATTCTATTACAGCCAACTATTGTATTTTCATTTGGATATCGAGGATAAAAAAAATTGCTTTAATGACAGTGATTTAAAAGTTTTAGAAAAGATTGATTTTAAAGTAAAGGCATTGAGAAAATAGAGATATGGCTTTTTTCGTATACTTAAAATGAAAACATACCAATAAAAGATTTTAAATAGCTCAAAAACTAATTCTATGCAAACCCAAAAATATTCCGTCAATCAACATCACATTTCAACTTTCCTCGCTTTTGTTAAAGACGGGCAAATAGCAATACCTGAAGTGCAACGCCCTTTTGTATGGGATAGTTCTAAGGTTAGAGATTTAATGGATAGTCTTTATAAAGGTTACCCGATAGGTTATGTTATTACATGGCAAAACCCCAACGTGCGGTTAAAGGATGGCAAGCTTTCGGAAGGAAAAAAAATTCTTATTGACGGGCAGCAGCGTATTACTGCGCTGCGCGCGGCAATATTGGCTGAGGGTTGTAAATAAAGAATATGAAAAAGTAAAAATTAAAATTGCCTTTCATCCGTTGCTGCAAAGTTTTGAAGTGCAAAATCCTGCAATCCTAAAAGACAAGGCATGGATACCTGATATTTCAGAAGTGCTTAACAGCACCAGCATTATTCAGGTCATTAACAAGTATCTCTCTTCAAATCCTGAAGCTGATGCAGGAGTTGTTGAGAATTCAATTAGTAATTTATTAAGCATACTGCATAAACAAGTGGGCGTTATTGATCTTGCACATGACCCTGATATAGAAACAGTAACAGAAATTTTTATTCGCATTAACTCGCAGGGTGTTGTGTTAAGCCAATCGGACTTTGCAATGAGCAAAATTGCATCTAATGAAAGTTTGGGCGGTCCTTTGCTTCGCAAGGCAATTGATTATTTCTGTCACCTTGCGATTGCACCGCAGTTTTACGAACACATTCGCGATAACGATAAAGAATTTGCAGCAACCGATTATTTTAAAAAAATGATGTGGCTCAAAGACGAACGCGATGAATTATTTGATCCTGGCTATACGGATATGCTTCGCGTTGCTTTTACTTCAGAATTTAAAAGAGGTAAAATGTCAGACTTAGTGAGTTTGCTTTCCGGCAGAAATTTTGAAACCCGCGACTTTGAAGAATCCATTGCTGCCGAAACTTTTGAAAGAATGAAAACAAGCGTCCTGCGTTTTATGCATGAGGACTATTTTAAAAAGTTTGTGATGATCATTCGTTCTGCCGGTTTTATAGCACCTGAGATGATACGTTCACAAAACGCACTCCAATTTTGCTTACATACTTTATCTTAAACTGAGAGAAGACAAAGTGCAGCAAAGCCTTATTGAAAAATTGGTTAAAAGATGGTTTGTGTATTCTGCTCACTTCACGTTATAGCGGTTCGCTTGAAAGCACCATTGATTACGACATCAAACAAATGGATTCTAAATCAGTAAGCGAATATTTACAGTCGGTTGAAGAAGCAGAACTATCAAATGCATTTTGGGATAGTGGTTTAATTCAGCGTTTGGATACATCTGTTGCCAGCAGTCCTATTTTTCATGTTTACCTTGCCAGCATGGTGAAGGCAAATGATAAAGGATTTCTTTCGCGCGACATTACTGTGAGTGACATCATACTTTACAAAGGAGACATACATCACATTTTTCCGAAGAACTATTTGAAAAAAAATATGAAGTCACGCAGTCAGTACAATCAGATTGCAAACTATGTTATCATGCAACAGGAAATAAATATTGCCATTAGCAACAAATCGCCTGACAAATACTTTAACGAAATTAAAGACCAGTGTAATGGTGGCAATAAAAAATATGGCGGCATTGATACAATAAAGGAGCTGGAAGTAAATTTAAATGTACATTGTATCCCCGATAATATTTTTGAAATGGATGTAAACCATTTTGAAGATTTTTTAAAAGAAAGAAGAAAACTAATGTCAGCAAAAATGAAAGAATATTATTTTAGCTTGTAAAATTTTGTCTTCAAAAATCTACAATAAACTTTCTAAAAGCTACGATCAACTATTTAAAGAAAACATTTTAGCTTTTAATGAAAACATGCAATCTCACCCTTCATATGCAAAAGAAAGGTATTGCATGTTCTACCCTTCTTTTGGTGCTAAGAAAAAAGAATGCACTTTTTTAGTATACGGTCAGGCAGTAAGTAGTTGGAAAGAAGAGTTTACCATTTCTGATCCTAACGAAGTTATAAAAGAAAAAATAGAAAAGAGCATTGAATTTTCCAATACATTCTATACAGATTCAAACCATAAACACACTCCTATTGATTGGGTAAATGTTTTTTGGGGCAAATCAACTTATTCAGAATACGCTGCAATTCCGAAAGCTGTTAAATTTTATAAGGCAATGGAATATAAAGTTTCCCGATCATTCTTCTGGAATGTAATTTATAAATTGGTTAGTGACTATTTTAATATTGATAGAAATAAAACTGATTGGTCTGGGAAAATTATTTGGTCTAACCTTTATAAAATCACCGGAAAGAAAAGAAACCCTGATGAAAAAGAACAATTGAGTCAACGGACTTATCAATTGAATTAGTAAAAAAGAAATAGAAGAAATAAAACCTAAGTTTTGCATTGTGCTAACTAATAGCATTTGGTGGAAACCATTTGCAGAAGGATTACAAACAAAGAAAACTGAAACAAATTCGAGCGGCATTATACAATCGATTGAGGAATTTAATGGAACAAAAATTATTGTTACTTCACGTCCTGCAAGAGGAAACAGTGATATGCATGTAAAGGAGATAATGAGAGCTTTGATATAACCCGACAGGTCGCCCGCCAGGCAAGTGCATCAGCGCCCCTGTCAGGTTAAGCATTAAAAAAATTCACAACCTACTAACACTCCGTAGGTGTTGAGGCTGAGCCCCGTTCCTCTTATCTATCAGCCCTGCACCCACGCAAGTTTTGTTCGTATAAATTAATTTAGTTTCTTAGTAAAAAAAAATACTATAGAGATGTTTATAGCACTTTTTGCACTTATGTTTATTATAGCAATTGCTATAATAGTAATAGCAGGCGTAGCCAAATTTGCTACCACTTCAAAAGAAACAAAAAAATCATGGTATAAACTTATAGGTATAATAGTGCTTATGTATGGGGGCGGCTACTGTTTACTGCGTTTATCCATGGGTCTTATTAATCGGTATTACTTGGGCAATGAAGATGCGCCATTATTTTAAAAACTTTAAAATTATCCGCACAACTAGAGAGGCAGCTCCTTAGAAGGGTTGCTTCGTGTATTGATACTACTTATTATTACAGACTTAACACACACAGCCGGTAAATCTGTTGTTTCATTTGAATTTATACTAATAGATAAATATGGAAAAAATAAAACTTGGCCTGTTTGATTTTTTTGGCTATTTATTACCTGGTACCATTTTTATTATATCCATTGGTATTTTCCTCGATTATTCCAATGATTTTACGGTAATGAATCAACTTACATTCTATTTCAAAAAAGTTGCGGCATTAATAACGTTAGATAATTATTTTGCTATGGTAACTATTGCCGGCATATTATTATCCTTTTCTGCGGGTTTTATGTTACATGAAATAGGGTTTCAATGGTATAAGTATTTTTATCTATACTTTATTTACAATATTCTTGGATCACTAACCATCAGATTTTTGTTTTCAGTAATTTTTTTAATAAAGAGAAAAGGAAGAAAAAATTGATGATGTTATAAAAGAAAGAAAAGAAAAATTTGACTCGCTTATTGATACTGGCAAAATAACCGAAAACAATGTGCTAATCCGGCATTTTTCTCCCAATCAAATTCCTTTTATTGAAGAATGGGTTTCAAAAAGGGCTTTTGCTTACAACCTTTCATTTAGTTTTTTTTTGTTGGCACTAGGAATTGCATTATTTAAAATAAATACAACAGGCGAAAGTAATTTATACAAACAAGGGTTCATTCTTTTGTTAATTGCCTCAGCGCTACTATTAGAACGTGCAGCCAGGTTTGATTTATGGTGGAAAAGAGACATGTCCAAAACAATAGAAAAGATTAATTTGTCAGACTTGAAAATAACAGAGGCGGAGAAAAAATAATTCCATCCACCATGCCCCCCCCACGCAGGCGCTAAGCTCTGTCACGTGCCTCTTAAATTTTTGGGTTGCAGCCTTCTTCTACATTCTAACTACCGTCAAGGCTAAGCATAAGCACCCAGTTACAACACTTCATTCCCCTTCTGAGTCTTCCGAAAGGGGTCAGGGGTAAACAAACCCCTCCAAAACCTCAAGCCTCATTCATTTCCCTCTGCGCTCTCTGCGCCTCTGCGTGCCCCCCCCAATCCTCTCTCCCTGTAACATTTCCGCTCTTTTCCCAAAAAAACCAGTTCAAAAAACCACTTTTCACCAACCTCACCCCTAAACCTTACAAACACCTGCAACTATAAGGTATGTATTTTTTTATTGGCGCCATTCCAACGGAACTTTTCCTTAAAACAAACACCATTATCGCCAAAATCTTACAATTGCATACACATACCCCTAAACATACGTTTTAACACTAATCACCACCACATCTTTGCTTTATAAATTTTAAAACCACACGCAAAATGAAAAATCTCTCATTCTTCCAAATGCAGGTACGCATGATGCAGGACGTACTTGCTTGGGTATTCAACCCCATTAACGCGGCTATCATAGCCACCATGGTTCCGTTCAAAGAGGCGGCCACATCACTCAAAACACAAACCGAAACCATCCAGGATCTTTTTGCTGAGTATTTTAAAATACTCAAAGGCATTGCCATTGCAAGGCGACAGGCGCGCATCAAACTCTCCGAAGACTCCTACAGCATCATACAGGCTGCACGCGCCTACTTTATTAGTACAGGCAACACTGCTGCCGCGGCTCAACTCAATATACCTCTAAGCAAACTTTCCATCATGGGTTACAATAAGCTGGCGCAAAAAACTCTCTCCTTCCAAACACTTATAGAGCCCGTTGTACCCGATTTGGCGGCATACAACATTACACCGGCATCATTTACGGCATGGCAACTGCAACTTACCAACTATAACCAACTTGAATCTGCTCATGCTGCTATTGCACAACGCAAAAGCGTGGGAACACAAATTGCAACCGGAGTAAAAAGTGCAATGGATTTCCTGCGCGCACAGTGCGACACCACCGTGCACAGCATCGCTGATGAACACTTCGTACAAACCTACTTCAACAACCGCAGGCTCGTTCGCGAAGGCATACATCACAGGTGCACACGTGCAACTACAAAACGAAATTGGCGAAACATACGGTCCGCAAATCACCATCACCGTTAACGAGCTTATCAAAAACGGTCGCACATATAAAGCTGTTTCTGCAGTTACCGGCAACACGGGCGCTGCCGATATTTCTGCCTTCGAGCCTGGCTCGCGCACCATTACTGTTAGTGGCAATGGCATTCAGTCGGCAACCTTTGGTCCTTACATTTTCCAAAAGGGCCGCATCCTCGATTTCGACTTCACCATCCAGCCCGACTTCACAAACATGCCCGCACACAACCCACAACCCGAAGCAGAAAAAGTTATCGTTCGTTAAAAACCCATTTTGTCATTTTTAAAACAAGCCGGCAGCATTCCTGTTTGGTTTTTTTATTTTCGGATAGTAATTTCACCCGCCAGTGCAATACCTTTGTTAAAGCAAAATTTTAAAACCAACCAACATGATTTTAGAAAGAATGGTATTCCGCCTCAAATTCGGAAAAGCAAAAGAAGTAAAAGCATTACTCAAAGAATCAAAAGCATGGATCACACCCGACATGCAAAAAAACATGCGCTACATGTTTGATTTAACAGGGCCATCTTACACCTTTATAATGGAAAACACATACGAAAGCTTAGCCGCCATGGAAACAATGATGAGCGAAGACATGCCAAATGCAAAAGAATGGGGAGAATGGTACCAGAAATTTATACCTCTGGTTGACTCATCTTCTAGGGAAATGTTCACCATCTATGAATAGTTGAGCTTAGCAAGCACGAACTCTACAGATGTATCATAGTGCATGGGTTTTTCTGAAGGGTTAAATTACATTTAACCCTTCAGTTCTTTAACGTTGCTATATGAGTGTTAAACAAATACCCAACACCAAATACGTCAGTCCTCCCATTAACTCAATCCACCATTTGGCCATTGCCCGCTTTAAACATGAAACCAAAACAAATTCTAAGCATATCCATAGCGTTATTTATTGCTGCATGTGGGCAAAACGCCAACAATGCACAAACACCCGCTGCACAACCACAACCGCAAACCAACCCCGTAGAAAAGGAATCGCCCAATAGTAACTACAAGCCTGCTTTTGCCGGGCAAACAAGAATCAATAGCGCCACAACAAAAACACCATACCAAACAATAATAATTACCAAAAACCTTAATCGCCCCTGGGGTATCACCACACTTCCTGATGGTCGTTTTCTTATCACCGAAAAGGAAGGTGTCATGCGCATAGTTACAAAAGAGGGTAAACTAAGCAAACCTATAACGGGTATATTAACCGTAAATGATGCAGGACAGGGTGGCTTACTCGGCATTACTATAGACCCCGACTTTGCCGTAAACAGAATGGTGTATTGGGTTTTTTCAGAGAGATTAATAAATGGCAATCTCACAGCAGTTGCAAAAGGAAAACTTTCTTCAGATGAACTAAGCATACAAAATGCAACCGTTATATACCGCGCTACACCCGCTTACAACGGAACACTTCACTATGGCGGGCGCATTGTTTTTGATAAAACCGGTAACCTAATCATCAGCACTGGTGAGCGAAGTGATAAAGAAACACGCCCTCAGGCACAGCACCTCAACTCAGCATTAGGCAAACTTATTCGCATAACCACCGATGGTCGCCCTGCCCCTGGCAACCCTTTTGCTTCAAATGCACAAGCGCGTCCCGAAATATATTCCTACGGGCATCGCAACGTGCAGGGGCTGGCATGGCATCCCGTTACAGGGCAGTTATGGGAAAACGAATTTGGTCCCAAAGGTGGCGATGAAATAAATTTAATTACTCCCGGCAAAAATTACGGATGGCCCACCATCACTTACGGATTAGAATACAGTGGCAAAAAAATTGGCGATGGTACAACACAGCAGCAAGGCATGGAACAACCTGTTTACTATTGGGACCCTGCACTCTCACCCAGCGGCATGGTATTTTACAACGGCAAGGATATGCCCGAATGGAAAAACAATCTCTTTGTATGCGGGCTAAGCAGCAGCCATGTAGCGCGCCTTATCATCACCAATAACAAAGTTACCGGAGAAGAGCGCCTGCTTGCCAATGAAGGACAACGCTTCCGCGATATCACCCAAGGTAAAGACGAAGCCCTGTATGCCATTACAGATGAGGGCTGGCTTTACAGGATTGGGAAGAAATAAAAGAGGGTATTTTGGTTTCCCAATACAATTCTTCTTAATAGAAAATACCGCCCCCTATTGCGGTGATCATTAACGGGGATAACATACCTCATGCAAAAGGCATAAGCAATGTTATTACAAACCGGAGAGCAACACTTTTTTTACTTTTACATCAATTAAACCATGGCAGTATGAAATATTTTAAATTTATATGTTTATTGTTAATGAATGCATGTGTTGCTTACCATACACAGGCACAGGCTTTTTTTAAATTCTTTGGCGATAGCACACAAAATCAAACGCTGGATGGTGGTATTGCTACTGATGATGGCGGTTATATATTATACGGTGGTTATTATGTTCCGGCAGCAGGCGGTAAACTGGCATCGTTCCTTAAAACAGATGCTGCCGGAAATTTATTGTGGAAAAAACACCTGAGTTTTGTTAACATGGAGCCACGCCATATTAAGTCCGTGGTTGAATTGCCATCGCATGAGCTCATGTTATTTACACAGTATCAAAATAATTTTAATTACGAGGGATACCTGGTTATTAAAACAGACAGTGCAGGTAATGTTTTGTGGTCAAAAAACTATTCTTTTTCTAATTTTATTTCACGCCAGGTTTACAGGGCATTGCTTTCCAATGATGGTAATATTTTGTTGGGTACTACTACCGGCAGCGTATCATCCATATATGGTGAACAAACCATCTATAAATTAGATACTGCCGGAAATATTATTTGGAACAACGCTTTTAGAAGCAATGGCAATGGCGATGATTATTTAACCGCTATGGCCGAAAACAGCAACAGCGATATTTTTATTATTGGTACACGCTCGGCTGTAGTAGGCGGGCAAAGCAGGCCCGTACTTTCTAAAATGGATGCTTCAGGCAATGTGTTATGGTCAAAAGTTTTTACGGACCAGATGCAGGTTGATGACCCTGTGTTTAGTGATATATTAATGTTGCCATCAGGAAACATAGCCGTTAGCGGTTGGGCAAACGAAATTCCTGTTGTGCCAACATATCCCTTTGTATTAGAGTTTGACACAGCAGGCACTATCGTTAAAACAATGAAATTTAAAAACAGTACTTACTCGCTTTCTGCCAACTCCCTGGCTATTGACAGCGCGTATAATATCAGTCTTTATGGAATGATGTTTACAGGTAATTACAATCTTTGGTATATGAAGTGCGATAGCGCAGGAACCGTTCAGTACGCACATTATTTACCATTTAATGCCGCCAATTATTTAAATATAAATCCGGGTCATAATGGTAGCGTTATGTTTACAACTTCAGGTAATTTCAATCATTACACATGGGTGGCTCTTAAGCGCGATCCGGCAACTCCCTTTTGCCAGAAAACACGTTGATATTAAATTATGGAACTACATTGCCACTTGGCATAAATGTAAACTCGCTGTTAACATATAACAATACACCCACCGTTATAAACGAAACAGCCATAGTTTATACTACAGCCAATATTGTTAATGATGGTTGTATTACAACAGGTATAAACCCTTTGACTGAAAGTAATGCAGAAGTTAATTTTTATCCCAATCCCGCACAGGATTATTTACTAATTACCACTGGTAAAAAAATTAATGCCATTGAAATTTATAATACTGCGGGGGTTGCCGTTAAGGATTTTATCACATCTAACTTAAGTAATACTATGCAGGTTAATATAAAGGACCTTGCATGTGGATTGTATTTGATAAAGGTACATAGCAACAATGCATTGCAAACATTCAGGTTTTTCAAAACAGAATAATTTCCAGGGTTTTTTTTGCACCTCTTTTATCATTTAAAGCCCTTTGCGTTTTTTATCCCATCAATATAATCGTATAACAATCCCATCTGACTATATTTGCCTTCATTCCCCAAAATTTAATGACTGAATTTCCCCCCTGCCCCAATTGTAAAGAAGACTATACCTACTCCAATAATGGATTGCTCGTATGCCCCATGTGTTTTCACGAGTGGAGTCCCGCTGTGGCACCCGAACCCGAAAAAGCAGAAATAACAGAGGTAACAATTAAAGATGCCAATGGTAATATTCTCAACAATGGCGATACCGTAATTGTAATCAAAGATCTTCCGGTAAAAGGTGCTTCAAAAGCGGTAAAGGCAGGAACAAAAGTTAAAATATACGCCTCACAGATGGCGACCACAATATTGATTGCAAGATTGATGGCTTTGGTGCAATGGCTTTAAAATCTGAATTTGTCAGGAAGGTATAATAATTCATTCTGCTCTTAAACCAACTGTAAGGATTTGCACAATTGTGGTTAATGTGCAAACCCCGAAACTTTCTGCGCTGTCCGAAAGTTGTGTGCTTCTAATTTTGAATTCGAAAAGCAAAACCCGCCTTACACCATTAACGGGAATCAAAGACAAAAGCTCTAAGATTTTACACCGTTAAAGCGCATTGTTTGTGTAAGAACTGTTATTCTCAAAAACTATATTCGCCACCTGTGCACAAACGATTAACCATAATTGCAGGGCCTATAGCAGGAGCCCTTGTTTACTATCTGGCATATTATAACTCTCTTGCACCTGCATTGTGCAGCATGTCTTTTATCTCCACATGGATGGCTGTTTGGTGGATTACCGAAGCAGTTGAAATTGGCGTAACATCTCTTTTGCCTTTTGTGCTAATGCCGCTCATGCACATCTTAAAAGCCGAAGAGGTGGCTACACACTACATGGATCAAACTATTTTTCTTTTCATTGGCGGTTTTTTTCTTGCCTATGCAATGGAGAAATGGGATTTACACCACCGCATTGCATACAAAATTATTTTACTTACCGGCAACTCACCATCAAGCATTTTAGCCGGCATAATGCTAACGGCATATCTTATATCCATGTGGATTTCAAACACCGCAACCACGCTTATGCTCGTGGCAGCAGTTACTGCTATTGTAAAACAAAAAGAACTTTTCCCAACTAACCAACAGCAAAATATTTCTGCAGCCTGTTTAATTGCGCTTGCTTACAGCGCTACTATTGGCGGTATGTCAACCATTGTGGGCACTCCTACCAACATGATTTTTATCGGCTACTGGGAAACACATTTTCCTATGCGCGAGCCCATAAGCTTTTTGCGATGGTGCATGTTTGGTATCCCTATTTCCTTGCTGCTTTTGTTTTCGGGCTTTATCATACTCAAAAAAATGTTTGGCATTAACAGTACCCCGTCCGATAAATCTTTTATTAGAAAAAAATACCAGGCCCTCGGAAAAATCTCTACCCAACAAAAAACGGTAATGTATGTTTTTGTAACAACGGTAGTGCTGTGGTTTACTCGCGCAGGCTTTGATGTGGGCGCTGTAACAATTGGCGGATGGGAAAACTGGTTTGGTAAAGGATATATAAAAGACAGTACTGTTGCTATTGTGGCTGCATTGTCTTTTTTTGTTTTTCCGGCAAAAGAAAAAGGAAAATTTATTCTTGAGTGGAATGATGTAAAGAAGCTCCCCTTTCATATCATTCTTTTATTTGGCGGAGGCTTTGCGCTTGCCGAAGGCATAGAAGTATCAGGGCTCGGCAGTTTTCTGGCTGGGCAACTTGCAATCTTTAAAACCTATCCGCTGTGGGTGCTTATAGGTGTTCTTGCCCTACTTATTACATTATTAAGTGAACTGGCATCGAATGTTGCAACTATTACCTTAATGTTGCCCATCCTTTCATCTCTTGCTCTTGCTATAAACGTAGATCCTATAAAATTAATGGTGCCTGCTACCTTTGCTGCTTCTTTCGGTTTTATGCTTGTAATTGCTACTGCACCCAACACCATCACTTATGCAACCGGGCTTTTTCATAGCAAACAATTGCTAAAAGCAGGCTTACTTCTAAACGCAGTAGGTATTACATTGCTTACGTTTGCTATGATGTTTTTCCGCTTTTAAATATTAAATTTTTATCAGGAAATATTTTTATGGAAGACAACTCAGGAAAATTAAAAGATGGCGATAAATGCACGGTAACGTCCGGCACACACAAAGGTAAATCAGGCATTGTTCGCGATATTAATCTTAGTAAAACCGGGCACATAACGATAACTGTTGTACAGCAAAACGGTGAAAGATTTAAAACACTTGGGAGGAATGTCTTTATATTTTTTCTTTTTCAAAAACTTAGTAAGATCAATTTTTCCCATAACCTTAAGCTCGGTTTTTTTATTTTTTTTGCCCTTGTTGTGTTTAACTTTTTGCTGACCAACTTTTGGTATGGTTTCTTCTTTTTCCTGCTGACTGTTAATGCGCACCGAAACTTTTTCTGATGGCAACGTGCGCTCATCAATAAAAACATCGCATACAGTAACTAACGACATAGATGCTGCAGGGCTTCCAATTACAATAGTTTGAATATTGTATTTGCGCAAGCGCATGATAACCTCAATAAAATCGCTGTCGCTCGATACAATACAAATCGTATCCACTTCCTTTTTAAAAGCCATTTCAAGAGCATCGGCAAGCAATGCAAAGTCCGATGCGTTTTTTCGATAGTTAAAATTAAATACCTGCTCTGGTTTTATATGATGAATGAGCGAGGGGTTTATCCATTTTTTTGGAGACACCTTGCTCCAATCAGCATAAACCTTTTTAAGAATAACCTGTCCGAAACCAGACACTAACCCGATAATGGTTTGCACATATTTTGGGCTGGCGTTGTCACCATCAAACAAAACGGCAATTCGGGCTGGTGTTTCCATTTAAAGTTTATTTTATGGTTAATGAAATAGATGTTAGGTTTTTTTGATTAGTTTTTAATGCAATTTTAAAATAAAACAATGCTGAACCATTTTTTGAAGCATATCGAGTTACAGATGTATAGGGTTCAATACTATGAAAAATATAGGTCGAATTATTAAACGAAAACTGATACCTGAAACCCAACCCCCAATTTACTTCTTTGGTTTCTTTAATAAAACCAAAACCGAAGTTGAACGCAAAATCAGGATTTGTCATAGGAGTATTTTTTATGGATAGGGTTTTATTTTTTGAGTTTTTCCCTTCCAAATACCAAACCTCCAACTTCTCATAAGAACGCAATCCCACCATAAAAGAAGGACCGCACTCAATAAACCCCTTTATTTTATTATCAGACAAAAGCAGCTTAAGCATTAATGGGGTTTCTATAAATTTAATACGAACGGTATATGAATTACCTCTTGTTGGTGTATAATCCCACCTTAACCGACCACCTTTAATACAATAAGCAATTTCAGGAGAAACCATCACATGCTTTCCAATGTAGTAGTCTGAATAAGCAGAAAAATGAAAACCAGTATAAACCTTATTATCATTGCCTATATAATCCGGAACTTTTCTATCTAAAATAGCCTTACCTGCAATTAACCCTGTATTTAACCCAATCTGCTTAAACTGACCAAAAGAGTATAGAGCGGAAAGCATAAAGAATGATGTACATAGTTTTTTCATAGCCGGCAGTGAAAATAAGAGATAAATTATTTGAAAATTATAGTCTTTCCAAATAAAAATTCTCCTTCTCTGTCATCAGCAACTTATTTTTTTTGTCTTTGTCTTTATATCCGCATAAATGTAAAATGCCATGTATCATTACTCGGTGCAGTTCTTCTTTAAACAACACATTAAATTTTCCGGCATTTTCTCTTACACGGTCAATACTGATAAAAATATCGCCCGAAATTTTTTTCCCTTCACGGTAATCAAATGTAATAATATCGGTAAGTGTATCATGGTGGAGGTATTGCTGGTTCAGTTCAAGCAAATAAACATCACTGCAAAAAACAAACTGAATGTAATGCGCTGCGTATCCTTCTTTTTTAACAGCCACCATAATCCATTGGCGTATGCCGTTGGCGTTATCAAACCTGAAACGCACATCTGCTTTTGTAAATAAAACCGGCATGATGCTAAATTATACAATCCTGTTAAATTTTTCCGGGTTACGGCTTCAGCTTAATAATCTTTTCGGTTAACAATAATTTTTCGCCCGCATACATACTCACATAGTAAACTCCCTCAGCTAAATGAGCGAGTGATATGGTTTTTTTATTTTCTGTTCCGGTCAATTGAGTAAAGGCTACCTCTCTGCCTGTTATGTCATAGAAACGTACAAGGGCCTCAGATGCAATTTTATAATGCAGAGTTACCAATTCGCCAATCGGGTTAGGTTGAATTTGTACAAAGCCACGCCAATCATTATTGGATAAACCAAGTGTGGGGTCAACCCAAATGTAACAGGTGTCGCTACGCATGCCCATGCCGTTCGCATTGCTTGCTTTTAAGGTAACAGGGTAACATCCTGCCGTTGGATATAAAATGTTAGCAGGGTTTTGAACGGAAGAAGAAGATGTTTGTGCGCCATCAAAAATCCACTCCCATTGTGTTGGATTGTTGTATGATAGATCGGTAAAGTTCACCACATCATTTACATTAATGTGCATAGTGTCGGCAGTAAATCGTGCAATGGGCGCACCATTTCCGTTTTGTATAATGATGGTATAATCTTCAGTCTGTCCGAAGTTGTAACTTAAACAAGGGTCAATGTTGGTACTGGTATGGCTTGCGCAACGCACACGCATACGTGTTGGTCCGCCATAAGCATTTGCTGATATATTTGTATTGATAGTGGTTACACCGGGATTAACTGCATTTTGTGAAAGCACTTCGGAGGGTTCAAAAACTCCATTCTGGTTATAGTCAACCCAAATGCGGTAATACATTGGGTTTATTTCGTTAAATTCTAAAGTAATTGTCGGGTTTTGTCCTGCGTATAATACTGCGGTAAGGTTAGTGTAATCCATATAAGCAGGCTGTCCTGTGCCGCCAGTTATATTGCTAAACCCACCGCTTATACTTACCTGTTTAATATAATCGCCCTGCACAGTTCCAGATGAATACACAGGAGTACAATAAGTTGCAGTATCGCAAAACAAGGCCGGGCTGACTGTAAAATTTCTTTTTGCCGAATCAAGGCAACCATTATTGTCGGCAATTACAGTTACCTCATACAACCCCAAAAGACTTTGCGAAAAATATAACGTTGTACCTGTGCTTTGTAATTGATTGTTAATGTACCATTGGTAATTGTATGTGCCTGAAGGTGAAAGGTTGGTTACCTGCATCAAATCATTCTGACAAATGATAGTATCCGATCCAATATCAATTTGCGGCAAGGCGCTAAATGTTACGTTGGCTGATGCCGTTGAAGCGGCTCCGCAAACATTTGTAACTGTTACTGCGTATGTATTTGACGTGGTAACATTTATTTGCTGCAGTGTTTGCCCGTTGCTCCATAAATAACCAGTGCCATTTGTGCCTGCATCGAGAGTAATAGTTGTTCCATTGCACGCATAATAATTTGGAAGCAATGAGATTACTGGTGCTGTACATTCAACATTAATCGAATCGCAAATAGAAATTGTACCGCAGGCATTGGTTGTGGTAAGACAAACGTAATAAGTACCAGGCAGCGCATAAGTGTGCGAAGGGTTTTGCAACGCTGATGTATTGCCATCACCAAAATTCCAGTTGTAAGATGGCGCGGCAGCGCTATAAACAAAATTTACCGATAATAAATTTTCTGTGTAGCTAAATGAATTAGTAAGCCCCCGGGCAGGTTACAACCACAGGTTGAGAATAGATAAATGTGCCGCAGGAGTTGGTTATGGTTAAAGTAACTATATATGTTCCCTGCGTTGAGTACGGATGCGATATGGTATCTGATAGTAATGTAGCCGTAGCACTGCCATCACCAAAATTAATTGTTGTGGTGGTGCCGAGAGAATCTATAATTCCGTAATCGGATGTATTGGTTATTAAAACAGAGGGCTGCGTATTTCCATACAACGTTGTAAAGCCAGATGTAAAAGAAGGAGCCGCATCAACACATAAATCAGGCTTTACTTTAAGCACATGAATATTTCTTACAGAAACACTATCGGAACTTGCAGCAAGCAAATAACAACTATCGCTCTATACTTTAATTGAATTCATAATTTCATTAAAGTTTTTATATCGGTATTGCTTGCGTGTAACAATATTAAAAACGGTATCGGTCTTTATTAATTCAAGATAGTTGCTGATATTGGTTACATTAATAAAACTATACGTTGCTATTACATAGCCATTACTACCCAGCGAATGAATACCAAACGGAATATTTTCATTCGCAAAACGCACCGATGTTATAGAATCACCATTCAGGTTGGTTTTTAAAATATACATGTTGTTTTGCTGTGCAGTATCTTCAAAGTACATGAGCATTACATAACTGCTGTCAACACGAATAATGTCATTTGCTTTCATTTGTCTGTTGTTAGCAGCAGCGCTGTGCCTAAAAAATTTCTGCCACAAATAGGTAAAAAGTTTACTGCGCTTGCGCAACATGGCGCGTTTTTGTCCGCTCACAATTTCATGCCCAAAGGAAATATAACTGCTGTCAGCATCCTGAAATGCTTTGGCATGGTACAGCACATTGCCATCTGTTCCGCCATAGATGTTATTGTAATTATTGGCATCAAGTACGCGCACAAGCCCATCATAAGTAGAAATGCCATACGATTGATGCGTAAGCATAATGTTGTTTTGTAAATCAAGCTGCAAGCGTCCATCTGAAATATCCCAGCAACAAATACCGCTATTGGTTACATAATGAGTATTGATAACATTACCGTTTAAATCAACCCTTACCAAATACGCTTCCTCATCATAAATAAAACCGGGTTCGTCATACGTACATAAAATTAAGATACTGCTATCAGGCATTTGAATGGCATCATGCACAATTTCACTGTTTACAGACATTTCAATTTTCTTTCGCCATAACTCATTGCCAACAAAATCCATTTTTACCAAAAGCAAATCAGAACCGGCTACAGCATCCAATACATTGTATATAGCAAGATGCCCTGCATCAACTGTTTCAATCAATGTTGCTTTTGAATTACCTGTAATAGGGAAAGGCACCTGCCCTCGAAATAGTTTTGAAAAACCGGGTTGGCCGTGTACGTTGTAAAAAGTTAAAGCAAGCAGCAGCGTGTAAAGTATTTTTGCATGGTGTTTATACAAGAGAGTTTTAAAAAAATGAAAGGATCATACAAAGTTAAGTTTTGCCAACACTAATATGTATTTTTTTAAATGAAGGCTTGTGTATGTTTTAAGCTATTATTTGTTGAAAGGAGGATAAACACTACTTAAAAAAGCAACGAATGTTTATTGCAAATAGATTCAATTATTTAATCTTTGCATAAAATTACAATCATTATGAAAAAAGCAACCCTCATTTTACTTTCTGTTTTGTTTACCAGTTCAATTTTTGGACAAACCGAAAAAGCCGAAACACCCAAACTAAAAACATACCATTTGGTTATTTTAACCAAAGGTGCAAACAGAACACAGCCTCAAGAAGAAGCCATGAAAATTCAGGAAGGGCATTTGGCAAATATCACCCGCTTGCATAAAGAAGGTAAAATAGATTTAGCCGGTCCGTTTGATAACTCAAAAGAAAGTGACGACAACTGGAGAGGCGTTTTTGTGTTTAATGTACAATCGAAGGAAGAAGTAGAAAAACTATTACAGACCGATCCTGCCATCAGCAGCGGAAGGCTTAGCTATATCATAAAGCCGTGGATGAGCGAATCAAATAATTGCCTGCGTTAATCAGTTAACACCGGCTGCTTCACTACGCACCTGCTCCACGGCAGTTTTTTGTGCATCAATCTCTGCTTTCTTTTTCGACTGGTTCGCTTCGTTGGTTTTGATATCTTCTTCGGCTTTGCTTATTTTTTTCTTGTAGTCTTCAATATCGTTTCTAAGCCCTCTGTTATCTTTCTCTAAATCTTTCTGATCACTTTCTAATTTTAACAAGAGCTTTTCGGCCACCTTCAGTTTCTCTTCAATTGGTGCTTTGGTAGTTTTGGTGGCAAAGTCTTTCAGCATTTTTTCTGCGGAAGCATACTTTACCGCATCAGATGTGGATGTTAACCATGCGCCACCTAAATTAAATGCCACTAAGAGCTTAACGGTTTTAGCTTCTTTGTTTTCTTCAAAGCGGGTATAAATATCTACCGGGTTGTTTACCCATTCTTTAATAACAATGTTGTTGCCAAACATTTCTTCTCCATCCAATTTAATCTTTTCGTTCTTAAAATCTTTGAGATAGTTCTTCCAGCGGCTTATCACATCATCCTTGCTGTTTTGGTAAATGGTGGTGGTAAGTGCATTTTGCGCGCCAACAGAATAGGTGGTGCTTTGTTCGCTAACGCTGATGGTTTTTGCAGTAATAGAAAGTGCTGACAAGAAAATTACGGAGGCAAGTACTATTTTTTTCATGTGATTGTATTTTAGGAAGGCAAACGTAATCAAATTTCCACCACCAAATCATCACTCTCCACCAATGTTTTTTCTGTTAAGTGAATTTTCTTAACCGTCATATCCTTTGGCGCTGTAATAGTAGTTTCCATTTTCATGGCTTCAATTACAAACAATGGTGTGTTGCGCTTAACCGCATCGCCTTCTTTTACAAATATTTTTGAAAGCATACCTTGCAACGGGGCGCCTATGTGGTTTTCGGCACTGGCTTTTATGTGACTTTGTTTTTTAGATTTCTGTGATTTATCCAAAACATCAACTGTTCGTGTTTGCCCGTTGAGGCGGAAATAAACCGTGCGCATTCCGTTTTCATCAGCATCACCCACATACAGTAAGCGAATCAAAATTGTTTTTCCTTTTCCGATGTCAACAATTATTTCCTCGTTGTTTTTCATTCCATAGAAAAACGGAATAGTGGGCAACGACATTAAATCGCCATACTGCTGCCTGTTTTTGTAGTAGTCTTCAAAAACCTTTGGATAGAATTTGTAAGAAAGAAAATCAAGAAAAGTTAAACGCTCATCAAATTTATTTTTGAAGGCCTCAAACTCTGTATCAAAGTCAATGGGTTTAAGGTGGGCGTTGGGTAAATCGGTGTAAGGCTTTTCATCTTTCAAAATTATTTTTTGCAAATCTTTTGGAAAACCTCCGGGCGGCTGTCCTAAATCTCCACGGACCATGCTCTTTACCGAATCAGGAAAAGAAAGTGTTTGCCCTTTTGTAAAAACATCTTCGTTACTCAAATTATTTGTAACCATGTAAAGTGCCATATCACCAACCACTTTGCTTGATGGTGTTACCTTTACAATATCACCAAACAAATTATTTACATCTTCATAAGCCTTTTTTATTTCTTCCATTTTATTGCCAAGACCAAGCGAAACGGCCTGTGGTTTTAAATTAGAATATTGCCCGCCCGGTATTTCATGCTTATACACCTCAGCAGTTCCTGCCTGCAACCCCGATTCAAAAGGATAATACCATTCGCGCACTACCTCCCAATAATTTGAAAACTCATTAAGCGAATCAATATCAAATTTGTTTTCGCAGGGTGTGCCGCGCATTACTTCAACCAAAGAATTAAAGTTGGGTTGAGATGTTAATCCGCTTAACGAACCCAGTGCAACATCAACCACATTTACTCCGGCTTCAATGGCTTTTATGTAAGTGGCGCATTGCACTGCGCTGGTATCGTGCGTATGCAAATGAATAGGGATGGAAATATTTTTCTTGAGTTCGGTAATTAATTTTTCAGCAGCATAAGGTTTTAACAAACCCGCCATATCTTTTATGGCAAGTATATGCGCGCCACTATCCTCTAATTCTTTTGCCAAATCAACATAATACCGCAACGAATATTTTGCGCTCAGGATTTAAAATATCTCCGGTGTAACAGATACATGCTTCGGCTAAGCCGCCCGTTAAATTGCGAACGGCATTAATAGACACCCTCATGCTTTTTGTCCAGTTGAGCGAATCAAAAATGCGAAACACGTCAATGCCGTTTTCCCAGCTTTTTTCGATAAATTTTTCTACTAAGTTATCAGGGTAGGCGGCATAGCCTATGGCATTGCTACCGCGTATTAACATTTGCAACAAAATATTTGGGATAGCCTCACGAAAAAGCTGCAATCGCCTCCACGGGTCTTCATGCAAAAACCTTAATGAAACATCAAACGTTGCCCCCCCCCACACTTCCATTGAAAACAACTGAGGATGGTTTTGCGCAAATGCTCTTGAAACGTTCATCATATCAATTGTACGAACGCGGGTTGCAAGCAAACTCTGGTGTGCATCTCTGAAAGTGCAGTCGGTATAATGAATAACTTTTTCATTCTTTAACCACTGTGCAAATTTTTCGGGACCAAGTGCAGTTAATTTTTGTTTTGTTCCGTCAGCAAATGGTTTTGCAAAATCATATTGTGGAATACGTGGTGATGAAAATGTTTTTGTATTCTTTAAGCTGTTTAAGTCTGGGTTGCCGTTTACCATTACATCGGCTAAATAGCGCAACACCTTGGTGCCGCTGTCCTGGGTAGTTTTAAATTTAAACAGTTCGGGATGTTTTTGGATAAAAGGAACAGTAATTCTTCCTTCTTTAAAAACAGAATGGCGGATAACGTTTTCCAAAAAGCGAATATTTGTTTTTACGCCTCTGATCCTGAATTCGCCCAGCGCCCTCAGCATACGTGCACTTGCTCCTTGCAATGTTCTACCCGATGAAGTTACCTTTACCAGCATAGAATCAAAAAATGGGGAAACCTTTACACCTGGTAAGAACTGCCCTCATCTAAACGAATGCCATAACCACCTGCATTGCGATAGGCAATGATGGTTCCGTAGTCAGGTTTAAAATCGTTTTGCGGGTCTTCGGTAGTAATGCGGCATTGTATGGCAAAGCCGTTGCAACTTATTTCATTTTGGTTTTGAATATCAATTGCAGGCGCAGAAAGTGCAACACCATCGGCAATTAAAATTTGTGCACGCACTATGTCAATTCCTGTTACTTCCTCCGTAACGGTATGCTCAACCTGTATGCGCGGGTTTACCTCAATAAAAAAAATATTTTCCTGTTCATCAACCAAAAATTCAACGGTGCCTGCGCAACTATAATTTACATGTTTTGCTATGCGCAATGCATAATAATAAAGTGCATCTTTTGTTTTTTGTTTCAGCGATGGCGCGGGAGCAATTTCAATTACTTTCTGAAAACGTCTTTGCAAAGAGCAATCGCGTTCAAACAAATGCACGAGGTTTCCATATTCATCTCCCAAAATTTGGACTTCAATGTGTTTAGGATTGTCAACCAACTTTTCAATAAAATAGTGTCATCGCCAAAGCATTAGCAGCTTCGCGTTTGGCTTCGGTAAAAGATTTTTCTAAATCTTCCTCATTGCGAATGACGCGCATACCCCTGCCTCCGCCACCGGCAGCGGCTTTTAGAATAACGGGTAGCCCTATACGTTGCGCTTCGCTTAAAGCAACAGAAGAATCCGTTAAGGAAATTTTGCTGTCTTCAATCATAGGCACGCTGCAAGCCTGTGCAATTTTTTTGGCGGCCACTTTATCGCCTAGCATGTTCATGGCTTCGGGCGAAGGTCCTATAAAGACAATCCCTGCTTCGCGGCAGCGCTTGTTAAAGTTTACATTCTCACTCAAAAAACCATAGCCGGGATGTATGGCATCAACCTCATATTTTTTTGCAATACGGATAATTTCTTCAATATCGAGATAAGGCTTTAGCGGGTCGTTGTCATGACCGATTTGGTAGGCTTCATCAGCTTTGTAGCGATGCAATGAGTAACGATCTTCATACGTATAAACGGCAACCGTTTTTATTTCGAGCTCTGATGCTGCACGTAAACAGCGTATTGCAATTTCGCCACGGTTGGCAACTAAAAGTTTTTTGATTTTGTTCATGGATACTGATAGCGAATGATTAAGAATTTACGGATGAGTAACTACGAAATATTAAAATTTCTAAATACGAAATGATACAATTAAATGATATAAAGGAAATGAAAATGCAAAGTTGTGTTTTGAAAGACTGGTGTACGAGATTTTTTGAAAAAAGATTAACAGGTTAAAAGTTTATAACCAATGCCTTTAAAAAATACTTTTACATAAACTTTAAAATAAAAAACACATGAGAAAACTTCTACTTGTTATTTTGTCATTTACCTGCCAAGCTGCTCTTGCGCAACAAACAACTTTTAGCAAGGTGTATTACGAGCCATCGGGTACAGGTGTTGAATCACGCAGTGTTGTAAAAACTTTTGATAATGGTTATTTAATTGCGGGCAAAGCAAATTATTACATGGGTTATTTGTTAAAGACAGATGCTAATGGAGTGGAAGTATGGAATAAATTTTTTAACCCATCTCCCAATAATTTTTTAGAGTTTAAAAAAATTATCAGCACCACTGACTCCTGTTTTGTTATTTGTGGAAAGTTACAACTCAATCAACAAAACATGGCGGTTTTAATTAAAGTAAATGATACAGGAGATACTCTCTGGTCCAAAACATATAGTCGTACGACTGAAATGTTAGAAGTTTATAATGTAAGCCAAACGTTTGATGGTGGTTACATAATGGCAGGAAGCTCAGCATTTATTAGCGCCCCTTATACTACAATGCTTATAATTAAAACAAATGCAAATGGCGATTTGCAATGGATGCAAACCATGCAGGCAAATAATCATACCAACTCTGCATATGTTATAAAGCAAGATGCCGATAGCAACTATGTAATTAATGGACTATTGGAAGAACAAACTGGGCCCTCGTCTTTTGAAATAGGAATGTGTCTTGCAAAATTTTCACATACGAGGCACAGCTTTGGGCAAAAAAGTACTTCATGCCCGGTAATAATGTTGTATGGGGATATGATTTTGAAATTACCTCTTCGGGGTATATGTGCTATTTAAATTATTTGAACCTTGATGCTGTTGTTAAAACCGACTTGCAGGAAATATTGTAAGCGGAAACAGTTTTAGTGTTTCCAATTCAACCACAATTAACGATGCCATGCCTAAAATAAAAAAAACACATGATGGCGGTTATGTGTTTGTTGCAGGGAGCTGCTTTGGTCCAAACATTTTATATAAGGTGGATTCAGCGGGAGTATACCAATGGGCATCGCAATTATTTTTAAATTCAGCGGAAATTGTAGAAACTAATAACAATGAATTATTTATTGCCGGCAGTGGCCCATTGTGCGGCATAAGAACCTCGCAGGTTTTGTGGCCGCAAATAGGAATGTTGCAAACAGACTCAACTGGTAACTTACCGGGCTCTTCATGTTTATATGTTACAAATATTGCACCTGTAGCTATTAGTTTGTCTGCTACCAATGTTACATTTACTGTAACGTCAGGTGGAGTTCAAGGCAACACGCAAAATATTATTGGAGCTTTTACGCTTACGGGTTACGATGGCTGCGTTGATTTTTTAGGCGGAATAAATGAACTTGGAAATAATGATATTCCCATTTCACCAAACCCTGCTATTAATATGGTTACGGTTAAGTTGAACCGATTTTTTACAGCGCAATCATTAAGGGTGTATGACATTACCGGAAAAAAGTTAGAGAGGAAATGGGGCAGATAAATAATTCTGGTGTTATAAATGTAAATGTAGGAGACTTGCCTGCTGGTGTTTATGTAGTAATTATTGAGAGCAGCAAGGGCTTACTCAGGCAGCGTTTTGTGAAGTTGTAAAGCTGGTTTTAATAACTGCGATCAGACAAATTGATTAATTGCAAACGGTTTAAAAGGGGAGTGTTCAACCAACTGTGCTTTTAAAAAATTCTTTTGAAGAGAAAGAAGCCATGGCTCCTTCCCCTTCTCCAGATTTGTTGATTTGTCCATTACAAACATACTTTTTTATTGTTGATTAATACGTTCTTCAAATAAGATTTGCATTTGAGCAGAGATGAGTTTCCATCCTTGTATTTGTGATTTCCATCTGCCGTTGATGTTATGATGCACTAAGTAAAGTACTTTGAGCAATGCCATATCAGAGCTGAACACGCGTTTGGATTTGGTTACTTTCCGGAGTTGACTGTGAAACGACTCTATGATGTTGGTAGTGTAAATTACTCGCCTTATTTCCTGCGGATATTTAAAATAATTACTCAGCCGTTCCCAGTTAGCAAACCAACTTTTATCATAGACGGATATTTTGTTTTCCATTCTTTTTCTAATTCATCTAATGCTGTTTGTGCCTGTTCTTTGGTGCTGGCTGTGTAAACTTTTTCAGTGATGCCATTACCGGTTTTAAATCTTTATAGGCAACATATTTAGTGCTGTTGCGGAGTTGATGCACCACGCAAAGCTGCACTTCAGTTTGTGGAAAACACTTTCAATGGCTTCGGCAAATCCTTTCAGGTTATCAATGCAGGCAATAAGTATATCCGTTACACCTCTGTTCTGCAAATCACTCAATACCTGCAACCAAAATTTTGCACCTTCGGTTTCATTGATATAAAGACCCAGCAAATCTTTCGTTCCATCTCTGCCTACGCCCAGTAAGCAATGAACGGCTTTGGTTTTTATGCTGCCTGCTTCTTTTACTTTGTAATGAATAGCATCCAGCCATACAAATGGATACACACTCTCTAACGGGCGGCTTTGCCAGGCTTTTACATCTTCTATAATACTATCGGTAATGGCCGTTAATGTGGATGGAGCTACCGTTAATCCATACAACTCATCTAAGTGTTTGGCAATGTCGTTATAGCTCATGCCATAGCTGTATAGCGATATAACTTTGTGGTCTAACGCTTCGCCTAATACGGTTTTTCGCTTGGGTAAAATCTGCGGCTCAAAGGTACTGTTGCGGTCCCGCGGTGTTTCTATCACCACTTTGCCAAAGGAGGTTTTTACGCCTTTGCTCATTTTACCGTTTCTTCTGTTAGCACTTTCATCGCTATCCAAATGGGCTTGCAGTTCGCCTTGCATTCCGGCTTCCAAAATGCGTTTGAGCAGCGGTGCCAATACACCGTCTTTGCTTTCTAATTTTTTGCCCGAACGCAAGCCTTCTATCGCCTCGCGTTCAAACAATTCGTAATTGAATTTTTCTTCTACCATTGTGTGTCAAATTTATTTGTTTCTTTTTTGTTTGACACAGTTGGTTGAATAGACTCGTTTAAAAAGAAGCAAAACTGTAATTTACAAAACAAAAAAAGCGGCTAAAAATTTTTTTCCCTTATCACATACAGTGGCCTTTGCTTAACATCTGTACTTAGGCGACTAATATACTCGCCAATTATGCCTATACAAATAAGTTGCACCCTCCAAGGAACAGTACCACAAGCATTAATGATGTCCAGCCGGGCACAACATCATTTTTTATAAACTTTGCAAACAATACATACAGACTTACAATAAATGCGGCAATAGAAACAAAAAACCTAACGCTGTTGCAAACTTTAATGGAGTAGTGCTAAAGGCAGTAATTCCATCCAAAGCAAAACGAATCATTTTACGGTAGGTATATCCAGTTTCACCGGCATTGCGTTCTGAGCGGTCATATTCAACATAAGTTTGATTAAATCCAACCCAGCTAATCTGCCCTCTTAAAAATTTGTGTTGTTCTGGCATTTGCTTTAGCACGTCCACAATTCTTTTGTCCATTATGCGGAAGTCTCCAGTATCAACAGGAATATTTACAGATGTAATTTTTTTTAGTGTGCGGTAAAACCATTTGGCTGTCCATTTTTTTAAAAAACTTTCACCATCCCGGCTTCTTCTTTTCGCATAAACAACTTCAAAACCTTCATCCATTTTTTTTGTCATCTCAAAAATTAATTCTGGTGGGTCTTGCAAATCGGCATCTATAATTACTATTCTTTCCCCACTACAATTGTCAAGCCCTGCGCTAACAGCAATTTGGTGACCAAAGTTTCGTGCAAAGTTTATGTACTTAACGCATGAATCTTTTGAGGCTAGTTGTTTAATAAGTAAAATAGAGTTATCACGACTTCCATCATTAATAAAATCATTTCGTGTGAAGGAGAAATTTCCTGTGCAACTTTTTTTACACGGTCGAAAAGCAGGTTAATGTTTCCTTCTTCGTTGTAAATTGGAATGATGATGGAGAGATCAATCATGATTAGTTTCCTAAAGTGATTATTAGACTATTTAAATTAGCATTTCAGGTTCGTTACCTGTGGTTATTAATTTTCCTGCTGTTGCGCTTTTTATTTGTTCTACGCTAATTCCCGGAGCGCGTTCCAATAACTTAAATCCTCCTTCGGGCAATACATCAAACACACCAAGTTCCGTAACAATTTTTTTTACGCATTTAATTCCTGTTAACGGTAATGTACATTTAGGTAATAGTTTACTTTCTCCTGCTTTGTTAACGTGCTGCATTGCCACAATAATATTTTTTGCCGAAGCCACTAAATCCATTGCACCTCCCATACCTTTTACCATTTTACCAGGAATTTTCCAGTTGGCAATATCTCCGTTTTCACTCACTTCCATTGCGCCCAAAATGGTAAGGTTTACTTTTGGGACCTTATCATTCCAAAACTCATTGCTGAATCAAAAATAGATGCACCGTGTAAAAGTGTAACAGTTTGTTTGCCGGCATTAATTAAATCGGCATCTTCTTCTCCTTCAAAAGGAAACGGACCCATGCCTAAAATTCCATTTTCTGATTGCAGCACTACGTTTATTCCCTGTGGAATGTAGTTAGCAACCAATGTAGGTATTCCAATGCCAAGGTTAACATACATTCCGTCTTTTACCTCACGAGCAATTCGTTTTGCTATTCCGTTTTTATCCAGCATCTATTTATTTTTTTCTTACAGTTCTTTGTTCAATTCGTTTCTCGTAATTACTTCCCTGAAAAATACGGTGGACATAAATTCCGGGAGTATGTATATGATCGGGATCCAGAGTCCCAACAGGAACAAGTTCTTCCACTTCGGCAATAGTAATTCTGCCAGCCATTGCCATCATAGGATTAAAATTACGCGCAGTGCTTCGGTAAACCAAATTACCCTGTGCGTCTCCTTTCCATGCTTTTACAATGGCAAAATCTGCTTCAAAGGCATGTTCCATCAGGTAATCCTTTTCTTCACCGTTAAACTTAAATTTTCTTACTTCTTTCCCAATGGCTATTTCTGTACCCACTCCTGCCGGAGTAAAAATAACGGGCATACCATACCCCGCAGCCATGCAGCGTGTGGCAAGTGTTCCTTGCGGGATTAAGTCAACTTCAAGCTCGCCACAAAGCATTTGCCTTTCAAACTCTGCATTTTCCCCCATAGCTCGAAATCATTTTTTTTACTTGTTTGTGTTGAAGTAACAAACCTAATCCAAAATCATCAACACCGGCATTGTTGCTAATGCATGTAAGATTTTTAACTCCCATTTTTACTAATGCGGCAATGCAGTTTTCGGGTATGCCACACAAACCAAAGCCTCCAACCATTAAAGTCATACCGTCTTCAATATCAGAAGTTGCAGTAATAGCATCTTTTACAATTTTATTCATCAAATAAATTTTTATTCACGACAAATTAAATAATTAAAAACATCAAAACATTGTCCTAATTAACCCATTCTACAAAATTTCAAGACACATGTAAATATCATCCACATTAAATTAAAAATCCGACTTACTTTCAAAATTGCCATTACCGTTTTGTTGTTCGTATTTGCCACAGTCTAATTCAACACTTAGTTTTTCTTTAGGGGCATCGAAATTTTGTTGTGAGTATTTTAATTCTTTATCAGCCCAAACATTTTTCATATAAAGTGCCCAAATGGGTAAGGCTGTATTTGCACCCTGACCTAATTGAGTGGTGCGAAAGTGAACACTTCGGTCTTCGCAGCCTGTCCACACACCGGTAACCAAGTCGGGGGTAATGCCCATAAACCAGCCATCGCTGTTGTTTTGAGTCGTCCCCGTTTTACCGGCTATGGGTTGCGTTAGATTATATCTGAATCTAAGCCTTGCACCGGTGCCTGTTGTTACTCCTTGCATTAAATTTAACATCAGGTAAGCTGTTTCTTCACTTATTGCTTCTTTGTTTTTTGGAACAAATTCCTGCAATACAACTCCGTTTTTATCTTCAATACGGGTAATATAAATAGGTTCTGTCCACACCCCTTTGTTTGCAAAGGTTGAATAAGCGCCAACCATTTCAAGTAGAGAAACATCGGGGGTGCCTAAGCAAATTGATGGTACCGCAGGAATTTCGGCAGTAATGCCCATCTTGCGCACAATTTCAATCATTGGTTGCGGACCAAATTGCTTCATCAGATATGCTGATATACTATTGACAGATTCTGCCAGTGCTTCTTTTAAAGTTAACATACCACCATATTTTCCGTCACTGTTTTCAGGACTCCAATCAGGTGAACCAACTTGCGAAATGGTTACCCTTGCGTTTGGTATTTTATAACAAGGCGAATAACCTTCTTGCATGGCAATGGTATAAAGAAAAGGCTTAAAGGTTGAACCAACCTGCCTTTTGCCATCTTTTACCTGATCGTATTTAAAATATCGGTAATCGTTTCCTCCAACCCATGCTTTAACATGACCTGTATGCGGATTAATAGAAGCAATAGCTGAGCGCAAAAACTTTTTATAATATTTTATAGAATCAAGCGGAGAGAGTAATGTATCCGTTTCACCTTTCCAGGTGAATATGGTCATTTCGGTTTTTGTTTTAAAGTTTTTTTCAATTTGTGTTTCGCTCAAACCTTCAGCTTTAAGCGCCTGATAGCGCTCGCTTTGTTTCATTGCATTGGTAATGATTTCGGGGTGTTCAACAAAAGGGTTTCGGTTTTTCCAGTGCTCATTAAATTGCTTTTGTAAATCTTTGAGGTGCTGCTTTAATGCCGCTTCAGCCATAGCCTGAAGTCGAGTGTCAATGGTGGTATAAATTTTTAATCCATCTCTATAAAGGTTGTAAGTACTGCCATCTGCTTTTCTATGCTCTCTACACCATTTAATTAACTCAAGCCTTAGTACTTCTCTGAAGTAAGTAGCAAGGCCTTCATTGTGATCTTCCGCTTGAAATTTTAATTTTATGGGGAGTGTTGTTAATGAATCAGAATACGTTTGCGATGTAAACTTGTACTTAAGCATTTGGCTCATCACCACATTTCTTCTTTGAGTTGCCTCATTAATTTTGCTTACGGGACTATAACGAGAAGGTGCTTGTAACATTCCTACGAGTAAAGAGGCTTCCTCTATTTTAAGCTCGGCAGGTGTTTTATTGAAAAAAGTTTTTGCGGCTGATTTTATTCCGTAGGCATTATGACCAAACTCAACGGTGTTTAAGTACATTGCAAGAATTTCGGGTTTGGTATAACTTTTCTCAAGCCTTGCAGAAATTACCCATTCCTGAATTTTTTGTTTTATGCGCCCCAACTTAGATTTTGGTTTTTCGTGAAAAAGGTTCTTTGCTAACTGTTGTGTTAATGTACTTCCACCACCGGCACGCCCCATTTTTGCAATGGCGCGAATTAAACCTCGAATATCTACACCACTGTGTTCTTCAAACCTTATGTCTTCAGTAGCTTTAAGCGCATTAACAATGTTGGGCGAAAGTTCTTTATATTTAATGTTGCTACGGTTTTGATAAAAATATTTTCCGAGCACAATCATATCGCTTGAAAAAACTTCGGAAGCGAGATTAGGGTCTGGGTTTTCTAATTCTTCAAAAGTTGGAAGCACACCAAACACATTAAAGCTTGCCAGCAACACCATTAACGCCAAGCCTACCAAGGGAGAGAGCACAATTATCCAAAACCATTTTATGTAACTTCTTGTTGGGGAAACCGTCTTTTTTTACCAGCCATTAATCTATAATCTAAATCTTAAACACAAATTAGCCGGTAAAAATATCCTTTTGCCAATAATGCTTGCGGGTTTTTATACTACAGGTTTTTTTTATTACGCGCGTGGATTCCACAACACTTCGGTACCGTTTCTTTTAAAACAAAGAAACCTTGCCAGTACAAATAAATAATCGCTTAACCTGTTAAGGTAAGGTAATACCAATTGATGCACGTAAGAGTTTTCAGAGAGTTGAGCTGCCAGCCTTTCAGTACGCCTGCATACACACCTAGCTATATGGCACGATGAAGCAGCTACATTTCCTCCTGGTAAAATAAAAGATTTCAATTCAGGCAAATATGTGTTCATTCTATCTATTTCATTCTCTAAAAGCGTTATATCAGAATCAAGTAAATCAGGTATTTTCATTTTAGATTTTTCAGGGTCTGATGCTAACGATGCACCAATGGTAAATAGTCTGTCCTGAATTTTAATCAAGATGTTTTTTTCCATTTCCAAATCAAATAGTTGATCGGCTATGTAACCAATGTAGGAGTTTAACTCATCTACAGTTCCATAAGTTTCAATGCGTAAATGATGCTTGGGTACACGCGTACCCCCAATAAGAGAAGTTTGACCTGTATCGCCTGTTTTGGTATATATCTTCATTTCTAAATTTGAACGGTTAATATCAATTGAACTCTTAATTTATGTTAATACGTGTTGAATTTTTATCATTTCACATCAAGTTAATGTATAACCAGTTATTTTCGGTAACACTTATAAATAGTTTAAGAACAAAACCTTTTTAGCGAAATAAAGTAAAAAGATAATCACACGATTTGAGAATATGAGAATAATAACAAAAGTTTTAACCACCGTAGTTTTAACAGCATCGCTTTTAGCGGGATCAAAACCGGCATTAAGTCAAACACCTGAGTTACAAAAAATAGCAGCGCTCATGCAAATGATAGACTATTTTTATGTTGACACAGTCAACAAAAACAAAATTGCCGAAGATGCTATTAAAGCTGTTTTAAAAGATCTTGACCCACACAGCGTGTACATACCTGCATCGGAACTAAAAGAAATGAACGAACCTTTGGTAGGTAAGTTTGAGGGCATAGGCATTCAGTTTAATATTTTGAACGATACTATTATGGTTACACAAACCATAAGTGGCGGACTAAGCGAAAAACTTGGCTTGCGCCCAGGTGACCGTATTGTAAACATTGATGATAAACTGGTGGCAGGAGTAAAAATTACCAATAACGATGTTTTGAAAAACTACGCGGAGACAAAGGCACTAAGGTTAAGGTTGATATTTTCAGAAGAGGCGAAGAAAAACTTTTGGTATTTGACATTATACGTGATAAAATTCCAATTTATAGTGTAGATGCAACCTACATGGCAGCGCCCGAAGTTGGCTATATAAAAATTTCGCGCTTTGCAGATAGTACCGTTGATGAATTTAAAGAGGCGCTAAAAAAACTACAGGAGCAGGGAGTTAAAAATTTAATACTTGACTTAACCGATAATGGCGGTGGTTATTTAAACCGCGCCATTGAATTGGCTGATGAGTTTTTAGCAGACGGAAAAAAAGTAGTATTTACTCAGGGACGTACCTCACCGTTGCAGGAAAACTTTGCAACAACTATTGGCGGATTTGAAAAAGGAAAAGTGGTAGTGATGATTAATGAATACTCTGCATCGGCAAGCGAAATAGTTTCTGGTGCAGTTCAGGATTGGGACAGAGGATTGGTCGTTGGCAGACGCTCTTTTGGCAAGGGATTGGTTCAAAAACCATACTCATTACCTGACGGATCTGCAGTTCGGTTAACGGTTGCTCGTTATTATACTCCTTCAGGACGAAGCATTCAAAAATCATATGAAAAAGGCGATGAGGCTTATGACGAAGATATTTCTGAAAGGTTTAAGCATGGAGAATTGTATCATTTAGACAGCATAAAATTTAATGACTCGTTAAAATATCAAACTAACGGCAAGCGAACTGTTTATGGCGGTGGTGGAATTATGCCTGATGTTTTTGTACCGCTTGATACTACTCTTACAAGCAAATATTATTCAGATTTAATCCGAAAAGGTGTTCTTAATGAATATGCATTATCATACACCGATGACCACCGTAACGAAATGAAAGCGAAATATGCCAATGCCACAGCATTTAAAAAAGAATTTGTAATTGATGATAAAATGATGCAGGATTTTTATGCGCTGGCTGTAAAGAAGGGAGTGGAAAGAGATGAGAAAGGAATTGCAACTTCAGGCTCACTTATCAATTTCCAATTACGTGCGTTAATGGCAATAGATTTATGGAACAGCAGCGCTTACTTTGAAGTAATAAACGACATTAACAATATTTATCAGAAGGCGCTGCAAAGTTTACAAGACAACACTTTTGATAAAATGAAAATAGCGGGTAATTAACCCGCTATTTTTAGTTGGTTTAATTAAAAGATTCCTTGTAACTGATATCCTAAACAAGTAATCAATTATATCAAGCTGATGTTTTTTCAGACAGAATTAAACATAACCTTACAACCTTATAACCCTTATCCTTTTTCATGCGTAAAAAAATATCTTTGGCGCACAATTATGTTAAAACAAAGTTTACAGCAAAAGCTTTTACAAAACTTTCTCCACAACAAATTCAGTTAATGAAATTGTTGCAGTTGCCTGCTGTTGCACTTGAACAACGCATAAAAGAAGAGTTAGAGACAAACCCTGCTTTAGAAGAAGGGGACGAAAACGAAATTGAAGAGGATGAGTTTGCAAGTGCAGAAGATGCCATAGAAAAAACTGAAGGAGAAGAAAACAAGGATGAGGTAAAAGAAGAGCAGGATGATTTTTCGAATAATGATGTGCCCGATGAGCCTGCGGATAAAACATCAACCGATGATTTTGATATTGACGATTACATACAGGATGATGATGTGCCTTACTACAAAACGCAGGCAAACAACCATAGCGATGACGATGAACGCTTTGAATCACCGGTGGTAAGCAGTGCAACTTTCCAGGAATCTTTATTGCAACAATTAGGATTGCTTGAAATTGAAAACAGGCAGTACTCCATTGCAGCGCATTTAATTGGCAGCTTAGATGAGGATGGTTATTTGCGCAGAGATTTAAACTCCATAGTAAACGATCTTGCCTTTACACAAAACATTGAAACAAATGCCGATGAACTGCTCAAGATTTTAAAAATTGTTCAAGGGTTTGACCCGGCCGGCATTGGCGCGCGCGATTTGCAAGAATGTTTGTTGTTGCAATTAGAAAGAAAACCAACCCCCGACCGATACACAAAACTTTCCATACAGGTAATTAAAAATTACATGGAGGAGTTTTCAAAAAAGCATTACGAAAAAATTGCCGACAATCTTAATATCACTGACGAAGATTTAAAGGAAGTGATTCACGAAATTATAAAGTTGAATCCGCGTCCAGGGGGCGATGCTACTCCCGAAAGCAGAACTTCACAACACATCATTCCTGATTTTTTAATTGCAAACAATGATGGCAGGTTAGATTTGAGTTTGAACTCACGTAATGCTCCCGAGTTAAGAATTAACCGCGAGTATTCGCAAATGATTGAGGCATATTCAAAAGACAAAAAAACAAATCGAATAAAGATGCTGTTGTTTATTTGAAACAGAAAATAGATTCAGCCAAATGGTTTATTGATGCCATACTGCAGCGCCAGCTTACGTTGTTAAAATGTATGGAAGCCATCATGAATTACCAGTACGAATATTTCCGTGATGGTGACGAAACCAAACTAAAGCCAATGATTTTAAAAGACATTGCCGAAGTTGTGGGTATGGATATTTCAACCGTATCGCGTGTTGCCAACAGCAAATATGTGCAAACTCCGTTTGGTACATTCTTATTAAAAACATTTTTTAGCGAATCGCTTTCTACCGATAGTGGCGAAGAAGTAAGCAGCCGCGAAGTAAAAAAGATTTTAAGCGATGCCATAGCATCTGAAGACAAACGCCACCCGTTGCCCGATGACCAGCTTACAAAAATTTTGCAGGAGAAAGGGTACAACATTGCAAGACGCACCGTTGCCAAATACCGTGAGCAATTAAATTTACCGGTAGCACGTTTAAGAAAGGAACTTTAATTTTTGGACAGTGCAGTTTTTTTCTAAAGCCATTTCTGTTTTATTACATCCTCTATTTTTTCCTACTTACATTTTTTTAATTCTGCTCAACAGCGATACCTATCTTGCCTTTCGCATTCCTGAGCAACTGCAATGGCTCTTACTGGGCTTTGTTTTTGTTATCACTTTTGTTTTTCCATCGCTGTCAAGTTACATCATGTTGCGGAAAGGAATGATTCAATCTCTTGAAATGGAAACAGCAAAAGAACGTTTTGCACCTTATATTATAACAGCCATTTATTTTTTTGCCTGTTACTTTATGCTCAAAAAATGCATCTGTCAGCACCGCTTTACAATGTGCAGTTAGGTGCAGCAGTTTCAGTGCTTGTTGCAGCATTAATAAATTACAAATGGAAAATAAGCGCACACATGACTGCAATTGGTGGCTTAGCCGGTGTTTTTTTTACTTTAAGTTTTATGTTGCCCGATAATTTCTCCATGCAATTTCTTATAACCGTTTTAATTGCCGGTATATTAGGCAGTGCTCGTCTTGTAAACGGTTCGCACACACATGCACAGTTATATGCAGGGTTTGGCGTAGGATTTTTGTGTGAGTGGGTAACGCTGGTTTTTTCAAGTTAAATTTTCATTGTCTGAAATCCAGCACTCCAATAAAAACAGCTCCTTCTTTTTTAGCAGTTTATGTTTAACAAACCATTCATAACATTTTAAAAGGTTTTCAGGAATTTTTTTTTCTCCGGGTTTCAGCTTGAGTTTTTCTAATCCTTTTTTTATTTGGTAATTGTTTAAGTAACCATCATACTCTTCCTCAAAATCTTTTAACAGGTTATGTTGATTGCGCTGGTGGTAAACCGTAGGCGATTGAAATAAAACATGCCAGTTGTTGTCAAAACAAATGCGCTGCGCAACATAGCTGCGCCATATATCCGTTAACCTTGAAGAACAAGTTGCGGGCAAATACAAAAGCGGGAAAGCAATTTTGTGCCAAACTGTATTCTGACTGTTAAAAGGGCTCCAGGTATTTTTTCCTAATGCAATTTCAGTTCCTTTCGTGAATTTTATTTCGCTCTTGTTAGATAAGCGAAACAATGCATCTACATCCGCATCAATGTCTGCAAGTCCTTGTTGAATAGGTGCTTTCAGCTTTTCTTTTTTAAAAATTGCTTTTGGTAAATAATCTGCATCAACCAACTCCAATGGAAAACCTCTTGCCCACACATTCTGGTTGGTAAACAAGCGATAGACATTTATCCAATCGTTACAGGAAACAGATTGTGTATTTATTTGAGGTGTGGAATTAAATTTCCAAAATTGCTGGTATGGAAAATTATCATCATCGG
This sequence comes from Bacteroidota bacterium, assembly GCA_016714005.1. GTDB lineage: Bacteria > Bacteroidota > Bacteroidia > AKYH767-A > OLB10 > JADJOA01. The sequence continues at coordinate 127,400 of JADJOA010000014.1, forward strand.
TTTCTAAAATAATTTGCGAGCCGTTGGCAATTGCTCTAAGGTAGCCAATATTTTTTCTTGAGTAATGATTTGTTGGAGCATCTTTTGCCAATGAAAAGTCCAAATTCAATTGGTTTTCAACAGAAAGATAATCGGTAAATTTTAAGGAAAAATTTTCCGGAGATTTTTTATCTCCAATTACAATGAAGTCAATTAAATTTTTGTGACATTTTTCTGCAAACAATTTCAGGCATTTATTAGGTGCCGAAATGGTTGTAATTACCAATGCCGTTTTCGGAAATTTTTTTTTACCTGATGCTTTTTGCATTTCCTGTTATGCGGCAAATAAAATAATACAAAAGCACATTTATGGCATTTAAAACAAATTTCAGCTTAACGTTTGGCGAAGGTGAATGATATTGAATGGGAATTTCAACTTGCTTTTTAAGGCGTAATAAATAGCGTACTTCTGTCTGGTAAAAATGTGCTGTAGACTTTAAAGGATATTCCGTTAACTGCTTTGCAACCTCAAGAGAAAATCCCTGGTAGCCCGATGTCGTGTCTTTTAATTTTGTGCCAAGCAATAAATTAGCAAGAACAGTTCCAGTACGTGAAAGCAATTTTCTACCAACAAAACTTTTATTTTCTGCACTGCTACTTACATATCGCGAACCCCAGACACATTCATATCCGTTTTTATACTGTTCCACAAAATCAACAAGTTGTGCCGGATTGTGCGACATGCCACCATCCATTTCAATAATAAAATCGTGCTTGTTTCGTACGGCTTCCTTTATTCCTGCTAAATAAGCATCAACCACATTTTTGTTTTCAGGAGCATGTAAGTGCTTAAACCTTTTGTTTTTTGTAGATGCAGTATTACACAGTTTAACGGTATTGTCTTTTGAAACATTATCTGTAACAAGGTAAACAATTGTTTCCGGTAAGTTTATGAGTGAGTTTTTTAATGCATCAATAAAAAATTGAAAAGTGACTTCCTCATTTGCCAATGGCACAACCACCGCCACGCTTATATTATGCATCTTCAAAACAGTTTTGTAAACAACTCTTGGAAATATAAAGCCGATAATATGCCTGAAGGAATGCTAACCGAAAAATAGGGTATGAGTAAATTTGCAACCATTAACGCATTTGCAAAAGCCGGTTTGACTTTTTGATAAAATACAGGTAATGCCAGCAACAAAGCAGGAAAACAAAATGCCATCATGCGTGATGTATCAACTCCCAGCAAGCACAAAATGAGAGAAGACACGACTAACGCCAGCATCATTTGCCCCTGTTGTGCAGGAGCGCTCATCATCCCTTTAATAACTACCATCCATAATAGTTTAAAGCTGATGGCAATTCCAAACAAAACCAATAAGGGATTTTCAATAACCCATAAAAGTGCAGGTTTATTTTCTACTGCATGTACGGCAAAGAGTTTGTCGAAATTAAAATTGAACGATAGCGCATAAATCGAAACATATAAAACCGCAATGGTTGATGCAATTATTCTTGTTTTGCCTTTTAACTTAAGCAGGATTAAAGGCATAAAAACAAAAAGGCTTAACTCATGCGTGCATAGCCCTAATATGAATAACGCCACCAAAGACCGTTCTGAAAAATTAAAACAGTAAGCACATAAGAGAATAATGCACAATAAATGATCGGCATAGCCTGGATGGAAAAAAAGAAAACATATAAACTCAAGCGAACAAACAGATGCCAATACTAAAATTCTGAATGTTGTTGAAATATGTTGGAGCGTATGTTTTATATAATTGTATGTAAATAAAATAAGTAATAGCGAGAGTATTTGTGAGAATACCAAGTAAGGTGTTATGTTGCGGAATCCGGTAATGTATGCAAGTGCAGGCATAAGTAGTCTTTTATAGTACCATCCGGTTTGCATGTCAAATGGATGCACACTCATTTCGGCATAACCATAGCCCATACTCATTGGCATCAGGTTAAAGAATGCTGCAAAAAAAAGAAACCATACACCCAAAGCAATTCCAATATCTTTCACTTTAAAACGACTGTATTTTTTTAGTTCCCGGATAAAAGGAAAAGCAATAATTGCAATGCAAATAAAGTAAGCACTTATTTTAAAAGGAATAATGTAAGCAAGAAGTTTTAGAATAAATACAGCATCGTAAGAAAAGGAGGCAAGCATAGCTGTAATTTTCTCGCTGTTAAAATGCGTAATCAAAAAACAAATAATAACCGGAATTAAAACATAAACGTTAGCAGGTTTATGTTCATGCGAATGAGCATGTGAGTGAGAGTGCATCGGGGTAAAGAATGGAAGCGAATATATTATTCCCTTATAACTTTAAACACTTGTACACCTTCTTCATTTTTTAATTCAATAAAATATACTCCAGGTTTTAAATCTCCAACAAACAGTTCGTGTAGGTTATTACCTTCATTGTTGTACAACAATGATTGAGCAACCAATTTACCTAAAACATCTAATATAATTAAGGTAGCCTTACCAACCACGATAGTATTTGTTTCAACAAATAATTTTTGTTGCATAGGATTAGGATAGACTGTAGAGATTCCGGTGTTTATTATACGTCCGGGATAGTATCCATTATAAACCTCACCAATATCAATAGCGCACGGAACGTTAACTGAAATGGGGGCAGAGGTAGAATCACAACCAAAAATGTTTGTATTTATTACCTGATAGTTTCCGGTATTTGAAGCTATAAAGGTTGCTGATGTGGCACCTGTAAGCTGAACTCCATTTTTTACCCATTGGTAGGTAGTGTTTGAGGCAAGATTAGATTGAAGGGTAACAGTATTTGGAGAGCAAAATGTTGTGGGCCAGTGGAATAATGTAGGTATTGGGAACTCCTGTAGTCAAGATATTGATTTGATTTGAAGTAGCTGAGCATATCATATTTGTTACTACACAACTGTACAATCCGATAGCTTTTGCATAATAGGTATTGAGAGTAGCTCCTTGAAGAGTAAATCCTGATTTTTTCCATTGATAAATAAAACCGTTACCAGAAGTAACAGTAAGCAAAACACTGTCATTCGGGCAAAATGATGTTGCCGTAGTTGTTGCCGAAGGTTGCGGGGTATTAAAAATGGTAAAAGTTATGGCATTTGATGTGTCAGCTCCACACGGGTTGCTTATAATACAGTCATAAGTATCGGAAGTAGCAACCAAATTATAGGTAGGAGAATTAGAAACGCCAAGAGGGACTCCATTTTTTCGCCATATATAATTATTACCATACACCAAAGTTCCCACAGATAAAGTAACACCTGCGGCATTTGAGCAAATAGTATCAGGTTTATTACTGGTAAGTGTTGCTACGGGCATAGTAAAAGAATAAATGGTAAGGTTGCCGGAAGTTGAATTGCAACCACTAATAGTATCGGTTACTTTGCAGGAATATATACCTGAAATTTTTGCATAAAACAAAGAATCAAAAGCATTAGGAATAACATTGCCATTGTTCGTCCATTCAAAAGAACAATTTGTACACGGAGGTACTGAAAGTAACAGGCTGTCTCCGTTGCAAAATCCAACACCTCCGTTAGTGTTGAGGCTGGCAGAGGGGGTCTGGCCTACGTTGAGAAATAGAAAACTGCTTGTATCTGTTCCACAAGTATTGGCTACAATGCAATAGTAACTACCTGAAGCAGGTGATGAAATAATTCCTGAATTATTATTTGTGGTAGTTGTCAAAAGCACAGTATCATGCATCCAGATATAGTTGGTTAAAGGCAGTTGCAGGTTTGCCTGAAGCTGCAAATTATTACCGATTGAGCAAAACGGACCCTGAGTTGTAGTTGAAATTATGAGGTTTGGTGGAATGCTTAATGATTGCAGGTTTAGTTGATTGGAATATTTAACGCCACATATATCCGTAACCAAACATTGGTAGTTGCCGGGAGTAAAAACTTGGCAAGTCGAATTTGTTGCTCCTGCAAGTGGGCTGTTATTTTGCAGCCATTGATAAGAAATACCACCAGTTGCTACAGTTAATAAGGCCGAATCTCCTGCACAGAGATATTGCTGAGAGGTAGATATAACTGGAATCGGTTTAAAACAATTTACAGGAACGCACGTTGTTGCAGAATCGACCGAACTATAAACAGTATAACATATTGTATCTGACAATGGCAAACCCTGATACTGGTAGCTTCCGTTTTTCTTGTACAAGTGCCAGTCATTTCTCGTGCCTGTTTTCCCATCACCATAATTTATTCTATAATTTGTTGCTCCAATGGAATAATCACGAATAAAAATAAGATTACCACCACTTACTTGTGAAACATTGCTTACATAAAAAATAGGAGTGAGTGTGGTATTGTAATTTCCCCATCCCGTTACCTGATCATAACCTCTTGATCTAATTCCAGTGCCATCATTCCAGGTAACTGTTCCATTAGTTACCGCCAAAGAGGTAATGGCAAGAGTTGAAACACTATCAAGTATCCAGCAATGTTGATTAAAATTATATACCCCACAAATCACAATATGATTTACATTGTCTTTTAAGGCAAAAACATTTTGCCCAATTACCCAACCACTAATATTAATTCCCGCCAATGTATCCGACACCCATGTATGATATTCCGCATCATATTTTTTAAAATGTATATCTCCTTTGTAATCATTAACAAGATACATCCCATTACTTCTAATATAACTCGCGTCATAGCCATAATAAAAACCTAAGCTACCTGTTTCTGCATCAAAAGCACTTACGTCAAGTTCATAACCACAGCCAACATCATAAACACAAGATGTGAGTTCGTCAAAACCATCATCTACTCCAGGGGTACATGAAAAAATATAACCCATATTGATAAAAGACCCACTTTTAAAGTTTGACATGTAAAGTTCTGAGTCATCATTTCCAAGGCCGAAGCCTCCATAAAGCCCATCAAACCACAAGCTTCCATTGGAATTAGCATAGCTGGATGCGATTTGAAAATTGTGATGAATGATGTCATAGTACCCTATATAATAGGTTATATTATTTTGCAAATCATCATTCCAAATAGAAAGAGCAACGGTATTGCCTGAAGTAGAGGCACCTGACATTGAAAAAAAAACAGAACTAACAGGTCTTTGAGCAATATATGTTATCCATTGATGTATTTCAAAATCGTACGCTATACAGCCAGCGTAGCTGTAAGCAGGGGCATGAACTTCAGAGGCAAAAACTGCTATACTATTAATTGAATTTACTATGAAAGTGTTAATTTCATCGTAATACGCTGTGTTGTAATAGAGCGTTGTTGCCAAACTACTATCATACACCGAACACTCAATTCTGTACTGCGATCCGTTAAAAGTTTGAGTAGCTGTAATAGGATATGGAGAATCATAATATTTCTGTGCACAAACTATATGAACAAGAAGTAAGCAAACAAAAAACAGTAATTTTTTTTTCATGGACGGGATAAAAAATTCTATGCTACCAAAAGTAAAATTTTTAGGACAATAAGCATAATTGAATAAATGCTTAAATTATAGATTTGCACAACACATATATGCCAGCCATATTTTCCAATCGCATCCTTCTTTCATTAATTACCGGGTTGTTTCTCTGGCTTGCATGGAGCCCTTCTGGTTTTGCCCCTTTATTATTTGTTGCATGGGTGCCATTGCTTTTGTTAGAACATAGGTACTATTCAGATGGTAAGCTTAGTAAGAAATCATTGTTTGGGTTTGTGTATTTAAGTTTTGTGGCATGGAATGTATTAACCACCTGGTGGGTCTATTTTGCAAGTGACTGGGGTTCGTTGGTTGCCTTTTTAGTCAATTCACTTTTTATGGCAACGGTATTTATGTTGTTTCACTTTACGCATTGCCGCATCAAAAAAAAGTGGGCTTATATTTCATTGCCCGTTTATTGGATTGCATTTGAATATTTACATTTAAACTGGGAACTATCGTGGCCATGGCTTACGCTTGGCAATGGATTTGCTGCTTACGCACCGCTTGTACAGTGGTATGAATTTACAGGTGCATTGGGAGGAAGTTTGTGGGTGCTTGAAACAAATATTGTAATTGCAATAATTATCATTACAAAAAACAAAAAAGAAATTTGCAAACCGGTAGCGTTTATTGCAGTCCCAGTTATTTTATCACTGCTCATTCATTTTAATTACAGCGAAAAAACAAATCCGGTTCATGTAGTGGTGGTTCAACCCAATGTTGATCCTTACAACGATAAATTTTCAGGGATGAGTAATGAGGAGCAGCTTTCAAAAATTTTGCGGTTGGGTTTTGAAAAAATAACAGACAGCACTCAATACCTTGTTGCTCCAGAAACAGCTATACCTTATTCCATGTGGGAAGACCGATTGGAAGAATATGAGGTGATAAAAACACTTCGTAAAATACTTGAGCAGTTTCCGAAATTAAAAATTGTGATTGGGGCATCTACCAATTATGCGTATGTAAATGGTGAGTCACCATCAGTCACCGCACGTTTAATAAAAAAAGAAAATGTGTATTACGATTCTTATAATACTGCGCTTCAAATCGAAAAAGAGAAGCCCATTCAAATTTTCCATAAATCAAAATTGGTTCCGGGTGTGGAGCGAATGCCTTATCCTTCCATATTTGGTTTTTTAGAAACCCTTGCAATTGATTTGGGTGGCACAGCAGGCAGTTTGGGCACACAACCACATCCATCGGTATTTACTTCAAATGAAAATATTATTGCTCCTGTTATTTGTTATGAAAGTGTTTACGGTGGTTATGTGAGCGAGTACATAAACAAAAATGCTTCGCTCATTTTTATAATTACAAACGATGGCTGGTGGCGCGATACGCCCGGCTATAAACAACATTTGCAATATGCACGCTTGCGTGCAATTGAAATGCGCAGAAGCATTGCGCGAAGTGCTAACACGGGTATTTCAGCTTTTATTAATCAGCGCGGGGATGTACAACAACCAACTCATTGGTGGAAGGAAGATGTTATTGAAACTGCAATTAACAAAAATGAGGAGTTAACTATTTATGCCAAGCATGGCGATTATTTAGGAGTAATAGCGGCACTCCTTGTGCCGGTGTTTTTAATTTTAAGTTTTATAAAGAAAAGGCAATAAAAAAATCCCAATCTCACGATTGGGATTTTTCTTTGTTAAATTAATTGTAAACTATAAGTTTAACTGTTTCTTTTAACATTTACGGCATTAAGACCTTTTTTACCTTCAGTTACTTCGTAACTTACTGTGTCGTTTTCCTTAATGCGGTCAATAAGACCACTGTGATGCACAAATAATTCTTTTTGTGAATCGTCTTCAACGATGAATCCGAATCCTTTTGATTCGTTGAAGAATTTTACTTTACCTGTTTTCATTAAATGAATAAATTAAATAATAAATAAATTGTTAATTATGTGGCGAATATATAGAAATATCTATACAAACAAATTATTATTTCGGCTTGTAAAATTATGCAACCTTCTGTTTTTAAGGGTAATTTGATTGATATATGGAACAGAAAAATTTTTCCGGCAAAGATTACTGTAGCCAATAATATCATTCAAAAAATTGAAGAAGTTACCGAATCTTTCACTCATTATATATTGCCCGGTTTTGTTGATGCGCATATTCATATAGAAAGCAGCATGCTTACACCTTATGAGTTTGCAAGGGTTGCTTTAACACATGGCACTGCGGCAACGGTAAGCGATCCGCATGAAATTGCAAACGTATGTGGATTGGATGGTGTTATGTATATGCTTGAAAACGCAAAACATGCAAAACTTAAATTCAATTTTGGTGCGCCATCATGCGTTCCGGCAACAAGTTTTGAAACTGCCGGTGCAACATTAAATGCAGAAGATGTTGAGCAGTTGCTCAAAAGAGACGACATAAAATACCTGAGTGAAATGATGAACTACCCGGGTGTTTTATTTGGCGATGAACAAGCACACGAAAAAATAAAAACAGCGCATTCACTAAATAAGCCTGTTGATGGACATGCCCCTGGCTTGCGAGGCCCAGATGCTAAAAAATATTGACGCAGGAATAAGCACCGATCATGAATGTTTTACACTGGAAGAAGCGCTTGACAAAATTGAGCATGGCATGAAAATACTTATAAGGGAAGGCTCGGCTGCAAAAAATTTTGAAGCGCTGCATTCGCTCATTAGTTCTCACCCAAACATGGTCATGCTTTGCAGTGATGATAAACACCCTGATGATTTATTGGAAGGGCATATCAATTTATTGGTGAAGCGCGCTTTGCAAAAAGGACACAACCTTTTTGATGTGTTACAATGCGCTTGCGTAAATCCTGGTTTGCATTATAAGTTAGATGTGGGATTATTAAAAGAAAAGCAAGCAGCAGATTTTATTGTTGTGGATAGCATTGAAAAATTTAATGTTTTACAAACTTTAATTGATGGTGAAGTGGTAGCTGAAAAAGGAAAATCTGTTTTAGTAGATAAAGTACATTCCGTTATCAACAACTTTCCTGCAAGGAAATAAAAGAGGAAGACATTAAATTGTCTGCATCTACTCCATTGCAAATAAAAATTATTGAAGCATTAGACGGACAACTTATTACCAATTGCATTACCGACACCTTTGCGCCAGTGAACGGATTTTTGGAAAGTAATACGGATAAAGACTATTTAAAGATTTTAGTTGTAAACCGCTACCAAAATCAAAAGCCTGTTGTGGGGTTTATAAAAAATATGGGATTAAAAACCGGGGCTATTGCCGGAACGGTTGCGCACGATTCGCATAATATAATTGCAACCGGTGTTGATGATGACTCAATTGTGCGTGCAATCAACCTGCTTATAAAAAATAAAGGAGGATTAAGCGCAGTTAATTCATCCACCGAAAAAGTTATTGCCTTGCCCATTGCAGGACTAATGAGTGATAAATCTTGTATAGAAATTGGAACGGCTTACAAAGAAATTGATATGCTCGCAAAAGAAATGGGAAGTCAACTCCGTTCTCCATTTATGACTTTATCATTTATGGCGCTTTTGGTTATTCCCAATTTTAAAATTGGCGATAAAGGATTGTTTGATGTAAAGAGTTTTGGTTTTACTTCTTTAAAAGCCTAAGCTAATGTAGTTTGGTTATTAAAGTGCGAGTTGAGTTACGCTCAAAATCTTTTTCGTTTGCTTTTGCTGTACAAAAGCCAAAACTCTAAAACCGTTTTTTAAAGAAAGATTTTTAACCGGAATTTTTACAATACCTTTTTGATTATTTAAAGGAGTAATATTTAATTCTCTCACAATATTATTATACGAAAGTGTTTTACCTGCATTTTCTCCTTTGGTAATTTTAGAGGTGGCTTCTTCCTGAACAATCGCAATTACTAAAGAATAGTTTGGATTAACCTTGGTGGAAGTGTAATCAATTATTAAAGTATCGGAAGTTGATAATGCAGACTTAACGGCAGTTAAATTTAAAACAGGAGGTTGTGTAATTGCTTTTTCAATAGCTTCATTAATTTTAATCTTATCGCTTCCCAATGTTGGGTTTTGTCCATTAACGTAAACCTGTGGTGTATAAACCTCCTCTGTTTTGTTTGCACTTACGTAGTTGTTTTGCCGTTTGGTAAAAGCAAATTTGCTGAATGGATCCATCCAACCGTATTTATTCCAGTAATCAACATGATAAGAAAGAACATGTACAGGCTTTGAAATTTTCTCTGCTTCTGCTTTAATTTCGGCAAGTACTTTATCGGCAGCGGGGCAACTGCGGCAACCCTGCGATGTAAATAGCTCCACTACTGCAAAACCTTTTGCGGATGTTACGATTTGCTTGTTGTTGTTTTGAGCATTGGCAATGTTTGCACCCAACAATAAAACGGCAATTAAAATTTTCATTTAGATCTTTTGAAATTGTTTAACGCAAAAATGCTTTAAATCGTTTATAGAAATGATTTTTCTAAGGCACATTTATTTACAAGGGCAGGTTTATTCATTAAAATTAAACTCATTAATTTGTCGTACAATTGGTAAGTTTTGTTTCACCCAAATGCGCAAAGTAAGTTAAGCATAAGTAAGCAATTACTTTTCTTAACGAGTTTTGCGTCTCACGGAATTTCGGCAGAGGATAAAAAATTTAGATAAATATTTTTTGAAGAAAGTTTTTTCAGAGGAGAAAAGGGTATAAAATGAAAAACGTCCGCTGTTGGGGCGGACGAATCATCTTGTTTTGTTTTGTAATTACTCTGCAAATAAAAAAAAAATAATCATACAAAGAAATTTTTTTTGATTGAAATGAGGTTTTTTTTAAAAGCAAAAATCATTTCGATTTAAAACACGCAAAACAGAACTCAATCAGGTTTTAATTTTTTCTCAGTAAAAGCAATTACTGAAATTGCAGTTATTATTCCTTCTGCAAAAACAATGTAAGATAATGTAAGTTGCTCAACCTTTAAAAAAAACAATATACCGTTTAAACCTAAACTAAATATACTCAGGTAAATCATTAGATTGACTGAATATTCGTTTGCAAGTTTCCAGTTGTTTATGTTTTCCATTGAGCGCTTGGTTCTGTAACCACACAAACTGTTGATTTTTGTCGGGGGAAAAAACTTAAGCACTAAACCTGCCAAAAGTAAAATTAACAAAGCGCAAATGGCAATTAATAATTTTTCTTCCATGGTTTACAAATTATTCTGGTGGGTTGTACTTTTATTATCACTCCGTTTTAAAAATCAACTTGGAGTAAACAACACCATCTATTGTTAATTTTAATGTATAAACACCTTTCGTTAAAAACATACTACGCTCACCTATTGAAAGTGTGTTAAATCCTTTTTCTTTTTTGCCTGCATCAAGCAGTTTTAGAGTTTGCCCTAACTTATTCAGCAATTCAATTTTAACATAAGCACTTTCTTCTGTATAATATTCAATTACAAAAGAGGTGTTGAATGGATTGGGCTGAATAGTAAAATCATAATTACCGTTTCCGGTTTTAGCAGAAACGGTTTTACTGTAATCAATACTTCCGTTAAAATCGGTTTGTCGTATCTTATAATAGTAAATGGTTGATGGCAGTACATTTTTATCTTCAAAACTATAGCTGAAAATATTATTTGTTGGTGAAACGGGTTCAATGGTAACAATAGGTTCAAAGTTTTTTCCGTCAGTGCTTCTTTCAATGGTGTAGTAGTCGTTATTAATTTCTTCGGCTGTTTGCCAGGTAACCAAAATGTTTTTCTCAATTGCTATAGCACTAACTCCTAACCATGTTACAGGCAATGGTGTTGGCGATTGTGCCACTCCAAAGTCAGAGAAGCCATTCATATTATTACGCTGGACAGCAGTAACGGAAGACACAATACATGTTCCATTCCATAATCCCCAACCGCTGCCATTGTTTTTCATTACTGTAAAACCCGAACCTGCATTTGAGTAATTCAAATTATAAAGCGTCATATTATAGTTACCTGATGTTGGATTATTACTTGCTGTAATAGTCCAGTAACCATTGTTAAGTGCATTTTGAGAATACGTTGCACCACACTCACTCAACATGAGCGGACCTGGAAGTGATGCATAGGTATTAAATGTTGAACGTAAGTTATCAATTGTGGTGGCGATTATAAAATTTACGTTTGCTCTTTGATAACCTGCTACCTGATGACCAACAGGAAAATCGTAAGCGCCTGTTGGGTTAATATATCTTCTCAAAAATCCTTGTACAAAACTATTGATGTTGCCTGCTGTGGAAGCAGCCGTGCTTCTGTTGGTTACAGAAACTTCGTAAGATGGTGTAGTAATTATTCTTCCGGCATTTAATGATAATACCCCCAATGTTCCTAAAATGCAATTACTGTTAAGTGTAACACCTGTGCCGGTATGCTGCATGTTTAAATTGTTGATGGTGCCTGCATTAAAATAGGTTTGTGCAGCAGTGCCGTTTAGTTCAAGTGTGCCGTTTGCACCTGGTGTGTAAGTTCCGCTGTTGGTAAAGTTACCAGCAACTTTATGATAACGTCCATTCGCATTTAGTGTACTTGTTGCATTTGAAATAGTAAATGCTCCACCAACATCGGCATCATTATTTAATGAAACAATTCCTCCTGTTTTAGTAATGGTAAGGTTGCCAAATTTATTTGCACCAACAAAGTTGCCTGTAATATTTTGGTTAACTGCCGCATTATTAAACAACACAGTTGATGTTGGCGATGCAGTAAGTCCGCCACTGTTGGTTAAGTTCTCGCAAACCTGTAAAGCAAAACCAGCGTTTACAGTTAGTGTTGCTCCGGTTGAAATGTTTAATGATTTTACTGCTGCCCCTGCAGCATTTATTATTGGCTGGTTGGCTGATGCAGGAACAATTATAGCATCGGTAGCACATGATGGAATACCGCAACCGCCCCAGTTACCGGGTTTAAACCAATCATTATCAATTCCACCGGTCCATAAAACAGAAGTGGCGCCAGGTGCATAATTTATGGGTGATGCACCGCTAAACGTTAGGTTAAATCCTGATGTGCTGTTTTGAAAATTACTTACAATTAATAAATAAATATCTCCGGTTTGCACAGGAAGGCGCGCTTCGTAAGCTGAATTAAAATCGGGAGCATAAGCAGGAAATGCAGTATTGGCAGCAGCACCATACAAGCCTGTAACACCTAAAAAATCGTAATCGCATCTGATGGGCGCAGCACCGCCTGAAATTGTAGCGCATGTATTTACTGTTGTGTTGCTTGGTCCATCTTTCATTTTCCATAATGCAAAATCGTAATCAGTTTCATCACCTGCCAATCCTCCAACGTAATCGTTCGGCACTAAATTAAACTCAAGATTTCCGGCTGCACCAATATTTATTGTGTACCACGATGAGCCTCTTTCTCCCGACAACAAACAATTTGTTCCGCCTCCAGAAAAATCGCAACCGGTGCCAAATGCCTGATAGCCCGGGTCGCCAACATTAATTGTTGTATTACAAACAGGATTAGGCGTAGAACATTCTTGCCCCGGTGCTGGTGGCAGTGGCAATGCACCATCACTAACTGCCACACTAAATGTTCCGGTTAAACCGGCATAACCATCAACTGATATATAATAAGTATTACCACTTGTTAAACCCGTAAGTAATAAATCGCTCATTGCATTTGTTGTTGTTCCGCATGGAGGCATGTCATCATTACATCCCATCAAAGTCATAGATGCACCGCATGTGCCTGAGTAAACAGCAATTTGTGTGTTATTAAGTGAGCCCGCACTTGTGCGTATGCGCAGTTGACCAGATGCAGGACATATTGCACGAAACCAAACTGTGTTTAAAGTATTGGGTGTAATCCAACAAGAAGGCGCAGCTGGTTCGCCACCACCGCCCGAACAGTAATTGGAACCTGGCATGGCAATGCCAACAGAATTAAAACAGCATTGCACGGTAAATCATTTGCCGCACCACCGCCTAAGCTTACAATGGAAATATCATACGTTGCATTGTTTGGGGAGCCCATGTATCAATAATGATATAATAAGTGCCCGCACCGGGAAGAACAACGCTACCTGCAAGTGCACCGGCATTGGCACCACCATTACTGCCAACACAAACACCCCCTGCCCCGGGGCAACCATTATAAACGGTGTAGCCTATGTAGTTGGTGCTTGCTTGTGTTATGTTAATGGCAATGCATTGTGCGCCTGTTGCAGTAAACCGATAAACCTTGTCTTCTCCCGATTCATAAAACGTTCCGCACGAACCGGCAGTTGCATTGTTGTAATCATTACCCATGCAAGCTGTTGTTTCATTATTTAAAGAAATCGGTAATGATGCAATAATATATGGATTGGCACAAGTGGTTCCAGCAGCCACACCAGATGGTGCCGTTATGTTTATGTTGTAAGATGGGATACATGTTGGTGATGCAAACTGATCAACAACTAAATAATATGTTTTACCGGCAACCACATTTACGCACATGCTTTGGCTTCCTGCCGAGCTTTGCTCAAATGCAACACACACTCCTGGTGTGCCGCTGCAACTTGATGTCATAGGGCAACCGTCAAATAATGTAATGCCAACCCACGAACTTGCGCTTGTTAACGATACTGTAATTGTTCCGCTTATTGATGGTACAAAAGAAAAAACTTCGTCTTCGGCTGTTGTATATAAAGTACTTCCGCAGGTAATGGTGTTGCTTGCTGTTTGGTCATTTATTTTTCCGCACGTTGTTCTTCCTGTTGATGTATATGGCAATGCAATGTTGGTTAATCCTGTTCCTACAGAGCAACCACCTGCTGCAACAGGAGCAGATATGGTTAAATCAGAATAAGGATTGCACGTAGGAGAAGGATAAGAATCCATTATTAAATAATAGGCGACACCTCCTTGTAAACAAACAGAAAGAGTTTTATTTCCGGTTGAGCTTTGTGCAAAATCTACACAAACACCACCTTGTCCATTGATTGGGCAACCTCGATAAAGCATTAATCCAGTCCATGTTCCGCTTGATGTTAATGTGATGGTAACGGTGCCCGATATGGCAGGATTGAAAATCCAAACACGGTCTTCGCCACCATAGTAAGAAGTGCTGCCGCAAACCAAACTGTTTGATGCTGTTATGTCGTTACCTGCACCGCATGTTGTACCTGCGCCACTACTGTATGGCAATGATGAAACATTGGTAACACCACTTCCTAAACCGGAAGGACATGTTAACGCTGCCGAATATTTGTAAGCTAAATTTCCAAGTGCTGTTTGCAGTGCACAACTAAATCGGTTAACCAAAACACGATACGTTCCTGTAGTAACACATGTCCATGCAACATAAGATTGCAGTCCGCAGTTATCGTCATTGTATCCTCCTGCACCTACGCCAACACCTGCATTTGTAAGAATAGAAATTTGGGTGTCGTAAGTAGAACTACCGCCATCAGCAGCACAAAAAGAAAAATAATAAATATTACCTGCTGTGGCTGCAAAGGTTTTGTAATCACCACCATTGATGTTTGCAGTGCTCGTTGTTTGCCAGGCAAGCGTTGGTGTTATAGAACCGGTAGCGGTTCCACCGGTGCATTGTGCACTTAATTCTGAGAATAAAAACAGAAGTAGAAAAATGCCGGTGAAAATCTTTTGCAGGTACTTCATTGCCATCATTTTTTAGGTGATGTAAATGTATATTATTTATTTTAAAACAGTAACTCTTTTTAAGATTTTAAGTATAAATGATATAAACTCAAAAAGAGAAATGAACCAGATAATTATTCCCGAGCGTTTTTTAAACTATTTATTTCACGCATTTAAAGCAGTATCAAACCCAGACCAGCACCGCGTTAAAATTATTTTGCGCGATGGCAGAAAGTTGCGCAACATTTTAGTTTGGAACGGCTGCGTTTTATTAATTGAAAAGGGAGTAAAGTTTAACCCAAACGATATTGAAATTTTACAGGTAGATTTTGATGCAGTACCTGTTGTTGCAAAAAAATGAATCTGGTAAAATCAAAAATTGAATTTATTTTTTTAAAAATCTGCGTTTAAGAAAAGGGTAACACAGATTTACAGACTTTAAAGCATTATTGCGCTTAGCTTTTAATTTAATAATTTAAAGGATTTTGTTTTAGATTAGAAATTAATTCTATCCGCTTAAATCATTTTTTCGAATTATCCCTGCTTGCTGTAAGGCAGGAAGCGGTATATTAAAATTCTTACCCGGAAATTAAATGCACAAATCCGTGCTGATTTTTTATCTCCCCTTTATAGTTCTCATAATCTACAACCCAGAAATAAACACCATCGCTTGACTTTTTTCTGTGGCCTGTTCCATCCCAACCTTTGTTTCTGATGTCGGATGTTGTGTAAATTTTTTGCCCCCAACGGTTAAATAAATGCAGTGTTGCTTTTTTAATGCCCAGCATTTTTATAGGAACAAACGTGTTATTAAAGGCATCATCATTAGGCGTAAAAATATTGGGGAAAGTTAGCAACTCACATTCATCAACATTGATTGAAACGCGCCTTGTACAATTTTCAACTGAAATATCTACATAATAATTTCCTCCTGCTAACGCATTATATGTTGGTGCAACAGAACCATCCTGCCACACATAGATTGCATTTAAAGTTGTGGCATCCAGCACAACAAAACTGTTTTCGCAAATAGTAGTGTCTTTAAGTTGGGGTGGAGAATTGATGTTTACAGATTTTACTTGAACGGTATCGAATAAAGTATCTTGTGCGCAGTTGCCGGTTGTCATTAGTGAATAAAAACCTGTGTCGTTTACCGAAATAGTTGCCGTGGTTTCTCCTGTTGACCATAAATAATTTTCAAACACACTTGACGAGGTGTTTTGTAAAACCACAGCAGCGCCATTACAAATTACGGCATCGTTATTTAATTGTAATTGCAGGGGAGTAAAATTATCACATAAAAAAGTGGTGGTATTTGTTTCATTTGTTTCGCTAACTGTTGCAGCGTTAACTGTAAATGTAAAGTTAGGTGTGTTTACTGTTTGCGGAAATTTGAAAACAGTATCGGTGCTGAATGTGATTGCGATATTTGTATCGCAGGATGATTGTAACTGCTGATTTAACTTTGCAGTAAATAAAAAATGGGTGTTATTTAAATTACACTTCCCTGCAATAATAAGTTCTCCGTTTTTGCTCCAGCACACATCATCACCAAAATAATTATTGTTAGCCGGTGGACTAACCAAATTATTGTTTACAACATTTAAATCTTTATCAAACTCCACTACCCCCGCATACGATTTGCCATTAACTGTTTTTTGAATATGTTGTCAGAAAATTTCCGTTAGGTTTTTGGTGCAGCAAATTTGGATTGCCACTGATACTGGTAACTTTAATATTATTCGAAATTAAATTTCCCTGCTTATCCATTTTATAAAAATAAATCTGTTGGCTTGTGTTTGTTCGTCCATGATATACGTATCCATCACTCACTTCAACTGGAGTATAATAAAAATATGCCGGTGTACTATAATGACTTACCCATTGAAAATTTCCATTGGTATCTGTTTTAATAAAGGTTGAAGAGGTTCGCATAAGGTAGCCACCATCGCTTGTGTTTAAACATCCGCCCCAAATTTGCCCAAGGTCAAATGCTTTGGTAAAAATTATATTGCCGTTTAAGTCGAGTTTGGTGAGCAGGTTATAATTAGGTCCAACGTTTTGAAAAGAGCAATTGCCATACATGATTAAATTCCCAGTAGCATCCTGTGTAATAGTGTATGGGAACATGTCATAATCATTGGCGCTATATGTTTTGCTCCACACCACATTGCCCGATGCATTAATTTTTGTGAGTTGCATGGCATAATAGATTCCTAATGGGGAGCGAAGCAGCACCACATATCCGCCATCAGACAAAGAAGCAACATCGGCATAATTATAACTGCCTAAAGAAAGTGAAAGTTTTTTGCTCCATTCTACATTTCCGCAGTTCCCAATTTTATAAACTATGCTGCTGTCAAGCGCCATTATTACAAATCCATTATCGGTTTTTGATGGGACTATACGTACGCGCGTAGCGCTGCTGCTTTGTGTAATATGCTTTACATATTGCTCCTGTGCTAAAGAATGAAAAGAAAAAAGGAGCAGAACAACCAGTAATTTATTCATCATAACCCTAAGACTATGTCTTTTGAATTATTGTTTTATAAACCTTTCAATAATTTTTTTGCTGCCCGCATCAAACTCAATTGTGTAAACGCCCTGCGCAAGGTATTGTACATTTATTAGAGGTTGAAAATATTTTTGAGAAAAAGCAATTTGACCCTGCATGTTTTTTATAGAAATTGATTTGATGCTTTTTGCGAATTCTGTATTGGCAATTACCTTAATAAAATCGCTGGAAGGATTTGGAAAAAATTTTACTTCGTTTTGATGCAATTGATTTTGAACTGATACAAATGGAGAACTTAATTTACCAAAAACAGCTGCCTGGGCGCCTCCTGTATTTATATTAAATGGTCCGAATGTTCCGTTGCCCGAAATGCCCGATGCAAAATAACAATTGCCAATACTATCAGCATCCATCGTATATGTGGTTTCACAAGATGATGACGAAGCTCCCAGTTGCCATTGAGGAATGCCAGTACTATTAAAACACATGTAAGAAATTTCGGAAGCAGGGATGGCCCCGCTTCCAGTTGTTACACTATTACCCCAATTAACGATTCCGCGTGTTAAGCCTGTTAAATAAACATTTCCTAATTGATCATCATCAATAAACACATTAGTTCCCGGAGTAAAGTCTCCCTGGATAGTTGGCGTTAACGGAATGGATACCCCCATAAAAATTACCTGTGCTGTCAACTTTTGTAAGAAACATACCATACACCCATTGCGGTCCATTAAATGTAATTGCTCCCCACGAAGTACTGTCAAGCAATGCGCATGATAAAAATGCGTTGCCGTCTTTATCAGCGGCCACAATTGGAAACTGAAAAGTAACATCATGTGCCAGTCGTATCCATGATGTTTGCCCACTATTGTTAATGCGCGCTACAAACATCATATATGTTTCGGGAACAGTTACTGAAAAACTATTTACAGTTAATGTCCCTTGTGATGTGCTTCCGCTTACATACAAATTATCTTCAGGGTCAAAACTTATTTGCCCAATTGTTCTTGCTTCGTTAATGGTATAGGTTTGAATATCGTTACCCGAAGAATCCACCTTCCTAATGTAAGAGTCTGATGCAAAATCCTGCACTGCATAATAGAGTTCATCCTGTGCGTTGATAGCAAGAGCAGCAACTACCTGACTGTTAAACTGCCCACCCGTTTTATTTTTTAAGTGAACAACATTTCCATTTACATCAAACTTGGCTATGTAAGTGTTGGTTGTAAAATTGATGCCTGTATTTGCTAATGCAAGAGCGCTGTTTGAAATTTTAAGGCTGTCCATAAATATGCCGCATACATATACATTGCCAGCATTGTCAGAAGCAATACGATTAATAGTTACTTTTTTTCCAAGCCAAACACTCCATTGCACAACACCCGATGTATTGAAACAACGCAATACTTGTTTGCCTAAAACATCCTGACCATAAACCAAGCTGCTGCTATCTAACTGCGATGCAAAAACCAATCCCACATCCGAAACGCTAATGCTATGTTGCGGCAAAGACGGGTTCATGGTGTATTGAACAGGGTGGCTGTTTACCCATTGAAAACTTTGCGCATACAATATTTTAGATGAGCAAATAGTTGTAATAAGAATTAGAAAGTAAATTTTTTTCATGCGACTTTTGTTTTAGTTAAAGTAAAAGTAAAAAAGTAAAACTACTGAAAGCTTTAAACTTTGTTGAAATGTTATTGGTAGAGAAAAAACAATCATTGAACGGGAATGATATAAAGGGTAAATAATTTACTTTATGAAATAAGGAAAAATCGGATTTATAAAACCCGTTCCCCATTCATAAATTGTTATTTTCGCACGCTTATATTGCATTAACCATTTGTATGAATAATTATCGTTTTATTAACAATACCACGGGTTGGCTTACCTTTGCTATTGCTGCCTACACTTTTCTTTCTACCATTGAGCCTACGGGCAGCTTTTGGGATTGCGGGGAATTTATTGCCAGTGCCGATAAACTACAGGTTGGTCATCCACCCGGTGCGCCTTTGTTTCTAATGCTTTCCCGCTTGTTTATAATATTAGGTGGAGATAATCCAACAAGCGCAAGTATAATGGTAAACGTGCTATCCGCACTTGCCAGTGCTTTTGCCGTGCTGTTTACATTTTGGACGATTACTGCCATTGCTAAAAAAATGGTAATTAAAACTGCCGATAGTTTTTCCACTTCTGAAATTATTGCTGTAATGGGCAGTGGTGTTGTTGGTGCACTTGCGTTTACCTTTAGCGATTCTTTTTGGTTTAGCGCTGTAGAAGGAGAGGTTTACGCTACTTCGCAATTTTTTACGTGCATTGTTGTATGGGCAATTTTTAAATGGGAAACTGTTGCCAACGAAAAACATTCTATCAGATGGATAATTCTTATTGCCTATCTCATGGGATTATCAATAGGCGTACACTTACTTAACTTGCTTTGTATTCCGGCACTTGCATTTGTTTATTATTTTAAAAAATATCCATTTAGCTGGGTGGGTGTTTTAAAAACATTTGGCGTTTCTGTAGCCATACTTGCCATTGTACAGTATGGCATTATAGCATGGTTTGTAAACGTAGGTGCTTATTTCGATTTATGGTTCAACCAATCGGGCATGAGTATTTGGACAGGCTTCTCTGCATTTGCTATAGTGGTAATTGCTGCTCTTATATACGGCATCTACGTTACGCAAAAGAAACAAAAAGCCATGTGGAATACTGTTCTTCTTTCACTTGCATTTTTATTGCTTGGCTATACATCATATGCTCAAATAGTTGTTCGTTCTCTTGCAAATCCTCCAATGGACGAAAACAATCCCGAAAATGCTTTTGCTTTATTAAGCTACCTTAACCGCGAACAATATGGCGATAGACCGCTTGGTTACGGACAATATTACGATGCAAAGGTTGTTGACCAGGAAGAAGGAGCTATGAGCTATGCAGCGCTTAACGGTAAGTACATACCTACCGGTGCCAAAGTAAAACCCGTTTACGACCCAGCACGCAGCACAATTTTTCCTCGCATGCACAGCCGCGAAGCAAATCACATTACAGCTTATAAAGAATGGGCCGGCATTAAAGGTGAGCAAAAACCTGACTTTGGCAATAACATGAAATTCTTTTTCAGCTATCAGCTTAACCACATGTTTTGGCGCTACTTCCTTTGGAATTTTGCCGGACGACAAAATGATATGCAGGGGCATGGTGGCATTTTAAAAGGAAACTGGATGAGCGGCATTCCCTTTATTGATTCAATTTTTCTGGGTCCGCAAGATCATCTTGCCAAAAGCATGGAATCAAACAAAGCGCGCAACAAGTTTTATTTCCTGCCACTCATATTAGGTATAATTGGCTTGGTTTATAGTTTTAAGCGAAGCTCAAATGATGCAACAATAATTGCCATGCTTTTTTTCTTTACCGGTTTGGCTATTGTTATTTATCTGAACCAAACTCCTTACCAGCCTCGCGAACGTGATTATGCTTATGCGGGCGCTGTGTATTCTTTCTGTTTATGGATTGGTTTAGGAGTGGCAGCACTTATTGATGCCCTTAAAAATAAACTACCTTCAACAATTGCTGCCGGTGTGGTTACTGTGTTGTGCCTTGTGGCTGTGCCCGGTATTATGGCTAAAGAAGGTTGGGATGATCATGATCGTTCACATCGTTTTACCTCACGAGATTTTGCTTACAACTATCTTAATTCATGCGCCCCCAATGCCATCATTTTTACTAATGGTGATAATGATACTTTTCCACTTTGGTATATACAAGATGTAGAAGGAGTGCGTACAGATGTCCGCGTAGTAAACCTAAGCCTTAGTAATACTGATTGGTATATAGACCAGATAAGACGCAAAGCATACACCAGCGATGCGCTTCCACTCAGTATGAAAAGTGAGCAGTACGTACAAGGTACACGTGATTATGTACCTTTCTACGACCGAGGCTTGCAAGGTTCGCAAGATTTAAAACAGGTTATTGATTTTGTATTGAGCGATAACCCTGATGCAAAAGTGAGCAGCGAAAGTGGAGAGCAGTTTAATTACCTGCCCACAAAAAAATTCAGGATACCAATAGATAAAGCAGCAGTGCTACGTAATGGTGTAGTAGCAGCAAAAGATTCGGCACGTATTGTCGATTTCATTGAATTTGAAATTGACAAGAGCTACATACTTAAGGCTGATTTAATGATTTTAGACATACTCGCTCACAACAACTGGACACGTCCGGTATATTTTGCCGTTACAGTAGGTAATGATAGCTACCTCAACCTCGAAAATTATTTTCAGTTAGAAGGCCTTGCTTATCGTTTTGTTCCAATAAAAAACACACAACAGGAAACAGACGGGCAAACAGGACGTGTACAAACAAGTGTTATGTACAACAACATGATGAATAAATTTATGTGGGGCAACATGAAAGATGAAAGGGTTTACTTAGATCAGAACAACCTGAATATGACTATGAACCTGCGTAACAATTTTGGAAGACTTGCGGAAGCATTGCAGGAAGAAGGAGAAATTGACTCATCGCTTAAAGTGCTTGACAGATGCAATGAAGTAATGCCTGATAAAACAGTGCCTTATAACGTAATGATGCTACGAATTGGTGAATTATATTACCGTTCCGCAATGGATAATAAAAACCCGTTTGATACACTTTCTATCAGCAGCAGCGATGTTGAGTTGAAGCAAACAGATAAGCAGGCATCTATTGATAAAGGTAACGCTATTGTAAAACGATTGGCCGATATTTACGAAGATGATTTAAACTATTATTTTTCGTTACGTGGCACACCACACTTTAAATCGGTTGACAGGGAAATGAACCAGGCTATGGCAATATACCAGGAGTTGGTTCGTTTATCAAAACTCACCAATCAAACTGCAATAACTGCTGATCTTGAAAAGAGGTTTAAAAAATTAGAAGAGCGTTATACCATCAATTAATAGCTAAATTTAAATGGTTGTGGAATATTGCATTTCAAACCACCTCATATAAACATGCAAAAATCTTTAGGCTGCTTATTTGCTTCTTTATTTATTATACTCTCTTTTTCGTGCAATGATGTTGAGAAGAAAGTTTTATCAACCCCTACAAGCGGTGAAACCAACATTGCTGTTGACGAGAGTTTTGAACCTTTGTTGAGCCAGACGGTTGATACCTTTCAATCGTTATACACACAAGCAAAAGTTAAGGCCGTTTACAAACCGGAGGCTGATGTGATTAAGGATTTTATGAATGACAGCGTGGATGTAATTGTTACCTGTAAAGAACTAAGTGATGAACAAATGGATTACATCACTAAAAAAAATATCTCATACAAGAAAACACAAATTGCTTATGATGCTGTTGCCATAATAGTCAACAACAGCAACCCCGATTCTTTATTGAAGCTATCTCAAATTAAAAACATTTTAAAAGGAACTTATACCAAATGGAATCAGTTATCAGAGAAAAATACGGTAGGTGATATTGCGTTTGTGTTTGATAATGCAGCATCATCTAACACACGTTTTTTGAAGGAGAAGTTTTTGGCTGGAAAAGATTTTTCCAAAAACTGTTTTGCCGTTAAATCAAATAAGGAGGTTGTAGACTACGTTGAAAAAACAAATAATGCCATAGGCGTAATTGCCGTTAACTGGATAAGTGATGGAGATGCAGCTGATGCCAATGGTTTTTTAAAAAGAATTCGTGTAGCCGATATTCAGGATGATATTACGTCTCAAGATTTGAATTACTACGGACCATATCAGGCGTATATATCCTTAAAAAATTATCCGCTGGTGCGTGAAGTATGGGTGATGAACCGTGAGGGCAGGGCAGGGCTTGGCACCGGCTTTGCATCGTTTGTTGCCGGAGACCAGGGACAACGCATAGTTCGGTTAGCCGGCTTACTTCCTGCAACCATGCCAATTAGAATTGTAAATATGAAATAAATAAAAAGCCACTAATGTCGGAGCCACTCTCAAATTACTTAATACCTTAATTCCACAATTACCAAATACAATGTTTATCAAATTAAAAGTATTCACCGCAGCAATATGTTTAACTGCAATTGCCTCACATGCACAAACATTAAAAGACGCCATACGCTTAACAGACAATGAGCAATACGATGTTGCTGATGGAATGTATAAGCAACTGATACAAAAAGAACCTGCAAATGCAAACAATTGGTTTTACCTTGGCGAAAACTATTGGAATGGGGAAAATCAGGACTCGGCAAAAATCTGCTACGAAAAAGGATTGCAGGTAGATGCAGCCAACCCATTAAACTCAGTGGGCGTGGGCAAAGCATTGCTCGAAACAGGGCAGGGCATAGAAGCACGTAAAAATTTTGACAAAGCACTTGCAGCAAGCGGAGGTAAAACAACTACAGTGCAAGCCGAAGTTGCTAAAGCTTACATCAGAAGCAAGTTTAAAGATTTGAATTATGCCTCTACATTGCTTAACAATGCCATTTCAGTTGAACCTAAAAATGCGGAATTATATATCTTACTTGGTGATGTTTACACAGAAAAAAATGACGGCACCAATGCTGCAATTAATTACAACAAGGCTTTAGAACTGGATAAAAACTCTGTAAAAGCTATTGTGCGCAAAGGAGTATTATACAAGCGCTCTACAAACTTTGAGGGCGCTGCTGCCGAATTTATAAATGCAATTTCTGTTGATGCCAACTTTGCACCTGCACACCGCGAACTTGCCGAAACATATTTTAAGCAACGCAAGTTTGAAGATGCAAAAGCTGAGTACAGAAAGTTTTTGGAGCTTTCTAAAAACAACACAAAGGCGCGCTTGCGTTATGCCTCGTTTTTGTTTTTAAGCGAAGATTATGCCGCAGTATTAACAGAGCTAAACCAAATTGGAAAAGTTGATAGCAGCAATGTAAACATGATGCGCATGTTTGCCTATACCTATCACGAAATGAAAGATTCAGTAAAAGCAACGCAAACCATTAATAAGGTGTTTGAGAAAGTGGCTGAAGAAAAACGTACTGTGCTTGATAATGAATACAAAGGAAAAATAGAGTCCAAGAATGGAAACGATTCTCTTGGTGTTACCTACTTATGGAAGGCTTATGAAGTAGACTCAACTAAAACAGATTTGTTAATAGACATAGGTAACACGTATATGAAAATGAAAAAGTATGCTGATGCAGAGAGAGCATTCTCAAAAAGAGTTGAAAACGGAAAAGGAATTAAGTCGGCAGATTATTTCAGCTTAGGACGTGCGGCATTTTTCAGTAAAAATTATATACTTGCTGATAGTGCTTATGCTAAAGTTACAGAGCTGCAAACCACCTGGCCCAACGGATTTTTATGGCGTGCAAAAACCAATACTATGATAGATTCAACATCAACACAGGGATTGGCAAAACCATACTACGAAAAATTTATTGAACTTGCACAAGCAGATTCGGCAAACCTTTCACGATATAAAACAGGACTCATAGAAGCTTACCGATATCTTGCTGTTTACAATTATAAAGTTGCTAAGAGCACTGATGAGAGCAAATCTTTTTACAAAAAAATACTTGAGTTAGATCCTGCCGATAAAAATGCACAGGATGCCATGAGAATTTTTAATGCTCCACCCACTCCTCCAAACCCTCCTTCCACCCCAAAGAAATAAAAGGAGAGTTAAATAAAATTAAAAGGGCTGCTTCAATTTTTGAAGCAGCCCTTTTGCAAAATGAGTTAGAAAAACTATTGAAGTGGCAAGTGGTTATTTGGAAAAAATATTCATCAAATTTGACAAACCCCTGTTGCAGAAGGCTGGTTTTGTTTTTTATCGCCACCTAAAACATTGCCAAGCACGCTTGCCAATCCTCCTCCGGAAGAATTTCCTCCCCCATTACCGAACCAAGTATGCTACCTATGTCCATGCCTTGTGTTTTGCCCCCCGCTTAAATGACTGAAAATACTGTTGAGGTCAAAACTATTATCGTTTGCATTGTTGGTTTTTGAAACCAACTTACTTAATACAATAGGAATAAGAGAAGCCACAATACTTGAAGCAGCACCCTTGTTTAACCCGAATTTTTCCATTAATCCTCCTTCAACCTGATTAGAAATAGCATTGGTTACGGGATTATTATTTACATCTGTTTTACCACCAAGCATTTGAAGCACATCACTCACGTTGCCACCGGCAAGCTGCGATTTAAGCCCGTTTATAATACCATCAGTTGCAAACGAAATAGCTTCGTCATTTTTTTCGTTGGGTATTGCAGGATTGTTGATGATAGCATCGCCTGCATTTTCTTTTACAAGATTTAATAATTGGTCTAACATGATGTTTGATTTTAAGTTGTTATTTATCGCATAAAAGTATAATTAAAACAGTGCCGCAGGAAAAATATTTTGCAGAATTAATTCGATGATTATATACTACCCAATTGTGTAGTTTAAATTTAATTACGGTTATATTTGTTTTGCATTATGAATAACAAAAACATATCAGTACTTATTTACGAAGACAAAACTTTTTGGCGCGATGGCTTAAAGCTGCTCATTGGCGGCACACCCGGTTTTGAATGTGCAGGTGCGTTTGCCAATTGTAACGAAGTGGTTAAAGACATCCATCAGCTTAAGCCCGATGTGGTACTACTTGATATAGAAATGCCGGGCATAAACGGAATTGAAGCAGTTGAGAAAATAAGAAAGGTGTATGCCGAGTTGCCATTGCTGATGCAAACTGTTTTTGAAGAAAACGAAAAAATTTTTCAGTCTATATGCGCAGGCGCTAATGGCTATATTTTAAAAAATACACCTCCGGCAGAAATGCTTGAAGCCATTAAAACGGTTTACAACGGTGGTGCGCCCATGTCTCCAGCTGTAGCAGCGCGTGTGTTACAAATGTTCAGAAATAGAAATTTTAATGAGCAGGCGGTTAAAGAAGATTATCAATTAACTGAGCGCGAAAAAAATATTTTGCAGCAGCTGGTAGATGGTAACACTACTAAACAAATTGCATCCATTTTTAATATCAGTGTAGATACAGTGCGGTTTCACTTTAAAAATATTTACCAGAAGCTGCATGTAAATACGCAGGCAGAAGCTGTTGCAAAAACATTGAAAGAGCGAATTGTTTAAAATACTAATTCTATTTTAGTTCCTGCATTTTGTGTTGATGCTATTTCAATTTTACCGCCAAGTAACGCACTGCGTCTTTTCATATTTATAAGCCCATTGCCTTCGCGCTTGTTTTCCTGCAATGTTTCCGAAAAGCCTGTGCCGTTATCTTCAATGCGTAAATTCCACTTATTCTTTTCTGCTTCAATTGCCACATTACATTGTGTAGCATAGCTGTATTTAATAATGTTATTAATGGCTTCCTTAAAAATCAAATAAACATGTTGCCGTTGCTCCATGTTTAATTTTTTTTTAATCGTGTTTTCGTTTGCCTTAAGGTTAAACGAAATGTTTTTTGCCTCCATAAGCGGGGTAGCAAAAACTTTCATTTGTTTGATTAGTGCTTCGGTAGAGTCGTTGTTTGGGTTTATTGCCCACAATATCCTGCATGGTTTGTATGGTACTTTGTGTGTGCTCCGAAATTTTATTGAGCGTGCCAGTTGCCAGATTTTTATCCTGCTCAAACTGCATTTTGGCAACACTGCTGTAAACATTTATTCCGCTAAGATCGCTGCCCACTTCATCGTGCAGTTCGGTAGCAATGCGTAAGCGCTCATTGTTTAGTGCAGTTTGTTTTTCTAATTTTTTCTTTAGCTGAAATCTGTTGAACAAAGAGAAAACTATAATACCTGCAACAATAAAAACACCAATTAAACTGTTGCGTACCAGGCGTTCGTTTTGAAATTGTTTTTCGTTAATGATTTGCTGCTGCTCGGCAAGTTTTAGTTTTTGCTCTTTGAATAGTGCGTCCAAAGTTTTTTCGCGCAGCTCATCGTAAGAGCGCTTTAGTTCAAAATCTTTTAGCATGGTACTTTGCTTGAGCAATTCTATTTCATTTTCTTTTTGTTTGGCAAGCAATTTATTGCCGGCAAGCTCAGCATTTTGTTTTTCCAATTGAAGTTGCTGTATTTTTTTATCGCTGCTCAGCAAAGCAATTTCTTTTTCTTTTTTTTCGGTTTCGTATTTCAGGTTTAAGGCGTTCAAATTTTTTGTTACATCAATGTTATATAACGAGTCGTTTAATAAATAAAGCGAATCGTTGTAAGCCAGTGCATTTTTTATAATCGTTAAATGTGGTAAACAGTTTTATCAATCCTTCATAACTATTCTTTAAACGAAAAGGCTCCTTAATTTCATGTGCAATTTTTGTTGCTTCTTGTAAAGCTATTAATGCGGAATCTTTAATTCCTTTGCGCATTAACGATTCGCCATACACATTTAACGCATGTGCCAGCCATGTTTTATAAGTGCTTGCCCTGCCTAAACGTATGGCTTCTTCCAAATAAACAAATGCCGTATCATGAATACCCATACGCGAATACAAATTGCCAACATTTGCGTTGTGAGCAATAAGATTTACGGTACTGTTTGCCATCTTAAAGTATTGCAATGCCTGAAGCGCATACACCAGAGCCGAATCTTTTTTTGTTGCCGAGCAGTAATGCAGTTGATACACGCTCGTAAGCAGTTCCCTTTAAAACGTACTCGGTAGAATTTTGTAAAAGCGCAAGCGATTTTTTGCATAAACCAATGCATTGTCTGCATCATTTAAATCTTTACGGTATATAGCACTAATGTTATTGTAAGCTGCTGCTGCTTTGCGGTCATTATTTTCTGATTCAAACAACCGTGCCGATTCTAAATACATTTCCAATGCTTTAGATTTATTGCCAAGCCTGTCATGTGCCGATGCACAGCCATTATAATATTCGGGCAACATAAACTCAGTGCCCGTACTACTTATATGTTGCTTGCTTTGTTCAAAATAACCAACAGCTTCCTGGTGTTTTGATTCCATTAACAATACTAAGCCTTTTGAATATAATGACATAACGGAGCCGCGCGTAAATTTTATTTTTTCGCTCAGAGCAATTGCCTTGTCGGCATATTTGTTTGCCGAGTCGGTATTGCTGTTGCGAAGTTCCTGCGCTAAGCGCGAATACGAGAAAATTAATAATGTGTCGTGCTGCGGCATTTGTGCAGCCTGCAAAAGCGAATCAAGCTTAGAAGATTTTTTTTGCGCTTTTGTTACTTTAACAGAAAGAATAAATAAGATAAATGCAATAAATGGAATAATTTTCTTTTTGAATGGAATCGCGTTTATGTGCTGCATACCAGTTGTTGTCTTTTCAAAAGTAAATCTTAATATGCAACACACCAATAACCTACCCAAATAGGTAGGTAGTTGAGCGGCTCTACTCAATTGGGCTGTTTTTCAGCACATATTCGTATAGCACATTTGCTGAATAAAATCTAAAACATGCATACAATGAAATCGAATATTCACGAATTCAAAATTCAAAAAAGAAAAAACATGAGTAAAAAGAAAATTTTATTACTTGCAATTACAACATGCCTTATGCTAAGTGTATGTCATGCTGCAAATTATTATTGGGTAGGCGGCTCGGGCAACTGGAGCGATGTTACCCATTGGGCAACTACAAGTGGAGGCAGCACGTTTTATACAACACCGCCTACTATTAATGATGATGTGTTTTTTGATGCATCGTCATTTACCACCGGTACTACCAACAACATTTTGTTTGACCAGACACATGCTTATTGTCGCAATTTTAATTGTCCAACACCAAATGCCGATGTGGTGTTTGGTTACACGTCTTTCTTAAGTTTACCGCAGCCAAGAAATGTGCATAT
This sequence comes from Bacteroidota bacterium, assembly GCA_016714005.1. Taxonomy (GTDB): domain Bacteria; phylum Bacteroidota; class Bacteroidia; order AKYH767-A; family OLB10; genus JADJOA01. The sequence continues at coordinate 156,746 of JADJOA010000014.1, forward strand.
AACTGGCCACTTTGAATTAACATATGGAACTGTTTTTACTACAACTGTTGCCGCGCCATCGCCTATGGTATTTGTTAACTGGATTTTTGAAGGTGCAAATGGATCGGGTATAAATATTGATGCTGATACTGATTTATACCGCTGTGTGTTTGAGGGCTCGACAACTTTTAATTCAATATTTAATTTTAATGGTTATTTTTTCAGTACAGAGTACATCAATTTAAAAAGGGGAATTTTGTTAATAAATTTAGTAGTGTGTGAGAACTTTTATACTTCAGGCACCGACCATGTGTCGGTACAAGGAAACACCTCTGTAATTTCTCCTACACTTAGTTGTCGAAATTTCATTGGAAACAATGGTAATATATCAGCCATGTTTAACTTAAGGGTAGAAACCGAAAACTTTGATATGAATGTACCATTTTCCAACGCTTTTACCATTCACGAAATAAAATTATCCCCTTATTTATTTGGGGCCCCTTTATCATACAGAGCGATAGATTTATCACCCAACGGCAGTACCATAATAAATATTGAAAACCTTATATTAGACCCTATTGCTGGAGGGCCAGTTTCGCAATATATAATTAAGGGTAATATTAGAATTAATGGATGGTTTTATAGCTTTCTCAATCCATCATTTGAAAAAGTTCTAATTAACGAAGGAACTCTTCGGATGGCCGGAATCGCATCAGGTTTCTTCGCTTTTGAAAACGACCCGGTCATTTCATCTGTTTATGGAAAAATAATTCGTGAGTTTGGTGTGGTTTGTTTTGATAATTCTTTGTTCAATAATATTACCGGAGAAGGCAATGTTTACTTATTTCCATCGTGCACAGCTACTGGTACATCTGCTGGACTAATTCAAGGCGCGGCTACCACATGTCCTGCTCCAATTGTTATTGTTGAAGTTGGAATCGTACAGCCTACTTGTGCCATTGCCACCAATGGTTCTGCCACTATGGGATTTACGGGAGGTAATGCGCCCTATACTTTTGAATGGAGAAATTCAGCAGGTGTGTTAATTGGCACTACCGAAACTCTGAATAATGTAGCAGCAGGAAGTTATACATTCAGAGTTATCGATTCAGAAGGTATTTCCAATTTAGCCAATGTTTCTATCACACCAAGTTTGGTTAATCCCATGAGCAGCACTTCACCAGCAACCATTTTTTCGTGCCCTGCCCGACCTGTTACCATTTCAATTCAATGCGATAACATGACAGCGTTAAATGTTTTCACACCTTCAACGGGATCGTTAAACATATTTTTCCCTACACCAACGCATAGTTATGATTATACTTACACTCCTACTGTTAGCGAGCCTATAATTTTTTCTGCAACTACTGCCATATATGGTTGCCAGTACGAACTTTCAAGGAATATTTCTTTAACGGCATCATGCATTGTTGCTCCACCAACACCAGCACCAGTTAGTGGCAACTCACTGCAGGCATGTGCCGGTACTACAGAAATATACACCGTGCCACAAGGTGCTCAAACCGAATATTATGTTTGGACACCGCCTGTCGGAGCAACTGTTAACGGATACGCATCGGGCAGCAGTATTTCATTAACGCTTCCGCAAAATTTTACATCGGGAATATTAAAAGTAAAAGCATGTAATTATTTGGGATGCAGTGCAGAGCGTACGCGTACTATCTACAGCAAGCCGCTTTCAACAGGAACAATTTCAGGAGCAGTTACAGGAGTATGCGCATTAAGCACGCAAACCTATTCAACCACACCGGCACAAGGGGCTACCAGTTATAAATGGTTTGTGCCTTCGGGTGCGCAAATAGTATCGGGGCAAAGCACCACATCTATATTGGTTTCTTTTCCTCAAGGATTTGTTTCCAGGAACGGTTTCTGTTTATGGCTCTAACAATTGCGGCAATGGTCCAACACGTAGAATAACCGTTCGGTCAGCACCTGCGAAACCCGGAAGCATTACAGGCAAAGCAAATGATTTATGCCAGAATATAAATGTTACATACAGTATTGCAAATGTTGCAGGAGCATCATCTTATAATTGGAGTGTGCCTGCGTTTGCAACTATAATTTCGGGGCAAGGAACAACCAGCATTACAGTAAACTTTCCAAAGTTTTATGCAACAGCAACCATAAGTGTGGTAGCTGTTAACAACTGTGGCAACAGCGAAGCAAGAAGCCTGATTATAAATCCGTTTATTGTTTTACTTGCCAATGCCATTAACGGACCTTCAACGGCATGTGCCAACCAATCCGGATTGTTGTTTAATACTACAGCAATTCCATCAGCAACTTATTACGATTGGACGTTACCTCCGGGCGGTGTAATTACATCGGGTATAACAACCAACAGCATAACCGCAAACTGGAGTACCGTTTTTACCAATATGAGTTTGCGTGTACAAAATTCATGTGGCGCAAGTAACCGTGTGTTTAAAACATTAGTAGAGGCGGGTTGTAGAAATGCTGTTGATGAAACAGATGATAAACCAATTGAAAGCATGGAAGTGTTTCCAAACCCGGCTACAGATTTTGTACAAATAAAAACAACCGGCAATGGAATTGTTGAATTAAGAAACTCTTTAGGGCAAGCATTAATACAAGCTGAAATAATTAATGGTATTGCCTTAATCAACTTAAAAGAAATCAAACCCGGAGTGTATTTTGTAATTGCTATTTGTAACGAACAAAAAATCACCAAAAGAATGGTGGTAACCAAATAGAAAGTACTTTTTAAACCGCAAAACTCCTTCAGGTTTATTTGAAGGGGTTTTGTTGTTTATATATGTAGCTTTAACAGAAAATCAAACACTATTCTTTTATAAACCTTCCTATACCCATTACGCTACCCACATTAACCTCTAAAAAATAAATTCCATTTGACAAACTACTCACATCTAAATTTAAAACAGCATTTCCGTTAAGTGCTTTTTCGGTTTTTACAATTCTTCCGGTAGCGTCAGTAATATTTACAATACCATTTTCTTTTGGGGTGCTTCCTAAATTTACAACAAGGTGATCATTAGCAGGGTTCGGATAAATTTGAATGTTGTTTAATGATGATGTAGCATCATCAACCCCAACAAAACCTGTAATTGAAAAATTTTTGTCGTTTATATCAAAGAAAATATTTCCGGCACCCTCAACCCAAACACGCGCTCCGTTAATTACCTGGGTTATTTGTAACCGTCCATGTATATGCACCATTGTTAGGAACATTGGAGGCAATAGTAATAGGGAAAGTTTTACCACTATCAACACTTAAATAAATATTTACATTGGGTGTGTTAATAGGCGCCACATCTGTTCCACCCACATTCCATGTTATGGTTTGTGTAGAGCCAACAGGCCAGCTTATTCCTGTTGTGTTAGGATAGGTAATTGCAAAAGGTGCTGATGTTTGAATAACGTTTACAGCATACAAGGTATCGGTATAAGTAACCCCCGCACCACCGGGTTTATTATCTCTTGCCGTTAACCTGAAATGCAATACACGTGCATAAGAAGGTTTTCTTTCGCCTTTGGAATCAATGTTGGCAAGCACATTTGCCAGTTTAGGAAAATATCTTTTTGTAGTTAATGATGGAGCATAACTTCTGAATATTGGTGCATTGCCAACGGGGAAAGCCAGGCTCCACCCGGACCTAAATCAAATTGCTCCCAACTGTAAGTTAACGTATCGCCATCGGGATCGGTGGCGCCACCATCAAGCCAAAATGGGGTACTGTATGGTATGGTATAAGATAATCCTTGATTGATTACCGGTGGGTTATTACCGGTAGGTGTTATTACCGCACACGTGTTTCCATTACTTAGTTGAGAATAGTTTACAATTTCATCAAAGCTTTTAGTATGAAAATATGCAATGCTGTTACTGGCTAAGTTATCACCTGCACACAAACCTGCATAAGCCATAATAGTTACACCGCTTCCGGGTTCGTACGCTGCTGATCCGGCTCTGTTTCCATTACAGCCGCCTGTTACCGAATTAAAAGTATGATTACCTCCAAACTGATGACCCATTTCATGCGCTACATAGTCAATGTCGAACGGATCGCCAACTGGGCTGCCACTGCCAGTAACTCCTTGCGCCTTATCACTCCCGCATACACATGCAAGAAATGCAACGCCTCCACCTCCTGTGCTGAAAACATGTCCAATATCGTAATTTGGTGAACCAATTCTTGCATTACATGTTGTTTTATTTGCACCAAGCATTTGTCCTCCGTCATTATTATCGTAAGGATCAGTAGTTGAGTTGGTAAAAATGAGTGTGTCGTTATTTGCAACTAAATTCATACGAATGGCTACTTCGCTTTCATAAACTCCGTTAATGCGGTTCATGCTAACTACCATTGCTGCAAGAGCACCTGACACTGTTCCGCCATGAAAGGCGGTATACTCACCAGTGGAAGCAAGTGCAAGACGGTAAGTTCTCAACTCAGTTCCAATACTTCTGTTAGCTGTTGATGGATTACTGAATCTTGCACGCTCAATTTCATTTCTTCTCTCATCATTTTCCTTAACTAAATCAAAATCGCATGACATGGAAGGAGCATCCTTTACAAAATCCTTTTTATAATAAACCACACACTGAGTTAAATTATTTTTTGAATAAGGGTCAATAAAAATATGATTGCCAGGCGCAATTATCATGGCATGAAAACCAAGAGAAGTGATGCTGATACGAATTGAAAGAGAATTATCATCAACACCATAACCCGAGTAAGTTTTAATTTCAGGATAACGAAAAGCTAATTCCTCCTCCATTATTGGCGACTCAACCATGTTGAAGTTTTTTAAAGTCCCATCCGGAAATGGAATAGCTAAATTTAAGGGCACCGTTTGTGCTGAGGGCGTAAACTCTTTTGGAGCGCTGGTTAAATAATTTTTTACAGCAACAAAATCAAGTTGATAGGTTAGATATTTTAAAGGCACAACTTGTCTCACCTCACTACGCATAGCATTGCTTTCTGTTATGGGATTCCAAAAATTTTTTGATAACACAAGCACCGGCATTACAACTATGCCTAATAGGATAATAAATTTTTTCATTTTAAACGAGAATAAGTGATTTTAGATTTAAGGCGAATATACCTCCAACAAAATATAATTCCTAATTAAATTAACGGGCGACCATAATTACAGTCAAAGAGTTAAAACGAACCAGTAACACCCTCTGCCAACTGCTTAAAATTTTTCTCCATTATGTCGTACGCATTGTTTTCGTCAGAAGTAAAAAAAGAAATGGCATAATTGCCTGCAATTTGCTTTCCATCTTTATCGTAAACGGCAAAATGCAAAAGCGCTTCGCGTTGGTAAATCTGGTTTGCAATATCAAGGCAGGTTTTATAGTTAGTTCTAAACTCTAATTGTGTTAAAAAAACAAAATAATCAGTACCAAACTGTTCATACATTTTTTTCAATACCTCCTTTTTGGAGATAACAGCATTCATAAATTTTTCGTTGGTTTTATCATTCAAATAAGTGCTGACGGTTAATGGGTCTGAGGTTGTTTTAAGGCTGCTGCGGTTATCAATTACCGATGTAATTAATTCAGCAGGTTTCATTTTGGGTTTCTCATAACCATAACCTGTTGCATTAAAAATTTTTCCTGCTGCATCGTAATAAGCTTTTATAGAATCTTTTTGCAACAACGAAACACAAGGATACTTCTTCTGGATTTCCTGTGTAAGTTGCCATTCAATGTTGCGGTGAAACTCTTCTCTTATTCTTTGAATATCTTTTTTTGTGGCTTTGGCAATATCCTTATCAGCATCAGACAAGTAATAAGTAGGTATGTATGGGATAACCAAAACACTATGTTCAACAACGGCCATTTTTTCTTCTTTATCTATAGATAACTCCTGTTGGCAATAGCAGTTGGTGGAAAGCGCAAATGCAACAACAAACAAAACAATACGGGTCATATTTTTTATAATTAACAATCTCAAAAATAAAAGAGGATAAAGAGCAGGATTTGCATTGGAATAAAACTTATGAATCGCTTTGTGTTGAATGTTTAAAATGATTTTTCATTTATTCTCATTTTTTTCTCACCCATATTTTTTCAAATTTGCAGCAACAATCATTTTACGATGCAAAAAATAATTTCCCTCTTTATTTTTATTCTATCTACAACTTACTCATTTGCTCAACAGGCAAGCGGGCATATTGATACCATTCTTACTGCCGACCCTGATAATAAAAACCTTATTGAATGCCGCATTAGGCATATTGACGGAAAAACAAAAAGCATTGGCTACCTGCTTAACGGAAAGCGCGAAGGCATGTGGCGTAATTATACTCCTCGAGGTGTGCCCGATAGTTACGAAGAATACAAAGCAGATGTGCGCGATGGTTTTACCGTAAACTTTGCAGACAACGGAACAGTGGAAAACGAGCAGACTTACAAAAACGGCAGCCTGCATGGATTGAGAATTTCTTACCTGTATGGCTCAACCTTAAGGACAAAAGAAAACTTCAGGAACGGAGTGCTTGATGGTGAAAAAATAACAAACTACGAAAACGGAAACCCGCAGGAAGTTTCTTTTTACAAAAACGGAAACAGAGACAGGAAAACTATTTGGTACACTTCAGATAACAAGCCCACCATAGAATACACATACAAGAACGGTTTGTTGGAAGGACCAGCCAAACTTTACACCAACGGAGTAGTTACCAGCGAAGGCAACTATAAAAACGATAACGAGGAGGGGAATGGAAAATTTACGAGGATGGAGAATTGCTGAAAATCGTTTTATACAAAAATGGCGTTGTGGCAAAGGAAACAGCAGCTAAAAAGGAACAATAACCTTGCGTAAGGCTTTTCCACCCTTTGTTTTTTTATGTACAAGCGTTTGGCTTATTGCAGTTGCACTATTTGGCTTTTTCAGGCTTTTGTTTTTTTTCCTTTACAATGATGCTTCTGTAAGCGTAAATCCTTTTTTTAAAAGAATTCTTTTTTACATCTGTAAGCTATGATTACATGGTGGCATCGTATATTATTTTAATTCCGGTGGTGCTTTACTCCATTCAGTTTCTTTTGAACAGAAATTTTAAATGGGTACACATGGTTGCAATTATTATAATGCAGCTACTGCTTATTTTTTCCGTTTTAATTTTATGTGTTGACATACCTTTCTATAGCTTTTTTAAATCGCGTTTAACCACTTCGGTGCTTATGTGGGTTGGCGATATGGAACAATCGCTTAAATTTATGGTAAGCGAAAAAAAAATTCTATCCGTTTATTTCCCTTTTTATTTTAATGGTTGCTTTATTGGTAATTGTTGTAAAAAATCCGGCAGAAGAATTATGAAGGGGAATTATTCAACAGATTTTCCGTTGCCAATAAGAGTTCTTATTGTGTTTGTAATGCTTGTGTTTACATTTTGGGGAATGCGGGATTTAACAAAGAACGCGCTCCGGGTATTAGAGAGGCATTTTTTACAGAACATGCTTTTATAAGCCAGCTAACATTAAACCCTGTGTTTACTTTTTTCGACAGTTTTGAACTCTTTAAAATTAACTACACCGATAATGATACGGCTATAAAGAATGTACAGCAATATTTAAATATAACACAACCGCTTTTGTATTCGCCCATTGCAAGAAAAGTTGAAGGAACAGCAACCGAAACAAAAAGAATGTGGTAGTTGTGCTTATAGAAAGCCTGAGTGCGCAAACAATGAGTATTTATGAGGGGACAAAAAACAGTACTCCATTTCTTGATTCTATTGCGCAACGAAGTTTGTTTTATAAAAATTTTTACTGTTCGGGCATACACACCTGCAATGGTGTTTACAGTACTTTGTTTGGGTTGCCTGCGCTAATGTCAACACACCCAATGAGCAATGTGCTCTCCAATAACTTAGTGTTTAACGGGCTACCCTATACGCTAAAAAAATCAGGTTATAACAATATTTTCTTTTGTACGCACGGGCCCAATTTTGATAACCTGGGTTACTTTCTTTCCAAAAACAATATTGACAGATTGTTTAATGAAAATGATTATCCCACTGATGCAAGGGAGAACGCCTGGGGTGTAAATGATGAATGGCTGCTTGATTATTCTCTCGGTAAAATGGATTCGCTTAGTAAATTGAACAAACCATTTTTTGCATCTGTACTTACCATTAGCACGCATCCACCGCAGGAAATGCCGCGCAAAACAAATTACAAACCCACCACTACCATACCTTTTGATCAGGCTTATGAGTTTACTGATTACGCTTTAAAAAAAGTTTATAGCCAGGCATCAACTTATCCGTGGTATAACAACACGCTTTTTTGTTTTTGTTGCTGATCATGGCATTAACCTGCCATCACCAACAGATGCACCACTTTCTTTTAACCATGTGCCACTCCTCATTTTTAATCCTCAGGATACAAGCATTAAACCAGCCAAAGAAAGTTTTGGAATGCAAACGGATATTTTTCCTACAGTAATGTCAGCAATTGGGCAACCATACATAAACAATACTATTGGTGTTAATTTACTTACTGAAAAAAGGCCGTACGCATTTTTCTCTCAGGATAACAGGTTATGTGTAATTAATGATGAGTATTATTTGGTTATTTACAAATCGGGCAACGAGAGTTTGTTTAAGTACAAAAAAAACCTGACAGAAAATGTCGCATCACAACATACTGCATTGGTTAATGATATGAAAAAATATGCGTATAGTTTTTTGCAAACTACTCAGTGGATGATCGAGAATAAAAAAACGGAAGTGAAGTAGGTTTCTTTTTTCTATTATTGAGCAATGTCCTTTTTTTAATGTATGTTTAAAAAAATCAATTCAGCTGCTTATATATTTTTTCTTTTGCAATTACCGTTCCTTAAAGCACAAGCTGTTGAAATTTACGGACGAGTAACAGCCAAAGACGGCAATGCACTTGCTTATGCCAATGTGTTTTTAAAAGGAACCAACAAAGGAACTACTGCCAATTTAGATGGTTACTACAAGCTTGATGCAGCGCCCGGCAATTATGTTGTGGCAGCAAAATATTTAGGGTATTCGCAAAAAGAAAAACCTGTTACCATTTCTGCAACTGCAACAGAAATAAATTTTGAATTGCAGCCCGAAAATTTTCAGATAAAAGAAGTAACGATTGTTGCAGGCGAAGACCCGGCTTACGCCATCGTTAAACAGGCAATTAAAAAAAGAAAGTTTTATTTAGGACAGGTTGAAGCTTTTACATGTAACGTTTACATAAAAGGCTTGCAAAAAATGAAAGCATATCCTAAAAAACTAATGGGTGTTAAAGTTGATTTTGGAGGGCAGTTGGACAGTACATCCGGCATTTTTTATTTGAGCGAGTCGGTTTCAAAACTCAGTTACGAAAAACCTAACCGCATTTCTGAAGAAATGATTTCATCGCGCATTAGCGGAAACAACAAAGCCTTTAGCTTTAACCAGGCAAGCGAAATGATGTTTAATTTTTACGAAAACATTGTGGATGCACAAGCAATATCTGCTCGCGGCTTTATTTCGCCCATTGCATCATCCGCTTTGCTTTATTACCGTTATGAATTGCTGGGTACCACCGTTGAAAATGATTTGTTGGTGCACAAAATAAAAGTTACGCCAGGCGCAAACACGATCCTGCAGTTAAAGGATTAGTTTATGTACAAGATAGCACGTGGCGTTTGCAAAGTGTAGATGTTATGCTTACAAAAGATGCAGGGATGGAATTTGTTGACACATTACGCATACGCCAAATGCACATACCCGTTAGTAATGATGTATGGCTGCCTGCATCCAATAAATTTGATTTTGATTTCAGCTTCCTTGGTTTTAAAGGCGGTGGCACTTACGTAAGCGTACAATCTGACTATAACATTACACCGGCATTTTCTAAAAAACAATTTAGTGGCGAAATTTTAAAAGTAAATGACGATGCCAACAAGCGCGATACTACTTACTGGGAAACCATACGCCCTATTCCGCTTACGCTTGACGAAACCAACGATTATGTAAAAAAGGATAGCATATCCGTGTTGAGAGAATCAAAAGCTTTTAAAGATTCGCTTGACAGCATCAGCAATAAATTTTCGGCAAGCGGGCTGTTGCTTAGCGGTTACAGTTATCGTAACCGCTATCGTAAAATGACTTACAGCGTTTCATCTTTATTAAGTTCTGTTCAATACAATACGGTGGAGGGATTGGTGCTAAACTTAAACAGCTCCATCACCAAAACTTTTGAGAAAAGAAGAAAGCTATCTATAAATCCCCGTTTACGATACGGGTTTTCAAACACACATTTTAATCCGGCAGTAATGATTAAGTACGACTACAATCCAAAAAAATTTGGAGAAGTGATATTAAAAGGAGGTAGTGTTGTTTCGCAGTTTAATACAGATAATCCCGTATCGGAATTATTCAACACATGGTACACTTTAATTGATAAGAAAAATTATCTCAAAATTTTTGAAAAACGTTTTGCTTCTGTTTACCACAGGCACGAATTAATTAACGGCATTTATACCCATGCGCAGGCAGAAACTGCCCAGCGCCTTCCGCTCAACAACACAACCAATTATTCTTTCAATAAAAATAAAAACCGCGATTTTACGCCTAACTTTCCGGCACCTGCATCGTTTGCAAACATCCGCATTCACAACTTGCTTACTGCTACTGTTGGTGCAGAGTTTCATATTAAGCAGAAATACATTACCCGCCCCGATGTTAAGTACATTACCGAAACAAAATTTCCAAAACTCTACATCAATTATACCAAAGCATTTGAAGTAAACGAAGATTATACCAGCTATGATAAATACAAAGCAGGCATTAAACAGGACATTGAACTGGGTATGTTGGGCTACGTTACTTATGAAGCAAGTTACGAGAGTTTTATTTCAAAGAAGAGTATTTCCGCTCCCGATCTTTTGCAGGCGACAGGTAATCAGTATTATTTCTCTACATTTAAATTAACGCAGTTTAATTTGCTTGATTACTACACTTACTCCTCCACAGAAAATGTTTTACAGGCTCATGCTGAGTACCACATGAGTGGGTTTTTGTTTAATAAGATTCCGCTCTTACGCAAACTTAAATTGGATGAAATAGCAGGCATACATTATTTAAAAATGCCACATCTGCCTGACTATACCGAAATAAATTTTGGTGTAGAAAAATTAGGTTTTATCCGTTTTGATTTTGTAATGGGTTTTGCCAAAAATAAAACTACCACGGGGGTAAGGGTTGGGTTTAAGTTGGGGGGTGAATAAAAGTGGGTTTGTCAGCCCACTGCAACACCATGTAACATTTCTTCATTATTTTAAAAAACCTCTATATTCGCCTCGTATTTTTATAAGGTCATTCTTAAAAAACCACATGCCATGTTTGAAAATTTAAAAAGCAAAAACAACGCTGAAAAGCCAGCCGAAACAACAGGCGGTTCTGTAAACATTATTGGTGCAGGCACTTCTATTGAAGGGGAGGTAAAATCAACCGGAGATATTCGCATAGACGGGCATATACTCGGATCTGTTATAACTAAAGCCAAGGTTGTAGTAGGCTCAACGGGCGTGGTTGAAGGAGATATTATAGGGCAAAATGCAGACATATCAGGCACGGTTAAAGGCAAAACTACCGTTAGCGAAATGTTGTTTTAAAAGCCACTGCCCGCATGAATGGCGATATACAAACCGGCAAATTGGTGGTAGAAGTTGGTGCCAGTTTTACTGGCTCATGCAATATGGGACCTATGGTAAAAGATATTAAAAACGTTGACAAGCCTCAATCGCTTGAACAACTCAAAGAAAAAACCGCTTAACCAATATGCACAATATGCCGGCATGGGTTTTACCATGGCGGCTGTTATGTTGCTGATGATTTGGGGCGGATATAAGTTAGACGAGCACTTTGATAAAAAACCGGTTTTTACCATTACACTTACCCTGCTTTCTATACCGGTTGCATTGTATCTTTCTTTAAAAGACCTTTTAAAAAAGAAAAAATAAACTGCACTTTGAAGAGCTACTTTTTAAAACTTGCTGCTATTGCCATTGTTGCCTCCGTATTTTATTTTTTTGTTTTAAGCAATGTGGGCGGTGGCGAATTTTTTTATAAAAACTTTTGGATAGCTACGCTGATCTTTTTGTGATCTCTTTAGTGTTTCACAATGGATTGCTAAAAAGCAATGCAAAGGGCGGCAAAGAAATGGTGCGTTATTTTATGGGCGCTACAGGTTTAAAAATACTTGCCATACTGGTAGTGGTAATTGGTTTTTTGTGGCTGATAAGCAAAATGCAACGGCATCTACCATTGCCATTATTTTTAACTACCTGGTTTTTTCTGTTTACGAAGTGGTGGAAGCGCAAAAGGTTATTTATAAAAAGGTGGGGAAGAAGGGGTAGCTGCTCAACCAGTCCCGAAATTTCGGGAGGTTATGTGGAGAGATGTCCACAAGTTTGGATCAAAAATATGGAAGAAATGTAGGAAAATATAAAAGGGAATTATCACTATTTCTTAGTTTTGAAAAGTTACAGAATAAAAAAAAATTGATCAGCAGCGAAAATTTATAAAAAGCTAAACTACGTAAGAGAAACAAAACCATTAATCGAAGTTGTTCTGACGCCTCCAATATAATATATTAATTATGAATACAATGGATTTTTATATCATGAAGCCAAACAAAGTAATATTTAGGAACAAGATAGGGTAATGAAAGGATGTATGGAATTTTGTTTTAAGACATTTCTGTTTTCAAGCAATACTCTTAAAAATGAAACCTTGTTTCTGAAGCCCAGAATATAGTTGAAGAAACAGACTGGAAGTATTCCAGTTCTAAAAATTAATTTTATATAAAATGAAAATTAAAAATGGATCATTTACTTTATCGTTTCTTTTCTTCTGCGGTTTTTTATACGCGCAATCATTTAATTCTTCTTCGGTTTTTCATAAATCCAAAAACGCTGTTTTTGAAATTATAACCTTTGATAAGGGACATAATGAATTAAGTTATGGTACTGGTTTTTTTATAGATTCCAACGGTGTTGGTGTCACAAACTATCATGTATTAAAAGAAGCATTTCACGCCTCTATAAGAACGTTTGATAAAGAAATCTACCCTATTAAAGATATTTTGTTTGCTGATGAGGACCTTGATGTTGTAAAGTTTACTATAGAGCAAAAAACCAATGATTTTCCTGTTGGCAGAAAATTCAAATACTTAAATTTATCATCCAAACCCATAGCAATAGGTGAGGATGTTTTCGTTATAGGTAACCCCGAAGGTCTTGATTATTCAATTTCTGCCGGAATTGTTTCAGCAATAAGAAAAAAGTTCGTTAATCAAAAAACAATTAGATTAATTCAGACTACTGCACCAATCTCACATGGCAATAGCGGAAGCCCTTTAATCAATAAACAAGGGTATGCGTTAGGAGTTATATCTTTTACGTTTGCTGAAGGGCAAAATTTAAATTTTGCAATTGTAATAAATGATATAAAAAGTAAAATTTCACCAGTTTCATTGACATTGCCCCTCGATAAAAATGCGCAAAAACTAAAGTATGATGAATACGAATTAGAATTAATCGCCAATGATGGAGCATTTATTCCGAAAGATTCAATCTCAATTTTCATGGGGCAAGACAAAGAAACGATAAAATCATTTTATGAAAATTTAAATGCTAAATCCAATTTTAATTATAATTGGCACGTTGTGCGAAATACAGAACTTGTTTACAGTATAGCCAGTGAAATAATGGGAGTATACAATTACTATTTTTCTGAGAGAGAAAATATATGTGATGGCGAAAGCTACAATATATTTAAAGGAAAGGAAACAGAAGATTTTATTCAAAGGTTATTTGATAATGGATACAAAAGAGCAAAAGGCGAGCTTAGAAATCTAAGTGGGCAATTCTATAGCCATTATTTCGTCATTGACATTTCTCCAGACCCACAAGAAACTGATAAAAATTTTGTTACCCTGTATTGGAATCCCAATTATCATCCAAATTACAAAAAAAGAGATTATAAATTGAAATAATTGTTTCTCTAAACCTTTCAAGAAAGCCCTCACACAACACCACCCTGCTACCTTAGCGGGTTTTTAAAAATCCAACCCCAAACTCAAATAAAAAATATTATCCTGCACGGTTTTGTCGTCAATGCCCCATGCCCAATCGGTACGTATAAAATAACCAAACAACCTGCTGCGCAAACCAAAACCATAACCGCTTACCACCGGTTGTATTTGTTTGGTAATGGTAACTGTTACCGGTCCGTTGTTAACCACCTGCGTGTTTAAACTGTTGCCGGCATCAAACGGAGAGCCACCGCTCCAGGCAGTGCCCACATCGCCAAATCCTACAATTTGGAAATTGCGGATAAAATCGCTGCGTATAGGTCGGTTAATAATGTATTGAAAAACAGGGAAACGTATTTCGGAATTAATCAGCACAAAACTGTTTCCGTTGCGTATGTTCTGCACAAACCCACGCATAGGCGATGCCAGAGTCTGGAAAGCATAATTCTGTTTCTGGTCAACACTAATTTCAGTATTAAAATTATCGGTAGGCACAATAGCATTGTCTTCTGAGCCCAGGTAATAAAGCAGCTTTTGCTGACCAAATGAAGTACTTAAAGAAAAACGGTTTGCCCAAATTATCTGCCTGTGTATTTTCAAGTAATGTCTGAAATCAGCACCTAGTATATATACATCTGTTTTAGGCTCATTAAACTTTTTAAATGTTTCGGCAAAAATTTTATAACGTGTTCCGTTATACAAATTCAAACCACGGCTTATGGTATTATCAAAAATATATTCAACCTTGGCGCTTGCCCAGTAGTTGTAAAAGTTAGGGGTGATGAGTGGTTGCAAATCTGTAGAGAAAAACAATGCGGTCGTTCCTGAAATCGAGCGTGCCTTTAATGGCAGTTAAATCATTTAACGGCAGTTTGTGTATTATTTTAATATCGTGTGTGTGTACACGCAACACATCAAACCCTGCTGAATACAACCTGCTCTGGCGGTAAAAAACAAACTGGCGGTCTATTTTTCTTTTCAGCATTTCGTAGCTCACCAAATATTCGTTGCTGTTAAAATCTCCGGCAAACCTAAAGCCACCCATAATTTTATGGTCGTTAAACAAATCGCTCATGCCTACTTTAAACAAACCGTTTACACCGGGGTCAAAGTAAACAGCACCACCAGTGTAGGTCTGGTAAGTGGAGTTAAACAAACTATTGTCTAACTGGCTTATAAAATAATCGGTAGAAAAAGCCAAATCATAACTCACTCTGAAAGACATAATTGCCAATATCAATTTTGGTGGTGTCTTTGGTTTCAGCGTTTTCCTGTTTTATAATAATGTCTGACGAAGAAGTTGATTTATTTGCCGAATCGGTTTGTGTTTTAATTGCCGGAGCATTTTTAAATGTTTCTTGTTTTAAAATGGTGCTGAAAGACAAATCAGCCTTGGGCAAAAACCTTAAAGAGATGTTGTATTTGCCTTTATTAAAAAACAATTCGGCATAATAATTTTTACGGTAGTTAACATCGTGTTGTAAAACACTGCGTGTGTAATTGGTTTGCGGAAGTGTAGTTGCAAAATAGCGGTAGTGCTCAGTGGTGTCAATAAAACTGATGGTGCTGTCAAGCTTAACTATGTAGCGGTTGTAAATGCCGTTGCCATCAGCAAGGTATGCATAATGCATGCTGTCAATTTGCGAAGCATATATTTCATTTGCGTTAGGGGTGTTGGTTAAGCGCTGTGTTACAATGTTTCTTTGTTCGGGGTCAATTAAAAACAAATCCAAATTGTTTTGCATAGGGTTCTTGCGGTACTCAACACCAACGGTATTATTACTCCTGTTTGACGAAAAAATAATTTGCGAAGAACCATTTACAAATTGCGGATACAAATCGTCATATAAATCAGCCGTTACATTTTTAGCCTGCCTGCTCCTTACGCCATACACATAAATATCCGACTGCCCTTTTTGCACGCCTGATAAAACAAGCTGCTGCCCGTTATCGGAATAAGCGTAACTCAATATTTTCTCAAAGTAAAGGAACTGCGTGGTTTCTGTTTTTTTATCTTCCGTAGTATATAAGCTAAACCAAACTTTTCCTTTTTTCTCATTCATGTACGACAACATTCTACCCGAAGGATGCCATGCCAACAACGGAACCGATAAATCATTTTCCTGCTGTATGGATTTGTAACCACCTTTTGCAATGCGTGTTGACTTACCCGACTTCACATCAAAAATATGAATGCGGTACTTCCCTATATCATTTGAAACATAAGCAACCATGCTGCCATCGGGGCTTACTTTTACTTCGCGTAAAATTCTGTTGGGTTTAAGTTTAACGCTCAGTGGTTTTTCAGAAATTATTGTCCTGCCGTTATCCGAATTCAAATAAAGTTTCTGGTAATAGTTGAGCCAGTTAACAGAAAGTTCTTTTAAGCTAACGCCAAGCACGTACGAAAAGCCGCTTTCAATGCTGCGGTTAATGCGCGTCATGTAAATTAAATTGCTCAGGCTTTGTTTACCATAAGTATCTGCAATGTAGCGCCACATACTGTGCCCTGCAAAAACAGCATCGTTATCCATTAGCCTGTTAAACTTACTAAAGCGCCCCGATAAAATTCCATCACGCATGAAGTTATCATCTGCCGTTGTCCAGCCCCTGCCAATATAACTTGTTAATCCTTTAACATACCATTCAGGAAAATTCAGCAGGATAGATGCCTGCAAACGCTCTTTAATATTTCCGCCATACATCAACTGGTCAAACAAAACCTGCGCAACTCCTGATCTTATTTGCTGGTGCAGCAAAGCATGGTCGCCATTAAAGTAAATAAGTATTTTGTTTCCTACTATACGAGTGATGCCGCCAATATTGTATGATTGTTCATCGGCAGACTCAAGGCCTATGTTGGTTTGCTTTAGATCACTTAACTTATTATAAATAATAAACTGAAAACGCGCATTGCTGCGGTAGTCAAAAATTTTCTCTACTTCCTCAATGTCTGCCTGAGCATATCTGCCAATATACTCTGCCACTTCTTTTCCGCCCACATAAAAATAAGTATCAAAATTTTTAAAACGATAGTATGTCCAGTAAAAATCATTATACTGCACGCGGTTTTTTCCAAAACTCATTTGCGCTCCCTGGTAAAACTGGGCCATAACATCCGGTGCATTTGCAAGTGAAACAAAAACTACTAAAAGAAAAGAAAAGAATTTTCGCAACATATAAATTGTAAAACGTCTGGCGTGTTATTTTAATTTGGTATAAAGTTATTAAAAGGAGTTGAATTACATGTTCAACCTATAACCATTACCAAATGCTTACAAAGCAAAAGCGGCCGAACTAATAAAATTCAGCCGCTTAATATTTCTTTTAAAAAATTACTTCTGTTCGTTTTGTGCGCTAACCGCCTGCGGGTCCTGGTTTTCTATATGATCTTTCCTGTACTTATACCCCATTAATGCAACAGCCATTGACTTAACCGGTTTGTTTGTTGCCATTAATCGGTAGTATGAAACTTTTCCGTCAATTGGTTCTTTATCAACAAAAGCATAAGCCTTCAGTTCCTCGCTATGTCCGGTTGCGCCCACACAGCCAATCTCCGTAAAGTTAATTGCATCTGTTGAGCGCTGCACACAAAATGAATCTATATTGGCTTCAGTGGCAGTAAACCAGGTAACCATTGCATAATTATCTTTTGCCTGTGCCTGAAATGATAATAATGTAACAGGCATTTCATTTACATGTGATGTGCCTTTAATCACAATGTTATCTAAAATAACTTTTCCACTGCCCTCACCATTCATTCCCTCAGCAATAATTAAATTGTCGGATGATTTCCAGTACAAACTTTTTTCTTTGGCTCCCTGGTGGTTCCACACGGCAACACCATTTACAAAAATTTCTCCTTTACCGGTGTTTGGGTTATAAATAAAGCGGTAGTTTCTAAAATCATCATCCTGCGGCACTTCATAATTTACATTCTCGCTTATGGTTGATGTGTTTCCTTTTTCAAGATTAACACGGTATGCAATTGTTAATTTACCTTTTTCATTCCAAAATTGAAATACTTGCCCCGGGTAAAAAAGTTTGCACTTTCTTCAATACGTTTAAAATCCAAAGACATATCAATACCATCGGTATTCAAACGTACATCAGCAGGTATAACAAGATTTATATCCGACTTATCGGTTCCGGCTGCAAGAGCAGTAGAGTTATCAACTCCATCTTCTCCAATTGTTGCAGTTGGGCTAACGCTAACTGCATCGGGTCCGGTGTTAGCTGTAAGTATGTCGGTGCCGTTAAAATCAAATGCACTTATAATTTCTCCGTTACCTACATCATAGCCTGCCATCATGTTTCTGTTGGCACTGGCCTTTGTTTCTGTAACGTTAGTTGTGTTTACAAATATGGTAAGATATGCCATCATACCTAAAATACTGGAGCCTGCTACAATAAGCACCCCTTTATGCATTACCGACATTTTTTGCCGGGTTCGTAACTGTGGACGTTTTGCCATTTTATTTTCTGATTGGTGGTTTAACTTTTATATAATTTTTTTGATACTCTTGATTTGTTTCCTGTTATCACCAGCACATACGTTCCTACGGGTAAAGGATTTTTCTGACTAAATCGCCAAGTGTTGCGCCCTGTTTCTGCCTGCACTTTTTCTCTAAACACCTCCTGCCCGTTGCTGCTTATCAAACTCATTTGCATTTCTCCTTTTACACCCACATTGTATTCTACAGTAAATGTGCTGATGAATGGGTTAGGTGCTACATTTATAATTTCAAGCGATGCCGTTGCATGCAGTTGGTTACTTATTTGTCGTATTTCAGAGTATGTATACGAGCCCGATACCGCTTTTTTGTTTCACTCTGTAGTAAGAAATTCCCTCCAAAGGGTTAGTGTCGTTATAATCATAAGCCGATGAACCTGTTCCATCCACATCATCCAATTCACTAAAGGTTAAACCATCTTCACTTCTCTCAATAGTATATACATCCCCAGCCTGTTCATTATTAAACGACCAGTCAAGTAAAACTTCTTTATTCTGAAGTGTAGCGTCAAATACATTAAATGCACTTTGCAGCGTGGTGTTTTGCTTTACAGCAATTGTCCAGTAGTTGCCAAGCGAAACATTTTTTACTTCAACTGTTGCTGTGTTAGAAACCGCTCCGGTTCCATTTGCCTGAATACTTTTATATACTCCACCATCCCATGTCAAAATCATAAGCTGACTGTTTTGCTTTGCAGGTTCTAAGGTGTTTTCAATTCCTAAATAAATAAGCGTTACATCAGCTTTAATACCTGTTCCTGATATATAATACCAGCGGTCAACGACATCGGTATTTGCAACATTATTTCCATTGTATGTCAAAGAAGTTATGCCTGATGGAAAAGGTTTGTTATCTGGTGTTGTATGCCATGTGTTGAAAGAAACATCAGCATTGCCTGAAATAATTTTGGTTTGAATAGGAATTTGTTTGTTGCTGCTGTATGCAAACGGAATTACATAAACTGTTCCCGCCTGTGCGTTTTTTATTTTTACTGATGAAGAATTTTTTTCAGCTTTAATGTAACCGTTGTTTTTTGTGATGGCAGTTGCGGCATTAGATTCTACGATCAGATTATGTCCGTTAAGATTCAATTCTCCTTTTTCAAGGATTAATTGTTTGCGTACTGATATATCACTATTAAGTTGCACATAGTTTATATCAGCCACCCCCTGAAAGTTGATACGCAATACACCATACTTTTGGTTGATATTAGCAGATGTCGTTACAACCTGATTACTTGTACCATTATACTCAACCCAACTCCATTCATCTAAATTGAATGTCATTCCATTGCCTGAAGAAACAGTGGCAGTGTTTTGTGAGTTATAAAATCCGTTTGTGTTTGCAGTAATAATTTTTCCCTGGGCATCAACTTTAAATCCTGTTTGAGCAAACTGAGCATTTGAAACTATTTGCGAAGTGCGCATATTCAAACTGCCATTGCTTTTAATGGTTAGCAATTCGTTTACTGAAGTGTGCGATGCCAACTGAAAATTTCCTGCTGTAACATCAACCACGCACCCGCTCAAAATAATTTGCTTTACCTGTTCTATAACTTGCGATGCCCCTGTGCGCGCATAATTCATTACACCTTGTGCTGCATATTGTATAATTCCAAAAACTGTTGATGAACCGTTGCCTGCCTTGGTAATTTTTCCGTTGCCCGCTACATTAAATTGGGTTCCTTTTACGGTAAGGACATGTGCAGCGCTTGTTGGGTTATCATCAAAATTGAAAATTCCGTTTAGTTGCGTAAAAATTCCTTCAATAACTAGGTTAATGATATCCGCGGTTGATGATGAAACATTATTATGCAGGAAAAAAGTCCCTCCACTTTGTATAAAATTCTTTTTAAAGGTAACATCAGCTTTGCCAATGGCGCCTTTTACAGCAAGTGTTCCGCCCGAAATAATTACATCACCAGTAACGGTTGCCGTTAAATCTCCTGGCATTTTTGATAAGCAAACTGTGCCTGATGTAACATTAATTTTTCCGCCCACCTGCATGGTTGCTGCATGACTGCCGTAATTAAAGTTGGTAGTAATGCCGTTTATATTTAAATCACCGCTTATTACATTTACCTCTGTGCCCACACTTCCGCTTGAAGTAAATTCGGCAGTGGCAATTCCGCTTAATGTTAAATTTCCTTCTACAGTAAAATCCGATTTTGATTTGCTATAGTTTCCCCACAGGGTTGTTAAACCATTTACACGAAATTTATCCTGTGCATTGTTGAGGTTAATGGTAGCATGACCGTTTACTTTAATTCTGTTTGTAAGTGCGCTTTGGTTGCATGCATAAAACGCCATAATAACGCCACCTGTGTGGGTAAGTGTACCAAAGTTGAGCGATGCACTTCCGGCAGTTGTGCTTGAAAGATTAAACACGCCACGCAAATCACCTGCACTTTGCAAATAATTGCCGGTTACGTTTAATGCTGCATTGCCATTACCAATGTTTTGTACACCTGTGTTGTAAATTAATTCAACATTGCCGAGGTTAGTAAAATTTCCAGTTACATTCAGTGTAATATTTCCATTTCCATTATAAATTCCATTAATAGCTCCGCCTGTGTTGGTAATGTTACCGGTTATGACTTTAAATGATGACGGATGATTGCCCACATGAAAATCAAGAAACGAATTCATGTTGCTCATTACAATATTGCCAATAGTAGTGTTGGTAATAACACCGGCTGTATCCAATATTACCCAGCCATTATCAATGGTAAGTGTGCCAATAATTTTATGTGATTCAAATTGGTTACGCTGGTTCCATGCAAACAATGTGTTTCCAACCTGCGTAGTAATAGTTACGTTACCAAAATTTCCTGTTACCACCTGGCCCAACGGAACGGTTGAATAGGAATACCATTTTTTTATAACCAAAGAACTCGTTGGTAAAAAATTTTCTGATGATTGTGTAAACAGCGTAGCACCTGCAATTGTATTATCAGCCGGATTCCAAATCATAGTTCCGCTTGCACCAATTTCAAAAATAGCTTGGGGCAATTGCTGGTAAATATTTCCTCCTGTTAAATCTGCTTTACCATGTACAATAAAACTTCCGTTAAGGGTTAATTTTTTTTGTGTACTCCAGTTTAAAAATGCCCCTTGTTGCACAGTAACTGATTTTACAGTTACATCGGCATTAATTAAAATGGTGTGACCTGCTGCAATAAATACTTCATCGGTAGTGACAGGCACACCGGCAGGGCTCCACGTAGTTGCAGCGTTCCATGCGCCTGAACCAACAGTAGTTTTTACGGCAGCCTTAACTGCAAACGTGATGGTAATACATAGCAGAAACAGTATGAGTAAAATTTTCCTTTCTATGGTTGACAGCATTATTGTACAGTGTTTATTTCTTTTACTTGTTTAACTCGTTGTCCATTAAGTCTTGCTTCGGGTGGCGCTACTAAAAGTTTGGGTTGCGCAAAATCAGCTTCAATTAATAAGGCATCGGGCTGCACAAAACTTTTTGCTTTGCTCTCTTCGGTTTGCGAAAGGTTGATGTAAACAAAAATTCCGGCAACCAATCCAAATATGGATGCGCTACCGGCAATAATCATTTTTGTAGTAACCTTTAGTTTTTGTTTTTGCGATTGAGAAATATGCAACCGCCTTTGTTTCTTAGCCATGTATAGACAGAACTTTACATTCCTTTATATGTGATTTTTTAGAAATGGTTACACTTGGTTTAGTTAAACAAAAAAGTCCGCTTACGGGCGGACTGTTCTGTATAAACCATTTTAAAGATATTTTAAGATTGTACAAACATTAAATCGTCCACTTCAATACTTCCGTTTTCGGCAAGTATAGCGGCACGTTCTATTACAGCTTTTAATTCACGGATGTTACCTGGCCATGCGTAGCCCAACATAAACTTACTTGCATCCTTTGAAATAGTAATAGAGTTCATTTTGTTGTTTTTGCAAAACTCTTCCAAAAAGTTTTTTGCAATAAGCAACGAATCATCACCTCTTTCGCACAATGGCGGAAGGTGAATTAAAAAACCTTGTATGCGGTAAAACAAATCTTCTCTAAAGCGACCTTCTTTTACTTCAATAGCTAAATTTCTGTTAGTAGCAGCTACCATTCTAAAGTCAAGTTTAATGGTTTTGTTGCTGCCAATGCGCTGCACTTCCTTTTCTTGTAACACACGCAATAATTTAGCTTGTAATGAAAGCGGCATTTCACCAATCTCGTCTAAGAAAATAGTTCCTTCATGCGCCTCTTCAAATTTTCCTATGCGTCTTTCACGCGCATCGGTAAATGCGCCTTTCTCATGCCCAAACAATTCACTTTCTATCAACTCTTCAGGTATGGCACTCATATTTACCGTTACAAAATTTTTGCGCGAGCGAGGAGAATTATAGTGCAATGCTTTTGCAACCAATTCTTTTCCTGTTCCGCTTTGCCCCGTAACAAGCACCATCATATTACTCTTTTCCACTTTTTGTATCAGTTTAAGTACGCGCAACACCGCATTGCTTGTTCCAAGAATATTTGAGTATCGGTGCCTGTCTATAATCTGGTCTTTGAGCATATCATTCTCTCTGCGCAAAACCACATTCATGGTTAAATTCTTAACTGCATTTTCAATGTTTACAAACAGGTTATCATTTTTAATGATGTAATCTGTTGCTCCGTTTTTGTAGCTGTCAACAACCACTTCAAGACTGTCTTGCCCAGAAACAAGCACACACATAATTGCGGAATTGTAATCTTTTATTTTACGCATTAGACCCAAGCCATTCATGCCGGGCAAGTGGTAATCTATGGTTACAATATCAGGATTTTGATGAATGCTGTTTAGGCAATCTTCTGCTGATTCAAAATGAAACAGTTCGTGATCCTGATTTTTTGTGAGCGCTTGTTTGATAAGAGATGCAACCATTGCATCATCTTCAACTATAAAAATTTTTGCCATTGTTTATGTGGTTGTTTATTGTATTTCTTTTGACTTACTTTTTTTCTTAAGCACTTTTTACTACTACAGCTTTCAACTCTTCTTCCAACTCTAAGAATGCGATTTGGCAAGCATCACTTATTTTAGAAATCATTTCAGGGACTTCATCCAAGTGAATTTGTTGTTTTGCATTTTGCTCCAATTTCTGCACTATCTCATACGTTTGTTTTAAACCGATATAGTTCATAGAAGGTTTCATTTTATGAGCAACCTGACGTATTTTTTCCCAATCTTTTACTTTAAGCGCATTGCTCAAATCATTTAACGAATCGGGTGTGTTTTTTAAAAACAACTGAATAAACTCAATAAAGAAAGAATTGGTGCTGTCTGACATTTGTCTTAAAAATTCCAGATTTGTCAAACGCTGTGCAGGCCTTTCAACAGTAGCAGCCGGTTTGGTTTCTTCCTCAGCCTTTGTTTGTTCAACTTCATTTTGAAGGTTTGGAAATGCAAGCTCTACAATTTTATTTTTTACATCAATAGGGTCAAATGGTTTGGAGATATAATCATTCATTCCCAACTTTAAACATTTGTCTTTCTCGGTTGGTGTTGCATGTGCAGTCATTGCTAAAATTGGGATACTCTTTTTGTTTTCAGGAAAAGTACTACGGATTTTTTCTGTTGCTTCATATCCATTCATTTCTGGCATCTCTATATCCATCAGCACCACATCATATTCATTAGCCATAATTTTTTCGCATGCAATAACTCCGTTTTCGGCAATGTCATGCTCAAATCCCCAATCGTTAATGTGTTTATTTACGATTAAACGATTGATGTCGTTATCCTCCACAACCAATAGTTTAACTTTCTTTTTAAGATTGGTGTGCTTGTCAATTGTAGTGCTTGCAGCCTCTTCAACTTCCCCCGGTTCAGGATGATTGAATGGCATATTGAAAGTAAATGTGGTGCCAACATTAAGCGTGCTCTCCACACTTATTATTCCATTTTGAAGTTCAACTAATTTTTTAGCAATACTTAAGCCCAATCCTGTACCACCATATTTGCGTGTTGTGTCGGCACCAACCTGCGAAAAGGAATCAAAAATTTTGGAAGCTTATTTTGAGGAATTCCTATACCGGTATCAATAACCTTAAAGGAAATTACTGAGCAATCATTGTTGCTGTCTACAGTTTTTAGCTGAAGTGTTACGCTCCCTTTTTCAGTAAATTTAATGGCATTACCAACAATATTGTTTATTATTTGGCTTAAACGTACAGGGTCGCCTTTAAATAAATCGGGTAGTGATTTATCGTAATCCAATAAAACAGAAATATTTTTTTCGGCAGCCCGTGCTTTAAATAATTCTAAAACTGTAGTGAGCAGTTCACGCATATTAAAGCAAATATTTTCAAAAGTCATTTTTTCTGAATCCATTTTGCTTATGTCAAGAATATCATTGATAATTACCAGAAGATTATCTGCCGATTTTTTAATGGCATTCAAATAATTGTTTTGCTCTTTGTTTAATTCTGTTCGGCTAACAATTTTTGAAAGAGAAATAATGCCATGTATGGGTGTGCGGATTTCATGGCTCATGCTTGCCAGAAAGTTTTCCTTTATCTTTTGTGTTTCTGCAGCAAGTATTACCTGATTTTTTAATTCTTTCTCATGTTCCTTGTGCCCTGTAACATCAGTCACAATTCCCATTGCTCCTGCAAAGCCACCACCTGCACGTTTAACCGGAATATAGTGGACCTCAAAGTGCCTGTTATTAAACTCGCAGTATTGCGTAAACTCTTTACCGAGCAAAGCATTTTTTAAATCCTGAAGTTTAACGGGCAGCTTGGAATAAATTTCAAAAACTGATTTACCCAGCACATCCCCTTCGGTTAATCCCAATTGATCCATTGCCATGCCTTTGAATAAAGTAAACATGCCACCTTCGTCAATGGAAAAAAGCAGGATTGGCGACTTGGCGATTACAGCATTTAATTTCTGTTCGGTCTCAATTAAAGCACGTTCAATTTTAGTGGTGTTGCTGTTGTTGGATTTTAATTGAGTCGCAAAACGGATACTCTTACCTACCGTTTCGGCATTAATTAATGATTTGGAAATATAATCGCAGGCACCTGCTTTCATTACTTCAACAGCCAGCCTTTCATCACCTTGCGAGGTAATAACAATTATAGGAGCTGTGCCTCCTTTATTTATATACTCATTGATAAACTTTAATCCATTATCACCGTGCAGGTTGTAGTCAACAAATATGCAATCAAACTCTGTTGACAATGCTTCAGTAATGCCATCATCGTAAGAGTTATGCAAAACTATTTCGGCATTAAATCCGGATAATTTAATAGCCCGTTTTATGGCTAATAAATCAACCTGGTCGTCATCAATAATAAGTGCGGTAATTTTTTGTTCCATATTTTTTATTCGGGTAATTCGCACAGTTTCCAATAATTGTTTAAGATGGAAACCGAGCTGGTGAATTTTTCAAAAGAGAGTGGTTTAAGTATATATCCTGCCACGTTTAACTTGTAAGCTTCCCACCTGTCGTTTTCATCGCTTGAAGTAGTCATAATAAAAACGTGCAGACTTTTTAGTTCTGCGTCATTTCTAATTTCTTTTAGAAATTCAATGCCGTTCATTTGCGGCATGTTTATATCCAGCAGAATTATTTTGGGGATTGGATTTAATTTTTTTTCTCCGCGTAACATTTCAAGTGCTTCTACACCATTGTGAGCTATATGGAGCGGGTTTACAATATTGTTTTTTTTGAATGCGCGTTGTATGTTCATAATATCAACCCTGGTCGTCTTCTACCAATAAAATGCTTACCAATTTTTCGGGTATTGCCATAGCCTGTGTTTTAATACATGCTTTTATACTCCGATAAGTTGCGCAGGTTGCTTTGCAAATGGAGTTCCAGTAAATCAAAAAAAAATGCACCTGTAAGATTCAGGTGCATTATGCATAAAATTGAAGTAAAAACTTTGCGTCTTAAAAGTTGGGTTTAAGCAGGTATTTAGAATAGAATTGATTGATATGCTCAGTCACTTCCTGAGCCGAATCAACCAATTTAAAAAATGTAAGATCTTCGGGATTTATGTTTTTTTCTTCAATCATGGTTTTGCTGATCCAATCATATAAGCCTTGCCAGTATTTTCTGCCTACAAGCACAATGGGAAACTTTCCAATTTTTCCGGTTTGTATTAAGGTTAAGGCTTCAAATAATTCATCCATTGTACCAAAACCACCGGGCAGCACTACAAATCCCTGTGCATATTTGATAAACATAACCTTACGCACAAAAAAATAATCAAACGTTATTATTTTATCGTAATCAATGTATGGATTTGAAAATTGTTCGAAAGGAAGTTTAATATTTAACCCGGCTGATTTACCACCTGCGCGTTGCGCGCCTTTGTTACCGGCTTCCATAATACCAGGGCCTCCTCCGGTAATAATTCCATAACCACACTTTGTAAGTTGGTATGCAATTTCTTCTGCACGCACGTAGTATTCGTTATCTGGTTTGGTGCGGGCAGAACCGAAAATAGAAACGCAGGGACCTATCTTGCTCATTTTTTCAAAGCCCTCCACAAACTCACTCATTATTTTAAATATCTGCCAGGTATCCTCTGATTTTATTTCCTGCCAGTCTTTTTCCGTAAACGCTTCACGGATTTTTGCTTCTTCTTGTGTCATGTAATTATTAGTCTTTAGTTCAGAGTAATTGTTGGTGAAAATTAAACGAACTGTATATTGCAAATTTGTCTTACGAAATGAAATAAAAAAAGTTTGTTAAACATAAACATACACTCCTTTAAATTAATTTGCCATCATTTTCATTCCTTTTTCAAATATTTTCCGGTAAGACTCTGTTTGTTTTTTATCACCTCATCAGGAGTACCAGCTACTAAAATAGTTCCTCCTTTGCTTCCACCCTCAGGTCCTAAGTCAACAATGTAGTCGGCTGCTTTTATTAAATCCATATTGTGTTCAATTACAATTACTGTGTTGCCCTTATCGACTAAGCGCTGAAGTACATCCAACAAAATACGAACGTCTTCAAAATGCAATCCTGTAGTTGGTTCGTCTAAAATGTAAATGGTATTGCCTGTATCTTTTTTGGAAAGTTCGGCAGCAAGTTTAACACGTTGTGCTTCTCCACCACTTAATGTTGTTGATGCCTGACCTAATGTTATGTAACCCAACCCTACTTCATCAAGCGTTTTTATTTTTTGAAGTATAGCAGGTATGTTATCAAAAAACTGGACAGCATCACTAATGTTCATATCCAGTACATCGTTAATAGATTTACTTTTATATCGCACTTCAAGCACTTCACGGTTGTAACGCTTTCCGTTGCACGTTTCGCAATGCACATGTACATCAGGTAAAAAGTTCATTTGAATAATGCGCAAGCCGGCACCTCCGCACGTTTCGCACCGCCCTCCTTTTACGTTAAATGAGAACATGCCGGGAGCATAACCCCTGATTTTCGCTTCGGGTAGTTGCGCAAATAAATTTCTGATGTCAGTAAATACGCCAGTGTATGTTGCGGGATTACTGCGTGGTGTTCTGCCAATAGGGCTTTGGTCAATTTCAATTACCTTGTCAACATGTTCAAGCCCCTTTACACTTTTATATGTGAGCGGTATTGCTACCCCCGTTGTAAAAATGTTTATTGAGGATTGGATACAGTGTATCGCTTATTAATGATGATTTGCCGCTGCCTGATACACCAGTTATACAAATTAATTTACCGAGCGGAAAATCAACATCTACATTTTTTAAATTATTTCCGCTGGCACCTTTCAGTTGAATTTTTTTTCCTGTTCCTTTTCGCAGCCTGGAATTTTCTATTTTGATTTCTCCGTTTAAATATTTTGAAGTAAGCGAATTGCTGTTACGTATTGTTCCTAATTCTCCAATTGCAACCACTTCGCCTCCATTCATACCTGCCCCCCCGGACCTAAATCAAGAATATAATCGGCAGCTTCAATGGTTTCTCTATCGTGTTCAACAACTATTACAGTATTTCCTAAATCGCGCAGTTCACGTAATGAGTTTATCAATCGCACATTATCGCGTTGGTGTAAGCCTATACTTGGTTCATCTAAAATGTAAAGCACTCCAACTAACTGCGAGCCAATTTGTGTTGCAAGCCTTATCCGTTGCGATTCGCCACCCGACAAACTTCTGGTGCTACGATTAAGTGTTAAATAATCCAACCCAACATCCAATAAAAATTTTATGCGCTTGCTAATTTCTTTGAGCACTTCATGCGATATTGTTTTTTGCCGGGCACTTAATTTTTTTCAACCGACAAAAACCAGTCACTTAAATCAGTCACATCCATTGCTGCAAGCTCAGCAATATTCTTATCGTGAATTTTAAACCAAAGCGATTCTTTTTTTAATCTGGCACCATTACACGATGGGCATGTTTTACTTACCATAAAACTTTGTGCCCATCTCTTTAAAGTAGTGCTGCCGTCTTCCGCTTGTGCCAAAATAAAATTGATAATGCCTTCAAATGTAAAATGCGAATGGTCAGAACCAACCGAAACCACATCATCACTTCCATATAAAATAATATTAAGTGCTTCCTGCGAAATTTCTTCAATGGGTGTATTGATACTGAAATCATATTTGCGACCGAGTAGCATCAACTGATGAAAAATCCAGGTGTCGCGCTGTTCACCAAGCGGAACAATACCACCTTTAGCAATAGTTTTTTTTGGATTGGGGATTACACTTTTAAAATCAATATCAGGTATAGTTCCCAAACCATTGCATTGCTGACATGCACCATAAGGAGAGTTAAAGGAAAAGGAATTAGGCGCGGGCTCATCATAAGAAATACCTGAAGTAGGACACATAAGGAATTGCGAAAAGTGGCGCAATCTTTTTTTCTCCTCATCAAAAAGCATCATAGTACCTTTGCCAAACTTTAATGACAAACGCAAACTATCAGCAAGGCGTGTTTTTGTGCTTTCGTTTATAACTGTTCTGTCAATAACAATTTCAATGTCGTGAATTTTATAGCGGTCGGCTTGCAGTCCTTTTTTAATTTCGGTAACTATACCATCAATACGCACTTTAATAAATCCCCATTTGCGAATTTGCTCAAACAACTCGCGGTAATGCCCCTTTCTGCCTTTTACAACAGGTGCTAAAAACAACACATCTTTGTTGTCATAATCTTTAAGCATTACATCCAGCATCTGATCTTCACTTAGGCGAATCATTTTTTCGCCCGAAACATAGGAGTATGCTTCGCCTGCCCGCGCAAACAGCAAACGCATAAAATCATAAATCTCAGTTATAGTACCAACAGTAGAGCGCGGATTTTGGTTGGTGGTTTTTTGTTCAATAGAAATCACAGGGCTCAATCCGTTTATCTTATCCACATCGGGCCTTTCCATGCTGCCTAAAAACTGGCGTGCATAAGCCGAAAAACTTTCCATATACCTGCGTTGCCCTTCGGCATAAATGGTGTCAAAAGCAAGCGATGATTTACCACTACCGCTCAATCCGGTTATTACAACCAATTTATTGCGCGGTATTACAACATCAATATTTTTAAGATTATGTTCTCTTGCCCCAAAAATTTCTATTTGCTCTATATCTGTCATTTTAAAAAAGTGGGCGTGAAGGTAAAGAATCAAACCTTAGAACACTCTTTAATTTTAGTATTAAAATGGTAGTGATCTTTTTGTTTTATTTGTTCTTTATAGTTTAATATTTTTTACTTGTTTTATTTTACCACAATAAATGGACAAAAGTCAAAACCCCAGGACATTTTACCCGTCCACTCAAATTTTACTTGGAATAATTGCTGTTGGATTTTTAATGTACATAGGTCAGGAAATAATAATTCCACTCATTTTCGGGTTAATCATTGCCATACTGTTAAACCCACTTGTAAAAAAGTTAGATAATAAGGGTGTTAACCGCACCGTTGCCATACTGCTTGCTGTAACACTTGCGTTTTTATGCACTGCAGGCTTGGTTTACTTTATTGGATCGCAGGCAAGCATGTTTGCCGAAGCCATGCCTCAACTCAAACAAAAATTAACCACGTTGCTTAATGATGTTATACAATGGGTTTCGTTAAATTTTAATGTCAGTACCAGAAGAATAAATGAGTGGTTGTTAAAACAGCAAAACGAAGGGCTGAGCCACACTCCAGAAGTAATAGGGCAAACACTTACTACTTTAACAGGGGTATTGGTAATGATATTTCTGATCCCTATTTACATTTTTCTATTCCTTTTTTATAAGCCGCTACTACTTGAATTTATTTCTATGCAATTTTCAGAAGCCAAGCATCATACCGTTGCCGAAGTACTTGCCGAATCAAAAACCATGATTCAAAGTTATTTGGTTGGTTTACTAACGCAGGCAGGTATTGTAGCCATACTACTTTCTATTGCTCTGCTTATTTTAGGAATTGATTATGCATTACTACTTGGTGTAATTGGTGCATTATTAAATATTATTCCATATGTGGGGGTGTTTGTTGCTACTATTTTACCAATGCTGATTGCACTTGCCACCAAAGAGCCCATTTATGCTTTGTATGTTTTTATTGCTTACACCATAGTGCAGTTTATAGATAATAATTTTATTGTACCGCGCATTGTTGCATCAAAGGTTCAGGTAAATGCACTAATATCAGTTATTGCCGTTTTAATTGGAGGTACATTGTGGGGCGTGCCTGGCATGTTTCTTTCATTACCTATCACCGCTATTTTAAAAGTTATTTTCGACAGGGTTGAGCCACTCAAACCTATTGGTTTTTTGATTGGTGATACGATGCCGCCTATTGGAAAAAATTTCTTTAAAGCACGGAAGAAGAAAGTTTAAACACCATACAGTCTTTTTTTTCAGAACTTATTTTCTCTTCCACTTTTTAATTTGTAAATCTGTGTCTAACTTTATCCCCTATTATGAACTTACTTTCTCCCTCAGTTAAACTTGGCATACTTGGTGGCGGACAACTTGGCAAAATGTTGTTGCAAAAAGCAGCCGATTTTAATATCACTTCTTTTGTTTTAGACCCTGATGAAGATGCGCCTTGCAAACACCTTTGCACAAAATTTTTTCATGGCAGCTTTAACGATTACAATGCTGTGATGGCTTTTGGTAGTGAGTGTGATATTATTACTATTGAAATTGAACACGTAAACACCGATGCACTTTTTGAATTAGAAAAACTAGGTAAGAAAATTTTTCCTCAACCGAACATTATAAAAATGGTTCAGGATAAAGGATTGCAAAAACAATTTTATGCGCAACTCCAACTTCCTACTTCTCCTTTTTATTTAATAGAAAAGGCCAGGGAAATAAGAACAGGAAAATTTCCGCTCATACAAAAAACACGTAAGGCCGGCTATGATGGCAAAGGCGTAAAAAGAATTACTGATGCCAATGATTTGAAAAATGCTTTTGATGAACCCAGCGTAATTGAAGACTGTGTGGAGATTGAAAAAGAAATTTCGGTGATTGTTGCACGGAATGAAAAAGGCGAAATAAAATCTTTTCCTGTTGTGGAAATGGAGTTTAATGCCGAAGCCAACCTGGTAGAGTTCTTATTTTCTCCTTCATCATGCAACAATTTAATTGCCGAAGAAGCACAACAGGTTGCAGAAAAATTAATTGAGCAGTTGCAGATGGTTGGATTGCTTGCCGTAGAAATGTTTATTGACAAAAACGGTAAAGTACTTATTAATGAAATTGCCCCACGCCCACACAACAGCGGGCATCATACTATTGAAGGAAATATTACTTCGCAGTATGAGCAGCACTTACGCGCAATTTTTAATTTACCACTTGGCAATACCTCCTGCATTGACTGCGCAGGCATGGTTAACCTGTTGGGCGAAAAAGATTTTATGGGTACGGCTGTTTATAAAGGTATAGAAGATGTAATGAAAATACCTGGAGCCTACATTCACCTATACGGGAAAAAAACAACCAAGCCATTTCGCAAAATGGGGCATGTTACAGTTACCGGAAAAAATATTGAGGAGGTAAAAAACAAAGCAGAAAAGGTAAAGCGGATTATAAAAGTTGTGGCGTGATTTTTAGTCCCATTAATTATAAAAGAGGGTTACGATTGCTTAAAAAAAGGGGACACAGATTTACAGATTAAAAATAATTTAATTAAGGTTGCCTTACGCAAAAATCAATTTTCACAAATTGGTGTAGATCAAAAAAGCGAAGCGTTTATTTGTTTTTTAAAATCTGTAAATCTGTGTTTAAAAATCTATTTGCTCAAAACCGGAAGTACTATGGCAGAACTATTTACACTATTGTTATAAATGTTAATGGTAGATTTTACTAAATCTTTTGAAGTGCAGGTATAGGGATTGATAAACTGCTGCGGATTTCTGTCACATAACGGGAACCATGTGCTTTGTATTTGCACCATGATGCGATGCCCTTTTTTAAATGTATGTGCTACGTCAGGTAATTCAAAATTTACGTTTGTAATCTGATTAGGAACCATTGCCTCAGGAGTTTCAAAACTGTTGCGGTAACGTGCGCGCATAATTTCGCCACGTACGAGCATTTGGTAGCCGCCCATTTGAGTGGTTACATCCTGCATTTGTTTATCGGGGTATTTGAAGTCATCAGGAAAAACATCAATTACTTTAACAACATAATCAACATCGGTGGTTGAAATGCTTGTGCTGAGCTGTGCAAGGATAGGTCCTGTCACTGTTAGATCTTCGGTAAGTATTTCTGTCTGGTAAACGAGTACATCGGGTCTGCGGGAGGCGAAGCGCTGATCATCGGTCATATATTCGCGGGTGCGGCCAAAGTGAACATCCTGCGTATAGGGTACAGGTTTCATGGGGTCGCTTATGTAGGAGTCGAAGCTGGTTGAGGTAGTGGGTTTATCAAAAGAGAGTTTACCGTTTTGATGCAGGTAAAGTTTTTTGTTTTGTGTGTTTGCCGGTGGCCATGTATCAAAGCGATGCCATTTGTTATCGCCTGAGGTAAAAATGTTTGCTTCGGCAAGGGATGATAAATCTCCTTTGCCTCTTAAATAAAATTCAAAGAAGGGGAGCTCAAAGTTTTTATAGTAGTGCTCTGACTGGTTTCCATCGAAAGAAATGTTTCCGATACGGTTGCCTTTTGAGCGTGCCCAGCCGCCATGCCACCAGGGCCCATCAACAATTACGTTGTATTTACCCGGGTTATTTTTTTCGATGGCGCGGTATAAGTTCCAGGCGCCCCAGCAGTCTTCGGCATCAAACAAACCGCCTACTACCATGCTTGCAGGTTTAAGGTTATTGATTGCGTTACGTGCGTTGCGGTCTTTCCAAAAACTGTTGTAATCGGGGTTGGCGGCTACATCGTTCCAGAATTTGATGGTATCACCTAAATATTTTTGTTTGATTTCGGCAAAGGTTCCATTGTTAAGGAAGAAATGGTAATTGTCGTTACTGCCAAGCGGTGGCATGTTAACCCAATTGGTAGTGGGTGTAGGGCGCGGTCGACCAAAGCCACGGTAAAAAGTAAACGCATCATCTAAAAAGAAAACACCGTTGTGGTGGAAGTCATCGCCTATGAACCAATCGGTGACGGGTGCCTGCGGGCTTACGGCTTTGAGGGCTGGGTGATTGCTTGCTGCAGCCATGGTTGCGTAGAAGCCGGGATAGGAAATGCCAAACACACCTACATGGCCATTGTTGTCAGGAATATTTTTTACAAGCCAGTCAATAGCATCGTAAGCATCGGTGCTTTCGTCAACTTCTTTTTTTGATTTTTTATTTTTTATGAAAGGGCGCACATCTTCAAAATCTCCTTCGCTCATAAACTTTCCTCTTACATCCTGCATAACCACAATGTAATTGCGGTAGAAGTAAGCACTGTCGCCACGTGTCCACCAGCGGTTGGTAAAGTTGATTGCGCCATAGGGTGCGCATGAGTAGGGCGTGCGAATAATGATGATGGGATGCTTTTCAGAATTGTTTTTGGGTATGTGGATGGCGGTAAAAGTTTTACGCCATCGCGCATGGGTATTTGTTTTTCGAGTTTGGTGTAGTTGGTTACGATGTAGAGGGAATCGGGGTTGGGGATTGGGCGATGCTGAGGGTTAGCTGTGCAGTTATAAAAAGGAGAGTGAAAATCAGTTTTAAAAGTTTGGTGTGCATAGAGGTTGAGATTGTGGGACTAAATTTATTTAAAAAACCCACGACATTGAACGCTGAAAAAAGTTTATGGTTCGAAGTTGTTTAAATTTTATTCGTACTAAAAAATTACATTGTTTTTTACCCCTGACCCCTAAAGGGGAACCAGGTAATGAAACACCAGTAAAGCATCAAGTGCAGGTTCCCCTTTAGGGGTCAGGGGTAAAAATTGCTTGCGAGAGTCTCTTACTCCTTCACAAACTTTGCCCTGTAAACTTCATTGCCGCTTGTTACTTCAATAAAATAAACTCCTTTAGAGAAGTTAGCAATTGGCAATTGGCAGTTTGCAGAAGTAATTTGTTTTCTTAAAACACTTTTACCAAAAACATCAAAAACTTTTACTTGTGTTTTTCCTTTTTCTAAATTGTAGGCTGATATTCTAACCACGTCTTTTGAGGGGTTGGGATAAATTGCGAACAGACTCCTGCCCACTCCAACTCATTAACAGAAACCGTACTACAAGAACTTGTTGCCGATAAGGAATCACAGATTTTTACTATCCAGTAATCTTCACCTCCATTGCTGTTTTCGGTTTTGTCGCCTGAGGTATTTGACTTAGAACATCCTCCTAATATATATCCCTCGTCTGAGGTTTGTTGGATGGAATAAAGCCAATCCTCATCGGTTCCTCCTATAGTATTCTGCCATTGTATGTTTCCAACTGAATCAGTTTTTACAATCCAATAATCCAAGTATCCAATGCAATTTTCAGTTTTTTCACCTGTGATGTTTGAGTTGGACCTTGCACCAAGGATATAACCACCTTCAGAAGTTTGTTGCAGATAATAAAGTTCATCAGCACCATTACCACCTATGGTGTTTTGCCATTGTATATTTCCAAACGAGTCGGTTTTTACAACCCATAAATCCCAAAAACCATTGTTGTTTTCCGTTTTATCGCCTGAAATGTTTGATTCAGACCATCCGCCAAGGATATATCCCCCGTCAGCGGTTTGCTGGATCGAATTAAGCCAATCAAGATTGTTCCCACCGATAGTATTTTGCCATTGAATGTTTCCTGCTGCATCAGTTTTTATCATCCAGTAATCACAACTACCAATACAGTTTTCCGTTTTATCACCAGAAATATTGGACATAGACCATCCGCCAATTATGAATCCTCCATCAGTAGTTGGATCAATTGAAGTAAAACGATCATCATCACTTCCTCCAATGGTATTCTGCCATTGAATGTTTCCTGTTGAATCAGTTTTTACTATCCAAAAATCAAGCTTGCCATTACTGTTTTCCGTTTTATCGCCTGAAATATTTGAGAGAGAATGGCCACCAAGAATATACCCACCGTCCACAGATTGTTGGATGGAAAAAAGATATTCACTGTCGCTTCCTCCAATGGTATTCTGCCATAGAATGTTTCCTGCCGTATCGATTTTTACTATCCAGTAATCACTACCATCAGAGAATTAAGAGAAGGGTTAACACACCCCTGAGTCCCCTCTCTATTTCGCGAAAGCCCGCGCACAGGGTGGAGTGGGAGTTCTTTTAATTTTTCTCTGCGTAACTCTGCGAGAATCTCTCACTCTCTGCGGTTAGCCTCAACTCTGCACTTTTTCTCCATTTTTTCCGTTTCTTTCTTTACGCTTACTTTTATCGCGTAGTCAAACTGCCATTTATTGAAGCACATTGTTTTTATTTTTTCTTTTCTCTTATTGTCAACGGTGGCAATGGCACAATCCTTTTCCAACCTCCGCAGCAAATGGATTTTGGTTACGACCGATTCTGCAACGGTTGATACACTCAGTTTAATTCCTCAATCTGTTTCCGTAAAACACAATGGCAATTTTGTTAACGATAGTTTGTTTACCGTAAATCATGTTTCTGCAAAAGTTTTTTGGAGCAAACTTTTTTTAGTGCAATACCAAAACGATTCTGTATTTATAACTTACCGTGTGTTTCCACTGTTGTTCGACAAGCCTTTCACTAAACGCAACAAAGAAGTCATTCAGCAATACTATGGCGGACAATACAATCCTTCAACTTATAAAAGCGGTGCCGATAAAGCCGATGATTTATTTAAGCTGGAGGATCACCAAAAACGGAAGCATATCGCGCGGCATCAGCTTCGGCAATAACCAGGATGTGGTGGTAAACTCCAGTTTAAATTTACAGTTAGCCGGAAAAATTGCCGATGATGTGGAAATACTTGCTGCCGTTACCGACAACAACGTGCCGCTGCAACCCGAAGGCAATACGCAGCAGATACAGGATTTCGATAAAGTGTTTGTGCAGCTTTTAAAAGAAAAGCAAGCTCATTGCCGGTGATTTTGAGTTGAGCCGCCCGCAAAGTTATTTTATGAACTTTTTTTAAGAAAGGACAGGGCGCATTGTTCGAAACAGGTTTTGCATTAAACAGAAATGCCGACAGCAACAAAGTTTGGAACATGCAAATGCGTGGCGCGGCAGCCATCAGCAAAGGAAAATTTGCGCGCAACAGCCTCAATGGCATAGAGTCCAATCAGGGTCCGTATCGTTTAACAGGTGCCGAAAATGAGTTGTTCATTATCGTTCTATCCGGCAGCGAAAAAGTTTTTATTGACGGGCAGTTGCTCACGCGCGGGCAGGACAGGGATTATATTATTGATTACAACACAGCACAAATAATTTTTACACCACGCAGGCTCATCACCAAAGATTCGCGCATTGTGGTGGAGTTCCAATATTCTGATAAAAACTACGTGCGGACGATGGTGCATTACAACAACGAAGTTTACAACAACAAACTAAAACTTAAATTTAATTTATACAGCGAGCAAGATAGCAAAAACCAACCGCTGTTCCAGGATTTAGATGATGATAAACGTAAAGTAATTGCAAACGTAGGTGATAGTATTCAGCAGGCATTTATTCCCGGTGGCGATAGCGTGGCATTTAACCGCTCCGAAATTTTATATGCAAAAGATACAGTAACCATTAATGGTGTACTATACAGTTTTTTTATTTACTCTACCGACAGCACCAAAGCATTTTACCGTTTAAGTTTTAGTTATGTGGGTGTGGGTAATGGCAATTACACTCCGCAAAACAGCACTGCCAATGGCAAGGTATACAGCTTTGTTGCACCGGTTAATGGTGTGCTGCAAGGTTCGTATGAGCCCGTTATACTTTTAATCACGCCCAAAAAACAACAACTGTTTACGCTCGGTGCCGATTATAATTTAGGAACATCCACAAAAATTATTTCGGAATTTGCATTGAGTAATTACGATGTAAATCTTTTTTCAAACATTGATAAAGCTAATGACAAAGGCATTGCTGTTAACACCGGCATTGTAAACGAATGGAAACTAACTGCAGTTGATACTGGGTTGAAAATAATTTCACAGTTAAATGTGGAGCATGTAAACAAAAACTTCAAGCCTGTTGAATCTTACCGCACCATTGAGTTTGTCCGCGACTGGAATTTACCTGCAGCACAAATATTGGAAGATGAAAACATTCTCTCTGCAAAAACAGGCATTGCAAAAAGCAACACCAAAAACATCAGCTACGGAATAAAGTCTTTTTTAAAAGGAGATTTTTACAAAGGATTATTGCAAAGTGTAGCAGGAAATTATGAGTACAAAAAATTTAACCTTACTTACACAGGAAGTTACCTTACTACATCGGGCAGCATCAGTAAATCAAATTATGTACGCAGCCTGGGCGATTTTTCTAAATCCTTCAAAAAAATAGTTACAGGCTACAAACAGGAAAACGAACGCAATAAAATTTACAACCCCCAAGCCGATACGCTGCTCTACAATAGTTTTGGATATGATGCCGGAACATTTTATGTAAAGAGTAACGATAGCCTAAAAATAAATTTCAAAACAGAAGTCTCACGCAGGTATGACCACACCGTTGCGCAAAACGATTTCGCACTTTTCTCAACCGGTGATATTGCATCGGCTGATGTTTCGTTTGCGCCCATGGAAGGAAGCATTATTGAACTTGGAACAACCTATAGAAATCTTCAACTAAAAAACAACAACATCAAACCCAATGAAGAATCTTTACTAAACCGCGCCACCATCAACTTTAATTTTTGAAAGGCGGCATTACCACTAACACGTATTATGAAGCAGGTACAGGGCAGGAGCCAAAGCAAGCCTACTCATTTATTAAAGTTGCAAAAGGTAGCGGTGTGTTTGAATGGATAGATTACAACAGCAACGGCATTGAAGAACTAAACGAATTTGAAACAGCCACATTTAACGATCGTGCCGAGTACATTAAAATTTACACACCCACCAATGAGTTCATAAAAACACAATTCAACGCGCTGAGCCAGGTGGTTGGTTTCAATCCGCAGTCGTTTGTAAAACCAACTACACCGTTCAAAAAAATTATTACAAAATTTTCCAACCAGTTTGCAGCAAGGCTTGACAACAAAATGACGGATAAAAATTTAGAGCAGGGATTAAATCCTTTTCAGTTAACCACCAACGACACGACTTTAATTACAACCAATTCATCATTGCGCAATACGGTTTACATCAACAGGGGTTCATCAGCTATTAGCGGGGAGTTTACTTACAACAATGTGCGCAATAAACTTTTGCTGGCAAATGGTTTTGAAACGCGCGAACAAAATTCCTATTCAGCCACTACACGAAGTACTATTAAACGTGCTTATGGCGTAACGCTTACTGCCGAAACCGGACAAAAGAAAAACGGGTCACCTTTTGTAAATCGTAATTACAATATCCTTTTTAACACATTAGAACCCCGAGTGAACATACAGCCCGGTGTTACGTTTCGCACCACTGTATTTTACAAAATGCAGTTGAAAGAAAACACTTATGAATCAGCCGGAGAAAAAACAGAAATACACAGCACAGGCGTAGAGTGCAAATACAGCAGCTACAAAAACGGAAGTGCCGAAGCTAAATTTACTTTCTCAAAAATAAATTACAATGCCAACGAAAACACACCGCTTGCATACGAAATGCTTGATGCTTTAAAAACCGGCAACAACATGTTGTGGAGCTTTACACTCAACAAAAACCTTACGCAAACCCTCCAAATAAGCCTGCTTTACGAAGGACGGAAATCGGAAAACATAAAAACTATACATACAGCAAATATGCAGGTGAGGGCGGTGTTTTAGGAGTGGTGTGTGAGCCCCCTAAACTACAGGATAACCAATTATATGTGCTACTCAACAAAACTTTATTCCCACTCAGTACTTCAAACTTTGTTTAGCTAACCCAGCCAATTACTTTTGAATGCAAATGCTACGAACCAAAGAAAAAATAGCCGATATATTTTTTGTATGCCTTATTGCAATCATTTTCGGCATTATGTATTTTATGTTTAGCAGTTTATAATTTGTTCCTCATAAAAAAAGGCTACACCATTTCTGCTGTAGCCTTCTTGTTTAATTTATTTATGAGAGCTATCCGTTAACCGGGACCTTAATTTTTGCACCAACCTTAATTGTAGCGTTTCTTGAAAGATTATTCATTTGCTTCAACTGCTCCACTGTTCCATCATATCTTCTGGCAATATTCCAAAGAGTATCACCACGTTGCACAGTATGGTATTTATAATTTGATTTACGAGCTTCTTTGCCGGGCTCGTAGGTAAGCTGCAAAGTTCCGTCTTCTGCTACTTTGCTATTTGAATCTACTTCTGTTTGGTCATCAACCTTGCTTAAGGTTTCTACATTCGATGCAAGGGCAGTACCGGTACTGTCTGTTACATTAATTTGAACAGAATCATTTTTAGCGGCAACAGCTTCCTGTACTTTTTCTTTTGGTTTAGGAACTTTTACCAGAGCATAATAACTCAACTTTTGCCCGCGTTTTAATTTTGATGATGCAAGTTTATTCCATTTCTTAATTTCCCCTACACTGCATTTTGTTCTTTGAGCAAACTGTTTAAGAGTTTCGTTCTTTTTTACAATAGCAGTCTTTTTTACTTCCTTGTAAATAAAATCGTCCTCCTTAAAGGCATATTGAACAGGAGTCAACTCTTCAGTAGAGTATTTTTCAATGCTACTTTCGTTTGCTATGTAAACGGCAATTTTATTGGTAGGTAACATCAATTTAAAAATCTCATCGCCCCCCGGCACAACCCCTTTTTTATAAATTGGATTTAAAAAAGAAATTACTTCGCGCGGAACATCCAAGGCCTTTGATAATTGGTTAAACGTAACCCTATTTTTAACGGTAACCGTATCAACCATGTGGTACATAAACTCTGCAGTTGCAGGAGCAATGTTGTATTCCTTTGCATAATTCATAACATAAGTA
This sequence comes from Bacteroidota bacterium, assembly GCA_016714005.1. Classification (GTDB taxonomy): domain Bacteria; phylum Bacteroidota; class Bacteroidia; order AKYH767-A; family OLB10; genus JADJOA01. Next base: position 197,684 of record JADJOA010000014.1, read on the forward strand.
GCAGCAATAAAAGCAGGAACATAATTTCTTGTTTCGGCAGGAAGAAATCTGGATATAGCCCAAAAGTTTTTTACACCGCCCGCGCGTGCTATGGCTTTGTTTACGTTCCCCGGACCGCAATTGTACGATGCAATAACCAGTAACCAATCGCCATAAATAGCATACATATCTTTAAAGTATTTGCATGCAGCAACTGTAGAAAGATAGGGATCGCGTCTTTCATCAACATAAGAACCTATACTTAAACCATACCTTTTTCCGGTAGCATACATAAACTGCCATATTCCTGTTGCACCCATTGGCGAAACTGCAATTGGGTTAAGTGCGGATTCAACGGCAGCTAAGTGTTTAAATTCTAAAGGCAAACCCTGTTTATCTAATTCCTGCTCAAACAAAGGATAATATAGTTTTGATAAACCCATTAACCTTGATGTGAGCTGACGTTTATTTTTTGCATATACATTAACATATTGCGCAACAGCATGGTTGTAAGTTAATGGAATTGGCGTTTGAATTTTCGCCATTTGCTTTTCAATTTCTTCCTGAGAAAAAACCGGCACACTATTATCGGATGGTTTGTACAAAGGATTTAATTCGTTAAATCTTATCACACTGTTTAACGTAACCATACTGTCAAGCATTGACACGATGGGGTCGTTAGTTGTAATTGCAGTTTCGATTTGCGTTTCCTGAGCAAATGCCCCGAAGTAAAGCCTGAAGTAACGGCAATAAGCACTGTAAACAGGCTTAAAATTTTTTTAATTGTCATTACTGAATTATTTTTTTCTTGTGGTTAAACTTGCGCTGCATTTCTTTTTACAGCAATTTAATTTTAAAGTTCCCGCGAATATAAAAAAAGAGGGTTTTAACTCTTAAAAACCTTACGTTTTACAGGAATAACTTCATAAGTGCGTCATTTAAGAGCTAATGAAAACAAATGTATTTCCACGGGTTATGATAACTGTAATACCATAATGAAACGCTTTTTCTAAAACTGCGTGACATCCCAATTGAAAAATCAGTTTTCTTTGAGGCTGATTAAATAAAAAAAGTGTGGAGATATTTGGATACATCTGTTCAATGTTGGTAGGAATTTCGCTCGGAGTTTTGGGCAGCGGAGGTTCTATACTTACCGTGCCAATTATGGTTTATTTGTTTGGTATTAATGTTGTTGACGCTACTGGTTATAGTTTATTTGTAGTAGGTATGGCAAGTATGATAGGAGCAATAAAATATATAAACCGAAAACTTGTTACAATTAAAACAGCAATCATATTTGCCATACCATCGATCGTAAGTGTTTTTTTAACGCGTAAATTTTTAATGCCGGCAATACCTAACCCGGTTTTTAGTTCCGCTCAATTTGCAGTTTCAAAAGAAAAATTCGTCCTCTTGTTTTTTGCATTGCTAATGATTGTGGTTGCAATAAATATGCTGCTACAAAAACAAGCAAAGGAAAATGATGTAGAAAAAGCAAACACCAATTTTACTTTGATGCTTTTGGTAGGATTTATTTCGGGAGTGCTTACAGGGTTGGTTGGCGTGGGCGGAGGCTTTATAATTATTCCTGCACTGGTATTTTTTGCAAAAACTCCTTTAAAAACAAGCGTAGGTACTTCACTCATTGTTATTGCTGCCAATTCATTTATTGGTTTTAGTGCCGAAGTTTTAGAAAGGTCAAATGTCATTGATTGGAAGTTTCTTTTTACATTTTCTGCTTTTTCAATTGCCGGTATTTATATTGGATTTGCTGTAGCCAGTAAAATTTCTTCCACGCAATTAAAAAAAATGTTTGGCTGCTTTGTACTTGTAACAGGCATTGTCATTTTTATTAAAGAGGCCTTATAATATTCGCCTGCTTTCCTCCGCATAAAAAAATTATTTTAGCCGCATGAACAAAAAAATTTTATGTATTTGTTTGATGGTTTTTATGTCTTGTTTTGCTTTTGCACAAGCATTGGTAAAAGATACTGCAATTGGTTTCCCGTTTTTTGGAATAGGCATGGCAGTGCATTTGCCCGGTGCTGATATGGCTGACCGCTTTGGCACTAACGCTGCAGTCCATAGTAATTTCAGTTATAAATTTAAAAGCGGGTTTACCTTAACTACAAATGGTGGTTTTCTGTTTGGGACTCAAATAAATGAAGGCAACATTTTAAAAAACATAAGCACATCCGATGGAGAAATAATAGGAAATGACGGGCGCATATCGCAGATACGATTATTTGAACGCGGATACTTTGCCTGTATTGATGCGGGAAAAATTTTCAGTTCTAAAAAGCCAAACCCTAACTCAGGCATATGGGTTACAATGGGTGCTGGCTTTATCCAGCATAAAATTAGGATTGAAAATATTGGCAATGCGGTTTATGGTTTAGATAAAGATTATGTTAAGGGTTACGACCGGCTTACAAATGGACTAATGCTGCACCAGTTTGTTGGTTATGTTTACTTTGGAAACAAACGCCTCATCAATTTTTTTGCAGGTGTAGAGGGCATCCAGGGGTTTACGCAAAACAGGCGTTCATATAATTTTGATACAATGACAGCTGATGATAAAAAACGTTTTGACTTATTAATTGGAATAAAAGCCGGATGGATTTTGCCACTTTACACCAAGCCTGATAAGTTTTACTACAACTAAATTGAGTACAATTATTTTGTGATGTTGTATCTGTATTTTTTTGCATTAAAAATTTATTCAACAGGTATTTGGATTGCTTCCTTTTTTAAAGTTAAAGCAAAAGAATGGATTGATGGTAGAAAAAATTTTTATAACCAAATTGCATCAGAACTAAAGTCCGGTGAAAAAAGAATTTGGTTTCACTGTTCCTCGTTTGGAGAATTTGAACAAGGCAGACCGGTATTACAAGCGCTGAAAAAAAAATTTCCTGAACATAAAATTGTTCTGACTTTTTTTTCCCCATCCGGTATTAAGCAAGGCAAAAAAGAACCTGCAGCCGATTATGTATTTTATATGCCGTTAGATGGTGCATCTTCCTCCCAAAAGTTTATTGAAATTACAAACCCCCCAAGCCGCATTTTTGTAAAGTATGATTACTGGTTTGGTTACATGAGGCAATTGCATCACCATAAAATCCCTTTTTATTACGTGTCTTGTATATTCCGCAGAGAGCAATATTTTTTTAAATGGTATGGCGTATGGTTTTTAAAGCAACTGAAAAACGCAACCTGTTTTTTTGTTCAGGACGAAGCATCCCAAAATCTTTTAAATCAAAATGGTATTTCGCAAACCATAATTACAGGTGACACACGTTTTGACCGCGTATTTGAATTTTCAAAAAACACACTGCCACTTGACTGGGTTGTAAATTTTAAAGCCAGAAAAAAATTAATTGTAGCTGGCAGTACCTGGGCAGAAGATGAAACAGTACTTTCTGATTTTATAAATTCCTCAAGCGATAATATCAAAATAATAATTGTGCCGCATGAGATTAGCACTGAAAAAATTGCCCTGTTGGAATCTAAACTTAAAGCTAAGTCTGTGCTTTATTCTTCCTTGAATAATTCTTCGGTTCAAGACAATAAAGTGTTGATAGTGGATGCCGTTGGCTTCCTTTCTAAAATTTATCAATATGCTGATGTGGTATATATTGGAGGAGGTTTTGGCAAAGGCATTCATAACATACTTGAAGCAGTAGTTTTTGGGAAACCGGTTTTGTTTGGTCCCAACTTTAAAAAGTTTAACGAAGCAATTGAACTTAAAAGAATGGGCGGTGCATTTGAGATAACTAATAGTGAAGAGTTAACTGCACAGTTAAATTTGCTGTTAAACAATGATCAATTGTGTGAAGAAATAAATACTATAAACCAAGATTTCGTAAAGGTGAATATTGGTGCCACTGAAAAAATTATGGCTGAAATAAGAATATAAAGCAGCCTTAGAGCTGCTTTATATTTTTTATAAAACAGAAGAGATACCTTTAATGTTGAATGAAAAGATTTTGTTGATACACTTTACCGTTTATTTGAAGTTGGAGCTTGCATGTTTATAGCTCTAGGTTTTAAACATGCAAACGTTGTAGTTTTTTATCTGACATAAAGTTTGTTATTTCCACTTTAGAAAAAAATGCACCAATTCATAACCTTAATCCTTTTCCACCCCTTTTAACATCTTAAACCCTTTCCTTACCTTCACCCCCTCATTTTTTTATTACACAAAAATAAGTATGAAGATTATAGTTCCAATGGCGGGTATGGGCAAGCGTATGCGCCCGCACACTCTAACTGTTCCTAAACCGTTAATTGCTGTTGCGGGCAAACCTATAGTACAGCATTTAATGGAAGATATTATTACTGTTTGCCCCGAAAAGGTTGACGAAATTGCTTTTGTAGTGGGGCGCTTTGGAAAAGAAACAGAAGATAAGCTGGTAAAAATTGCCGAATCGCTTGGCGCTAAAGGCAGCATTTATTACCACGATGAACCGCTTGCCACTGCCCCCGCCATACTGTGCGCCAAGCCTGCACTTACGGGCAAGGTTGTGGTAGCATTTGCCGACACGCTTTTTAGGACAGATGCTAACATTGATGCCAATAGCGATGGAACTATTTGGGTAAAGCAGATAGAAGACCCGCGCCAGTTTGGTGTGGTAAAGGTGGATGCAAAAGGCGTGATAACAGATTTTGTAGAAAAGCCGCAGGAGTTTGTAAGCGATTTAGCCATTATAGGTATTTACTATTTTAAAGATGGCGAAACACTGAATAAAGAACTGCAATACCTTATTGACAATAACATAAAAGACAAAGGCGAATACCAGCTAACCAATGCCATGGAAAACATGAAAACCAAAGGTATGAAGTTGGTGCCTGGCAAGGTTACCGAGTGGTTAGACTGCGGCAACAAGGATGCAACGGTTTACACCAACAAGCGTATGTTGGAAATTAAGTACCCTAAAAACCAAATTGCAACCACCGTAAAAAACAACAACAGTGTAATTATTGCACCATGTTTAATTGGCGAAAATGTAGAGTTAAGTAATTCTGTAATTGGTCCCCACGTTAGCATTGGCAACAATAGTAAGGTAACATCAAGCATTATAAGCAATTCCATTATACAACAAAGCACTGTTATAAGTAATGCGTTAATAGAAAACTCAATGGTAGGCAGTTCTGTTGTATATAAAGGCAAAGCCGATGATCTAAGTATGGGCGATTTTTCAACTCAGGCATAACAATGGTTAAACAAAATTTTAGGTTTTTATCTCTTTTACTTTTAAGCGGATTACTTTTTGTTTCGTGCAAAACACAAAAGGGCAGCACATCTGCCAAACAAAATAACTCAGGCACCCAGGCAAAGGCAACATTAAATGAGGAGCAATACAATAACCTGATTTACAATTTTTACAATGCCAACAAAGAAAAAATGCTGGGCAATGATGCAAAGGCTATGGAGTTGTTTGTATCTTGTTTAAGAATAGACCCATCTAATGATGCTGCCATGTACGAGTTAGCATTACTTTATTCTGCTAAAAAGAAATACAACGATGCGCTTAACTATGTGCGCAATGCATCAGAACAAAATCCTAAAAACCCTTGGTATAAATTATTGCTTGCCGAGGTGTATGAACGCACAGGTAAATGGAACGAAGCCAACCTTGTTTACGAAAGTTTGGTAAAAGAATATCCGCAACGTATTGAATATTATTACGAGTGGGCGCAATCGCTTTTGCTTGCGGGCAAACCTGCCGAAGCCATAAAAATTTACGATAAGTTAGAGAGTGAAATTGGTTTGGATAAAGAACTGATTGTTCAAAAAGAAAGGCTCTATCTTAAACTAAACAAGGTTGATAAAGCCGCTGCCGAATTGGAAAAGTATTTGGCAAAGAATCCTGGCGACATGGAAATTTATTCGTTGCTGTACGATGTTTACCAGGTAAATAATATGAGTGATAAAGCGCTTGAAGTAATTGAGCGCATGAAAAAAATAAATCCTAATGAGCCTCGCATCTACTTAAACCTTGCCGATTACTACCGCACCAAAGGTGATAAAGAAAAATCGTTTGAAAATTTAAAACTGGCATTCTCCAGCAAAGAATTGGAGAGCGATTTAAAATAAAAATCATTTCATCTTACCTGCCTTTAGTGCAGCGTGACAGCACCATGCTCGAACAAAGTTTGGAGCTGAGTAGAATACTTAGCGAAACGCATCCGGTAGAAGCAAACTGCCAGGGCATTTATGGCGATTTTTTAACCATGGATAAAAAGTATAGCGAAGCCGTGGCGCAGTACAAAAAATCTATTCAACTTGATAGCAAAAACCTGAACGTATGGCAACAATTGCTCATTAACCAAAGCGAGCTAAAGTTATATGATGACATGATTGCTGATGGAAGAAAGGCAATGGAGTTGTTCCCTAATGAATCTTCACTTTATTTGCTTACTGGCATTGCACAGTCTCAAACTGATAAAACCGAAGATGCTGTTAAAACATTTTTACAGGGCAGCAAGTTGGTAGTTGACAACGATGCACAGTTGGTGCAGTTTTACTCAAACTTAGGAGACAGCCATAACAAACTAAAAAACTTTGAAGAGAGCGATAAATATTTTGATAAGGCTTTGGTGATTCAACCACGCGAAGCATTTATTTTAAACAACTACGCTTACTATCTTTCTTTACGAAAAGAGAAATTGGAAAAGGCAGAGAGCATGAGCAAACTTAGCAACGAAATTATGCCTTCGCAATCTTCTTTTTTAGATACATATGCATGGATACTTTATGTAGAAGGAAAGTACACAGATGCAAAGGTGTGGATACTTAAAGCGCTTGATGCAGGAGGAGGCACCAGCGGAACTATTGTAGAACACTATGGTGATATTCTTTTTAAGTTGAATGATGCGGATGGAGCTTTGCTTCAATGGCAAAAAGCAAAACAAATTGGCGGAGCATCAGAATTGCTTGACAAAAAAATAAACGACAGAAAGTTATATGAGTAATAAAAAACTCGTTTATGTTTTATTATTTGTGTTTATAAATAGCCTGCTGTTTTTATCATCATGCAAAACCACCCGCAAAACCGAAAAGCCTGTTGTAATAAAAGAAAGCAAGAGCAAGGAAGATAAATCTGCCGATGAGTTAATGAAACTGATTTCAGATAGCTCTTTCAATGCTGAGTGGATTAATGGTAAGGCAAGCGTAGAGGCAATGGTGGGCGATGAAAAAACTCCTTCAACATTTCTTTACGTATGAGACGCGATAGTGTAATATGGATTTCTATTTCACCCGCACTTGGTATAGAGGTTGCCCGTGTTTTAATAACAAAGGATTCGGTTAAGGTAATTGACAGGCTCTCGAACAAATACAAACTTACCGATTATAAGTACCTCAACGACCTGCTGCGCATGAACGTTGACTTTGATATAATACAAGGCGTGCTTACAGGTAATTTATTCTCTTACAAAAGAAACAGGTTAAGTTCTGTTTATCTCGAAGACAAGTATTATATACTAAGTTCATTGGGTAAGCGTAAACTTAAACGCTCATTGGAAGAAAAGACCCTAACAAACCTGTGGTGCAGGATATGTGGATTAGCGATAGCAACTACCGTGTAATAAAACTTTCTATTGAAGATGATAGGGTACAAAAATCGTTGGTAACAGATTATTCAAACTTTAAAACCACTAATTCGGGTATTTTTCCTTTCGACTCTTTTACAAAAATTAAAGCTGAAAAAAATGTAGAGGTAAAAATTGAATATGAGAAGTTAGAAACAGGCGAGGTGCAGGATTTTCCTTTCAAGGTGCCTAAAAATTTTAAGTTGATGGATTAATTTTGTTCAATCTTCAAATCCTTTACATTAAGTTGCAGGTTGGTGTTGCCGTTAAAATAATTTTCTTCAATGTGGTAACAAACACTAAATGTTGTTCCTTTGTTAATCGGGTTAATGTGTTCACCAAAACCAAAAGCTATTGCATCAAACGGAGGCTTGCTGCCGTTTTGTGTAAGAGATAGTTTTAAGTGATTGTTGCCTACTACTCTTCCTTTACCATTATCCTTTACCAAAGAAGTTTTAAAAATAGGAGACATGTTTCCCGGGCCAAAGGTGCAAACTGTTTTAGCACATTAAAAAAGTTAGGTGTTATTTCAGTAAGATTAAGCTCTGCATCAATTTCAATTTCTTTTGCAGCATGTGCGGTTCAATGGTTGATGCAACTACCTTTTCAAACTCGGCAATAAATGGCTCCACATTTTCAGGTTTCATTGTTAAACCTGCAGCGTACATGTGTCCGCCAAACTGATCTAACAAATGACTGCACGATTCAATGGCGTTATACACATCAAAATCTTTAACTGACCTTGCCGATCCTGATACTGTTCCATTTCCATTTGTAAGAACAATAGTTGGGCGGTAAAAAAATTTGTCAATTAAACGTGAAGCAACTATGCCAATAACACCTTTATGCCAGTGTGGCTGATATACAACCGTGCTTTTATACTCAGTGTGGTTAGGATCCTGCCTTATTAAATCAACCGCCTCAATGGTTGTTTGCTCATCTTCTTCTTTTCTTCTTTTATTTTTATCCTGCAATAAGTCGCTCCCTGTTTTTGCCGTAGCGGCATTGGTGGAAGTTAAAAGTTCAACAGCATGTTTGCCGTGCTGCATTCTACCCGCTGCATTAATGCGGGGAGCTATTGTAAACACAATATCGTTAACAGTAACTTCTTTTGTGTAATTAGCTGCTTCCAATATTGCTTTAATGCCGGGGCGCTTATTTGCATTCAGTTGCCTTAAGCCAAAATAAGTAAGCGTTCTATTTTCGCCAGTAACCGGAACAATATCTGCAGCAATGCTTATTGCCACCAAATCAAGTAAGTGCTCAATTTCAAAAAAAGAAATACCTCTGTGTCGTGCAAATGCCTGCACCAGCTTAAAACCAATACCACATCCGCTTAACTCCTTATAAGGATAGTTACAATCTTCTCTTTTTTGGTCGAGAACGGCAACGGCAGCAGGTAAAACATTACCTGGACGGTGATGGTCGCAAATAATAAAATCTATCCCTTGCTCGTTTGCATAATCAACTTTATCTATGGCTTTAATGCCACAGTCAAGTGCAATTATCAGCCTAAATCCATTCTCTTTTGCCCAATCAATTCCGTTTTTTGAAACTCCGTATCCTTCAGTGTATCTGTCAGGAATGTAAAAACCTGTTTCGGCAAAGTAGTTTTTAAAAAAAGTGTAAACCAATGCTACGGCAGTAGTCCCATCCACATCATAATCGCCATAAATCAAAACCTTTTCTTTTGATGTAATAGCTTTTTCAATACGGTTTATTGCTACATCCATATCCTTCATTAGGAATGGGTCGTGCAAAGAATCTAAAGTTGGCCTGAAAAAATCTTTTGCCTCATCATAAGTTCTAACGCCACGCTGCATCAGCAACTGTGCCAGTACCACGTTAATATTAAGTGCTTTGGCTAAAGCTGCAACTTCATCGGCATTAAAAGTATTTTTAGAAACCCAACGCATTATTATAAATTAAAAAAGCCCTCGTGGGCGTTACGCGCAAAGGTAATTTATAATTCCAAAGAGGAGTATTAACACCAAACCCCAAAAAAATTGCCCTTGTGTTTTAATTAATCTATAACACAAGGGCAACTAAATTAGATTAAAAAAATTACCGCTTAAACTTTACAGTGTTCTTTCCAATATCCTCACCATTTATTTTTTTATAAAGGTCAAGATATTTTTTATGTAAGGCTGAAGTTTGTTCTGCATCATTAATAGTAAAAGAACTTTGGGTGAGGGTTACTTTACGGGTATTCTCATCAAACAAATTATCCTTGGCCATTTCTTTTATCATTGCTTGCGTAAAATCATTAGCACCTGATGGGGCAGCGGTACTACCACCGGCAATTTTAGCATCACCTTGTTCAATTAAATCAGCATACTTACCCCACTCACCTTTTAAAACAGGCTCACCGTTTTTCTCTAATGATTCTAATTGTCCGTTTACATAATTGAGTTTAAAATTTCCTTTGCTGTTACTTAAAGAAATGCTCTTCCGGTTTCCTACCTTGGTTTTAGATGTAACCTTGGCTTCGTTTGTAAGCACTTCTGTTTTTGATTTGTTTTCGTAGCCATCTACCTTTTTATAAATAGGAGGTGGTGGTGCATTCTTACTGCCGCCAGCTGCAAACAAAGCCTCTTCTTCTTTGCTTTTTGGTTCTTTTTTATTGGTGGAAGCACCCGGAATTTCTAACGGCTGCTTTTCAACTGTAATCTCAGTATTTGATGCTTGTTGTTCTGTGGTGTTTTCCGATGCAGGGTTATCCGAAGAAACTTGTGAGCCGGATGATGTATTACCTATGGTATTTTCTACTGCTGTTGGTGTAGTTGCCTGTGGTTCGGCAGTAACACTTGTTTGTGTTTGCGCTGATGGAATTGATTGCAAAGGTTTATCTTCCGACATAAACCATGCTCCTGCGCCAATGGCTATTGCTGCTATAATGGAAACCACTATCCAGGTTGAGGAGCCGCTTCTCCCTGCTGCCTTGCCTGCTTCATTCGCATTGTTTGCCTGCGAAAAAACATCACTTTTAAAGCGTGCGGCTACTTCGTCAAACCCAACCACGGGTTCGGCTTTGCGTGCCTGCTCAAAAATGGTGTTTAATTTTTTATTCTCTTCCATTTACTGATTTATTGCCGTTAGTTAATTACTGTCAATTATACATTTTGTTTTTCCATGATTTCAATCAATCTTTCACGAGCTCTTGCAATTCTTGATTTTACTGCCGATAATGAATCGCCTTGTATCTGCTGTATCTCATTTAATGATAGCCCGTTTATTTCAAACATCACCAACGCCTCTCTTGCTTTTTCGGGTAATTCATTAATGGCTTTGTAAAGTTCTTTAAGTTCTGTTCTGCTCTCGGTGTTTGAAGCATGATCTACCAAATCATCAGGCACCTCAGCAACAATCTTACGTTTTGATGCGTTTTTGTAAACAATTCTTGTTGCAATGGTGAACATATAGCTCAATAATGCCTCTTTGTTCCTAAGTTTTTCAAAATTCTCATACGTCTTTAAAAGCGTTTCGCTAATCACATCCTTAACATCTTCTTTATTCCAAACCATACTTTGAACAAAGCGGGTTAAGTTATCATGCAATGGCTGATAAGCTTTTAAAAACTCCTCATGGATATTTTTCTGTTCCTGTACGGGTAACATATATTCTTTTCTGGCTATTGGGTATGAGCGTGTTTTGACTAAAAAGTTGCAGGGCTGTAAAACTATTTATCAGATGTTTCTTATATAAAATTTATGATTTAATATACTTTCGCCACGAATGTAAAAATATATGGCTACAATTAGTCAAAGCGAGTTTAGCTTTACCGGACAAACCTCCTTTTACAGAGGTAAAGTACGCGATGTTTATACCATTGGAAACAAGGCACTTGTAATGGTGGTTAGCGACAGGGTTTCTGCATTTGATGTGGTACTGCCCCGTGCCATACCATATAAAGGCGAAGTGCTTAACCGCATTGCCGCTTACTTTTTAGATGCCACAAAAGATATTGTCCCCAATTGGGTTTTGGGCGTGCCCGATCCGCAGGTAACCATTGGCTTACCTTGCAAACCCATAAAAGTTGAAATGGTAATACGCGGTTTTTTAAGTGGACATGCCTGGCGCACTTATAAAAGTGGCGAGAGATATTTGTGCGGAGTAAAAATGCCTGATGGCTTAAAAGAAAGCGATCCGTTTCCCGAGCCAATTATTACCCCCACAACCAAAGCTGATGCTGGGCACGATGCTGATATCAGCCGCAATGAAATAATTGCAAATGGAATTGTAAGAAAGGATGTTTACGAACAAATAGAATTTTATACAAAAGCACTTTACAAAAAGGGGTCCTACATGGCAGCTCAGCGTGGGTTAATTTTGGTGGATACAAAATATGAATTTGGAATTGCTGATGGCAAGGTTTATCTGATTGACGAAATACATACACCCGATTCTTCAAGATATTTTTATGCCGATGGCTACGCAGAAAGGCAACAAAAAGGCGAAGCACAGAAGCAGTTATCAAAAGAATTTTTAAGGCAATGGCTCATTGAAAATAATTTTCAGGGATTGGAAGGGCAAACTGTTCCTGAAATGACAGATGCTATTGTAGAAATGGTAAGCAACCGTTACATAGAACTTTTTGAAAAAATTACCGGCACCTCATTTAACCGACACGGAAATCAAAACGTTGAAGAACGAGTATTGAAAAACGTAGAGGCGTTTTTGAAAACGCTTTAGGAAAAACACTTTGTTCCTTAAACCTTACAATTGTAAGATGCTGTAATACCAAACTTAAGACTTTGGTAATTGAGTACGCTGTTTGAACCATAAATGCAAACAACAATACCATGCTCAATCCACACAATAAAATTTTTCTTGCCCTAACATTACTTATCACTTCATCTTTATTTGTAAGTGCGCAGGAAAACAACTACGGCAATAAAATAATCAGCCTTGGTTTATCAGGCACTGAGTCGTACTCAGGCAAAACAACCTTTATTGCAACAGATGCTGCAACAAACCAAAGTTACGAGCTTAACTCCGTACCAAATAATTTAGGAAGTATATACGGTAAGTTTATAACGTGTAACAAAATCAACAATAATATTTACATGTTTGATGTGGGTGATGGAGTAAACACCGAAATTTCTGTTTGGGAGTTACAGGATAAAACCATTCGCCAACAAAATAAATTTATAGTAAAAAACAAAATCATCAATCAATGTGATTTTAACAGCAAAGGCATACTTTATTCAATAGAAGATTTTAATGCCGCAAAAAAAGAAGCACAGATTATTTCTTACAACTTGCTTGAAAACGCAGCCTTGGTTTTAAATGAAAAGAAAATAGTTTTTGATGATAAGCAAGAATTAAAAAGTATTGATGATGGCGATGTAACAATTACTTCAGATAACACAATGTATGCTTTGTTCTCCGGCAAAAATTCTGTTTTGTATGAGATAAAAAACTTTAATCAACCCAACTCGCTGTCAGAAGCAATTTATATAAATCAATTTCCTCAATATTGTTACTCCATTTACAGTGCCGATGGTAGTATTGTTGCTACAGGCAACACTTTGCAGCTAAAAAACTACTACTACACATACCATCCGTCCGAAAAAACTTTTACAAAATGCATAGATGCTGTCAGCGAGCATTTGTTTTTTGAATCAGCTTATTTAAATGCAGAGGAAAAAAATAACGGTACGCCCATAGCTGATTTGCGGATAATACAAAACAATGAGCAAGCGCATTTGCAAGCGAACAACGGAGTATTCATCAATTCAAAAATTGAAATATTAAACACTCAGGGTCAAATTGTACTTGCATCACAAGAAAATGATCAAAGCAGTTTTTCAACAAGAACCCTTAGCAATGGATTTTATTTTGCAAAGTGTATTGATGACCGTGGCATTTTGCATACCGAACCATTTTGCATAAACCGGTAATACCGTAAGGGGCTATTTTTAACTGACTATTGTGAGTTTGTAATCCCCAATTCACTAATCCCCATACAGCAGGGCTAAGGCCAAAAACCGGTTCTCAGCCTCTTCCGTATGGCTGCCGGCTTTGTGCGTATGGTTTGTGATAGGTTACGTTTAGTAAATAGTTGCTATCATCAGGTGCCATGCATTGCCGGTTTGGTTTCAACCATAGTGCATGCGTAAAGTATTTCCACCTTACAGGTCGCATGAGTATATCAGGTGAAAATATTATCATCAGCCCATTATAACTAACTTATATTAACTATTGCTCTGTAAAAAAAGTGTATCATTTATTACTTAAGGCTTTTAATTAGAGCGCTGTTTAATATCATTGTTGCTTAACTAAATTAAACAATAGATATACATGAGGAATTTTATGCTGGCAGTTTGCTTTTGCATGGCTGCGGTTCAGTTTGCATTTGCACAAACAGAACAAACACGAAAAGCTTTTACACCCATCACGCAAGGTGAAATAAAAGCTACCGGAGAAAGATTTACCGTACCCGTTACTTGCAAATTTTTAAAACTCAATTTAAGTGAAGTAACTTCCATGTTGCTTGCAGCGCCCAAAGAAGTTCTTTCTTCATCCAGGCAAACAGGTGGCTTATTATTTGAAATGCCAATGGCTGACGGCAGTTATGAAACATTCCGTGTTTTTGAATACGATTTACTACATCCTGCTTTGGCGGCAAAGTTTCCGGGAATAAAAACCTTCACGGGGCAGGGAGTTACTGACCCATCTGCTACCATCAAATTAGATTTAACCGAGCAAGGGTTTCATGCAATGGTGCGCTCTCCAAAGGGCAGCGTGTTTATAGACCCCTATAACAAAAACACTACCGAAGAATACATCTGCTACTACAAGCACGATTTACAACGATCACAATCTTTTAATTGCGATCAGGTTTCAACATCAGAAGAAATGGAGCGCGAATTAAAAAACAACATTGGCTTACGAACCAACGGCACCCAACTGCGCACATACGATTTGGCATTGGCATGTACCGGTGAGTATGCTGCATTTTTTGGCGGAACTGTAGCTGGTGCTCAAGGTGGTATGACCACCACCATGAACCGCGTAAATGGAATTTATGAGGATGAGCTCTCAATAAGAATGCAATTTGTTGCAAACAACAACCTGATTATTTATACCAACTCATCTACTGACCCATATACCAATGGAAACGGAAGTACTATGCTCGGTCAAAACCAAACTACCTGCGATAACATTATTGGTTCGGCAAACTATGATATAGGACATGTGGTTAGCACCGGTGGAGGTGGAGTAGCTGGTTTAGGTGTGGTTTGCTCGGGTGGTAATAAAGCAAGAGGTGTTACAGGAAGTGGTTCTCCTACAGGTGATGCCTTTGATGTTGATTATGTTGCTCATGAAATGGGGCACCAGTTTGGTGGCTCGCATACCTTTAACAGTGCAACGGGCAGTTGCAGCGGTAACAGAACAGCATCGGCAGCTTTTGAACCCGGCAGCGGAATAACCATTCAGGCGTATGCCGGAATTTGTGGAAGTGATAACCTTGCATCAAACAGTATTGCCTATTTCCATGGGTACAGTTTAGATCAAATGATACAATTCTCAACTGTAAACGGAGGAAACTCTTGCCCAACAACAACTGCTAATGGCAATACAGCACCTGTTGTTACCAATATGGCTTATAATTGTTCTATTCCCATTTCTACTCCGTTTGTTTTAACGGGCGCAGCCACAGATGCTAATGGTGATCCTTTAACTTATTCATGGGAAGAAAGAGATTTAGGAAATGCCGGTGCATGGAATGTGCAGTCAACAGCAGCACCACAGTTCAGGACATTTACACCAACTACCGATCCATCAAGAACATTTCCAAAATTATCAGACATTATTAACAATACAACCACAATAGGTGAGTTGTTGCCCAATCAGGCTCGTACATTGCGTTTCAGGTTAACAGCAAGAGATAACCGGAATGGTGGCGGAGGCATTATGCATCCAGACACCAATGTAACCATTGTAGTAGTAAATAGTGGTGGTGCGTTTGCTGTTACATCACCAAATACAGCAGTAAGCTGGGCAGGTGGTTCGTCACAAACTGTAACATGGAATGTTAGCGGAACTACTGCCAACGGTATCAATACAGCTAACGTAAAAATATCTTTAAGTACTGATGGAGGAAATACCTTCCCTACCGTATTGCTTGCTTCCACAGCCAATGATGGAACTGAAAGTGTTACGCTGCCAAATATTTCAACAACAACTGCAAGAATAAAAGTGGAGGCAGTAGGAAATATTTTCTTTGACATGAGTAATACCAACTTTACGATCACGCTTTCGGCAGGGTTAACAACTATTACAACAGGGCTTGTTCCACTTGTAAGTTTTTGTGCAGGCACTACAATAGGGGTTCCGTTTACAATTAATGCGGCAGCCAATGCCGGAAATATTTTTACTGCACAGTTATCTGATTCTTTAGGCTCTTTCGCAAGTCCTGTTAATATCGGCACATTAGCATCTACCACTGCCGGAACTATTTCTTGTATTGCTCCAACCAATACTCTTTATGGTAGTGGTTACAGGATTCGCGTGGTAAGTACGAATCCTGCCGTAACCGGAAGTGTTAATTCTGCCAGCCTTGGCATATCACCTCCGGTTGGGCCGGGCAGCGCCATAACTACATTCTCTACTACCTTCTGCGGAGGGTTACCCATTACATTCAACTGTGGACCAATTAGCAACGCAACCACATATAACTGGAGTGTACCTGTTGGTGCAACCATTACATCCGGTCAGGGAACGCAAACAGTTGTGGTTGCATTTCCAGCAGGCGGGCTAACAGGTAGCATGGCAGTGTTTGGAAGTAATGCATTTTGTTCAAACACTAATTTTTCGGTACTAAGTGTTACCGCTAATCCTGTTCCTATTCAGTTTAATGTTACAGGTGGGGGTGCTTATTGTGCAGGCGGAACAGGCGTTGCTGTTGGGGTTAGCGGATCTCAAACTGGAGTAAGTTACCAGTTATTGAGAAACGGAATAAGCACCGGCTCACCCGCTAGCGGAACGGGGTCCGCAATTTCTTTTGGTTTACAAACTGTGGCGGGAAATTATACTGTGGTTGCAACATACCCAACAACCTGTAATGTAACCATGGTTGGTTCAGCAACTGTAACTGTTAACCCTAATCCAACACCTACAATTTCGGGTAGTTCATCATTTTGCTCAGGTAGTTCTATAGTTTTAGATGCAGGTGCAGGTTACTCATCTTATAGTTGGATGCCTGGCGGAAATACACAGACCATTACTGTTACTGTTGGAAGTGTTTATCAAGTTACAGTTACTAATGTGAACGGATGTTCGGGAACCAGTGCTCTCAAAACTGTTACTGAAAATCCATTGCCAATAGTAACAGCAAATAATGTAAGTGGATGTGAAGGAACTTCCATTGCATTATCAGGCTCACCTGCCGGAGGAACATGGAGTGTTGCAAATCCATATACAGGCTTAAGCACAACCTACACACATACCTACACTGATGGTAATGGATGTACAAACACCAGTAGCATTGCAAGCATTACTGTAAACCCAAATCCTATTCCATTTATTTCCGGAACACTTTCTTTTTGTACAGGAAATTCAACAACACTTAATGCAGGTGCAGGATATGCAGGTTACAACTGGTCAACAGGAGCAACCACACAAACAATTAATGTTAGCGCAGCAACTACAGTTACAGTAACGGTAACAGATGGCAACGGTTTATTTTGTTCAGCAACATCATCGGTTATTGCCTTAACTCTTGGAGCTGGTACGCCTGTAATAACAGCTGCTGCAAACCCAATTTGCGCGGGTAGTAACACGACACTTACAGCGCCTGCCGGAGCATCGGCATATCAATGGTACAGAAACGGGGTTTTGCAAAGTGGAGCAAATCAGCAAACTTTTATCGTGTCATCAAGCGGAACTTATTATTGTAACGTTACCGGATCGTGCAGTGGCGCTTCAAACTCTATTAATTTAGTTGTTACAAATAATCCTGCCCCATCCATAACTTACAGCAGCCCTTTAAGTTTTTGTAACGGTGGGTCTGTAGTTTTAACATCAAATACATTTGTAGGTATTGCGTTTCAATGGCAAAAAAATTCTGTTGATATAGCCGGAGCTACTAACCAAAGTTACACAGCTAACAGTACTGGAGCATATCGTGTTAAGCAAACTGCCAACGGATGTTTTAAATATGCAAGTGCAGTTAGTGTAAGCGCAGCAGCTACATCTGTCAGTGCTACCATTTCAGCAAATGGCCCTGTAACTTTTTGCAGTGGAGGGAGTGTAGTTTTGGCAGTTAATAACGCTGTGCCAGGTTATAGTTACCAATGGAAGAACAATGGGGTTAATATTAATGGAGCCACTCTTATGTCTTTTATTGCTAACGCATCAGGAAACTATACGTGTATGATTACAGCCTCTTGCGGCATAGCTACTTCTAATTCAATAACTGTTTCAACCGGAACAATTACTGCTATTATATCTCCGGCTGGCTCAATTAATATTTGTTCAGGAGCAAATGCTTTACTAACTGCTAATAACGGTACGGGTTACACATATCAGTGGAAACTTAACGGAAGTGATATTGCAGGGCAACAAATCAGAACTATTCTGCTTTTTGTTGCTGGAAATTATACGGTATTAATTAATTCTCCGTGCGGATCAAATACTTCTGTTGCAACTACCGTAAATATAACATCGTTAGCAGCCAGTGTTAGTCCTTCGGGGACTACTACTATTTGTGCCGGATCCGCCTCCACCTTTTCTGCTAACACCGGTTTCAATTACAGTTACCAATGGTATAGAAATGGTATTGCTTTAGCCGGTGCAAGTAACTCAACTTATGCTACATCAAGTAATGGTAGTTATTATGTTATTATTACACAGGGAGGAGCGTGCTCTGTAACTTCAAACACGGTAGTGTTAAGTGTTACCAATAATCCAAATGCTACAATAACTGCCGGTGGTCCTACAACCTTTTGTGCTGGACAAAACGTAGTATTTACTGCCAACACATTTGCCGGAGTGGCTTACCAATGGCAGAAAAACGGAATAGACATTGCCGGTGCAACCAATCAATCCTATACCGCAACTACTGCAGGTAGCTATCGTGTAAAACAAACAGCCAATGGATGTACTAAATCATCAAGTGCAATTAATGTTATTGTTAATTGCCGATTAGCGGGAGCCATGGTTGCTGAATCAAACAACATTACAGATGCACTTAAATTGTCTCCTAACCCATTTAGCTCAACAACAACAGTTACTATTGCTACCGATGTTGATTTGAATGGTGCATATGCAGAAATTTATAATGTGATAGGAAGGAAGGTAAAATCAATTCCAGTAACTGAAGCAAGTTTCTTGCTAAGTAAGGATAATTTACCGGCTGGGGTTTACACAATTAAATTAGTTTGTAAAGAGCATCAATTGACTAAACGATTTGTAATCCAATAAACCTTTTACATTACTAAAGCAAAAGCCATTCGAAAACAACGAATGGCTTTTGCTTTTTTGTAATAAAAAATTCTTTTAATGAATTACTAAAGGTATTTGTTTTACCTCATTAATAGTTTGTATGGTAACAAAATAAGTTCCTTTGGCAAGGTCATTATCGATTTGAACAATTTGTCCAGCAGGGCTGACAACAGTTGTTTTATATACAACCTGTCCTATAGTATTGCTAATACTTACATCGGCTGCTCCTTTAACGGTTTTTGTAAATTGAATACTAAACAATCCATTAGAAGGATTAGGAAACACCGTCACTGCATCATCATCCACATTCAAATCATTAATACCCACTACTACAAAAGGATCAGAGAAAGAAACACAACCAGAACTTTGATCGGTAACAGCTACAGTATAAGAGCCCGGCTGGGTAGCATTGTAGCTTTGGCTTGTAGCACCCGGTATTGGCACACCATTTAAGTACCACTGATAATTGGGCGCTGCACTTGATGTTAATGTAGAGCCCGCTGCTGAAATAGTAGGCTGAGGTAATGTACCATTGAATATAACCGATACAGGTGTTCGCGTACTGGTACATCCATCTTTTACTACCCAATCGTAAAAGTAAAAGTAATTAGTGGTTGAACCTGTTGTAGTTCCTGTTATGGTTACCGGGCAGCTAATGGTAGTGTATGGATATGTTGCGTTGGTGGTGTTGTAGTAGTAGTTGTCTGTTCCGCCTCCGTTAACCAGTTGGTATCCTGTACCGGGAGTTACTGCAAATCCTACCGGCACACGCAGTACAAATGAATTGACGGGATAGTTATATGTAACCGTGTTTATTTGTGTGCCCGTGTTATCTAGCAAATTTATTGTTACGCTGCCGGCTGCGCCTGTAGCAGGATACACCAACACACTGTCAATAGTACAATTTTTGGTTACGTCAAACAGTAATCCGTTACCTACAATGTTATTGTTGTTTTGAGTGCCAAACCCTCTGTTAGGAGGTCCTACATGTTTTCTTCCACCGCCATCTGCCGATTCAACATAATATGTTATCGGTGCTACTGCATTAAAGCTATAATTGGTGCCCGAGAAAACCTGGCTGCCTCCTGTGGGGGCATCGTACCAATTAAGTGTTCCGCTGCCAACTGCTGTTAAATCGGCTGTGCGGGGGCACATAATGTATCATTTACGGTTGTGGGAGCTGTTACGGTTATTACGCCAACAGAAAGTGCATTGCTGGTATCGCTTGGGCAGCCTCCGCTTGTTACCACTGCAATGTACGTTCCGCTTTGTGTTGGATTTATTTGCAACACATTACCTGTTGCACCTGCAATATTAGTGTAACCACCTCCGGTATTTGCCTGCCACTGTATGTTGCCTGTATTGCCTGTTAAGGTAAAGACTGCCTGTGTACCTGAGCATACGGTATCGGCAGTAGCAACAGCACTGCCTGCTACTGACAAAGGTCCTACATCAATAAATACACTGTCAATGGCTCCGCAACTGCCATCAACACCCACAACGGTGTATGTGGTAGGCGTTGTAGGTGAGGCTATAACAGTGCTGCCAGTGGTGGTGTTTAATCCGGTAGCAGGGCTCCATGTGTAATTGTAGTTTGGGTTGCTGCTGTTTACAGCTAGGTGCTGTTGCCGCTAATACATATTGCTGTGCTTGTGGCAGTGATGGTGGCTGGGGTGCTTGGGGTTACAGTGGCTACAACGGGTACGCGCGGGCTTGAACATCCTAATCCTAAAAAAGGTAATGTCATAGTTGGGTTAGTACTCCCAACAGTAAGTGTGTTAACTCCAAAATCAGTACTATTATTATTATCTGAGTTGCCATTTCTAACCACCCCTTGATTAGTTGTTGCAGCAGAAATAACTCCGGCACCAGTCCATTGGCTACCTATTGGAATGGTTAGTCCATTAATTACCGGAGCCATAGTTAAAACACTTGCAGCGTCCCAATCGGTAACTACCAAATCTTTAATCACATTGTTATTATCTAAAATCATTACCCACGAATTTTGTGCATTGTTCCACAATATATTTCCGCCCCAGTATATTGATGTAGGTCCTGATGATGCAACATCATTAAACGATAAAACATCGCCCGGCTGCATTATGCCTGATAAAATTTGTATAATAGAATTGTAACCATTGATATTACCCGACACATCACCAGCTACTACCTGCCAACCCGTAACATCAACAGGAAATGGTCCTACGTTTTGTATTTCAATATCATCACCGGCTCCCCCCGATGCGTTGTCGCTAAAATCAAGTTCTGTAACAAGAATTGGACTTGCCTGTCCGCCACTTCCGCCACTGCTTGAATTATCTTCGAGGTAAAATGTAGTGGTAACACCAACGTTAGTTGTAAAGTTAGTGCCTGTTCCTAACGGAGATCCGCCAGTAGGTGCATCATACCATTTTAAATCAGAGCCTCCTGCGCCACTTGTTCCGGTTAAAGTAACAGAACCATAGCCACAACGAGTAGCACCAACGCCTGATGGGACAGGAATTGTTCCCACTAAAATTGAAACAGCATTTGACGTATCGCTCGGACAACCCGTTGCTGTTACTATTGCCCGGTATTGTTTACTGGCGCCAGGTAAAACGGTATAGCTATCAGTATTGGAGCCTGTGCCAGTTTCATTAATCCATCCCGTGCCGTCATTGCTCTGCCATTGAAATACAGTACCAAAATAACCGGTAAGAGTTATGGTTACACTGTCTTCATAACACAGTGAGTCGCCACTTGCAGTTGCTGTTCCTGCTATGGAACATGCGTTGGTGTTGTTAGTCAAAAAACAAAACGTCAAACACGCAACTAATAAAATTGGTTTAAGTAAATTTCCTTTCATTTGATAAGATTTTAATTTTGGTTTGAGGCTATAAAAGTAAAACCATTTACTAATTTTACAAACACCAAATAATAGATAATTTTAATTAGTGTAATTACCTGATTTTTGATTTATTGTATTTCACTTTCCTTGACTTTTTATGTACAGAAACTTTGTTAACCCCATACGCGAACTCGCTGATAAAGGCAGGCTTGGTGGAATTTTATTAATTGCATGTACAGTAATATCTATATTTATATCCAACAGTATTTGGCGCGAGGGATATATAAATTTATGGCAATCACATTTTAAAGTTGGGGTCTTAGAAAAATCTATTGAGCACTGGATTAATGATGGACTAATGGTGGTTTTCTTTTTGCTGGTTGGATTGGAAATAAAAAGAGAGTTATTGGTTGGCGAATTATCAGATATAAAAAAATCCATGTTGCCAGTTATTGCTGCCGTTGGAGGAATGATTGTACCGGCAGTAATTTTTGCTGCATTTAATTATGATCATCAATCTATTTCCGGTTGGGCTATACCAACTGCAACTGATATTGCATTTTCACTAGGCATACTTTCCTTTTTAGGAAATCGCATTCCTTTTGCACTCAAAGTATTTTTAACTGCACTTGCTATTATTGATGACCTTGGCGCCATAATCATAATTGCTGTTTTTTATACAAGCGCGTTAGCAAAAGATTATTTGTTGTATAGTGTATTAATTACTCTGATTTTGTTTTTACTGAATAAATTCAAGGTAAAAATACTGGCAATTTATCTTTTGCTTGGCTTAATACTTTGGTATTGCATTTTAAAATCAGGGGTACATGCTACAATTGCAGGAGTTATATTGGCATTTACTATTCCGCTTACCAGGTTAAAAGAACTTGAGCATTATTTGCAATTTCCTGTTCACTACATTGTTATTCCGCTTTTTGCATTGGCTAACACTGCCATTATAATTACTGCCCAAAGTTTTCCCGGCTTGGGTTCTATTTTGGGGTTAGGAATTATCTTGGGCTTATTAATTGGAAAGCCTTTAGGAATTTATGCAATATGTTACATAGCAATAAAGCGAAAAATTTGTAAGCTGCCTGAGGGAGTTTCATTCAAACACATACTTGGTGCAGGTATGCTGGCAGGCATTGGTTTTACCATGTCTATATTCATAGCAAACCTCTCGTTTAATAATGCAGATACCTTGAACATTGCAAAACTTGCTGTTATAGCAGGTTCGCTATTGAGTGCTTTAGGCGGAATTTTCTTTTAAGAAAAATCAAAGCAGAAAAAAATTTAATTATCTAAAATTCTGAACTCTGTGCGCCTATTCAATGCTCTACCCTCGGCAGTATCGTTTGTGGTAACAGGTTGTGTTTCTCCATAACCTTTGTATGTAAGCCTGGCTGCATTAACTCCTTTTGATTGTAAATAATCTACCACTGCTTTAGCACGGTTTTCAGACAGTTTCTGGTTTCCTTCAATATTGCCAACGTTATCGGTATGCCCTGCAATTTCAATTCGCATTTTTGGGTTTGCATTTAAAAAACCCACCAGCCTTTGCATTTCATTTGCTGACTGATTTTTTAAATCCCACTTTGATGTTTCAAAAAATATGTTGTTCAATATAATTGCGCTTCCTGCTACAACGGGCTTAAGGTAAATGTCTTTGTTGTACTCATTATAATCAGCAGTATCCGGAATGTTGAAGTTATCGGATGAAAACAAGTAACCGTCTGCTTGGATAACAGCTCCGTAGTTTTTTTCCTGCCGGTAACGATACCAGAAATTTTCCTGTTGATGCATCGGTATTAAATTTTCCTATAGGTTCGTTTTTTTCAAGGTCAATCAATTCAATGGTAGCGCTTACCGGAGATTTAGAATCTTCGTCAAAAACAAACCCTTTGTATAATGCAACTTTTGATTTTGAGGCTTCATCATCAGTATATCTTGCAGTATAAATATCTTTTTCACCCAAACCATCTCGCTTAAAGCTGGCAAAGTAAATTGTTAAACCATTTGCTGACATTTCAATAAAAACATCATCATCGGCACTATTAATTGGGTAACCAAGATTTACAGGGTCACTCCATGTCCCGTTTTCATTGCGGCTGTAAAAAATATCGTAACCACCCATGCTGCCATTTCCTCTTGAAGAAAAATAAAGTGTTTTGCCGTCAGGATGCATCCATACACCTTCTTCATCATAAGTAGAATTAACTGGAGTGCCAATGTTTATTGCTTCGTCCCATGCCTTTTTCTTTTCATCGTACTTGGTGTAATATATATCACGCAAACCCAAACCGCCTTTTCTGTCGCTTACAAAAAATAAAGTATTTCCATCGGGAGATAAAGATGCAGATGATTCATGATCATTTGTGTTTACATTTTTTCCGAGTGATGATGGTTGGGCCCACCCTTTGCTCCCTAATGTGGAAACAAAAATGTCTCCGTTTCCTTCATCGCCTTTAAAAACAAATAATGTATGTCCATCTGAAGAAAGCCCAGAGGTGGCATCGTTCATTTTTGAATTGAGCGGAGTGCCTAAATTTTTCGCAGCAAGCCATCTTCCATCGGCACCGCGTATGCTCATATAAACGTCTTCGTAATATTTTCCATCAATATCTGCACGTGCACCGCCATAAGTATCTTTTCGTCTTGCAGTAAAAAACAATTGCGATTCATCAGCAGTAATGTGTGGGGAATATTCAGCAAATTCAGAGTTAACATTAGCTCCCAAGTTTTCAATTTTAACTTTAACAGGATTAATCATCAGTTTTTCTCCAATACTGCATTCAAGCAAACGTTTATCAACCAATATTATTTCGTTTTTATCTTTCGCTACCTGTCCTTTATAAGCTTCGTAAAATGCCTTTGCTTTAACCCAATCGTGATTGATGTGATGAGCTTCGCCTAAGTAATAATTAATTTTAGGATGAACAGTTGAATTTAATATAACAGCACTTTCAAAATAAGGCAAAGCTTCATACTTCTGCGAACTGTGTATGTAACACAAGCCAATATTCAGGTTAAGGTCTGACGATTTTGGATTGAAGGAGTGTGCTTTTAAAAAATGAGTTAGCGCAACTTCATACAATGGCGGCTCGTTATATAAAAATTCTATGCCTTTATCATACGAAACTTTGGCGCTTGCAAATTGCGTTTCTAAGCCAATAAAGTTTGATTTTTCAAAAGGTACATCTTGTGCAGTGGTATTGGCGCAACACCACCAGGAAATAATCAGGAACAGTAAATAATTTTTCATATTTGGTTGATACGAACTCTGTAAAAATAAAAACGTTTTTAAAAAAAAGAATATGTTTGAAAAAGATATTTAAATATTATTAAACATACTTTAGCCGTTTTATGAACATTGAAGAGCTACGCAATTATTGCAAAAGCAAAACAGGCGCTGCGGAAAGTTTCCCTTTTGATAACGAAACCTTGGTTTTTAAAGCCAATGGAAAAATGTTTGCTTTAATAGGGCTTGAACACAACCCGCTATCCGTTAACTTAAAATGTGATCCTGAAAAAGCAATTGAACTACGCGAGAAGCATAGCAGTATTTTGCCTGGCTACCACATGAGCAAAAAACACTGGAACACTGTAATTATTGATGGTTCCTTAAGTATTAAGTTGATTAAAGAATTGATTGACCATTCTTATCAATTGGTTATTGCAACAAAGAAAAAATTGAAAAAATAAATTTTTCTCTTTTGATTGAATATCTTTTTTGTACCAGATTGAAATAATTATATGTGTTTCAGGATATTTGCATTATTAAAATCCACCCAAAATTTTTTATCAATATGCAACGAATTTTAAATTATTTCTTCCAGGGATTATTATTTGTAGTGCCCATAGCTATTACGTTTTTAGTTCTTTACCGCGGCATTTTATGGATTGATGATTTACTCCCGTTTAAAATTCCGGTAAAAATTCCCGGGCTGCATGAAATGGAAATTCCAGGGCTTGGAATACTTACCATTTTTGCAGGTATAACTGTGTTCGGATATTTTGCATCGTTTCTGGTAGCCAACCCGTTTTTTATTTTTATTGAACGGTTGATGGAAAAAACGCCATTGCTAAAAATTATTTATACCTCAGTAAAAGATTTGATTGAAGCATTTGTAGGAGAGAAAAAAAGATTTACGCAACCTGTTTTGGTAAAGGTTAACAAAGACCCCGATGTGCAGCGTATAGGTTTTATAACACAAAATGATTTGAGCGAATTAGGAATAGGAAAAGAAAAGCTGGCAGTGTATTTGCCGTTTTCTTATGGCTTTAACGGGCAACTTTTTATTGTGCCTGCTGCCAATGTAGAAAAGTTAGATGCATCTGGAACTGAAATGATGAAGTTTGTTATATCTGGTGGTGTAACCGAAATTGATTAACTGTAAAGCATGAAAAAATTTCTTATCACTTTTTTGTTTCTGTTGCTTTCGGGCTTGGTTTGTTCGCAGGATTATTTTTTGCCGCTAAATCGCGAGTGGAATTTGCGTTACGAGCCGTGGTTAAATTCTGTTGAATCGAAAGCGCATACTTCTTTTCGTCCTTACAGAACTGTAGAAATTAAAACCATAGCACCTTTTGATTCACTCAATCAAAACAATTATTTAAAGGATGGCAAGTTTCATAGAACACTGATAGGTAGAAAACTACTCAAAGAAAATTTATTTGTTATTAAAGAAGATGGTGTAACAATTCGTTTTAATCCTTTATTTGAATTGAGCGGAGGAACAGAAACAGAAGAAAACAAAACTGTTTTTACAAACACGCGCGGTGTTTGGATTGATGGAACCATTGGCGAAAGATTTTCTTTCAGCACAACTTTTAGAGAAAACCAGGGGCAGCTTCCATTTTATTTAGACGCTTTTACCCGCAAGCATAAGGTAGTGCCAAATGACGGGCGCGTAAAAGATTTGTACTCTAATTTTGATTATGCAAATGTGAGCGGCACCATCTCTTTTTCGCTAAAAAAACATTTTAACTTTCAGCTAGGGCACGATAAAAATTTTATTGGTGATGGCTATCGCTCTTTGCTTTTGTCCGATAATGCTTACAGTTATCCGTTCTTTAAAATTTCAACTACATTCTGGAAAATTAAATATGTAAACCTTTATACGCTTCTGCAGGACTTGCAAATACCTGCGCCCGATGATTCGCGTTTTAAAAGAAAGTACGGCACGTTTCATTATTTAGACATTAACATTGGCAAGCGTTTTTCTTTTGGGGTAATGGAGGCTGTAATATGGAAAGCAGATAGTATTAAAGGCAGAAGTTTTGATTTTAATTACGCCAACCCCATTATTTTTATCAGACCTGTGGAGTTTTCAATCGGATCGCCTGATAATATGATGCTTGGCCTTAACCTTAAATACAAACTCACAAGCAACATTACGTTATATGGTCAGGCAATGCTCGATGAGTTTAAAATAAGTGAAGTGCGTTCGGGCGATGGCTGGTGGGGAAACAAGCAAGCATTTCAGGCTGGAGTAAAAACTGCAGACTTATTAGTTGAAAACCTACATCTGCAAACTGAAATAAATTACGTGCGGCCGTTCACATATTCACATCGTTCTTCCTTAACAAACTATGCACATTTCAATCAATCGTTAGCGCATCCGCTTGGCAGCAATTTTATTGAAAGCGTTTCTATCATCAACTACAACTACAAAAATTATTATCTGAGGGCGCAATTAAATTATACGATTTTGGGGGCAGACACTGGCCAGTCAAACCTTGGCTCTGACATTTTTAAAAGTTACGATACCTACAGCTTTGAATACGGAAATAAAATTACACAGGGGCTTGAATATACTTTAATGTTTGCCGATGTTAGATTAGGATATCTTGTAAATCCCAATTATAATTTTGTAGTGGAAGGAGGTGTAATAATGCGCGATGACAAGCCCGAAAATGCGGACTCTTTTAAAACCATGATGATTACATTTGGCATAAGAACCGGCATTACCAACCGCTATCTCGATTTTTGATTTTTTGACCAGTTAAAATTCTTCGCCAGATTTTGTGTAGCATTCGCCCTTTTTAAACAAGTGTTCACAAAATTTTAAATACAGGGTAATATTACACTTATAGTTTTAAGCCTTCAATTTAAAAACTGTTATGATAAACATAGCATTTGGTTGTATAACCGCTTTCATTATTACTTTTCTGGCCATCCCTTCCATTATAAAGGTAGCAGTAATTAAAAAATTTATTTGACGAGCCAGGCGAAAGAAAAGCCCATAAATCAAGCATACCTACTTTGGGCGGGCTTGCAATTTTTGCAGGTGTAGTTTTCGCATTTGCCTTTTGGAGTGCTGAGTTTAATTTTCAGTCAACACAATACATTATTGCCGCACTTATAGTAATGTTCTTTATAGGTATTAAAGATGATATTGTTGACTTGCCTGCAAGCAAAAAATTTTACGGACAGTTAATTGCCGCAATTATTATAGTGCTGTTTGCCAACATAAGGCTTACGAGTTTGTATGGCATTTTCGGTATTTACCAGTTAAACTATGCTTTTAGTTTATTGCTGTCGTTGTTTACTATTCTTGTTATAATTAACGCATTCAATTTAATAGATGGTGTTGATGGATTGGCTGCCGGCATTGGAGCCATTGCAGCATTTACTTATGGATTGTGGTTTTACAACTATAATCAAATAGCATTGTGCATTTTATCTTTTGCTTTGTTTAGTTCATTGCTTGCATTTTTGGTTTACAATTTTTCTCCCGCAAACATTTTTATGGGCGATACCGGTTCGTTAACCATTGGCTTAATATTATCTGTGTTAACCATTAATTTTATTGAACTGAGTTACGATACTACTCCATTTAACTTCCCGTTTAAATCAAGCCCCGCACTTGCAGTTGCTATTTTAATACTTCCGTTGTTTGATACACTACGTGTTTTTATTGTGCGCATAATGAATAAGCGCTCCCCATTTATGGCTGACCGCAATCACATGCACCACATGTTGTTAGATTTAGGGTTGAATCACAGAGAAGTATCATTGACCTTGTACCTTGTTAACATTGGTTTTATTTTACTCGGTCTTGCATTGCGCAATGCCGGTAGTTTGTTATTATTATTTATTGTCAGTTCACTTGCTATTATTTTAAGCCTTATACCATACTATTTAAAAACACAGCGTTCGCGTTCGGTTTCTTTGGGCGCATAGTTTTGTTTTATTACTCTCCTAAAATTGTTTATTATGAGTCCTTTTTATGATTCATGTTTCTTTCCTGCGTAATTCCGCTCTGGCTTTTTCCCTTTTATTTTATTTAAAAATAAAGCATCAAAGAGTGATGCAGTGCTTTTAAATCATGAAAGAATCCATTTAAAGCAACAACTTGAACTGCTTATAATCCCGTTCTACTTTATTTACATTTTGCAATACCTCATCAACTTAATCATTTACCGTAATCATTATAAAGCGTACATAAATATTGTTTTTGAGAAAGAGGCCTTTCATAACGAACGTTATTTGAACTACCTGCAACACCGGAAAGCATTCGCCTTTATGAAATTTTTTTATACGGGCACAGTTGGTGTTTGAAATCCGACAGACTTGAGCTTAATTGTTTTTTTAATCTGAATTGACGGGTTAATTTTAGTTACTCACTTGCTGCAGAATTTTTTAATTGCGTATTAATTCTTAAAAAAATTATGTAGGTTTGCTTAACAATTACCTAATATTCAATCCTAAAAAATTAAAACGACCATGTCTGGAATTAACAAAGTTATTTTGGTAGGAAACCTGGGGAAAGACCCTGAAGTTCGTCATTTGGAAGGCAACGTTAGCGTAGCAAAGTTTTCGTTAGCCACAACTGAGTTTTACAAAAATAAAGATGGCAACAGAGTAGAAACCACCGAGTGGCACAACATAGTAATGTGGCGCGGGCTGGCTGATAGTGCCGAAAAATTTTAAAGAAGGGCAGCCTTGTTTATATTGAAGGGAAAATACGTACCCGTAATTATGATGATAAAGACGGACATAAAAGATACATAACTGAAATTGTTGCCGATACTATGACTTTGCTTAATCGCAAAAGCGATGGAGATGGAAACCATACTGGAGAATACCATAAATCTGCCGATTCATCTACCGTAGATGCCACACCGCCAATGGGTGGTGAAGCCGGAGATGATTTACCCTTTTAAGTTGTCATAACAAATTGTTTTAGCCCTTAAGGCTGAAGTTAAAAGCATATTTAAAATTTAATATACGCATGAAAAAAAATTTACTCTTACTTGCATCACTGTTCATTGTTGGTTTTGTTTCTGCACAACAGGTTTATAAAGGATTAGGAACCTCCAATAGCACCTTTCTTTTTGGGTATACAAGTTATGCCGCCAAAAGTCAGTGTATTTTCTTACCGGCAGATTTTACTAATTTGCGTTCAGGTAATATTACCCGCATTTATTACCGTTATGGTTCTACCGGCATTACGCAGGCACAGGAGCTAACCCGTTTCCAAATTTCAATGGCTCAAACCACTGCCACAGGCTATACCAACAGTACATTTTTTACGGGATTAACTCAGGTTTTTTACAATAGTCTTTACACTATTCCGGCTGGTGTTACCGGTGATTGGTTTTCTATTGATTTAGACAGCACGTATGCTTATGACTCTACACAAACATTAATTGTTCAACTTATTTTTCCTGAAAGTTTGCATGATAACTGGGGAACTTATGGCACGTCTAACAATCCGGTGAAAAAACTTATTTCACCCGATACGCTTGCTGTTAACGGTAGCGGCACAAGCGCTACATGGCAGGACTTTGGTTTCGATTTGCAAACTACTACCGGTATTCAAACATTCTTTAACACATCTAACGCATTTGATCTTGAGGTAATAAATAATCCCGTTAATACCACATTAAATTTAATGCCTCGCTTACCACAAAATCAAAATGCAACGCTTGATATCAGTAATGCCATTGGCAAAAAAATATTTTTAAGCAAGGTTAACTCTCAATTGCAAAGAATTGATGTATCCACTTTTTCGAAAGGAATTTATTTTGCAACGCTTACAACACAAACCGGAAAATCAGTTAGCCGCAAGTTTATCATTAGATAATTTTCTCTTATGATTTATTTACTGAGACGAAATTTTAGTATGTACTGAGGAATTATTTCTTTTTAATTCAGGCAATTCATTAGCCATGTTCTAAAAGAGTAAAGCACCTATAAACATTATATTGATTGGTATTGGTAAAGGTTTTTGTAGCCTTTAAGAGCTATGGTTAAATAAAATACCTTAGCAAAGGTTTTGTAAAACCCTTATGGATAAAAGCGATATTATACTGCTAAGTTTTTTGGCATTTGTAGTTGCATTTGTTTTTATGGTTTTTGTGTGGTACAGACAAAAGCGCGAAAACGATTTTAAAATGCGCGAAGCATTTATGGCGCGCGAGGTGGCTGAAGTTGAAATGATGGCGCTAAGGGCACAGATTAATCCGCATTTTATTTTTAACTCACTTAATTCTATTTACGGTTTTGTGCAAAGCAACAATAAGGATGTGGCAGCAAAATATTTGGTAAAGTTTTCATCACTAATCAGAATGATTTTAGAAAACAGTGTGCATAAAGAAATTACGCTGGCTGAAGATTTAAAAGTGATGGAGCTTTACATAAAAATGGAGCAATTGCGCATGCAACATGGTTTTGATTATAAAATTACCGTAAGCGAAAATGCCGATACAGAAAATATGATGGTGCCGCCTATGATTATACAACCGTTTATTGAAAACAGTATATGGCATGGGTTAAATAACCAAACAGAAAAAGGTCTGCTGCAATTGTTGGTGAATGTGCAGGGTAACAATGTGTATTACATTATTGAAGACAACGGAAGTGCAAATTCAGTAGCAGAAAAAAATGAAGTAGAGGCTGTCAAAAAAAAATCAATGGGGGTGAGCATTACGCAGCAACGGCTTGATGTGTTAAATAAATTAAAAGGCAAGAAGAGTTATTTTAAAATATCGGATATATGCAATGCTCAAAATGAATATGCAGGCAAAAGAGTTGAAGTGGTTATTGAAAATTAAGAATTAAAAATGGTGAATTATTGCAACAGTAATTTCTTCTATGTATAAAGCGCTAATTGTAGATGATGAAAAGCCGCAGCAGGAAATTTTTAAGCAAGTTGCTTGCTGAGCATGTGCATGAAATAGAAGTGGCTGATGTATGCCGCAGTGTTGATGATGGCATTAAACGAATTATTGAGTTGCAACCTCAACTTGTTTTTTTGGATGTGATGATGCCGCCTAAAACCGGGTTTGATTTGCTTGCAGCTTTTTCTAAAATCAACTTTGAAATAATTTTTACCACATCGTACCAGGAGTTTGCATTGCAGGCTATTAAACTTAGCGCAATTGATTATTTGCTAAAACCGTTTGACGAAGAACAACTCATCCCTGCCATAAAAAAATTTGAGGAGCGTATGGGTTTAAAAGATTCGTACAGGCATGTGGAGTTGCTAATGAGTAATATTAAAACCAGCAACCTTGAAGAAACTAAAATTGCGCTGCCCACGCAAACAGGATATGTGTTTGCAAAGGTTAATGAGATAGTACACTGCACAAGCGATAACAGCTACACCACTTTTTATTTTATTGATAAAAGCAAACTGATGGTTAGCAAATCTTTAAAAGACTGCGAAGAGCTTTTATTTCCCTACCATTTTTTCAGAACGCACAGCCGCCATCTTATAAACATGGCATATATAAAAGAATACATAAAAGGCGAAGGCGGGCAGGTGCGCATGATTGATGGCAGCATGGCGGATGTGAGCAGACAACGCAAGGAAGAATTCTTACTGAGACTGCAGCGGTTGTGAACGAGAGTGATGTAATTTCAAATTCTATTTGTTGTTACATTTACGGTGTACAAGCAGAGATTTATTCAAGACAAGGTTCTAACTTTTAGCGGATTTAGACGCTTGAAATAGTCAATGCAATATTTTATCTATGTCTTTTCTATGTTTTACATCTTCTTTTTTTTGATGATTCGAAAATATAAATGATAAATTTTTTAAAAACCTAATTTTATTGTGCCTAAGTCGTTCACTTCCCCCCTTCCAAAACTCCCCTAAAATTTTACTTTTGCGCTCCCCAATGAACAAC
Source organism: Bacteroidota bacterium (assembly GCA_016714005.1). GTDB lineage: Bacteria > Bacteroidota > Bacteroidia > AKYH767-A > OLB10 > JADJOA01. The sequence continues at coordinate 230,673 of JADJOA010000014.1, forward strand.
ATTCGCAACTTCTGCATAATAGCTCACATAGATCACGGCAAAAGCACCTTGGCTGACCGCCTGCTTGAATATACCAATACCATTAGCAAACAAAACATGCAGGCACAGGTGCTTGATGACATGGATTTGGAACGCGAGCGCGGAATTACCATTAAGAGCCATGCAATACAAATGGATTACACGCTTGATGGGAAAAAATATATTTTGAATTTAATTGATACCCCCGGTCACGTTGATTTTTCTTACGAGGTATCTCGCTCTATTGCTGCTTGCGAAGGAGCGCTTTTGATAGTTGATGCTGCACAGGGCATACAGGCACAAACTATTTCTAATCTTTATCTCGCTCTTGAAAATAATCTGACTATTATTCCTGTTCTCAATAAAATTGATTTACCCAGTGCCGAACCCGAATTGGTAAAAGACCAGATAGTAGATTTATTGGGGTGTAAGCGCGAAGAAATTATTCCTGCCAGCGGCAAAACCGGAATGGGTGTGCATGATATTTTGCGTGCCATTGTTGAACGTGTTCCGGCACCGGTAGGAAATCCCGATGCACCGTTAAAGGCACTTATTTTTGATTCGGTATTTAATTCTTTCAGAGGAATTATTGCATACTACAAAGTGATAGATGGGGAAATAAAGGCTAACGATCACGTAAAATTTGTAGCTACAGAAAGCGCTTATCATGCCGATGAAATTGGAATTTTAAAACTTGATAAAGTCCCCACAAAAACCGTTAGTGCGGGTAACGTAGGTTATATTATTTCGGGAATAAAAAATGCCAAAGAAGTAAAAGTGGGCGATACCATTACGCATGTTGACAATCCGTGCGAAAATGCAGTTGCCGGTTTTGAAGATGTAAAACCTATGGTATTTGCCGGTATTTATCCTGTAGATACTGATGATTACGAAGAGTTGCGAGCGTCAATGGAAAAGCTGCAATTGAATGATGCCTCGTTGGTGTTTGAGCCTGAATCATCGGTTGCATTGGGTTTTGGTTTCCGGTGTGGCTTTTTGGGAATGCTGCACATGGAAATTATACAAGAACGATTGGAGCGCGAGTTTAACATGACAGTTATTACTACCGTGCCCAACGTATCGTACTACGCTTATTTAAACAATGGCGATTTTTTTGAAATACATAACCCCAGCGAATTTCCTGATCCTAATTTATTAGACCGCATTGAAGAGCCATACATTAAAGCGCAGATAATTACCAAGAGCGAGTTTATTGGCGCTATTATGACTTTGTGTATTACTAAACGCGGCACCATCATCAATCAGAGTTATTTAACTACCGATCGTGTAGAGTTGCAATTTGAAATGCCATTGGCAGAAATTGTTTTTGATTTTTATGATAAACTGAAATCCGTAAGCAAGGGCTATGCTTCTTTTGATTATCATCCTATTGGTTACAAGCAAAGTGATTTGGTGAGGCTTGATATACGTTTAAACGGTGAGCCTGTTGATGCATTGAGTGCATTAATCCATCGTGACAATGCTTACACTTTTGGGAAAAAGATTTGCGAAAAACTAAAAGAGCTTATCACTCGACAGCAGTTTGAAATTGCCATACAGGCAAGCATTGGTGCAAAAATTATTGCACGCGAAACTGTAAAAGCCATGCGCAAAGATGTAACGGCAAAATGTTATGGAGGGGATATTTCTCGTAAGCGTAAGTTGTTAGAAAAACAAAAAGAAGGAAAGAAAAGAATGAGGCAGGTAGGAGTGTGGAGATTCCGCAGAGTGCGTTTATGGCTGTGTTGAAACTGGATTAAATTTAAAAATTCTAATACGATTTTAAAATAGCAGTCACTTTTAACAAGGTTAAAAAATTAAGAATAAATTTATCTTATTCTTAAATAATTTGTGAGAACCTGTTCAATCTGTAGCTACCTTTAAAATTTAAATAAAATTTACTTTCAATCTTTGTGATATGAAAATGCTTAAATCAATATTACTATTATCAATGCTTACAAATTTTGCTTTTGCACAAAACAAAAAACCCTCTGCTGACCTAACGCTGCTCGCAAGTTACTTGCAAGGCACCTACAATAGCGAGGAGCAAAGTAAAAACGATACTGATTATTTCAATATCTCTTTAGTAATTACACCCATCTGGAAACATAAAAACGATGGCGGTTATTGGTTTTATGTAGAACAGGCAATGGCAACGAAAAAAGAAAAACCTTACCGTCAGCGCGTATATCACGTAACACAAACCGAAGAAAATACTTTTGAGAGTAGCATTTACACTTTAACCGACCCGCTTCGCTTTGCCCAAAAAACAGAAATGGTGGAGGAGCTCACCGTTGACAGTATTCAATTGAAAGACGGATGCAATGTAATACTAAAAAAAATAAAGAAGGGTTTTTTGAAGGGAGCACCGATGAAAAAAATGTGCCAGCGATTTGCGCGGTGCAAGTTATGCCACCTCCATAGTTACATTAAAAGAAAACGAATTATTAAGTTGGGATCAGGGCTTTGATAAAGATGATAAACAAGTGTGGGGCGCAACCAAAGGCGGATATGTTTTTAAGAAGATAAAACCATAGTAAATAATTACAACTTTCGTTTCACATCATCAATCATTTTTTCAAACGCATCTTTTAATTCTGCATTTATAATTCCAGATTCCTTGTTAAAATTGGTATAGAACTGAGGTAAAGAAAAACTACCGATAATTTCGGCACCGTGAAAAGGAAATCTTGTTTTAGCAGTTTCCAAAACACTCATCCCTCCTCGCCTGCCATCAGATGTTGAAAGCAATAAAAGTTTTTTCCTATCAAATATTTTTGCTTTTACGCGCGATGCCCAGTCAAACAAATTTTTAAATGCTGCCGTATAGCTGCCGTTATGTTCAGCCATTGAAATAATGATAAAATCTCCTTCTGTAATTTTATCAATAAATAGTTGCACCGGTGTAGGGTAACCTGCTTTCTCCAAATCAATTGTAAAAACCACCGGCAGCGGATAGTTATTCAAATCAAGCACTTCAATTTCGTTTTCCGCAAAATATGTTGTTGCATAAGTTGCAAATTGTTTATTGATGGATTTGCTGCTGTAGCTAGCACCAAAAGCAATAATCTTCATTGGGCAAATATATTTAGATGTACAGTAAGTAAAGTGCTAAATAAAAGAAACCCAAACAGGCTTAATCAACCTTTACGCATTATGCTCTTTCATTATTTTATTAAGCCACTTTATCATCAATAAAATAATTACCGATGTACCAAGCGCAAGTATGCAGTTAACCCAAAAGAAGTTGGCTTTATGCTCGTAACCATCCCACATACTGGCAAGAACCCCGCTAAGTTTATTGCCTATGGATGTGGAAAAGAAACCACCCGCCCATCATTAGTGCGGTTAAACGTTGTGGTGCAAGTTTTGAAACGAGAGACAGGGCCATTGGGCTCAAACATAATTCACCAATTGTAATTACACCATAGCAGCCAATCAACCACAGCATAGAACTTTTTTCCATTCCATTATGGCATGCATAAGTTGCACCAACCATTACTAAGGTTGACAGTGCCGTTATAAACAATCCATAAAAAATTTTCCACGGGGTTGATGGTTCGCGGTTGCGTTTTTTGAGAAAGGCAAAAAATGCAATTACCACAGGAGTAAGCAACACCACCCAAAACGGATTAATGCTTTGCCCCAATTCCGTTGAAACCAAGTTTACAGTTTCACCTTCGGCAGGCAATTTTTCGGGAGGGATGTTTTTAAAATAAAGCGGGTAATCAAAAGTTTTAATGGCTTTGTCATTGGCATCGCGCGAAACACGAAATTGCTCATCTGTTAATGGTACAGAATCTTTTTCATATTTAACTTGCTGCACTACACCAAGTGTTTTTAATGGTGCAACTGCCGACTGGGAAATTTCTCTGTTGGTATAACTTTCAGCCCATGTAGTGAGTGCTGTACCATTTTGTTTAAATATTGCCCAAAAAACAATTGCCACTGCAAATACTGAAAGCAATGCTGCAAGCGGTCTTCTGTCCTCTGTGCTGCTACGCATTAATATAGTTACGTAGTAACCTGCCACAGGCAATGCTCCTAGTATGAAAGCATCAGTACTATCACTGCCAAAAATATTTCCGGGCAGGATCCAACCAATATATCCGGCAATAATTGCTGGCAGCAATGTCAAGCCAAGAATTTTTCCTACACTCATGTCTTCGGGTTGAGTAGGTTTAATTACATCGGCATGTTTATAATGTTTATTGCAAGCCAAAAAATAATAACTCCCAAAACATTCCAATACCTGCAGCGGTAAATGCAGCTCCCCAACTAAATGTATTACGCAGGTAGGCTCCAAAAAAATTACAAATAAAAGCTCCGATATTAATGCCCATGTAAAAAATATTGTAGCCCGAATCTTTAAGGTGTTTATACTGCGGATCGTTATATACATTACCAAGTATGGTTGATATGTTGGGCTTAAAAAAACCGTTGCCAATACAAATAACAAGTAGCGAAACATAAAATGCAGTCATGCCAGGTAGTGCCAAACCACAATAGCCAATACCCATTAAAATACCGCCAATAGTTATTGATTTACGGTAACCCAACACCCTGTCAGCAAGCAATCCGCCCACAAAAGGGGTAAGATATACCACAGCTATAAAAGTTCCGAAAATATCGCTGGCTTGTTTCCTGTCCATGCCCATTCCGCCACGCTGCGTGTCGGTCATGTATAAAAAGAATATGCCGAGCATTAGATAGAAGCCAAATCGCTCCCACATTTCGCTCAAGAAAAGATAAGGAAGTGCTTTAGGATGTTTTTTGTTCATAACATTAATTGTTATTTAAGGATATGCGGTAAAAATGGAAAAATCTAAACGCTTTATTGCGGAATTAAATTTTGACTCATGGTTCAAATTATTTTACAAAAAGAACAGGATAACTACCCTACCCTTTTAAATTTTAATCTACCGGCAGGTTTTAAAACCAACGGAACTTTTTCTACAGCCACACTGCTGGTATCTAAACCAAAGGCACGATGTTCGGGTAATGAAAAAAGTTTCAAAAAATCGTAAGCATCCAAAATAAATTTCTCGCGGAAGTTCAAATCATTTTCGTTGCTAATAAATTTCTCTATTACCACAAAACGGAAATCGCCAATAATATTTTTTCTCTTTTAGGTATATCGCGATGTAATATCCACCTCACCATTCTTTACCAAATCTTCCACCACCTGACGAAACATTAAATTAATGCGTGGCTCTACTCTAAATCCTAATCTGAAGTCAATATGTATCACTTTATCATTCACCATTTCATCCACTTTATATTCCATAGTGTATGGCTCATCCAAAACATCTACATGCACAAACCAATATACATCAGCCCGCTTAGGTAACTTTTGCAAAAGCGAATACATAATTTTTGATTCTATCTCATCTTTCCTGTTAGCGCTCGTAAGGTAAACTAAGTTGGTAGCATATTTGGGAATAGATTCATCGTGGCTTAAATCATCAAGCATTTTTAAAAACGGAGCCAACTGCACAAACTCTACAAAACGGTTGCGCACCTTGCGTGCTTCATACCATATATACATTGTAAAAAATAAACCCGAAGCAACCAACATTGTTACCCATCCGCCATGCACAAACTTGCTGAGGTTGGCAATTAAAAAACAAATTTCAACGGAAATAAAAACAACAAACGAAAGAAAAATTAAAGGTGTGGAATATCGTTTCAGGTACATATAAAAAAAGCAGCGTTGTTGTCATCATCATATCTATAATAATGGCAAGCCCGTAAGCACCCTCCATGTTTGATGACTTTTGAAAATACATTACCACTCCAATACAACCCCACACAACACCCAGTTAACGGTAGGTATATATACCTGCCACGCAAATCTGTAGGGTAAACAATTTTTAGGCGAGGCCCAAAGTTTAACCGCATAGCTTCGTTTACAATAGTAAACGCACCGCTTATTAAAGCCTGACTAGCTACAATGGCAGCAAGCGTAGCAATTACAATTCCGGGTATTAAAAACCAATCGGGCATCAGATTGTAAAACGGATTTATGTCTCCTATTAATTGTCCATTAAATTTTAACAGATATGCACCCTGCCCTAAGTAATTAAATATCAATGCTGACTTTACAAAAACCCATGAAACGCGAACATTCTTTTTTCCTACATGACCCAAATCACTATACAATGCCTCGGCACCCGTGGTGCACAAAAACACAGCACCTAGTATCCAAAAACCTTGCGGATAATGTACAAGCAATTGATAAGCGTAATATGGATTAAACGCTTTTAGAACAGATAAATCCTGCACCATTTCTTTTACACCCAATACAGCCAGCATACTAAACCACACAAGCATAACCGGACCAAAAAATTTCCCAATAAACCGCGTGCCGAATTGTTGTATAAAAAACAAACAAAAAATAATGACAATAGAAATTGTTATTGTTGGCAAATGCGGATAAACAATATTTAATCCTTCAATAGCTGAACAAACAGATATGGCAGGGGTAATTAAACCATCAGCTAAAATTGCGGCACCACCAATTACAGCGGCAAACACAAGCCATTTAATTTTTGTTTTCGCACTAAAGCATACAGCGAAAAAATACCTCCTTCACCCTTATTGTCTGCACGCAGTGTAAGCACCACATATTTTAAAGTGGTTTGTATGGTAAGAGTCCAAATAATGCACGATAAGCCTCCTAAAATTAAATCTGTACCAATGGCATGATGTCCTACAATGGCTTTAAAAACATATAGCGGAGATGTTCCTATATCTCCATAAATAATACCAATGGTAATGAGTAAACTTCCAAAAGTTACTTTGGAGTGATGGTTGTGATGTTGTCCCACGAAAAAAATAAAACAGTACTACAAAACTAATTTTAAATTTTATGAGTCCGAAAAAGGTGATGGAAAACAAAAGCAATTCTAAACCCTTTGGAATTTATATTTGCCAGGCGGTTTTACAATTAGAGGAACTTTTTCAATCGTTACGCTGCTGGTATCAAGCCCATAAGCCTTGTCCTCTGGCAAACTGAAAAGTTTAAGTAATTCGTAAAAGTTTAGAACAAACTTGTCGTAAAATGACAAATCATTTTCTCTTGAAAGGTATTTTTCTATAACAACAAACCTAAAATCGCCAACAATATTTTTTTCTTTGAGCGATGAATATCTCGATACTATATCAACCTCTTTATTGCTTACCAACTCTTCTACCACCTGCCTGAACATAAGGTTAATGCGAGGGTCTATCCGGAAACCAAGTCTGAAATCAACCCTTATTATTTTATCATTACACAACTCATCAACATGGTACTGTAATGTAAAAGGTTCATCCATAACATCTACATGCACAAACCAATACACATCGGCACGCTTAGGCTGCTTTTGTAGTATGGAATACATCACTTTTGTCTCAATCTCATCTTTTTTATTGGCGCTTGTGAGATAAATAAGATTGGTTGCATACTTATGTATAGACTGGTCTCGGCTCAAATCTTCTAACATACTATTGTAAGGATCAACCTTTACAAATTCTACAAATCGGTTACGTATTTTTCGTGCTTCGTACCACACAAACATGGTAAAAAATAAAGTGCCTGCTATTATAAGCGTAAACCATCCTCCGTGCACAATCTTGACTATATTAGCAATTAAAAAACTTATTTCTATAATAGAAAACAAAACCGTTATAAAAACGATAAAAGAAACATGGTATCTTTTCAGGTACAAAAGGTAGACAAGCAATGTTGTAGTCATCATCATAGCCAGTATAATTGATAAACCATAAGCACCTTCCATTGCCGATGATTCTTTAAAAAGGAAAACCACACCACAGCATCCGGCACACAAAATCCAGTTTACGGTAGGTATATACACCTGTCCGCGCATTTCAGTGGGGTACACAATTTTTAACTTAGGCCCAAAATTCAGGCGTATGGCTTCGTTAATTAAGGTAAATGATCCGCTTATTAAAGCCTGGCTTGCAACAATTGCAGCAAGTGAGGCTATAATAATACCTGGTATCAAAAACCAACGTGGCATAATTTCAAAAAATGGATTAAACCCTTCTGCTGAACTGCCGGTATGAGTCAGCAGCCATGCTCCCTGCCCTAAATAATTTAAAATTAAACATGTTTTTACCAATCCCCATGAAACACGAATATTTGCTTTACCGCAATGTCCTAAATCGCTATACAACGCTTCAGCTCCTGTGGTACACAAAAACACTGCACCCAATAACCAAAAACCGTTTGGATAATTTACAAGAAGATTATATGCGTAATAAGGATTAAATGCTTTAAGTACGCTCGCATCCACAAAAATCTCTTTTAGCCCAAGTATAGCAAGCATGCTAAACCAAATCAACATTACCGGTCCAAAAAATTTTCCTACAAACGCAGTACCGAATTGCTGAATAAAAAATAGTGCAAAAATGATAGCGATAACAATAGGTATGGTTGGTATATCCTCATTTAATATACGCAAACCCTCTATAGCTGACGAAACTGATATGGAGGGCGTTATTAAACCATCAGCAATTAATGCAGCGCCACCAATTATGGCAGGAAAAACTAACCATTTTACCTTTGTTTTTCTTACTAAAGCATATAAAGAAAAAATACCACCCTCGCCCTTGTTATCAGCACGCAGGGTAAGCACCACATACTTGAGAGTGGTTTGAAGCGTAAGCGTCCAAATAATGCACGATAAGCCTCCTAAAATTAGATCGGCTGTGATAATGTTTTTGCCAACTATGGCTTTAAAAACATAAAGTGGCGATGTGCCTATATCGCCATAAATAATTCCAACGGTAATTAATAAACTTGCAAAAGTTATTTTGGAATGGGCATCGTGCCTTCTCACAGTGTTAAAATTAATTGTGCAAATCTAATTTTTAATTTTAGTATAGAAATTCATGAATATCGTTATTTATTGATAGGTTAAAAATTGACCGTTCCCAACGGAGGTTTTTTATTTTTGAGCCCAAAATTATTTTGATATGAGCTGTGACTCCAGCCAAAACAACAATGAAGAGTGTCTTTAATAAATTAAAAATTGCCGAAACCCTTATAACTAACTTACAGGTTCAACCAACAGATTTTGTTCAAAAGCTCTCTACATTAACCGACAAAGGAAGTACGAGTTTTATTTTCGATATTTTCGATTTATTATCCCCCAGTTTGAACAACTTTAAAGGGATTGTCAACAGTGAGGGATTTGAAATAAAAATTAAAAGGCATTTACTTGGTAAGAACAAAACTCCAAATGTGGCTATAGCCACGGGAAAATTTATTAGAAAAAATAATCGAGTTGTATTAGAAACAAAAATTAACGGCTTTAACGATTTTTTTCTTTTCTATTACCTTGTACTTTTAATAATATGTTCAATTCAAACTTTTAGTCAAGATTTAGAATCCACCTTAGTATTTGTTTTTTGTTACATTCTTGCTTTCATAATTCCATTTTATATAATGAGAAGTAGTGTAAGAGTGCTAAAGGAATCCTTGATGGAATCTTTTGCCTATATTAACGGAACAGCCTAATTACATCACTCCCTCTGGAGATACTTTAAATAACTTCCGCACTCGTTTGCTCTATATTCCTTTCAGATAACGTTCAATATACTTTTCATACTTTTACCCACTTTAATACATTCCAATGAGCGAGTTTATAAAAAAGACAATTGATGGCATGCAATCGCATTTAGATAAAGCCATTGATCATTTAGAGCACGAATTAACCAAGGTGCGTACCGGCAGAGCCAACCCTCAAATGCTTGACGAAATTAAAATTGATTACTATGGAGCGCCTACACCACTTAACCAGGTGGCAAGCGTAAACACACCCGATGCCCGCACCATTGTAATACAGCCGTGGGAAAAAAGCATGTTGCAGGCAATTGAAAAAGCCATTCAGGCAGCCAACCTTGGTTTTAATCCTCAAAATGATGGCAGCATAGTTCGCATATCTGTTCCGCCATTAACAGAAGAGCGCAGAAAAGAATTGGTAAAAAAAGCCAAAGCAGAAGGGGAGCATTGCAAAGTAACTATACGAAACTCACGCAGAGATGCCAATGAAGCTTTAAAGAAAGAACTGAAAAAAGCCATTACTGAAGACGAGCTCAAAACAGGCGAACAAAAAATACAGCAGATAATTGATGCGTTTATTGTTAAAGTTGACAAACATCTTGAAACAAAAGAAAAAGAAATAATGACGGTTTAAACTCTCATTTTAAAATACTCAATTCAACCTGAACATTAAAAGCTGCTGCAAACTAACGCGCAGCTTTTTTGTTTTATTTTTGTTAAGTTAAAAACAGAATCCATTTCAAAATCACTTTTCATTGCGCCTTTGCGTTAACATGAATACACAACAACTTCTTGATAGAGCATTAAACCTTGAATTTCTTTCTGCAGAAGAAGGAAAATATCTTTTTATAAACGCAACTACAACGGAGCTTATGCACGTTGCAAACCAATTGCGAAAAATAAAAAAGCCCGATGGTAAAGTAACCTGGATAATAGATCGTAATGTAAACACCACTAACGTATGTATCGCCAATTGCAAATTCTGCAATTTCTTTCGGGTGCCCGGGCACAAAGAAGCCTACATCACAACCATAGACCAGTACAAACAAAAAATAGAAGAAACATTTAAGTATGGTGGGGAGCAATTGCTGTTACAAGGTGGTCATCACCCTCAATTGGGCTTAAAATTTTATAGCGATTTATTTAAACAACTCAAACAACTTTATCCCAACCTAAAACTGCATTCTTTGGGTCCACCCGAAATAGCGCATATTGCCAAATTAGAGGGGATGACGCACACACAAGTGCTCACCATGTTAAAAGAATCGGGCTTGGATTCGCTACCCGGTGCCGGTGCCGAAATTTTAAGCGACCGCGTGCGCAGAATGATTTCGAAAGGAAAATGTACCGGAACGGAATGGTTAAATGTAATGCGTGCTGCACACCAACTAAACATTACCACATCAGCTACCATGATGTTTGGACATATAGAAACCCTTGACGAACGTCTTGAACATTTGGTTGCCCTAAGGCAGGTGCAAAGTGAGAAACCACAAAATGCAAAAGGGTTTTTAGCTTTTATACCTTGGCCCTTTCAGGACGAAAACACTATCCTTAAACGCGTTAAAGGCATCAGAAACAAAGTTACCGGTGATGAATATATACGCATGATTTCATTATCGAGAATCATGTTACCCAACATTGAAAACATACAGGCATCATGGCTAACAGTGGGCAAAGAAATTGCTCAAATTTGTTTGCATGCCGGTGCTAACGATTTTGGCTCTATTATGATAGAAGAGAATGTTGTATCTGTTGCAGGCGCCCCTCACCGCTTTACATCTAACGGCATACAACAAGCCATCCGTGAAGCGGGTTTTGAACCACAACTGCGCACACAGCAATATGAATATCGTGCCATACCGGATGCAATGGAGCAGCAGGTAATAAACTATTAATTCACGTTTATGTATTTTTTCTGTAATGATAACACCTGCAGGTGTTTTACAAATTTTTGCACTTTCAATTTTATATCTTTACAAAAACTTGGTTTAAAATGCTGAACAAGAGACAGGCTTTATTTTTTTTGTGCATTGCCTTAGGTTTGTTGTTTCAGTTTTCAGATTCTCTCGCTACCCACAACCGTGCAGGCGAAATTACATACCGCCAATTAGGTCCTCTAACTTACGAAGCCACCATAGTCACCTATACAGAAACAACCAGCCCTGCTGATAGACCAAAATTAGAATTAAGATGGGGAGATAACACATCTGATACCCTTAATCGTATTAGTAAAGTTACAGTGGGTCCAAACATAAGCCGCAATTTATACATAGGAACTCACACGTATCCTGGTCCGGGTTTTTATAAAATGAGTTTAGAAGATCCTAATAGAAATGCAGGAGTAGTTAATATACCCGGCTCTGTTAATGTTCCTTTTTATATCGAAACACAATTGGTATTGCAACCCCAACTTGGTTATAATAACTCACCAATACTTTTAGAACCGCCAATTGACAACGGTGCCCTTAATCAAATTTTTATTCATAACCCCAATGCATACGACCCCGATGGTGACAGCCTTTCTTACGAACTTATCATTTGCAAAGGATTTAATGGTGCTAATATTCCGGGGTATATATACCCTCCTGCTGCTAATTCTTTTTCTCTCAATTCTACATCAGGAGACTTAATTTGGGATTTCCCACAATTTATTGGAGAGTATAATGTTGCCTTTCTTATTCGCGAATGGCGCAATGGCTTTAACATAGGTTTTGTAGAACGCGATATGCAAATAACTATTTTACCTTCTACTAACCTAGCGCCATTCATTAATCCTGTTCCCGATTTATGTGTGGAAGCCGGCTCCTTTATAAACTTTGATGTAACCGCCACCGACCCTGACACCAACGGAATAACGCTCTCTGCAACCGGTGCGCCTCTTGATGCAGCTTTAATTGGAAGCAGCCCCGCAACTTTTCCACCAATTAATGGCAGCTATTCTGTAACAGGCACATTTCAATGGCAAACCAATTGCGATCATGTTAGAAGATTGCCTTACCGGGTTCTGTTTAAAGCCAAAGACAATGATCCTGATGTTAACCTTGTGGATTTTGAAACGGTTAATATTACCGTTGTAGCTCCATCACCCAAAAACCCTTCAGCAACGCCTCAGGGCAACTCTATTAACCTTGCATGGGATGCCGAAGTTTGTACAGATGCCATCGGATACAAAATTTACAGGCGTAATAGCTTCTATGGATTTACACCCTCACAATGCGAAACCGGAGTTCCTCCTTACACCGGATATCAATTTATTGCGCAAGTAAGTGGGCTCAATAATGTATCATTTACAGATAACAACAATGGAAATGGATTAATTCCAGGTATAGATTATTGCTACATGATTGCGGCTTATTTTCCTGATAGTGCTTTAAGTTATGCGTCCATCGAAGTGTGTACAGAATTGATAAGAGATGTTCCCGTCATTACCAATGTAAGCATTACTTCAACTGATGTTGCTGCAGGCACCGTTTACCTTGCTTGGTCAAGCCCTAAAGTAATAGACAGTACACAAACACCGCCACCTTACGAGTATAAAATTTACCGCTCTGCAGATTTAACCGGAAATAATTTTGTTTTCATAGCGTCAACATTTGGATTAAACGACACTACATTTAATGACATTGGATTAAACACAAAAGATAATGGCTTGACCTATAAAATTGAATGGTATAGTAACGGAACTAAAATAGGCGAGACACTAAAAGCATCTTCTGTTTTTCTTAACACATCACCAACCGATAATAAAGTTGTTTTGAGCTGGACTGAAAATGTCCCGTGGCAAAATGTTTCCTACAATGTTTACAGAAAAGATGTCACAGGCAATTTTGTTTTAATTGCAAATACACCCAATCAAACTTTTACAGATACCGCTCTTATTAACAACAGTGAATATTGCTATCGCATAGAAAGCATAGGAGCATATAGTGGTGGTGGGTTTGTTGACCCTATATTAAATTTTTCTCAAGAGAAATGTGATACTCCTGTTGACAATGTTGCACCATGCACTCCTTCAGGAATTACCATCGTTTCGGATTGTGTAAGCAATTACCTGAAGTTAACATGGAACAATCCAAACTATAGTTGTGCAGATGATGTACTGTCATACATCATTTATTACACTGAACAAGTTAGTGATGAACCTGTACCATTGATTACAATTCCAAATACAACTTTGCAGCAGATTGTCTTTGAATTAAACAACCCCGATTCTGCAATTGCAGGCTGCTATTATTTATCTGCCGTTGACAGTGCCGGTAATGAAAGCCCTAAAACAAATGCCATTTGCCAGGAAAATTGCCCTGAATATATTTTGCCCAATGTGTTTACGCCAAATGCCGATGGCATAAACGATTTCTTTGAGCCCATTAAAAACCGTTATATTAAAAGCATAGCGTTCACCGTTTACAATAGATGGGGTCAACTTGTTTTCGAAACCGATAAGCCTGAGATAAATTGGGATGGCGGCAAACTTTCAGATGGAGTTTACTACTATGTATGCACAGTAAACGAAATATTTATTGATGGAATAAAACCACGAAAACTGAGAGGTAATATTTTAATAATTAATAGCAAGTAAGAAAAGTGTTTACCGGAATAGTTGAAGAAGCTGGAAAAATTGTTTCATTGGCAAAAGACAAATCTAATTTAAGGCTGTCAGTTGCCTGTAGTTTTGTTTCACAAATTAAAATAGACCAGAGTATAGCACACAATGGTGTATGCCTTACTGTTGTTGAAATCAATCTCAATGAAAATTATTACAAGGTTATAGCTGTGGAAGAAACGTTAAAAAAGACAAATATGTCTTTTTTGAAACAGGGCAGAATAGTTAATCTTGAAAGATGCATGCTCGCTAACGGAAGATTAGACGGGCATATTGTTCAAGGGCATGTAGATGCAGTTGCAGTTTGTACAGGAATTGAAGACTTAAACGGCAGTTGGAAATTTATTTTTGAAAATGACGGCAGCTATAAAAACCTTGTTGTACAAAAAGGTTCGGTTTGTGTAAACGGAGTTAGCCTTACGGTAGTTGATGCAGAGCCACATAAATTTTCTGTAGTAGTTATTCCTTACACTTTTGAGCATACAAATTTTTGTGAGCTACGTGCAGGCGATAAAGTAAATGTAGAATTTGATATACTGGGTAAGTACACTGTTGCTTATATGGCTGGCTCTTTTACCTGAGAGAAAGTTCGGGCAGTTTCACTTCATCTTTAACAATAAAGGCTGCTTCAAAAAGCGGTTGTACTTCCTTTAAAAAACGCATTGCCTCCAGTTTTGTCCTGAAATCGCCTACACGTACTTTAAAGTTTGGCTGATGATAAACTATATATGATGGGGTGGTTGAAAATACTTTAATAAAATCTGAACGTACTTCGTAGGCTTTGTTCCTATCACTACCAAAAAACAACTGCACCCTGTAGCCGGGCAATGACTGCTTAGCTTTGTTAAGCACTATATGCTTTTTTACCAATAATTGAACAAGGCTATCCTGGCTTTGTGCAAAAACCGGTTTAGCGTTAAACGCATAAATTAATACTGAAAAAGAAAACAATAAATGTAACCGCATACTGCTGTTGGTGGCGGTAAAAATAAAAAACCTTATTAAAGAGTAGGAAATTTAAAGCGGCAAAGTAAAGTGTACAGCCGTTCCTTTTTTAAGAGTTGGGTTTATCCAGATTTTTCCTCCGGTTTCTTCAATTAATTTTTTTGCAATGGTTAGCCCTACGCCTGCAGTGCTTACAACATCTTTAGGCTGCAATGTGTGAAACAAATCAAAAACCACGTTAGCATGTTGGGGCTTAATGCCTGAGCCATCATCAGTAATAATAAACTCTATAAAACTTCCAGATGTAACACAATCAACCTTAATGTTTCCCCTTTTTTCAGGATGATGTATAATGGAATTTTTAAATATCTCAAAGAAAACACGGGTAATTTTTTTCCTGTTACCTACAAACTCAGCCTCCACATTATTTAAAGAAATATTAAATTCTTTACTGCCTTCTATTGCATCAAAGCTTTCTTTAATGGCATCACCAGCAAAAATCAACTGCTCGTCTTCGTTCAGTTTTGTGGTGCGACTATAATCAAGCAAACCATTTAAAAGAATATCTAAACGTTTTACCCTGTTTTTTAAAAGAGAAAGATTCTCAGCAATTTCATCATTCACCTTATCGCCTAAATCTTCTTTAAGCCAATCGGCAAGGTTATCTATAGCACGTACAGGTGCATTTAAATCGTGAGATGTTATATAGATAAATTTTTCAAGTTGCTCGGTTAGTTTTTCCGTTTGTTTTATGTAATGCTTTGTTGCATGTCTTTCTCTGCACAACAATTCGTACATGGCAACTTTTTTTCGGGTTTCATCAATATCAAGCGGTTTTGGAATAAAATCAACTGTGCCCAATTGAAATCCATCCAACGGAGGTCTTTCGCTTCTGGCAATTGCTGATACAAATATGATTGGGATATGCTTTGTCTTTGAGTTATTGCGCAATAGTTGCGCTACTTCCACTCCATCCATTTCGGGCATTTGTATATCAAGCAATACCAAATCTATTGACTCTTCCATGATTATTTTAAGAGCCTCGTTACCCGAAAAGGCTTTTATGAGTAAACGGCTTTCGTCCTCTATAATATTTTCAAGTGTAAGCAAGTTCTCCGGAATGTCATCTACTAACAAAATTTTTATAGGGGTAACTGCTGAAAGTAATTTTGTTTTTTTTCTTGAAATAGTTTGTTCCATCTTTTTTGTAAATGTTATGGTAATGTTTATTGAAACAAATGATACTTTATTTTAGAAATAAGTTGTTCCTGATTTATTGGCTTTGGTATATAATCAGAAGCACCAGACTTAGAGCATTTTTCCTTTTCGCCTTCCATTGCTTTGGCGGTAACAGCAAGCAGCGGAAGTTTTTGTACTTATCGTTTTTTCTGATCTCGCTCATAGCCCTGGTAGCCATCCATTACAGGCATCATAATATCCATTAGCACTAAATCAATTTGCGGATTTTTTTCTAGTTTCTCTATGGCTTCTTTTCCATCATAAGCACAAATAATATTTACTCCTTCGTTTTCAAGCACAGTTGTAAGCGCATAAATATTTCGCATATCATCATCAGCCATTAAAATTGTTTTGCCTTTTAAACTTGCACCATCAGTCATTGACGTATCTGGCATATCAAGCATAGGAGCTGCCGAGCGGGTGGCAACCGGTTCGGTCTTAATAGCATCAAAAGACATAAATAATTTCTCCAACGATTGTTTATCAACCGGTTTTTTAATAAAACTCTCAATGCTTGAGCCTACGGATAACGGGTTTTTATCTAATGCTGTTACTATGTGAACCGGTATTTGTTTTAAATTTTTATCGTTTTTAAGTTTTGTTAAAATGATGGAGCCATCAGTATCAGGTAACATCAAATCAAGTATTACTGCTATAGGATTGTATTTGTTCGCGAGAAGTAACCCCGTTTCGCCTTGCTTTGTTGCGATTGCCTTGTAGCCATAAATATGTGCATAATCAATAAGCAACTTCAAAAACTCAGTATCATCTTCAATGATTAAAATGATTTTATCTCCAGGTGTTATATAATCTTTATCATCAGTAAAATCATTATCCTCAAACTTTTTATTATTACTAATGGAAATTACCGGTTGCTGAATAATTTGCTGCTTTGGTGCTTCAACAATTTGTTGTAAGGGTGGTTGGTTAGGAATATAAAATGTAAAAGTACTTCCTACCCCTGGTTCACTGTTTACAACTAAATCTCCACCCAAAACATGAGCAATCTCCCGGCTTATTGCCAAGCCCAATCCGGTTCCGCCATACTTGCGGCTTGTTGAATTATCTGCTTGCTGAAAAGCTTCAAAAATTATTTTCTGTTTTTCTTCAGGTATACCAATTCCAGTGTCGGTTACGGAAATTGCCAAAATCTCTCCGGCTGTTTTTAAATTTTCATTTTGAAATGCAATTCCTTTTTCGGGCTTAAATAATTTTACTGTAACGCTTCCTTCTTTGGCGGTAAACTTAAATGCATTTGAAATTAAATTTTTTATTACCTGTTCCATCCTTAGTTTATCTGATACTATATCAGACGGAACAGTATTATCAATCTGGATATTAAACTTTATTTGCTTCTCTATCGCAAATTCAGAAAACAACATGCGCATATCTTCCGCAATAGTATTGGTCGTTATTTTTTCGTACACAAACTCCAACTTGCCAGATTCAATTTTACTTAAATCCAATATGTCATTAATAAGCATCAATAAATCCGTTCCTGATTTATGAATTACACGCGCATGTTCTGATTGTTTATCAGTAAGGTTATTGTTTTTATTATCAGAAAGTAATTTAGCAAGAATTAAAATACTGTTGAGTGGAGTGCGTAACTCATGACTCATGTTTGCAAGAAAGGCAGATTTATACTTACTGCTTTGCTCTAACTGTTCAGCTTTAAATGACAAAGATTGCCTCGCATCTTCTATGGCAAGATTTCTTTCTTCCAGTAAGTGTGCTTTAATTTCAAGTTCAGCGTTTACTTGTTTTAACTCGTCTTGTTGTTCTTTTAGTTCCTCTTGCGATTTTTCTAATTCTTTTGATTTTTTACTCAACTCATCATTAGCCCAGCTTAATTCCTGTTTCTGCGCACTTAACTCATCTGCCTGCTTTAAACTTTCTTCTAAAAACCTTTTAGTCATAGAATTTGCCAAGGCACTGTGCAAGCCGGAAGCAAGCAATTCGCAACATCGTTCACTAAATTCTTTTTGGGTTGAAGACAGCGGTTCAGGAGAACCAAATTCTATTGCTCCAATTACTTCACCGCCAGCAAACAATGGCATAATTTGAATGTATGATTTCTCGAATTTCGCCAACGAGCTTGTAATAGCAAATCCATTTTCTTTAAGAGATTCAAAACAAATAACCCTGTTGCTGATAATACTTTGATTTACCAAACCTGATCCGGCTTTTATTTCAGATTGCATTAAAGCATCATCAGATAAACCAAACCCACAAATCAGATTTATTTTTTTACCCGTATTGTTTTTTGTAACAATAAAAACTGCTGCCTGTAAAATATTTATACGACTGGTAATCTCATCTAAAAATGATGAACTCAATTCTTCTGCTGTAGCTCCAGTACGTTGCATAGCAGCACTTATTTTTTCCAACCCTTCAGACATCCATATCCTTTCTTGTTCTGTCTGATTGGCAAGCTTGAGTTTGTTACGCATGTCCAATAACGCTTTGCCTTGAACATCATTTTCGCTCAACGGTTCAAAAGGGTAATCAAAATTTCCTTTGCCCGTTTCGTTTGCAAACTGCGATGTTTCTTTCAACCCGCTCATAAGTGCTTTTAATGCACTAAGCATTTCACCTACTGCATTTGCAGGTGCCTGAATGTTTAATTCAGGTAACTCGCCCTTGCTCATTTTTAATAATACGCTACGTATGCGCATAATGGGCGAAATAAAATTATTTGACAAATAAAAAAAACTGATGATAACCAAAACTACTATTAAAATTGCTAGACCTAATACAACCATCTTTAAAATTGCAAAAGAAGAATTCATTTCAGAGTGTTTCTGAAGCGCTATGGTTTTTCTTATTTCAATCAACTTATTTAACTCGTCAAGTACATTAATTGACAAGGGATTTATTTGCGTTTCAAGAATTTCTTCTGCACCAAACTTTTTAATAGGGTCCTGGTAGTCTTCAAAATCGTGCAAAACTTTAGCTATCTCTTTTTGCTGCGAAAGAATTTTTTCGTAAGTAGAAAATATATGGCTAAGTTTATTTTTCTGATCTGTATTCTCCCATTTACTTGAAAGCGACAACAGTTTGTTTTTTAAAACCGGATAATCCGTGTTCGTTAGCTGAGTGAGTTTTTCTTTATCCGCTTTATTGTTTGGCATATAAACCCAATTGGTTGAGTACATGCGAGAGCGTGTTACATAGTGACTCATTTCTGTTAAGCCGCTTAATGTGGGTGTTGAAACTGTAGAAATTTCATCAGTTAGGTTTTTACTTTTGTCAATATGTAGTGTGCTTACAATAGAATTTATTATGCCTAAGGCAATAAGCAGAAAAAAAATGAGGTAAATTTTTCTGTCAAACGAGCGGTTGCTACTTTTAAAAATATCCATAAAGAAAATACCTGTGGTTATATTAGGTATCTTATACGTAGAATAGTAATTATAATGTTACAGAAATGGTGTAGAAAAAACAAAGAGAAGTTAAAAAACTCTTTTGTCCATGTTAATGGCGAGCACCATTAATTCGTTAGGAACTTTTAGCCCCTTTTTATTGATAGATTCTTTATTAATCTCAAAAGCCATTCTTTCTTCCTGCTTTACCATGCTTATATCCGCCCCTTGTTTAACCATTTCTTTTCCTTCGGCTACAAGCAATATTTTCTCGTTCCCTATTAACCCAATCATATCTTTAAAAAACATATTTTGACCTTTAGAAAGGTAAATGATCTTACAATCCGATATTTTTTCGGGGTCGTCTATTATTCGTACCTGAACTGGAATGTTATTGATGATTTTTCCGGCACAAATTTTTTCAAGCTCAGTAAATATTTCCTTTTGACCCATTACACCAATTGTAAATATTTCTGCCTCTGTATCTTCAGGCCACTCTATATACTTTGCAAAATTGTAAACAAAAAGGGCCTTGCTTTTTTCCGGAGAGTTTGTTTGACTAAAGCATTGGCTTGAGAAAAAAATTAAACATGCAATTGATAATGCAAGTAACCGTTTGAGCATAAATCTTTATCGTTTTTATAAGGCTATTTTACGCCATATAATACCTTTTGTTTCAAAACCCTATAAATATTATCGCTGCTGCTCAATTAAAACAAAAAAACTTTGCCCCGAAGCTTAAGCGTGCCAAGAGTAAACAGATTTATAAGAGCTAACAAAAGAAGGGTGTTTTAATACCCGTTGATATAAAAAGAGACACTTAACTTGTCAAAAAATATATATTTGCCGCTCCTAAAAATTTAGATGAAAGACTATAGCGTACACGAATCGGCTTATGTTGATGAACCATGTGAAATAGGTAAAGGAACAAAAATCTGGCACTTTACACACATTATGCCCAACTCTAAAATTGGCGAAAACTGTAACATAGGTCAGAATGTAATTATATCACCCGATGTTGTATTGGGAAACAATGTAAAAATTCAAAGCAACGTTTCTGTTTACACCGGGGTAATATGTGAGGATGATGTTTTTTTAGGGCCTTCAATGGTATTTACAAATGTGTTGAACCCACGGAGCGGAGTAAACCGTAGAGGGCAATATTCAAAAACGCTTGTAAAAAAGGAGCAAGCATTGGCGCAAATGCAACCATCGTTTGCGGGCATGATATAGGTTCGTATGCTTTTATTGGAGCAGGTTCGGTAGTTACTAAACACGTGCCCGATTATGCTTTAATGGTTGGCAACCCAGCAAAACAAATTGGATGGATGAGTGAATATGGTCATCGTTTAAATTTTGATGCAAGCGGTATTGCGGTTTGCCCTGAAAGTAAAGAGAAGTATCAGTTAAAAAACAATCAGGTTTCTAAATTTAAATAATGATAACTATAAAAGACAGGGCTGTAAAGTTTGCAGTAATTGGTTCGGGGCATATTGGTAAGCGTCATGCCGAAATGGTTAGGCGTAACAATGAATCGGAACTTGTTGCCATGTGCGATGTACGCTCTGCCAAAGACTGCAAGGTTGAAGATTTTAACGTTCCTTTTTTTCAGTCTGTTGATGACCTTTTTAATTCTGATTTGGAGTTTGATGTGGTATGTGTTTGCTCGCCTAATGGTTTACACGCAGTACACTCATTAAAAGCTCTTGAGGCACGTAAGCATGTGGTATGCGAAAAGCCAATGGCATTGACCAAAGCAGATTGTGAAAAAATAATTTTTAAATCGTTGCAGATGTCCCGCCACGTGTTTTGTGTAATGCAAAACAGGTATTCGCCACCATCCCAATGGCTAAAAGAGGTGATGGAGAAAGAATTGTTGGGCGATATTTTTATGGTGCAACTGCAATGCTATTGGAACAGAGATGAGCGTTATTACACAGCGGGTAACTGGAAAGGCTCTGCTAATTTAGATGGCGGAACTTTATTTACACAGTTCTCTCACTTTATAGATATTATGTATTGGTTGTTTGGCGATATTTCTGATATACAGGCAAAGTTTGACGATTTTACACATAAAGACAATACCTCTTTTGAGGATAGCGGTTACGTTAATTTCAGGTTTGTAAATGGAGGCATGGGCAGCATTGCTTATTCAACTTCTGTATGGGATACCAACATGGAAAGCAGCATGACTGTGATTGGAGCAAAAGGCGCTATTAAAGTTGGTGGGCAATACATGAACGAAGTAGAGTATTGCCACATTAAAGACTATAAAATGCCGCAACTGCCTCCCGTAAACCCTGCAAATGATTACGGACATTACAAAGGTTCAGCCGCTAATCATCATTTTATTATTGAAAATGTAATTGACACTTTAAGAGGGCGAACATCTGCAACCACCAACGCATTGGAAGGATTAAAAGTTGTTGAGATTATCGAACGCATTTACGCATTACGTAAAATCAACAAAAAACAAATTATTAATGCAACTTTATAAGTGTGTTTTCAGTAAGAAGACTTTTTTAAAGAATCTGTTTTTAGTTACACATCCAATTAAAATTTTTAGTAAACAATAACCACCAATAAATGTATCAGGATATTTTAGACAAAAAAGCCAAGGTTGCCGTAATAGGACTTGGTTATGTTGGATTGCCTATTGCTTTGGCATTTGCAAAAAAAGTTTCGGTAATTGGTTTTGATATTAATGCCGAGCGTGTAGATAAAATGCGCAACAAAATTGACCCAAGTGGTGAACTTGATTCAAGTGAGTTTGATAACAGTGATATCGCTTTTACTGATTCAATTGATGTGCTGCGCGAAGCAAAATTTTTTATTGTAGCAGTACCTACTCCTATTGATGATCATAAACTGCCTGATCTTAAACCTTTGGTGGGTGCATCAAAATCTATTGGCAAGGCTTTAAAGAAAGGCGATGTGGTGGTATATGAGTCTACTGTTTATCCTGGCTGTACAGAAGAAGATTGCATTCCCGTGCTTGAAGAAGTTTCGGGTTTAAAATTTATGGCTGATTTTAAAGCTGGATATTCACCAGAGCGTATTAACCCCGGTGACAAAGAGCATACCATTACAAAAATTAAAAAAGTTGTCTCGGGTTGCGATGCAGAAACATTAGACCTTGTTGCAAAAGTGTATGAGATAATTGTTACTGCAGGTGTGCACCGTGCATCAACAATTAAAGTTGCCGAAGCAGCAAAAATTATTGAGAACACACAGCGCGATGTAAACATTGCATTAATGAATGAGCTTTCCATCATTTTCGATAAAATGGGAATCAATACATACGAAGTGTTGGAAGCTGCTGGCACCAAATGGAATTTTCTAAAATTTATGCCGGGGCTGGTAGGCGGGCATTGCATAGGTGTTGATCCTTACTACTTAACTTATAAAGCAGCCGAAAAAGGATATCATGCACAGGTAATAAATAGCGGGCGCTATGTTAACGATAGTATGGGATTTTATGTAGCAAAGCAAACCGTAAAAAAATTAATTGCTTTAGGTAAAGACATTGCAAAATCTAACGTATTGGTAATGGGCGCCACATTTAAGGAAGATGTGGAAGATATACGCAACTCAAAAGTTGCAGATGTGGTAAGCGAGTTTAAATCATACGGAGTTAACGTAGAAGTTACCGATCCTTACGCAAGTTCTGAAGAATTGATGCACGAATACGGATATGAACTTACTCCATCAATAGGTAAAAATTATGATGCAGTGGTAGTTGCTGTTAACCATAAACCTTATATGGCGCACGATGAAAAATATTTTCAGAGTATATGCGCAGCCGATGCAGTGATTGTAGATTTAAAAGGAATTTTGCGTGGTAAGATAAAAACACTCAACTACTGGAGTTTGTAATGTAAACAACAAATAATTCAAAATATACAAATGGGCTCCTCGTGAGCCTTATTTGTTTTAAAGCATATTTTAAGATCCCTCTTATTACAAAAAATAAAATGAAAGTACTTGTTACAGGCGGCACTGGTTATATAGGTGCCCACACAGTTGTTGAGCTTTTAGATAAAAATTTTACTGTTGATATAGTTGACAACCTCAATAATTCTAAAGAAGAAGTTGTTGATGCCATTATTGAAATAACAAAAAAGAAACCCGCCTTTTTTAATATTGATTTAACAGATTTAGCGCTTACCGAAAAATATTTTAATGACAATAAGCCCGATGCGGTTATACATTTTGCGGCACATAAAGCAGTGGGCTTATCAGTAGAAAACCCGCTGGAGTTTTACCGTAACAACTTTATGTCATTAATAAATGTGTTGTATTGCTGTAAAAAGTATAATGCCGGTTCATTTGTTTTTTCATCGTCATGTTCTGTTTATTCTGACCCTGATTCACTTCCTATTTCAGAATTAGCTCCAGTTAAAAAAGGCAAAATCTCCTTATGGCAATACTAAATTAGTTGGCGAAAATATTATTGAAGATACTGTACGCTCATCAAAGATCAATGCAATTTCTTTGCGTTATTTTAATCCGGTTGGTTCTCACGAAAGCGCTTTAATAGGTGAGCTGCCGGTTAACATGCCTTTAAATGTAATGCCAATAATTACACAGGTTGCTATTGGTAAACGCAAACAATTTTCTGTTTTGGGAAATACGTATCCAACTCTTGATGGATCCTGCATTCGCGATTATATACACGTTGTTGATGTTGCCAAAGCACACGTTGTTGCAATAGAGCGCTTACACAACAAAAAAAATAAAACTCCATACGAAATTTATAATTTAGGTGTGGGTAAAGGAATATCTGTTTTAGAATTGGTAAATGCTTTTGAACGTGTTACCAAACAAAAATTAAATTATGTAATTGCCCCGCCCCGCGATGGCGATGTGACAGCAGTGTATGCCGATACTACTTTAGCCAATAATGAATTGGGCTGGAAGGCTGAACTTGATTTAGATTACATGATAAAAACCGCCTGGAACTGGGAGTTGTATTTAGCAGGTAGGAAGGATTTCATTTAATAAAAAAAGGAGGAGCACATCTTTTCTATTTGTTTATGCCACCCAATTCCTTTTAAATCTCATTGTTTCTGATATAAAGTTTTTCAGGTTTTTTGAAACATAAAATCTGGATCATATCCCCATTTTTAAACAACTACAAAAAGTAAATTCTGTAAAATATGTTACCAGAAAAGATTTGTTAAAGCGACTTTACAAAGGCATGGACTATATTAATTCTCATTTTAAAGAGCCCTTGCCAATAGCAAACATCGCAAAAGAGTGCGGAATGAGCGAGTATCACTTTTATAGATTGTTTAAGGCTGTATTTGGATTGAGCCCACATCAGCTAATAATCAATAATCGTTTAACCCTGGCAAAGCATCTCATTGTAAAACAACATGCGTCAATGAGCGAGGCAGCATTACAAAGCGGATTTATTGACATTCATTCATTCAGCAAATCATTTAAGCGCAAATTCGGGAGTCCCCCGTCAACTTTGGTTTCATAGCTTTATAAGTTTAAAAGAACTCTTGGTTTAATCAGATTCTCTGATATGCTTTTTTTCTGGATTTAGGTTCATATTTTAGCGCCATGCCGTTTAACAGAAAAATATTAATCACCGGTGGGGCTGGCTTTATTGGCTCGCATGTGGTTAGGCGTTTTGTAAAAAATTATCCTCAATACCATATTTTTAATTTAGATAAACTCACCTATGCCGGTAATCTAGAAAATTTGAAAGACACTAGCGAAGCTTCAAACTATACTTTCATTAGAGGAGACATTGTTGACCAAACATTTATTGATGAGTTGTTTGCAGTGGAAAAATTTGATGCTGTAATACACCTTGCTGCTGAAAGTCATGTAGATAGAAGCATTACCAATCCATTGGATTTTATTATGACCAACATAGTTGGCACTGTAAATTTACTTAATGCAGCAAAGAGTGTTTGGCAAAACCCCAATTCCCAATCTCAAACCCCCTTTCTATTTTATCATGTAAGCACCGATGAAGTTTACGGGTCTCTGGGCAAAACGGGTTTATTTAAAGAATCAACTCCGTACGATCCACGTAGCCCTTACTCAGCATCAAAGGCTAGCAGCGATCATTTGGTAATGGCATATCATCATACATACAAGTTGCCTGTTGTCATGAGTAATTGCAGTAATAATTACGGTTCTCATCATTTCCCAGAAAAATTAATTCCACTTGCTATCAATAATATTAAAAACAATAAACCAGTGCCTGTTTATGGTAAAGGCGAAAATGTGCGCGACTGGCTTTTTGTTGAAGACCATGCCGCAGCTATTGATTTAATTTTTCATAAAGGAAAAATTGGCGAAACATATAATGTGGGTGGTAACAACGAATGGAAAAATATTGACCTCATAAAATTGCTGTGTGATGTGATGGATAAAAAGCTGAATCGTGAGAGAGGCACATCGGAAAAACTGATAACGTATGTTACCGACAGACCAGGTCATGATTTACGTTATGCCATTGATTCATCTAAACTGCAAAACGAATTAGGCTGGAAACCTTCCGTAACATTTGAGCAAGGACTTGAAAAAACTGTTAACTGGTTTTTGGCAAACGAAGAGTGGTTGAATAATGTAACATCGGGCAATTACCAGCATTACTACGAAAAAATGTACAGCAACCGTTAAACTAAAAATTATCCTGAACTATTTTTAAAACGCAATCTCTTCAATGTTTGAATCTATTTATCAAAGAAAATATCACTCCGAAAATTTAACCGACAAAAACTTTTTAGTAACAGGCGGATCAGGTTTTATTGGCTCCAACATTGTGGAATACTTACTTGTTAACGGAGCAAAAAAAGTTCGTGTGATAGACAATCTTTCTAACGGGCATTACAGAAACATTAAACCTTTTATTGGTTTGCCTAACTTTGAATTTATAGAGGGCGATATTACCAATCTTGAAACATGCAAGCAGGCATGTGCCGGAATTGATTTTGTTTCGCATCAGGCTGCATTGGGTTCTGTGCCACGCTCGTTGGCAAATCCGCTTGCCACACATCATGCAAATGCTACTGGTTTTTTAAATGTGCTATTAAGCGCAAGAGATGCCGGAGTGCAACGCATTGTTTATGCAAGTTCGTCAAGCGTGTATGGTGATAGTCCTGAGTTACCCAAGCGAGAGCATGTCACAGGTAAGCCGCTCTCTCCTTATGCCGTAAGTAAAATGACTAATGAGTTATATGCTTATACTTTTGGTATGCACTATAATATGAACATCATCGGCTTACGTTATTTTAACGTGTTTGGTGTAAACCAAGATCCTAATGGTGCTTATGCCGCTGCCATTCCGCTTTTTATGAAAGGTTTATTGATGAATGAAACTGTAAATATTCATGGCGATGGAAACCAATCGCGTGATTTTACTTTTGTGGAAAATGCTGTGCAAGCAAACATACGCGCATTGTTTACTGAAGATAAAGATGCTTTTGGAAAAGTATATAACATTGCCTTGGGAGAAAGCACAACGCTAAACAGCCTGTTTAACACACTTTGCGATTTAACAGGCAAGAGCGTTAAACCAAATTATATTGCCGAGCGCGCAGGCGATGTAAAAAATTCGTTAGCTGATATTTCACAGGCACAATTGCATTTAGGTTTTCAGCCATTGGTAAAAATTAAAGAAGGACTGGCGCTTACTATTCCGTGGTTTAAGAAAACGTATTGTTAAAGTAAGATTGAGTAGTGTAACCTTCTAATTAATTTCTTATCCAATCATAACTGGCATTACAAGCATCAAAATATCTTCGCTTGCATTGGCTTGTGCTTTAGAGGGTGTTAAAATTCCGGCACGGTTGGGCATTGACATGTGAAGATTTACCTCTTCTGTATCAATATTTGAAAGCATATCGGAAATAAAGCGTGCATTAAAAGCAATTTCAATATCTTGTCCGTTGTAGCTGCATGCCAAGCGCTCGTTTGCTTCATTACTAAAATCTACATCTTCGGCACTAATATTTATCTCGGAACCTTTTATTGCAAATTTTACCTGATGGGTTGTCTTGTTAGAAAAGAGAGCAACCCTTCTTATTGAATTTAAAAAGAATGGCGGTCTATTGAAAGCTCGTTTGGGTTATCAACCGGTATTACCGCTTCGTAATTGGGGTAGCGTCCGTCAATCAAACGACAAATCACGTGATAATTATCAAAATCAAAAAAAGCATTTGCTTCATTATATTCAATCTTAACTTTTGATTCCTGCCCTGCTAAAACGTTTTTTAAAATATTAAGTGGTTTTTTGGGAACTATAAATGATGCTGCCTTTTTTGATTTGATATCAGCCCTTCTGTAGCGCACAAGGCGATGTGCATCTGTAGCAACAAAGGTGGTAGAGTCTGTACCAAGTTGAACATATACACCACTCATAACAGGGCGAAGCTCATCATTGCCCGTGGCAAAAATGGTTTTATTTATAGCACTCAATAAAACTTCGGCAGGTATGTCAATACTGTTGCTTTTATCAGGCGTTGGTATACGAGGGAAATCATCAGCTGGCTGACCAATGAGTTTATATTTTCCGTAATCACTGCTTATTTCTATAGAATTGTTTTTTTCAGAAATATTAAATGACAATGGCTGCTCCGAAAATGTTTTTAATGTATCGACCAACATTTTGGGCACTGCCATTTTTCCTTTGTCCTTGCTTTCAACTTTTAAAGAAGTAGAAATAGTGGTTTCCAAATCGGAGGCTGAAATAGTAAGCTGACCTCCATCTAAAGAGAAAAGGAAGTTGTCTAAAATTGGCAGTGGACTGTTGGAACCCAATACCCCACTGATAGACTGGAGGTGTTTTAAAAGAGCAGAACTAGAAACAATTAGCTTCATAATTTTTGTTGCAGTGTTAGATGATTTTTATAAAAAAAAATGATAGTGGCAAATATAAATTTAAGGGTATAGCACCAATAATGGTTTGTTTAAAAGAAATAAAAAGTTATTCACTAAAACAATTTTTCTTCAAGTATTCTATGCAACCCACTATTAAAAACCCCTGATTAATTCAGGATTTTTAAAAACAGGCTCCCAGACAAAATACTGTACTGCATAAAAGTTGGTGTCGGTATTCCAAATGACAAACATGCGGTCGGGGTCAAAAGGACGCAACTTACCTGTTTCCGGGTCATTTGATGTAAGCGTACCCCTGCACTGGAGGCTTTCTATAGAAAATAATTTTATCCATTTTCCCGTTAACATTTAATACCTCAAGAGTTTTATAAGGGGTTGTAGAGAGAATAGAATCTTTTAAATCTTTTTTTATAAGTGTTTCCTCATACTCGTAAGGAAGTTTTATAAAATGATTTATATACGCTGCAATTTTACTTTTAAAAATATCGGTTGCTACCGTGCTTGCAGGTGAGGAGAAGAGCTGAAAATCATTTTCTGTTTTTTTTACCTTAAAACTTTTTACGGAATCTTTTGGATCAACAACTGTAATTTCTTTTAGGGCTGCATCATTGTAAGCCAATATTATTTTGCTTTTCCAGTCATCGGGTTTGGCTGTAAAACGTGTTGACAGAAATCCATTAAAACCGGGTATATGGGTTACACAAGGAGTAGTTGAATTTTCAATAAACATAAAAGTACCAAGCATATCCTGAGTAGGTTGACCAACGTAATATGTTTTTATGTTTTTCTCACCGGCATATATTTCAACCTTGGTGCCATCAGTTCCCAAATCTTTTATTACGCTGTTATATGCTGCTTTTCCAACGGGACTTCTTACCTCCACTTTTTTTATTGTTTCAAGTAAAATATTTACCGCTTTAGGCAAAGCAGTATATTTTCCGTTAACCGTCCATTTTTTCTCGGCAGTTCTTTCAAGCGTGGTTTTATATCCTTTACGGTCAGCAATAAATATTTTAGTGATAGATGCGGTATCCTGCACTGCAAAATCTCGCAGCTCTGTTCTAATAGTTCCTGCTTTTTTTGTGTAAATAAAATATGCTGTAATGCCAAGCAGAATAATAACAACTAAGAAAGTAATTTTATTTGATTTCATTTAATGGACAATGTGTTGTGAAAAATAAAGTTGTGAAACTATTAAGCAGCGTATTTCCTTTTACGTTGGTACATTCGTAAAATTGCGTAAACCAATATTAAAATAACGGGCACTATTACATTAAATATTTTTATGTTGAGGGTGTTGCCCTCCAGGCGCTGTTTATCAAGCAGGCGTAACCTGAATTCTTTTTGACGTAAAGTCATCAATCGCGGACCTTCGCACAAATAATCTATACAATTAAGAATAAAACTTTTGTTGCCGTAAAACTGCCCGGTGTATCTATCATAGCCCAAGGGAAAAATAGATTCATTTGATTTTCGATAATCGTTTTTAATTACATCACCATCGGCAATAACAATCATTCTGTTATCTACACCGGTTTCTTTAAATGCAATTGCAGAGTCGTTTGCAATTGCAGCCGGAACCCTGTTTGCATAATTTGACAAAAATTTCCCCTCCAACAAAACCGCCAATGGCTGATTGCCTTTGTTGAACTGTTTTGTTTCAGCTTTCTTTTTCATTTGCTCCAAATCAATTACAGCAGGTGAGCCAACGGTGCGGCTATATTCTGAGGATTGCAGTAAAACAGTTTTTGCTATTTCTTTATTTGACAGCGTATCCATACTGCTGGCAAACTGAAAACGTATTCCGTTTAAATTATTTACAATAGGATGTTTTGATGTAGGAATAACAAGCGGAAAATAAAACCATGGCAAAAAAGATGTTTGCGGTTTGTTGCCAACATAGCCGGTAAGCATTGGAACAGGTGCGCTTTGCAGATCCAATACAAGGTTTGTGTTTATTCGCACACCATACCTGAACAACATGTCTTCAACATTTAATTGGTTGGCAACAGATACAAACTGATTTTGTTTGGCAAGGCTATCCATATCGGCAATCATATAGTCAACTAACCATAATACCTTGCCACCATTCATGATATATTGATCAATAATAAACTTGTCTTTTCATCAAAAGCAGAATCAGGCTTTGCAATTACAACACAATCAAAATCTTTTAAAGCATCTAGCTTTTGATTGATCGTAACTCCGGTAACTTTATACGATGCATTTAATGTTTACACAATATCGGCTACGCGATATTTGTCAAGTTCATTCTGCCCACGTAAAAAACCAATTTTCTTTGGCTCAAGCGTTGTTACTTTTCTGATGGCGTTAATCACTTCATACTCCAACCCTTGAATAGAATTGTTGAGCATTTCTTCTGGGGATGAACCAATACGGTCTTTTAAAAGTTGCAGCGCTTGTTCTTGCGCACGATAATTTATGATGGCTCCCGGAAATAATATGCGTTGAGAAGTGCGGTCAGTTTCATTCTCTTGCAAGTTGGTTGGCTGCAATCCTCTTTCCGAAAGTTGTTTGTATAAATCAGTTCTTTGTTTTTCGTCTTCAAGAGCAGATGGGTCAATAAACTCATACTCTAAATTTCCTTTTGCATATTGGCGCATTTCATTAAGCATATCGCGTGTGGCAGTGCTCAGGCGTTGAAACCCCGGAGGCAAATCGCCACTGAGGTAAACTTTAAAATAAACAATATCTTGCAATGATGCTAACTCATCTTTAGTTGCCTGTGATAAAGTGAATCGCTTTTCTGATGTTAAATCAACTCGCGTAAAAACAAATGACGATAAAACATTTGCCAGCACAATTACTACAAGCAACAGCACAAAACCAATTATGGAATTTCTCTTATTCTGTTTTTATTCATCACCACTTTCGGCTTTCTAATTTTAATTTAGTGAGCATGATAAAAAAACCAATAAGGCTGATGTAATAAACAACATCGCGCGTATCAATAACGCCACGGCTAATACTGCTTTAATGTGTATTGATGCCAAGTTGCAATGCAAGGACGGAAACAGGTCCGGGAGGTAAAATGCTGCTCACCGATTCAAATCCTGCATAACAAAAAAAACAAAAGAACAATGCGATGATAAAAGCAATAACCTGGTTATCGGTAAGCGAGCTTGCAAACAGACCAATGGCTACAAATGCAGCTCCTAATAAAAACAAACCAATGTAGCTGCCTATAATTGCACCAGTATCAACATTGCCTTGCGGCAAAGCATAATCATAAACCGTGTAGAAATAAACAAGCGTAGGCAGCAGCGAAAACAAAACCAGTAACACACCTGCAAAATATTTTGCAAGAATTATTTGTAACTCGGTTAATGGCTTAGTCAGCAATAATTCTATGGTTCCGGTTTTGCGCTCTTCAGAAAATAAACGCATGGTAATTGCGGGAATTAAAAACATGTAAACCCATGGAGTAATTACAAACAAACTGTCGATGCTTGCGTAACCTGCATCCAATACATTAAACCCTGCACCTGAAAAGACCCACATAAACAAACCAATGGTTATTAAAAAAACCCAAATGCTTATGTAACCGGTGAGTGAATTAAGAAAAGTACTTACTTCCTTTTTAAGTAGTGAAAACAAAGCTTAAAATTCTTTTAGTGGATTTAATATGACTGCCAAAAATAGTTTTTCGTTGTATATGCATTCTTAAATTTTTCTAAACTCCATGCATCGGGTTTATCGGCAAGCATGGTTTTGGTTGTTGCCCATGTTTTTTTAAAAAATTCGCTTAGCCTGTATTTGTTTAAATATTGTTCGCTCTCCCAAATGCTGTATGTAAAATGCACACCGCTATTGATGTTTTCAGCAAACAGCTCTAAATGAATGCATCCATCAAAACCTCTAATGGTGTCTTTAATATTTTCAAAAAGATTTCTGAACTCATGGGTTTTTTCCTGCTTAACAGGAAGTTTAACAAGCCGTGTAATCATACCTTATTTAAACATTACTCTAACTGTATCGCCAAACTTTAAACCCAGCAAACCGGCAGCATCACCATGCCTTACCGAAATTTCCAATAGCCCTGATGAATTAAAAAGCGCAAGCAACTCACCACGGTCGCTGTCTTCGTAGCGGTTGTTTAATGAGTTGATGATATATTGCTGCTTGCGTGCATCAATTTCAAACAGCCGACCCTTGCGCGCATCTTCAAAGACATTATGGGAAATATTGCTGATAACATTACCAAATTCATCTACATAAATAACTGCGCCTTTAATTATTGCTTCGTCAATAACAGGGGCAAATAAATTGCTGCGTCTGTAATCTGTTACAACTGGGCCAAAACTTTCAGGTGAGATATCTTTAGTAAGTCCGCTAGCAATGCTCACCATCAGCTCACGTTCCTTTGTTATAGTAAGCCCTGTCGAATAATCAACACGAACAACCGAGTCAAACGCATCTGTTACAACCAAAGATAAAAAACCATCGTCCTTACACACTATTTTATGTGTTTTGTAAGTAGCAATAAGCCATGATGATTCATTATCCATTTGACTTGACACGGCAACAAGATGTATGCTTTTAGGAGGGAAAAAATGAAACGCATTTTTAAAAACAAAAGATGCCTTGGTTAAGTCAAATGGATCTATTTGGTGAGTAATGTCAACGATGTTAAAATTTTCGCTTACCGAAAGCAATGCTCCTTTTAACGCTGCTGCGTAAAAATCTCTTATTCCCCAATCTGTTGTTAATGTGATAACCTGCATTGACCAATACAAA
Source organism: Bacteroidota bacterium (assembly GCA_016714005.1). Taxonomy (GTDB): domain Bacteria; phylum Bacteroidota; class Bacteroidia; order AKYH767-A; family OLB10; genus JADJOA01. The sequence continues at coordinate 264,037 of JADJOA010000014.1, forward strand.
CCGCGAATTTAGACAATAGGCCAAGGGGGAACGTCTATTAGAATAATGTTTTTAACGAAGGTGTGTGAAAAGTGGGATTAGGATTTATTTCGTTAATGTTTCATCTCTTTAGGTGAATTATAAAGTTTTGGCGAAAACTCTACTGAACTTTCTAAACCAAAAGCTTTAAAATAATCTACAAGCATTTTGGTAATATTAGCCTCAGCAGCAGCAATATGATATTTATTTTTCTCCAATGTTTCACGGCTGTTCTTGTACAACTTTTCCTGTACCGATAAATAAGTGTTGTCATCTTCCAGCACAAACCAGCCTCGCCTGTTATTGGCAGAAATTTTATCAAGCTTCAACTCATAGCTCAGCAGTTTTGCATGCGGCAAACTGATCTTTACCTTTTTGCTTTCGTGTTGCACATCCATTTTCATGTTGCTTAAATCAACACCATACTTGGCTGTGTAAGGAACGCGCAGATAAACTGAATTCTCAAAAAATAAATTTTTAAGCGATGATATGTAAGAGCCATCGGCTATTGGTTTAACATCTAATTCCGAACTGCCCTGCACTTCAAGCGTACTTAACTCAGCAATTTTCTTTATCAGATCATAGTTCTCCACTAAGGTTGTTTGCATTTTTTCTTCGGCAGATTTTTTGCCAATAAAGTACATGCCAACAAATGCAAGACTTAAAATGATCAGAAAAAAGATGAAACGGATATTCATTTGTTGTAATTTAAAATTGTTTGATATCTGGATCATTTCCGGTAAGAAAATCAATGTAAGAAGTAGAGACACGAATTTCGGTTTAAAATAATTTTCGTGCGGATTTACATTCTGAAAATATTTTGTAGGGTAGCATAATCGTACTTTACTCATGGGTAAAACAAAAACCTTTATTTCACCAAAATGATTTGGTTTGCCGCATGGTTCTTCACCAATTGTAATACAGTTAGTTTTTTGCTTAAGATAAACAGCATTTAATATTGCTGATGAGGCAGTTCTATTACTGGTGACAAGAAAAATTTTGTCTTTAAATTTTTCATCTGCAAATACTTCATCAATAAAATCTTTTCCCTGAGGCGAAGCGCCACCGGTATTTAATCGCAGATCAACAACTATTTTTTTGTAGGATAGTTTTTCTAAATCATCCTTTACCCTTTTTGTGAAACGCTCAAAAGAAGGAGCTGCCTTGGCACTTGATTTTCTGCCAAACTTTTTTTCCAACTCTTTACTCCAGCATTTATTGTATTGAATGCAGTAAATACTATCTTGTGAGATATATTCCGAATAAAACCATTCGTTTCCGTTTTTAACATAAAATGGAGTTTTCTCCGCTGTATATGCAATCAGCCCTTCATTAGATATTGTTAGTTTTGATGGAACAACTGCTAAAACTGAATTGTCCCCGTTTTTATCTGTCAATTTTAATTTAATTTCATTGTTATCGGCAAAACCAAAATACATCAGTGCCTCAACGTAACTCAACACCTCAAGTATTCCTTTTTTACATCCCTCTGTTTCTGCAGGAACCAGGGTATTCAATGAATCAATAACAGTGTTAATTTTAAAATTATTTATCGCAATTAACTCATAACCATTGTAATTTTTAAACTCTTCGGTTGATGCAACAATACACACTTTATTTTCAAACTGGTAAAAACGAAAAGGAAGATAGATTTCCTTTTCGCGGTTTGTATAGAGCATTACATTAAAATGAATGACATTTTGCTTTGCAAAAATTTGTTTGAGTTTCAATACTAAAGAAAATTTAGGTGTGCTGTCATTTATATTATCTGCAAAGGCATGTAATTCATTTTTAAAGGCTTCAAAATCTTTGCCTTGTGAGAATAAATTTGATTTGCCCTGCAACTCTTGTATCAGAAATCCAATATCTCTTTGCCACTCAGTTTTTTGGGCGAAGGAATCAGAATTGTCAATAAAAAAAATTAGAGCAATGAAAATTTTCCTGAAGTTTTTCTTCATAAGCACAACATTTGACTGATTAGATTTGAAGCGGCAAAGGAATCAGAGTTAATATTGAGGAATAATAAACCTGATAGGTAAATTATAGCGCACCCGTACATTTTTATTATTCACTGTTCCGGGTTTCCACGCTGGCATTTCGTTTATAACACGGGTGGCTTCGTTTATAAGCGATTCGCCTTTCCCTTGAACCAACTTTACATCTTCAGCCGCGCCAGTTTTATTGATAACAAAAGAAAAATAAAGTATACCACTTTCTCCATTATTTAATGCTTCCTTTGGATACTTAATTTTTTTTGTAAGATATTTTAATAGTTTTTTTTCTCCTCCGGGGAATTCAGGCATGTGTCCAATGTATTCAAATATCGCATCATAATCCGTTATTGCCGGATTATCGGCTATATCAATTTTTTGATCGCCATCATAGTTGTATTTAGAAATCCACTGCCTCCCTGTCCAAAACAAATTGAATTTGTTTTTACCCCATTAACAAAATTTGTGATAAGTAGTTTTTCATTTTGGGCAGAAAAAAAAGTTTCCTGTATTAAGTTTTGTTCTTGTTCATCAGTAAAAATTTTTTCTGAGAATCTTTTAAACTTCCCATCTAACTCCGTTACAACATAATTTCCGTTAAACTCTTTTGTTTTTATTATAATTAAATTTGCTTCACTACGATCACTGATCTTTTCTCCTCTTTTCCTAAAAAAAGTAGTGTCTTGACAAAAACTATTAACTAACAATAGTTGAAACAGAGCTAAAGCAAAAAGCCTTGTACGCATATTACACAAATTTTCAATGCTGATTAGGTATATCTTCTAAATGCATCTCAAACTTATCGTCCTTCTCTTTCAGTTGCATAATCTGGTCTAATGCATCCGGCACTACATCGCTGCATATAACAATGAAAGAACCTTTCTTGCCGTTCGTTATAGCGTAATCAATTGCTTCTTTTTCTAACGGAATTACTTTGATAGGTTTTTTAGCATCAACCGATTTTATTCCTTCTAGCATAAAATCTATGATTTCCTGTTCTGTTCTGCCACGTAAATTTCTGTCTTGCCTTATTACAATTTCATCAAACATGTTGGCAGCCATTTGGCCTAAGCCAATAATATCTTCATCGCGCCTGTCGCCTACACCGGCAATAACACCTACCTTTGGTTTTGCATCCACTTTTTCTAAAAACTTGGCTATAGCCTGAAAGCCGGCAGGTTGTGCGCATAATCAACCAAAACATTAAACTTACGGAACTGGAACATATTCATGCGTCCAGGAGTGGTAACCGGTGATGGTATAAATGTTTCCAATGCAAGCCTGATATCTTCAATTTTAAAGTTGCGGATAAATCCTGAAAGTATGGCAGGCAAAATATTCTGAATCATAAATACTGCGCGCCCGCCAAACGTAAGCGGAATGTTTACTACTTTATGTACACGCAGTTTCCGTGCCTTTGCAAATTGTAACATGACCATTTTCAAGTATAGCAGCAAGCCCGCCTCTTCGCAATGTTTTTTAATTATTGGATTTTTTCGTCCAATGAAAAGTAAGCTACCTTGCAATCTAAATTTTTGTGCATGGCAGCAACCAGGTTAGCATCGGCATTACGTATAGCATAGCCCGTTGGTTTAACGGCTTCAACCACTACTGCTTTAACACGCGCCATATCTTCAATGGTGTTTATGCCTTTTAACCCAAGATGGTCGGCAGCTACATTAGTTACCACACCAATATCACAATTATGAAAACCTAAACCTGCACGTAATATTCCACCTCGCGCAGTTTCCAAAACAGCAAAATCAACTGTTGGGTCTTTTAAAACAAACTCTGCACTTTGCGGACCGGTGCAATCACCTTTTTGCAACATTTGGTTTTGTATGTATATGCCATCCGTTGTAGTAAAGCCAACTTTGTGTCCACATGTTTTTGCAATATGGGCAATTAAGCGTGTGGTAGTGGTTTTACCATTGGTGCCCGTTACGGCAATAATCGGAATACGAGACGATGATCCGGGAGGATAAAGCATATCTACTACCGGTTCGGCAACGTTACGAGGTAACCCATCAGTAGGAGCAATGTGCATACGGAAGCCTGGTGCAGCATTTACTTCCAGCACGGCACCACCAATTTCTGTCAACGGCTCACTGATGTCAGGTGTCATTATATCAATACCGCAAATGTCAAGACCTACTATTCTGGCAATGCGTTCGCACATAAAAACATTGTATGGATGAACAATGTCAGTAACATCTGTTGCCGTACCGCCTGTTGAAAGATTAGCAGTACGTTTTAAAAACAATTCCTCGCCTTTCTTTAAAACCGAATTTAATGTTAGCTCTTTTTCTGACAAGATTTGCTCTGTCATTTCGTCAACTTTTATGGCTGTTAAAACTTTTTCGTGACCATAACCCCTGCGCGGGTCGCTGTTAACCACATCAATCAATTGTTGAATGGTTGATTTACCATCACCAAACACTGCTGCAGGTTTGCGCTGAGCAGCACAAATAAATTTGTAATTGATAACAAGTATGCGATGGTCGTAACCGGTAATAAATTTTTCTACAATAACAGAACGCGATATTTTTTTTGCAATAGCCAATGCTTCAACTGCCATTTCCCACGTGCGCACGTTAATAGTAGCGCCCCGACCGTGATTTCCGTTCAATGGTTTGAGTACAAGCGGATAACCCAAATCATCAATAGCGTCTTTAAATCTTCCTCATCACGAATAATTTTTCCGCGAGGTACAGGAATGCTTTGCGCCTCTAATAAATTTTTTGTGTCTTCTTTATCACAGGCAATTTCAACTGCAATGCTGCTGGTTGTACTTGCAATAGTTGCCTGTATTCTTTTTTGATTTACCCCGTAACCCAACTGAACTAAGGAATGTCTGTTCAATCGTATCCACGGAATTCCACGTGCTGCGGCCTCTTCTACAATAGAACCTGTTGAAGGACCGAGTCTTTCCTCTTCACGTATCTCTCGCATCTTCTGAATGTCGTCATCAAAATTATAATCTACTCCATCAACCAACGCCTGGGCAATGCGCACTGCTGCTTTTCCGGCAAACACACCTACCTTTTCTTCCATGTAAGAATACACTACATGATAAATGCCATGCTCACCCGTTCCACGTGTTCTGCCAAAGCCTACGTCCATTCCTGCAAGGGTTTGTATTTCCAATGCAATGTGTTCTATTACATGCCCCATCCAGGTGCCCTCTTTAACCCGGTGAAAAAATCCGCCTTCAAAACTTTCGCTGCAACGGTGGCTGAACATAGAAGGGAACGTTTTCTCTAACCTTTCGCTAAAGCCAGGTATTTTGTCTGTAGGCTTTTCTTCAAGGTCCTGAAGGTCTAACTTCATTACAATTAGTTTGTGCCTGCGTATGCTCCAGTAGTTGGGTCCGCGCATTGGGCGTATTTCAAGTATCTTCACGGTATAAATTTACGAATGAGTTATTGAGGGATTAGGGCAGTTAGGGGATTATACGCAATTCTCAAATCCCCAATCTGAAATTCGAATTTGGTTTATCGGCTGAAAATAGACAGCCTGTTATTAATATCAAAATATGCACAATAATATGTTGTAAAGTCTAAGTAAAGTATGCTTTAAGTAACCATTAAAACTTATTTTAGCCTCGCATAAATTACGTTTGGGGGCGGGGGTTACATAAACATAAAATCAGATATGGAAATTCCTAAAGGCAAGCTGATTGCCATTGGCGGAAACGAAGACAAAGGAACAGAAGCCGAACCGAATTTTGACCAAAAAAACAATCTCAATTTTTTTGAACTGCAAATACTCAGTAGGGTAATGCACGAAATTGGCGGTCATGCCAAACATATTGAGGTTATTACAACAGCAAGTTCTATTCCTAAAGAAGTTGGCGAAAATTATAACGATGCATTTTCTAAACTCGGATGGAAAGATGTTTCTGCAATGCACATTCGCAATCGTGAGGATGCTCAAAACCCTGAATACATTGAACGAATAAAAAAATGCGATGGTGTTATGTTTACCGGAGGCAATCAGTTACGCTTAAGCACTATTTTTGGAGGAACAGAAATTTTAAAAATTTTGCATCAGCGCTACCAGAACGAAAATTTTGTAATAGCAGGAACCAGTGCCGGGGCAATGGCAATGAGTAATACTATGATATACCAGCAGTAGTAGTGGTGCTCTTATAAAAGGCGAAGTGAAAATTACTACAGGTCTTGCTTTAATTAAAGATGTAATTATTGATTCGCATTTTGATAAACGCAGCCGCTTTGGTAGGTTGGCGCAGGCTGTGGCAAGCAACCCAAGTTGTATAGGAATTGGCTTAGGAGAAGATACAGGAGTATTGATAAGTGACGGTAACCATCTTGAAATAATTGGTAGCGGCCTTGTTATTATTGTTGATGGGCACAATATCCGTCACAATAACATTGCCGATTTGCAGGAAGGCTCTCCTATTTCTATTGAAAATTTGGTTGTGCATGTGCTGACTAAAGGCAATGCTTATGATTTAAAAGCAAGGAAGTTTTTTTAGCGAGGTTGAGGCTTAGGAACCGGATTAAAAATTAACCCAGATTACCGTCTGATGATGTTTAAAAAAACAGAGTGAGTGTGTATTGTGTGCAAGTTCAACAAACTTCCTGAATTATCGAGTCTATTCAACCAACTGTGTCAAACAAAAAAGAAAACAAATAAATTTGACACACAATGGTAGAAGAAAAATTCAATTACGAATTGTTTGAACGCGAGGCGATAGAAGGCTTGCGTTCGGGCAAAAATTAGAAGGCAAAGACGGTGTATTGGCACCGCTGCTCAAACGCATTTTGGAAGCCGGAATGCAAGGCGAACTGCAAGCCCATTTGGATAGCGATGAAAGTGTTAACAGAAGAAACGGTAAAATGAGCAAAGGCGTAAAAAACCTCCTTTGGCAAAGTGGTGATAGAAACACGCGGGACCGCAACAGTACCTTTGAGCCGCAGATTTTACCCAAGCGAAAAAACCGTATTAGGCGAAGCGTTAGACCACAAAGTTATATCGCTATACAGCTATGGCATGAGCTATAACGACATTGCCAAACACTTAGATGAGTTGTATGGATTAACGGTAGCTCCATCCACATTAACGGCCATTACCGATAGTATTATCGAAGATGTAAAAGCCTTGGCAAAGCCGCCAGTTAGAGAGTGTGTATCCATTTGTATGGCTGGATGCTATTCATTACAAAGTAAAAGAAGCAGGCAGCATAAAAACCAAAGCCGTTCATTGCTTACTGGGCGTAGGCAGAGATGGAACGAAAGATTTGCTGGGTCTTTATATCAATGAAACCGAAGGTGCAAAATTTTGGTTGCAGGTATTGAGTGATTTGCAGAACAGAGGTGTAACGGATATACTTATTGCCTGCATTGATAACCTGAAAGGATTTGCCGAAGCCATTGAAAGTGTTTTTCCACAAACTGAAGTGCAGCTTTGCGTGGTGCATCAACTCCGCAACAGCACTAAATATGTTGCCTATAAAGATTTAAAACCGGTAATGGCATCACTGAAAAAGTTTACACAGCCAGCACCAAAGAACAGGCACAAACAGCATTAGATGAATTAGAAAAAAGAATGGAAAACAAAAATATCCGTCTATGATAAAAAGTTGGTTTGCTAACTGGGAACGGCTGAGTAATTATTTTAAATATCCGCAGGAAATAAGGCAGAGTAATTTACACTACCAACATCATAGAGTCGTTTCACAGTCAACTCCGGAAAGTAACCAAATCCAAACGCGTGTTCAGCTCTGATATGGCATTGCTCAAAGTACTTTACTTAGTGCATCATAACATCAACGGCAGATGGAAATCACAAATACAAGGATGGAAACTCATCTCTGCTCAAATGCAAATCTTATTTGAAGAACGTATTAATCAACAATAAAAAAGTATGTTTGTAATGGACAAATCAACAAATCTGGAGAAGGGGAAGGAGCCCGCTGGCTTCTTTCTCTTCAAAAGAATTTTTTAAAAGCACAGTTGGTTGAACACTCCCGAATTATCATGCTCATTAATAACCGCCCCTAAACTTCATTAGCCTGTCCTCCATTAGTCGTTTCGCATCAACTGTTACATTTACTGTGTATAATGGTTTGGCAAAGACAGTTTTCATCAACTTATGTACTTCTATGCCTTCAATATTTAAATAAATGAAAGCGGCATTATGCTTTTTATATAAAGGATTAGAATTTAGGTACGTTCCCTCTTTATCGGGTTTGTATTCTTTTCTAACATAATCGAAAGAAGCTTTGCGTGTACTTATTTCATAGCTGTTAAGTAAACATAATTCAAGAAAAGCTTCAAGGTCTAAAGAAAAACGGAACCTTTGTTTTAACATTTTACTTACCACAGCATGTACATACGTCAACTCATTGGACAAATGACAAGATGGTTTGCAAGGAGGCAAAAACTCCTGCATAAAATCAGTTACTATTTTGAATTGGTTTTCACTAAGGGTGTATTGTTCCGTTACCATTTCATTTTATTTGTTTCCGAAAAATACATTGGCATATAGTCGTTAGTACATACTCAATTATTAGTTTTTATAACACCAATGTGTTTGTAACCTTGGGCTGCAATCAATCACCAGCAGGTATTAGAATTCGCTCATTAACTCCAATAAATTAATTTTACACACATTAGGTCAATACTGTATGTTTAAACATTATAAACATTTTCTGCATTTAACAATCCTATTTGCCATAACTTTACTCCCGTTGTTCTTTGCATCCTGCGAAAATGATTTGGATAAAGTAAACCAAGTTACTGCCCGAAATACCGACCCTGTTGAGCAAGGCAAAAGCATTGAAATACTGTACAGCGATTCTGCCAAAATTCGCGTTAAGGTAAATGCGCCTGAGTTAAAAAGATTTGTTTTGCCAAAGCCAGTTGTAGAAATGCCTGCCGGTGTTAAAGTTGAGTTTTATGATGACAGTTTGCAGGTAACATCCACACTTACCAGTAAATACGCAATACGCAAAGACAGTGAACAGATTATGGAGGCTAAAAACGATGTAGTGGTTGTAAACACCAAAGGTGAAAAGCTTAATACCGAGCATTTAATTTGGGACGAAAAGACAAGGAAAATATATTCGCAGGAATTTGTAAAGATTACCACAGCCGATGAAATAATTATGGGCAATGGTTTTGAGTCGAACGAAGATTTTACGAAGTACAAGATTTTTGACATAAAAGGAATTATAACCATTAACAAAAATGAACACGCTCCGAATCCTTGAAATTTCCTGGTTAATAATAACTGTGCTTGGTTTTTTGTTTGGAGTATATAAATGGATTACTGCAAGCCTGGGCGAAGCTGTATTCATATTTATAATTGCTGCCATAGCTGCTGTTTTTTATACCATAAGGCGCAAGCAACGTATTGCTTTTGAAAAACGCAACAAGTAAAAATGGATTATTTGCTTGTAATTTTTTCCACCATACTTTTCATAGCCTTTTATTCGGGAATTGAAATAGCTTACCTGTCATCCAATAAATTTCAAATTGAACTTGACAATAAACAAGGCAAATTAAGTGCACGCATACTTTCGTACTTTGTAAAATCGCCCAGCAAGTTTATTTGCACAGTACTTGTAGGCATGAACATCGCATTGGTTATTTATGGAACCTACATGTCTCAGCTTTTAAAACCATACATACAAGAGTGGCTTCCGTTTAACTATCAATCTGAATTTCCTATACTTGTTATTGAAACCATTATTACTACCATATTTTTACTGATAGCAGGTGAGTTTTTGCCAAAGGTATTATTCAGTATCAATCCCAATCAAACACTCAACTTTTTTTCTATCATCATTTGGTTTAGTTATATATTTCTGTTTCCAGCCGTTTGGCTTATTTTACAGATAACACATTTTGTATTGAAACTGCTTTTTAAAATTGATTTTAGTGAAGAAACTCCTGAGTTTGGAAGAATTGATTTAGATAATTACATAACCGAAATAAATAAGAACGCAGGCAAGAGCGAATTGAAAACAGAAATAAAAATGTTTCAGAATGCACTGGATTTTGAATCTTTAAAAATCCGTCAGTGCATGATTCCACGTACCGAAATTATTTCCATTAGCGAAACAGAATCCATTCCTGTGCTGAAGAAAAAATTTACTGATACCGGAGTTTCAAAAATTATGGTGTACCGCCAATCTCCCGATAACATTATTGGTTTTGTACACTCTTCCGAAATATTTAAGAACCCCGAATCAATTCAAAGCATGGTTTTGCCTGTGAGCCTTTTTCCGGAAACATTACCTGCAAAAGATTTGTTGTCGCACTTTACAGAAAATCACCGGAGTGTTGCAGTTGTGGTTGATGAGTTTGGCTCAACAAGCGGAATAGTTACTGTTGAAGATATAATGGAGGAAATTTTTGGCGAGATAAATGATGAGCATGATATTGAAGATTTGGTGGAAGGAAAAATAAGTGATAATGAATTTATTTTTTCAGGAAGATTGGAAATAGATTACCTCAACACAAAATATCACTTAAACTTACCATACAACGATTCTTACAAATCACTTGCAGGATTTATTCTGCACCAGCATGAAAATATACCCGAACCCAAAGAAGAAATTTCTATTCCACCTTTTATTATCACTATTCAAACCCTTCACCAAAATAGAATTGATCAGGTAAAAATGAAGGTGATAAAAGCCGAAGAAAAAAGTTAAGATTGTTTAATTTAAAAACCTTATTGAATAATGAAAGCAATTATCAATAGCAAAGAAATAAAGATTGAGAAAAAAGAAGAAGGCGTTTTCTTGGTAAACGGAAACGAGGAAAAATTAGATATTGCTGATTTTGGGAATGACGCTTTTCATGCACTCCATCAAAACAAATCTTACCGCACCCGTATTATTGAACATGATACTACTTCCAAAACTTTTAAGATTAAAGTAAACAACAATGTTTATACGGTTCAGTTAAAAGATCGTTATGATGAGCTGCTCCATGCTTTGGGGATGGATACCTTACTTAATAATAAAGTAAACGACTTAAAAGCACCAATGCCCGGTTTGGTTTTAAATGTATTGGTTGAAGAAGGAACAGAAATAAAAAAAGGCGATAATCTGGTAGTGCTTGAAGCAATGAAAATGGAAAACATTTTAAAAGCCACTGCTGATGCAAAAGTTAAAAAGATAAAAGTTTCAAAAGGCAATCGTGTAGAAAAAAACGAAGTGCTTATTGAACTTGGATAACCACCTTAATTGTTTTTATCCTTTTATTAGAAATTGCAGCATTTTTTTAAAAATTAACATCCGTACCTGTACTTATATAAATTACCGTTAATGTGGTATTGACTCGTTTAATACTGTGCAATACTATTGCTGCATAAAGTTTTATTAAACATTTCACAGCTAAAATTAGTTCTAATCATCTAAAAAAGTTTCTATGAAAAAAACATCTACTCTGTTAATTGCAATTCTATCACCTGCGCTCCTGTATTCTCAAACACCAACTTTTCAAGGGTTAAATTTTAATACAGCCGGTACGCAGGGAAACGAAATAATTTCTGTTGCCAAAGACAATAGTGGCAACACCTACTTTTGCGGCTCACATACTGATGCTATCACCTTAGGTACGCAAACAGTACCTGCTGGTGCAGGTGGTGCATATTGGGGTAAAGCCGATGCCACAGGCAATGTATTGTGGTTAAAGCAAGGTGGTACTTCAATGCCAAACAACGACAAAGCGTATGCAATATCTGTTGACCAAAACAACAATGTATATGTATGCGGTGCAATCCCGGCTTTTCAGCCAGCATCATTTGGTGGAATCACATTGCCCTCAGGCAATGGTGGTTTTGTAGTTAAGTACAGCAGTTCCGGTAATTTTATTTGGGTAAGCGGTATTAGCTCAAGTGTTTATTCTATAGCAATTGACAATTCCGGCACTCCAATCATAAATCAAAATGACCAAACATTATATAAACTTGACCCGGCTACTGGCATAGTAGATTTCAGCATTTCGGGTTCTATTTCAGGGAATCTTATGAACCCACAATGGCATAACATTGTTTGTGATGCAGGTAACAACATAATTGCGCAGGCAGGAAATAAAATAATAAAATTTGACAGTAACTTCAATCAACTTTGGAGCACACCGGTTACTGCATCACTTGCCGAAACTTTTAGAATTAGCGCAGATGCCAATGGTGATGTGTATGGTTCCTTTTATGCTTTGTTCGGAACAGTTACAATTGGTGGTGTTTCTAAAAGTAATTTTCCTAATGGATACATCTATAAATTAAATGCAGCAACAGGCTCTCCTCAATTTGTTGATTCAATTTTAATTGCAGGAGCCGCTTCAAAAATTAAAGAGATAATTGTGAATAATGGTAATTATTACATATCGGGAGATGGTGCATTTAACACAGCACATGTTTTAAAAATGACTCCTTCATATAGTACATTATGGGATAAAACACTTAGCAGCAACGCACCGGTTAATGACGTGCTATTGCTTTCAGAAGATTGTTTGTTTTTAGGCGGCAGGCATAATGCAACAATTGTGCTTGATAGTTATACCATGACTTTACCTAATGGCTCAAGCGGAATTGACAACAGCTATTTTTCATCACTTTGTGCAGGAACTGTTGGCATAAATAATAATGCAACAAGCAATTACGATTTAATAATTTCTCCAAATCCGGCACAAAGTAAGCTAACAATTAAAAGCATTAATCAAATTCAATCAGCTCTAGTAATTGATGCTTTAGGCAAAATAATTCCTGTTTCAGTTATTGAAAATAAAATTGATGTAAGCGCTTTGCAAAGTGGAATTTACATTTTAAAAATTGAAGATGGCAACGGGTTTCATCAAACAAAATTTATAAAGCAATAGCATTTACATAAATCATTTTAAAAGAACGGAACGCTTGTTTTAACAAGCGTTCCGTTCTTGTTTTTAATTACACCTTCCCAAATTCTAACTAAAACCGCCAAATACTAAAAAAGCTTATTTATTTCCCTGAGTCCATATCATATTTGCTTAACAAAATTTTAAATAAGCATAAAAATGAAACCCAAATTAAAAACACTTATCACAGCATTGCTGGTTACAGTAACCTTGCAGGCAAATGCTCAATGGAGCTTAACAGGAAACGCAGCAACTTCAAGTGCTAACTTTCTTGGAACTACGGATGCACAACCACTCAGGTTTCGTACGTCAAACACGCTGCGTATGAATCTTGATGCTAACGGTAGGCTCGGATTAGGTGTTGCCTCTCCGGTTTATAGATTTGATGTTTTGACTTCAACCGAATTGCGTGGTGTTAACCTTAGTAATAACTATAATGGAACAAGTACCTCTTATGGTTTATACAGCGTTGCCAACAATCCTGGCACAGGGAGTGCTTACGGCATGTATGCGCAGGGGCGTGGTGCAGGTGGAAATAGCATAGGAGTTTACGGTACTGCCTCTGAAGGATCTGCTAATTATGCATTATACGGTGTCGGCTACTCTGCTGCCGGGTTAAATGCTTATGGTATATATGCAACAGCTACAGGTGCAGGTGCTCAAAACTATGGTGCTTATTTGTCTACAACCGGAACATCAACTACGGGCAACACTGCATTGTACGCCACATCATCTGGTGCATCGCCACTTAACTATGGTGTATATGCAAGTGCAAGCGGAGGGACTACTAACTGGGCTGGTTACTTTGTGCAAAACACCTACACAGGCGGAGCCGTAGGCATCGGCACAACAACAATTGCCGACAGTAAATTTTCTGTTCAGCAAACAGGGACAACATTGGCTACTGCAAAATTTGTAAATACAAGTAAAGGTGCAAATATAAGTTGGGTGCATTTTGGAACAACAGGCGATTGGTATTTGCGCAGTTCTGCCAATACCGGTAAAGTTATTTTGCAAGATCAAAATGCAAGTGCAACAGTTTGCATAGGCAGTGCTCAGGCTGCAAGCGGATACAAACTTTCCGTTGCTGGCAAAGTAATGTGTACAGAGTTAAAAGTATTACTGCAGGCCAACTGGCCCGATTATGTTTTTGCAAAAGATTATGAATTGATGCCGTTAAAAAAGCTAGAAGAATTTATTTCCACAAACAGTCATTTGCCTGGTGTGCCCTCAGCAAAAGAAATGGAAACGGAAGGTGGCATTGCTATTGGTGAAATGCAAACTGTTTTATTAAAGAAGTTAGAAGAAGCCAATCTTTATATCCTGCAACTCAACAAGCGTTTGGAAGAATTGGAAGCCAAACTCAATAAGTAATTGTGTAATAAACTTTAAAAAAACACACAATGAACATAAACATAAAAATATCCATGCACAGAATAATTGTTCTCTGTATGGGTGCTCTGCTAAGTTTACCGGCATTGGCACAAAACAGGCAAACGCTTTTAGAAGAATTTGCAAAGCCTGTTACAACCAATGGCTGGATAGACTTTAGAGAAGGAAATACACTTAATGTACAAACATTGTTTACCTATCAAAAACAAATGTTTGGCTTAACACAGTTTGATGATATGCAAGAATACAAAGTGCAGTCAGACGAAATTGGCTTTACGCACTTCCGGTTTCAGCAATACCATAAAGGAGTAAAAATTATTGGTGCCGAGGTTATTGCTCACCACAACGGGCAATATTTAAAAAGTGTAAACGGACACTGGGCCGAAAATCTTGATTTAAATGTTTCCAATTCTATTGATGAGCAAACAGCGTTTGAAAATGCAAAATCATCTTTACAAAATGTACAGTATTTTATTTGGGAACACCCTGAGCTGGCAGATGTTTTAAGTAAAAACTCAAACGGACAGAAAGATTTCAGTAAACCCAAAGGGCAGTTGGTTATTTGTAGGAAAAACACGTATGGAGATTTTACTTCAGATAATTTAAACCTTGCGTACTATTTCAGGATGGTAGTATTACCTTCAACCGAATCAAAGGATATTTACGTAGATGCCGTAACCGGTGAGATTATGAGTAAGGTTCAGCTGGCTGTTGAATGTAACAACAACACCGGCAACACTTCTTGGTATGGAAGCAAAACATTTACGGCAGCCTATTTCGGATGGCCAAATAACAATTGGTTTTTAGAAGCACAATGCACTGGTGAGGCACGCATCAGAACCCGCAGGGCGACCCCATTCTTCCTTACAATTATGGCGATGCCAATGGTGCATGGACTGATCCGGACGGAACCAACGGCTATAACATGCGTGCAGGGGTTACTACCTTTTTTGGAATGAGAAAAACCTACGATTATTTTAAACTTAATCACAACAGGCTAAGTTATAACAACAGCAATGGTACAGTGGATGCCTATAGCGAAATACTTGGTGGATTGTGGAATACAGTTGACAATGCAAAATGGGATCCAATATATAACGCAATGTTTTTTGGTGCTGGAGCAACCGGTGCTGCAACAGACGATATTAACTCCATTGATATTGTTGGGCATGAGTTTACACATGGCGTGGTGCAGTATAGTGCCGGACTTGTTTATCAGGGCGAGAGCGGTGCGCTAAACGAATCGTTTGCCGATATTTTTGGTGAGTGTATTGAGTTCCTATTCACTTGGCATGATGGATTGGATTAATGGACTTGAAACGGGAGATCCGGTTAGAGATTATGCAAATCCAAATGCATACAGCCAGCCCGATACGTATATGGGCGACTTCTGGTATCCGCCATCAGGAAGTTATGATAAGGGTGGAGTGCATATAAACAGCGGGGTGCAAAATTTTTGGTTTTATCTTTTAACACTAGGAGGATCAGGTACCAATGATACCAACCAAACATATATCGTTACCGGAATTGGCTTAACCAAAGCGGCACAAATTACTTATCGTAACCTCAATAATTATCTAACCTCAGCCTCTAATTATTTTGATGCCCGCGAAGGTTCGTTGCGCGCTGCCACTGATTTGTTCGGTTGGTGTTCAAACGAAGTTTTGCAAACAGCAAGGGCATGGTATGCTGTTGGTGTTGCACGTACCTGTCCCGATTGGGACTATATTGTTCCGTGCGGGAACCTTACTTCGGGAATAAATTACAGAGGCGTTAATTCTATTAGCAATAACAACACTTGTACTACCACACTTGCAAGCGGAGCCAATGCTATGTTCTCAGCAACTGCAACTGGAGGTATTACCTTAAAACCAGGTTTTACAGCAACACAGGGTTGTGCATTTACTGCTGCTATTGATGCATGTAACGAAGCTGCCTACAACAAACTTTCGTTTCACCACCAGCAAAACGCATCTCAAAACACAGAACCAACAGTTCCGATAAAAATACATTCGCTGTTTCCAAATCCTGCAAACAATAAGGTTACTATACAGTTTGAATCTTCCAGCGATGTTTCGGAAATACAACTATCTATTGTTGACATTTCGGGTAGAATTGTTCATCTCAAACCATATAACATGCAGCAATATCAAAGCATGAAAACAGCAATGGTTGACATTAAGAATTTTAATTCCGGTATTTATTTTATCTACATCCGCGACAAAAATTCAACCGTAAACCACAAGCTCGTTATCTCGCAGTAGGCTTAAGCGATATAAATTAATTTCCTAACGCGAAGTTCGCAAAGAATGGAGTTGTACCTCATTCCTATGCGAACTTCGCGCTTTTGCATACCGCAAATTGCCAAATTCTCAAAATAATTACCAAATTCTCAAAAACAACAAAAACAAAAAAGCCTGTTAAGATATTTGACTATTATTTTAAAACAATACATCAACCCTAAAAAATTAATATCATGCAAAAGCAAACAAAAAACACCAGTGCTTTAGTAAGAATCAAGTTCTTCTTATTTCTTTTAACCATCGTGTGTTCTGCATTTAATGCAAATGCGCAAACACTGCAATGGGAATATACGCTAACTGTATCGGGACGCATTCCCTCTGCCGGCAAAATGGCCACACATTCCACAGGCAGTTATTCTGCTGGTACCGAAAATAACCAGGCCTTAAGAAAAGTGTTGCGCTTATTAAAGCTAAGTCCCTCGGGAGCTTTTTTATATTCCAACTCATTCACATTTGGAACAGCCGTTACAACGCTCGACATCAATAAAATTTTGGTAGACGCTTCCGGAAATTGTTATGTACTTATGGAAACCAATAACACTACTTCAGGTGGTATAGATACATGGTTATTTTCTTATTCATCATCGCTTGCATTCAGATGGGCAACCTTAATAAACTTTGATGTTTTTGACCGAGCTGCTGATTTATCCTTAACCACAACCGGTAAAATACTCGCTATGGTTAACTACACTCCCTCTGCAAGCACTACCGTTGCAAAAAATGTAGGAATTAAGCGGTTGCTTACATCATCAGGCGCCACCGACCTCACCATAAATTTTACATCCTCATATAACAAACAGGCTGTACGAATGGTAAGCGATGCTGCGGGAGGCATCGTTTTATGCGGACGCAATTATCTTACCCCTGCCGACCATCAGGCCATGATTGTTAAATACAGTGCAACAGGCAGCTACCAGTGGGCACGTTACTTTACTTACTCCCCATACGTGTCAGGCAACTTGCGCGACTTTTTCCGCGATATGGTTATTGATAACGCATCAAATGTTTTTGCAGTTGGCGGTGGAGGAAATTTTACAGGACTCGGACAAGAAGGTTATGTTAAAAAATACAATGGAACAACAGGTGCTGATATGGCATCGCACTACTATAGCACACCGGGTAATGATTTTATTTCGCATGCACGGATAGATGGCTCAGGTAATATTACTGTTGCCGGTGAAACAGTTAATCCTAATTCTGTTTTTTTCAGACGCCTAAATAATTCGCTATCCACTGTGCAGGCAACCGGCACTCGCAATCTTTCAACTACAATTTTCCTGCCGGTAAGTAATTTTTTCATAACCGATTTTTTACTTAATCCCAACGGCAGTGTAGTGTTTGCCTATTTTTCACAAAATGGGGCTACCATCTCAACCTACTATACCACTCTGTTAAAACTAAACAGCAGTGGAGGTTTGGTTTTCGAAAACAGTTTTAATGCAACACCACGCCAACTCTGTGCTGCACCACCAACCAATTTTCCCAACAACGAATTTCTGCTTCTGTTCAACCCCAATATTACAACAGGCACCAGCAACTGGAAAATTAGAAAATACACATCGCCCGCATCGCGTTTTGCTAATGATGAACTGGAAGAATTTACAACAGAAAATATAAGCCCCGTAGTTTTTCCAAATCCGGCTGCAACAGAACTTACAATAGAAAACTCCGGAGCCATTTCGCAAATCCAGTTGTTTGATATGCAGGGAAAAATGTACCAACCTCCAGTTATCAATTCAGAAATTTTTGATTCGTCACAAAAAATAAAATTAAATGTATCGCAGTTGCCTAACGGTGTTTATTTTATAAACACCGTTGGAAAAACCGAATCCAAAACAACAAGATTGGTTATACAGCATTAAAGCAAAGCAATAACGTAAATCATCCCGAATTCAAATGATGCATTTATAAACATCGGGGATAGACAGTTGTTTTATATTTTATAAACTCGTCAGGATGTTTACTTTTGAATAATAAATTCTAACCGGCAATATGGAAGTTAATGTGCACTTAGCCGCTAATGCAAATAATAATTGCAGTGGTACTGTTGTAAAAGGAGGATTTGTTTGCCGACTTTTTTTGATATGGATAGTAGCATTTGTAATGATGCAATTAACCGTTAAAGCACAAACAAATTCTACTATTGATTCATTAAAAACAGTATTTGCAAACACCACTGATGCTACCCAAAAAATAAAAGCCGGCATAAGTATATTTAATTTTTATAAAAAAATAATTCATCCGAAGCCATAAAATATTTAAAAGAGGCTTATGCACTTGTTAAAGAAAAAAAATATTCAAAAGAACAACTCACATGCGAACAAAGATTAGCCGCATATTATAAAGATAATAAAGAGTTTGCCGCTGCATTATCTTATGTAAAGCTTGCGCAGGAGGGAGCAAAGCTTTTAAATGACAGCTTAGAATACATGCAGGCAATAAATACCGAAGGAATTATTTTTTTAGACCAAAAAAAAGATTCCGTTGCCGAAGTAAAATTTAACCATGCACTTAAATATGCTGTATTGTTAAATAATAAACAGGAAGAAGCCCGTCTTTACAACAACCTGTCGGTTATTTATAAAAGAAAGCTTGAGTTAGCCAAAGCACTTGAGTTGTCAGAAAAATCATTGCAAATTAAAAAAGCATTGAGTGACACTTTAGGTATTGCTTATTCCTATTATGGCATGGCCAACATTTTAACAGATTTAGGCAAATACGATGATGCACTGAAATACACAATAGATGCTGCCAAATATTTTGAATTAAAAAACGAACAAAAAGGATTGCTGGCAGCCTACTCGGTGATGGGTTCGCTATATTTCAGATACCTGAAAATTAATAAGCAGGCCATTGCTGCGTACCATCAGAGCATTGCACTTAATATTAAATTCGGAATAAAAAACAACCTTGATATTGTTTACAACAATCTTGCAAACGTGTATAAGGCAGAGCAACAAATGGATTCTGCTCTTTTTTATTATGAACTTGCTTACCAAAAGGCCGTTGAATTTGAAAACAGCACCATCATTACCCTTGTTGAAAATAATTTGGCTGATTTATATTTAAAATTAGACAAGCCTCAGCAATCTTATAAATATGCCATTGCTGCTTTTCAAAAAAGTATAAAACAGGAAGGAGCTAAAATAAATATTTTCAGTACGGCTTCAACACTTTCAAAAGTATATTTAGCACTTGGCATGGCCGACTCGGCATATTATTATGCAAAGTATTCATATAACGAAGGTTTAGAGAATAAATATTCCGAACACTATTTAAAGTACGTTCATAACCTGGCCGATGTTTGCAAAAAAACAAATAAATTTAACGAAGCCGTTGACTATTATAATGAGGTTATTGCAATTTCAGATAGCATCAGTAGTAAAGAAAGAGTAATTTACGCAACTGAACTAAACACCAAATACGAAACCGCAAAAAAAGAAAATGAAATTACCAAACTAAACAGCGATAAAAAAATACAGCAACTGCAATTAGAAAAACAAAAAGCACTGCTTGCCGGAAATGTATTGGAAGCAAAACAAAAACAACAGGAAATAAATTTGTTAAACCAGCAACAGCAAATTCAGGAATTAAAACTTACACAACAGCGCGAAGCACTTGCATTAAAAGAACTCGAATCGCAAACTAAGGACAGACAACTAAAAATTACGGAGCAGGAAAAAGAATTGAAAGAGGCAGAGCTGACGCAACAACGGTTTTCGAAAAATTTAATTCTCGCAGGAGCTTTTGTGCTTCTTGCATTTGCCGGGCTTGGCTTTAATCTTTACCGAATTAACACAAAGCGTAAAAATGAAAGAGAAAAATTCCAGTTGCAAAACCAGTTGAGCGAAATGCGTTTGGAAGCACTTCGCTCACAAATGAATCCGCATTTTATTTTTAATGCACTTAACTCCATTAACCGCTACATTATTCGCAGCGACAGGGAAACTGCAAGCGAGTATCTTATAAAATTTTCAAAATTGATGCGGTTAATACTTGAAAATTCCAAATCATCCTTTATTCCATTGGCAAATGAACTGGAAGCATTAAAGCTTTATGTTGAAATGGAATTGCTTCGGTTTGACAATAAATTTGATTTTAACATTAACATTGCTAGTGATGTGTTGCAAGAGAAAACGCAAATTCCGCCAATGGTATTGCAACCGTTTATTGAAAACGCCATTTGGCATGGACTAATGAATAAAAAAGAAAAAGGAACCATTACTGTAAGTGTAGAAAGCAAATCGGTAGATAAACTTTTTGTGGTAATAGAAGACAATGGTGTGGGGAGACAAAAAGCAGGAGAGCAACGCAGCCAACATGCCAACACAGGCAAATCGTTTGGTATGCAAATTACACGCGACAGGCTTGCCGGCATAAATGGAACTGATAAACAATTCCGCATAATTGATTTAACCGACAATAACAACAACCCAGCCGGAACAAGAGTTGAGTTGGAAATTACAACCATTGCAGCATAGTTTATGATTAAAGCCATTTTAGTTGATGATGAAGTAAGCTGCACCGATGTGCTGCACTGGCAGTTGGAAACCTACTGCCCATCGGTAAAAGTTTTATACGAATGCAACTCACCCGAAGATGCCATTGAAAAAATAAAAACACTTCAGCCAGATGTTATTTTCTTAGACATTGAAATGCCAGGCATGAATGCTTTTGAAATGCTCAATGCGCTAAAACCCTTTTCGTTTGAAGTTATTTTTACCACTGCTTACAACCAGTTTGCCGTACAGGCATTTAAAGAAAAGGCAATTGACTATTTACTAAAGCCTATAGAGAAAAGTGATTTGATTGCAGCAGTTGAAAAACTGATGCAGAAAGAAAAAACTAAATCATCGGAAAAAATGGAAGAACTATTATCACTTTTTAAAGAGCAAATGAAAGCCAATAAAAAAGTTGCACTGCCTACCAATGATGGTATTTCTTTTTTAAACGTTGACCAGATTGTGCGTGTAGAAAGTGACAGTAACTATAGTTATGTTTTTCTTGAAAAGGGTGAAAAGGTTTGCATTACCAAAACATTAAAGCAAATTGAAGAATCTTTAGAAGGTCAGCCTTTTTACCGTGTGCACCAATCTCACTTGGTAAACCTCAACCACATTATAAAATACATGAAAGATGGAGGAGGTTATTTAGTGATGAGCGATAACACCACTATTACTGTTGCCCGTCAGCGCAAGGATGGATTTATGGAAATGTTTTCCAAGCTCTGAAAAAATGAGATGGTTCTATAATAACAATCATATCATTTTGTGTCTAAAAAAACTTAAGCACTAACCGCTTTCTAAAAATCCGTATTCATCAGAATTTTCCGCGTTATCCCTGCTTGTCTTCAGACAGGAGCGTTTAGTTTTTTATTTTCTTCATCCGTATTAGCGTATATCATTTCTTACATTTGTCTTTCATTAAAGATTAAAGCCATGCATAACAATTCAAGAAGAAATTTTATAAAACAAAGCGCCATAGCAGGTGCAGGTTTAGTTTTTGCTGCGCGTGGAATTTCTAATGCTTCCCTTGCCGATTCATCAACAACTTTTTCGCTGCCTGCATTGCCATACAAGTATGAAGAATTAGAACCACACATTGATGCACTCACCATGCAAATACACCACAGCAAACATCACCAGGCTTATGTTGATAATTTAAACAAAGCATTAAAAGATGTAACGACTACATATAAAACCATTGAAGAAATTTTAAAAAACATTAGTAAGCACACTGCTGCAGTTCGTAACAATGGCGGTGGCCACTATAACCACACACTGTTTTGGAAACTAATGAAACCAAACGGTGGCGGCACACCAACTGGAAGTTTATCTGATGCAATAAATACAACCTTTGGCGATTTCGAAAAAATGAAGCAGCTTTTTAACGATGCTGCAAAAAGCCGTTTCGGTAGCGGATGGGCATGGCTCATAAAAAATGCCGAAGGCAAATTAGAAATTACATCTACTCCCAACCAGGACAATCCGCTAATGGACGTAGCTGAAAAAAACGGCAAACCCATTTTAGCGCTTGATGTTTGGGAGCACGCTTACTATTTAAAATACCAACACAAGCGAGCCGATTATGTTGCCGCTTGGTGGAATGTATTAAACTGGGATGAGGCAGCAAAAAATTTTGCAGCCTGATTTTAATGTACCAGTTGGCGCATCATCAACTCTTCAATCTCATCTGCTTCAACAGGAATGCTTGCCATTAAATCAATTGGTTCTTTAGTGGTGAGCAATATGTTGTTTTCAATTCTTATTCCAATGGATTCCTCAGGAATATAAATACCGGGCTCGCATGTAAAAATCATTCCTGCTCTCATGGGTTCATATTTGTTTCCAATGTCATGCACATCTAATCCTAAAAAGTGTGATGTGCCGTGCATGAAATATTTTTTATAGGCAGGCCAATCGGGGTTTTGTTTTTTAATATCTTCTGTGCTTATTAATCCTAATGAAAGCAATTCCTGCTCCATCAGTTTTCCTACTTCAATATGATATTTTTCTATGGTGTTGCCGGGCACCAGCATTTTTGTTGCTGCACGCATTACTCGCAGTACAGCATTGTAAACATCGCGCTGGCGAGGTGTAAATTTTCCGTTAACGGGGATGGTACGCGTTAAATCTGCGGCATAGTTTGCATACTCAGCCCCAAAATCCATTAGCAACAAATCTCCGTCTTTACATTCTTTGTTATTATCGTTGTAATGGAGCACACATGCACTTGCACCCGATGCGATAATGGGGTTGTAGGCATGACCGTTAGCGCGCTTACGAATAAACTCATGAATTATCTCAGCCTCTATCTCATATTCCATTACACCCGGCTTTACAAACTTTAAAACTTTTCTAAACGCCTTTTCAGTAATGTCCATTGCTTTTTGCATGGCTTTTATTTCCTCATCACTTTTCACCGACCGTAATTGCGCCATTAACGGACCACTACGCTCAAACTTATGCGTAGGGAAACGCTGCTTCCATTCATTTGCAAACCGCAAATCTTTGTAAGGAACAATCCATGCATGACGATCGTTTTCATTAATATTTAAATAACAATGCTCTGCATGGTGCATAAGCATTGGTACTACACTTTCAAAAGCATCGTTCCACAAAACAGTTTTTATGCCAGATGCTTCCTGTGCTTCTGCCTGAGAATATTTATGTCCTTCCCAAATAGCAATGTGCTCATTTGTTTTTCTTACAAATAAAACTTCGCGGTATTGAGGCAGAGGAGAATCAGGAAAAATTACAAGCGTGGTTTGTTCCTGGTCAATGCCACTCATCCAAAGTAAATCGGGGTGTTGCGTAAACTTAAAAGTTTGGTCACCTTTAAAAGGCATTTCATCATTGCTGTTAAAAATGGCAATAGACTTAGGTTTGAGGTGCGCTGTAAATTTTTTTCTGTTTTCTGTGTATAATGATTGAGATAGTGGAATGTATTTCATTGTGGAGTGGGTTTATTATCTGTTTCCAAAGAAAAACAAATATTTTATTTCGTCTTTAAAAACACGCTAAAAAAAATTTGAATATGAAAAATTTGACCGAATTTGAAATAAAAAAAATCCCGTATCAGGATTTTACTTCCTTTTGCGGGATTTTTTATGATATAAAGAGATCCTATTTCATTTTACCAAGCACAAAACCTATTACCCCTGCAGCAATTGCCCATATCAAACTATTCACTACAATATCAACTGCCATCATAGTAGTATTATATAGGTTCATAAAGGCATAAAACCCCAGGTCAATACTTATTACAACCAAACCGGCTATGATTAAACCATTGGTAAAGCCGCTGGCAAAATTCCTACAGTTTATCCATTTGTCAAAAGCCAGGCAAACAACAATGCATAAACCAAATGCGAAGCAAACAGCACCCCAAGTTTTGGGGGTTAAGCATAAGGCCTTCGTATTTTACCGTGTTGGCTTCCATAAAATCCATTAACAACATTCCATAAATTAACCAACCAAGCATAAAGGTGGTAATGGCACCCGCTATTGCAGCGGCAATAACTTTTTTGTTCATGATAAATTTTGTTTAAAGTTTAGGATAGTAAATGTATTGGAAATGGCATATTCGTTTCTTTTAAATAACAATCTTTAAAAGGAGTTATAAACCGCATTTGTTTATTGCGGAGCGAAAACCTAAGTTTTAAATTTGGTTTCTGAGTTTGATTCCTTTACTATCGTAGCAACTATTAATTAAATGCCTCCTAAAAATATACTGAAGAAGAGTTGGTGTCTTTGCTTAAGTTGCAGGACAAAACCGCCTTCAGTTATTTGTACGATAACTACTCAGGAGCTTTGTTTGGAATAGTTCTTAAAGTTTTGCATCAGGAAGAAGAACTTTCGCAGGATGTATTACAGGAAGCCTTTGTTAAAATATGGCGTAAAATTGATAGTTACGATAACTCCAAGGGCACGCTGTTTACATGGATGCTTAACATAACGCGTAATACAGCCATAGATAAATTAAGAAGTATTAAACGCACATCAATCCAATCGTTAGATGATAACGTAGGTTTCGTTGAAAAGCAGTATAGCCATACTATGAAAGAGGACAGGATAGGTGTGAAAGATGTGGTTAATAAACTGAAGCCCGAGTATAAAACTATTATTGACCTTTCCTATTACGGAGGTTACACGCAGGAAGAAATTGCCGAACAGCTTAATATGCCGTTAGGTACAGTAAAGACGCGTGCCCGTGCAGCATTAATTGAGTTAAGGAAATTTATTACATAAAAGTGGATTACAAAACATACATAGAATCAGGAAAATTAGAGAGCTACGTGCTTGGCTACTGCACCGCAGAAGAGATGCAGGAAGTGGAGTGCATGGCACGTATTTTTCCGGAAGTGAAGCAGGAGCTTGAAGCTATTCGCATTTCAATGGAGCAAATTGCTCTACAAAATAAAGTAGAGCCGCCTGCATCGTTGAAGGATAAAATTTTTGCAGCCATTGAAGATGAGGTAAAAAGCGTAGAGAATACCAAAGGCAAAATTATTACCATGCAAGAGCCCGTTGTTCAAAAAGGCTCCTCTTGGAGACTGCTTGCAGCAGCCTGTATAGCATTGCTGCTTGTTAGTTCGTTTGTGTTATATAATTTTTACAGTACTAATAATAACCTTAAAGAAGAAGTTGCGGAATTGAAAGGGGCAAACAAAGAAATGATTGAAAATAATAAGCAACTTTCAGATGAAATAGCAACTGCCAGTAAACAGATGCAGATTTTTAACAACCCCTCTATTACAAAGGTTGCAATGAAAGGTCAGGCGGTTTCTCCAAATTCTCTGGCTACAATTTACTGGGATAAAAATTCAAGAGAGGTTTATCTTTCTGTTAACGCATTGCCTGCTCCACCGCAAGGCAAACAATACCAGTTGTGGGGCATTGTAAACGGGGCTCCTGTTGACTTGGGTGTTTTTGATATTACCGATGCAGATACTGTTAAACTACAAACAATGAAGCAGGTTGATAACGCTGCCGCTTTTGCCGTTACGCTTGAAAAAGTTGGAGGCAGCCCTACACCAACACTTACGGAAATGTATGTGATGGGTGTATTGTAGTGCTTATCCGATATTGGAATATTTAGATTTGAAGAAATATTGTAGTTTGTATATGTAGTATTTCTTGAATTACCCAAAAATCTTCTTGAGCAATTCTTTTACTTCCCTATCATGCGCATGATGAGAACCTGTAGCAGGACTTGCGCTTTCGTTGCGGCTTACAAAATCTATTTTCTTGTTGCGTAAGATGCGCATTAAAAAAGTAAGCGCACCCATGTTTTCCGGTTCTTCCTGCGCCCAAACAAATTTTGCTTTTTTATATTTCTTAAACAAGGCATCAACCTGTGTATGCGGGAAAGGATACAGTTGCTCTAAACGCACAATAGCAGTGTTGTCAATTTTATTTACGGTGCGGTGCTGCAACAGGTCGTAATAAATTTTGCCTGAGCAAAAAACAACCTTAGTTACATCTTTTACTTTAAGGCTGTCATCAGCAATTACTTCTTTAAAACCACCAGTGGTAAACTCATTAATTGTAGAAACGCATTGCGCGTGCCTCAACAAGCTCTTTGGCGTAAACACCACCAACGGCTTACGGAAAGGGCGGTGTAATTGTCTTCTTAATACATGAAAAAAGTTAGCAGGTGTGGTGCAGTTTGCAATCTGCATATTGTCCTCTGCACATAGTGCTAAAAATCTTTCCAATCGTGCGCTACTATGTTCTGCGCCCTGTCCTTCGTAACCATGCGGCAGCAGCAACACAAGTCCATTCATGCGGTTCCATTTATCTTCGGCACTGCTCAGGTATTGGTCAATAATAATTTGTGCACCGTTCATAAAATCGCCAAACTGCGCTTCCCAAATTACTAATGAGTTAGGCGATGACATGGCATAACCATATTCGAAACCCATTACCCCATATTCGCTCAAATGAGAATTATAAATATTAAACGCAGCTTGAGATGAGCCTAAGTTTTGTAACGGAATATATTTCTCCTCGCTATCTTCAACTGTTACAACAGCATGGCGGTGGGAGAATGTTCCTCTCTTCACATCCTGCCCGCTCACGCGCACAGGAAATCCTTCGCGCAGCAAAGTTCCGTAAGCAAGCAGTTCGCCCATTGCCCAGTCAAGCCTGCCGTCACCCACCAGCATTTTTTTTCTGTCATCAAAAAGGCGGGTTATTTTATTAAAGAACTTTTTATTAGCCGGCAGTTTTAAAAGCGCCTGTGCGGTGTTGGTTAAAACATCTTTGCTCACAAAAGTTTCGGGCGATGTTTCAAAATCTTTTCTTTGGCCAGCCGCAATCCACTCCAGCTACCCTCTAAAAACCGTGTAACTTTTGATTTCTTTATTTGCCTTGCAGTATCTAAACTTTTTGCAACATCTCTTTAAACGATGCTTCCATTTCTTTGGCAAGAGTTGCCTCTACACTTCCCTGCGATAAAAGTTTCTGGTTATAAATTTCGCGAGGGTTGGCATGTGCATTTATGGCTTTATATAAAAGCGGTTGTGTAAAGCGTGGTTCATCACCTTCATTGTGTCCGTATTTTCTGTACCCCAAAATATCTATAAACACATCGCGGTGAAACTTCTGGCGGTACTCCATTGCCAGCTGCACAGTAAACACCAGCGCTTCCACATCATCAGCATTCACATGAAACACCGGTGAGAGCGTCACCTTTGCAACGTCCGTGCAATATGTGCTTGAGCGTGCGTCTAAATAATTTGTAGTAAAACCAATCTGGTTGTTTATAACCAAATGGATTGTGCCACCTGTTCGATAACCTTTCAGCAAAGACATCTGTATTACCTCGTACACAATTCCCTGACCGGCAACGGCTGCATCGCCATGCAGGAGCACCGGTGCAATCATATCCTCCGTGCCCCCATCAGTATTATCAATTTTAGAGCGTACAATGCCCTGCACCAATGGGTCAACTGCTTCAAGATGCGATGGATTTGGTGTTACACTTAGATGTACCTGTTTGCCCGAGTTAGTTGTAACATCGCTTGAGTAACCCAAAATGGTATTTTACATCACCTGCAAAAAAGCGTGTCATCATATTCTTTGCCCTCAAACTCACTGAAAATTTCTTCGTATGTTTTTCCCATTATGTTGGCTAGCACGTTGAGTCTGCCACGGTGCGCCATGCCAATTACAAATTCTTTTATGCCAAGGTTTGCTCCAACTTCTATTACGGCATCCATAGCCGGAATTAATGTTTCGCAACCTTCAAGAGAAAAACGTTTTTGACCTACAAACTTGGTATGGATAAAATTTTCAAATGCAACAGCCTGGTTCAGCTTATGCAGTATCCTTTTCTTCTGGTCAACATTAAAAGATGGAGTGTTTTTGCTGCCTTCCATTTTTTGTTCTAACCATTTTACCACTTCGGGCTGACGTATGTATTTATACTCGGCACCAATAGATGCACAGTAGGTTTGTTCAAGATGAGCAATAATATCGCGCAGCTTTGCTGGGCCAATTCCAATTTCTGTTCCTGCCTGAAAAGTGTTGTCTAAGTCTGTTGTGTTCAAACCAAAATTTTCCAACTCCAGCCCTGGTGTGTATTTTCTGCGCTCGCGTACAGGATTGGTTTTAGTAAATAAATGTCCGCGTGTGCGGTATCCATTTATCAGGTTTATTACACGGAACTCTTTTTGTAATTGTTCTGGAATAATTCCTGACGACTCGCCAAAAGATGTGCGTGCAAATTCAAAGCCTTCAAAAAACTTCTGCCATCCGTCATCAACACTTGTTTTGTTTTCTAAATATTGTTGGTAAAGTTGTTCTAACGCCACGGGGTCGGCATTGCCTATATATGATTCCTGCATTATCTGTTAAAATATAGAGTGCGAAAATAGGCAAAAGCACACTCATTGTTCCAATAGACTCCCCTCATATGGTGTTTTAAATATCAATTCAAAATGAAGTATAGTTTTAATCAACTCCGTCTTTACCTTAAAGACCTTTCAGTATTTTTATGCAATTAAATAATATGATAAAAAAATTCTCAAAAACATCCTTGCACTTTTTTACAGGATTGCTGCTGGCATTGGTTGTTGCCGAAATTTTTTTAAGAATTTACAATCCGTTTCCTGCAACGGTCAAAGGCGATAAAATTTTACTGCGTGCGAATACTAAAATTGTTTACTCCAAGCCCGATACAGATGGTACCATGATAGAACATACGGTAACTACAAACAAACTTGGATTCAGAGGGGAGAATCTTCCCGAAAACCCGAATGAATATTTTAAAATAATTACTATTGGAGGAAGCACAACTCAATGTCTTTACAGCAGTGACAGCACAACATGGACTGCGTATCTTGAGAAGAATTTAAAACCATACATAAAAAACCTGTGGATGAACAATGCAGGACTTGCAGGGCATACAACCTACGGGCATAAAATTTTGCTGGAAGATTATGTAATAAAGCTAAAACCCGATGTTGCTGTTTTTTTGTTTGGCGTTAACGATATAGGAGTGGTTAAGGATAGTGCCGTTTTTAGTTTATATGCACAAAACAATGAAAACCGCTTTTTGAAATGCTTTAAAACAACTTTGTACAAAAGCGAGGCGGTAGGTGTAGCAGTAAATCTTTACCGGTATTTTAAAGCGAATAAACAATCGTTAAAGTATGATTACTCTTTTGATATTAAGACCGCACCTCATATTACACTTAACAGTGCTGAAAGCGATAAAATTTACACTGAAAACATTGCGTGTTTGCCGGATTATATCAGTCGTGTAAATTCAATTGCAGATATGTGCTTGGCAAATAAAATTACTCCCGTATTTGTTACGCAGCCAAGTTTGTATGCAGACACTATTGATACAAGCACGGGCGTAAATCTTGCCACTGTTAAAGTGGGTAACCGGTCAGGTTTGTGGTGTTATAATTTATTGGAAGCATACAATAATGCTATGAGAAAAGTGGCGGGAGAAAAAAAAATATTTCTTGTTGAACTCGCGCAGCATCTTCCGCACGACTCAAAATATTATTATGATTTTATTCACTATAATGATGAGGGTAACAAAAGATTGCTGAAATAATGAGTGCACAACTAAAGGAATATTTGAAAATAAATAGAATAACCAGTTCGAGCGATTGAAATATCTGATTGGTTTTAATATCGCGTCACCAACATTATTTTTTTAGACACAGATTTACAGATTAATTAAATTGATTGGCTGATTTACACTGATTCTGCTTCGCAGCAAGAATCTCTGAAAATATTAAAGGAAGCGCTTTAATTTCTTTCTTAAATCTGTGTCTAAAAACTTATTACCTTATTAAACCAATTTTAGGTTTGCCAAAATTCTATGGCACTATCAATTGGATTAATCACGAGTAAACGTATGTTGCAGGTTCACAATTTTATGTTGATAAATGAAGTATGCAAAAAATAAAAATTTGGGTATTGCCAAAACTTATTTCTACTTTTGACTACATGCTAAGCTAAAAATGCTCGTATGAAGCAAACAAAATTTTTACCCTTTTTACTTGTACTATATTTTCAATCGTTTGGAGGCGGGTTCCAGATAAACACAATGGGGCAGCGTGCACTTAGCATGGGCGGTTCTTTAACAGCACTATCGCTTGATGCTTCGGTAACTTTTTTTAATCCCGGTGGTATGTCTTTTTTAAAAAATAATTCCATAATGATTGGCACAACAGCCATTATGCCCAAGACGGCTTTTTTAAGTGCATTAGACGGGAAACAAGTTGACATGGAAAGCCAGATTTTTTTTCCGTTTTATGCATATGGCACCTATCATATCAACGAAAAAATTTCGGCAGGCATTAGTATTAATACTCCTTTTGGATTAGGCACAAAGTGGAATGATGAATGGGAAGGGCGTTATATTACACAGGAAGCAAAACTTAAAACAATTTATTTTCAGCCAACCCTTAGCTATAAAGTGTCAGAAAAATTTGCAATAGGAGCCGGTGTTGTTTTTACTACCGGAAAGGCAGAATTAAAAAAAGCCACCCCTATTCAGAGCAGTTCATCCTCTTTTGGGACCGGAACACTTAAAGGGTCTGCAAATGGGTTTGGTTTTTCTGTTGGCGCGTTTATTTCTCTAATCAAAAACATCACTGGGTGTTTCTTATCGTAGCGGTGTTAATCTTGATGTAGAAGATGGCGATGCCACGTTTGAAAATATTCCATCATCGGCATCAGAAATTTTTCCTTCATCAACAGGTTTTACAACTACATTGAAAATGCCATCGGTAATTTCAATTGCTATAGGGCACCGATTTACAGAAGATGTGCGTGCGCAATTTGAAATTAACTACACCGGATGGAAAACATTTGATGCAATTGATTTTGATTTTCCAGAGGCTTATGCAGAATTAAATGCTTCAGGTAAATTAGAAAGACAATATAAAAATGCAGTTGCCGTGCGCTTAGGTGCAGAGTGGGATGTAAATACTAAATTTACATTACGTGCCGGAGCAGTTTATGATCAAACCCCCGTTAAAGATGGCTATGTAAGTCCTGATTTGCCGGATGCAAACAAATATGCATTTGCAGGTGGGTTAGGTTACAATGTAACCGATCAGTTTACCATTGATTTATCGTATGCTTTTGAAAGCATAAAAGAAAGGCAGGATAAAAAATATTCAAAACCCAATTTTGACGGGGAGTTTTAAAACATACATACATGCTATTGGATTAGGATTGAGCTATGAGTTTTAAATTATCTACTAAGCTTTTTGCCATGGATTTCAAAAAAATAAAATACGGATTGTTACTATTGCTATTTGCAGGTTGCAAGCCTGAATTATCAGAACTCAATTTTGACAATAATGGGATTGATTTTTCAAGATATGTTGCAGTAGGAAATTCACTTACTGCAGGGTATATGGATGCAGCGTTATATAACAATGGGCAATTGAATTCTTACCCCGCCATACTTTCTGCACAATTTTCGGTTGTAGGAGGAGGTGCATTAAAACAACCAATGGCAAACAGCGATGTTGGTTTTGGAATTGATGCTTATACTTTAACTGCTAATTCAAGACTTGCTTTAGATTATAAAACCACCTGCACCGGTGCGGTAGAAGTATTACCTGACTATGTTTCAACCGGTGATGCGAATGTAATTGTCAACAATATTTATACCTCACAAGGCGGACCATTTAACAATATGGGTGTGCCCGGAATACGTACATTTCAAGTAAGGCAAAGTACCTTTGGCGATCCAAACCTTATTATTTCTAAAAATCCATTTTACTCAAGGTTTGCCTCAAACCCAGGCACTTCCACTGTATTGCAAGATGCTGTAAGTCAAATGCCAACATTTTTTACTTATTGGATAGGAAGTAATGATGTGTTGGGTTATGCAATAGCAGGTGCTGATGCAACTTTAGATAGTATAACCACTACCTCTGTATTTAACAACGAGGTTGACTTACAGGTTTCGCAACTTGCATCAGCAACTTCACTTAAAGGAGCCGTTGCCAACATCCCTGATATTTTAGATATCCCTTATTTTAATACCATACCATATAACGGATTAACTTTAGATGCTAACACGGGCCGCTACTTTAAATACATTGTACACACCAATAAATCCTGCCATACAATTTACAGTCGGATCCAATGCATTTGTAATGATTGATGCAACAGCACCCGGTGGTATGCGACAAGTAAAAAGCACAGAACTTGTTTTGTTATCGCTCCCGCTCGATTCGGTAAAATGTGCGCAATGGGGCAGTAATCCTCTGTATCCTTTACAAGATAAATATGTATTGGATGCCGCTGAAATAACACAAATAAGAGGAGCCATTTCAGCATTTAATGCTAAGCTGCTTGCCGTTGCCAGTAATTACGATTTGGCTTTTGTTGATATAAACGCATTTTTTAAAACCGCTAAAAGCGGATACACTTTTAATGGCGTAACATTTACAGCCCAGTTTGTACAGGGCGGAGCATTTTCGCTGGATGGCGTTCATCCTAATGGCAAGGGCTATGCTTTGGTAGCTAATGAATTTATTAAAGCCATTAACCTGAAATATGCCTGTAAAATTCCATTGGTTGACGCCAATGATTATCCTGGAGTGGTGTTTCCATAGTTAGGTTAAGTTAACACTTTAATTACATTGATTCTAAAAGAATAGAATGACAAAAATTGTTTTGTTACTGTTTGCCCAACTTGCATTATCACTTGTAGCTGTAGCGCAATGGATAATACAACCAAGCGGAATATCGGGCTCCATATTACAATCCGTAGTTTTTACCAATGCCAATACCGGTTATGTAGTTGGTAATGGAGGGGTAATTTTAAAAACAATAAATGGCGGAGCCAGCTGGACACAACAAACAAGCGGCACCTCCAACGATTTGTTTGAGGCCTCATTCTTAAATGAGGATACCGGATATGCAGTGGGCTATATGGGTACTATTTTAAAAACAACTAATGGCGGAATAAACTGGCTGCCACAAATAAGCGGCACAACAAATCAGTTAAGTTCAGTGAGTTTTGTTGACGCAAATACTGGGTACGCTGCCGGAGGCGCTTTTGGCGTACAAACCATTTTAAAACAATTAACGGAGGCGCAAGCTGGACTGCTCAAACAACTGTTACCAACCAGCAACTTTCATCTGTTTATTTTGCAAATGCCGATACCGGTTTTGCCACAGGCAATGCAGGCACTATACTTAAAACAACCAATGGCGGAACAACCTGGGCAGGGCAAACAGTTGGTGCTCAAATATTACGCGCTGTTTTTTTGTTGATACCAATACCGGATTTGCAGTTGGTGGAAGCGGTACTATTCTTAAAACAATTAATGCGGGAGTTAATTGGTCAGCACAAACAAGTGGAACAACAGTTTCCTAATGTCTGTTTATTTTATGGATGCAAAATACCGGATATATTGTTGGCGACAACGGAAAAATTCTTAAAACAATTGATGGCGGCACAAACTGGATAACACAAACAAGCGGCACAGGCAATTGGTTGTTTTCTGTTTACTTTCCTGATGCAACTACAGGGCATGCAGTTGGCGAAAATGGTACTATACTTAAAACAACAAACTCTGTTGGCATTATAGAAAAAACAGATGTGCAGGCGATTAAAATTTACCCCAACCCCACCACAGGAAAATTTCAATTGAGAACCGCAGATAGCTTTAATGCGAAACATATAGAGGTTTACACCATGCTTGGAGGAAGAGTGTACAGCCAAATGCTCCACTCCCCAAACGAAATTGTAAATATTCAACTTGCTACAGGTTTATATTTTGCTAAAGCTATTGATGGAGAAAAGGCATTATCAATAAAATTGGTTATTCAATAATGCTCACACCTGCTCAAATTCTTACCTAAGTATTTCGCGTTTAGTTTTCAATATTCAATACTTATTTTTTACGCTGACTTTGCAAAGTAGCTCTATTTGTTTGTTTTCTGCCACTGATATTATATCGCAAACTTTTAACTCTTGGCTTTCCTCTCTTAAGCCCTTCTTTTTTTCATTTCCCAAAAAACCCTACTTTTGAACTTTAACAATCCTAAGCCTTTATGAATAAAAAGGAAATTGAAGAACTGATAAAGTTCGTAAGTAAAGCAGGTGTAAGCGAAGTGTCTATTGAACAAAAGGACATTAAAATCACCATTAAAAATGCTATAAAAGAGCAAATAATAACTATGGCTGCTCAGGCACCAGTAATGACTGCGCCTGTTGTCATGCCTGCTGCCGCACCTGTTGCTGCGCCCGCGGCACCCAAAGCAGAATCTCCGGCAAAAGCTGCTGACGAAAGCAAGTACCATACAGTTAAATCACCAATGATTGGTACTTTTTACCGCACACCATCTCCCGATAAACCCAACTTTGTTAACGTAGGTGATGAAGTAAAACCCGGTCAGATTATTTGCATCATAGAAGCCATGAAACTTTTTAACGAAATTGAATGTGATGTTAAAGGCAAGGTAGTTAAAGTTTTGGTTGACCATGCCACACCTGTTGAGTACGATCAGCCTTTGCTATTAATTGAACCTAATTAAAACTTAGGCATTGAGTATATTAAGATTAATAGGGAATTAAGCGCATACTCATGCTTATTTAACTTCACCGTCTTAATACATTCAGTTACCTAATTACCCAATCACCCAATCAACTTTCTTCTATGTTTAAAAAAATACTGATTGCCAACCGGGGCGAAATTGCTTTAAGAATAATACGTACCTGCAAAGAAATGGGTATTAATACGGTAGCTGTTTACTCTACTGCCGACCGCGAAAGCCTGCACGTGCGTTTTGCCGATGAAGCCGTTTGCATTGGACCTCCGCCCAGCAAAGACTCATATCTTAATATTGCCAACATTATTTCGGCAGCCGAAATTACCAATGCCGATGCCATACATCCCGGCTACGGATTTTTAAGTGAGAACTCTAAGTTCTCTCAAATTTGTGCTGACCATAACATAAAATTTATTGGCGCTACTCCCGATCAGATTGATGGCATGGGCGATAAAAGCAATGCCAAAGACACCATGAAAAAAGCCGGTGTGCCTACCATACCCGGCAGTGATGGTTTGTTAAATGATTTAGAAGAAGGACTAAGCATAGCAGACAAAATAAAGTATCCTATTATAATAAAAGCTACTGCAGGTGGTGGCGGGCGTGGTATGCGTATTATATGGAAGCCCGAAGATTTTGAAAATGCATGGCACAGCGCACGCCAGGAAGCAGGTGCAGCTTTTGGTAACGATGGCATGTATCTTGAAAAATATATTGAAGAACCACGCCATATTGAAATACAAATTGCGGGCGACCAATACGGCAAGGCATGTCATTTAAGTGAGCGCGATTGCAGCATACAACGCAGGCATCAAAAATTATTAGAAGAAACACCATCTCCTTTTATGATTGAAGAACTGCGCCATAAAATGGGCGATGCAGCAATAAAAAGCCGCTCTTGCAGTAAAATACGAAGGCGTGGGCACAGTAGAATTTTTAGTTGACAAGCACCGCAACTTCTACTTTATGGAAATGAATACGCGCATACAGGTAGAGCACCCTGTAACCGAAGAAGTAATTAACTATGATTTAATAAAGGAACAGATAAAAATTGCCGCTGGCGAACCCATTAGTGGCGATAATTATTACCCTGAAATGCATTCTATTGAGTGTCGCATAAATGCCGAAGACCCTTACAACAACTTCAGACCCAACCCTGGAAAAATTACCAACCTGCACGTCCCCGGTGGGCATGGTGTACGCGTTGACTCGCACGTGTATGCCGGTTACGTAATACCCCCTAATTACGATAGTATGATTTCTAAACTCATTACCATTGCCCAAACCCGCGAAGAAGCCATTAACACCATGGAACGTGCCTTAAGCGAGTATGTAATTGAGGGCGTAAAAACTACCATACCTTTTCATATTCAGTTAATGAAAAACGAAGATTTTAGAAAAGGAAATTATACTACCAAGTTTTTAGAGAGTTTTAAGCTGGTGTAATTCTTATTTGATAGCACTAACCCTTGAAGGTTTTGTTAACATTAACTTTTAGAAAGTTTAAATTTTCTAAAAGTAGATTAACTGGTTTCATAAGTTGGACATTTAGATTTAGTAATTTACTTTCACCTCAACAATTTAAATTCTAAAAACTGTTTACTATATGAGAAATTTAAAACTTACTTTCTGCGCCTTATTAATTTTTCATGCAACTTTTGTACAAAGCCAAAAACCTGTTATTGAAATTGGCGAGACCGTTACGCTGGATAAAAAAGACTATGCCGTTTTTAGCAGTTACAGCGATGCTGCTGTTTATATGGTAAAAGTTGAAAAAGAAAAACGTGATCGCTATGCAACCCTCTATGCTTACTCAAGACAAGATTTAAAACAAGTGTTTTCTTTCCCTGTTGTTATCCCTCCGGTTGATGCAGAAGCATTTAGAATACACTCGCTTGATTTTTATAATGGCAAGTTAAATCTCTTTTACAGTTACTACAACGTAAAAGATAAAATGAACAGGTTGCTGCTTACCACCTACGACCAATCTGGAAAGCCAATTGATAGCGGTAAAGAAATTTTAAAGAGCGATGCCGATAAAGAAAACAAAACCGGATATTTTATAACACAGTTTAATAAAGAAACCGGCAACACCGTATGCATGCATTTTATTGACAAAACCGTAGCTGGCGAAAGTTTGGTAACACCCGATGTGCAAATAGCAATGATTAGTGCAGCAGGAGAAATTAAATATCAGAAAAAACTGAAACTATCTGACGATGATCATTTTGAACTTGCCGCTATAACATCAGACAAGCAAGGCAATGCCTACATTGCTATATACCCATACATTATGCAGGTGTATAAAAAACCAAACCGCCTTTTTGTATTTGATGCCGCTACACAAGAAGTAACAAACCATGATATGGTGAAGAGCCGAATTACAGGCAAAGAAAAATTAGTGCGCAGAGGAATTTTTAGCATTGATAAAAACAACAATGTATTTTATTTTGACCAATACTCTCCAAATTTAAATGGCGATGCCATTGGAATTTATGCGGCTAAGTATAGTAGTCAGACAAAAACATTAAAATCATCATTTATTGCTTTTAATGAACCAGAACCTGATGAAGCGGTTAAAAAAAGCGGCAACTATAAACTGATTAATTACAATTTTAGAGAGATTAAGATTTTTGATGATAATTCTTTATGCCTTTATTTGGAGAAAGCTTTCACACTTGATGATGGATATAGAAACTCCTCTAACTATATGCAAGCCATAATTAATACTGATTTAAATTCTCTAAAGCAGCAATACTTCGGTAAAGAAGTAGCTTTTTTTAATCAAGAGGCTGGCTTTACCAGAACAATACCAATCAACCAAAATGGTTTTTCGTGTGTTTTATTTAATTCAGATTTAAAAGAAAACAAAGACGGTAAAATAATAACTAAGCCAACTGCAAAAAAGATAATCTAAAGGGGTGTTATGCCGTATTTCCTAAAGTTGGTGAAGCGCAGATTATTAAATTAAGCAATGAACTTTCATCTCAGACGTTTCTTTTTTTTGCTGACAGCTACATAAAAACCGATAAAGACGAAGTATTTTCTCTCTGCGAAGTTGGAGGGCAGTTTAAAGTTTGTAAAATTTACTTAAAGTAGTTTTGTTTTCCAATTCATAAACTAATCTTTCTGAATATTCCTCCCTTACCCTTTGTTGCCTCTAAACTTAATCCATAAAAACAAAGGCAACGCAAGGTTATAAAGTAACGGACTTGCTTGCTGCAAGCGGGGTTATATAGAGGATTTCTATCTTTTGATTTTTTAACTCAAACCTATCAGGGCATTAATCTGTAAGGCAACGCTTTGCCTTAACCGGGCACAATAAAATTTGAAAATTCAAACTTGTATAGTTAGGATAACTAACTATATTTGCCCTGACTATATTGTCGTAACAAACAAACCTCTTAAAAAATGAGTAAATCAGTTTTCTATCACGCAGGATGCCCTGTTTGCGTAAGCGCAGAGCACGACATTATTAACCTATTAGGTGCCGATAAAGTTGAAGTAGTTCACTTTGGCAATGACAAATCACGTATTAACGAAGCCGAAAAAGCAGGCGTAAAATCTGTTCCGGCTTTGGTAACACCAAACGGAAATGTACTACACATCAATTTTGGTGCTTCAATGGCTGATGTAAAAGGTTAACCAATTGCCCCCTAAAGTTAGAACCCTACCTTTACGGGGCATTAAATTTTTTTTTTAAAATGAAAATCCTTATCACACTTGTTTTCTATTGCCATTTCTTTCGGGCTGTAGTCAAACTCAAAATAATTCAAAAAATAAAATGAAAGTTGCAGTTTGGGATACCTACGTAACAAAAAAGGATGGAAGTGTAATGCACTTTGATATTCTTGCCCCTGTTGAAATTAAAGATACAACCATTATTTACGGTTATGGAAAAGCGTATCTGAAAACTAAAGGACAAGAGGGACAACCATTAACATCAAAAGAATGCAGGTTTTGCCATGTTGAAACACTGCGACCAAACTGGGAAGCAGATATTAAGAGTAAAAGGCTATTTCATAATTGAAATGGAAGGCTGTAAGTAATGAAAAATCTGCCTTTGATTTAGATAATCAAAATTCAAGCATTGAAAGTAAAATTGTTGCTTCGTTAGAACGAATTTCGCAAGCATTCAGGGTATTACTTTGGAATGAAAGCAAGGAATTTGCACTAAGCCCAATACAGGTTCAGGTGCTTATTTTTTGTTGCACCACACTAACGAAAAACGAAAGGTAAGCTATTTGGCAAGCGAGTTTAATATGACAAAAGCTACTATAAGTGACACCATAAAAACACTGGAACAAAAACAGCTTATTAAAAAAGAATTTGAGCCTACTGACACCAGGAGCTATGTTATTCACTTAACAAAAAAGGGCAAAGAAACGGCAACACATACATCCATGTTTGCAAAACAAATTCAAGTTCCTATTAACAAACTGCATTCTTCTGATAAAGCTAATTTACTCTTAAGCTTGTTAGACATCATTCATCATCTCAATAAATCGGGAGTAATTACCATGCAAAGAATGTGCTTTACCTGTCACTTTTATAAAACCAATAAAAAAGGGCATCAACACTTTTGCGAACTCTTAAACTCCAAGCTTGCCTATAATGAATTACGCATTGATTGTGCAGAGCATCAGCAAATAAATGCTGTTTAACAAAACAACAGAAACACAGAGTTACAGAGGATAAGAGGTGCGCAGAGAGTTTTATTTTAATTTTAATTATATGAAGCAGGGAAAGATTTTCTCGCAAAGTTCGGC
Source organism: Bacteroidota bacterium (assembly GCA_016714005.1). Lineage (GTDB taxonomy): Bacteria > Bacteroidota > Bacteroidia > AKYH767-A > OLB10 > JADJOA01. The sequence continues at coordinate 303,935 of JADJOA010000014.1, forward strand.
AAAGTTTAGCGCCAAGTTTCGCAGAATAAGTTAAAAGAACTCTCAATACTCCCTGTGCAGTAGCTTGTGCGAAAGGGAGAAGGGGCAGGGGGCGTGTAAACTTTTCTTAATGTGCTTAGTATTTCCCTAAACATCATGGTATTTAATACCCACTACTTTTTACTTTTGCCTTCTTACTTTTCTCACACACCTCCTTATCAATGTCCCATATTCTTGTTACAGGCGGCACCGGTTTACTGGGCTCACAACTGGTTTTTGATTTAGTAATTAGTGGAGAAAAAGTACGTGTATTAAAACGCCCTACCTCATCAACCACACTTTTAAAAAATAAATTTAAGCAGGCGTCTCATTTATTTAATCAAATAGAATTTGTTGAGGGTGATGTATTGGATGTTTTTTCTTTGGAGGATGCATTAGATGGCATTACACACGTTTACCATTGTGCTGCTATGGTTTCTTTTATTGCAAAAGATAATGATCTGATGCAGCAGATTAATTCCGAAGGAACTGCCAATATGGTTAACGCCTGTTTAAATAAAAGAATAAAAAACTTTGCCATGTAAGTTCTGTTGCAGCATTGGGCTGAACAGAAAAGAGTGATGTAATAGATGAAAACGCAGTTTGGGAAAACAGTAAACACAACTCTAACTATGCCATTAGTAAATACAATGCCGAGCGCGAAGTGTGGCGAGGTATTGCCGAAGGTTTAAATGCTGTAATGGTTAACCCCACTGTAATAATTGGCGAAGGAAATTTTAAAACCGACAGCTCTGTTTTGTTTACCAATGTTTACAAAGGTTTGAAATTTTATAGCGAGGGCATAAACGGATTTGTAGATGTGCGTGATGTAAGCCATTGCATGATTCAATTAATGAATAGTGATGTAACAAACGAGCGCTTTATTGTTTGCAGCGATAACAAAAGCTATAAAGAAGTATTGTTTGCCATTGCCGATGCATTGCAGGTTAAACGTCCTTCAATAAAAGTCAATTCAAAGCTTGCTGAAATTGCGTGGAGGGTAGAAATGTTTAAGACATTTTTTAGCGGCAACAAACCAATGGTTACCAAAGAAACTGCGCGTACGGCACTGAACAAACATTTTTATTCATCAGAAAAAATTAAAAAAACTTTAGGTATTGATTTTATTCTGGTTGAGGAAAGTATAATGCATTGGGGAAAGAGCTATAATGCGATATAGTTTTATCGCTCCCAAATTTGCGGGGGCACAAGACTCAAGTTTACAAAAGCTTTTTACAACTTCTTAACCCCTACAAAATCCTTCAGGTAAAACGGTTCAAAGTAGGCCATATCTTCAAATTCGTTCGAATTAAATTTTCTTTCTGCCAGTTCAATCATGCCCTTAGCTGAAGGAAAAAAATCAGTTTCAAAGATTGCATTTGTGTTGTTTGCAAGTAAAGGTTTTAGTTTTTCGGCACCATCGCCAAAAAAATAAATTTTGGTTTTCTTTAGATAATTAGCCAGAAAAGTTTCATCCAAAACAACGGCTGCTGTTGATTCAACAAATCGTAAATCATTATCAAACAAAGCAAAATAAACCTCCATCCTTCGGGCATCAATCAGTGGGCAAAATAAAAAACCAAACTCCGGCTTTTTGTTCAACAGGAAAGTGGCACACATACTTTGCAATGTGTTTACAGAAATTAATGGCTTACCTGCTCCGTAACACAATCCTTTTGCTGTGGCTACACCTATACGCAAACCTGTGTAAGAGCCTGCCCTTTACTTGCTGCAACGGCATCTAAATCCGCTACAGCTATCTTATTCTCCTTTAAAATCTCATCAATAAAAACAGTCAGTAAACTGGCATGGGAACGTGTTTTTACTGTTTCTTTTAAAGTGATTAGTTTTCCGTTATTGGATAATGCAGCCGAACATGTATCAGTGGCAGTTTCAGTATGGAGTATTAGTGGCATTACAAAAAATACGAACTTTTATTTTGCTCGCTGAACAATTGCTCTTTTTCTACCACTTTTACCTTATCACCATCTTTCAGTTTTTTTGAATATGTAGGTATTATCCTGTATGCCGGTTTTTACTGTCCGCATTTTTGCAACTCCACCTTCGTTTACAAAAACAATTTCCGTTACGGCTTCTTCTTTTTTATTTTCAGTTGATTTACTTTCCTTTTTAACTGTAACCAATTCTCCCTCTTCGTTTCTTGTTCGTGCTTTGCTATTTTGCTTTATGGTAGTATCTCTGGTGGTAACAGCTTTAATGGGCACAGACATAACGTTGACGGCTCGTTTAGTTTGTATGTCAACTGTGGCACTCATGCCTGGTCTGAATGGCGATGCATTGGGATTTTCTACTGGAATTAAATCAGCATAAGACTCACGTAGTATTCTTATTTTAACCGGAAAGTTTGTTACCTGCTCTGTACTAATAGTGTTTGAAGAACTGGCGCTGTTTGCAATTTCTGTAACAATTCCTTTAAATTTCCTGTCGGGATAAGCATCAATTTCAATAAGCGATGTATCGCTCATTTTAACACGCACAATATCATTTTCACCAACATTTACATTTACTTCCATTTCGTTGAGGTTAGCAAGGCGCATAATTTCTGTTCCTTCCATCATGTTTGTTCCTACCACGCGCTCGCCCTTTTCTTTACTCAATGTAGAGATAGTTGCATCTACAGGAGCATAAATATTTGTTTTGTTTAAATTTTCCTTTGCTTCTTTAACAGATGCTGCCGCACTTTGTACACCGTAATCAGAACCCAGCACCGATTGTTTCGCAGCATCCACTTCAGCTTTTGCAACTTCGTAAGCAGACTTAACCGATTCCCAGTCATTAGCAGAGATTACACCATCATCAAAAAGTTTTTTATTGCGGTCAAAAGAAAGTTTTGCTTTTTCAAACTGGCTTTGCGCCTGCACCAAACGCGAACGCGTGCTCTCTACATTAGAGCGCGTAGAATTTAAAGATGCTACAACCCTGTCGTAATTACTCACATACACTTCAGGATTTATTCTGCATAGCAGTGTTCCCTTCTTTACCACATCGCCCTCCTTTACAAACATCTCTACAATTTCCCCCGAAACATCGCTACTTATTTTTACTTCTACTTCCGGCTGTACTTTTCCGTTGGCAGAAACGGTTTCAATAATGTCCTGTTGCGAAACTTTTTCTGTGCTTACTTTAAGCGAAGTATCATCACCAAGCCATCCGGCTTTTTTTGCAACAACCAATGCAACTATAGCTACAACTGAAACAATTATAATATTGCGAAGTGTTTTATTTTTTTTCATTTATAAAGTCAATGATGAATTGTGAATGGTCAATTGAGAATAGTGAATATGGTTCTGAGTTTTAGAATGACATTGGCGCCCATATAAAAGTCAACAACTTTTAATTTAAATATAAAATCGTATTTAGATTGCAGCATATCACTTTGTGCTTTGGTAAGATTGTTCCTGGCTAAAGTGTATTCATAATTGTTTGCCATGCCTGCATTGTATTTTTTCTCGGTGTAAGTAAAGGATTCCTGCATAGCTTCTACATTTTTTTGTGATGCCTTATACTGGTTATTTGCAGCCACAACATCATTGTGTGCCTGCTGTACACTTTTAAAAACTGTATTGTAAGTAAGTTGTTTTTGCAGTTTACTGTTTTCTAAATTCAGTTTAGCTCTCCTCACATTGTTATTTACCTGAAAGCCATTAAACAACGGTATGTTTATGCTTATACCTACTGATTTGCTGAGGTTGTTTTTTATTTGATCATTAAAAGGCGTATCCTCAAACTCTGTTGCAGAAAAAACCGGTGCCAATACATAGGAAGTATCAAATGCAGGCGATACGGAAATATCACCGGTAGGTCCAAAATCACCAGTAGGGAATGGTAAGCGGTTAACCTGCCTTGTTTGACTCGAGTAGCCCGAACCTATAGAACCAAACATACTTAAGCGAGGCAACCTTCCTCCATTAGCAATGCCCACCGATTTTTCGGCACTCTGCATTTTGTACTCTGCACTTTTTATTTCAGGCAAATTTGCAAGCGATGCTGAAAAAATTTCTTCTACACTCAACGTTAACACTGATTGCTCCGGCACATCCAATGCAGGCACTTCAATTTCTATGTAAGCAACCGAATCAAGCTGCAGCAATTGAGTTAAACTTAATTGTGCAGATTTAAGCGTATTTTCTGCTGTTACTTTAGCTAATTCTTCAGAAGCTAATTGTGCTTCGGTTTCCATCAGGCTTCCTTTTGCCATTGATCCTCCATCAACCAAAGCCTTCATGCGGTTGCGGTTTTTAATGGCAGCATCAACCCTGTTTCCGGCAAGCTTCAGTTGCTCCTTTGCATAAAGTATTTGCAGATATGCTGTGGCAACATTTAAGGAAACATCATTGCGTATTTTATCGGTATCGTACTTACCGGCTAAATAATCGAGCTTGCTTTTCTTTAATGTGTTTTGCAGTTCAAAGCCATTAAACAACACAAGATTTGCATTGAGTGAAGCATTTCCCGATCGAATTTCTTCGTTGGTAAACTGGTAGGTGTAAGGATCTACATTTCGCCCGAAGTTAAAGTTATAATTGCCGCTTCCGTTTAGTGAAGGCATCATACTACCAACACTGGTTTGTATGTTGCCTTTGTTTATGGCATTGTTTATTTCGCTTTGCTTTATGCTGATATTGTTTTTTAAAGCATAGTCAATGCATTGCTGCAATGACCATACCGTTTGCGATTGCGCATTAATAAAAAACAACAACAGCAAAGCCGTTAATCTGATTTGATTAAGCATGGTTTGTTAATGGTGAGGGCGAAGATAAAAAAGGAAGTTGAGAACTAAACATTTCTAATCCTAAAACGGTAAGTCAATATCTTCATTGTAATTTGACGAAGAATCAACTGTTTGATTCGGGGATCGAAAAATTGGTTTGGGACCTAATTTTATTTTATTATTCCATGTGCTTTTATAAGACCACTCATTTTTAACCAAAGAGAGGTATTTTTTTCTATGATCTTGATTAATCATATTCAAAACATCTGAAGTATTCCATCTGCTACAAATTGTTGGGTTGTTATAGCTTTTTAAATTGGTAAGAAATTGATCGTTGCCTGTTAATTCAAGAATTATCTCAGCAATAAACCTGCAACATTCGTCAGGCTGATTCACAATTTGATCTTCAGAAAATCGAATTACTACCCACCCGAATACATTGCTAAAAATATGATTTCTGAAAGTATCATCTTCATTGGAGTTGCTTTTATCAAATAAGTGAATAGGATTCAGATTAATTAAATCATAAGGCTCATCTATTTCAATATCTATATGTAAATTGTCTTCTCCTTGGAAAATAAAGTCAGCAAGAAAAGGGCGATATTTTTCCTTCAGTAAAGGGTTTATTTCAAATGTATAATTAGTGAATACTCTTTCAGGAAACCATTTGTGTAAAAAGTTTGAAAAATAATCTTCAGTATAGCCTCTTCTCTGTTCAAGATACTGATTCGGTCTCTTCATGGCTATAATACTCTGTTGAATTTTTCTTAATCTGGACTTATAGGTTTCATCTTTTGTATTGAATTGCTTAAACAAGGAATCAGGCTTTTCTTTATAAAGTTTATATGCGTCTAATTCTTTATAATACTTTTCCTTTCGACTATTATTCTCATCTTCAATTTTATTACTATCTCTATACCATATTATTAAAAAGAAGACCAATCCAATAATAAGAAGTGCACCAGCAATTCCTTGAAATGGGCTATCTTCTATCATTGAAAAAATTAACAAAACAAAAAGTGGAATTAAACACCCCCAGGGTTAAGATTTATTCTTATATGGTTCAGAGGGTTTAATAGGTTCCTGTAAGTTGAATTCAGGCAAAGCGTCAAGATTTTTTTCAATTTTAGTTGGTAGAATTAAAATAGGATAAGTATCCTTTGAAGATTTTAGGTAGTTTTTGATCATTTCCATAGGACAAAAGATTTAACTAATGCATTTTTTAAAAACTAAATCTTAATCAGAGGTGATTTTAATTAATCAATTCATTTTTGAAGATGAAAACATTAACAAAACTTACTTTCATAATCTAAAATAATCTTACTCCTTCACAAACCTCGTCCTTACCACCATTCCATTCTCATCATTAACCATTAGTGTATAAACGCCAGATTGCATTTGTGCCACGTTTAAAGTAGCCCATTCTTTGTTTTCGGCAAGAGAAGTTTTGTTTACCAATCTTCCCGTTGCATCAAACACAAAAAGTTGTGAAGGTTGCTTTTTAAATCCACCAAAGTGAATCATTAAATTATCAGTAGCGGGGTTGGGGTAAATATTAATGTTGCCAGTAGCCATTTCCGCAACAGATGTTGTGGTAGTGTTTATGCAATTGCCAAAAATATAATCAATGGTTCTTTCAGCATTGGCATTTATCATTTCAATAATTTCTTCAATGCAAATAACGGTATCGGTAAGTGCCGTAAAATAAATGCGGCATAGCGGCTGCACGCTGTTGCTTCTTGCCAAAGAGCTATCTAAAACTGATAATGCTGTAATGTTATTGTTAAAAGCATTAAAGCGTAAATCAACCGGAAAGCTAACCGGGCTTGCAAGCGATACTACATTTTGTATGTTGATACCATGTATTTTAAACTGGTATGCTTTTAAGTTGGCTGTTGGTGATTTAAAGCCAATGTCAATGTAGTTTAAAGTAAGGTTGGCTGCTGTTATGGTTAAGCCTACAGTATCGTTGGGGTTGGTGATATTATGAGGGAAAATACAGTGATTGTGATTGATGCTTCCGGGATGTGTGTGATTGCCGTTTTGTAAACACCAGTTGGCAAGTGCTGCATCGTAAACGGTAAGTGTGGTATCGCCACTTAAATCGTTGCAGGTGGTGGCAGGTGCACTTACGTTGGTAAGCATAGTAAGATATTCGTTAACATCAAGAGAGTCTAACGAATTATCGTTGTAAGTATCTCCCCAAACCGATGGACCATTGCATACACCATTGCAATCCGTAACTGCTGTGCCACCGGGCAATCCCATACAATCAACAAACGGTGTGCATGCAGGTAATTTTATAAATGACGGAATACCTTGTGCATTGCGTATAATCCTTATACAAATTTGCGTTGCATTGTTGGCATAATTTATTTCCTGCCTGCCCAAAGCATCAGGCAGGTGCATAGAGTTAAATATGATGGCAAGGCGGTAGTCACCATCGGGCACGTTGGTAATATCAATCCACTGGCATTGTGTACCGGCACCATACTCATCATAACAGCCAACGCTTATGCCCATATCACCACAATGGTATTGCCCAAAGCCACACAGATCCATCACACAAAAACCGTTTTTATGCCCGGCAGGAATAAGGTTTCCCTGCATATCATATAAGCGGTAATCGCCATAGCCTTCGTAATGATCGTGCCCATGGCAATTGTTAAGGTTAAACATATTAGGATTGGAAACATAATTGCCAATGTAATAATCTGTAGTGCCTATGTTATCTATTTTACTGCTGAAAGTAATTACATAACGCGTACCATAGCCTAACACGCATCCTTCGTTAACATCGCAGGTTTGCGCAATGTGCGTCATTAAAAACATGCTGTTTACAAAAGCAATGCTATCAAACTTTAAATCGGATCCTGCACATAAAACATTGGGTGGATAAATACAACTGCTATCGCTGACTGTTGCCAAAGGATTGTAATTACATGAAAGCGGATAGGTACAACCGGAAACGGCTCCCACATAAGAAAAAACAAAACCAACCGAATCGGGGCAATCATCCATATTATCACCTATGCGTATGTAATACGTTACACCTGCCTGAAAAATAGCATTGGTGTTTGCCTGTGACCCGCAGTTGGAGCTATCATTATAAGCATACGTTCCCATAGGTGATTCCTGCGTTTGGTTTGCAGGGCATGAAGTGTAAATCCAAATTTTAGTATCGCAGGTGTTAAGTCCGCAGGTATTTATATTGTAAGTGCCGTTTACTGTTGGGGTATAAGTGTACCACGTGTTATCGTATTGTCCATAGTAAGTACCAAAGGAGGTAATGTTTATAGGACCCGAGCAAAACATACCTTGCGGACAGTTAAAAGGAAAAGTGGCCCCAAAGCCATAGTTGTTTCCCTGCGCAACCAAAACGGCATCGCTATACAACCAAAAACCTCCCGGAGCAATTATGCCATCACCAAACGAATCGTAAATATTAAACTGAAAACAGGAATTAGACGGAACACAAACCGTATCGCCAAGGTAATTTCCGGCAAACAATACTGTGCCGCTTGAGTCAGTTATTTCCCAAGATATTTCCTGTGGATAACTGTCGGGGACTATGTGTACAATAATTTCGAGTAGCCTGGGTGCATGCGGCACGGGCATTTAGCGTAAAGAAAATAAAAGGAGCAAATGTGAGTAATACTTTTTTCATTAAAGTGATTTTAAGGATTGTGTTTTATAAGGGACGTCTAAAATATAAAATGCCTGTTAAACAGCAAGCATTTAATCATGTAATGGCTGCACCCAATCTTCAGCACCCCATTTATTATGTTTAAGCGCAAGCAGGTTCAGTGTTGAATCAATAAGCGGCTGGGGTGGTCTGCCATTCATACTCACATTAATGCTTGCTTTGATAATTGAATTTGGATAGCCCGATTTTTTTAAATCATTGCCAAGAAAATTTGCAAACTGCAAAATAGTGTTAGGGTCTTCATACAAATGCTGTATTTGCATGGTGTTTATTACCATGCCTGCCTGAGCAAGTTTTAGCGAGTCGGTTGGTGTAAGCGCATAATAAAATCTTACATCGGCTTTTTTGGTATGCGCTTTCATGCGCCATGCAAATTTAGATGCCTTGCCAGTCCAGCTTGTGTTGCCATCAAACAAAAAATGCCTGAATGGAAACATCAAATGAAACATGCAGTAAACGATTAAACAAGGTAACACAATGCTGCGCGCCTTTGCAAAGTCAGGCGCAAAATGTTGTTTCTTGTTTTTAGAATTGTCTTTTTGTTTTGAAGGGAACCACACATTTAGCTTTTGCCGCAATAAAACAGGATTAACAAAAAAGCACGCAGGCGCCAATCATAAAAAACGGAAATATGCCAATGTCTCCGCCTGCACCAAAGTTAAAGAGCAAAAAGTTGAACACGTTAAATACAACACAGGCTATAAGTGCAATTTTAAATGTTCGCTGGTTCCATAATAAAAATGCAATACACAAATCAAACAGCACACCACCATACGTTAAAGGTAAAGCGCAAAAGAGCTTTTATTTATGGAAGGAATAATAGCACTTTTTGCCGACTGCTCTAATAAGGTTTTCATGGGTTGCATGTGTATAAGCCAATCGGTATTAAGTTTTACCAATCCGCCATAGAAATAAACCTGCGCAATATGAAACTGTAATAAAAACAACAACCAGTAAGGTATGTAACTAATGCCCGTGCCTGTATCCTTTTGCGGATTGTAAAACAGCAACACCACCCCAATGAGTATGAGCAGATAAAAATGGTTGTTGTAATAACTCTCTTCCAGCAAAAACAAATACGAAAAGCCTAGCAGAAAAATTACCACGCCCACCTTGCGGAATTTATTAATGATAATGAGTATGGCAGATAAAACCAGCAGCAACGGTATTGCCTGCATGGCGGTGGCAGGCAAAGGCTTTATCCATTCAAAAAAATCGTACTTAAAAAGCAGTTTAGGCTCTAATATGCCTTTATTAATAAAATCGAATTTCTGAAAGCTAAACACCTGCAACAAAACTATTACGCCAAAGAGTTTGGTAAACACTTCGGCAGTAATGGCATCAACAGGTTTAAAAAGTTTTTCTTTTAATGATTGGAGAGGTTGCACGGGGTAAAAATAAAAGGAAAGGGATAAGATGATATTATTTTATAAAAGGAATTTAAAGGACACTCATAAGAACACGTTGCCTCTTAAATAATTAATACCACTGTTTTTAAAATGCATATTGGTGATTAAAAATCCGATTTTGTTTTTACCAAATACTTTTCTGTTATTTCATTTAGCCTACCTATGCTTTAAAACTTCATGCCTAAACTACTAAAAAAAGGTTTGTATTGACTGCATTTAGTTCCATATAAATCGTGTTGCTAATGCTAATGACTTAATCCGTTTCTTTTTTTGTTATAAGCATAATGATAGAGCGCATGTAATTTGTTTTTATAAAAACGTAACTTAAAAAAGTACTAAAGCGTTTAATACAGTAATATAAATACACCATTGTATGAAAAACAGTTACCCTTGTTCTCAAACGCAGTTATATACTGTTGCTGAAATGGCATGGAATACTCATTTGCTGTACATAGGCGACTTTACGGCATTTCTGCCTAAGTATTCGGTAAAGCATTTTGAAGAAATGATAAACCTTATACATAACACCAGAGACATTAAGATAAAACAGGATTTGAATAAAGATGTAACAAAGGCAAAAACAGACTTAATAAATGCCAAAGACGAGATGTTGATTTGCTATAAATCTTTAAAGGAATACATAAAAGAAGGAGGACACTTTGAACATTTGCGTTTGTTTAAGCCTACGGCAAAATATCGTAAAGCATGTAATAATAACTGGAAGGAATGTTATGATATAGCGGGTTTTTTAACTAACAGTGTTGATAATACCCTGATAATGCTAAACAACGAAGGCATTACACCGGCAGGTTTTAGTGAGCAATGCAAAAGCGTTGCTGATAATTACTTTGCTGCTTACCAAAAATTATATATATCAAAGCGCACTGCTTACGAACTTTCGGGCAAAAAAGTAATTTACTGCAACAGCATTTATACCGAGCTTACCACCATGCTGCGCCATGCACAAATTATTTACAGCAAAAAGCCCGAAATGCAAGCCGTGTTTTGTTTTGACCGTATGCTTAAAATACAAAAAAGAAAAGGCAAGGTGGTTGGCGAAATACAACCTTCAAAAGCCAAAAACCCGCTTGCGTTTTTTAGCAGGGTGGCAAGCATGTTTTAAGTAATAACATTTAATTGATTAACAAAAATGCAGAGAAAGGCTGAAAAAACTTTCAGCCTTTCTCTGCATTTTTAATTTATTTTAATCTTGAGGGTAAATTTTAAGTTCATTACTGAGTTACCAGCCGTTGCTTTTTTGTTGTTTTATCTTTATCAAATAAAATACATTCATAAATACCTTTTGGGTAACTGCCGAGGTTTAGTGAATGGTTATCCGAAATAATTTCATTTATTAATACACGCCCGGTAATATCAATTAACTTAAATTGATACTGCTCATTTTTATTGCTGCTTGTAATTTTAATTACAGCGTAATCGGTGGCGGGGTTGGGTTGCACTTTAAAATCTAAATAATACGTGTTGCTCTTGGGTTTATACATAGTGCGATAAGAAGGGGCGCAGTTGGTATCACACTGCGAGTAGTGTATTTGTTTGTAAACGGTAACGCTGTCGTTATACGAAACTGCGTTTATTTTAATTTTAAATGCGGTGTCAACTTCAATGCCTGTTGGCTCATCGTTGCCAATACCTAAATCATTATAAACTGCACGCCAGTAACTATTGCCCGCTGTATCAAACTTTAATGTTACAATATCATAATTAAGCCCGTTCCAACTTTTGCCTGTTACGTAAATAAATGAATTAACATCAATAGCAATTGCTTTTGCTGAATCTATACCATTTAAAGCGCCATTAAATTGTTGCTCCCACTCAATATTGTTTTGTGCATTTGTTTTTACAATTTTATAGTTGAGGGTAGAATCGTATGCAGTAGAAACGGTGTATGAATAGCCCAGTGCATCGGTAACAGTTTGTGTATTTTGAACTGGTGAAAATGCGTTTACGGAATCAGTAAGCAACGTATCAATATTTGCCTGTGTGTTGTTGTAACGCATAAACACGCGGGTGCTGTTTACAAAATCATCAAACTCCATTATATCAAGCGTTCCGTCTAACACCATTTGTTCGGCAGTAAACTGGTTTATGGTTTTAGATAAATACATGTATTGCCCTTCATCCATACTTAAACACTGCGGCAGGTTAACAAGTATTTCAACGGCTTGATTTCTCTCATTTATTATTCTAAAAACTGAGGCTAAATCAAAATACCCGTAAAACTCCGTAAAGTCATTATCTCGTTCTCTGGCTCTTTCTATATTCAAACTTATAATACTTATTAATTTTTCAATTTGTTTCTGCCCGCCATCTAACTGTGTAATTCTTTTTGTAGCAATGGCATTGGTAACAGTTTCTTTAAAATAAGAATAGGCTAGGTTTGAAAGCCAGTTAATTTTTTCTTCGTCATATAACATTGAAATGGAAAGTATATCGTAAAACATATCTGCAGCCACAATATCATCACCTTGTTCTCCGGCAATAAATACGGTTTGGTTCATTGCTAATTTTAAGGCTTCGTTTAAAGGAGCAGGGTCAAAAAAACTGCTTTCGATAACAGGACACTCAGGGCAATGGTCTAATGCCCATCTGTCGTCAACAGGCGAAGGAGGTTGTGTTTCACAAAAATTTTCACGTGGGCTGTTATCGGTAAGTACAATATTTCTCCACGGAGAACATGCTATAGGAGTTTTTAAATCATAATTATGATTAACAGAGGGATCTGATACCATGCCATAATCCCAAATATTGTTATTGGCGGTGATATAATTTGCGCACCCATTATTTATAGTGCCCGATAAACTATAACTTGGGTAGCCAACAATAGCAGGGTAATAAGGCGAAATACTGCTCAAATTATTTGAGCCTTCGTTTAGAAAAGCGGCATTTGCATTATCAAAAAATATCCCTGCTATAGTTTCTAATTTATTTAATCCTGCATTGTATCCACCTGTTATTGGTGAAATATTTAAACTTCCACCCGGCTTATTTTCATTCCTATGCTATTATCCCATGCGCCAGCAAACATATCGCCAATGCTGTTTATTTCGCTGCAACGTATGTTAAGCAAACCGCCACCTTCATATTTTATACTATTCCGTGGTCCCTGATATGACGAAACATCACTTATATCACCCGCAAGGGTTGAGTGCCTTATAGTAAGCGATGAAGTACCGGCTGTATTATAATAAACTGGAAATCTTGTTTCAGCTTGGTAATATTGCGCATTTTCAATATTAGATGGCGTTTCCATGCCATTACCTATAACAATGTTATCAACATAACTTCCGCCAAGGTTATACAAATGAAACCCTTTGCCCCATGCTATTAATCCATTATAACAATTATTAAAAGTGATATTACTTGCGGTAAAATCTGCGCCTTGGGTCCAAAAGCTATAGGCTCGTATAGGAAAATCCAATCCATAAAAATCTATATCTTCCATAGTTGCAACATTTTGCCCACCTACCATAAAACCACTGCCATAACCATAAGGCACAGTGCCTTGGGGCCATTGCCAGCCAATTCTGCCCACTTCAAGGTTACGGTATTCGTAATCGGAACCAATACTTATTAGTGCGTTACTTCCAAACTCTACTCTGCCATTTTTAATTGTTATCAAAGAAATTGCATCCATAGGGTTTACCCAGTGGCTGCTTGTTACTTCTACAATTTTATCAGTCTTACCGGAGCCAATAAGTGTTATGGTATTGCTGTTATCTCCAATTACATTTTTATAGGTGCCCCAGTTTTGTATAAGGTTAAAGCCCAGGTAGCCTGTGCCGCTAAAGGTAAGGTTGGCGGTGGGTTGCAGGTAAACGTATCGGCCAAAGCGCAGGCTTGCCATATCACCATCTAAATTAATGTTGGCATTGGGGTGGTAGTAGTAATCGTAATTATTTAAATAGATGCGGCAGTTTTTACTGTAAACCTGCCCGCCTCCATTATGGGTAAATTTACTTGGCGCTCCTCCGTTATCGGTACTTGTGCTTGTTAGGTTGAGTGTGCCACCAATTGCTTCTGTGGTGCGTTCTACACGATATATGTCTGTATTTTGAAGTGTTATTTCTTCGTAATTACTGTGCTTAATATCTATTAATGCTTCCTCTGCATTTATGTAAAATACAGAACCAAGGTGATAATGAAAATCGGTATTATCAAAATATACTTTGCAAAAATCGCTTGTAACATTGCTGCCATTATTCATAGTAATGCTGCCGTTTTTAAATTTGGCAGTGCCTCCGGTGGTGGCAGAAGCGGCTTTATGCACATTTATAGATTGCCCGGTTGTTAGGTTAATGTTATTGAGGTTTGATTTTACTTCAAGCAAAGCGGTGGCATCACTCAACTCTATGTTAACATCGTGCTCCATACTAAAAGGGCAGTTAACTTCTACATACAATGTGCAGCCTGTAATATAAAGATTGCTGTTGGTTTGTAAGTGCAAACCACCGTTAGGGAAAATAGCAGTTCCACCAACACTTGCAGTAGCTTTTGTAATGGTTAGGCTATGCGTTGCAGTTAGTGTTATTGGATTAAGTGTACCTTGTATATCAAGTTTTGCATCGGCACCGGCAAGTTCTATAACCACATCGGGTTCTATTTCTATATAAGCGCCCGGCTCTATTATTACCTGCGATTTATCATTAATAGTAAGTGTGCTGCCGCTTTTTAAAACTAATTTATGCCCTGCGCTTACTCTTAATATTCCTTTTTTGTAGTTATCTCCGGTAGGCTCGCCAAGGATTAAGTGCCCACCATTTTGGACATGTACAATAGATTGACCGCCTGTATTATTGCAAACAACTAATTCTGTTAGCACATTTAAATCATTTACAGGATTAATGTTTAAACTTTGATTCAAATACTCTTTAATGGTTACACCAAAATCCATGTAATTTTGAAATTTACGAGTAACTGTAGTAGGTGCAGTTAAATCGGTTCCTGTAATGTTTTTAAAAATTGCTGGACAACTTTGATAAGCGCATGTATTTTGCTCTCCGTAATTTACACTTGCAACATCGGGATATGCAGCATAGGCAATACGGTATAAATTGTAGAGCCACATGTAATCGTTACCTGACTTACCACCCTTGAAGTTATCATTATTATAAGGAACTTCATGTGGATGGGACCACCGGGAATTCGCTATCCATCCAGGGGAGTAATCACCTGCATCATACCAGTATGGACCATCTTCAGGAGCAGAGGAAAGAATTTGCTCATAATGAGATTTAGAAAGCAGAGGTGCAACATCATGCAGCGTGGCATAAACCAAATCAAAAATTTCCATATCAACATTATCCGCAATGGAAGCTATTTCAGAATGATTCCAGTTTAGTTGGCTATTGCCAGCGGTACTTGCCAAAGATAATATCATATTGATATTATAATCATCTACTGCAAAAGTAACAGGCAAGAGGGTAAAGCAAATATCCTCATCTTGATCAAAAACCTGAGTAACCAAATTGACTAACGGAATATTATTGATACATACATCTATATGTATAGTAACCGCCCAAGGATTAAAATAAACTGTAGATGGTATTGCATTCCAAACAGATATAGGATATGGAACAGTTAAATCTCCTCCAATTGTAGGGCAAAATGTTCCGGAATAATCATAGCGTAGGTGAGCGTACAAATCAGTATTGCCATAAGTTCCGGTTATAAAACCTCTTGTGCATTCAAAAGGGTAGGCAAATACTTGAGAGTGTCCACCATCACTTTGAACCATTTCACCAGTAACCGGATTTTTCATATCCCAATTTAAATGAATAGTTCTATGCCTTGTACCACATGCAGTTGTTGGTGAATATTGCTCGTAATTTTTAGTTGCTTTTGTAAAATCAAGAACACGATTGGTAATATCTTCTACCTGTGTAACAAGGTTGCGAGGTGTATCAGTACCTGGGCGCGGACAAACCGATACGTTATCAACAAATTTTTTTACAAAGCAAAAACCAACTAATAAACCAATCACCTGGTCATGGCTCATTTCGTTTCCATCATTTATATAACCTGAAAACTCTCCCGTGTAATGCCCTGGAGCATCTGTGCCGGGTAATCTTAAATCGGCTTCGTCATTGGTGTTAGCATACTCGTTATTCCAAATTGTATGGTAGTTGGCAGGCACATCTCCCCGCATAAAGAAACCATTGGAATTTTCCCCTTGCAATCCATTAGATAAATAAACTTCTGCTTCTTTGTCAGATCGTTCAAAAGCATCAAGTGCAAAGTAAAGCTCGTTTAATACAGGAGTTAAATCTTTGCCTGCATCTTTCAGTAGTTTATATTCTGTTGCCAATACTGCTATATAATCGCCCAGGTCTGCAATAGCGTCACCATATTTAATTCCATTATAATAGTTAGTGCCGTTAGCACCTCCTGCGTAATCGTCAAACCTGCGCAACATCCGGTGCGCTGCTGCTAAACCATCTCCCGGGCTGGTGCCCATGTGTGTAAAGTATTTGTGAAACCTGTCGCGGTAGTTCCAATACTTGTGCATCCAATTGTCTTGTTGTCCCATTGCTATGGTTAGGGCAAAGCATAGCCCTAACAGGGTTAAAACTGTTTTTTTCATTGTGTTTAAGTGATTTAAATTGTTAGATTAAAATTATTATGAAACTGCGCAGTTTTTTATTGTATTATACTAAATCTTTTCAGTTGCCAATACTCGTTTCTGTTTATAATTTTTTTGATAATTATTCCAGCGTTTTTCGCATAGTAAATTTTACTCTCAGAATTATCCTCCGTTACATTTTTATTTTGGCTCATTAATGCAACCTCACTAAAGGTATTGGTTTCAAGTATTAAAGTCAGAAAAAAATTCTCTACCCTTAATGTATCGCTATTGTAATTAAATAACTTAGCTCCCACTTCAGGGGTATAAAAGAAACCTATATTTTCGACTACGCTGTTTCCAGGGATAATTCTCTCTCTATAAAGGTGGTAATATTTTTTTGCTGCAACTCTTGAAGAATTTGCCCAGTAATAGTAGTCAGCATTAAAATGAGAACTTGTCGTCTTAATTTGAAAGTAGTCATATATACCAGGCTCCAAAGAGTAAGGATTATCTTCAGGTAAAGTATCAATTTCATAATAAGCATCGTAAACCCACACGCTATCAATGGCACCGCTAACGGTATCCTCATATACCCAGTAAGTGCCGGGTAAAAAGTAGCCATAGTCAAGCATTTCGTGTGGCATTTTATAATTGGTATAGCCGCTTGGTGAGGGGTTGTTTTTGTTTTTACAGCAGCTTATAAATAAAGAGAGCAGAAGCAGGAGAGAAATATTTTTGAGTGTGTGGAGCATTTGTTTGTTGTTTCAAGTAAAAGTAATTATTTAAAATTACCGTAGCTCATCAGTTTATTATTATGCAAACGTATTGTGCAGGTTTTACAAAACCTATTACCAGTAGTAATATTTGGAGGTAGCTAATGACATGAGTACACCAGCATCCTCGCCTCAGAAAACCGCACAAGCCAGCGCATCAGACGAGTGGGATATCAACTTAACTCTAAGTTAAAGAATGCTTACATTTGCTACTGAAAACCAAAAGCACAATGAAAATAAAATTACATTATTTTCAGCCTTGTTGTTAAGCATTTCTACATTATTGCTGAAAAATACAGCAAGTGCGCAATCTTATCTCTGGGCAAAAAGCGCAGTAGGAACTTCTTTTGATAGAAGTTCCAGTGTAACAACGGATGCAGTTGGCAATAATTTTTGTTTTTATATTTCTTACCGTGTTGGCGGTGTAGTTAACAGTTATTGTTTCGCCAAAAGTTACGGTGCGATAACCAACGCCATCATCAAAATCTATTTGAATGCTTGAAGGGTCGGGCAGGTTGGTAATAAAAAGTCTCTGCTGATGTAAAAGCTATTGCTGCCAGCATAGATTTTATCTTTAACCGGAGCAGCCATAAACAGCATTTTGTTTTCGTAAGGAGATTGGCTGCGCGGTATTACATCATAATATTTACCATCCTGTATGGTTAGTAACGTATCCACAATAGCATTGCTCTTAATTCGCGTGTATTCATAATGCACCATAAGCAACGGTATGCGGTTATGCTGCCTTATTTGCGTAGCGGCATTTATTTTTAAGCTTTCGGCAGAGGGCAATTCGTTAGCGCCAAAAGCATAATACTTTAAATCGTCAGCTATTTTTATGGTATGTTTATTTTTTAGCGTTGTGTTTTTAATGCCATCAAACATGCCCCAGTAAACAGAATCCCCAAAATTGCAAAGCACATTGTTGGTGAGCGTTGTCTTATCTAAAA
This sequence comes from Bacteroidota bacterium, assembly GCA_016714005.1. Classification (GTDB taxonomy): domain Bacteria; phylum Bacteroidota; class Bacteroidia; order AKYH767-A; family OLB10; genus JADJOA01. The sequence continues at coordinate 322,106 of JADJOA010000014.1, forward strand.
AATAAAACGTACTGTCAGTTTGAGCGAAGGTTGTTGCTGCAATGGCAAGCATTGCAAGGGTTAGCTTTAAGCTGTTCATGTTAATTTTTTTTAGTAGTTAATGTTTATTGTTAAAGTATCATGGGGGGGGGGGGTAAATTGAAAAGGAAATTGGGTGTTAACATTATTCTTAGTTACCGAATAAGAATAACCATGTTCAAAATCGCCCATAAATTCTAAGCCATTGCCGTAATCGCAAAAGAAAAAAGTTGTATCAACGGTAAATCCTTGAATAAAAAAATTATTTACGCAGTATCCGCTTAATTCAAACAAATCAAAATTATTAAAAGGGTTCACATTTTTAACATGCAGTTTTACATAGCTGTGTGCATACATAAAAATGGTGGTGCTAAAGTTTTTTTGCCCAAGCGTAACACTTACCTGCTGGTTGTGGGTATCAAAATATTTTTCTTTGTAAGCTTCGGCATAGTACATGTAATCTTCGTCTAATGTTTTTTTGTAAGAGGCTTTGCCGTTGGCATCGGTATATAGGGTATCAACAATGCTGCTGCCAAAGCCGCTGCCGGGCTTGCCGCGTGTTATCAGTATTTTGGCATTGGCAATGGGCGCATTGGTTTTGTATTGCTTTACATATATGGTAGCATCAGCCTGGTTGTTTTTTACTTTTTTGCAGGAGGTAAAGCAAAGAGTTGTAAGTATGGCTATGAGGAGTTTTGTTTTTTGCAAGGGGGTTTTGTTTCAAGTAAAAGTAATTATTTAAAATTACCGTAGCTCATCAGTTTATTATTATGCAAACGTATTGTGCAGGTTTTACAAAACCTATTACCAGGTAGTAATAATTATTACTAATCAGTAATAATTAATTGGGGAGAGTTATTCTGTTTTTCCAAATAAATTACCACTATTGCTATACTAATATGTAAACATTAATTTTTAATACCTGATAATATGAAAAAACCGCATTACAATTATGAGAACAGCACGGGTTACTATTTAAATAAACTACGCAGGCAGTATGGGCTTTCGCAATTTGAACTTGCCTACCGCGCAGATTTAAGCCAATCTGAAATAAGCAAACTTGAAAACAACCATGCTGCTTTTACAAATAGTGTTTTGCAACATTTGGCAAAAGGGTTTAATACATCGCATGAATTACTGGAAACGCAACTGCATTTAGCATCGGTGGTAAATTTTGCGCTAAGTGCCAATAACGAAGAATCGGCATTGATAAGAAAATTTTATTCCGTTATTAATTCATCCGATAATGAAAATTACAGGGTAGAGTTATGCAACAAGTTAGTACATAAATTAACCGAACAAATTAACAGGAAAAGTAATTATTGCAATTTTTTAGTGGGGACGGATAATTCTTTGAATATGATGACACAACAAGATTAGAACTATTTACAAGGTTTTAAAAAATCACTCCACCACTACTTCATCCACAAACAACCAGGCATCCTGCCCATCACACTGTGTGCCGTTGGGGCATTTGCCAATGCTTTTGCAAATACTTTTAAGAAGCGTAAATCAGCATTTAATGCTGCAGAAAAATTTACGATAGAATTAACTTCACTGCCCTTGTTTATGTTTTCTTTTTTAAGCGGTGTAAAATTTACTCCATCAGAGCTTCCCAAAATCTCAACATACTGTGGCAAAAAAATCCATGCAGCATTAAAATCATAAAAGTTAATGCTTATTTTTTTAATGGCTTGCGCCTTCTTTAAGTCAATAACTGCTTCTAAATCTTTTCCGCTAAAGCCAACCCACGTATTGTACTTTTTAAATTCACCAATAATACCATCTGTTAATCCATAAGTTGTGCCGCCATCGTACTGCTTCCATTTATTGGTAAGCGTGTAAGGCAAACCGGTAGCATGGTGTATGGTATATTTTTTTGTAAGCGTGTTTCCTTTTTCTCCGTTGCGGAATAAAGCTGCTTTAAAAGAAGAAGTGCTGTTAATAGCAACAGGGCTCTTGTATAATTCTGATTTTAAAGACGGCTCACTGCCATCATTTGTAAAATGTATTTCGCCATCAGCCACAAATTTATTGTAGGCTATGGTTACTTTATTGTTTACGGTATCAATAGCCGTAGTGGCGGTTACATCAAAAAATATGTTTGGCATAATTTAATTTCAGTTTATCCAATCGTTTAAAATGATTGAGCAGCCGTGATGAAAAACCGGTCCAGTTGCGCTGGTCTTTTCTGCTCCACAATACTTCTGCCAATGCAACAGCACGAGGATATGCACGGAACTCTGCATTGGTGGTAGTGGTTATGTATTCACTCCAAACATTTCCCTGCGCGCCAACAATTAATTTTTGTTGTTGAGGATTTAACGAATCAGGCGGCACAGGTTCAAAACTGTAAACTTTAAACAATGTCGTATTGCCTCCAAAGCCAATAGGCTCATTACCCGATTCGCTTTGGTAATGGTCGAAATAACAATGTGAGCCCGGAGTCATTATCACATTGTTGCCTGAGCGCGCAGCTTTAATCCCGCCATCCATTCCGCGCCAGCTCATAATAGTTGCTGTTGGGGAAGCACCTCCTTCTAATATTTCGTCCCAGCCTATTATTTTTTTTCCTTTTGATAAAAGAAATTTTTCTATGCGCTTTATAAAATAGCTCTGTAGTTCAAACTCATCTTTCAACCCCTCATCTTTAATCCGCTGCTGGCATTTAGGGCAAATCCTCCATCTTGTTTTAGGACACTCATCACCGCCAATATGTATGTAGTGCGAGGGAAACAACGTAACCACTTCGCTCAGCACATCCTGCAAAAAATTAAATGTTTCCTCTGTAGGGCAAAACACATCATCAAACACGCCCCACTTGGTAGCCACTTCAAACGGACCGCCTGTGCAGGAATATTGAGGGTAGGAAACCAACGCTGCCAGTGCATGACCAGGCATTTCTATTTCGGGTATAACGGTTACGTTGCGCAATGCCGCAAATGCAACTACATCTTTTATTTCTTCCTGCGTGTAAAAGCCGCTGTAGGGTGTACCGTCAAACTTATTATCATCATAAGCGCCAATCATACTCTCTTTTCTTTTTGAACTCACTTCTGTAAGCTTCGGGTATTTTTTTATTTCTATACGCCACCCCTGGTCATCGGTTAAATGCCACTGGGAAGTATTCATCTTATGCATTTCCATCAGCTCAATATAATTTTTGATAAACGAAACCGGAAAGAAATGCCGGCTAACATCCAAATGCATTCCGCGATATTTAAAACGGGGCACATCGGTTATTTCGCAACACTGTATGCTAATGCTTTTGTTATTGGGTTTGTAAAAATCTTCAACGGGCATTAGTTGAATAAGCGTTTGCAGCGCATAATAAAAACCGGTATCGGTATTTGCTTTAATGATGATGGCTTCAGGCTTTACCACTAAATTATATCCTTCATCACCCAATGCGGCATCCTTTACTTTTTTGAGATTGATGCCGTTTTCAAAAACTCCATCGCGGTAGGCGGCAACCATTGTTAGCGGTAAGCCTAAAAAATTTTGAAAGTAGGTTGAATAAATTCTTGCAGCAGCATCGCCTGTTTGCCAGATAGGCCCTTCTACAATGTTTGTTTTTTTATTGATGGTAAACGTGCCGGATTTTTGTATATAGGAATTTGGCAATGGAATTACCGGGCAATTTTGCGATTGAGCGCAAACACTCATTAAAGAGAGTGCAAATAGAAATAATTTTTTCATGAGCGATGTAATTATCACACAAAGGCGCAAAGTTCGCAAAGAATAATTCTAAACAAATCCTTTGCGAACTTTGCGCCTTTAAATGAACCTAAATGATTACTTTTTTTTAGCATCAGCTTTTTCTTTGGCGCAGCCGCTTTCTTTGGTTTTCTTGCTTTGCGCTTTTTTCCGAAAGAGCCTATTGCAATTTTTCCTTTTTTGGATTTTTTATCTCCTTTACCCATAATATTGTTTTGTTGTTATGGTGCCAAAGTAAAAGGCTTTCATACATTTTCAAAATAAAAATGAAATGGTTTTACAATAATTATAAACCATAATTATATTTGCTCAAACTAACATTACACTTATGCTGAAAGTTATTCCCTGTTTTTTTTCTTTAGTAATGATTTGCTTTATTGCCTTTGCGCAAGACAATAAGTATAAAAATTATAAATATGAATGGTCTGCCGAAAAGCCTCCCGAAATAAAAGTTGAAGAACAATTTAAAGATGCCGATGCCGTGATATTGGAGGAGAAAACTGTGCATACACTAAGTACAGGTACTATCTCCCGTAAAATCCGGATCAAGTTTTTAAGTGAAGAAGGAATAAAAAAATATGCAACTTTTATTTTGCCTCCAACAGATGATTTTGCAGGTGACCATTATTCCCTGGCTTATTGGAATAAAGATAAATATCACAGACCACTGGGCGAACATAGTTCTATCATTTATTTTGTTGCAAGAAAATTACAGCCAGACGGAAGTGTAAAACCAATATCGTTCTCTGACAAAACAGAAAAGTTTATTTATTACTACAACAAAATTGATCAAACCTACTACTCATGGTTTATTACATTACAGAACATTTCGGTTGGAGATGAAGTTGAAGTTGCGTTTGCATACCAGAATCTTTTCAACTTTAACAATTATTTTAACCGTATTTTTTTTAACAGTGAAATACCCAAGCAGCGCTATGAACTTAAAATTCGTTACCCAAATACTTCAATGTATTTTTTCCAGAATCATAATGGAGTTGCTTTGCCTGATACAGGTGTTTATAAAGGAACCAACCCAAATTCTATAGAATATACATGGCATGCGCAAAACTTAAAGGGTTGTATTATTGAAAAAAAATCACGCTCATACTTAGAATTACCTTTCGTAAGTTTTTACTCCCATCAGGGAGATTACGGGACCCTGTCGGCTAACAGAGCCTACATTGAAAAGAACTTGCCTTACCCATGGGAATTTATCTTCCTTGGAAATAATAACTATTTACAGAAAACCGAAGCAGGGTATGTAAATTACTTACCGGAATTTCCTACTGTTAATCTGAGCAAAAAAGATCCAGAAACCATAGCGGTAAAAAAATTAGTTGAAGAAACTTGCGGAAGCGACTCTAATAAAGTTAGCTGTATGAATAAGGTTCACACATTGCTGTCTGACAGCTTCGATTATGAAAAAAACTATGACCCTCAGTTTGAATACATGAATGAAGATTATTCAAAGGTTCATAAATCAATCAATGCAAAAAAATTGTATGAAGAAGACAGATTAGATTTATACAATAGAATTTGTAAGCGTTTGGATATAGACTATTACCATTGCCGTTTGTATGACAAAAGAGTATCTCGAATGAATTACAATGAGTACTATCCATCTGCTAACTTCAACCTCTATTATGTACTGCCGTACAAAAAACTCTTTTCTATTCTACTATCCTAAAGAAAACAGAACAGGATATTATGCTAATGAACTTCCGTTTTATTTTGAGGATATTAACACTATACTAATTCCTCAAACTGTAGCTCATTCAGAAAAAAACGACCCAAACAAAGACATTAAATTTCCGCGCATCTCTACTCCTTTCAGTTCAATATCTGAAAACACGCGAACCACTAATGTAATGTGCAATGTTTCGTTTGCAACCAAATTAACCACATTCGAAACAAGGCTAAACTTAAGCGGGCAATTCTCTACACTAACACGTAGCTTTTATTTATATGGTGAAATGGATTCAACCCTAGAGGCATGTTATTACAACCCGGTTTATGAGTTATCATCATCCTCTAAACTTATTTCAAAAGAAATGACATCGCGTAAAGCAACATTCCCTTACGAGTGTAATTTTAAATTCAAATATACTGATGGCATTGCATTGTCATCACCTTACAACGGCACTTATAAATTAAGTTTAAAAAACTGGTTTAATAATTTATACGATAGCTCGCTCGAAGTTAAAAATCGTGTAACCGCATATTACCCCGATTTTGTTTATAGCGATATACACCGTTACATGATTAAACTTGACAAGGCTATAGAAATTACCAACCTCAATGATTTTAATTTTAAGGAAGAAAACTCTTACGGAAAATATGTTGTTACGTTAAAAGCAATGGACGAAACCTCTTATTTACTCGAAACAACGTTAATTGTAAATGCAGAAAAAGTAGAGCCTCATAAAATTGGTGATGTAAAAAGTATCTTCAATAAGATTGAAAAAATGAATGTGGCTGAATTGGAGTTAAAAGAAAAATAGTTGGTTGATTTCAGCAGAAGGAACAACACAGATTTTTTACTTATGAATATGTGTTTTCTTGAAAAAATCATGTAGGTTTGAACTGAAAATATTTCTGAGTTATGTCTTCAAAAAAATCTGCTGCAAAACCTGCACTTAAGTTTAATACCAAATGGCAGTACAGCGCTGCACCCGAAACAGCTGATCATATTCAGTTAAATGATAAATACGATTTATTTATTAATGGAAAATTTACAGCACCATCATCAGGTAAATATTTTGATACCATAAACCCTGCAACAGAAAAGAAGATTGCATCTGTTGCAGAAGCAAACCAAAGTGATGTGGACAGAGCCGTGAAAGCAGCGCGCAGCGCATACAACAATGTGTGGAGCAAAATGCCTGCAAAAGAACGCGGCAAATACATTTATCGCATTGCACGCATTATGCAGGAGCGTGCACGTGAGTTATCTGTTATTGAAAGCATGGATGGAGGCAAAGCCATTCGCGAATCACGGGATGTAGATGTGCCGTTGGCAGCAGCACACTTTTTTTACTATGCGGGATGGGCTGATAAATTGGATTATGCTATGCCTGGTGCAAAACCGCAGCCCTTGGGCGTTGCAGGGCAAATTATCCCGTGGAATTTTCCTCTGCTGATGGCAGCATGGAAAATTGCTCCTGCACTTGCATGCGGAAATACTGTTGTGCTTAAACCTGCGGAAACTACTCCGCTTACTGCTATGAAATTGGCAGAAATTATCCGGGATGCTGATTTGCCACCGGGCGTTGTAAATATTGTAACAGGTGCCGGTACAACAGGTGCGGCAATAGTTAATCACCCTGGTATAGATAAAATTGCATTTACAGGAAGTACTGATGTAGGAAAAATTATTCAACGCGCATTAGCAGGCACAGAAAAAAAATACACGCTTGAGTTAGGCGGTAAAGCTGCCAACATTATTTTTGAAGATGCAGCTATTGACCAGGCAGTAGAAGGAATTATAAACGGAATATTTTTTAACCAGGGACATGTGTGTTGCGCAGGCTCTCGCCTGTTTGTGCAGGAAGGTGTAGCTGATGTGGTGATAAGAAAATTAAAAGACAGAATGGAAACGCTAATTGTTGGCGACCCGCTTGACAAGAACACTGATATTGGCGCAATCAATTCAAAAGAGCAGTTGAATAAAATAAAAGCATTGGTTAAGATTGGTGTGAATGAAGGTGGAAACTGCTATCAATCAAGCTGCGAAATTCCAAACAAAGGATTTTTCTTTCGCCCCACTATTTTTACAGGTGTAGCACAATCAAGCAAAATAGTTCAGGAAGAAATTTTTGGACCTGTGCTTGCCATACAAACTTTCCGTACAGTGGAAGAAGCCATTGAAAAAGCAAACAACACACCTTATGGTTTAAGTGGTGGCGTGTGGACGGATAAAGGAAGCAAGGTGTTTAAAGTAACTTCAAAAATTAAAGCAGGTGTGATGTGGGCCAATACATACAATAAGTTTGATCCTACATCGCCCTTTGGCGGATTTAAAGAAAGCGGAATGGGAAGAGAGGGAGGATTGCATGGATTGGGTGCGTATTTAAAATTGAATTGATTTTTAACCGCAGAGAGTGGGAGTTTTGCGCAGAGAACGCAGAAGAGAAAATGAATTAAGAGAATATAAAATTGGGAATGAGAGAGATTGCGATTAATGATTTATCAGGATTAATAATTGGATGTGGAATTGAGGTTCATACAGAATTAGGTCCGGGGTTGTTAGAATCATCGTATAAAGAAAGTTTGTATTATGAACTGGTTAAAAAGGCTTGAAAGTTGAAAAGGAAAAACCAATGCCTTTAATGTATAAAGAAATTAAATTGGAATGTGGTTATAAATTAGACTTAATGGTTGAAGACAAAATAATAGTTGAATTAAAATCGGTTGAAACAATTAATGATGTGCACGTTGCACAGGTGCTCACCTACCTCAAACTCTCGGGCTGCAAACTTGGGTTACTAATGAATTTTAATGTTACACGTTTAAAAGATGGCATCAAAAGAATCGCAAACAATCTCTAATTCTCCCTAATTTACACAAAAAATGAACTCGCCTTCTCTCAGCGCAAAACTCCCAATCTCTGCGGTTAAATCCTTCCAACAATGGAACTAAAAGAAAAAACAAAAACTATAAAAAAAAATTGCTCCTTCAAATGGCAGCAGTTTAAACGGTCATTCATTAAAATCTGAAATGCGACTTAATATTCAGAAAACATATAAACTTTATATAGACGGAAAATTTCCGCGCACAGAAAGCGGGCGTTATTATAAACTTAATGACAAAAACGGGAAAGTAGTTGCAAACATCTGCCGTAGTTCGCGCAAAGATTTCAGAGATGCCGTTGTATCATCTCGAAAAGCGCAAGCCGACTGGCAAAAGAAATCTGCTTTTAACAAAGGACAAATTTTATATCGCATTGCCGAAACATTAGAAACACGCAAAGCTCAGTTTATAGAGGTACTACAATTGCAGGGCGACAGCAAAGCCTCTGCAGAAAAAGAAGTTTACGCAGCTATTGATATGCTGGTGTACTATGCAGGATGGAGTGATAAGTACCAGCAAATTTTCAGTAGTGTAAACCCTGTTGAATCATCGCACTTTAATTTTTCTTTTCCTGAACCAACAGGTGTGGTAAGTGCTATTGCACCACAGCAAAACGGTTTGCTTGGTTTGGTAAGCTGCATGGCTCCAGCTATTGTGGGCGGTAACTCAGTAGTTGTTTTAGCAGCCGAAAAATATCCGCTTACTGCTATTGATTTTGCCGAAGTATTAAATGCAAGTGATGTAAGTGGCGGTGTTGTAAATATTTTAACGGGCAATAACAAAGAACTGGTAAGCCATTTTTCTTCTCACATGGATGTAAACGCATGCATGTATGCAGGTAATGATAAAGAGCATTTAAAAACTATTCAGCTAAATGCTGCCGGTAACGTTAAGCGTGTGGTAGTTGTAAAAAATATTGCTGAACAAAACCCTTATCGGATTTTAGAATTGCAGGAGATTAAAACTACCTGGCATCCGGTGGGGATTTGAGAATGCTTTTTTCCTGAGACGTATTATCTCAACTAGGATTTTCCTTTATGAGTAGAAGGACTCCTCAATTAATTTAGAATCCGTTAAACCCAAAAGTTTCTTACTTCTTCTTTAGTGGGTCGCCAACTTTTATTGAGCAATCATGCCCTGGTTCGCCATGTGGCGGATTCATGCCGGGAAGAGTGGTAGCAGTGGCGCCAGAAGGCGCAGCAACAGGCGTTGCCATTGTTGCGGGTGCAGGCTGCATAACAGAAGAGGCTTGCGGGGCAGAAGATATTGAAGGAGCAGCCTGTGGGGCAGCAGATGGCTGAGAGGAAGGAGGAGAATTTAGTGGAGAGCCAACAGGAATATCGCATCGGTGCCCGGGCTCGCCATGCGCTGGATTCATTCCCGCTGCGGCAACTGCAGTTTGTGGTTGGGGGGTTGCTTGTGTATTAACTACAGATGACGCTGTATCCACAGTAAGTGGTGGTTGTATTGCCGCGCCATCGGGCATAGTAGCTGTTGTTGTATTGGTGTCGCTGGTACTTGTTTCGGTAACACTGTTGTTATTGTTGCAAGCCACAAGCAGAGTGGAACTTATGCTAAGGAGGAAAAAGATTTTTTTCATGTGTATATATTTATATGCCAAATATAGTGTAATAACATGCTCGCAAAGGAGTATGAGGTTTAGAATAAAAACAAAAAAGACACCTAACAACACTGTAGAATTATAATCTATCTGAATATCGCCAAATTAATTATTAAAACGAAAACTTTGCTTGCTTTGCACTGAAGCATGAACATACTTCTTACCACACTTAACGCTAAGTACATTCACCTTAATCTCGCTATACGATTATTATATGCGTTGAATAAACACAAAAGCGGCTTAGGGTGGCGTGAGTTTGTTATCAAACAAAGGCCTGAAGAAATTGCTGAAGCGTGTAAAGAGTATGATGTAATAGCATTTAGCTGTTACATCTGGAACATTACACAAACTCTTTTAGTTGCGCGCGAGTTAAAAAAAATAAACCCCAACATTAAAATACTTTTAGGCGGACCCGAAGTAAGCTACGATTACGAAGAATTTATTTTAAAAGAAGAGGTTGATTTTATAATTATTGGCGAAGGCGAAATTCCTTTCGCAGCTTTTCTTGATCATTATCCTGATGTAACAACTGTTTCTAATCTTGTTTACAAGCAAGATGGCAAAGTACGTTTTAACCAACAGCAAGTTCCGTTTGATTTAAAAAATTATACGGGTATTAATCCTTATTTGTTTGACACACCCGAATAGTTATATAACAAAGTAAGTTACATTGAAACTTCAAGAGGCTGCCCCTATAAATGTGAGTTTTGTCTGGCAAGTTTAGATAACAAGGTGCGCTATCTCCCTATAGAAGACATTAAATCTAACTTGTTGTACTTAATGCAAAACGGCAGGGTAATAAAATTTCTTGACCGTACCTTTAATGTAAAGAAAGATTTTACCATTGATATTTTTAAGTTTATACTTCAAAACCATAAGCCGGGAAATATTTTTCAGTTTGAAATTACAGCAGATATCGTACATCCTGATATTGTAAAGTTTATCCAGGAGCATGTTCCGCCTGGGTTATTTCGGTTTGAGATTGGAATACAAACAGTAAACCAGAAAGCCAACTTAGCCGTTAGCCGTAAACAAAATTTTGAAAAGACGAGTGCCGTTATAAAGCAATTGGACAATAAAATTGAAATGCATTTAGATTTAATTGTTGGGCTGCCTTATGATGAATGGAGTGACATTAAACTAAGCGTGGAAGAAGTTTTTAAATTGTTCCCTTCTGAACTTCAACTGGGGTTTCTAAAATTTTTACGCGGAACCCCCATGCGAAAAAAATCTGATGAACATGGATATTTGTATGATCCCTCGCCTCCGTATCAACTTATTGAAAGTAAATACCTAAGCAAAACACAATTACAACAGATTACCATATTAGAAGAAGCGCTTGAAATTTACTGGAATAAGAAAAGAGCAGTTAATACATTACAGTATATTGCAGTTAATTACAGCATATTTGATTTTTTACTCGAGCTCGGAAATTATTTTATTGAAAGAAAAGATTTTCACCGCCATTCTTTGGACGATGTTTATGACATATTGTTTGATTTTGTAATAAACACTTATAGCGAAGATAATGTTGTAAAACAGCTTGTGGCTGTTGATTATTTCCTCCATCATAAAATAAAACCTAAAGCCAGATATATAAATGAGCTAACGCAGCAAGAGAGAAATAAAGTAATTGAACTAAACAAACTGAACCACCATCAATACCGTTTTGCAATGCTGCCCCTTTACTTTTAATCTTCAAAATTTTTTACAAAAAGGAAAAATTTCTGATGAGCCCCAAGTACTGACAATACAATACAATGGAAAAGAAAAGCCAGTTGTATTAAATACTACTCCTGTTCTTACAATTTAAAAAACTCTTCTGCCATATCATTAACCGCTTTGCCAATAGCAAGCGCGGCAGTAGCAGCAGGCGATGGGGCGTTTAATACATGAATGGCATTGTTGTGGTATTCAATTTTAAAATCGTCAATCATGCTTCCATCTGGGTCAAGAGCCATGGCACGCACACCGGCACGCCCGGAGTAATGTCATCCATTTCTAAGGTTGGAATGAGGCGTTGCAATCTTTCTAAAAATAATCTTTTTGAAAAAGCGCGCTTGTATTCGTCCAAACCAAAGCGCCAGTGTTTAAAAAAATAATTTCCATGTGCCTTTATATGTAATAGCTTGCAAAGAATCTTTAAAATCAAAATCGGTTTTGCCATAGCCCTCGCGCTTAAATGTAAAAACTGCGTTGGGCCCGCACTCTGTTCCATGGTTGACCATTCGTGTAAAATGCACCCCTAAAAACGGAAACTCAGGGTTAGGCACGGGGTAAATAAAATTTTTAACCTTGTGCATTCCTTTTTCGGTAAGGTCGTAATAATCGCCACGGAAACCTACTATTTGCATATCAGGATTTACGCCATCTTTTTTTGCAATGCGGTCGCTGAATAATCCGGTGCAGTTAATGATGTATTTTCCTTTGAATTTTTCTTTATCGGTAACAACTGTTGTGCTGCCATCTTGCTTTTCAAAAGCAGTTACAGTTTGTCCTGTTTTTACAGCGCTCTGTTTAAATTTTGCTGTAATGAGTTCAGCCAGTTTATTGGTAAAGCCAACGTAATCTATTATACCTGTGCATGGAACCCATAAACCTTCAATGCCTGTGCAGTATGGTTCAATGTCTTTTATCTGTTGTGCAGTAATTTTTCAATTCCCTCAACACCATTTTGCACACCGTTGTTGTAAACTTTATTCATGTGCGGCAATTCCTTCGCATCAGTGGCTACAATAATTTTTCCGCATACATCGTGGGCAATGTTGTAGTCTTTTGCAACCTGCACCAACTCACGTCTGCCATCCACACAATTTTTTGCTTTGTAAGAACCGGGTTTATAATAAATGCCTGAGTGAATTACACCACTGTTTCTTCCGGTTTGGTGTGCAGCAAGTTTATTTTCTTTTTCTAAAACTAAAACCCTTAGCTCCGGATGATGCATGTTTATTTTATATGCCGAAGCAAGTCCTACACAGCCTCCGCCTATTATTATAATGTCGTACGTATTTTCCATTTAAAAAGAATCATGAATTTGTTTCTTCAACACCTTGCATTCGCTCAGGTCTCATCTGCGGAAAGAACAAAACATCCTGAATTGAATTTTGATTGGTTAATAACATACACAACCTGTCAATACCAATACCAATGCCTGATGTTGGTGGCATACCATATTCAAGTGACCGCAAAAAATCGTAATCAATAAACATAGCTTCATCATCACCACGGTCTTTAAGTTTTACCTGTTCTTCAAAACGCTCGCGCTGGTCAATGGGGTCATTCAATTCTGTGTATGCATTGGCAACTTCTTTTCCGTTTATCATTAACTCAAATCTTTCAACAAGTCCCTTTTTACTCCTGTGTTTTTTTGTAAGCGGGCTCATCTCTACCGGATAATCAATAATAAAAGTAGGTTGTATGTAATGCTCTTCGCACTTCTCACCAAAAATTTCGTCAATGAGTTTTCCTCTTCCCATCGTATTATCAGTGTGTATGTGCAACTGCTTACATACCTCACGCAACTGTGTTTCATCCATGCTAGAAATATCAATGCCGGTGTGTTCTTTAATGGCATCATAAATGGATATACGTTTAAAAGGCGCTTTAAAACTGATTGTTTTTTCGGCAACGGGTAGTTCAGTAGTTCCGTTTGTATCAATGGCTGCTTTCTCAAATAATTTTTCTGTGGTGTCCATCATCCAGAAATAATCTTTGTAAGCAGTATAAAATTCAAGTATGGTAAATTCAGGATTATGTGTTCTGTCCATTCCTTCGTTGCGGAAGTTGCGACTAAACTCATACACCCAGTCAAAGCCGCCAACTATCAATCTTTTTAGATAAAGTTCGTTTGCTATACGTAAATAAAACGGAACATCAAGCGCATTGTGGTGTGTTGCAAATGGGCGTGCTGTTGCACCACCGGGTATGTTTTGCAAAACAGGTGTATCCACTTCAAGTGCGCCATGTGCATTTAAAAACTCGCGTATAGAGTTTATCATTTTTGTGCGTTTAACAAACACATCTTTTACCTGCGGGTTAATAATTAAATCGGCATAACGCTGACGATACCTGAACTCAGGGTCGCTAACGGCATCAAACGTTTCGCCATCTTTTTCTTTTACAATTGGCAAAGGTTTTAATGCTTTGGTTAAAAGTTTAAATTCTTTAACGTGAATAGAAATCTCACCCATCTTGGTTCTAAACACATATCCTTTCACTCCAATAATATCTCCAATATCTAAAAGTTTTTTCCAGACAATGTCGTACATTGTTTTATCATCGCCTGCACATACCTCATCACGTTTTACATAAATTTGAATTTTACCAATGCTATCTTGCAATACTGCAAATGCAGCCTTGCCCATATCACGCACACTCATTATACGGCCTGCGAAAGAGATGCCCGCATCCCAGCCTTCTTCTCTGGAAAGTGAATCATTATAATTTTCTAAAATATATTTAGACGTGGTGTTAACTTCAAATAATTCAGGCGGATATGGATTGATGTTTAGTTTGTGCAACTCTTCGAGTTTTGCCCTGCGTTGCAACTCAAGCTCCGATAAATGTACTGACATATGGTATTAAAAATTGGCGAGCGAAGATATTGAAATGACGGGTATTGTAATCACAATTCAACTAACAGGAATAAATGGGTAGATTTGAAGATTGAAGTAAAGTTAGTATAATCACAGTCTTCTTTTATAAGTCGAATCTCAAACAATAAAATACCATCTAATGAAAGTCAAATTTTTTAATCCCACAATGCTAATACTTCTATTCTCAGTTAAAGTGACCTTTGGTCTATCTGATGATGAAAAATTCAACAAAGAAAATTGATTGTAGTGGCTGATAGCGGCTGTAGTAAAATATACGGTGTTAAAGATTATACTTCGTTTTTTAAGTATGCATTTAGCAAAGTATGGAAAACACACTCCTCCATAATTTACACAACGTGTGATTCATTAAAGCAAGTGCTGAGTGTTAATCCTGATGATTTTGTTGTAATTAAGATAGAAAGGGTTTCGTATTACAGGCCAAGTTCAGCCGGGAGCTCTGTTCATGACTTTGGCTATAATACCGCCCTTGTACTGGGGGCGGGAAAGGAATTTCTTAAAGACCCACCGATGGTAAAAAAACTATATTATGAAATTGATTTTCTTTCAAAAATTTATAGTGATGAGTTGGTGTTTGCCATTAAGCGAATAAATGATGAAATACAATGTAACCTGAATAAAGTTAACTGCTCCTTAAAGGAGCAAATGGCTGGAAGCAAGGAAGTGCTTTTGAAGAAGACATTGTTAATACCCGGTTACTTGTTGAGCGAAGCAAATACATCGGAAAATATTGCATCACTGTTTCCATGCAAAGTAGAAGTGGCACCGAACGAGGAAGTATTTTGGAATACTTTAACAGGTGCAGAAGACAAATACAACCTTCTTTGCCTCTCTTCGCAGAAAAAGAATGGCCGCCAGATAACTTACTATTTAATTGAAATGACAAACTATAGGGTACTTGAATACGATACTCCTGGTGGATATGAATTTGTCAGACATGAATATTCAAGAATTAGTTATAATAGATTAAAAACTATTGGTAAGGTTATCAGCAAAGTCAATTGATTTTTTGAAAATCATAATCTTCTGACTTTTCATTCCAGGTATCATTATTCATTCATATACCCCAAGGTTGTTTCAGTTAGAGCTTAATCACACTTTTTTGAAAGTACGTTTTTTATTCCTTCCTTTCGAAAAATTTCTTTTGGGTTTAGCATCGGGGTTGTAAACGGGTCCTTCGCCAAGGTGTATGGGGATGAGCAGTTTACGCACTTCGCTGCCGATAAGTTTTTCTATGCGACCGAAACGGGGCATATCGTGCTCGTTAATAAAGGTAATGGCTACTCCGCTGCTGGCAGCGCGTGCTGTGCGCCCTATGCGGTGTATGTAGTCTTCAGCATCGCCCGGCACATCGTAGTTAATGACCATACCTATGTCTTCTATATCTATGCCACGGAGAGTACATCGGTAGCAACAAGTATGAGTAATTTTTTTACTGCGAAAGCTGAGGAGAATGTCCTCTCGCTCTCGCTGTTCCAAATCAGAATGTACGCTGTTTACTTTTAAGCCCGCTTGTTTAAGTTCGGTGGTAAGTTCTTTTACCTTTTGTTTGGTGGAAGAAAAAATAATGGTGCTAACGGGATTTTCTACACTGAGTATTTCTTTGATGAGAAGATTTTTTTGTTTGTCGTAAACGACATAGGCTGCCTGCAAAACATTTTCGGCAGGTTTGGAAACAGCAATGCTTATTTGCTCGGGTTCTTTTAAAAGTTGCTGCGCAAGAAACCTTATTTTAGAAGGCATGGTGGCGGAGAACATGAGTGTTTGTCGCTGCGCTGGCAGGTAGGTAGAGATTTTTACGATGTCTTCGAGGAAGCCCATGTCGAGCATTTTATCGGCTTCATCTAAAATAAAATGTTTGATGGTTTTAAAATTTACATAGCCAAGGTTGAGGTGAGATAGTAACCGGCCCGGTGTTGCAATGATGATGTTGGCGCCATTAGTGAGCGCTTTTTTTTCAGCATCGAAAGATTGCCCGGCATTGCCGCCATAAATAGCAAGTGAGGTGGCATGTGTAAAGTATGCAAAGCCTTGTATTGCCTGGTCTATTTGTAAAGCAAGTTCGCGCGTAGGTACAACAATGAGTGTGTTTGTATCGTGCTCAGGTTCAAATAATAGTTTATTTAAAATTGGTAAAACAAAAGCTGCGGTTTTTCCGGTACCGGTCTGTGCACAGGCAATTAAATCTTTGTTGTCGAGTATAATCGGTATTGCCTGTTCTTGTATGGGTGTGGGTTGGTTGAAGCCCATTGATTCTAAACCATCTTCTAATTCGTGCTCGAAATTGAAATCTTGAAAAGTCATTTATGTTATTGATAAGGTGGTAAATGTAATCAAGTAAATGGTGATTGAATGGAAGATGATTATTTTTGATTGTGTCCCCAATGAAATGTAGAAACAGGATTTAACATCCAATTAAAAATTTTCTTTTTGTCACTTTTTCCTTGATGAAAAAGTAACCAAAAAATCAAGCCAAAATGCCGTTTAAAGGCTTGCCCTTTTCACACATGCTTACGCCCGCTGCCGGCAGCCAATAAACCGCACCATTTTAGCAAAGCCCGCGCACGGGATTCTTCTAATACATTGTGCAGAATATATCATACATTAAAACCAAGATAACATATATTCATTCCTTGTTGGAGGAATTTTTTTTCGTAGGTGGTTTTTATTTCTAAGTCGATGTTTATGTTGTTTTGTGCGTATAGGTTGTCGGTAGCGGTAATAACATGGTAGCCTTCTGTTTTTACCATTTGGTGTGCGTAATCGAAAAGTTGTTTGTTGTCTGTTTTAAGGTGAATGACGGAACCGCTTTTAAAAAGTTTTTGTAGCGGTTGATAAACATGGGAGAGATGAGTCTGCGGTTTTCTTTTGATTCGCGTGGTTGGGGATCGGGAAAGGTGATCCAAATTTCGCTGACTTCGTTGCTGCCAAAAAATTTTTCTACTAACTCCATGCGTGTGCGAAGGAATGCAGCATTTAAAATGTTTTGCTCGTTGGCGGTTTTGGCACCACGCCACATGCGTGCACCTTTAATGTCAATACCTATGAAATTTTTATTTGGATAACGTTGTGCAAGATTAACAGTGTACTCTCCCCTTCCACAGCCTACTTCCAGCACAATGGGGTTGTTGTTTTTAAAAACGTTTGTATGCCAGTTTCCTTTTAGTGTGTTGTCGGGAGAATTAAAATCAACTTCGGGTTGGAATACCCGTTGGAATGATTCCATTTCGGCAAAGCGGCTCAGCTTATTTTTTCCCATAAAATTGAAATGCAAAAAACGGAAAAAGATTAAACAGTTTAAGTAGTAGGCGTTGATTTATAAATTTACAACGTGAATAAAAAACGAGCATTGGTATGTGTTTTAAACTGGGGGCTGGGTCATGCCACGAGGTGTATGCCTGTTATTGAACATTTAATGGAGGCCTGGTTTGAGGTTTTTATTGGCAGTGATGGTGCTGCTCTTACTTTTCTAAAAAGATAATTTGCGACTCATACTTTTTTTGAATTGCCGGGCTACAATATTTCTTACCCTGCAAATGGCAGCATGGCTTTTTCTATGTTATTGCAAAGTCCTAAAATAATTTCGGCTATTAAAAGGGAAAATGATGCGGTGAAGAAGATTATGGAGGAAAATGAAATATCATGCATCATCAGCGATAACCGATATGGGTGTTATAGTGAGAAAATTAAATCGGTTTTTATAACGCACCAGTTAACCATACAAGCACCTGCAGGAGCACAGTTTATTGTAAATAAAATTAATAGTTCGGGGCTTAAAAAGTTTAATGAGATATGGGTGCCAGATGTGGAAGGAGAAAATAATTTGTCGGGAGACTTATCGCATAATCACATTTTAAAAAGTGTTTATTACACAGGAGTACTTTCGCGGTTTAATAAAATTTCAATAGTAGAAGAAAAAAAATTCAGGTATAAGTTTATGGTTTTGCTTTCCGGGGCCTGAACCGCAACGTAGTATTCTTGAAAAGGAATTGCTGAAAGAAGCGGAACAAACAGGTGAGGCGATTTTGTTTGTTCGTGGGTTAGTGGAAGATAAAGAGCATTTAACTTCTTATTTAACCAACATTACATTTAAGAGTTTTTTAAAAGGAGATGAATTAGCAGAAGCGTTTGCAGAAAGCGAAATAGTTGTTTGCCGGTCGGGTTATTCGACCATTATGGATTTGGCAGCATTAAATAAGAAGGCTGTTTTGATACCTACACCCGGGCAAACAGAACAAGAGTATCTGGCAGATTATTTTCAGGAGAAAAAAATATTTTTAAAAAATGAACAAGGCAGTTTAAACCTGAAAGAGGCTGCTGATTCCATCTCTTTATATAGCGGTGTTTTTTTAAGAAATGATTTTACACACCTTAAGGAAAGAATAAGCAGCCTCTGAAAACTATCAGCACGGTTTAATTTCCTCTGTAACTTTTAGTTGTTACAATAATGATTCCGCCTGTGGCATCTCCAAACATGGCTGGCACACCACCGGTAATGACTGAAACTTGTTCGATGGCAGTGCCGGGTACATCAAAATCTTCGGCATCAACAGGAATACCATCCACAATATATTTTGTTGCTGATGAACGAGAGCCACGAATGAAAATGGGTTTATTGTCATCGGCACTAAATGCGCCAACAGCTTTGGCTGCTAAAGCTTTAGGATCTTTATCAATGGAATGTTTTAAATCTTCGCCTTGTATGGTTGTTATTTGAGTGATGCCATTGCGGGGTGTTAATGGTTCTCTATATGTGAAAATCACCGGGCCAGGTAAAATAACGTTGCTGGAATTCATTTCAGCATTTATGGTAACCAGTTCACCGGGTCTTACCAATACATTTGTATAAACCAGCGAATCGTAACCCATAAAAGAAAACTTTACGTTATAAGTTCCGGGGTTAACAGGTTTGATTTTATAAAAACCATTTTCATCAGCCTGTGCTCCGTCTAGCGTTCCTGACTGACTAAAGCCCACTACAACAAAAGGAAGTGCTTCACCTGTTGTTTTGTCTTTAACTGTTCCGCGTATTTCGCCATGCTGTGCAAAGACGTTTGCTGAGAATAGAATTGTTGCAATAAATGCAAATGCCCTCATTAAATAAGTTCTGTTCATACGATTATATTTTATAGTGATACTTAATTGTTTATTGATGGATGATGGTTTACTGAAAATTCCATAAATAAATTTTTACTTTATTTTTATGGAATCTAATAATTGATGTATCTAAATCATACAAACAGCAAAAAGTACTAAACCCTTATGTGGTTAATCCGCAGTAAAGACAAAAGCACCCTTACTGATGCAGCGTTAATTGAACTGTACCGTTCTAAAAACGATACCAATGCCATTGGCATATTGTTTAACCGGTATTCGCATTTAGTGTATGGTGTGTGTATGAAATATTTAAAAGATGATGACGACTGCAAGGATGCTACCCTGCAGATATTTGAAAAGTTGTATGATGATTTGAAAAAATATTCGGTGGAGAAATTTTCTTTCTGGCTGCACAGTGTGGCAAGAAACTATTGCCTGATGCAATTACGAAACAAACAGGCGGCTCTTAAAAAGAAGAAGATTTTAAATACCACATCCAACAGGATGTACAGGAGACAGAACCACCGTTAAGTATAATTAATAATTCAGATATATCCTCCAAATTAAACGATGCCCTGGCGACACTAAATACGGAACAACGTATTTGCGTAGAGTTGTTTTATCTTAAAAAGAAATGCTACCAGGAAATTGCAGAGCTTACAAACTTTGATATGAAACAGGTAAAGAGTTATATACAAAACGGCAAGAGGAATTTGAAAATATATTTAGAGAAGCACATTCATGAACAACACTGATACATATAAAATATTTAACGAAAGCAATTGCATTCACCAGGAGGTGTTGTGGGCTTATAAGTCTAACACACTTACCGATGCGCAAAAGCTGGAAGTAGAGCAACACCTCGTTGACTGCGAATTATGCAGCGATGCTCTAGAGGGTTTTGCACTGATGGCAACAACAATCGGAATGAACGAGGCAGTTGAGGAAGTAAAAAATCTTACAGAAAAGAAAGCTATTCCCGTAAAACAAATTTCTGGTAGAAATACATGGCTTGCCGCTGCATCTATTGCGGGGTTACTTTTATTTGGTGCCATTGCGTTTAACTTACTTAATGAAAAAACAGAAGAACAAAAAGTAGCACAAAAAGTATCGTTACCTCCACAGGAGCCTGAACAAAACCTGAGAGCTGCATCATCAGCACCCGCTGTAAATTCTGATCAGCGGTTTCAGGCAAGTGTAACGGATTCTGCTATTGTTACCAATTCTTTATCAAGAGAAGCAAGCCAATCTCAAATGGAAAAACCTGCATTGGAAGAAAAGGCTATAGAGCAAGTTACAACTAAAGCGGAAACCGAATCAGTTGTATATACAGATGCAAGTGCAAGTGATGAAGCGGCATCACAAATAGAAGCGCCTGTTTTAAATGAAGTAAGTAGTGCTGCGGGAGCAGTAAGCAAAAGAAATGAAGCTGTATTAGTAAAGCCACAGGCATCGTTACCCAGCAACAGGGTTGATAATAACGCAGCCAATAATTCTAATAACTGGTTGTTTAATAAATCGGAAGATAAGGAAGAAAGAAAACTTGCTTTACGAAGTGAAGGTGTTATTAATGTGGAAGGACTTCGCGTGTATGATTATACGAATGAGTATTCTTCAAAATTCAAATCGCAGGAAATGGATAATGATGGTGTTTCAGCACAATTCAAAGATGCGGAAGAGAAGAAAAGTGCAAAGTCAGCAAGAGCAAAAGAAAAAGTTGCTCTTACTTACAGTGATGCACTTGCAAATGGCTTGCGCAATTTCAAGAACAAGAAATATGATGAGGCGCTTGCGTATTTTGAAATGATTAAAGCCAAACATCCCGAAAATGCAAATGCCATTTTTTACAGCGCCTTGTGTTACGAGGAAAAAAGTGAATACGACAAAGCGTTATCACAGTTTTTTATACTTGACCGCACCGGTAATAAAACTTTTGACCAGGAAACAGAATGGCATCGAGCACTTATAAGTGAAAAGAAAGGTGATATAGCAGAAGCAAAAAATGCGTACGCTAAAATTGCGGCTACTAATGGCTTTTATAAAGACCAGGCATTAGATAAATTAAGAACCCTGAAATAATGTTGCGCATAGTTTTATGTTTTGCCTTTGCTTTGTTTCAATGGCAAAACTTAAGTGCTCAACAACGTAACAGAGAAAAGAAAATTTTGAGGTAAGCAACGTAAAAAAGCCAGAGTCCTTTATTTCCAAAGCCTTATTTTCAACTTACAGCAACTAATATAATTAAGGAATACAAGTACGAAGCCATCAGTTGGTATGATGCTCAAGAACTCCCCGAGGAAATTTTAAGAGATATAGCGCATTAGGAAACGATTGTTAGCCAATTTTCCGAAAATGGTTACTGATATGTTTAACTCAAATTGTTTTTGTTACAAGAATTAGTTCAGGTTTTATTTAAATAAAACTAGCCCCCACTATTCTTTTTTAAAATCCTGCATAATACTTTAGTGGTTCAAAATCTATCTATCATGAACAAAAAAACTAACATCTATCTCCTGATTTCAGCACTTATAGTGTGCTTCAATTCAAAATTAAGTGCCTCGCACATTTTTGCCACCAACATTACCTGCACCTATGCAGGTACGCCTAACACCTACAACATTTCGTTTAAATTGTACAGAGATTGTTCAGGAATTTCTGCACCAGCAACCGTTCCTCTGTGCTACTCATCTGCATCACTTGCCACAAGCAATACAGTAACTCTAAACCCAATTGCGGGTACTGGACAGGAAGTAACCTTAGCTCCATGTTATCAGCCGGGAACATCAAGTTCGTGCAGCGGAGGTAATACAGTAGGAATACAAGAGTATGTTTACGAAGGTATATTGGTGTTACCTGCTGCTGCTGCAGATTGGGTTGTTTCTTACAGTGATTGTTGCAGGGCAAATAACGTAACCAATCTTGCCTCAGGGTATGCGCATCTTTACACCACTTTAGACAACCTTAATTTTCCTACCAACAGCACTCCTCAATTTAACTTTCCGGCATGGGCTCAATATTGTATAAACACTCCTTCGTCTCATTCATTTTCGGCTACGGATATTGATGGCGATGTGCTGGTATATACCTTGGATAACTGTCTTGCCAGTAGCGGCTGCCCTGCAATTAATGCTATTGAACCATACCTTACTCCCTACACTGTTTCTACCCCATTTTCCTCTTCCGCTCCTATTAACCTCAACAGCTCTACCGGTGAAATGACGTTTAATCCAGACATTTTGCAATATGCAACAGTAGCGGTAAACATAAGCGAGTACAGAAACGGGCAATTAGTGAGTGTAACACACAGAGAAGATTTAATTGCTTCAATTATTGGAGTTATAGGAACCGACACTATTTCGGGAAAAGCTTTTCATGATATAAACGCTAACACGGTTTATGATGCAGGAGAACCGGGCATGAATGGACACATTATTGAAATAACACCGGGTCCGTATTACTATTCAACCAATATTAATGGCGATTATGATGCACTTGTACCTATTAATAATTATAACATAACCGTACACACCAATTATCCTTTCTATTACCCTGCTGTAATGAATCATACTGCAAATTTTACATCCTTTGGGCAATCGGATGCTGGAAACAATTTTGCTTTTAGCGTATTGGGAAATGTGCAAGACCTGCGTGTTTCATTAGCCGGAGGTAATGTAAGACCAAATACGTCATCAAACATTTATGTTTCTGCAACCAATATGGGAGTAACGGTTAACAACGCCATAGTTAACCTTACTTTAGATCCCTCCTATACATACAATAGTGCAACCCCCACACCCGCATCGGTTGTTGGGAATACCATAAGCTGGAATATTCCTTCCATTCAAATATTACAGTCTCAAAACTTTACCGTTAATGTTTCAACAGGTAATTTGCCACTATGGACTGTGTTAAATTCATCGGCAGAAATACTTCCTGTTGCCGGAGACACTGTACCTGATGACAACATAGATTCTCTTGCTCAAATTGTTGTAAATAGTTTTGACCCAAACAGAAAAAATGTGTTTCCTGATGATTGGATAACAACCACACAAATTGATAACGGATTGTATTTAGAATATACCGTACTGTTTCAGAACATTGGAAACGCTCCGGCTATAGATGTGGTTATTTTAGATACACTTGATCCCTACTTTAACATCCCTACTTTTGAAATACTTAGTGCAAGCCATCCTTTTTCATGGCAAATGACAGGGCAGGGTGCCATTACTTATACCTTTCATAACATTATGCTACCCGATAGCGCAAGTAATGAACCGGCAAGCCATGGATATGTTAAGTATCGTGTAAGACCACAAAATAACTTATTTCAAAATCAGAAAATTGTAAACATTGCCTATATTTACTTTGACAACAATCCGCCAATAGTTACTAATTACACCTCTACGCATGTGTATCACTTTACGGGTATAAATGATTTAAAGCGCGATGATGCTTTTGCACTTTATCCTAATCCGGCTAATTCAAACGTGTCTGTTATTTTGCAAAATGATTTAGCACCAAACGCAAGGCAAACCATGTTGGTTAAGATTAATGATGTATTTGGAAAAGAAATTTTAAGCAAACAATTTTTACCGGACACAAGAAAGCAGATAACAATAAACACCGAGCACATACCTGCAGGAATTTATTTTGTAAGCATACAAGGCAACAATAAAAATTATGTAAAGAAATTAGTGATTGAGTAAAACATATTTATTCAAACAAAGAAGCAACGAAATAAATTCGTTGCTTCTTTGTTTGAAATTTTCATGACACTAACTATAGCTTAAGCAATGTTTTAAGATTTGTATTTGAATCCATAAATGATGATAAAGATTCAACAAAAACTCTTTGTTGCTTCATGCTATCACGTTCTCTGATAGTAACAGTATTATCCTGTAAACTCTGATGATCAACGGTAATGCAATAAGGGGTACCAATAGCATCTTGCCTTCTGTACCTTTTCCCTATCGAGTCTTTTGCATCGTACTGGCAATAAAAATCAAACTTAAGGTTGTCTATGATTTTTCGAGCCATTTCTGGTAAGCCATCCTTATTTAAGTGGGGTAATATGGCGCATTTATATGGAGCTAACGGAGGCGGTATGCGCAGCACGACACGTTCTTCGCCATTTTCTAATTTTTCTTCGGTGTATGCCTGCGACAGCATGGCAAGAAACATGCGGTCTAAGCCAATAGATGTTTCTATTACATAGGGTACATAACTTTGGTTTTCTTCCGTATCAAAGTATTGCAGTTTTTTTCCGGAGTGTTGCTCATGGCTTTTTAAATCAAAATCAGTGCGGGAGTGTATTCCCTCTAATTCTTTAAAGCCAAACGGGAAATTAAATTCAATATCACATGCAGCATTGGCATAGTGCGCCAGTTTAATATGATCGTGAAAACGATATTGTGTTTGCGGAAAGCCCAATGACTGATGCCATTTCATGCGTGTTTCTTTCCAGTGGTCGTACCACTGCATTTCTGTGCCGGGCTTTACAAAAAACTGCATTTCCATTTGTTCGAACTCGCGCATACGGAAAATAAATTGCCGTGCTACAATTTCGTTCCTGAATGCTTTGCCCGTTTGCGCAATGCCAAAAGGAATTTTCATGCGCCCGGTTTTATATACGTTTAAAAAGTTTACAAAAATGCCTTGTGCTGTTTCAGGTCTTAAGTAAATGGTTGATGCTTCTTCGCTTACACTGCCTAATTGTGTTGCAAACATTAAATTGAACTGGCGTACATCTGTCCAGTTGCGGGTGCCGCTTATGGGGCAAACAATTTCAAGATCAATGATAATTTGCTTTACATCCGCCAAATCATTTTTCTCCAGAGCAGTTTTAAAACGTGTATTTATTTCATCAATTTTTTTTTGATACTCCACCACACGCGCATTGGTGCCGCGAAACATTGTTTCATCAAAGTTTTCGAAACGCTTTGCCGCTTTCTCTACCTCTTTATTAATCTTTCCTTCAATTTTTGCAATGTAGTCTTCAATCAATACATCGGCACGATAACGTTTTTTGGAATCCTTGTTATCAATAAGCGGATCGTTAAAAGCATCAACATGCCCCGATGCTTTCCAAGTAGTAGGGTGCATAAATATGGAAGCGTCTATCCCAACAATATTTTCGTGCATTTGCACCATGCTCTTCCACCAATACTCGCGTATGTTGTTTTTTAATAATGCGCCTAACTGACCATAATCATATACTGCACTTAAGCCATCATAAATTTCGGACGACTGAAAAATAAATCCGTATTCTTTAGAGTGAGAAATAATGTTTTTAAATAAATCTTCGGTATTTGCCATAGGGGTGCGAAAGTAAAATAAATGAACAATTTTTAAGAGTGGGACAGGGTAATAGCAGGCATTTAATTATTTTGGTATTGGTGAGAGAAAAAAACGATTTAAGGTTTTAATCCGAGTGCAATTTTTTAATTTTTACATCTGATTTTTTACCTAACCATCAAATCATTTACTTTTACCTCCCAAAATTAAAATACATGACACAAGATTATTTTCTGCCGTTAAATGTCACTGACCATATTGAATTGTACGTAGGCAATGCAAAACAATCAGCTTATTACTATCAAAGCGCATGGGGCTACCAACTTGTAGCTTACTCAGGACCTGAAACAGGAGCACGTGACCGAGCATCGTATGTCTTGCAGCAAGGCAAAATAAGAATGGTGCTGACATCAAGCATGTTGCCCGATACGGAAATAAGCAGGCATGTGCAACAACATGGCGATGGTGTAAAAGTACTTGCCCTTTGGGTTGATGATGCCGAAAAATCTTTTTATGAAACAATGTCTCGCGGTGCAAAAGCACACACGCAACCCACTACTTTAACTGACGAATTTGGTGAGGTAAAAATTTCCGCCATACATACCTATGGCGAAACCATTCATAAATTCGTAGAGCGCAAGTCTTATAAGGGTCCTTTTATGCCCGGATATAAACCGGCATCTAGCACCATAAAAGTGAAACCCGTTGGCTTAAAACATATAGACCATTGTGTAGGTAATGTTGAATTGGGTAGAATGAATGAGTGGGTGAAATTTTACGAAGACGTGATGGGCTTTAAGTTGCTTATAACTTTTGATGATAAAGATATTTCTACCGAATACTCGGCATTGATGAGTAAGGTAGTGAGCAATGGAAATGGCTATGTAAAATTCCCAATTAATGAGCCTGCTGATGGAAAACGCAAATCACAAATAGAAGAGTACATTGAATTTTATAAAGGTGCCGGAGTACAACACGTAGCCATTGCAACCGATGATATTTTAAGCACCGTTGCCGAATTGCGCGAACGTGGTGTAGAATTTTTAAAAGTACCCGATACCTATTACGATGAAGTATGGAGCCGTGTTGGAAAAATTAATGAGGATGTAAACAAAGTAAAAGCACTAAACATTTTAGTTGACCGCGATGACGAAGGCTATCTCTTGCAATTATTTACCAAGCCCGTACAGGACAGACCCACCGTATTTTTTGAAATTATACAACGCGCGGGAGCTACCTCTTTTGGTAAAGGAAACTTTAAAGCATTGTTTGAAGCTATTGAAAGAGAGCAGGCGCTGAGAGGGAATTTGTAGTAGCTGAGTTTTGGGGATTGAAATTTTAAGGGAACTTAGCAGATTAAATAATTATAGAAACCTTCTGAAATTAGAAATGAAGTATTATTTTGTTTTTACAATTTTCGTCTTTTGCTCTACCCTTAGTTTCGGGCAACAAATTTCAACTTATTCAGATTGGGTTAATGCAGCCAAGACTGATATTAGGTTGCTGCCAATGTACGGACAAGAAAAGAAATCTAAATCACAGATTAAGGCTGACAATGAGTTAATAAAACAAATCTTAAAGGAACACCGAACACATCACGAAGGTTCTGAACACTTAATAAAACTGGGGTTTCATTATTTATTCAAAGGAGATTTAAAAACGGCCATGTATAGATTTAATCAGTCATGGCTTCTAGATTCAACCAATGCAAATACATTTTGGGGATTGGGTGGAGTTTATTTTTATCTATCTGCATATGATGAATCATTGAAAATGTATAAGTTGGGATTGGAGTTGGATTCATTAAACACAAATTTGCTTACCGACATAGGTGCAATCTATCTTACAATGTATAATGCTGATAACACAAAAAATGAATTATTGAAAGAAGCAATTTTGTATTTAAAAAAATCTTATCAGCTCAACCCTAATTATAGCAGCACAGTTTATAAGATGATTATTGCTTCTTTATATGATGGAGATTGTGAAATGGCAAAAAAATATTTTGACGAATGCAGCAAACTTGAGCGAAATCCAATAACTGAAGAATTTAAAAACAATTTTAGAACAAAGTGCCATTAGGAATTTGTAAGCCTAAGCATAGCATATGGTTTCTATCAAGTTTTTCAACAAATTTGAAGAGAGCATCTAAGTTGAAGCTAAGAAAATGTGGAAACTGTAATTTAGTTACTCCATATAACAATCTACTTAGCAAAAACTGAATTTTTAATTCCATTAATCATGACAAAACATATTTTGTTTCTCGCAGTAATTGTTTCATCCTTTTCTTTTTGCAAGACTAAAAACAAAGCTCAGTCTTCTTCTATTGACCCTGACTCTCTTGCTATAAGCATTTACAAATATCCCTGCTTTGGAAGATGCCCCTATTACGAAGCAAAAATTTACAGCAGCGGGTATGCTCTTTTTGATGGCAAACGCGACACTAAAAACATTGGCTTGTATGAAACTACTTTCTCTAAAAAGGAAGTTGAAGAATTACTCAATGAAGCCAAAAGCATTAACTACATGAGCCTGCCCGACAGTTTTTACAATCCGGGGCTTGCCGATTTTCCGGCAGTAATTACTTCTGTTAAGTTAAATGGTAAAAGAAAAACCGTTTACAATTGCCTGCCCAATGCACCTGATGAACTAAAAAAGTTTCAGCAACGTTTGGATGAGTTTTTTACAAATGAAAACTCACAATGGCGTTTGCTAAAAGCCAAACAAGAAGATTAAATTACAATACATGGAATTTCTCTGTGGCTGTTTAACTTTCTTACATTCGTCAAAAAAAATACTTAACTCATGTTAAAGAATTTGCTCTGCCTGTTTCTTTTACCTGCTCTTTGTTTTTCGCAGGCTGAAGATTCTATCACCATCAAAAAAATATTTGACCACTCACTTGCCAAAGGCAAGGGCTATGCCCTGGCTTGATTATTTAAGTAATAAAATAGGTTCGCGATTGAGCGGATCGGAGGGTGCCGATAAAGGCGTGCAGTGGTGTTTGGAGGAAAGCAAAAAATTTCTGACAATGCTTTTTTTGCAGGAAGTAA
Organism: Bacteroidota bacterium; assembly: GCA_016714005.1. Lineage (GTDB taxonomy): Bacteria > Bacteroidota > Bacteroidia > AKYH767-A > OLB10 > JADJOA01. Next base: position 351,088 of record JADJOA010000014.1, read on the forward strand.
TGGTGCCGCACTGGGTGCGTGGCGAAAAAGAAAAAGCATATTATGTAGTTAATGGAAAAAAAACTGAAGTGAATATTTGCGCTTTGGGCGGCAGCATTGCTACACCACTATCAGGCTTAATGGCCAACGTGGTTGAGGTAAAAAACTTTGATGAACTTAAATCGCTTGGCACAGAAAAAATAAAAGGCAAAATAGTTTTTTATAACCGCCCTATGGATGTTACGCGCATACATTGTTTTGAAGCGTATGGCGGTGCCGTTAATCAAAGAGGCGGAGGTGCATTGCATGCTGCTAAGTATGGCGCTGTGGGCGTGGTAGTGCGTAGCATGACGCAGGAAATTGATAAATATCCACACACCGGAGCAATGCGGTATGACGATAGTATTCCAAGAATTCCGGCATGTGCAATTTCTACGCTTGAAGCCAATGAGCTGAGCGCTTTGTTAAAGAAAGATGCCAATGTTCAGTTTTATTTTAAGCAAAGCTGTAACACATTGCCCGATAAATTATCACACAATGTAATTGCCGACCTAAAGGGCAGTGAATTTCCGGACGAAATTATTTTGGTGGGCGGTCATTTAGATTCGTGGGATTTGGCGCAAGGCGCGCATGATGATGGTGCAGGCATTGTGCAAAGCATGGAAGTACTGAGTTTGTTTCGTGAACTTAATATTAAACCAAAACGTACCATTCGATTTGTAGGATTTATGAATGAGGAGAATGGTGTGCGTGGCGCAAATAAATATGCCGAAGTTGCCAAAGAGAAAAAGGACAAACATATTGCCGCTATTGAAAGTGATGCCGGAGGTTTTGTGCCACGCGGTTTTTTTATGGAAGGCGATGAAACAAAACGCAACAAAATAAAATCGTGGGCAAAATTGTTTGAGCCGTATAACCTGCACTCATGGGATCATGTAGGCAGCGGAACAGATGTGCACCCATTGGGAGAGCAAGGCGCATTTTTACTTGGGCTTTCTCCTGACCCGCAACGCTATTTTGATGTGCACCACAGCGCGCTTGATGTGTTTGAAATGATAAACAGAAGAGAACTTCAATTAGGCGCTGCATCAATGGCTGCACTTGTTTACATGATTGATAAGTACGGTTTGTAAACAACAGTTATGCTTACGCTTGTTCCCACCCCTATTGGTAATTTGCAGGACATAACGCTGCGTGCTTTAGAGACTTTAAAAAATACAGATATAATTTTAGCAGAAGACACGCGTACCACAGGCAACCTTTTAAGGCATTACGAGATTGACAAAAAACTTTTTGCGCACCATCAGCATAACGAACATGCATCGTCTGTAGAAATTATACGCTTACTGAAAGAAGGCGTAAACATTTGCATGGTAACCGATGCAGGCACACCAGGTATTAGCGACCCAGGATTTTATTTGGTGCGCGAGTGCATTAAAAATAATATTGAAGTAGAGTGCTTACCCGGTGCTACCGCTTTTGTTCCTGCGTTGGTAGTTTCAGGTTTTCCGTGTGATAAGTTCGTGTTTGAAGGGTTTCTTCCGCAAAAGAAAGGCAGGCATAGCAGGCTGGAGTTTTTAAAAACAGAAACACGTACCATTGTTTTTTACGAATCGCCTTTCAGGCTGGTAAAAGCATTAGAACAATTTGCCGAAGTGTTTGGTGCCGAAAGAGAAGTGTGCGTAGTACGCGAACTATCTAAAAAATTTGAAGAAAAGAAAAGAGGAACGCTTGCTGAAGTGATAACCCATTTTAAAAGTAAAGAAGTAAAGGGAGAGATAGTGATTGTGTTAAGGGGTGTGGATGAGTAGTATTATATTACTACAACCTCAACCCTCTCAACCTTTTTGCCTTTAAAGCTGTTATACCCACCACCAGCATAGTTGCACAACCGCCCAACACAACGGATGGCACCAGCCCTAACAGTTTTGCTGCCAAGCCCGATTCAAATGCACCTAATTCATTTGAACTTCCCACAAAAATGGAGTTTACTGCCGATACCCTTCCGCGCATTTCATCGGGCGTAAATGTTTGAATAATGGTAGCACGTATAACCACACTTATATTATCGAGCGCACCACTTACAAAAAGCAAAAAGCACGATAGCCAGAAATTTTTTGAAAGCGCAAAGCCAATCATGCACAAACCAAAACCTGCTACGGATAACAACATTTTTTTTCCGGCATCTTTATGTGGCGGGAAGTAGGCAAGAAACAATGCCATAACCACAGCACCTACTGCCGGTGCTGCGCGCAATATTCCTAATCCTTGCGGGCCGGTTTTTAATATTTCATCGGCAAAAATGGGAAGCAGGGCAACTGCACCACCAAACAACACAGCAAACAAATCGAGCGTAATGGCTGAAATAATTAACTGGTTAGAGAAAACAAACTTTACTCCTTTTGATAGTGATTCGCCAATGCTTTCGTTGGCATTTTTATAAACCACATGCCTGTCTTGCATAAAAGTGTATAACACAAGCGTTACTATTATAAATGCACACACAGCAATGGAAGAATAAAAAGCGCCAAACCACGCATAGGCGAAACCACCTACTGCCGGTCCGGCAACGGCACCCACCTGCCAGAGGCTGCTGTTCCATGTAGAAGCGTTAACATATTTTTCTTTAGGCACTAACTGTGGCCAAAATGCTGCTTGCGTAGGTGCATGAAAACCACGCGCTAATCCAATTAAAAAAATGGTAACATACACAAGCGTTATCTGGTTGTGAAATAAATCTTTTACCACAAGCACTAAAAACACCGAAGCCAAAAAAGTAAGCAACGTTGACCATATCATTAATTTTTTACGGCTAAGCCTGTCAGCCAAATGCCCGCCAAATAATGCTATAGATAATGCAGGCACTGCTTCTACCAAACCAATTAAACCCAGCGAAAGCGGGTCTTTTGTTTTCTCATAAATAAACCAACTCATTATTACTGCCTGCATCTGCAAAGCCACCGTTAAAAAAAACTTGGCAGAAACAAATCGCCTGTAATCTTTATAGCGCAGCGCTGCAAAAGGGTCTGATGCTTTTTTGAGTTCTGTCATAAAAAACGCAAGGGCTTATTGAAGTAATAAGCCCTTGTAATTCGTGTTCATTTTGTTTTGTTAATTAGTATTCGTCTTCGTTAAAAAAGAAATCGTCCTTGGTTGGATAATCGGGCCATATTTCTTCAATGTTTTCGTAAGATTCGCCCTCATCTTCCAGTTCCTGGAGGTTTTCTACCACCTCCACCGGTGCGCCCGATCTTATGGCAAAGTCTATCAACTCATCCTTGGTGGCTGGCCATGGAGCATCTTCAAGGTGTTGTGCTAATTCTAATGTCCAATACATATTAAATCGTATTAAAAAATTATTCTAAAAAATTATTGTTCCTTTTTTAAGGGTGCGCGAAAGTATAAAAATACTTTACACTGCAAAATCAATTTTAGTGTTGCGATTTTACGTTGTTAAAAAGACCATTTTACCTCACAAAACGTTGAATTTTTAACAATATTTTACAGCGCCTTGTTGCCGGCTTCACCTAAAAAGACCTCAGCAGAAACACCCTTTTGCCTCGTAACATGCTTTTTGCGTAAGTAGGATAAATTTTTAGTTTTGCGCGCTTGTTTGTTAATAACCCGTTCTTTGAATCCCTTTAAAACATATAGCATTCAATACGTTAACCTCAACGAGGGCGACCATCAATACAATTACACTGTTGATAATACCTTCTTTGAATTGTTTAACCATAATGTGTACAACAAGGCAAGGTTTAATGTAATGCTTAATTTAAACAGGCATGGCAATATCATTACCCTGTTGTTTACTATTAAAGGCAGCATTACTGCCGATTGCGATGTTTGTTTAGAAGAGTTAATTGTAAATATTGAAACAGTGAAAGCCGTGCTTGTAAAACCTGCAGGCACCAGCCCCGATGATGTTGACGAAGATGAAGTGATAATTGCTGATAATGACAGCGAGATAAACGTAGCGCAACACATTTACGATTTTATAACGCTGGCTGTACCTGCAAGAAATGTGCACCCTACTGATAAGAATGGCAATAGCACCTGCAACCCAAATGTTTTAAAAGAGCTTAACAAACATAAACCCGGCACGCATGATACAGAAGAAACAGATCCGCGCTGGGAAAAATTAAAAGGAATAAAAATTAAATAGTTTAACATATCTTCTCATTAAAAGAAGAATAATATCAGAGTAAAATGCCAAATCCAAAACACAAACACAGTAAGAGCCGCACAGCAAAACGCAGAACGCACCACAAAGCTGAAGTGCCAACAGTAGCCATTTGCCCAACTACAGGCGAAGCACACTTATACCACCGCGCTTACTGGCATGAGGGTAAAATGTATTACAAAGGAAAAGTTGTTATAGAAAAAGCAATTTAATTTAGTGAATTGCGGAATTAGTGAATTGGTGATGGATTGAATTTTTATTCACTGATTCAACCCTTTACCAATTCAACAATTAAACAATCAGGCATGATAAAAATTGGTATTGATATAATGGGTGGCGATTTTGCACCGCTTGAAACAACGCTGGGTGCTATTGCTGCCGTTAAAGAATTACCACCACAAGAAGTACATATTGTATTAATAGGCGATGAGAAAAAATACTCCCTATACTTGAAGATAACGGAGTAAACCCACGCCTGTTTACCATTGTGCATACCAATGAAGTGATTGAAATGGCCGACAGCGCCACCAAATCTTTTCAGCAAAAACCAAAGTCAAGTATCTCTATTGGTTTTCATCTTTTAAAAGAAAAAAAGATTGATGCTTTTGCCAGTGCAGGTAACAGTGGCGCTATGCTGGTGGGTAGTATGTTTTCTGTAAAAACTATTCCGGGTATTTCTCGCCCAGCTATTTCTTCTATAGTTCCTAAAGAAGATGGCAGCACAGGTTTGTTTTTAGATGTAGGCGCTAATGCCGATTGCAAACCCGAAATATTGCAGCAGTTTGGCATAATAGGTTCGTGCCTGGCAGAGTTTGTTTATCATATTAATAATCCTAAAGTAGGGTTAATGAATATTGGTGAAGAAGAAGAGAAAGGAAACTTGCTGAGCAAAGAAGCGCACCAGCTTTTAAAAAATACCAAAGACATAAATTTTATTGGCAATGTAGAAGGACGCGATATGTTTAACCACAAAGCAGACGTAATAGTTTGCGATGGGTTTACGGGTAACGTTATTTTAAAATTAGCCGAATCGTTTCACGAAATTATTATGAAACGAAATATTAAAGACCCTTACTTAGACCGTTTTGATTTTGAAGATTATGGCGGCACACCTGTGTTGGGCATAAACGGAAACGTAATTATTGCACATGGCATAAGCAAAGCCAAGGCAATTAAGAATATGATTTTGTTGAGCAAGGAAGTAGTGGAAGCAAAACTTTCGGAAAAAATTGCACACGTACTTCAGGATAATTCTATAAACCAAACCTTACCACAGCAGTAATGAGTAAGATAAGAGCCGCTATTACAGCAGTTCATGCATGGGTGCCCGAAACCAAGCTTACCAATGCAGATTTGGAAACAATGGTTGATACCAACGATGAGTGGATACAATCGAGAACAGGAATTAAAGAAAGAAGAATTTTAAAAGGCGAAGGGCAAGGCACATCGGAAATAGGTATGCATGCCGTTAACGGGCTTTTGAAAAAACGCGGCATTAAAGCAGATGAAATTGATTTGCTTATTTGTGCAACTACCACGCCCGATATGCAGTTTCCGGCTACGGCAAATATTATTAGTGATAAAGTAGGAGCCATTAATGCTTTTAGTTACGACATTAATGCAGCATGCTCAGGTTTTTTATATGCAGTAGCAACAGGCAGTAAGTTTATTGAAAGCGGGCAGTACAAAAAAGTAGTGATTGTAGGTGCCGATAAAATGAGTTCTATTATTGATTACAGTGACCGTGCCACCTGCATTATTTTTGGTGATGGTGGTGGTGCCATATTGTTAGAGCCCAATGAAACCGGTGCAGGCATTATTGATTCTATTTTAAAAAGCGATGGCAGCGGCAGACAGTTTTTACACCAGAAAGCCGGTGGAAGTGTAAAGCCTGCCACACACCAAACAGTTGATGCCAAAGAACATTACGTTTACCAGGAAGGACAAACTGTTTTTAAGTTTGCTGTAAAAGGCATGGCAGATGTTAGTGCCGAGATTATGGAACGCAACAACCTAACTGCTGCCGATGTTGCATGGCTTGTGCCACATCAGGCAAACAAACGCATAATAGATGCAACGGCTAACCGCATGGGTGTGGGTCCTGAAAAAGTAATGCTGAATATTGAACGCTACGGAAATACTACCAATGGCACCTTGCCACTTTGTTTATGGGAGTATGAGCCGCAATTAAAAAAAGGCGACAACATTATACTTGCTGCTTTTGGCGGAGGCTTTACCTGGGGCGCCATTTATTTAAAGTGGGCGTATTAGGATTGGGGATTTTACCTGTAAGGTACAGCCGAGATTTGTGCGGTATAACTGTCAGGTTCAATTCCCGACAGTATTAGTTAGGCTTTTCTTACTTTTCTCCTCATCAGTTAAAACCTAAAGATGGTTTTTTCATATTCTGTGTGATGGTTTCGATGAATTAATGTTGTCTCCTTAATATTTTCCAGTAATTGATACTTGTCTATTCGCTTTTTAAATTTTAGTTTTTTCTTCTGATTCCTTCCATACTTGCTTAATACATTATAAAAAATTAAACCAAGTTGATCATCTGTTAGTTGCGTTTGAATGATATCTATGTATTTTCTTTCATCACCATAATTTTCTCTTTCTTGAATTGCATACTTAATGAGACTATTTAAATACCTGAAAAAATGTCCAAGTTCAGATGTATGTCTTTGAAAAAAGTACTCATATATCAATATCCAAGTTTCTATATCTTTATTTAAAGTTATATCTATTAAAAAATGATCCTTCAACTGTTCATCATCTAATTGGTGGTCTTTAGAATAATTCTCTTTTAAATAATTAAACACTGGAGAGTTGTTAATTGATATAGCTATAAATTCTTTAAAAGCTTGTTTAAAATATTCGTAACCTGATGCTTCAAAACTTTCCTGTAAATTATGGTCTAGGAAGGTCCCTTTAGTATTTGCAATTAGCTCATTCAATAATATTAGACGTTGAAAAAAATATTTTCAAAGGAGTCTTTCCTTTGTAAACTCATCTGAGTCTTATTAAGTGTGTAGATAAAAAATAGGTTCATAAAACCTAATATGGTTCCAATCACCCCTCCAACGTATCCTCCAAAGTTACCCCATGAGTCCGTGCTTTGCGAAAAACCATAGTTCCTGAAAGTTTGGTAGTAAAATGTTAGGCTCAAAATCAAAAAGATTATCGTTATTAAAACAATAATTATAAGAGAATATTTCTTAAAAAAATATTGTACTGCTTGATATTTCTTCTTAAAAGTACTCATGTCTAAAAAAACAAAAGTTACAATTGTTTAGTTACCCCACACCGCACCATCCTTACCATCTTTAATGGTAATACCTAATGCAGCAAGTGCATCGCGCAATTTATCGCTTGTAGCAAAATCTTTTTTTGCTTTTGCTTCGGCTCTTATTTCTAAAATCATTTTCATAACGCCATCAAGCAAGGCAGTGTTTTGCCCGCCTGCATTTTCATCTTTTAATCCTAATACATCAAATACAAAATGGTGCATGAGGGTTTTTAAAGAGTCAATGTCCTGAGCTGTTAAATTTTCTTTGCCATCATTAGCCGAATTAATTACACGCACAGCATCAAACAAATGCGCAACTAAAACAGGCGTATTAAAATCATCATTCATGGCATCGTAACATTTTTGCTGCAATGCTTTAAAATCAAATGTTGATGCTGCTGTTGGTTTTATTTTATCCAGGGTTTTAATTGCGGCCATTAATCGCGCAAAACCTTTTTCTGAGGCCTGCAATGCCTCGTTACTGAAATCGAGCGTGCTGCGGTAATGTGTTTGCATCATAAAAAAGCGCACTGCCATAGGCTCGTATCCTTTTTCGAGTAAAGGATGATTGCCCGTAAAAAGTTCGCCCGGCAAAAAACCATTGCCAGCACTTTTGCTCATGCGCACCCCGTTAACGGTAAGCATGTTGGTATGCATCCAGTATTTTACAGGTGCTGTATGATTGCATGCCTGCGATTGTGCAATTTCGTTGGTGTGATGTGTTGCCTGCAAATCCATACCGCCACCATGTATATCAAAAGTATTGCCCAGGTACTTACTGCTCATGGCAGAACATTCAATATGCCAGCCCGGAAAACCCCAACCCCATGGAGATGGCCATTGCATTAAATGTTCGGGCTTTGCTTTAATCCATAGTGCAAAATCGAGTCTTCCTTTTTTTTCGTCCTGCCCGTCAAGCTCTCGTGTGTTTTCAAGCAGGTCTTCTAACTTGCGATTGGTTAATTGCCCGTAAGCAAATTTTTTATTGTAGTTTTCTACATCAAAGTAAACAGTGCCGTTGCTTACATAAGCATATCCGCTATCAATAATTTTTCTGGTCATTTCTATCTGCTCACAAATATGTCCTGTGGCAGTAGGTTCTATGGATGGCGGCAATGTGTTAAACTCGCGCATTACATCTCTAAAGCCCAATGTATATTTCTGCACAATCTCCATTGGCTCTAACTGTTCCAGCTTTGCTTTCTTGGTAAATTTATCATCGCCTTCATCGCGGTCGCCTTCCAAATGTCCGGCATCAGTGATGTTGCGCACATAGCGCACCTTATATCCGCAGTGCAGCAGGTAGCGGTAAATCATATCAAAAGAAATAAACGTGCGGCAGTTGCCTAAGTGCACATCACTGTAAACGGTAGGTCCGCACACGTATAATCCAACCAAAGGAGGATTAAGAGGAGTAAAAATTTCTTTCTCGCGGGAGAGGGTGTTGTATATATGGAGTTGTTGGGTCATGAGTCGGGAGAAAATGTTTCACGCAGGGGCGCGGAGTACGCAGAGGTTTTTTTTGGGGTGTTGTTTTTTATCTCAAGCAGAGACGCTGGATGCGCAGATATTTTTTATTGGTGATTAAAGATTATTTACAATACGATGAATTCCCTCTTTAAAAGATTTACATTAAAGTTTATTAACAGCGCTATTTTAAGATTTGATAGCCTGAGATACGTAAGGACAATTTTTTTATGTACGGGAACAATTTCTTCTGTTGATTTCAATTCAATAATCAGTTTATTATTTACAATGATGTCCGCCCTAAATGCTTAGTTTAATTTAATTCCATCATACACAACATTGATTGGGACTTGTCTTACAAACGGAATATTTTCTTTTGCTAACTCATGACAAAGCGCCTCTTCGTAAACAGATTCCAACAACCCCGGACCTAAAGTCCTATGAATTTTAATACATAACTCAATTATCAACCCTGTAAGTTCATTTATGTTTTCTTCTTTTGTGTACACTACTATTGGTTAAATATTAATTTTATTTATTTCCCTTCCTCTGCGTTCTCAGCGCCTCTGCCTGAAACATTAACCTTCATACCTCCCTGAAAGATTACTCAGCATATCTCCCGTCATTTTTGGTAAATCATATTCGTGCTTCCCACCCCATTGGGCTCGCGCAACACTGTCATCAATGCTTTGGGGCCAGCCGTTTGCAATTTGCTGTCGGAAATCTTCTTTATAAGTACAAGTAAATTCAGGAATGTGCTTTTGTATTTCGTTAACCAAATCAACAGGCGTTAAACTAAATGCAGCAAAGTTGTATGACGAACGCACTTTAACATTTTGGGCATTGGTGTTCATCAGTTCAATAGTACCGCGTATGGCATCGGGCATATACATCATAGGCAGCATGGTTTGTTCGTTCAAAAAGCATTCATACTTTTTGTGTTGTAATGCTTCGTGAAAAATATTTACAGCATAATCAGTAGTGCCTCCACCGGGTTCGGCTTTCCAGCTTATTAAACCCGGGTAACGAATACTTCTTACATCCACATTAAATTTTTGGTGATAATACTCACACCAGCGTTCGCCTACCTGTTTACTTATACCATAAACAGTTGCCGGATCCATAATGGTATCCTGCGGTGTATTTCTTTTTGGAGTTGTAGGACCAAATGCGGCAATAGAACTGGGCCAAAACATTTTTAAGCAGGATTTTCTTTCATGTAATCAAGCATCAGAAACAATCCCTCCATGTTCAGTTTCAGGCGGCTTTCATTTTTGCTCTGCAGTAGCCGAAAGCAATGCAGCCAAAAGATAAACCTGATTTATATTATTTTTTTTGATGAGTTCATACACCGCAATTGCATCCAGCACATCCATCATCACAAACGGACCTTTGTCTTTAAACTCCTTTGGCTGATCTTTAATATCAGTAGCTATTACATTATCTGATCCATGCTGCTGTCGCAGCGTATCTACAAGGTCTGTGCCTATTTGTCCGGCACTGCCAAGCACTACAATTTTTTCTGTTTGTGGCATAATAAAAAATGGAAAATGCAAATGTAGATTTTAATAAATATACATCCTTACTTTTGGCACCCTGTGAATATAAAAGGCGATTTAAAATTTTTCTTTTTGTTATTTCTGATAGTTCTTGCAGCATATTGGCAGATTATTTTTATGCAAGGCACTCTAAAATGGGATTCACTTGCGCAGTATTTGCCCACACGGCTTTTTGTAAGCGAATGCATTAGAAACGGAGAACTCCCATTATGGATTCCTTACATGCTTTCAGGTTATCCTATACATGCCGATCCGCAATCAGGAGCTTGGTATCCGTTCGTATGGATTTATTCTGCGTTTGGTCAGTACAATTTGTATGCACTTCAAATTGAATTTTTCTTACACGTGCTTGCAGCCGCCTTTGGAATGTATGTACTGATTAAATATGTTTTTAAACATAATGTGACTGCCTTCGCTTCAGCCGTGCTTTATGTATTGTCGGGGTTTTTTGTAGGCAATGCACAGCACCTTACCTATATTATAGCAGCCTGTTGGACACCATTGTTTTTTTATTTTTTTGTCATTTTTTTAACTGCTCCCTCATTCAGTAATCTCTTTGCGCCAGCCATTATTTTTTATCTCTTGCTAACAGGAGCATACCCGGCATTTACCATAATTACCTGCTATGTTGCCATAATTTTATTTCTATATTTTGTTATTTCAAATTTTTACAAAGACAGAAGGCTGACAATAAACCTTATAAAATATGGTGTTTTACTAATGGTATTTGTAATGTGTATGAGCGCTGTAGTTCTTGCCTCTCAGTATTTTCTCAGCGACTATTACACCCGAAGTAAAATTTTAACTTGGATTCAAATGAATGATGGTTCATTTGCACCGCAGTGTTTATTGTCACTGCTCTTCCCGCTTTCAAGTGCAAAAGGAATGACATTTTATTCAACAGACATATCTATGTCAAACATATATGCCGGGGTTTTTTACCTGGTATTTCTAATACTTTCTTTCTTTAGAAAACTTGCCCGACTTGAGAAGCTATTATTTTTTATGGCTTTGTTTTTTATGCTTTGCGCACTGGGAGAATACACCCCTGTTCGTGGTTGGCTTGGTAAATTGCCAATGCTTGGCTGGTTTCGTTTTCCGGCATTGTTTCGTTTTTATTTTTTAATCTGTACCATTCCTATTGTTATAAATACTGTAATGTGGTGTGCCGGTTTGCAACAAAAAAAATTACTTCTGTCATTAGCTGCATTAGCTCTTTGGGGTTACATTATAGTTGCATTTATTTTTAGTGATGATTTTGTTTGGGTATTAATAAATATTGATTTCTATCATTGGAATAGCTTCATAAATTCGCTTTCCTTCAGGCAGTCTTATATAATAAACGCATTAATTGGAATCCTTATTCTGACAATGTTTTTGGCTGCCACATTTTTTTATTATACGGTAAAGAATAATAGGTGGCTCAAATTGCTAATAATACTTTGGTGTGTTGATTTAATTTTATCTGTTCAGGCAAATACACCGCTAACGGCTTACAATTCAGTATCCGGAAAAAATCTTCAAAAAAGAATTGACAGAGTCATTAACACCCGGAAAATAATTCCTGAACTAATTCCGGTTAACAATTATTCCGACAGTGCTCTTAAAACAATCAGTCCTGTATATAATAACCTTGGGGTTTATTACGGAGTTCCTTCAGTCCATGGATTTCTTACCTTTACATTAACCGGCTACGAAAAATACGTTGACCATCCCTTTTTCTCAAAATCTGTTTTAAACAACTGGGCTTATTTGTCGGGCGATGTTGCTTTTTACACCGATTCAATTACTTTAAGCCAAACAAAGGATGCATCTCACAAAACGCTTTTTTTTTTACTAATGAAGATAAGGCAATAATCCACTCATACAATTTACTGAATGATACTACATCAAAAGTTAGAGTTAATAATTTTCAGCGCATAAAATGAACTTTACAGTTGAAACAAAAACCAGTCAAATGTTTACGCTGATGCAGCAATTTTATCCCGGATGGAAGGCAGCAATTAATGGCAGTGAAACAAAGATTTCTGTAGCAAACTATTTACACATGTCTGTGCCTGTAAAGCCCGGAAAATCAGAAGTGGTTTTTTCTTTTAACAACAAGGCAATAAAAAACTGGTTCTACGTATCAGCCACATTTTTTATTGCCGCAATATTCTGGCTATTGGTTTTTGCTTTAAAGAAAGTTGTTTAACACCATCGAAACTTTTTGTGCAGATTCATCCCACGAAAAAATCTTTTTTCTTTCGTTGCCTTTTTCAATCAGGGTGTCTCTTAATTCTTTTTGCGTGGCAAGCTGATGCATGGCTTGGGTAATTTCGGATACGTTATTTGGGTTTACCAAAATTGCTGCATCACCGGCAACCTCAGGCATAGATGATGTGTTGCTGGTTATAACAGGCACACCGCAATTCATGGCTTCCACAATTGGTATCCCAAAGCCTTCAAAAAAGGAAACATAAAGCAGTGCAATTGAAGCGCCCATTGCTTCAGACATTGCAGTATCGCTCAGTCGTCCGGCAAAAATTACACTTTCTTTATAGTGCATATTTTCATACACGGCATCCGACTGCTCGTCTGCAAACATTTTATTTCCGGCAAGCAATAACTTTACCGGTGATTGAAATTGCCTTTTAAAGGCATCATACGCCAGTAGCATGTTCGCAATATTTTTTCTCTGGTGTAATGACCCTGCATAAACAAAGTAAGGTGCACCGTTGGTAAACTGTTTTCTGACCTTAACCTTTGTTTCTACATCAAGTGGCTTAAAATGATTGGACGCAGCATTGTAAGTCACTGTAATTTTGTCCGAATCAACCTGATATAAACGTTCAATTTCCTTTTTTGAAAAACCAGAAACCGTAAAAATATGCTGCGCCTTTTGTGCAAACAACGGAAAATTTTTGTGGTAATACCTATAAATATTTTTGGGGACAAACTCCGGATACAACTCAAAATTTAAATCATGAATTACACTTACCTGTTTAACATTTGTTCTTAAACTCAAATATCCATCGGGTGAAAAAAATAAATCGGTTTTATACTTTTTAAGTGCGCTTGGCACACTCCAGTTAAACCATATTTGCCACAATAACGGATGCCTTGTTGGAGGATGAACGACCACGCCTGTAACATTATCGGAATAAATAAAATCAGTATTATAGTTTCTGTCAAACAAAAAAATAAACCGGTGCTGCGGGTTTAGTTTAACAAGGCGGCTTAATATTTCCTGCGAATAAACACCAATGCCTTCAAGTTTATCTTTTAAAAGAAGCCTGGTGTTTACAGCAATTATAGCCATCTGTTACTATTTACTTATTTTTGAATTTTCACTCGCAAACATAATCCAATAAAAGTTTACATTGGGTAAGCAATAAATTTTAAAAAAAATAGTTTAATCACCGTACCTGAATATTTTAATCGCAATGCGAAAATTAATTTTAACTCTAACCCTAATCATATCATTCACCCGTTTACAAGCACAAAGCCTTGCATTAGGTCAGTGGAGATCTCACTTCTCCTACAAACAGGCGCAATTGGTTACCGAAGCCGGCAATAAAATTTATTGTGGCAGCCCTCAAACAATTTTTTATTTCGATAAGGAAGATAATAGCATAAATACTCTATCTAGAGTTAATGGTTTGTCTGATGTCGGGGTTGGGCTACTTCAATATGGTAAGCAAAAAGATGTGGTGGTGGTTGGATATAACAACTCTAATATAGACTTAATTTACAACGACCGCATTGTAAATATTGCAGACATAAAAAGAAAAAACACCACCGGTGATAAAACATTGTATGGAGTAACTTTTAACAACAAATACGCATACTTAGCCACCGGCTTGGGAATTGTGGTTGTAGATTTAGATAAAGCGGAAATAAAAGATACTTATGTGATAGGACCAAATGGCATAGAGCTTAAAATTTATGATTTAACCACCGATGGTAGTTATTTGTATGCTGCCACTCCAATAGGTATTTATAAAGCGGAAATTAGTAATCCGCTATTAAATGATTTTTCGCAGTGGCAAAATATTTTACCAAATTCTATTAACCAACATGCATTTACCCGCATTGCCTATGCCAACTCAAAATTGCTATGCAACCTGTCGTTTGATTTTACAGGTAATCGCAAAGACTCCATTTATATTTATGATTTAAATACCACCACCGTTAATGTTTTTAACCAAGGCTATAATTATCCAAACCTTCAAATTAAAGTTAACCACAACAATATTGTTATTGTAAATTATTTCAGCGCACTTGCATTTGATATAAACCTAACTGCAATGAATATAAATGCGCAAGGCTACGCACTCTTCCCAAATCTTTCGCTTAAAGATGCCGTTCTTGACAAGGATGGCTTGGTGTGGATGGCAGACGGCTCGTACGGGTTAATGAAATTTAAATCTACAACCGATATTGTAAACCTTGCTCCAAACGGTCCGTTTTATCCATTAACGGCACAGGCAAGATTTGGGAAAAATAAATTGTGGGTATCTCACGGTTCTATTGATTGGCGCATCAATTATTTTAACAACGGTATTAGTGAGTTTAGCGATGAAACATGGAAAACATACGATAAAAACACGGCTCCAAGCAATGTTGTTAATTTGAATAACATAAGCGAATGGCAAAGCATTGCTATTGATCCGCGAGATGAAAAGCATGTTTTTATCGGAAGCCGTGTAAACGGATTGTTAGAATATTATGGCGGGCAGGTAATAAATTTTTACCGCGATACAAACAGCACTTTACGGCAACAAATTGGAAACCCGGGTGTAATCATTATTGGCGGAATGCAATATGATACTGAAAATAACCTGTGGATAGTAAACTCATCAACTACCAACTGCTTGCATAAACTTTCACCAGAGGGTGTATGGCAGTCTTACTCTTTTCCTCAATTGATTCCTAATAATGAACTGACAGATTTGCTCATTGATTCTTACGGGCAAATTTGGATAAATGCCCGCAATGCAGGCATTGTAGTTTTTAACCCCTCCACCAACCAATCAGTGTTTTTAAAAAATGAAGTTGGTAAAGGTAACTTACCAACCAATGAGGTTCGTAGCATAGCAGAAGATAAAGACGGGCAGGTGTGGGTTGGCACAAGCAAAGGTGTTGCGGTTTTCTACAGCCCCGGTTCAATTTTTAGCGGGTCTAATTTTGATGCACAACAAATATTAGTAACACAAAACAGCATTAACCAATACCTACTTGCAGCCGAAACAGTAACTGCAATTACAATAGATGGTGCTAACCGCAAATGGTTTGGCACCCAAAGCTCAGGAGTGTTTTTAACCAGTGCTGATGGAACTAATCAATTACTTTCGTTTAATAAAGAAAACAGCCCATTGCCGGCAAATCGTATTTCGGCAATAACTATAAATGATAAAACGGGCGAAGTATTTTTTGGAACCGAATCGGGGTTGCTATCTTATTTGAGTGATGCAACCAAAGGTGAAGAATTTTGTGATGATGTAAAAGTTTTTCCAAACCCTGTGCGCGAAAATTATTCAGGACCAATTGCCATACGCGGTGTAGTTGCAAATGGTAATGTAAAAATTACCGATGTGGCAGGAAACATTGTTTACGAAGTTGTAGCCAATGGCGGAGAAGCAATTTGGTATGGACAAAATTTTAAAGGAGAAAAGGTGCAGACGGGTATTTATCTTGTCTTTTCTACTGACGATACAGGAGAAAATACTTGCATGACCAAACTGCTTTTAGTGAATTAAACTTTAATGCTTCATAAAACAAAGGGCATTGTTTTACTTGCTACCGACTATAGCGAGTCAAGCATTATTGCTAAAATTTTTACAGAGCAATTTGGGCTGCAATCATATTTGGTTAATTCAGTAAGGTCTAAAAAAGCAAAAAGCAAAAGCGGAATGTTTCAGCCATGTACAATGGTTGATATGGTAGTGTATCACAAACCAGAAAAAGGATTACAAAGAATCAGCGAGGCCAACTTTGCTCAGCAGTTTAAAACTATTCCTTACAATGTAATTAAAACAACTATTGCTTTGTTTTTTGCAGAAGTAGTTTACAAGAGCGTAAAAGAAGAAGAAAGCAATGCTAACTTGTTCCACTTTTTAGAAACGGTGCTTATTTTTTTGGATGAGCGTGACATGCCGTTTGCAAATTATCCGGCTTTATTCCTGATACACCTATCTAAATACTTAGGCTCATTTCCTGAAAATAATTTTAACGAGCAGCATCCTTTTTTTGATTTAGCCGAAGGTAGATTTGTAAACGAAGTAAAATTTCCTGCTCATACACTTTCACAGACAGAATCTCAGGGAATAAGCACAGCTATTGAAATGCGGTTTGAAAATTTTTCTGCATTTAATTTTACACCCAATGAAAAAAGACAATTGCTGCATAACCTAATTTCTTATTACCACCTACATCACGCCCACGGAAGCAAAATAAAAAGCCATTTGGTTCTGGAAGAGGTGTTTGAGTAAATTCTTAGCTCAATATTCAATAAGGAATAGAAATTATAAATTCCGTGCCATTACCTTGCTCACTTTTTACATCTATAGTTCCATTGTGTCCTTTTGTTATAATATCATAGCTCAGACTCAAGCCAAGCCCCGTTCCTTCTCCGGTTGGCTTGGTGGTAAAAAATGGTTGAAATATTTTTTCCTTTACATCAGCGGGCATGCCCATACCGTTGTCGGTCACAGAAATTAATATTTTGTTTTTTCCTTTTTTGAAGAAATTTTAATTTCAGGGACATATTCAGCGCCTGATTTTTTTCTTTTTTCGTTTACGGCATAAAATGCGTTGTTAAG
This sequence comes from Bacteroidota bacterium, assembly GCA_016714005.1. GTDB lineage: Bacteria > Bacteroidota > Bacteroidia > AKYH767-A > OLB10 > JADJOA01. Next base: position 368,368 of record JADJOA010000014.1, read on the forward strand.
CATGTTTAAGATAACGCGGCTTATATCCTGCTGCATTACCGATATCAATGGCAGTGTTGAATCCAATGATGTTACATTATTACTCGCAAAGCTGCCATCCTTGCTCCTCATGCTCGTATAAGAAAGGTTTAATGCTTCCTCTATAATCCTATTTAAATCTGCAACCTGTTTTTCTCCTGCACCGGTCCGGCTGTGCATAAGCATGCTTTTTACAATACGCTCAGCACGCTTACCGTGATGATTAATTTTATCTAAGTTTTGTGTAAGGTCGTTCATGATATCTTTCTTTTCCTGATCATCATTTGATGCCGATAAGTCTCCAAGGAGATCTTTACTAAGGGAAGAAAAATTATTTACAAAGTTTAAAGGGTTTTGAATTTCATGTGCAATACCAGCGGTAAGCTGACCAAGTGAAGCCATTTTTTCCGAATGTATCAACTGGTTTTGCGTAGTCCTTAAATCGGTAAGCGTTTTTTCAAGCTCTTTGGATTTTTGCTCTGTTTTTTCTTTCTCATCACGCAACTCAGCAGTACGCTCATCTACTTTTTGTTCAAGCACTTCATATTGCTTTAAAATGGTTCGTGTTCTAAAACGTATGTATCCAATTGTTATTCCAATAAATGTAATGGCACTTAATAAATAAAACCACCATGTTTTATAAAATGGAGGCGTTATAATAATAGTTAAAGATGTTCCTTCCTCATTCCACACCCCATCGTTGTTACACGCCTTTACTTTGAAGGTATATGTACCGGGATCAATGTTTGTGTATTGTGCATAACGTCTGCTACCGCTATACACCCATTCCTTGTCCAATCCCTCCATCATGTAAGCATATTTGTTTTTTTCGGGAAAAGTAAAATTAAGGGCAGCAAACTCAAACGAGAAAAAGTTTTGGCTGTAATTTAATTCAATAGCACTTTTTGAGGTAATGATAGTATCCATGAAATAAGGTTTTTCAAAAAGAAAAAACTTTGTTATAACCACAGGGGGTTTAAATGGATTATCTATAATTGATTTAGGATCAAATAGATTATAACCATTGTTGCCACCAAAAAGTATTTCACCGTTTTTTCTTTTACAAAATGCTCCGGCATTAAAACTGTTTTCAATTCCATCAGGTGCGTCAAACAGGTGTACACTCACTTTTGTTTTAGTTGCATCAAAAGTCATTTTGCAAATTTCCTGATTGGTGCTTACCCACAAATTATTTTCGGCATCTATTGCCAAACCATTAATGGTATTATTAGGCAAACCATTGCGTTCGGTAAATCGTGTAAATTTTTTAGTCGTTAAATCAAAATAGTTTAACCCGCCTCCATAAGTACCAATCCAAAAACCACCATCGGTTGCCGGCAAAAGGCAATTTATATTGTTATTGCTTATGCTATTAATGTCTTGTGAAGTGGTATATCTTTCAAACTTTGCGTTTTTCATTACACACAACCCGCCACCAAAAGTTCCTACCAACAAATTATTATCAGCAGTTACGGTAATTCCTGTAATAATATTACTTGAAACCGAAGTTGCATCACCTGATGTTTTGTAAGCGGTGAATTTTTTAGTTTCGGTATTAAAACTATTTAGTCCGCCTCCGTAAGTTCCAATCCATATTGTGCCTAATTTATCTTCTGCAATACAGCGTATATTGTTATTTGAAATGGAAGAAACATCGCCATCAACATTTCTATATGTTGTAAATTTTCCGGTTGCTTTGTTATACTCATTCAAGCCATTATATGTGCCAACCCAAATGGTGCCTTTTGAATCTTCAAAAATGCTAAAGACGTTGTTATCAGATAAAGAATTAGGAGCGTTGTTGCTTTGGAAATAATTTACAATGCCGTTTTTTGATTTAAGTATTAAGCCCGAACCCAACACGCCAAGCCAGAGATTTCCATCCCGATCTTCTAATGCAGCATAAACATGGGTGTTGTTTTTTGTGTCGTTACCAGGCAGCAAAACCTGAATAGTGGTAAAACGTATGATGTTTGCGTTGTAACTGTCAACACCTTTATCGGTTCCAATCCACATGGTTCCTGTATTATCACACCACGTGCTCCAAATAGTGTTAGACGATAAAGAAGAAAGATTTAACGTGTTGTTCCGATATACAGTTACCGTCTTATCCGTCAACGATATTTTGTTTAAACCACCGCTGAGTGTAGCAATAAATAGATTGTTCTTCCTGTCGCTGCTAATGCTAAAAACCGAGTTCTGGCTAATTGAATTGATGTTTCCGGGCTGGTTAATGTAACGCGTAAAAGTCCCGGCTCGTTTATCAAGCATATTAACGCCACCGTTAACCGTTCCAACCCAAATGTTGTTTTTGTAGTCAACAAACAAACAAGCAATTTCATTATCACTTATAGAGGCTGCAGATGCATCGCTTACAAAGGTGTTGACTGAATTGCCTTTAAATAAACACAAGCCTTTATTGGTTCCTATAATTATATCGCCATCTTTATCGGAAGCAAGCGAAGAAATGGTAGAAGAAGGAAGTGCCCCTTTAAAATTTCCTGAGCCAAACTGTGCCCAGGTTTTTGAGCTGACATTAAGTATGCTAATTCCACTGTTTACAGTGCCTACCCAAAGGTTGCCGTTGTTATCTTGTGTAATGGCAGAAATAATATTGCCTGCAAGACCACCTTTTGTTTTTTCTTTATTGTAACGGATAAACTTCTCTGTTGCTGCATCAAAAAAATCAAGCCCATCATCAGTACCAACCCATAAATCTTTGTTTTTGTCTTCAAACAAACATCTTATCCTACTGTGTGATAAAGTTTTTTCATCTGCAGGGTCATGCTTATAAATATCAATTGAATAACCGTTGTAGCGATTTAATCCATCCTCTGTACCAAACCACATGTAGCCTTTACTATCTTGTATAATGGCCGTCACGGTATTGTTTGACAAACCGTTCTTTACGGTTAAATGTCTGAACACTTCGTTTGACTGGGCATATAATTGCCCAGCGGAAAAAGTGATTAAAAATAAAACGAGTAAAAGATTTTTTTTTGTGTGGTTTTTCATTCTCTGTTACTGTTTTTATGTTAGCGGAAATTTACAATGTGCATTTCAAACCAAACTTGCTTAATGCTTACCTGTACTGCCAAACCCACCCGGGCCCCTTTCTGTTTGCTGCAACTCTCCAACTTCATTCCAAATTGCTCGTTCGTGTTTTGCTATTATCATTTGCGCAATGCGTTCGCCATTATTGATAATAAAAGTTTCTTCGCCAAGGTTAATCAAAATCACTTTTATTTCTCCACGATAATCTGCATCAATGGTGCCCGGTGAGTTTAAAACCGTTATACCAAATTTTGCAGCCAGTCCGCTGCGCGGGCGTATTTGCGCTTCGTAACCTACTGGCAATTCTAAAAACAATCCGGTGCCTATTAGTGCACGCTGCATTGGAAGCAACTCTACAGCCGTTTCTATTGATGCGCGTAAGTCCATTCCTGCCGATGCAATAGTTTCGTACAATGGAAGTGCATGAGAAGATTTATTAATAATATTAATATGCATGTTTGTTAAGAAATTTTTTCGGTTTGATGCTTTGGTCTTTCTATCAGATAAATTATTAAAACAAATGCTGCCAGCAAAGCAGTTTGCAACAGCCAGTGAACTATTCCTTCGGGTGCAAGTAGTTTATTTATTCCTAATCCGGCTAAGTAAACCATAAGAGCAACAGATAAATAGGTAAAAATTTCGCCTATGTTATAAGGTACAGGATAATTTTTTTGCCCAGTTGTGTAAGATAAAACCATCATGGCCGCATATGTAACTAATGTTGCCCATGCTGCGCCCATGTATCCGAATTTTGGTATTAAAACAATTAATAATACAATAGTAATTATCGCACCAAACATAGCAAAGTATGCTCCGTATTTTGTTTGCCCGGTTACTTTATACCACATACTCAGGTTATAAAAAATACCCAAACAAATATTTGCCATCATTAAAATAGGAACAATGCCAAGTCCAGTTCTATATTCCTCACCAATAAATAATTTTATCAAATCAATGTAAAGCATTACAGCAACAAAAATAAATGCGCATATAATTACAAAGTACTTCATTACACGAGCAAAAATTTCGCGCTTTTCATCCTTCTTAGCCTGTGCAAAAAGAAAGGTTCTGCAGCAAACCTGAATGTTTGAATAAAAATGGTAATGATAATTGACAATTTATAGCAAGCGCTGTAAACCCCTAACTCCGCCAATGCTGTTTTAGGATTAGGCGCCAGGTACTTGTAAACAGCACGGTCTAAAGTTTCGTTAATCATTCCGGCAAAACCGGCAATTAAAAGAGGCGAAGCGTACAGCAACATTCTCTTTAACAAACCAAAATCAGGTTTAAGAGTGATGTTTCGGTACTGAGGCAACATAATCAAAAAAGTAATAAAGCTTGAAAGAAGATTTGAAATAAAAACATAACCAATGCCAATTTGCTTCGAATAAACCGAGTTAGCTATTTGTGTAAGCAACCCTCCATCACCGTTTACATATTTCGGGCACACATATAAAAAAAAGAAGTTTAAGAAAATATTCAGTAATATATTCAATAAGCGATAGCACGTAAACAGCACAGCTTTATTTTGTTGTCTTAATCGGGCAAACGGAATAGCAGCCAGTGTATCAAAAGCGATAATTAATGTAATCCATATAATGTAATTTGCTTTTTTGCTGTACCCGATTGCATTTGCCAATGGCGCTGCAGAAAAAAAGAAAATTACACAGATTATAACGGACGAACACAACAACATAAACAAGGTGTTGCTGTAAACTTTTTCTTTATCTTCTTTCTGAGAGAAATGAAAAAAAGCAGTTTCCATTCCATAAGTAAACAAGATTAAAAGAAAAGAAATATACGCATAGAATTCCGATATAACACCATACTCAGCCCTTTCAAAAACGCGGGTGTATAGTGGCACTAATAAATAATTAAGAAACCTGCCAATCATACTGCTTAAGCCGTAGATAGCGGTTTGGGAGGCAAGTTTTTTAATGGCACTCACTCAAAAAATGATTATTTATTATCCTCACAAAAAAAGGCAATTTAAAGCAGAGATACTAAAGAGATAACAGAAAAGAATGAGGTCGAAAACAGTATTATACTTTATCCTGGATAATCACTCACCGGTCTCAGCAAAAAAACCTAACCTGCTTTCTTATGCTTAGGGCTATGGGGAGTTTTAGGCATTATGTTACAAACGCAATACAAATTTCAATTTGAATTATTGCGGAATGTTTATGATATTGAATTGATGTGATTAGTTTTTAGATATTCCCGATTGCCGGTAGACAGGTTTGCTTCCTTGTTATCCATCATTTTCCCATTAAAATTCTTCTATTTTTACCTCCTTGTAAATTTCAGATGTCCTTAATTTTAGGACGACATAATTTTATTATTTCTGCAACTGCATTTATGACAAAAAAGATATTTATTGCATTAGTTCTTGGGACTTTTTGTTTTTTAAAGGTGCTGACTCTAATGCGCAAATAATTTCGGGCGCTGCATGGACATTTGCAATTGAGCAAACGTCACCTGCCGAAGCCACCCTGGTGCTTACTGCCAACATCAAAGAAAAATTTCACATTTACTCGCAACACCTGACTTCAAGTGATGGTCCGTTGCCAACCGTGTTTGAGTTTACACCATCAAAAAATTTTGAACTTGTTGGAAAAACACAAGAAGAAAAAGGGCACGAAATTTTTGACGAAGCATTTCAAATGAAACTGCTCACATTTGAAGGAGTAACTGCGTTTAGGCAAAAAATTAAAATCCTCACCAAAGAAAAATTTGAAATTACCGGTAAGCTTTCTTTTATGGCTTGTGACAACCGCATGTGTGTACCGCCCGAAGAAGTGCCTTATACGTTTAATTTAAACAACAAATAAATTTGGGCTTCGGCTTTTCAATATGATTAAAAGAATTTTTCTTCTCCTTACTTTTTTAAGTTTTAGTTTAACTGCCACTCAAGCGCAAATTGTAAAGGTGGTTGAATGGACTTACACGGTTGAACAAACAGATAAAGAGGCTACACTTGTTTTTAAGGCAACTGTTAAAGACAAGTATCATCTTTACTCGCAGTTTTTAGAAAGTGCTGATGGTCCATTGCCTACCACATTTAATCTTAACAAGAACAAAAACTTTACAATTACAGGAAAGGTTTCGGAGCAAAGCGGTGAAGAAGTGTTTGACCAGGTTTTTCAAATGAAGGTGAAATACTTTTCGCATGAAACGGAGTTCAGGCAAAAAATAAAAATTAATTCTCTTTCAAAATTCAACATCAACGGAACAATTGATTACATGGCTTGCGATGACAGATCGTGTGTAATGGAGCAAGCCGATTTTGAATTTGTAATAAACCCTAATGCAAAACCTGCTGCCGAAGTAAAGGATACTGCAACAACTGTAGCCATCGCTCAACCTTTGGTTGATACCACACAAGAAACACAAACTGTAATTGACACCAACATCATTAACCAAAACCAAACGGTAAATTTAAATGATGATTGCGGCAACTGGGCAAGCGGAGATTTTGTTGCCGATAATTCTTTCTGGGGAATTTTTATTGCAGGATTTATTGGGGGCTTGCTTGCATTGCTAACACCATGCGTATTTCCTATGATACCCATGACAGTAAGTTTTTTTACAAAGCGCAGCAGCAGCAAACGTAAAGGTGTTATCAATGCATTTATTTATGCCTTAAGCATTATTGTGATTTATGTTGCCATTGGTTTTTTTGTAACCATTACACTTGGCAGCGATGCCTTAAATGATTTAAGCACAAACGGATTTTTTAATATGGCATTCTTTGTCATCTTTATCATTTTTGCCATGTCGTTTTTTGGTGCCTTTGAAATTGTGTTACCAAGTTGGATGGTAAACAAAGCCGATGCGCAATCAGACAAAGGTGGATTGCTTGGTATTTTCTTTATGGCATTTACACTTTCATTAGTTTCTTTTTCATGCACCGGACCTATTATAGGAACACTACTTGTAGAAGCAGCACATGGCAGAAGTTACTTAGGACCTGTTACCGGCATGACGGGTTTTGCAGTAGCTCTTGCTTTACCGTTTGCATTGTTTGCCGCGTTTCCAGGGTGGTTAAATTCATTGCCTAAATCGGGCGGCTGGCTAAACTCCGTAAAAGTTTGTTTAGGATTTATTGAACTTGCACTTGCATTAAAATTTTTAAGCAATGTTGATTTAGCGTACCACTGGGATTTTTTAAAGCGCGAAATTTTTATTGCCTGCTGGGTAGTTATTTTTGGTATGATGGGTTTGTATTTACTAGGCAAGCTCAAATTTTCTCACGATAGCGATATAGGGCATATATCTGTTACACGATTTATGTTTGCATTAATCACTCTATGTTTTGCTGCATACATGACTCCTGGAATTTGGGGAGCCCCTGTAAAATTATTAAGCGGAATATTACCACCTGAATATTATAAAGAGTGGCGCACAACAACCGACACCGATTGCCCTCACAACCTAAGTTGTTTTCACGATTATGACGAAGGCATGGCTTATGCCAAAACGCAAAACAAACCCGTGCTTATAGATTTTACAGGATACAACTGTGCTAACTGCCGCAAAATGGAAGATGATGTGTGGAGTGACCCAAAGGTTTTGAAAAAATTGTCTGATGATTATGTTTTGATTTCGCTGTATGTTGATGATAAAACCGAAATGCCCGAAGACAAACAATATATCTCCAAATTCAACGGCAAGAAAATAAAAACCAAAGGCAACCGCTGGAGCGAAATGCAAGCCATGCGTTATAATGCTAACACACAACCCATGTATGTATTGGTTGACCATAAAGAACAAACACTTGCAAAACCCTGGAGCGGATATGAAAATAATTCAGCCAAGTATGCTCAGTTTTTAGATGAGGGATTGTGCAGGTTTGAGAAAGGGAAATAGTTTAATTAAGGGGATTAAGTTGAAGGGGAATTAAGGAAGATACCAAAGCGAAAAAGAAATTGATTCGTCATTGAAGATTTATTCGTCCATTCTTAGCAATCTTATTTTAAATAAATGCAAACCATTAAAAATACTTTTCTTGAATCGCAAAAAACCTTAACCAGTTTTATTGCTGATGAAAATAATTTTTCAACAATTGAAGCTGCAGGAAATTTATTGGTAAAAGCTTTTGAGAGTGGTAACAAAGTTATTTCCTGTGGCAATGGAGGAAGCATGTGCGATGCTATGCACTTTGCCGAAGAACTTTCCGGCAGGTTTCGTAACGATAGAAAAGCGTTGCCAGCGGTTTCTATTTCTGATGCTTCTCACATTAGTTGTGTAGGGAATGATTATGGGTACGATAAAGTTTTTCGCGGTACATTGAAGCGTTGGGCAATAATGGAGATGTGCTTTTAGCAATATCTACAAGCGGCAATTCTAAAAACGTTATTGAAGCCATACATGCTGCTAAGCAAAAAGGAATGAATGTGATAGCCTTAACCGGAAAAGATGGTGGTAAAATAAAAGACCTGTGCGATGTAGAAATTCGTGCACCCTTTTCTGAATATGCCGACCGTGCACAGGAAATTCATATTAAAGTGATACACTGTTTGATTGAGTATGTGGAGCAAAATGCTTAAGTAATAAGTATGAGTTTTTTCTTAGGATTAATTTTAAGTATCACTATCTCAAATTTCTTATTTGGTCAACAGTCTGAGTTTCCAAAAGGAGGATATGCAACCTTTGAGGAATTGCGTGAGCATAAGCCATCTGTAGATTTCGATTTCATTATCAGGAAAAGAGACACATTAGAAATAAGGAATAATCGGGGCAATGATTATGAGCTGTTAAGTACAAGTGGGTCAATAAGCAAGGCGTTTATTAAAAAGAGAATTTTTGCCGTTTCAAACGGAGACTCTTTATTTATTAATTGTAATCGGAATGATCTACAAAAAGGATATGCTTATGCTTTTTTGGAGGGTAAATACGTGGTCTTTAATTCGGCTATTCCTAAGGAGGAGATTAAACAAATGGTCAATAACAATGGATTAGTGTTTGGAGTAATAGGTGGTGCTATTCTGGCATTTATTGATATAGAAACTAAATTGTATAATCATGCAATGTTAAGATTTCCGTTTGTTTTAGATATGTCCAATGGGGCAGTTTTTTATCTTGAGCGTTACAGGCTTTTAGATTTTTTAAATCAAAAACCTGAATTAAAAGGAAAGTATTTAGCAGAAACAAATAAAGACTCACCAGATGTTATTCTTGATTACATCAAACAACTAAACGAGTCGTTATTGCAAAAGTAACCTTAAATCAACTCCTCTATTTTTTGCTCAAGCCACTGCACATCTGCAACAGACTTATTAAGAGCAACTTTTTTTAGCTTTAGGAGTTTGGTTTTTGAGTTACCAGCCGCTAACAGCCGCTGAGTATATTTTACCAGGTTGCTATAAATAGATAGTTGGTATTCCGATACGGAGTGGTTCCGTTTTAAAAAATTCCTGAATGCTGTTATATGATATTGCAACGCATCCAAATCAGATGTTTCGTAATATGTTTTAAGTAAAACAGAACGGGAATCTAACTGGTAGTAAATATCGGTAAATGAAACTTTATGTAACAACTTTAGTGTTTTTGAAAATTCTTTTTAAAAAATAGTAGTTGGCCAGATTATAATTGTAGGCATTTTCTTTTTCGTTGGCGGGTAAATACTCTTTTTGTGTTTCAATAAACTCATAGCACCATTTAAAATCATTCAACCGCAAACTAAGCGTAACAATATTTTTAAAATCCCATTGCGATAAACAACTTTCTTTATAAAGTACTTTGTTTTGTAGCGCAAGTTTATAGGTATTAAACAGTGTAAGACGAAATGATTGGTTTCCCAAATTAATTTTTTTTATGCAATAATTAAATGCGTAACTAAACATATCACGTAATTCATCTATTGAAAAATTTTGCTCGTTTTTTTTAAGTAGGTCAAGTAAAAAGAAAAAATTTTCTTCGACATCGGGTTGCGTTAAGGTTAAAAGTATTTTATGGTAAATACTAATAACAGGTACTGAAGCATATTCTTGAGTTTGTAATGCCTGAAGAATTTCATCCATTAAAAAAATTTTATGCTCAGCAGTTAATACGTTCTGGTAGTTAAAAATTTCACAACATAATTGAAGTTTACGTGCCAGATAAAACGCATCAAGATTAATTGCTACTTTCTCAATATTAGTTTTTTCTTTGCGGTTTAATTTGCTTATATAATAGGTGAGATGATGGTGCTCTTTATTGTATTGTGCAAGATAATAATCAGCATTAAGGATGTGAGATTTTTGAAGGGCAATTTTTTTTGTAAAACTCTTATATGCTTTCTCTGTATTTTTTAATGCTAATTGTTTTGCTAAAAGAGTTTCAGAATTTTGTTTGTCGGAAATAACTGATTCTATAAGCAAAAACTTTTCAAGTAGTTTATATAAATCGGTTAGCAGGTAGCGTATTTTTTTATCGTTATACTTTTCCTTTCCAAAACAAATTCTGTACAATTCTTCTTTAGATAGGTTGAATTTTTTTCGAGTAGCAATTTGTTTGAGGTAAGGAAAAGCTTTTCTGATATATTTGTTTACGGTTAAATAATCCCACCGGAGGTAATAGGAAAAGGCGCTTAGTTCCTTTTTGCTTAGTGAGCAAAGCAGTGAAATAGACTTGGATTTTAATAAAACGACTGACAAAATATTTACCTAAGTTAAATTTTTAAGAGGTAATAATAATTATTTTAGATTATTTTTGCAAAAAATGTCCGACAAATTAAATAAAACGTGTTTTTTTGAGCCTCATTCACCTATACTATTGCAGTATGAAATATTACCCTCTATGTGGGGCTAACACTAAAAACGCTTAATAGAATGAAAAAACAAACACTACAATCGGCAAAAAAATTAAAGCAACTACTATTAGTGGCAGTGCTGTTGCTTTTTTCGTTTGATGGGAAGTCCACTCATTTAGTAGGTGGAGAAATAAGTTACCAGCTTGTTGCCGGAACCACCAACGATTATTTAATTACTCTTACGCTGTACAGAGATTGCTCAGGCATTCCGGTATCAACAAGTCCGGTTATAAATTTTACATCTGGGTGCTCGGCACCTTTACAGTTAACATTAATCCAAGTAGGTGCTGTGCAAAATATAACCCCAGTGTGTGCATTACAGTCGGGAAATACAACCTGCAATGGTGGTAGTTTAATTGGTGTTGAAAAGTATGTGTTCTCTAATACCATAACACTTACATCGTGCAATAATTGGGAAATGTATTATGATGATTGCTGTAGAAATTTTGCAATAACTAATTTAGTGAACTCCGGTAGTGAGTCTTTTTGGATTACTGCTTCTCTTGATAATTCAATAGCACCTAATAACAGTGCAGCATTTAAATTTGATTCGCAGTTTGCAATTGCAACCGGTGTTTCTTCTAATTTTAATTGGGGTGCTGTTGAAGTTGATGGTGATTCGTTAGTGTACGAACTAATCTCAGCAAGAGGATATAACGGTGGTGCAGTAAGCTATACAGCACCAGCTACATTTAGCGACCCTTTCTTTGCATCAGTTCCTGCATCACTTAACACTGCTACGGGTGATTTTACAGTATCGCCCAATCAATTACAACTTTCAGTAGTATGCATTAAAGTATCTGAATTTAGGGGCGGAGTAATGATAGGCTCAGTAACTCGCGATATACAGGTGTATGTAATTAACGAAACAAATGCTCTTCCATCACTTACGGGAATTAACGGGACAAGCAATTCTACAATATCAGGCTGCCCCGGTTCGCCAATTACATTTACCATAAATAGTTATGATGCTGATGCAGGGCAACAATTAACCATTATTGAAAACAATCCGGCAGCGGGAGCTACAGTTTCTTACTCCACCGCATTGCATCCGGCAGCAACATTTACATGGGTGCCAACTATAGCCGATGTTAGTGCCAATCCGTATGTGCTTACTCTAAAAGTTCAGGATGATAATTGCGATTACATGGGCACTCAATTTTACAGTTACTCTGTTTTTGTAATAGGATGCAACCAAAATGATGTTTGGCCTGGCGATGCTAATGCTGATGGTGCTGCTAACCTTTACGATTTAATTTCAATTGGACAGGCTTATAATGATAACGGACCAGTGCGTACAGGGGCATCGGTAACCTGGCTTGCACAGCCCGCTGCAAATTGGGCAAATAGTTTTACGAGCGGTGTCAATCACAAACATGCCGATTGCGATGGAAACGGCACAGTTGATGCTAACGATATTTCAGCCATTTTATTAAACTACAACCAAACACATCCGCTCAGAGTGCAACAGCCGGTAATAAATACTACCCTTCCTGACGTATTTTTAGTAGCCAATGCCGATACTGTTGGCACAAGTGCTTTAGTTGATTTTGATATTGTACTTGGCAATGCCACATTACCTATAAGCAGTATTTATGGTATTGCATTTAAGGTGAGCATGAATAGCACTCTAATTGACACAACGCAAATAACTGCAATTGCGCTTCCTTCGTTTGTAGGTACACCTGGCACAGATGTTATTACGCTCAGTAAAATTTTTAATACCAATGCGCAAACCGATTTTGCACTTTGCCGCAATACACAAACCAACACCGCGGGTTACGGAACCATTGGCAGAATAGGTGTAGTTATAACCGACAATCTATCTGGTAAAATTGCACTTAACGCAAATATTTCAGATGTATATGCTTTTAAATTTAATGGTGATGTAGTTCCGCTTAATGCCATTGGCGATGTGGTTGTAATTGATCCTTTACTTTCCGTTAGCAGCGCTGCTCAAAATAATTTTATTTCTGTTTACCCTAACCCTGCCCTCGATAATGTGTATGTAAAATTTAAAACTGATGTAAGCGCTGCTCAAATTAATTTTAGCACACTTGATGGTAAGGTAGTTAAAACGGTAACCATCAATAGCACACAAAACGGATATGAAATTAAAACAGATGATATGGCAGCCGGATTATATTTTATATCTGTAAAAATGAATGATGGAACTACACAGCAAGCAAAAATTACTATAGCAAAAAAATAAATTTGGATTTAAGTTAATACTGAGGCTCCTCCAATGGAGCCTTTTTTGTTTTATAAAAACGGCTATTAATAAATGATATTTGGATAAATGAAGATAAAGTAACTTATCACACATTAAAACAATTAAAAAGCGTTTGCATACTTTTGCTTTATGCTAAAAAGACACATACTTTTTCTCCTTCTCCTATTACTCTCCACAAAGAATTTTGCCCAACTAAAACCCGAAGGGCAAAAATCAGAGGAACCTTCTTCACTCGTAAAATGGATGACTTTAAAGGAAGCGCAGGATGCAAATAAGGTTACACCCAAACCAATCTTGCTTGATTTCTACACAAGTTGGTGCGGATGGTGTAAAGTAATGATGCGATCAACGTATAGCGACCCTGGTTTGGCAAGTTACATTAACAACTGGTTTTATCCCGTAAAGTTTAATGCCGAAACAAAAGACACGGTTTATTACCGCGATACCATGTACGTAAACAAAAGCGAAGGTGCACGTCCGCCACATGATTTGGCAATAAAATTTTTGGGAGAAAACATGTCTTACCCATCTACAGTTTTTGTAACAAATAATTATCAGTATGCGCTTACTACAGCAGGTTATTTAGATGTAAAAACCATTGAACCCATTTTAATTTATGTAAACGAATATGTTTTCAGATCAGCAGGCTACGAAGATTTTAAAACAAATTTCAGCAAGACTTTTTATGATACCATACTATCCGTAAAAAAAGATAGCATTGAATGGCTTTCTTTTAATCAGGCATTAGAGAAAAACAAAAAGAAACCAAAAAAGAAAATTATTCCTGTTTATACCAACTGGTGTATTAGTTGCAAAGTGCAAAAAGAAACATCGTTTAGCGATAGTTCCTTTATCAAATATGTAAAAGATAATTTTTACATGATTGATTTTATTGCTGACAGTAAAGACACAGTTATATATAAAGACACTGCTTATGCCAATACCAATAATGGTTTTCATCCGTTGTTAAACAAACTCACCAATAACAGTCTCACATTGCCTACCATTTTAATTCTTGACGAAAACAACGAGCGTATTGATGCTATTCCTTTTTACTTAACACCACAAAGTGTTAACCCAATATTGCATTACTATGCCGAAAACCATTACAAGAAAAAGCCTTGGGAGGAGTTTGCAAAAGACTTTAACTCAAAACAAAATAAAGCCCCTTAACCTATAACTTGGTTACATCAGCACCACCTGTTAAATACAGCCTGTACAAATTATATAATTTCCCAGTTTCTGTAAAATGATAATCGAGCAGCATGTTGTAATAGCCACCCCGATTTTCTTTCATACACATCGCTAAGTATGTAACTGCCACTTCGTGCTTTCCTGCAAGCGCATTGGCACATGCAAGCAAATAATTTTTTCTGTCTGTGGTAAATGCAGAGAATTTAATTTTTCCCTCCGCAGAAACGATATCAAAACCACTTCCATTAAACTTTGACTCAAGCAATGAAGCCATATCAAGCCACACGCTGTTTTTTTTTATCCAAGGTACTTACGCGTTTTATGGCAAGTTTAAAATTGAGTGTATCTTGTTTTTGCATGTAGCACAAAGCCTGGTAGTAATTCATCAGCACATAATCTTTGCTTTTATTCCCGGCTCTTATATAATCGTATAAAGCTTTTTGCGGCTCCCCCATTTTCTGATAAATCATAGCACGCAGTGTAAGCGGGCAACTTAAATTGCATCCGTTAGAACCACTGTTCCATAGTTTAATGGCAATTAATAAGTCTTCCAGCGCACCTTCGTAATTCTTAAAATAGACAAACAGTTTTGCGCGTTGAAAATTTGATAAGCTGTTTAATGAATAGCGCTGTATGGCAAAATTGATTTCATCTAATGCTTCATCGGGTTTACCTAACTCGGTTAAAGCAATAGATTTATTGCAGTAAGCATAATCTGTTTGTGGTTTTATTTTTATGCACGAATCATAATCTGCAATTGCACTAACATTATCCTTTAACAAATTGTTGGCAATACCTCTTCCCAAAAAAGCATCGTAGCGATAAAGAGGTTTCTTCAGTTCCTTACTTTCTATTTTTTCTGTAAAAGATTTTTTTGCTTCGGTATATTTTTTTTGGTCTAACTGCCTGTAAGCATCACTAAGCGGATAGCCGCACGATTGAAAAATTAAACAAGCGGCAAACAGCCTTAAACTATTTCTCATAAAAATTCATTTCGTCTATGTAATCAAAAACTTTTTCGGGCATCATATATCGCACATCCTTCTTTCCTTTAATAGCGTTGCGTATAAATGTGCTGGAAATATTCATGTGTGGAGCCTCTGTTATTTTTACGTTAGGGTGATTTTTAAACTCTCCTCCATCACTGCCTGGTCTCGGGTAAACATAAATTTCGTAGCCCGATAAAATCTGCTCGTAGTTTTTCCATTTGTTCAGCGTTTGCAAATTATCACTTCCCATAATTAATGCAAAAGTGTGTTGTGGAAATTTTTCGCGCAGGTGCTCCAGCGTGTTTATTGTGTAAGAAGGCTTGGGTAAACCAAATTCAATTTTTGAAAGTTTAATTTTCCGGTAGTTGCCAATGGCAAGTTCAACTAAATGCAATCTCTGGTAATCGTTTAACAAACTTCCGGCAGGTTTAAGAGGATTATGCGGAGTAACCACCATCCATACCTGTTCTAAATCGGTAAACTCAGCCATGTACTGCGCAATAACCATATGCCCGTTGTGCACAGGATTAAACGACCCGAAAAACAAACCTGTTTTCAAATGCTGTAATTATTATGGATTAATCCGCTTGCAAATATGTAAATATAAAATCTACTATGCAGCATTTTAATTTTGAGCTTGATATAAGTTATTATGAATGCTATTTAATTACACCAATACGCAGTGATGTATTTGATTTTAACAGAAAGATGGCCTGTCAAAAACGAACCTTTACTTGTTTAAGCTAAAGGTGGGTTTTAAAAAACGCAGTTAAACTGTAGCAGTCTTAAACCTGTGTAATAAAAAAAACAATAATTGCAAAGAGAATAAACGCACCTAACTGGTGTAAAATACCAAGCCACACAGGCACAGCATAAATTAACGTAAATACACCCATTAAAAACTGAAACAATACTGCATAGGGCAAAAGGTTAACAGCTTTTAGTTTTTCAGCCGAAAGAAGTTTTTGCATACGGGCATTATGCAGGTTATAAGCATAAACGTATAATGCCATAAACAAAGCTACAACTATATAGGCTGTGTAACGATGAATGAACTGAACAACTGAGACATCGTTAAATATGGCTGCCGCCCCTGATTTAGATAATGAGTAAGACACTGCAGGCGCAACCCACTCATCGCCCATTTTAGGAAACGTATTGTATAATTTTCCGGCCTTTATTCCGGCAACAAAAGCACCGTAAATTATTTGAAAACACAACATCAACATTACTAACCATGTAAAACGGTGAAGTTTTTTCAAGTGTAAATCGTAATTGTTTTTTTGCGGATAAATTAAATCAAGCGCAACATAAAACGTAAAACCAAATGTTATAAATGCTGCCATCAAATGAATGGCAAGCCTGGTGTGACTTACCGAAGTTCTTTCAGACAAACCACTTTTTACCATGAACCAACCAAGAAATCCCTGCAAGCCGCCTAGAAAAAAAAAGAAACAATACTTTCTTTAACAAAGTTCCTTTTAGCTGCTCTTTAATTGCAAAAAACAAACACGGGAAAACAAATGCAAAACCGATTATTCTTCCAATTAAGCGATGAAGATATTCCCAGAAAAAAATTTTTTTAAAGTCTTCAAGTGTATAGTGATAGTTGAGTTTGGTGTACTGTGGAATTTGCTTGTAATTCTCAAACTCTTCCTGCCATTGTTGTTCGTTAAGAGGTGGAATAGTGCCGCGTATTAATTTCCATTCTGTAATGGAAAGCCCGCTTCCGGTTAACCTGGTAATACCGCCAATAACAACCATTGCGGTAATAAAAAAACATCCTGACAAAAGCCAGATGATAATCTCCTTCCTGTATTTGAGTTCGTTCATTATTTAAAAATATCTCTTAATACAAATTGTGCAGTGTGCCGGCTTCTTTGTTCAACTAAAATTTCCTTCCCTGCTGTTATTGATTCAATAGTGCTTGGATAATAATGCCTTACGGTGTGTAGTTGTAGTTCTTTGTTATAAAGAACTTTATAGTCCTTTTGCAACTGTTCAATCAATGCCGGAATTTTAAATTCATCATCATCAACACAAACTGAAAAACTGATAGCGGAATTTTGGGTGAGATTTATTTTTACACCAGCCTTTGCAAACGCACCAAAAATATTACTGAGGTTATCTTCACTAATAAAAGAAAAATCTTTGGCAGAAATACTAATGAGCACCTGATTGGTTTTAAAAATAAAAGAGGGTATTAGAGGTTTTGTTTGCACATTTGTTTTAATTACCGTACCGGCAGCATCAGCATTAACAAATGATTTTACGTACAACGAAATGTTTTTATTCTCAAGCGGCTTAATGGTTTTAGGGTGAATAACTGTTGCCCCATAATAAGCAAGTTCAATAGCATCCAAATAACTGAGTTGCTCAAGTTTTTGTGCGTCTTTATAAAACTTTGGATCTGCATTTAAAACACCACTAACATCTTTCCATATAGTAACATCTGTTGCATCCATTAAATGTGCAAGTATTGCTGCAGTATAATCTGAACCCTCTCTGCCAAGAGTAGTAGTATAATTTTCTGATGTGCCGCCAATAAATCCCTGCGTAAGAATTATGTTATACTCATTAAAAAGCGGTTTCAAGTTTTGCTCCGCAAGCGCTAACGATTCATCCCACAAAACTTTTCCTTCGCGGTATGTATTGTCTGTTCTTATACAGTCACGCACATCTATCCATTTGCATTTAATGCCCTCATCATTGAGATATGCCGATACAATTTTAGTAGAAATTAATTCGCCAAGTGATACAATTTGATCATAAGTAAAATTATATCCATGATTTTGTTCTTCTTCAATAACCCAATCAGCCTCCACAAAAAAATTATTTACCTCACGGTAAACAGAATGATCTGTATCTCTGAAAAGCAGGTTCATAATATTTAAATGAAAACGTTTAACCTCTTCAAGCGCTTTCTGCGTGTCGCACTTTTTGTAATAATAAGACTGAACAACTTTCTCCAATCCGTTGGTTGTTTTACCCATAGCAGAAACAACCACTATAATTTTTTCTCCGGCAAATTTCTTTAACACACTTGCTACATTTGCTACAGCCGCTGCGTCTTTTACCGATGCTCCGCCAAACTTAAATACCCTCATATTCTAAAAATGTATTTTGCAATTAATCCAACCTTTGTCAAATTCTGCTTTATATTTTTTATAAAAATTAATTGCAGGTGTATTCCAATCTAAAACCTGCCAGTGCAATTGTTTGCATTTTTGAAGTTTACATTCTGCAATTACTGCTTCAAATAGTTTTTTTCCAATTCCCTTGTTGCGATGTTTCTCCTGTACAACAATATCATCCAAATAAATACCCTTGCCTTTCCAAGTAGAGTACTTGATAAAATAAACTGCTGTACCAAGTACTCTATTATTTTCTACGGCTACTAAAAATTGATAAGTTGGGTTAGCCCCAAATCCATCTTCAATCATTTGCTCAGTGGTGGTAATAACCTGCTCGGGTGCCTTTTCATACAACGCAAGTTCTTTTACCAAATTTAAAACCTGTGGTATATCTGCCTGTATTCCTTTTCGTATTTGCACGTTCATATTGCCCAAAAATAGGAGATGATTTAATAGCCTTACTTGTTAAGAAGGTTATTTTTCTCTATAAATTTTTCTACCCTGTTATTAGCGTTTTCTCTAATGCTGAGATAAAATAAATTGTAATCAACAATATGATAGTTATTAAACTTAAAAAGAAAACTTCCTTTAAATTTTGGTTTGTTGATACGTAAAACACCATCAGCAACCTGCGCATCACTCACTCCCGGTATTATTACATTAAACTTTTTTAGTACTCCACCTTTATTCAAACTGTAATCAGCATACGTACTATCAGTTTTCCAGTTAAGCGGGTTGGTATTAACAGCAAGTTTTATTGGTTCAACATAACCTTTAGGGAAATAACCCGCGGCATAGGTTCTCCAACTTATATAACACCCCGTTTCATCGGAACACTTGCATGGCCTTAATGTTGTGTACAAACTATCATAAACATCCATGCCAATCATGTATGCTGCTACTAATTGCTTTTGCAACTTTGTACCATCAAAAATTCTTTCATTAACTTAATGGAATGCGTGGTCCCCTGGCTGTGAGATGCAATGATGATGGGTCTTCCATTGTTATAATGCTGGAGATAATATTCAAAAGAATTTTTAACATCTGCGTATGCAACCTGTAAAGCTTTTTCTCTTTTGATTTATCCCTAATAAAATATGCTGATATAAATGCCTGGCGGTAACGTGGAGCATAAACTCTGCAAGAGCCGTTAAACACTGTTGCCTGATTTTTTATTGCTCCGTTATCTGTTTTCTGGTTAATTATTTCATCAGCAATATCAGCGTTCCAACCTTTACTTAATTTTGTTTTTTTCAGGTACGAAGTAGGGTGAACAAAAAACACATCTGCTTTGGCAAAGTCTTGCGCATTTTTTAATTCTTCTTTTCCCGGAACTAAATCAGCAAAATCTTTTTTATTGGGTAATGCTGTCCAACTTTCCTGTTTTGAATAATCGGGTGCAGGAGGCAGTGCATTTTCATTAAATGCTTCTTCCATTACCGGTGGTGCAAACTTATCAGTGCAGGATTGGAGAGAAAAAACGAAACAGCATATAAAAATTAGCCGCAGAGGAAAGGAGAAGTAGAGCATAAGGTTTGGAAAAAGTTTAAAAGTTTATGCTTCTTTTACGCGCCAAACTCTCAGGTACCAATAAACCGGAAACACAATAATGCCAAAGAAAATAAATAACAAAACCCAAACAATTTTTTCTGTGCTTTCTGCCGTTTTATAATTTACCAGATGAATAATGTAGTATATCAATAGTGCTAAAGACAAAAAAGAAAACAATATAATGTAAATAACCATAGGAGCAATTTGGTTAAGCAATATAGCTTCTTCATCCACATTACCATCATTACTTATGGCATACATTATAAGAGAGAAAATTTTTACAATAAACATTATAAAAAACAAAAAAGGCAGAAAGGTGAATACCCCAAGAATAATTTTAGCTGACTGAGACATGCTTGAATTTTTTATAAAATTACATTTTGCTGTGATAAAGCTAATAGGTTTTGTTGTTTTCTTTCACATTGGCATGTGCATATGTTAAGCAGTTGTATCTGTTTATTGATGCCCGATTAAATATTTTTCGGATTCAAAATCAACAATGGCTTTAAGCAGAGTTTGGTCTTACATTATTTTATTTGCTATTGCAGTTGCCTGCTATCAGTTTTTAAAAGGAGACAGTAATATTTTTAATGATATTGTAACTGAAAAAAACTAAAACCCGGTGAAGAGTTTCCAAAAGTAAGCTACTACATCTTGCCTGATTTAAATGCAACTCAGGCACAGCACTTAAATACTGTTTCAAAAAAACTGAAATCGTCAAACTGGATTAAATCCCAAAACATTTTTGAAAGCGATGTATTGTTATCCGGCAATGAAAACGTAACTGAAAAACGAAACCAACTGTGGCAAAAAATAAACACTATAACAATTTCTTCTTTTGAATCAATAAATGTTGGCACCGGCAACCAGTCGGTTTATTTATTAGACGCTAATACCCCGGATGATTCGGCATTTATATCAAAAGGCAATAACATTGTTTCGGATTTTTTACTCAGTAATGTAATAGCATTGACATCGACAAATGCCGACTCAGTACGTCAAAGCATGTTGGCAAAATTGGGCTCGCAAAAAATAATTCCGGCATCTAAAATCAGCTATTATTTACCAAAAAATATTGACGGCATTTTTGAAACCGGAAAGTTTGCCATTACACTTGTTATTGGGTTGATAGGTACTCTTGCTTTGTTTATGGGCTTATTAAATATTGCCGAAAGAGCAGGAGGCATTAATGTATTAAGCAGGTTTATAAGTCCGTTTCTTTCCAAACTTTTCCATCTATTCCGGCTGGTCATGCTTCTTTCGGGCACATGGTAATGAATTTTTCTGCCAACATACTAGGGCTTGATAATGCCGCCACACCATTTGGTTTAAAAGCTATGCAAAGTTTGCAGGAACTAAATTCCGAAAAGATAAAGCTACCGATGCGCAACTAATGTTTCTGGCACTGCATGCAGCGGGATTAACATTAATTCCTGTTTCTATACTTGCCGTGCGTGCAGCCAATGGCTCGCACAACCCAAATGAGGTTTTTATTCCGTTAATGCTTTCAACATTTGTTTGCACTTTAACAGCATTGCTGGTGGTTTCATTTAAACAAGGTATTAATGTATTGCAACCCAAATTATTTTTCCCATTATTTGGGATTGCTTCTGTACTTGCATTTTTTATTTTCTTTTTACGGACACTACAGCCTTTTGCCTTGCAAGAATTTTCTGACGCTTTTAGCAATGGTGCCATATTGCTAGTGTTTTTAGTAATTATAGTAGGTGCACTGTATAAAAAATTGATTTGTTTGATGCTTTTGTAGAAGGGGCAAAAGGTGGTTTTGAAACTGCAGTAAGAATTATTCCTTACATGGTAGGAATGTTGGTTGCCGTAAGCATGTTGCGTACAAGCGGAGCTTTTGATTTATTGATTGCACCCGTCAAGTCATTTGTAAATCTTATTGGTATTGATAACCGTTTTGTTGAAACACTTCCTGTTGCATTACTACGGCCATTTAGTGCCGGTGGTGCAAGAGGGTTTATGGTTGATGCCATGAACACCTATGGTGCCGATTCTTTTATTGGCAAACTTGCTGCCGTATTGCAAGGCTCAAGTGAAACAACTTTTTACGTAGTGGCGCTGTATTTTGGTTCGGTGTCGGTAAAAAATACACGCTACGCCATACCTGTAATGCTGTTGGCAGATTTAGCTGGAGTTATATTCTCCATTTGTATTTGCTACGCACTGTGGGGATAAAAAAGAGCTTGTATAAAACGGAGTTTTTTACGTGTCGTGAGAGGGAAATAGCTTTTGCGACAGCCTGTTTCTCCATCATGTAACTTTTAGTTATTGATATTTATAAGTAAATCAATTTGCTAAAGTGATGGCGTTCTCTGTCATTAATGCTTCTTTCATTTATCTCATACCCGTGATTCATTTTCGTTTTTCTTATTGTCTCGGAGCTTATTGTCGCACTCGCCCTTTTTTCGTTTCTTTACCAACACAATTTTATTATCAATGAGTGCCGAAGTTTTTGAAATTAAGTTACCCGTTTTTGAAGGTCCGTTTGATTTGTTGTTGTTCTTTATAGAACGCGATGAATTGGATATACACAACATTCCCATTGCAAAAATTACTGAAGATTATCTTGATTATATACATCACCTAAATACTTTAAATATTGAAGTGGCCAGTGAGTTTATTTTGGTGGCTGCAACGCTTATGCGCATTAAAGCAAAAATGTTATTGCCGCGTTATGCCCAAGATGAACAGGGCAATGACATTGATCCTCGCCACGATTTGGTACGACAGCTTTTAGAATACAAGCAATACAAACAGGCAGCCGAAGAATTACGTGTGAAAGAAGAAGAGCGTGCCATGATGTTTGTGCGTGGCAACCTTGCTAAGGAGATTGCCAAAATTGCCGTAGTGGCAGACAGTAACGGATTTTCTAGTGAGCTGCATAATCTTACTTTATTTAAACTGATAGCAGCTTACCAGAAAGTGCTGGAGCGGTTTGAAAGAAACCGATTGGAGTTAAAGCACACCGTGGTGCAATATCCTTTTACCATTGAGCAGCAGAAAGATTACATTACTTCATTGGTTAAGCTCAAAACAAAAGCCGATTTTATTGAAATATTTGCAGAGTGCACCAGCCGTATACATGCCGTGTTTATTTTTTTAGCACTGTTAGATTTGTTGCAGGCTGGCACCGTTACCATTTTAGTAGGCGATGGGTTTAACAATTTTACCATAGCGCAACCGCAAGCAACTCTTAACCAGAGCCCCGATAATTATGCAGGAACAGAACAATGATGTTCTTAAAAAATTCAGTTCTTCTAAAATAGTTTATCCCATTTTAATAGGGTTAGGCGTAGCAGCTTTTTTGTTTTACCGTGGCTTTAATGCCGAAGCATTTTCAAAAATAGAATGGACATGGAGCGCCACCAACTGGTTAATACTTGCTGTGGTTTCTGTTGTCATCCGCGATTTGGCTTATATGATTCGCATTCGTGTGCTTACCGAAAATCATTTGTCGTGGTACCGTAGTTTTATTGTAATCATGCTGTGGGAATTTTCATCGGCACTGGCACCTACACTTATTGGCGGTGGCTTTGTGTTTGCCATTTTAATTTTGAGCCGCGAAGGTGTTAACATGGGCAAGAGTATTACCACCATTACTGTTTCAAATTTTTTAGACGGAATTTTTCTTGCCATTATGGCGCCACTCATTTATTTTATTGTAAGCAAGCACGAGCTATTTAGCGGATTGCAGGTTGATAGTTCCTTACTGGGCAGCAGTGTGTACTATACTTTTTGGGTCGTATTCTGGGGCATTATCATATTAAAATCCTTTATTGGTTACGCACTTTTTTTCAATCCGTTTATTGCTAAAAAAGTTATTCTGGGGATATTCAGTTTAAAAATATTAAGCCGCTTTAAAGAAGGTGCTGCCGAAACAGCCGAGCAACTTATTATTTCATCTAAAGAACTGCGCACGAAAAAAAGTGGTTATTGGATATGGAGTATTGTTACCACGTTTATCACCTGGACTGCCAGGTTCTCCATTGTTAATTGCATTATACATGCATTTCATGGCGCAGCGCCACTTAACGATTTGGCTATGTATGGCAAACAAATAGTAATTCAGTTTATAGGTTTTGCAAGCCCCACACCGGGCGCAAGCGGTGTGAGCGAAGCTATGTTCGAAACCATTTTTAGCGATTACATTATGCCCGGTTTATCTGCAACATTGGGTTTGCTGTGGAGGTTAATCAGTTACTATCCGTACTTAATAATTGGCGCCATAATTTTGCCGCGCTGGATAAAAGAAAAAGTATTATGAGCCCACGCAGAAGAATTGTATTAACTATAATGAGCGTTTCCATTGGCACTGCCCTGTCTGTTTGGTTATTTAAAATGAAAAACAGCGGCAAACCTGTGTTTGATAATGATTGGTTGTGGCTGGGAACCAACTTTGGTTTTTCGTTATTAATTGTTTTGGGTATTGGAATTTATTTGTTGAAGAGGAAAGATAAAAATGATGGACTTTAACAACGACTAAAAATTTAAAATTTCAATTAAATGAAACCCGAAAAACCTGCTGAACTCACCCCCGGAACAAAAGTTACTTTACTTATTGGCGATCGCACCAATTTGGGTTTTATTGTTTTAATTAATAATAAAGAAGAAGGATTGCTTTACCACAATGAAATTTTTGAAACCATAAACGAAGGCGATGTTAAAACCGGCTACATTAAAAAACTACGCAGTGATGGTAAGTTAGATGTAAGCCTTCAAAATTTCGGATACAGGCATATTGAAGAAAATACAAACGTGGTAATAAATAAACTCAAAGCTAATGGTGGGCTTTTACCTGTGGGTGATAAAACCCCACCTGAAGAAATTTACAACACTTTTGGCATCAGCAAAAAAGCGTTTAAAAAAATTACCGGTGCATTGTACAAGAAAAGACTCATTTCCATTTCTGATTACGAAATGCACTTGATTGATGAAAGAGGAGAATAGAGCCATACCTGCACATACAATGGCGGGTAATAAGTTTAAGACCCTTATAAATTACTAATCAATACTTCTTTTTAATTGCCTGCATGGCAAAGTAAATTGAATGCAATGCCCCAAAAATTAAAGAGAGATAAAACAAACTCTTATCAGCAGTCTCGCCTTTTGCCAAAGCATCGGCATCAGCAATATTTTGGTGAACAAAACCCATGATAAATAAAAGAATACCCATTATAACAGCAGTATAGTGGAAGTAATTGATCCCGTTTCTTACTTGCGTGCCATCACCTAATATACTTTTTCTGATTCCATAAAACCAATACACATCCATACCAATAAGCATCCAAAGGATTAAACGTATCCACGTATCCGCAGGTAAAAACACCATCATAAATAAGCAGGTTATAATTCCTAAAATTGGAACAAGAGGCACCATTGGTGTTTTGAATGCACGCGGTATATCGGGCATGTTTTTGCGCATTACCATAATGCCAACGCAAACAAGTATAAACGCAAACAAGGTTCCTATACTTGTCATTTCACCCACAACACGCGCAGGAACAAAAGCAGCAAACAAGCTTACAAAAAGCATAAACAACAATTGATTATTTGCAGGTGTGCGGAATTTAGGATGCACACTGCTGAATACTTTTGGAATTAATCCGTCTTTACTCATACTAAAAAACACACGGCTTTGCCCCATTAACATTACGAGAATTACCGAGGCATAACCAGCAAGTATGGCAATGATAATGGCTTTGTTCAACCACGGAAAATCAGGAGTAATTGTTCCATCGGCACCGGGCGTTCCCATTGCATTAATGGCTACGGCAACAGGAGCAATACCATCTTGTCCTTTAAAAGAAGTGTAATTAGTAACTCCTGTCATAACATGTGCAAACAAAATGTACAATACCGTGCAAATTGCCAACGAGCCCAATATACCTATAGGCATATCTTTTTTAGGATTTTTTGCTTCCTGCGCAGCTGTACTCACTGCATCAAAACCTATGTACGCAAAAACACAATGGCTGCCGCGCGAATAATTCCACTAAAACCATACTCGCCAAAGTTTCCGGTATTATCAGGAATGTATGGTGTGTAGTTGGCTGAATTGATGTACTTCCATCCTAAGAAAATAAAAATTAATACTACGGTAACTTTTAAAGTAACAATAATTCCGTTTACCATTGCGCTTTCCTGTGTTCCTCTTATGAGTAGCAAACTCATTAACACAATAATAAATACTGCAGGTAAATTTACAATGCCTGTAACAACAGCGCCATTGGCAAGTGTGGCTGTGTCAAATGGGCTCATAACAAGTTCGGGAGGTAAATGCAAATTATAGTACTCTAAAAATTTTACAAGGTACCTGCTCCAACTTATACCTACGGTGGCTGCGCCTACAGCATATTCCAATACCAAATCCCAACCAATAATCCATGCTATCATTTCGCCCATGGTGGCATAACTGTATGTGTATGCACTGCCTGCCACAGGTATCATGCTGGCAAATTCGGCATAACACAATCCTGCAAAAGCACAACCCAATGCTGCAACAACAAATGATAAAGTGATTGCTGGTCCTGCCTGGTTTGCCGCAGCGCCACCTGTAATAGAAAATAATCCGGCACCTATAATGGCACCAATACCTAATGCAACCAGGCTGCGGGCGCCCAATGTTCTTTTTAACCCTTTTTCAGATTCATCGGCTTCTGCCAATAAATTGGTGATAGATTTTTTTTGGAAAATGCTTAACGCCATAGCTGGTAGTATTTTTTTGTCAGTTAATAGATGTGGTAAACCTAAAGGATTTTTTAGAAGAAACAAAAGGCAAATTCAAATACAAGGAACAAAAAAACAGGGCTAAAAAAAATTCAGCCCTGTTTTTAAAATTTTTATTTACTGCACTATCGTAAACTCTACTCTTCTGTTTTTAGCTCTGCCTTCGGGAGTTGCGTTGCTTGCTACAGGTTTTTTAAGGCCGTAACCATTGGTTGAAATTCTTGAAGCATCAATACCTCTGTCAGTTAAATATTTTTTGGCGGCATTGGCTCTGTTTTTAGACAACGTTAAATTACTTGCAGCTTTTCCAACATTATCAGTATGTCCATCGATCTGTAATTTAAAGTTTGGTTTTTTCTTGAGCAGTTCAACCAATTTATCAAGTGATTCAAATGAAGAAGATTTGATAATTGATTTACCTGTTTCAAATTGTAGGTTACTGAAAACAGTATTGATGATTTCCTGTTCTTCTTGAGTAAGTTCCACTTTTATTGGAGCTGTTTCTTTTGGTGCCTCAGCAATTTTTACAGGGCAGCCTTTGTTTGATGCAGGCCCTACTTCAAACGGGCAATCATCTTTATTATCAGGAATTCCATCGCCATCGGTATCTGGGCAACCTTTAAATATTGATAAACCTGCCTTATTTGGACAATCATCATCAGGATCGGGTATGCTGTCGTTATCACTATCAGGACAACCCAGATATAATGCTAATCCTGCAACCGATGGGCATTTATCATCGCGGTTAATTATTCCATCTCCATCAGTATCGGGGCAACCTTTAAATTGCGGTAATCCTGCATCATCAGGGCAGTCGTCATTTTTATCTGCTATCCCATCCATATCCTTATCAGGACATCCCTGTAATGTTGCCAATCCTTTTTCATCAGGGCACATATCCTGTGAGTCCTGCACATCATCACCATCTCTATCGGGGCAGCCGGCAAATTTCCAAATGCCTGCCACATCAGGACACAAATCTTTTGCATCAGAAACTTTGTCTTTATCTCTATCAGATGGTTTGCTGTGTACCAAACTGAATTTAACTCCTGCATAAAAATCCATTCCGTACAAATCTGTCAAGCCAAACAGCGAACCAACTTTATCGCTTCCAAAAAATAAACTACCAACGCGGAATGCCATACCCAATCTTAAATCGCGGTTGTTGAAATAAGAAACCGGCACTGCGGCTTCAAACCACTCGCCTTCCCAACGCGGAGTAATGCTTAACATATTGGCGCGCTCTACCTGATGTTCGCCATTTTTTACAGCTTGTATTATAGTTGCATTGGCATAAAACTTTTTTATACACGTTATAATCAGCTTGCAAACTGATGGCAGATGGCAAGGTCATGCTAAACTTATCACCTACTCTTGATTGATTGGGGCTGCCATAAAATAAGTTTGAGTAGGTAGTGTCAAAATCAAGCTGGCTGTCAAAATCTTCGTTGTACCAATCGTAATACTGCGCATTGCCTGATGGTGTGCTGCATGTATCGCAATAGTTTACGTTGGCATTGTTAATGTTGTAAACACCGGAATACTCATCGTCATAAGTTACTTTACCAAAATCAATAAGCGACAAACCAATTTTTAATTTGTATTTGTTTACTTCAGGATTTTCGTGCGTGGCATTATCCATTTCGTAAGTATAGCGCGTTGCATCTTTGTGTCTTAACTCATAAGCAAAGCCGAGATTCCAACCAAACCCTTTGCCATGAATAAAATCTCCATACTTCTTTTTACCCTCGTAGCTATCGTAAGCTACACGTCCGTAATCAAAATTATTTACCTGCACAGCCATTAAGGAATCTTTTACGTTAGGATCGGAATTGATGTCAGGTACAAAAAAATCTATATTGGTGTTTTCGGCATAACCGCCACCCATTCCCTGCAACAATTTAACGGTAGCCGCAGCCTTAATTGCGTTACGGTTCTTTTTCCAAAGATATTGTCCATAGGTTAAACCCCACTCGCCCCAAATTAGAGAGTGAAACTCCCAGTCTGTTGCCGAGTGTTTTTTGTTGATGTCAAACGGAATGTGAGAAAAGGGAACAGCATAAGGAGTTTCAAGCTGATCGTAATCAATATCGGTGAAAGCAAACTTTGCCATTGCAAAATTTACGTTACTGAAGTTGGCAGCACCCCTAATATTAAATGCCAACGCCAAACTTGCTTTGCCAAAATTTACCATGGCCGATGGGCCTTGAATGGTAAAGCCGAGGTACAAGTCTTTACCTTCGCCATTTACTTCAAAGTCGTCTAAATAGCTCTTATTATCTATTCTGTCTACAATGTTTTTAATGCCAACAAATTTCAAGCTGTCTTTTGGGATAAAAGGTAGTTGTTATCAAGCACCACACCCATTGTTACAAGGTTAAAATCAAACTTTAGTCTTGAGTCAACAATAGATGCGGGGTTTAAGTCAAGACCTGTTACACCGGCATAATTGCTGTTACGAATGCCAAGCATATCTTGCGCGAAGGAGGCAGAAGCAAAAAATAATGCTGCTACACTAAAAATAATTTTTTTCATTTTGTATTTGGTTAGAGTGAATCTCTGAAATGCGATTTCAAACGTAGTGTAAATTTGAAAGATGGCAAAAAGATTTTTTTATAAAAAATTGCCGCAGATTTACAGATAAAAAAGACAAAGAATATAATTCTCAACCGACAGTGCTGTAAACCCTCTTATTTAGGGAGGGTTAAATGGCTGTTTAATGTATGAATCTGTAGCTATTTATGGCTATTCTTTTTTATCAATTCCCGAAAACAAGATTCATTCCCATATTAAAATTAAACGTGTTGACTTTGTGTGGAAGAAAAACGCCAATAGCATTATCGCTCATTATAAAATATTGTACACCGCTTCCGCGGAGCGCAATTCCTAAACCAAAATTATTTGCATGTTTATTTATGAGGCTGTAGTTGACACTTGCTTCAAACCATTTGCCCACTTTTTGTGTAAAAGAAACAGCAATTGCCGGGCGCATTGCCCTTTGCTGAAAACGGTTGTATATTAAAAAAGAAGCACTACTGTTTTTTGCAATTTTTAAATCGGCACTCATATAAAGTTTAGTAGGCAACCATGCTTTATATGCTTCATGCAGTGTATCCAAGTTTAATGTTCCGGTTAATGAATCTAAAAAATTCTGAAATGATTCGTCAATATCGGTACTATCTTGTATGTAATGGTTTAAGTCAATGCCGTTGTAAGTAAAATTTCCGCCATCGCCAATAATGTAGTTTGTTACATCGCTTTTCCAGTTGATATATCCCACATCCAGCACGCTAAATGAGAAGGACAGTTTATCATTAACCTGATAATCGGCACCAAAATCCATTGCAAAACCTTTGTTGCCTTTAGTAAACATATAATCATTAAACGACATTGTTTGCGTTATGTCTTCACCAAATCCACCGGAGTTAATAGCAAGATTTGGCGAGCCTGTAATTTCATACGATTCGCTGTTGGTGGTTAAGGTAAAATCTGCTGCTTTGGTTTGTACATTTTGCAATCCGCTTAAATATTTAAAGCGTGTACCAATGGATAGTTTGTCCGTAAATTTTCTTCCAAACCCAAAAGCGTATTCGCGGTAATGGTTCATGTTTAATGCAAATGAGGGATGGATTTCTTCGCCAAGAAATGCACCATTGCCATGCAAAACAAAATCAATTAAAATTTTGTTGTATCGGAAATCAAGATTCAGTTTTTCTGTGGCAGCAAAACCAAAATAGTTTTTCCCGAATCTATATTGTGCTGCCAACAGCTGTGTTTCAAAATTTAACCCTATGTTATTTTCATCAGCAAGTTTATCAAGCATGTTTTCAAAATCCATGTACAGCGAATCGTCTACGCTATGTCTTATTAAGTCGGTGTATTTAAACCCGGTACTGTAATAGCCCAAATCAATAGAAGACAAAAACGGAATGCCAAAAGAAAACTTTTGTTCAGGCATAAATGCGGGGTTGAGCGCTTGTCGTTGTGGCAGCGTGCCCATTTGGTACATTACCATGTTTTGTTGAGCGCTTGCTGTGATGGTGGCAGCAAGAAATGTGATGAGTAGTTTTATTTTCATGCAGTTTCGTTTTTGTATCTCACGCGAAGGCGCAAAGCCCGCAAAGTTTTTATTTTTCTTTCTTTTGAATTTTGACTTTTCTCATTTAGAACTTATTACAGGGTTAACCTCATCTTTGCAATAGCGCCAAGTTTTACATCGAGCTTATAGAAATCATAAATTTTTATATTGGTGTTGCCCCCGTTTAATGTAGTGGCTGTTGCGCGTACTAAAATCTTTTTTGCAGCGCCCATGTGTGCAATTTTTGTTGCATCTAAGTTTATGTCTGTTGTTTTGTTTGCGCACTGTTAACAGTTCCTGTTGTTAAATTTACATTAGCTGCTGCAAGCACAAGCTCATTAGGTAAAAGCAATGAATCAAGCACATTATAATTTTCATCAGTAAAAAATACCTGCATTTCCACATCAATAGGAAAGCCATTGGTGATGGTGGTGCGCATCATGCATGTTTCAATTTTATCGGCATTCGCAAACTTGAAATCAAAAGTGTCCTGCACGCTAAAATCTTTTGCAGTTCCGTACATGGGTAAATTCACTTCCATGTCAAGTGAAATTTTGCTTGTATCAATTACAAAATTTGTTGTTGGTACACCGGTTGGGTTTGATAGTGCATCAACTTTATAAACCAACTGTTGTGGTTTGTTATTGATAATACCAAACACATTGCTGTTGGCATTGGTAAGCGCAAATGATGTTTGCATGCTTTGCCCAACCTGATTTACCGAAGGAGAATTTAAAGGCAAAGGGCTGGGAATTCCTGTTTGCGCCAGGGCATAATATCCTTGTGCGGGAGTGTAACCGTCAAACCTGGTTATGCTGGCGCGAACAGGTAATCCAAATGAGTTGTTAATTGTAAATTTTATTTCGGGGTTTACTATGTTGAAAGCACCAAGCCCGTAAACATTTTTAAAAACAGAAATTTCTACCGTATCCAAATCGGGAGCTAATTGGTTTTGCCCAAAGTAGCCGAACAGGTTTTTAAATTTTAAATCGTTCATCAAAGGGGCGATGTATAACCTGTTGGCTGTTGTAGGAACACTTCCACCGCTTGTAAATGAAACGGTATAATTAACTCGCAGTTTGTTAAATGATGTTCCGCCATTGGTAAAATCTGCCGCGCAGCCATTTAAATCAAATGTGGCTGAAGGGTTGCCGGGACTCGTTACATTAAACGGATTGCCATTGTTGTAACTGAATGGGACTGTTTGCGAAAGCACAATTCCATTTTTTCGTATGGAAGGAATAGAAACGGTTATGCTTCCGTTTTGTAAGAAATCGGAATTAACTACCAGATTTAACATTCCTTCCTTGAATGTTGCCGAATCGGCACGAAGATTATTACTCAACGCAACATCTATAACCTGCGAAACAGTAAATGATACGGTGCCTGCATTATATAGTGTGGTAATTTGGTTTTGAGTAAGGGCAATGGTTTGAAACGTGTTTTGGTCAGGTATAGCATAAAGGTTTTCGGCAGTTTGTGAGAATAATTCCCCTTTATATATAAGCGTACAAAAATGATTACTGTCAACCACCACTGTACTGTTAGGATTGTTTGCCAGAATATCGCTCAGCTTTAACGAAGAATAAACCAAGGGCACTGCAATTTCGGGACTGAGAGTTGTCTCCTCTAATTTTTCTAAATCAAAGTTGTCTTTAACACAACCTACTAAAAAAAGTTAAGTGTCATTACACACATTACGGTAAAATCCAACAGAACCTTGTTTCGCATAAAAGAAATTTTAGATTATTTAACGAAACCGCAGCACTAATTGTGACTGCTATATGAGGGTTACATTACAGATGTAAGGTTTTTGAAAAAGTTGGGGTAAATAATTACTGTTGAATTGATTTTGCATTGAACATCTATTTATAATCATCATTGTTAATCAATGAGGATTCACAGATTTTAATAACTCAATTGAAAGTTTCACTTTACTATTCGCACAAATTCAAGTCCTGCATGAGATGCGAAGCAGCCTTCGTTGAAATTTTTTCTTCAATTTTTTTAATCTGTTACTCTGTGTTCAGCCCCTTCTATGCTTTATGTTTAAACAGACTTTTTAGCTTGGGCATTTGTTTCATTTGAATATTTCGGAATCAATATTTGATGCTACCCCTTTTCTTTGTTTTTTTGCAACCCAATTTTAAAACACCCATCATCCAATTCATTTTCAAATCTACACCTCATCCACATTAACACCTCATCCACATAAAATGATTTCTCACCAATACATCAAACAACTTTTACAAAGCACCGATTACAACAAAGAAGTAACCGTTAAAGGCTGGGTTCGTTCTAAACGCGGAAATAAAAACGTTGCATTTATTGCTCTAAACGATGGTTCAACAATACACAACATACAAGCCGTTGCCGACCCAAATGCTTTGGGCGATGAACTCATGAAACGCATTACCACTGGTGCCTGTTTAAGAATTGCCGGTACACTCGTGCAATCTCAGGGGCAAGGGCAGACAGTAGAAATTCAGGCCAAAGAAATTGAAGTTTATGGCGATGCCGATGCCGAAACTTTTCCGTTGCAAAAGAAAGGACATACAATGGAATTTTTGCGGGAGATTGCTCACCTGCGCCCGCGCACAAATACGTTTGGCGCGGTATTGCGTATTCGTCATGCAATGGCTTATGCCGTACATAAATATTTTAACGACAAAGGTTTTTTCTATCTGCATTCACCCATTATTACTGCTAGCGATGCCGAAGGTGCAGGAGAAATGTTCCAGGTAACAACATCAGATTTAAATAACCCACCACGTAACGAAGACAAGAGCATAAACTTTAAGGAAGATTTTTTTGGTAAACCCACCAACCTGACTGTAAGCGGGCAGTTAGAAGGCGAACTTGCCGCAATGGCGCTCGGAAAAATTTACACGTTTGGTCCAACCTTTAGAGCTGAAAACAGTAACACACCACGACACCTTGCCGAGTTTTGGATGATAGAACCTGAAATGGCTTTTTATGAAATTGGCGACAACATGGATTTGGCCGAAGACATGCTTAAGTATCTAGTAAAGTATGCTTTGGAAAACTGCACTGCCGATGTGGAGTTTTTAAATAACATGTATGACAAAGAACTTATTGCACGGTTGAATTCAGTAATTGAAAATCCGTTTAAGCGTTTAACATACACTGCTGCTGTAGAAATTTTAAAACAGCACAACAATAAGTTTGAATTTAAAATAGAATGGGGAAGCGATTTGCAGAAGGAGCATGAAAATTTTTTGGTTGAGCATCATAAAACGCCTGTTATCATTACCGATTACCCTAAAGAAATAAAATCGTTTTACATGAAACAAAACGATGATGGAAGAACAGTTCGCGGAATGGATGTTTTATTTCCGTGGATTGGCGAAATAATTGGCGGCTCTCAGCGTGAGGAGAACTACGACAAACTCGTTAAACGCATGCGCGAAATGCATATACCCGAAAAAGAGATGTACTGGTATTTAGATACCCGCAAATTTGGAACATGCCCACATGCAGGTTTTGGTTTGGGTTTTGAGAGGCTTATACTTTTTGTAACCGGAATGAGTAACATCAGAGACGTGATTCCCTTTCCAAGAACACCAAAGAATGCGGAGTTTTAACATCCTCATAAGGTTAATGATGGATAATATGAGAGCCCAATAAATGATTGATAAAGTTGCCTCGTTGCAACACGCTCTTTTTCCTTTATTGGCTAAACAGAAACAGTTTAGTTCAAACTATTACTAAAAAACCCGACTCCACTCAGAAACGGGTTTTCATTTGTAGAACAAAATTTTTTCTACGGGATCAAAAACTTAAAGCGCTCAATATTTTTTAACGCTATACCTGTGCCGCGTACCACTGCGCGCAATGGATCTTCGGCAACGTGTACAGGTAGTTTTG
The DNA here is from genome assembly GCA_016714005.1 of Bacteroidota bacterium. Lineage (GTDB taxonomy): Bacteria > Bacteroidota > Bacteroidia > AKYH767-A > OLB10 > JADJOA01. Next base: position 403,052 of record JADJOA010000014.1, read on the forward strand.
TTTTCATGGCAAGCCGTTTGTCCAAACCGCGCAACAATGCTCCACCACCGGTTAAGTAAATACCGGTGCGGTAAATATCTGCAGATAACTCAGGAGGAGTCATCTCTAATGCTTTTAAAATAGCTTCTTCAATTTTAGAAATTGATTTATCCAAAGCATGTGCAATTTCAGAATAAGATACTGTAATTTCTTTTGGAATACCGGTCATTAAATCACGCCCGTGTACTGCATAATCAACAGGGGCATTATCTAATTCGGGCAACGCAGAACCTACTTCAATTTTAATCATCTCTGCGCTGCGCTCGCCAATTAAAATGTTATGCTGCCTGCGCATGTAATCCCAAATATCCATGGTAAAACCATCACCGGCAACACGAATAGACTGGTCGCAAACAATACCGCCCAATGCAATTACAGCAATTTCAGAAGTACCACCACCAATATCAATAATCATATTGCCCATGGGCTCTTCCACATCAATGCCAATACCAATGGCAGCAGCCATAGGCTCATGTATTAAGTACACTTCTTTGGCGCCTGCATGTTCTGCGCTGTCGCGCACGGCACGTTTCTCCACTTCGGTAATGCCTGAAGGAATACATATTACCATCTTTAACGAAGGCTGAAAAAACTTCCTGCCCGGGTTAATCATTTTTATCATCCCGCGTATCATGTGTTCGGCAGCATCAAAGTCTGCAATCACACCATCCTTAAGCGGACGAATAGTTTTAATGTTTTCATGTGTTTTGCCATGCATCATCATTGCCTGCCTGCCCACGGCAATTACTTTACCGGTCATGCGGTCAATGGCTACAATGGATGGCTCATCAACCACAATTTTATCATTGTGAATAATAAGCGTGTTGGCGGTGCCAAGGTCAATAGCTATTTCCTGAGTAAGGAAGTCAAATAAACCCATTTTGCTTTTTGAATGTTTTGGAGTGGCTAAAGTAAACTCTTTCTCTTTAATTGGATTTTCGAGTACTAATACTTCAGGTGCTGCTTGTGGTGTACTTGCTTTTTTCATTTTGCAGATTTTGATATTTCTACGCAATCTGCCCCATTATGTTACATGCACCTTACATTTTACAAGTTTTTAGTGTTTAAAATGCCTTGTACCTGTCAGCACCATACTCAATCCGTTATTATTACAATATTCAATAGACTCTTTATCTTTTATAGAACCTCCGGGCTGCACCACTGCTTCAATGCCGGCTTTGTGTGCAATTTCCACACAATCAGGAAACGGAAAGAAGGCATCGCTTGCCATTACAGCTCCTTTTAAATCAAAGCCAAAGCTCTTTGCTTTTGCAATGGAATGTTTTAATGCATCCACGCGTGACGTTTGTCCCACACCACTTGCCAGCAATTGGTTGTTTTTGGCTATTACAATTGTGTTGCTTTTACTTTGCTTTACAATTTTATTGGCAAAAGCATATCGGTGGTTTGTGCTGATGTGGGTTGTTTGGAAGTTACACAGTTAAAATCAGCAGCCGTTTCGGTTTTTAAATCTTTATCCTGAACAAGGTAACCGTTTAACACGCTGCGCACATCAGTGGTTTGTAAACGGAAGTTTTTTTGTTTAAGTATAATTCTGTTTTTCTTTTCTGTTAAAACAGTTAACGCATCAGCATCGTAAGCAGGTGCAATCAGTATTTCAAAAAACAGTTTATTTATTTCTGAGGCTGTTGCTGCATCCACATTAGCATTGGTAATAATTACACCACCAAAAGCAGATACAGGGTCACCGGCCATTGCATCCTTCCATGCATCCAACAAATTTTTACGTGTAGCAACACCGCAGGCATTGTTGTGCTTGATGATAGCAACAGAAGCCACCTCTGAATCTCCCCCGATGCGGGAGACTTTATTGTGCGCACGTTCTTGGTTTGGTGCGCTGAATTCTGCAATTAAATCTACAGCGGCATTACAATCTAAAAGGTTGTTATACGAAAGTTCTTTGCCATTTAGTTTTTCAAAAGCCTCATTCATGTTACCATAAAAAATTCCTTTTTGGTGAGGGTTTTCTCCATAACGCAAAACATTGGCTGTTGAATTGGTTATACGCAGCGCATCAATTTTTTCTGTTTGATTAAAATATTGAAAGATGGCGCTGTCATAATGTGAGGTAACAGCAAAAGCACGAGCCGAAAGATTTCTTCTTTCTTCTAAAGTGGTTTCACCATTTTTTGCATCTAAAATACTTTGAAGTACAGCATACTCATTAAAAGAAGGAATAATAACCACATTGTTAAAATTCTTTGCTGCTGCGCGTATGAGGCTCACACCACCAATATCTATCTTCTCAATAATATCAGCTTGAGATGAATTGCCCGCCACTGTTTTTTCAAATGGATATAAATCAACCACCACCAAATCTATTTCGGGAATCTGGTATTTTTCTAATTGCAAAAGGTCTTCGTTGTTCTCACGTCTGCCCAGGATGCCGCCAAAAACTTTTGGGTGAAGTGTTTTTACCCTGCCGCCTAAAATGCTGGGGTAATCGGTAACATCTTCTACAGCAGTAACAGGAATTTTTAAATTCTCAATAAAATCAAACGTGCCGCCTGTTGCATAAAGCTTAACACCCAATTTGTTGAGCGAAATAATAATTGGTTCTAAATTCTCTTTGCTGTAAACAGATATTAAGGCGCTTTTAATTTTAACGGTGGAGGACATTTATGGTTGTTAAACGGATTGGCGAAAAAGGAGGCGCAAAGGTAGATTTTGAATGATATGATTTGCGTCCGGTTTAAAAAAAAACTTAGAGGATTTTTCTTTTGCATTAACAAACCCTCATACCTATAATTAGGTATTAATATTTGAAAGGCTTTAACACAATTAAGTTGTAAAGAATTTATTTTTGAACGTCTTACTTTAATCACATGTAATATGAAAAAACTCTATTCTTTAATTGCCGTTTTAATTTGTACGCTGGCAATTCAAACAAATTCCATTGCACAACAAAATGCTCTTGATTTTGATAATGTAAATGATGAGGTAATTGCACCAGCAGGGTCCGCGCTAATAGCGGGATCAACCACCATTTCTATGACTGCATGGGTTTATTTACGTAACCCCGCACCAACTTTCCCGGATTTTGACGGGCTTGCCGGAATAAGAAATAATGTGGATGCCGATTTTTACTTGTTACATTTTTCAACAAGCAGTATTGAAGCGCGTTTCAGGAACAGCACAGGAGCAAATTATGATGTTATAGGCACAGGCGTACAGTTAAATACATGGACCCATCTTGCCCTAACTTACGATTGCAGCACACTTTCCTTATATATTGACGGTTTGTTAGATGGAAGTATTGCAGCATCAGGCTCAATTGCATCTACCACCGAAGATTTTTATATGGGCAATTTACTTTATCAAACTACCAATTATTGGCTTGATGGTAAATTGGATGAGGTGAGCCTTTGGAACCGGGCACTTACTCCCGCTGAAATTAATTGTATGTATAATAACGGGGTTAACGTTACGGATACTGATTTAAAATTGTTGTACGATTTTAATGAGGGCGTTGCAGGGGGAAATAACCCAACTGTTACAACTTTACCTGATTTAAAACAAACCATTGATGCAACACTTTTTAATTTTGCGTTGACAGGCACTACATCAAACTGGGTTGATGGAAAAAATAATTTTGTTACTACAAACGATACTATTTGCCAGGGCGATAGTGTTTTGTTTAACGGAGTCTATTATTCGCAAGCCGGAACATACACCCAAAGTTTTCCGCAATCGGCTGCATGTGATAGTTTGGTAATTTTAAACTTGTTTGTAAGAAGCATTAACACGAGTTTGTTAAGTTCAGGAGCTAATATTACAGCACAACAATCAGGCGCGACTTACCAATGGGTTAACTGTGCAACCAACACTGCAATTGTCGGAGCTACATCCCAAACCTATACTGCTACAGCAAACGGAAGTTATGCAGTGGTGGTAACTTTAAATGGTTGTTCAGACACGTCTAATTGCGTACCAATTACGGGAGTTGGCATTATTGAAAATAATTTTGATGCCTTCTGTAACATTGTTCCAAACCCTGCAACTAATAACGTTAAACTTACTTTTTGGGCAGAACAGAAAAACATAACTTTAGAAGTTTGTGATGTAACCGGAAAAATCATTTACTCTGGTCATTTTAAATCAATTTCTGATGCTACCATTAATACCTCACAGTGGTTAAAGGGTGTTTATATTTTAAAATTAAGAGGCAGCAATAAACCTGCTTCAACACGAATAGTTAAGATTTAAAGAATTATCCGTTGCCTAAAAGTTGCAGATAGTTAAAAGAATTTTGTTCTTTAAAATAAAATTCAATTCCTAACCTTTCTGCAATTATATAAGTGTGATTTGTTAACTCTAAAGAGATTTACAAAGTATTTTTCTAAGCTGTAATAAAAAAATTCACAAGTTTTTCGGCTTCACTAATAGCCTTATCAAAATCATCATTAACAATTACGTGATCAAATTGATTGCGGTAAGTCATCTCATGCTCTGCTTTGGCAATACGTATTTTAAGTGTTTCTTCGGTTTCGGTGTTGCGGGCAATCAATCGTTTGTGTAATTCCTCAACGCTTGGTGGCATTACCATTACTGCTAATAAATTGCCTGTAAAATGTTTTTTAATGTTCAATCCGCCCTCCACATCCACATCAAAAATTACAGAGTTGTTTTGTTTTGCAATTCTTTCCACCTCAGATTTAAGAGTGCCGTAATACCTGTCAGTATATACTTCTTCCCATTCTAAAAACTCATTGTCATCAATTTTTTTTCTGAACTCATCGGGCGTTAAAAAATAATAATCGGCTCCTTGAGTTTCAGTTGCACGCTTTGGTCTGGTGGTGCATGAAACAGAAAACCTCATAAACGGAAATTTTTCAAGCAAATGTTTTACAATACTTGTTTTGCCACTACCTGATGGACCACAAAATAAAAAGTGCTTCTGTTTCATGAACTACAAAACATTGGCAAGTTGCTCCTTTAATTTTTCGGACTCATCTTTCATGGCTACAACCAACCGCTGCATATCGGCATCGTTTGCTTTACTGCCAATGGTATTTATTTCACGCCCTATTTCTTGTGTTATAAAACCTAATTTTTTTCCGTTGTTCTCTGTACTTTTAATGGTTTCTAAAAAATAATTAAGATGTGAGCGTAATCTTAATTTTTCTTCGCTTATATCTAATTTCTCCAAATAGTAAATCAACTCCTGCTCAAAACGGTTTTTATCGTATTCAACATTTGTAATCGTTTCAAGATTTTTTAACAACCGGTTTCGTACGTTGTCCATTCTTTCTTTTTCAAACTTTTCAAGTTCTGCAAGAAGATTTTCTATAGTTAAAATTCTTTCAGTTAAATCCTTTGAAATATTCGCCCCTCCGCTTTTCTGAAATCATTAAAGGAATTTAGTGCCGTGGCAATTAATTTTTGAATAACAGCCCACTCCTTTTCATCAGCCTCTCCCTTATCTGTATTAACCACATAAGGTAATGATAAAACCGAGCCTAAAAAATTTTGTGGAGGAAGATGAGTTGTTGTTTCAATTTTTTTTAACTCTTCAATATATGCAGTAATAACTTCTGTATTAAGCGTATTTGAGGTTACATCCTCCGTAAATTCAATGGTTACGTTCATATCGGTTTTTCCGCGCTCAATTGTTTTAGAAAACTCGCTTCTCAACTCCAGTTCCTTTTCTTTGTAAGCCGAAGGCAACCGCAGCATCAATTCCAGAAATTTACTGTTAAGAGATTTAACTTCGGCAATAATGGTTTTACCGGCATATTCTCCAACGGCTTTACCATAGCCTGTCATTGAGCGAATCATACTTACTTAATTTGGCGGGCTAAGATAGTTTGTTAATTAACTAATCTAAAAGGTTTATTTTAGCCTAACTTATTTTATAATCACATTGTGGACAAGTTAGTAATTAAAAAACGAATGAACATATTTTATAAGGGCGCAATTGTTGTTTTAGCAATAATTGTGGCTTCTTGCAATAAAGAAAACTATAAGTATGCTGAAGGCGATGATTGCATTCTTACTGCTTTAACCTACGAGGGCAGAGTTAAGAACATTATAAACGGAAGTTGTGCATACATAGGCTGCCATGCAGATAATGTAGAAACGTATGATTTTACAACCTACGAAGGAATAAAATCTGCATCAGGAAGTATTAAAGACAGAATAAACCGGGTAACTGATGACCCACTTTTTATGCCTCAAAATAAACTTGAATTAAGTGAGTGCGATTTGGCAATTCTTAACGCATGGATTAATAATGGTGCTCCGTTAAAATAGTTGAACGATGAAAAATAAAACTTTAATTACCCTTACGTTATTAGCAATAAACTTAGCATCTGTTATTGCGCAACCGGTTTATTCTACCAAAACAGGTACTGCTTCCTTTTATTCAAAGGCTCCTTTAGAAGATATTGAGGCAACGTCTAGCGCACTTAACTCTTTTATCAATACTTCAAATGGCGATGTGGTTTTTGTCGTAGCCATAACCTCTTTTAAATTTCAAAAAGCATTGATGCAGGAACACTTTAACGAAAATTATATGGAGAGCGGTATGTATAAAACTGCAACATATAAAGGAAAAATTAACGAGCCTTTGGATTTTACGAGAGATGGCGAGTATATAGTAACTACTACTGGTACTTTAAATATGCATGGCGTTGATAATAGCATTAACGAAAAAGGAACTATTACTGTTAAAGACGGGAAAGCAACTTTAAAAAGCACGTTTAAAATAAAGTTAGAAGAATATAAAATTAAAATACCGCGTGTGGTTGTGGAAAATATTGCCGAGGTGGTTGATGTAAACATTGAAGCTGCATACACACCTCACGTTATTGAAAAAAAGTAAATTGTTATTTATGAAGGTAAAATTTTTTGTTCCGCTTGTTGCTGCGGTTGCTATTTCAATTAATGCACATGCACAAGAAGATTTATTAAAACTGGCTATGGATGAGAATAAGCCAAAAAATGAAAAAGTAGAATATACTTTTAAAACTACCAAGCTGATTAATGCACAAACTAACGAGACGGTGCACAAACGCACACTTGATTTCAGAGTAGGACACCGGTTTGGAAACATTGGCAAATATACTGAAGGAAAAAGCGCGGCTCATTCTCTTTACGGATTAGATGCATCGGCAGACATACGCATTGCATTTGAGTATGGAATTACTGATAACCTCACCGTTGGAATTTCAAGAAGTAAGGTAAAAGAAAACCTTGAGGGATTGGTTAAATACCGCATACTTCAACAGACTACAGATAATAAAATCCCTGTTGGGCTAACATTTTTTGGTAACACAGCTTTTACTCCCATTAAAGATGTTTTAAAAATTTATGATAAAACATCACGTAGGTTAAGCTACGTTGCACAGTTGATGGTTGCCCGTAAATTTTCCGAAAGAATATCTTTTGTGCTGCTGCCATCATACCTGCATCGCAATTACGTTTTTGATATTGAAGATGAGAACGATTTTTTTTCGCTCGGTGTAGGTGCAAGAGTTAAAATTACAAAGCGTACATCTTTAGTTGCTGATTATTTTTACAACTTCAGCCAATACAGGATTGACAAGAATGAATCATATTTTAATCCTTTGGGTGCAGGTATTGAAGTAGAAACAGGGGGACACGTTTTTACTATAATGTTCTCTAATTCTGCTCCATTGATAGAAAACGAGTTTTTGCCCAATACAACCGATTCATGGAGTGATGGCGGGTTTAAGTTTTCTTTTAACATTTCGCGAAATTTCATGCTTTGATTCTTGCAGTTATTTAACTTGCTGTTGTTGAAACTTACATTATGACACAATTAACAATTTACAGGAACTGATTAAACTTGCAGGTAATGCTGCCGCAAGTAATATTAACTGATTCCACAAAAAAAGGAGTTGACAAACTTCCATTCGCTCCATTTTTAAATAAGGAGAAAATAGAATCACTCAGACAGAGCAGTGCTGATTCATTAAAAGCAAAAACGAAAAAAAGCAGAACACAGAATAAGGAAGCAGATCGGCAAAAATTTCAGTTTAATGCAGAAAAAAAATCTTTTCAGGACTCACTGAAAAAGACAGTCGTTGTAAAATCCGATTTTTCACTTGGGTATCCGCAACCATTAGTACCTGTTAAAGACTCGGCAAGTTTGTTACCGCCTGACAGTGGTGAAAGTGCAACCATAAATGAATTTCGTTTCAGTGATGATACTACAGCAAGTACCCAAAGCGAATATGAGATTTCTCCCTATGTAGGTTCGGGGAAGTATTTTAATTCTCACCTGCTTAATTCTGACGGGGGCAATCCGCTCGTATTCAATAAAAACATTCCCGATTGGTTTACAGTTATTTTATTGTTAATGATATTGGGAGTAACGTCTATAAAAATTTTGTACAGGAAAATTTTCAGTCAAATGGTTGCAGCCTTTTTCAGCCTTGCAGTTACCAATCAGATAGTGCGTGACGAAAATTTACTGGTGCAACGCGCCACTATTTTGCTTAATGTTATTTTTTATGGAGTAGGCGCTTTATTTTTATACCAGCTGAGCATTATATTTAATTGGGACCATCCAGTGCTAAACGATGGTATTATTCGGTTTTTTCTTTTTGCTATATTGTTAGCCTGCGTTTATTCACTTAAAATGATTTTGCTAAAAACACTTAGTTTTGTTTTTGAGATAGATAAACCTGTATCAACGTACATATTTTCGCTTTTTTTAATTAACAATTCTGTAGGGCTGATTTTAATTCCGCTCATTGCCGTTGCAGCTTATATAGTTTATGTTAAGGCAACCACGGTTATTTACATTTCGCTGGGCATTATAATAGTTGCATTTATTTTGAGGCTGTGGAGAGCTACTATTGGCATGTCGTTGCCCCGCTTTTCGTTGTATTATTTATTTCTATACTTTTGCGCCCTTGAAATTGCACCGGTGCTTATTATGCTTAAAGCCACGGGCATTTTGTAATAGAAATAGTTTTTTTGATTGCCATCTTTTAAATTGAAAGTTGCCGCTTGAAAGTAAAAACAATATTGGTTACACAACCAAAACCGGAGTCTGACAAAAATCCTTACTTTGACTTAGCTAAAAAATTCAATTTAAAAATTGATTTCAAGCCATTTATTCATATAGAAGGAATTGCCGCTACTGTTTTTCGTAAGCAAAGAATAAACTTTGCTGATTTTACCGCAGTTATACTTACCAGCCGCCAGGCAGCCGATCATTTTTTTAGAATGTGTACAGAAATGCGCTTTAGTAATTTTGAAGAGTTGAAATATTTCTGCGTAAGTGAGTCAACAGCATTTTATTTACAGAAGTACATAACCTATCGTAAGCGCAAAATTTTTTACGGAAAGCATACTATTAATGACTTAATGGATGTTTTAAAAAAACACAAAAAGGAAAAATTTGTTGTGCCTTGTTCTGATGTAAGTAAGCAAGAGATTACCGACACGTTAAAAAAACACGATATAGATTTTAAGAAAGCGGTTATTTATAAAACTGTTTGCAGCAATTTGTCTGATGTGCCGGTGGCTAACTACGATATGATTGTTTTCTTTTCTCCTTCAGGTATAACATCTCTTTTCAAAAATTTTCCTAAGTACAAGCAGCAAAATACACGCATTGCCGCTTTTGGAGCCACCACTGTAGCTGCTATTTTAAAATCTAAGCTAAAGTTAGAAGTGCAGGCCCCAGTACCGCAGGCGCCAAGTATGACTATGGCTATTGAGCAGTATGTGAAGAAGGCTAATAAGTAGCCTGAATTTTTTTAAGTAAAATTTTTATTAAAAACCTATACTCTGCACTATGCCAATGCTTATTTTTGATTGTAATTAATTACATCCCGCTTTTAAGATGAAAAATCAAATCAAATCACCGCCACCTGCATTTAACAACGAAGAAGCCGCGCTCGTTTATCGTTATTTTCTGATGCTGAATAAAACCGAAAGCGAAATTGAACGACACATGATTTGCAAAGAACTCCTTCAAAAACTAAATGCAACTGTCGAGCGAAAAAATAATTTTATATCACTCTTAAGGTCATTTGGTGTGAATGATTTTAAAGTTTGCTGAAGCAAAAGAGCCAAGACTTTTTCTTGACACTATGTTATTATTAAATCATTTAGCTATAGACTTTTTGTTTTTTTTCACCTACTTTTAATCGCTACTGATTTTATAGGAACAATTATTGGTCAGTTGATTTTTGAATGCAGCTATCTCAAAAACAAATTCAGCACCTTTTCTTACGGGCGGGTTTCGGTTTTTTCCCAAATGAGAGTGCTAAATATATTTCAAAAAGCAAAGAGCAAATTATAGAATCTGTTTTTCAGGAATCAAAAAATATCAGGCCAATTGCCTATTTACCATATCCGCTTAGTGGAAAAGAGGAAAAGGAAGGTGTTGGCGGCTTTCAAATTTTGAAAATGATACTAAAGTCTAAGAAGGACACGGAAGAGCTGAATCTGCAATGGATATTTAAAATGACGTGGACTCAGGCACAGTTGCGTGAGAAGATGACCTACTTCTGGCACAATCATTTTGCAACCAATACCCCCCTTTGCTTATTTAATGCAAGAGCACAATAATTTGTTGAGAACACATGCGCTTGGAAATTTCAAGGACATGCTGCTTGCTGTTGCAAAGGATCCTGCAATGCTTATTTATCTTAATAATCAGCAAAACAAAAAAGCACACCCAAACGAAAATTTTGCCCGCGAGTTGTTGGAGTTATTTACACTTGGTGAGGGCAACTATACCGAAACCGATGTTAAAGAAGCGGCACGTGCATTTACAGGCTGGGCAACCAATACTAAAGGGCAGTATGTTTTTAATGAGCACCATCACGACAATGGAATAAAGAAATTTATGGGTGAAGAGGGAAATTTTAATGGAGAGGATATAATTGCTATTGTGTTAAAAAACAAACAGTGTGCGAAATTTATAACCAAAAAATTTATAGCGAGTTTGTTAACCCTGCTGTTGATGTCGAAAGAGTTGAGAAACTGGGAGATAATTTTTTTAAATCAGGATATGACATTGAAAGGGTCATGCGGGATATTTTTTTATCGAATTGGTTTTATGACGAAGAAAATATAGGTTGCAAAATAGCGTCACCTGTTGAGTTAATTGTGCGATTAAAAAAATTAATAAAGCTTGAGTTCAATGAAGACAAAACAGCCCTTGAAGTACAAAAAGTATTAGGACAGGTTTTATTTTTTCCACCCAATGTGGCAGGTTGGAAAGGTGGTGAAAACTGGATTGATAGCGCATCATTACTTTTAAGATTGAGCATACCTCAGTATGTTATAAACGAAACTTCTATTATGATGCAGGGCAAACCACCCTTTGAAGAAGAAGATAAAGGCAACCAAAAAAAATATAAAGGAAAAGTTAGGGCTGACTGGAAGGAAATAGTGCATAACAATACTTTTAAAAATAACAGTCAGCTATTTGATGAATTGGTTTTGCAACTTATTCAATGCAGCCCTACTAAAATTAACAAAGCTGTGATTGAAGAAAATAATGCACAAACTGATTCAGTTAAAAAAATCATAAGTGTTGCAGCCAATATTATGTCGACCCCCGAATTTCAATTGATATGACAACAAGACGAGATTTTTTAAAATCCGGCTCCTTGATTACAGCCTCTCTTTTTGTACCACAGTTTCTTAAAGCTAAAGGTATTGAGAGTTTTAAGCAATCATATAGTGGCAAAAAAATTATCGTTATACAACTTACTGGAGGAAACGATGGTTTAAATTGTGTGATCCCATATACCAATGATGAGTATTACAAACTTCGCCCCGCATTAGGTATTGAAAAGAAAGATTTAATTACCATTAACACCGAAGTTGCTTTTAATAAGGCACTAACCGGGTTATCTGAATTATATGATAAAGGGAACGTGGGCATCATTAACAATGTTGGTTACCCCGAACCCAATCACTCGCATTTTAGGAGTTTGGATATTTGGCAAAGCGCAAGTGATGCAAAAGAATATTTACAAACGGGCTGGCTTGGCCGCTGGCTCGATTTACAAAATGACCACGCACTGCCGCATCACTTAATTGAAATTGATGATACATTAAGTCTTGCCTTAAAGGGCGAAAAATTAAAAGGGTTGGCTTTTCGCAATCCTGAAACATTGTTTCTTGCATCTAAAAATAAAATGATACACGAAACAGCTAAGCAAGTGGAGTCTGATAATCATACCCACTCAGTTGTTGATTTTTTGCATAAGACACTTGCAGAAACCACTCAAAGCGCATCATACATTTATAATAAATCAAAAATTTATAAATCAACATTAACATATCCTCAGCATGAATTTGGTCAGCGACTGAAAACGATAGCAGAACTTATTTGCTCCGGTTCGCAAACCAGCATGTATTATGTTTCATTACCTGGGTTCGATACACACGTTTTTCAAAAGGGGGCTCATAACAAAATTTTAAAAACATATTCAGATAGTGTTGCGGCACTATGCTCTGATTTAAAAAGCAACAACCAATTTAACGACACATTAATTTTTACTTTCAGCGAATTTGGTAGACGGGTAAAACAAAATGCCAGCCAGGGAACAGATCATGGCACTGCAAACAATGTTTTTATTATTGGTGGTAATCTTAAAAAAGCGGGTATATACAATTCAATGCCTGACTTGATTAACCTTACTGATGGTGATTTAAACTATACAATAGATTTTAGGCAGGTTTATGCAACGTTGCTTGAAAACTGGCTGCAACAGCCTTCGGAGTTGATATTAAAAAGAAGTTTGAAAAGTTACAATTTGTGTGAAATCAACCAACAGGTTGCCAGCTTGAACATATTGCAGAAATTTTTTTAGCGCCAATTATTCAATTTAAACTCTTTAAATAATCATCGGCAAGCTTAAGTGCGTTTTTCTTTTTAGTATCATCCCATTTATCAAAAGTTTTAATTAGCATGCCAAGCCGTGGGTTTTTAAAAAAGAACTGCCGGTGTGTATGCATAAAGCGCCAGAACAAAGCATCCCAAATCTGCGCCCACGGTTCTCCTTTTTTATAATTACTCATTTTGAAAATATAATTGCTTCCGCTGATGTAAGGTTTGGTGCACATTAATCCACCATCGGCAAATTGTCCCATGCCGTATACGTTAGGAACCATTACCAAATCATAAGCATCAATATACATTTCCATAAACCAACGATAAACATCATTGGGTGCAAATTCGCTCAGCAGCATAAAGTTACTCATCACCATCAACCTTTCAATATGATGGTTGTATGCCGATTGATTTAATTTTTTATGGTACAATCAACGGGCTCAATGCCTGTGGTGCCATTATAAAATGATGCAGGGATTTTTCGGGTAAATCCCCAATAGTTGATTGTGCGTTGCCTGTTTCCCTCTCGCATGTAAACCATTCTTATAAATTCGCGCCAGCCTAAAATTTGTCTTACAAACCCCTCTAAGCTGTTAAATGAGATGTTTTTTTTTGTTGCATAATCAATGGCTTTATCAATAACATCAACGGGATTAAGCAGCCCAACGTTTAACATGGGAGTAAGTACAGAATGATGTAAATGGTTTTCGTTACTCACAATTGCATCTTCATAAATTCCGAAGTCATTAAAACGGGTTTCAAAAAAATCAGTCAACGCATTGTTGGCGGATACAAAATCTATCGGGTAAAAAAACTCGGAGTTTATTTCTCCTAAATTGTTGCCAAAGTTTTTTTCTACGTATGCATGTGCTTCTTTATGAAAGCTTGTGATTACAGTTAGCTTTAATTTAGGAGGAGTTTTTGTTGCAGGATATTTTAGCCTGTTCTCCGCATCATAACTCCATTTTCCATTTAACGGGTTTTTATTTTTATCAAGCAAGATACCAAGTCTTTTACGCTGGTAGATATAAAAATCAGTTTGAAAATATTTTTTCTTCACAGCTAAATACTCATTCAGGTCCTTTTTAGAGTTTATAAAAAGCGGGCTTTCAATAAAACTGAAATGAATACCTACACTATTACATTCTGTTACAATTCTTTTTTGCAACCATTCGTCACATGGATGATACATTTTAATTTCATTAACCCCATTAGTTGCAATCTGCCTTATTAATAAACGCACATCGGCAATATCTTTCATTGCCTCAACATATCTTACATTAATTTTCTTCTTGATAAGATATTGTTCATAGCATTTCATAGATGCACGGTGGAACAATAATTTCTGCTTATGAAATTTATATTGCCTGAAAAACAAAAACTCCTCTACTAAAAAAACGCTGTCACATTTCGATAACAGTTCTGTGTTCTCAAACAAATGATGAGGAAAAACTATAAAAGCGGCATTCATTTTTTCCATTACAGTAAAAGTTTGATAACAAGAAATTTAATGAATTGTTCTATATATTGACTATTATTTGATTTTGGGCAACATTCTTTTCTCTCTGATAAAGAATAAAAAGTAGATTTGAGAAGTTATTAAACATCATGCATTCACTTTTTTAAAATTCTAATAACATGCCAAACACAGTAACATTACACCGCGTTTTAAAAACAAGCCCTCAGAAAGCTTATCGTGCATTTACCGAAGCCAATGCAATGGCAGCATGGTTGCCGCCTTTTGGTTTTCTATGCACAGTGCATCAAATGGATGTAAAGATTGGAGGCGAGTTCAGAATGTCCTTTATCAATTTTACCACAGGCAACGGACATTCGTTTGGCGGAAAGTATTTAGAAATAAAACCTAATGAATTATTAAAATATACCGATAAGTTTGATGACCATAACCTGCCGGGTGAAATGATAACCACTGTTTGGTTCAACAAAGTATTGTGCGGAACTGAACTAAAAGTGGTGCAGGAAGGCATACCTGATGTAATACCTGCCGAAATGTGCTACCTCGGCTGGCAGGAGTCCTTACAAAAGTTGATGAACTTAGTAGAGCCCGAAATTCCTAATGCTTAAAGCGCAGAAGTTTTTATCTCAAGGAAAAATTTAGTCGTACAAACGTGATAATTTTATACATGATTTTTGTGTGTTTTAGTTGCTACTAAATAAAACAGGCTCATTTAAATTGTAACATTTATTCGGGTAACTTCGCCTAACAATAAATCAGAACCATTATGCTAAAAGTAAATCTAATTATTATTTTTTGTTGCGCAATTTTTCTTTCTAATGCGCAAAACAGTACAAGCAGTTCTGCTGTAAAGTGGCAGTCAAAAAAATGGCAGAGGCAAGATGCCGGAGAACTTATTTTTTCGGGTGGAGATTTGAAACAAAAAGGCAGTACTGATGCTGCCGATAATATTGTTCGGTTCTCAATGTTCTTCCATTTTCAAAATCAGTTTCATTATGATTTTACTAAAGCACTTGGTTTTTATACCGGCATTGGTGTGCGCAATGTTGGATTTATTCATGAATGGAAATATGGCGAAGAAGATTTAAAAATGAAGCATCGCAGTTACTCTTTGGGTATGCCTGTTGCACTTAAAATTGGGAATTTTGAAAAAGGGGTTTACGGTGCATTGGGTGCCGAGGCAGAACTAATGTTTGCCTACAAACGCAAACTATTTTATGATGGCGATCAATCAAAAGAAAGTGAGTGGTTTAGCGATAAAGTAAATCTTTTTAATCCATCTGTTTTTGCAGAAATAAGATTTAAACGTGGAGGTTACATACGTGCTAAATATTATCTGATGGAATTTTTAACTGACAAGAAAGACAAATTTGTTTTGCCGGGCACAAGCCAGGAAGTTGAATTTACACCGGGAGACAATAATCTTTTTTCAATTTCAGTAGGAAGTGTTTTAAGGGCAAGGCTAAAAAAGAAAACTCCTGCAACAAGAACAGATGTATAAACCGTTGCGCGAAAAAATTATTTCAAAACGCCAAGTTCCTTCCCCACTTTAGTAAACGCAGCAATAGCTTTATCAATATGGGAGCGCTCATGTCCGGCACTTATTTGTACGCGAATACGCGCATTGCCTTTTGCAACTACCGGGTAAAAGAAACCAATAACATAAATGCCTTCGTCCAAAAGTTTTGCAGCAAATTCCTGAGCAAGTTTAGCTTCGTATAACATTATAGGAACAATAGGATGCTCGCCCGGTTTAATATCAAAACCTGCTTCGGTAATTTTTTTACGGAAGTATTGTGTGTTGTCCCATAACTTATCTCTCAATTCTGTTGTTTCGCTCAGCATATCAAGCACTGCTATGCTTGCACCAACAATAGATGGCGCTAATGAATTTGAAAATAAATACGGACGAGAGCGCTGACGCAGCATCTCTATAATTTCTTTTTTTCCGCTTGTAAAACCACCCATTGCTCCACCCAATGCTTTGCCAAGCGTGCCGGTTATTATATCAATGCGTCCTAACACCTTACAATGCTCATGGGTGCCCCTGCCTGTTTTACCCATAAAGCCTGAGGCATGACATTCATCAATCATCACCAATGCTTTGTACTTATCTGCCCAATCACAAATTTTATCTAACTGTGCAATGGTGCCATCCATGGAAAATACTCCGTCAGTAACAATTATGCGATGACGTTTGTCCTGCGTTGCTTTCAGTTTTTCTTCAAGGTCATTCATATCATTATGCTTGTAACGATGGCGATCTGCTTTACATAAGCGCACGCCATCAATTATAGAAGCATGATTTAACTCATCACTGATAATTGCATCCTGCTCATTAAACAAAGGTTCAAACACACCACCATTGGCATCAAAAGCGGCTGCATAAAGTATGGTGTCTTCGGTACCTAGAAATCTTGCAATTTTATCCTCAAGCGCTTTATGTATGTCTTGCGTGCCGCAAATAAATCGCACACTGCTCATGCCGTAACCATGCGTATCAATAGCGCGATGTGCTGCTTCAATTACTTTGGGGTGTGATGAAAGGCCGAGATAATTATTAGCGCAGAAATTAATTACAGCCTTGTTGTTTGCATTTATATCTGCAGCTTGCGGAGATGAAATAATTCTCTCTTGTTTAACCAAGCCAGCATCTATAATTTCCTGAAGTTCCTTTTGAAGTACGGGTTGAAGAGTGGAGTACATAAATTTTTTTAGCTTTGATATAACTTTCGCAAACTTAAATATTATGAAAAGACAAACACAACGTAATTTACTTTTCCTATTATGTCTTTTGTTTGCAACCATGGCACTAATGGCGCAAAATCCTTTTACAATCAGACTAACACCTTTTTGGGGTGTTGGAATTGCAAAGAGAACACCTGACAATAAATTTTTCTTTGGTGGTGAAAATAATGGGGTACTAAGCCTTATTAAAGTTGATTCATCAGGAGTCATATACTCAGCTAAACGATATGGGTATGGTACTATTTCAATGGATTGCAAAGCGCGCCTTGTAGAAAAACCAGATAGCGGCTATTATCTTATTGGATGTAATGATGATCCATTTTCTACACACTCGGGGTTTGGAATTATACCGATTGATTTGTACGGAAATATTTCAGGATTAAGAAATATCTTTCCTGCCAATAATAATTATGCTTACCCATTTAAAAGCATAAGTGTAAACCGCAATAATGGTAATTATCTTGTATGTGGTGAAGAGTTGCATGAAAACTTTAACCAGCAAATTCTTTTTAGTCAAACCTCATTTGTTGCCAGGTTTGACTCCCTTCACAATAACTTATATACTAAAGCATCAGACATTCTCAACAACCCGCTAAATGCAATTTATTTTAGTAATGCTCAAGATTTATATTTTGGAAATTCTTATCAAACTATCGTTTCGGGGGGTACTGTAATTTTAAAGCTTGATAGTATTGGGAATGTAATATGGAAGAAAAAATACTCGGTTAGTACAGGATCTCAATCAATAATAGTTCAGGACGATAGTAGCACCATTATATTTTCAAAATATTTGCCATCTTATACTCTTGCTCACAAAGTGGACTATTATGGCAACACCATTTACTGTAAAGAATTTGATTCTCTCTCAATTGATCACGTAGAGAAAGCAGACTCTGCACATTTACTTATTGCTGGTATTCGGTCTGGGACTAAAAAAATAGTTCTAAAAACTGATTTAGAGTTGAATATTCTTAACGCCTACCATATCAACTATTCATACACCAACTTAGCAAACCCATTCTTAGGTGCAGAAATAGATACCACAGATGGAAGTTTTATAACACTCTCCCAGAGTCAGCCTGGAAATAATACGTCCTACTACGAAAAACTATTTTTAGACTCGGCATGCAACTCTATTCCGATTCAAATATTTGCAAATAGTTTAACAGTTATAGATTCTATAGACAGCAACCTTGTTGGTAATTGGAGCATTAATAATTTTACCGGAACAGTTTCTTCTACAAACTTTTCTGTTCAAGCTTCAAACATTAACTGTTCACCATTAGTTCCCATTCAAAGCCCTTCTAATGAACAGGTTTTTACTATTTACCCTAACCCAAATACAGGGAATCTTAAATTAACGGGGAATTTTGCGAAAGGAAATGAAATTTATTTGACCGAACTTTCCGGAAAAATTGTTTTCTCCTATTCAGTTTACCAGACTTTACAAGAAATAAAAATAGAAACATTTTCCCTTTCAGCAGGTGTTTATTTATTAAGTATAATTGGTAGCCAAACTTCCTTAAAACAAAAAATTATCATTAATTATTAACTCATAGCAATAATTCAATGTTTTACCTTCGCACCCTCATTATAAAAAACAATATAAAACACACTCATTATGAATTTCAAAAAATCTGATTGCATTATGCCTTGTGGCTTCTTATGCAGTAACAAATGTAATGGCACAAGACAAAACAGTTGTGCTTACCACCTTTTATGGCGATAAAAAATTGGAGGCACCGGACTTGGTGTTGCTGCCGAAAAATTAATTGATGACCCGGCTTTTAATCTTCAACCTATAGTTGATAAAGCTTATGGGATGTTTATTAATGAGTTTGCCAAAGATTTTCCTTTTAAACTGGCTGATAAAACTGTAACTGCTAACAACCAGGAGTACCGCAGTTTTAAATCGGCCGGATTAATGGACACAACTAAAGGAGCAGGAAAATTTTTAATGCAGTTTGCTTCTGCCGAAAACATGGTAATTAATGTGGCTGCTGCCGATATTGGCAATAAAGACAACCGCGACCAATGTAAGATGCTTAAAATTTTTAAGGATTACGATGGCGTTATGCTTGTTAACATTAGCTATGATATTGAAGCACGTATGATGGGCGTGGCTGCCGGTGTTACTGCCTATGTTGAAATTAGGTTATATAACAAAGATTGCGAAAGAGTATTTACAGTGCGCGAAGCCGGAAAATCAAAAGGAAAAGTTGTTGCAGTGGGCGGTATTCCTGTTATGAGCCCTGATAAAATTTTACCGTTATGCGAAGATGCAACCAACGTTTTGTTTGAAGATTTAAAAGGACGATTGGGTAAGATTGTAAAGAAGTCGAGTAAACTGTAAGAAATAATTCTTTAAATAAAAAAGGAACTACAACAGCTTATTGTAGTTCCTTTTTTATTTAAAGAATTATCAAGAATGTTTTAATATTTTACATCCACTCCCATGTTGTAAAACATAAAACTCCAAATGTCTGATTGCTCATCAATAATTTTAGAGGTAGGCTTGCCGGCACCGTGTCCCGCTTTTACATCAATGCGAATTAATGTAGGATTTGCTGATTTATTTTTTGCCTGCAACTCAGAAATAAATTTAAATGAGTGTGCCGGTACAACACGGTCATCATGATCAGCAGTGGTAACCATTGTTGCGGGGTAGTTTGCCTCTTTAATATTATGTAATGGAGAAAACTTATACAGATTATTAAAGTGCTCAAGACTATCACTACTACCATACTCAACTGCCCAGCCCCACCCAACAGTAAACTTATGGTAGCGTAGCATGTCCATTACACCCACAGCCGGAAAACATACTTTAAATAAATCGGGGCGCTGAGTCATACATGCACCCACTAATAGCCCACCATTACTTCCGCCCTGTATAGCAAGTTTTTCGGGCGAAGTGTATTTTTCGTTAATTAAATATTCCGCAGCACTTATAAAATCATCAAACACATTTTGCTTTTTCAAAAGTTTACCTGCTTCATGCCATTTTTCTCCATACTCACCACCACCACGTAAGTTAGCAAGTGCATAAACGCCTCCATTCTCTAATAAAATTAATCGAGATGTGCTGAAGTTTGGCTCAAGCGAAATGTTAAATCCTCCATAACCATAAAGCAAAGTTGGGTTACTGCCATCCATTTTAATACCTTTTTGTACACCAAAAACAGAGGAACCTTTGTACCGTCTTTGCTCGGATAAAAAACCTGTTTGGTTTCATAGTCATCAGGATTGAATTTAACATCACTTTTTCTCCATACATCACTACTGCCATTTGCAATATCATATTTGTAAATAGTGGGTGGATATGTAAATGATGTAAATGTGTAAAAAATAATTTTGTCATCAGTATCACCTCCAAAACCGCTTGCATTACCCAAGGCAGGTAGCGTTATTTCTCTTTCCATTTTACCTGTGTAATCATATTGGTAAACGTGTGTAGCCACATCTTTTAAATACTCGCCAAATATTTTCCCCCCACCAGTTGCTGCCATCTGCAAAAGATTTTTTGAATCTTCTGGTATAATGTCTTTCCAGTTTTCTTTTCCAGGATTTTTTGGATCAACAGATACTACACGGTAGTTGGGTGCATTATCGTCAGTATGCACCAAAAGTCTTTCTGCATCATTATTAAGTACGCTATAATTGTATTTGAAACCCTTAAACACCAATCCAAAATTTTTGTCGTTTGCATTAAGGTCTTTGTATAAACATTCAGTACCATCTGTACCCTCGCTTATGTAAACTAAAAGAAAACGTTCATCTTCTGTAGTTTGTGCACCATAATAGCGTAATGGTTTTGTTTTGTCTTCGTAAACCAACACATCTTTATCCTGCGTATCTCCAAGTTTGTGGTAATAAATTTTGTGGTATTCATTTTTCTGAGAAAGTTCCGTCCCTTTAACAGGAGCGCTGTATCTTGAATAATAAAACCCATCATTTTTCCATGCAGCGCCACTAAATTTTACCCACTCTAATTTATCACTCAATTGTTTTTTTGTAGCTACTTCCATTACAAAAATATTTTGCCAATCGCTTCCACTTTGGTTAATAGCATAGGCAACATATTTTTTGTCTTTACTAAACCCTAATAATGAAACTGCAGCAGTGCCATCATCACTCATTTTATTTGGGTCAAGAAAAATTTCAGGGGTTCCGTCTAATCCTTTCTGATAGTATATTACACTTTGGTTTTGTAATCCATCATTTTTACTAAAGAAATAATATTCACCTGCTCTAAATGGCGAGGAGTATTTTGGATAATTAAAAATATTTGTAAGGCGTTCTTTTATTTTACTGCGGTATGGTATTTTTTCTAAGTACCCAAAGGTTACTTTGTTTTGCTCTTCAACCCATTGTTTGGTATCACCGGCAGTATCATTTTCGAGCCAGCGATATGGATCCGCTACTTTTGTTCCGAAGTAATCATCAACTAGTTCAATTTTTTTTGTTTGAGGATAGTTAATGGGCTCCATTTTTACTTCAGGTTTTTTTCCCCGTTCACTGCACGATGAAAATGCAAGTGCACTAATAATGGTAATTGTTACAATTTTATACATTTTAATTTATAATTTTTCAAGTATTTGGTCGGAGGTCAAAGTTAACCCAATACAAGCGAGAACAGGAATGTGGGTTCTTAAAAAAAGTTAAATAAGTAGTTATCTTCTAATCGCTATTATTAACGATAGTTGTTCTATATTAAAGAATTTAAAATCATTAAATTGTAACTTTTACAGTTAAAAAACAAACTGAACATCGCTTGGTATTTTAACGTTTACAATATTCACTTCAGGATGTAAGTTATTTACAATTATTCATAGAAAACAATCTAACTAATAAGAATACTTTTGCGTATAATTTCTTAGACTAAATACTCATTAATTTTAAGCATGGGAAAAATAGATAGAAGAACAGGGCTCAGCCATAAAGAGTTTATGAGCGAGTATGTGATACCTAACCGCCCGGTAATTTTAACGGATGCAAGCAAGGGATGGGAAGCACATAAAGTTTTTAAACCCGAATTTTTTAAAGCGAACTTTCCCGAAAAGATTATGGACCATAAAAGGCAAGCAATATAAACTTGGTGAGTATGTTGATATGATGTTGACATCAACAGAAGAGAATCCAGCACCGTATCCTTTTAAAGTTGATTTAGACAGAACATTTCCTGAGCTAAAAAAAAATATATTCAACCGGGCTTTGAAGTAATGAAGAAGAACAGGTTGAAAAGCCCCTTATTCAGAAAAGCATTAATACCACAGGCTGCTACGCTTGAAGTTTTTTCGGAGGAGAATCAGGATGGTTTCCATACATACACTACGATTTATACGGATTGTATGCCATAGTAACACAGGTTTACGGGCACAAAGAGTTTACTCTATGGAAACCTGAAGAAGAAAAGCTAATGTATCCCGATCCTGAAAATCCTTGGATGAGTACCATCAAAGAATACTGGAATCCTGATTTTGAAAAGTACCCATTATTTAAAAATGCCTATCCAATGAGTGATATAGTAGCCCCAGGTGAAACGGTTTATGTACCTAAAGGTTGGTGGCATACTGCACGGAGTTTAGAGCCATCAATAAGTATTGCAATGGATTTGTTGGCGGGGACCAACTGGGATTTGTTTAGCCGCGATGTAGTTTTTTTATAAGCGAAAGCAAAGTAAGGTAAAGGCAGATATTATGTCGGTCTACCTAAAAGCGGTGGGTGCAGTAATGAATGTACACGAAAATTTTGTTAAAGAATATTAATTGCAAACATGCTAAAAGTAAAAAGAGTCTGAAATCAATCAGACTCTTTTTACTTTTATATCAAACATTCAAAGTTTTATAGACTGCCAATTGCTCTTTAAGTTTTTGACGTGCGCAGTGAATTCTTATTTTAACAGTACCGAGCGGAATTGAAAGTTGTTCTGCAATTTCTTCGTACTTATAACCGTTAAACATCATCATAAAAGGAGTTTTTAAGTTATCGCTTAAATCATTGATGGCTCCATGTATTTCTTTTAATGCAATGTTTCCTTCACCACGGTTTCTATCGGTATTTTTCCCTGAATTAAGGTAGTATTGATTAGTGGTATCATCAGTAAAAGTCTTGCTCTTAACCATTCTGCGATAATTGTTTATAAATATGTTTCGCATAATGGTGTAAAGCCATCCGTTAAGGTTAGTTCCCGCTTCAAATTTCTCCGAATTTTTAAAGGCTTTAAGCATGGTTTCCTGAACAAGATCGTTAGCATCTTCATTGTCCTGGGTAAGTTTTAAAGCGAAGTCTATTAGCGTGCGGTATTGGTTTTGCACTGTATTATTAAATTCAACTGATATCATTTTGTTTAATATTTTAAATAAAAACTTATAAAAAAGTAGGATATTTATTCAATATACTAAAATTAAATTTTAATTAATATTCTTAAAAGATAAACAAAGTAGGGTTTTCCGCTATAAAGTTTCTTAGCAAGAAATAAGAAAAATAACTCAGTAAACTAAGTTTCTAAAATTGGAGAGTATAGGGTTGATAAAGAAGAGTCTAGCAGCAGTTTAATGGTTGAAGTTGGTATTAAAACATTTGAGAAACCCGCTTAAAATACTGCCCTATTTTGCGAAGCGGCTTGCGTATTCGGGTAAAAATTCCGGGTTTAAGTTTGTTGAGTTTCCAGGCTATGTTATCCTCTATGTTGGCCTTTAGTTTTACAAAAAAGCTCGTATTGCTTACACCACCCATTCTCATTTTAACAATGGTTTCGGGCAAGTAAGCCACTTTAATTTTATGCTTATGTATTAGACGAAGCATCAACTCATAGTCTGCACTCAGTTTTAATTCTGTGTTGATGTATCCAAACTTTTCATATACTTCTTTTCTCACAAAAAAAGTCGGGTGCGGAGGCATCCATCCTTTTTCAAAAGCGCCTTCTTCGTATTCTCCTGCTTTCCAAAAGCGCATGGGTCTGTTCAAATCATCCCGGCTTACAAAAACCAAGTCAGCATATACGCCCTCAATGGTTGGGTCTTCGTTAAACTTTGCGGCAATTTTTGAAATTACTTTATTGTCCATGTACATATCATCGCTGTGTAAAGCACCCACCACATCGCCCGATGCTAATTGCAAACCTTTGTTTAGACCAAAGTACAAACCGCCATCGCGCTCGCTCACTACTTTAGAAATTTTGCCTTTGTATTTGTCAACTATACTTAACGTGTTGTCTTTTGATTTTCCATCAACAATCAAATACTCCATATTAGAGTAATCTTGTGCTACTACAGATTTAATGGTATCTTCAACAGTTGCAGCACTGTTGTATGTAATGGTTACTACTGAAATTTTTACTGGCTTCATTGGTGGTTTCTACGAAGAAGTTGTTAGTTTGTTATAGTTACGTTGCGAAGAGTTTTCTATTAGCATCCACTGCTACATTGTTTTGCATGACGAGTTTTGCTTTTTCAACACATGCAGTACTCCATTCATTAAATGTTTGTTGGTTCATTGCTGTTGCAACATTTAATGCTTCGGCAAATTTATTACTGTTATTGAGTAAAATATCCCAGCCGCATTTTTCTTTTTCAAGTTTTCTCCATGGCGTATTATCGCTTATAATCACCGGACAACCGGCAGCCCAGCTTTCTACAATACTGTGTCCATAGTTTTCGTGCATAGTGGGCAAAATGCTGAAGTGATATTGTGATAAAGCTTCTTTTAATTGCGTGTTGTCTATTGCACCTTTATAAGTTGCGGTAATGTTAGTAGGCAATTGATGAATGGCATTTTCGCATTGTTGCCAATAGCTTTCTTCTTCTTGTAATCCATAAATATCAAAGTCAACTTTGTAAGCATGGTTTATTTTTTTAAAAACTCAAATACTAAATGCAGATTCTTTTTAATGGATATGCGTGAAAAGAAAACTAATTTCAATTGCCCTCTTTTTTAATCCTTTCTTTTAAAATAATTTTAGAAGGAGCAGAAAGATTAAGTGCTACTTCAACAATGGCATTGGCGCCAAAATGTTTTTGTATTTCATCTTTTTCCAATTGAGTGGAGGCATGCCACACCACATTTTTATACAGGCCAAGCGTATTGGAAACAAACAGAAATATTTTTTCTTAAATGGTTTAATCTGTAATGCGCCATCACCCAGCATACCTCGGGGCGCGACTATTAGTTTTGCATTTACATTATTAAAGCGCGCAATTATTAATGGAAATAGTGTGAAAAAAACAGAAAACAAACTATTCATGTACCAAACCTGAAAACTGCCATTAAGCAAAAGTGCTTTCAGGTTTTTGTATTTTGAAAATGTTTTTGAAAAATAGAATACATTGGTTCCCTCTGTGCGTATGTTCCATGTGTTGCTTTTAATGCCTTGGTAAGGTGTGGTTTCGTTTGCATCGCAATCAGCGGTAATAACAGAAAAACTAAAATCATTTTTAAGATGGGCAATAATATTGGCGCAAGAGCGGATCGGACCTCCGGCTTTGTATCCGGGCAGGAACCAGTCAACTAATATGGCAACAGATTTTTGCGAAGACATTTTAAAGCTACAATCAGTACTATTTTTTTACAACCCGCAAAGTAACAGTAGAAGTTTTTTGTTCTACTGTTATAAAATAAATTCCGGGAACTAGTGCATCCATATTTAAATGCCAGTTGTTATTAGATGTTTTATCGGAAAAAATATTTACACCAAGTAAATTTTTTACACTAATGGTTGATAGGCTATTTAATCCTGTTAAGGTAAGTTGATTGGTAACCGGATTCGGAAATAGTTTTATTTCATCCCTTAATGAAACATTTGAAATAGCTGTAGCCCCTGTGCAGATAACCGTATCGGTGTATGAGATTAGAAAAGTATTACTTACAATATTCATAGTACCGGGTTAACCCCACTTGGCGTTGTAACGGCTACTGTATATGGCACAAGCGGAATAGATGAAACGGTATAGTTCTCAGTAGTGTTGTTGCAAGCACTGTTACAGAGGTTATCTAATTTTGAAAGTCTGAAATCTGCTATACCAGTTGATCCGACAATATACCCATGACTTAGCATATAAAAATTATTATGATGTGGTATAACATCAAAGCCATAAACCGGAGTAACATCATTATACCTGATCTGAAAAATAATATTACCTGATGTGTCTGTTTTTATTACCGATGCTTTATAATCATCAGGATAGGTTCCGCCAATATAGATGTATGTTTTAGGAGTAAGCAATAAATTGCCATCGTTGGTAAAACGAACTCTTGCAATGTTATTGTTTCTTCCATTGTGATATCGTTTGTTCCACAACAAGTTTCCGATTGAGCTTACTTTTAAAAGTGATATATCAAATGTAAATGTTGGTGTAATAACAAGTGGATATGCACCAACATAAGAGCTAATGTAAATGCTTCCATCAGATGCTTCAATTACTGTCGGGTCGGCAAAACTTACTGTGGTATCACTATACGCTGTTGCCCACTGTACATTAAATGCTGTGTCTAGTTTTGCCAGAAACAAATCAGCAGGTGAGTTAACACCGGATGGTGTATGTGTTGTGCCAGTTAAATAATATCCGCTACTTGTGGCTTTAATTATACTTAAATCATAATTGCTTGTGCCAAATTTCGTATTAATGGCATTTACATAATTTCCTGCCGTATCTAATTCAACAAAACGGGCACTGCTTGAACCAAGTGTTACAAACAAATAATTATTGTTTGGCAACTGAATAACATCCTGAGTAATTGTAGCAAATTTTTTAAGCCATTTAATATTTCCATTCCAGTCCAACTTCATTGCGAATGAACTGTCCACGGAACCAACAGGTTGCCTAACCCTTGTGCCGCTTACAATAAAATGGTTGTCGTTAGTTTTTAGTATAACCGATGGCTGATTTCGGTGAGTACTTTCGCCAAAAATAGCTGCCCATATAGAGCTGCCGCTTGTGTCGGTCATCATTACGGTAGGGCGGAATGTAGTACCAAAAGTAAATCCGGCAAGAACAAAGTGACTTGTATCTGCTTTCAATCCTGTTACGTAGGTTTGACTAAGATGATTTACATCAAAATGGTGTTTAAAAAGTGTTTGGCTAAAACACAATTGAGTCATGATGAGTAGGGCAAATAAGATGACAAAAGGTTTTGTGTTATTGGAAAACACATTTGTGAGGGAGTACATAGTAGTTTTAATTATATTTCAGAAAGGTATCTATTGAGTTTTTTATTGGATGAGGGGGAATAATTTTTACACTTCCATTTTATTTTTTGCCAACCAATGCTCCAACACCACACACAGCCACATGTCCAGCCAACGTACTGATGAGTCGTTATTTAAAAAGCGCTGCCATTGATTTTTTAATTGTACTCCATCTATAAAACTTCTGTTAGCGAGTGATTGAATGTTGTTATTACACATTTCACGCAATTCTTTTTTCAGCCATACAGCCCATGGGAAAACAAAACCCATTTTAGGGCGGTGTACTACTTCATAGGGTAACAAATCACCCATGCTTTCCACAAATAATTTTTTAGGATAGGCGGGCATTTTGTATTCATCCTTAACGCCAAGCACATACTCAGCTAATTTATAATCCAAAAACGGGACACGCACTTCCAGCGCAACAGCCATACTCATTTGGTCGGCATCGCGTAATAATACATTTTGCATATAAGTGGAAATTTCACTTACACTTACTTCCGTTAGTTTTTTATTTGAAAAATTTCCTTCGCGCAAAAGTTTTGCTACAATTAAATGCACGGCATCATCAGTAGGGCTGGTTTTTAAAAACTTGTTAATCCTGTCTGTTGCACCTACCTGTCTGAAAATGGGAAACGTATCTTTTAACGAAGCAGATGGTGCCGAAAGCAACTGTGCAAATTTATTTGTTGCCACATCTTTTTTGATGGTAACAATTAAACCCGCTGCAATTTTGCGAAGCGATGCAGGCAAACCCCACAACCATTTTTTATTCTGAACACTTAAATGCCTTTTAAAAACAGGATAGCCTGCAAAAAATTCATCGCCACCTAAACCCGACAACGCCATGGTAATACCTGCATTGCGTGTAATTTTTGAAACAATGTAGGAGTTGGGTCCATCGCCACTGGGATGGTCAAGTGCGTTCATCGCTTCAGGTAGTTGTTGCAGAAAATCTTCGGGAGTTAGTAAAAACTCGTGATGGTCGGTATTAAATTTATCGGCAACCATTTTAGCAAACTTTGCTTCGCTGAATTCTTCCTCGTCAAAAACAATAGTAAATGTTTTTACTTTTTGCGGCATTATTTTACTCATCATGCCAACAACAGCGCTTGAATCAATTCCGCCCGATAAAAATGCACCAAACGGAACATCACTCACCAATCTTCTTTCTACCGATTCGTAAAACAATTTATTTACCTCAGCACAAACTTCTGTGTATGATTTGCCTTCCGATTCATTAGAAATATTTTTTGTAACGCTCCAATATTCTTCAATCTGCAATTGATTGCCTTTTATTGTTGCATAATGTCCAGGCATAAGCATCAATACATCCTTAACAATACATTGTGGTGCATGAATAGTCTGGTATGAAAAATAATCGCGCAGTGCATTCAAATTTATTTTGCGAGGAACTAATCCTGATTCAAGCAAGGCACGAACCTCACTTGCAAACACAAACAACTCATTTGTTTTGTAATAGTACACCGGCTTTACTCCCAGCCTGTCGCGGGCAATAAAAAGTTCTTTAGTATGCTTATTGTAAATGGCAAATGCAAACATGCCATTAAATTTATGTACACATTGCCTTCCCCATTTTTTATACGCGGCAAGAATTACTTCAGTATCTGTTTTTGTTTTAAAGGGGTATTCGGTTAACTCTTTTTTTACATCATTAAAATTATAAATTTCGCCATTAAAAATTATTTCTAAAATATTCTCATTGCATTGCATGGGCTGATGCCCAGCGGGTGACAAATCAATAATGGCAAGCCTTCTGTGTCCTAAAGCCACATTATCATCAACAAAAAATCCTTCATCATCCGGGCCACGGTGAGCGATAGATTTGTTCATCACTTTGATTATTTGTGATGACTTTGCCCTGTCATTTATCCCGTAAATACCTGTTATCCCACACATAATTTTAACCTTATTAATTCATGTTGCAAAAATTCCAAACTGTTTTGCTCCAGGTTTCGGGAGTAATTGTTTCGGAAATTTTATGACTTTGATGAGCCATTTCAATCAATTGCTCATCACTTAGTGCAACAAATTTTCTGTATGTATTTTTTAATTGTTCAATGTTTGATGTTTCGTGCATGTACCCATTTATGCCTTCTTTTAAAAATGTAGTTGCTGCCTGCGCATGTTTGCTGCACAACAACGGGTAACCTGCGCAAGCAAACTCATGCACTACAACACCCCAATGCTCATCTAATGATGATAAAACAAAAACTCCTGTTTGGTTAATATATTTTATCAGTTCTGATGGCTGCACAAATCCAATGTCCTTAATTTTAGGATGCCTAGGAAACTCATCAGGATTTTCGCCTTTTCCTATACACCATAGTTCCCAGTCTGAAGGAGTTTCTTGCTGGAACTCTACAAACGATTTCCAGGTATCATAAATTCCTTTTATTTCAATATATCTTCCCACATACAGAAAGCGATGAGGAAATTTTTTTTCTTTTTCGGAAATCGAGCTTTTATAAAAGGAATCAAATAGCTCGGTATTTGCACTGTACATGCCGGTAAAAATCTGGTTATCTTTAAAGCCTAATTTTTTGCATAGGTAACCTGTGGATTACCGGGCACCCAACAGTGAGAGAAATAATTTGGTAAAACAAACGGAGCTGTAATACTTGCAATATGTTGTTTGAAGGTTCCATGCCATGGGTTATCAAAAGTTAAAACGGTAGGAGTTTTTTCAATCATTTTTTTTGAAACATGCATATAGCCTTTGTCAGACCAGCCACTGCAATATATAAAATCGGGATTATTTTTTTTGTTAGTTCGAGCAATGAATCGTTATCGTAATCTTTACGTTCGTAGTAAAAATATTGTTTCGCGATTCAAAATTGAAAGGAGCCAACGGGTTAACAGGAAGCCTTACAACGTGCGCTTCAATGTTGTATTGCTTAACTAATTTTTCCAGACAAGAAACAAAATAGCCTGCCAACTCAAAGTACAGAAACAGCGCTTTCTTCTTGTTTTGTTGCATATTGATCGTAAATAACAATTGAGAACAGTAAAACGAAAACTATGTGAAATGGATTCAACGAACCCATGAGCCAAGCTTCGAAACTTGCTGAAAATAACACCGAAAACAAAAGGGGTAATGCAAGAGGAAACTTTCCTATAACACGTGTAAATAATTTAAGAAACCCAAAAAGGTATAACGCAAGCCCGATTACTCCCGCATTCATCCATAAAGCAAGCCAAGTATTATGTATGCCCCCATTGTGCCCTTTTCTTAGAAACCAATCCTGATTAATCCGAAAATAATATTCATCGTACGCAAAACCTCGTCCCAAAATAAAATGCGATTGAATTTCTATCCATGCCATTTTCCATGCAAGCGTCCGACCAGAACCATCTTCAATATTATCTGCGCGAAGAAATTCACCAAGTCCTAATGACTTTACAATTTCTACAATGTTATTGCTGATAAATGTGTAGCCGATTATTGCAATTATTAAAACCGGAATGCCAAGCCAGTATGATGTTTTAAAGAATTTGACAAAGATTAAAAACAAGAAAATAGACATCATGGCTGTGCGGGATGCTGCCATTAAAATGGAGATTGCAAGTAGCACATAAACAATTATCAAATCATTTCTATGCAGCAAACCCGGAAATTTATAGTTAACACTGAATGTAAGTAAGAATAAGATGGTACAAAAAATTCCGATTCCATTAGGGTTACCAAATATCCCTGAATACCTGCCGGCAAGTGTTACCGAAGACCGTGATACGAAGTAAATTATTAACCCTGCAATTAGAAAAAATGCAAAAAGATATAATGTGTCTTTTATAAATTCTGTTCCATGCTCTTTTATCATTTTAAGAAAATACATAGGTATAACCGAATACAGTAATAAAAACGAAAGCCACTTTTGGGTTGCATTAATAAGGTTTGCTGCTGGACCCTGAGACATGGCAACAAAAGCTACCGCCAGAAATAAAATATAAGGGTAAAAAAAATCGTTTTTAAACTTAAAGTTCTTTGAGTCAAGAAAATAAAATGTGGTTAGCAACAGCAAGTAAGGAACCTTAGCTGTAGCACCATATAATGCAGAGAACTCGCGGTTATCACCCATTACCAAAATGAAAAAAAACCCCCAAATCAATTCGCGGTACATGCTTTTTTGCTTGAGCAAAACAACACATGCAAGCACAACTGCTGTTGCAAGCCACTGATTGATTATTCCGCAAAAAACCCACACCAAAATCATAAGTGTGAATTGGGCATTGCGTTTTAAAAAATCTAACATTAATAAAAGGTGGTTTTACGCAAAGATAGTTTCAAAACTAACGCCTTCTTACTTCTTCCGAAAAGGATTTAAACAAATCAAAGTGCTGGCGTGCAACCACACTCCATGTAAAGTTTTCGGAGACTTTGCGGTACGATTCTTCAGACATTTTTTTCTTTTTATCTTCATCTAAAAGATAATAGGAAGTGATGGCGGCTTTTAAAGATTTGAATTCTTTCTTTTCAACAATGTAACCATTTTTATGATTAACCAACTCTGTGGTTGCACCGGTGTCGGTAACAATAACGGGCATGCTATGAGTCATAGCCTCCAGAATTACAGTTGGCATTCCTTCAAACAGTGTGGGTAAAACAAAAATGTCATTCTGCTCATAGGCTTGTACCAATGCATCGTCATCTGCAAAACCGTGATAAGTGATATTGGGTGCCTGAAAATTTTTAGTATAATGCTTGTACAATGGACCCTTGCCAATTAGATTAAAATGTAGTTCGTTTTTATAACCTTCTTTATTCAGCGATTCTATTGCCTGCATTAAAACATCAATTCCTTTGTTGGCAGCAAACCTCCCTACAAAAAGCAATTGCATGGGTTTGTTGTTGTAGATTCTTTCACTTCTTTTAGAAGGAAGATTAACCGCATTGGGCAAAACAACAACCTTATTTCCTGCATCTTTAACAATGCTTCTGAGCAATGGAGTTAACCTGCCCCCAAGCGAAACAACTTTTGAAGCGCGATTAAAAATACGCCTGAAAATCCATTCGAAGCGTAACGCTTTAAATTTTGTTTTTAAAGTGATGGCTTGTAAAAACTCCAAGCCATGCGGATTGATAATTAAACGGTGCCCGATTTTACTTATGCCATGCCAAACAGATAAGCCTTGAGAATAAATAACCGCATCGGTGTAATTCTTAAGAATTTTATAAACCTTAATGGAGTAGTTGTATTCGTTGTAAAGATAGCTCCAGTACTTTTTGCCGCGGTTAATGCCATGTTCTTTAATGTTTAATTCGGGTGCAAAAACTTTTGTGTTATGATGAGGATGAATAACAACCAAATCAACCACATTCATTCTGGCTATTTCTTCAATAAGCAGTTTGGAGTGTTTTTGCATTCCACCCACTGCATGAGGAAAAATTCCATCAGTACAAAAAACAACTTTTAATCTTGCACTCATTCAACCAGGGTTTTTATTCCGACTTCAATTCCAATTTTCGGTTCCCAACCCAGTGCTTTCAGTTTATTTACATCGGCAAGTAGGTGCTGCCTTTCTACTTTACGTACACGAGCCTGATCAACTTCAATTTCTATCTTCTGGTTGATGGCTTTTGAAAATGCATCAACAATTTCAACCACAGAATATTCAATTCCTCTTCCTAAATTATAAATGTGAATTCCTTTGCCTATTTTTTCCAGTAGAATTCTTACGGCATTAGCCATGTCGTATGTATGAATAAAATCGCGCTTAGGGGTAAGGTTACCCAACTGAATTTTTCGTTTGCCCTCCAATACCTGTTTTTGAATTTCGGGAATTAAATGCGGATTGGTTTCATTGGGTCCAAAGGCATTAAAGAATCGGCAAATTATTGTTGGTATTCCTGTTTCCAAATGAAATTCATTGCATAAATGCTCTCCGGTGAGTTTTGACAAGCCGTAAATGTCCATGGGTCCAAAATCGTGGTCTTCGTTTACTGCTTTGTCGTAAATGGGGTAAACCGCTGCCGTTGATGCAAAAAATATTTTTTCGGGCTTCACCATTTTAGCACACTTTAAAATATTAATAGTGCCTTGTATGTTAATGTTGCTCGATTCGTAAGGATGCTGGTTGCAGTAAGGGATAAAGTGAATGGCAGCTAAATGAATTATATAATTTGGTTTAATGGAAATAATTATCTCTTCCATTTTTTTTGCATTCAAAATGTCCTCATTGTAAAAATGATCATCAGGAACGTTGATAAACTTTCTGTTTCCAAACGATAAATTATCTATCACAAAAATTTCGTGATTGTGTTTTTTGCATTTCGGTAATAACAGCCGACCCGATAAAACCGGCTCCTCCGGTAACAAGAATTTTTTTACTCATAAATGGTGGTTTTTAAAAGTAGTTTCTACGAAGACAATATTAAAAAGTTATGTAATTGCATTGAGTAGTTTTTGGTAAGCAGAAAGGTTGGCATCTTTTGTAAAGTTCTTAATAACCAAATCAATCATTCGCTTGCGCTCATCTATACTTACTTTTTGTAAAGAAATTTCAGCATGCTCTTTCAGAATTTCGCCACAATTATTTTGCTTAGTGAATGCGGAATAATCTCCAATGTTTTCCGATATTAAAACCTTTAACCCTGCTGAAAGATATTCGGCAAATTTTGTTGGCGATGCCACACGATTGGTAACAGTATCTTCTCTTAGCAATATTCCATAATCACATGCCGAAAGGTATTGCGTAACATCCTTATGCTTTACAAATTTATTAGCCACCTTATTTGGAAACTGCAATTTCAACTCCTCAATATTTTTATCGCTCTCACTTAAAAAAGAACTTTTGTGTTTGGTTCAGAAAGCGTTTTTTCTAAAAATGATTTTAGCATATTAAACGACTGCCAGCCAGCTGTTGAACCGGAGTAAACAAGAACAACGTCATCTCTGTTAAAACCTAATTCTGCCCTTAAATCTTCGGTTTCTTTTTCGTTTGCAAGAGAAGGTTCAAAATTGCTGTTGAGAGTGCAGGGGATTATTATATGATTTTTATCAACATAATTATATTTCTTGTTCCAGTAATCAACCAATTTTTCTGAAACTGCAATTCTGTAGTCCGAGTTATTTACTGCATCGTTTTCCCAACTTGTTATACCTTGTTTAAAAGCCGGTATATTAACTACGTTATATTCATTCCACTCTGCGGCAATAGCACCGCGCCCGTCAAAACAAACTTTTTTTGCCACACCTTTTTTGCGTGCATCCAAAGCAATTTTACAAGCCATTACATTTCGTGTTATAATAGACTTCTCTTTACTAAAAAGCATATAAAGAGAAAACCAAATACTATTTATTTTCCATGCGCTCATACGAGGTATCATGGGTAGTACAACGGCAGCACTAAACTCTGCTTTAATTTTTGCCTTGTTAGCATAAAAGTTGTGCAAAGAAATAAATGAAACTAACTTAATTTTTGCGCCAGCCTTTTGGTTAAGGTAATTGCACACATCTATTACCTGACTTGAATAAACCCCCGATGGCTGGTCGGCATAGGTGAGATAAATCATATTGCTGTTTAACTGATGGTGGTTATATTTGTTACAGTTAAATTAAGTTGGCTAAAATACTTAAGTAAAAGAATTGAAGGATGCTTGAGTATGATTTTAAACTCATAACTCATATTTAACAATCAAAGGGTAATTTTTAAATTCAACTGAAACTTGACCCAACAAAAAGCGTAAAACAATGAGCGATTGATGTTTCTTGCCAAATTTTTGCAAAAGGCATTGACGAAAAAATATATTTTAGACCAAAATTGAAATTCAATAACTATTAGAAAATGAGTAAAAGAAAAATTATTTTGTTTGAGTTAAATGAGGTGCCATGGCGTGTAATGAAAGATTATTGCGAAAAGCATCCCGATACTTTTTTAGCTAAAAATATTAAGAAGTGTTTTAAATACGAAACTGTTACGCCAGATCAGGGACACTTGTCACCTTGGATAACCTGGCCAACGCTTCACCGTGGCGTTGATGGTACCAAGCATCATATTCATGATTTTAACCAGGATATGACGGATGCAAATAAAAACTATCCTTCGGTTTGGGAAATATTGCAGAAGAAAGGCATTAGCACAGGCGTTTGCGGAAGTATGCACTCTTCTCCTCCGCCAAAAAATTTCAGAGAGTATTCTTTTTTTATTCCTGATCCTTTTGCTGCCACCAAAGACGCACATCCGGAATACATAGAACCCTTCCAGGATTTTAATTTGCAGATGTCGCGCGAGTCGGCACGAAATGTTTCGGGAGGATTAAATATGAAAGCCGGAACAAAAGTGATAATGACGGCACCAAAACTTGGGTTGCGTCCTTCAACGTTTGTTGAATTAGGTATGCATGTAATTAACGAGCGCAGAAAACCTTGGGTAAAAACAAGACGGAGAACATACCAAATGGTTTTGGCTTTTGATGTATTTATGAAACAACTTAAAAATACCAAGCCTGAGTTTTGCACCTTCTTTACCAACCACGTTGCATCTAGTATGCATCGTTACTGGCTGCAACATATCCGCAGGATTATGATAACTTCAACATTGAAAAAGATTGGGTTGAAACTTATAAGAACGAAATTTATTTTACCATGGGCATATTCAGTCGCTTTTTTAAAGAAGTTGCCGAGTTTGTTGACAACAATCCTGAATACGTTTTGGTTATTGCAAGCAGTATGGGGCAGGCAAGCACTACTGCCGAGCAAATAGATTCGCAGGTTTATATTGAAAAATCGGATGTTTTTATGAATAAGATGGGATTACAAGCAGGAGATTATCAGAACGTGCCTTGTATGTTTCCTCAGTACAATGTAAATATTAATCCAGATAAAGTTGAAGGATTTAGAAATGAATTGCGCAAACTTGTTATTGATAAATTACCTGTAGAGTTCAGAGAAACTGACAACGGATTTTTCTCCATTGATTTTGGTCAGAAAAACTGTAGTGATGCCATGGCAGAGTTTGCAGGCAAACCGGTAGCATTTAAGGAATTGGGTATCCATAATTTGATTATTGAAGATAAGGCAGATTCAACAGCATATCATATCCCAGAAGGAACATGCCTTGTTTACGACTCAACTAGAGATGCAAATACCAATGCTATTGAAAAAATTTCTTCAACGGCATTGGTGCCAAACATTTTAAAGAATTTTGGAATAGAAATACCTGCGTATATGAACTATGTGCCCATGCAGGGTTTAAGTGCATAAATTTTAGCCTGAAATTTTAAAGCCCGCTGTTTGGCGGGCTTTTTTATTTTAGCAGAATATATATGTAGTAATGAAAAAATTATTTCTCGTAGTCATATTACTCTTTTCAAAGCAAATTTCATTTGGTCAAAAGGATACTCTAAGAAGCGGGTCAATTGTTACTGATTTTGATTCGGCACCTGTTTTTCCGGGAGGAGAGGAAGCTTTAATGAAATACCTAACTGCAAATATTAAATATCCGGAGTCTAAAAATACAAATGCCACTGAAGGAATAGTTTACATATCTTTTGTTGTAGATGTAAATGGCGTTGTTTCAGGAGCGAAGGTTTTGAGAAAAACTAATGATGATTTGGATAAAGAGGTTTTGAGAGTTGTCAATAATATGCCCGTATGGAAACCAGCTTTAAAAAATAAACAACCCGTTAATGCACAATTAAACTTACCTGTACGGTTTTCCTTAAATATAGAGGATGACAAAAAGAAATGATAGATTATTGCTTTTGAGCTTTAATTCGTTCCTCGTATCTGTCAATCAATCTCCAAACAGCCATAATATCTCCTTTATCCTTCACAGTTTTATACTCATTAAACAAATCTTTATGATCATTAAAAAAAAGATAAGTTACGCCCTTGGCATCTAACTCATAAATTTTTCCATCAGATTTATTTATTAAAGCAGGCTCTCTTGATAGTAAGCCATCTTGTCCCTTAACGGTGCTCCCGGTAATTGCACCTCCAATTGCGCCTCCTATAAACCATCCCGCTGCAATTGAAGTTTGTTTGTCCTGATCCATATATGAAGAGATAAATCGAAAATAGTTTTCAGACTCACATAGAACTTTCTTAAATCCCTCAACACGGCTGTCCGCTAATTGATTATTTAAATAAACTTCGCTATCTTTTACTATACAATAAACACTATCTCTTATAAACTTTTTCTTTATTTTCGTTAAAGGAAATTCAATTTTATATCGCGTACCTAATAGTTCGATGGTATCTTTTGGGATATATCTGGTAATGCTAAAAGTAATATTCCCATAAGGCTCACCTTTGATTAAATGATTATACGAAGTGTATAGCCCATCTTTAAAATTTGTTTTAATCTGTGCGAAGCAAGCAGATGGCAATAAAATAAGAATGAGGAGGCATTTAATCATAGCATAAAATTATTACAAATAAATAAAAAAGCAAAATCATTTAGATTAGCCGAGTAAATGAAGGAGCTCTGCGGAATTCTATTTTCAACTATTTTATTTCTACAGCTTAGTGCTACTGCACAGGCTAACCTAACACGCGGACCTTATTTGCAAAAACTTACACCCAACAGCATTACCATTCGCTGGCGCACAGATATGCACTGTGCATCTAAAGTTCAATACGGCATTAATACATCATTTGAATTTTCTGCTGAAGACACTATTCCTAAAACTGAACATATCATTCAGTTAAATAACCTCATGTCTTCAACAAAATATTTGTACAGTATAAACAACGAGTGGCAAATGCTGCAAGGTGATGCAAATAATTATTTTTTTACATCACCGGCAGAAGGCAACTTATCACCTATTCGGTTTTGGGTAACGGGTGATTTTGGTAATGGATCGGAAGAACAGAAATTGGTAAGAGATGCTTTTAAAAATTATTCATCAACCCAACCTACCAACTTCTGGATTTGGCTTGGCGACAACGCCTATGGCATGGGTTTAGACAGTGAGTATCAGCAAAACGTATTTGATGTTTACCCTGAGCAGTTTAAAAACATTCCACTGTACCCTGCACCGGGCAATCATGACTATGCGCAGAGTGGATACATGAGTGGCAATTCTCTTGGATATAATTTTGCTTACTTCAATATATTTACTGTGCCCACCAATGGCGAAGCTGGTGGCGAACCATCTTACACTGCAAAGTACTACTCTTATAATTACGGCAATGCACACTTTATATCTTTAGATAGTTACGGTTCTTTTAACGATACTGCAAGCGCTATGTATAAGTGGCTTGAGCGAGATTTGCAAAGCAATAAACAAAAATGGACGGTAGTGTATTTTCATCACCCGCCATATACCAAAGGCTCACACAACAGCGATTGGGAAATTGAATTGATAGACATGCGAAACCACATAGTGCCCTTGCTTGAAAAATATGGAGTTGACTTGGTATTGAGTGGGCATTCGCATAATAACGAACGTAGCTATTTAATGCATAAGCACTATGGCAATGCCAATACCTTTACCAACAATATGAAGGTAAGCAATAACACCAACAATTTTGTAAAGACTCCACCTTACAATGGCACCATATACGCAGTGTGCGGCACCAGTGGGCAATGGACGGGCTTTGTACAGGCTGATTACCCCATGCCTTGTATGTACTTTAACAATAGCATAGACAATTGTTCTATGATTATAGATATTAATGATGATAAATTGACTGCAAAATACCTTACACAAACAGGAAGCATTGCCGATGAATTTAGCATCATTAAAAAAAAAAGAAGAAGCGATGAATCGCTTTTGCTTGGTTATATGCAGGTTTACTACCAAAGCGAGTCAAATTCTATACTGCTTGAGTATGAATTACAAAAAAGACGCAACTGTTTCTCTATCGCTGTTAAATGCAGCAGGGCAGGAGGTTTTGTTTTTAGTGATTTTGAAAAGCATCAAACCGAGGGAAATCATCAATACACACTGCCTATGCCGCAAAAAATAAATAGTAAAGGAGTTTATTTTTGCAGTTAGGGGTTGATGATAAAACGTTTTCGGATAGTTTTGTGAGGTAACATTTTTATTATCGTTATAAATGAAAAGAAAACTTCCTGTTTCCGAAGCGTTAAGTTTTGGTTTGGTTTTAACTTTTATACTTGGGTGGTATTCTCCAATGCTTTTAAACCCCAATGCATATTTAACAGTAGGCGATGGCGATGGTATTAAAGCATTTTATGTTTATGCAAGCCATATAAAAAACAGTGTAGATTACAACGAGTTTATGGGAATGAATTACCCATATGGTCAAACACATATTTTTACCGATGGGCAAACTGTAATAGCCATATTGTTTAAGTTTTTAAGCGAGTGGTTTCCGTTTTTTAATACCCACAGCATGGGAATATATAATGTATTAATGCTGATGAGCTATCCGTTTTGCGCAGTCATGCTTGCTGCAATAATAAAGAGGTTAAACATGCCGCTGGTTTTTACGGTGGCTGCAAGCGTGGCTATTACGCTTTTATCTCCTCAATACTTCAGACTGTTTGGGCATCCTACACTATCATATGTGTGTTTTGTACCTCTTATGTGGTGGTTATTGATAAAATACAACGAATCGGGAAAAAAACTAAAGTGGAGTTTAGCAATAGCATGTAATGCCATGTTTTGGTTTGCAGTGCATCCTTATTTTATAATGCTATGGGTGTTTTTTGCAATGGCATACTTTTTTGTGGAGTGGCTTCAGCAAAAAGAGAAGATGGTATTTGTTAAAAGCAAAATACCTTACCTTATTTTACAAACTGCGGTTCCGCTTGTAGTAACCCGTCTATATGTTAAGCTATTCGATCTACATCAATACAGAAGTGAGTCACCTTATGGTTTCTGGGAGTATTATGCAGAGTGGAACAGTGTGTTTGTTCCCAACCATGGCATACATGCAGGATGGTTTAAGCAACTGCTTTTTCCTAACGGTACACAAAGCTGGGAAGGGCAGGCATACATTGGACTTGGCGCAGTATTCATTACCATATATTCTTTATTTAAAATAATAAGGTACTTAGTAAAAAAGAAAAAGGGGTTAGTGCTGCACCCGGTGTTGCCGCCAATATTAAAAACTGCTATATGGGCATCGGTGCCTGTGTTAATGTTTAGCATGTGCCTGCCGTTTCAATTGGGGCTGCACAGTTTGGTTGAGCACCTTTCAT
The DNA here is from genome assembly GCA_016714005.1 of Bacteroidota bacterium. GTDB lineage: Bacteria > Bacteroidota > Bacteroidia > AKYH767-A > OLB10 > JADJOA01. The sequence goes on from JADJOA010000014.1 coordinate 443,489, forward strand.
TTCTTAAACAGTTCAGGAGCCTCGGGCGTTTTGCATGGGTGTTTTATTATGTTATGAGTGTATATGCGGTATATGTACTTTATTTGATTTACCGTAAAATGCGGTTTAAAAAACTAACGGTTGGGGCATACGTTTTGGTAACCACCTATTTTGCCGTGCATATTGCCGAAGCACTTCCTTACCACAATGAAGGTAAACCAAAACTGAAAGAAAACCCTAATTATTTCAACAAAAAATATTTACCCGGTTACTATAAGGATGCCATAAGTGAAGTTGAAAAAATAAAACACGATTACCAGTGTTTAATCATGTTTCCTTTTTACCATATTGGCTCTGAAAATTTCGGGAAAGAATACACTCCGCAAGCCATACAGCAAAGCATGGTATTGAGTTACTGGTGTAATATGCCATTGCTTAACTCATCGGCTGCGCGCAGCCCAATATTAGAAGCAAAAAATATAATGCAGTTTTTTTTCACCTGCCTCGTTTCAAAAGGAAATTCAAAAGGATTTGCCTAATAAAAAGGATTTTTTGCTGGTTTATAACAACGAGCCGCTAACCGATGTGGAGTTGTATTGGTATAATCGTGCGGAGTTTTTATGGAAGAGTGACAGGTTTGAGTTGAGGAAACTGAAATATGATACTGTATTTAAAAATAAGCAGAGTGAAAATGCTGGAAATGGTAGCAACAGATGGAAAGATGATGTACCAACCGAAATGCTGGGTGGTGATTTAATACCCATTGTGCAGTATAATTTTGACACATTCAAAAGTGAGCAGGTATTTAACGGTGCAGGAGCATTGCAGGGTGATAAAAAGCAATATACTCTTTTATTGAACAGGGGAGACCATAAATTGAATAATGAAAAAGAATATACAGTAGGTTTTTGGTACTACAATAAAGGAGAATTACGCACACAAGTTACCTGCGTTATTGAGCAATGTGATTCAGCCGGCAATGACTGCAATTGGGATGTAATATGGAACCCAGGAGAAAGTATGATAATAAATGGGGACTGGAGCTATAGTACCAAAAGGTTTAGGACTAAATCATCTGTTGGACAGATTTCAGTTTTACTAGTTGGTGGCAAGCACACTAGGCAACAATTATATGTTGATGATTTTTTACTTGCGGAGGTGAGTAGTGAGCCATCTAAATCGAATTACCACAAACGAATAGCCAACACTTGTTTAAATGACGAGAAAGAAAAAATTAGAAATACCATTGCCGTTATTAAAGCAGATAACAATTGGCTTAATCAGGTTAAATCGAAATCAAAACAAAGAAACATCTCTCTTGACAGCATGCTTTTGCTTGATGCAGAGTGGATGATTAACCTGTCTAAATAAAATGACAAGTATATTTAAGCATTGTATTAGATGTTTTTTGGCTAAGAATTCAGTGATAAGAGTAATCCCTTTGCTGATTTGTATAATTCTTAATTTACTTGCTCCACAAATAAAGAGGTATATTAAACACAATGTAAATGGATTTGAATGGGCAAAATGGGCGTGGCTGGACAGCATTGATCTAATGATATCGGGACTAATACTAATTTCAATTGCCATATTACTGAGTAAAATAAAGTACATCAGTAGTATTGTAATTCCACTTTTCATGACAGTTGCGCTCCTTTTTTCCATAGAATGTGTATATATTTTTAAGTTTCATAAAAAGTATGGAATTAGGAATTCTGATCAATTAAAAAAGGAAATTGCAGAAAAGAAAAACTCCTGCTGACAATGCAGCGCCAGTGAATAAACAGATTATTGATCCCTTACCTTCAACACCTTCATTTCAACAATTGGATACATTACCGTATTCAAAACAAGATAAGTTTAAAGGGGCATCTGTTTGGGCTGCATTTGAACCAAAATGGGATGAGAGATTGGAGAAGGATTCATTGTTAGGTTATTTCAATAAAAGGAATATTCATGTTGAAGTTCCAACCTACTCTTTTGGCAAACAAAACAATACATGCTTTTACACTACAGATTCAATGGGGCGAAGGGTAACTACACTTCCAATAATTCATGAAAAGAATAAAAAATATGCGATTTTCTTTGGTTGTTCAATTGCCTTTGGGCTATTTGTAAATGACAATCAAAATATACCAGCTTTTTTTGAGGGAATTGATACCAATTACGTTACTTATAACTATGCTGCCGGAGGTTTTGGAACGCACCAAATGCTTGCTTTATTTGAGCACCGTAATTTAAAGAACTACATTCAGCAAAAAAATGGTTCCGCATTTTATATTTACTTTGGAGGGCACCCGAAAAGAGCTATTGGAGATATGTTTAGTTACTTGTATTGGAATGCTGATTGCCCATATTACGATTGGCAAGGAGACTCTTTGGTTTACAAAGGCAGTTTCAAAACAGGAAGAAAAATCACTTCATGGTTTTACGAAAAATTCAGCAAAACATTTTTCTGCCGCTATTATAATATTCAACTCCCAGGGAAATTAAGGAGCTATCATTACCAATTCACATTGCAAATGATTAAACAAAGCTACAACCAGTACAAGAAGCAATTTGGTAATGATAACTTTTATGTAGTACTAATGCCGGGATGGAAAGATGAAATGGCTGTTTATTTAAAGCATACGGACTTAAAAGTAATAGATTGCACAAACTTGGTTTCTGACTATTGGAATGAGAAATATTATTTTTTGGGTGACGGGCATCCAAGACCATTGTTCTATAAGTTAGTAGCTCAGGAACTGCAAAAACAAATGAATAACCTCCGGTCAATAAATAAGATAAATTAATCCTCTAATTCTTTTACTTATTACTTATGAAAAAACACATTGTTAATTTTTTCTTGGTAATCATCTCATGCTCCGCTCCGTTGATTCTGGCCGAATATGTTTTTAAAAAATCGCTTTTTGATTTAAACAATCAAAGCATGGCAAAATACCGCAGACCTCCCTTATATGCAGCCGAATGGGACTCTGATTATTGGAAACTTCTGCAACAATGGAAGGTGCTTGACCTAAAAGACAACGCACATCCGCTTCTGGGTTGGGTAAAATGGAATGTTTGGCAAAAAAATCTATTCCATAAAGATTTGCAGCAACTAAACGGGCGCAGACCTGTACTCTTGTATGGCGATTCGTATGCACAACACTTAGATACAAGCCAAACCATGCGTAACTTATTTGAAAAAGATACTGCATTTAACAATACCTATAAATTTATTAATTACGGAACAGGAGGTTATGGAACTGATCAGATACACACACTCTTTACCCACACATTCTGTAAAACTGAAAAGCCAATTGTGATATTTAGTTTTCTTACACTAGATTTAGAAAGAAGTATTTTAAATTTCAGAGATGGATTAAAACCCAGTGTGTATGTTAATACTGATGGGAACCTAGCCTTTGATAAAAGCATGATAAGTCAAGGCACCGATAGATACCTGCGTAAACACCCTCCGGAAATTAAATCCTACCTGTGGCGCAAATTTCTTTTTAGCGATGTAAACTTTTTGCCCGATTTTATTACACACTACTGCACAGGCGAAACTGCTGCTCGAAAAAAAATTATTGACCTAAACACGAAAATACTACAAGATGTTATTGAAAAGCTACAGGCTGCACAAACCGATTACATTTTTTTAATATTTGATGCACCTGCAGACTATAATACTGATGATAAAACTAACTGGCGCATGCAGTTTATTCAAGACTTCTTTAAACAAAATAATGTAAAACATTTATACGCCAGAGATATGATACCGTATCAACTAAATATTAAAGACTCCGCTACCTTCTATAAATATTTTGTGGTGAATGACGGACACCCTACCAATTTATACTACAGCTATATTATTAATAAAATTAAATCGGTTATAGCTTACAAAGAATACACCTCGTTTAACGCTAATAACCAAAATGATATTAAAGAAATAAGAACGTGCTATCCTACTTACAAACAAGAAAGAGACTCGGTAAAAAGTAAATTAGTGCAAGACCCAAATGCTATCAACGAAATTAAACTAATGGCTCAGGAAAAGAATATAACATACGATAAATCATTAAACGACTTGGTTGAGTATTTAATTTGGAACCAAAACGAAGAATACAAACAGTCGTTAAAGCATGATTAAGTTTGATTTCTTTTAAAACAAATTTCGTAGACAAGAATGGTACTTTATAAAAAATAAATTGACTAGATTACCCATGCAATTGCATTTTACTTTTTCTCTTTCAATCCAGCTGTGTAGTTAACCGATATACGGTTAATCCATTTCACCCAATTGTTATCAAATTTTTGTAAAAGCACCGTCATTAAAAGAGTAACCAAAGTAGTACCAATAAAAGTGATAGCAATAAGCAATGCATAGTTGGTTACTTTATTGTTCAAAAATACCACCAGCCAGCTACTGAATGAACAAAATACAGCAAGCTGTGCCAGATAAAGAGGGAAGGAAACATTACCCAGCCATTTACCAGTTTTCCCGTCTAAAAAGTTTAATCCTGTGCCTTTGCTCAAAAATAGCAGCATAAGCAACATTGCTCCAGCAAATTGAATAAATGTTCTAAATGCGTAAGGATCCGTTATCCAATTTGCCAATGGTTTAAGCGGTGCATAAAATCCAACAGGATTATTAAACCCAAGAAGTGTTAAAGAAAAAATTATCATTATTACTTTTACATAAGGCTTAAACTTAAATTCTCCATTTTTTGTGTAGAACCAAGCCAAAAAAGCTCCGGCTACAAATCCTAAATAGTAATGAGAGTAAAAACAACATAGAATAGAGAACATCACCAAAGCGATCAACCGGGGTGTTTTTGTTGTTTTTAAAAAGACGGGAGCTAAAAACATGGCAATAAAGCTTCCAAACAATTCATATTGCATAGTCCACAAATTGGTACAGTAATAATTCTCCCCAATTAAAAAAACGTAGGCAAACGCTTGCTCTAAGGCATTGCCTAAATCTGCTTTAAAATAATATCCTCTGCCAGATGCAGCAAAATCCTTTAACCACTCAGATGCAGTTATTACAGCTGCTTCTTTGTACCAATACAAGTTTAATTCAAATAGCAACCATGCAAGCATAATAGTAACTACTACGGGGCCTAACAATCTGAAATATCTTTTTATGATTCCGTTTACAAGTATGGATATATTATCTGTTGCATAATATTTAACAGTAAGCACAAAACCCGATAACACAAAAAATACCATAACTGAAGCATGTCCGTTTAAAACAAAAAAGAATGGCGTTCCCATAATTCCAAAATTCTTATCTGTTGCACCAACCCATGATGGAATAAAGGCCAATACAAAATGCCACAAGTACACAACTATAGATGCAATTCCCCTTAAAGCTTCGAGCTTATATAGTTTAGATGGATTCAAATCTTATAATGTGTAGTAATATAAAAAAAGGAATTAGATGTAGGCTTAGAAATAAAAAAATCTGGTAAGGCTTTTTTACTTATTCAAAATCAAATGCCAAATCATCACACCAAATCGGCTCATTGCTGTAATTCCAAACATAAACCATAAACGTATGTTCAGGATTCATATTTTCAGGCAAACTAAACTCACCGGTAACCTGTGTCCATTGTTTTTCAGTATCTACAATATCTTCACTATTAAGCCCGTTCCAAATGGTAGCTTCTTTACCCTGCTCACCTACGGTCATTACCACATTAGCTTTAGAACCAAACGTTGGTAAATACAACCAAGCACTCATCTTAATTTTACGAGCATTCTTTACAGGTAAATCTTTAATTTTTTTACTGTAACCAATACTGTATTGGTTAATACTGTCGAGCTCGCAATACCATTCGCCACTATGTGCGTTTCCACTACGCAGTGTTGCATGATCAAAGCCAAAATCTTTATAATTATCAAAAGAGTTTTGATACATAAAATTGGCTGTGTTGTTTTTGCTGCCACAAGCTGCCATTAAGAAAACAATACATACACAAACAGTGTTAAACGAGATTTTTTGCTTACGTAAAATCATAGTTGTTAAAATTAATTTAAGAGGCACGAAAGTAAAAAGTTTAGTAACATTCGGGTGGTAAAAAAGGAATAGCTAAAAAAACCAATTATTTTTTAGTCAGTACCCTTTTATGCCCTTTAATATCCACCAGCATTTCTACCGGAGCGTAACAACGCATATTGTTACCTGTTCCAAGTTGTCCGCTTGGGTTATCACCAAAAGTCCATATCTTGCCTGAAGAGTCTAATGCAAGACTTTGAAAGCAACCTGCACCAACCTCCACAATATTTTTTAGTTTTTTTATTTGGATGGGCATTGCATAACTTACAGTATCTCCTGTAGCCAGCATACCATAATGATTTTTCCCCCACCCCCACACATTGCCTGCAGTATCTATTGCAAGTGAATGCCAACTACCACAGGCTATTTTTTTTATTTTCGGTAAAGTTGAAATCATAAAAGGTTTCTCATAATGTTTTCCGGTAAATTCTTTATCCTGTGTTGAAGGATCGCTACCCCATATCCAAACCTGTCCGGCTGTATCTAATGCTACAGAGTGATGCCAACCGGTTGCAATAGATACCATGGGCGGCAGGTCAGGAATTTTTTTTGCGTAAGGCTGAATACGCTTACCATCATACCCCAACTCTTTAAAGTCATTAGTACCCCACGAATAAACCGATCCATCGTTTGCAAGTGCAAGCGTATGATAACCAACGCTGGCTATAGCCTTTATGTTTGTCAAGGGTATTAGCACACTGTTGTCATTGTTTTCATCCTTTGGTATCAATACGGTGGTTGGGAATTCAGTATGTTCGCGGTTACCGTTTCCCAGTTCCCCAAAAAAATTATGCCCCCATGTCCATACTATTCCATCAGCCGTTAAGGCTACGGTATGCCAATGCCCTCCTTCAATGGCAACAAAATTTCTATGATTGGGCAGTTGAATGGGGAAATTATAATCCTGTGGGTTACTGGAGCCGAGTTGCCCGTAATTATTACGACCCCATAACCAAACGGTGCTATCTGCAGCAAGTGCAATTGTATGATCGTAACCTCGCGAGATTGCTTTTATATGTTTTAAATATTTTACCTTTTTAGGTATGGTAGAGTTTTTAAAAGTGCTGTCGCCAAGTTGCCCGTAGTTATTGCGTCCGCTGGTCCACACATTGCCTTGCTTGTCCAGCATAACGCTGTGCCCATTACCACCATCCAGTATTTGACCCTGGCAATATATCTGGTTAATGAGTAAAATTAAGGTTAGTAAAAACTTGCCAAGCTTATTCATTATTTTAAGGGTTATATTTTTTATTTATAAAAGTAAAAAATTCGCACCTGATTTTAAAAAATTCTACCAAACGTTTTCCAAATCTTCTTTTTTATACTGATGATTGCGTTCGGCATAGTAGCTTTTGTCAGACCGTTTTAACTGAAGTATATTCTTTCGTCCTAGTTTACTCAGAAAAGCTATAGGTGTTAAAAACAAAAAAAACACAATGCTTAAAATCACTTTGCTCATCACATAACCCATTATGTGAGAAATTTTCATCCAAAGCCAATGAATTTTTTCTGTTATATAACCACTTAATAAACTCAATAAACCAATGCCACCTGCAATAGGAAATAATAAAGGTTTTTTGAGAAGGAGTCCTAAAAGAACAAGCCCTGTAACGATGGCTATTATACTTTCTCTTTGTTTTATTTTTTCACTCATATAAAAGCCTAAAAAAGTGTATAGATGAAAGGTGCCAGTGCGCTGCCACCACCAACTACCAATAATATACCGAGCAACAGCAATACAATAATCATAGGTGCAAGCCAGAATTTTTTTACGTTGTTTTAAAAAATTCCAAAGGTCTTTTAAGAAATCCATAGTGTATACTTTTATTAAATTGATTTTAAGATTTTAATCTAATGCAAACTCTTTACGCCAGTCACCTTTGTCTTTAAGTGCAGGCTGCTCTTTCTTGCTGAAAAGAAAATTGTTTATTACCAGGTAATCCATTTCGGTGCGCATAAAACAACGGTAGCTGTCTTCGGGTGTGCAAACAATAGGTTCTCCTCTTACATTAAAGGAGGTATTTACGAGCATACCATACCCGGTTTTAGCTTTAAATTCTTCCAGCAATTTATAGTACCTGGGATTAGTTTCTTTATGCACGGTTTGAATGCGTGCGCTAAAATCGAGATGGGTGATAGCCTGCACATCACTTCGTTTGGTGTACAAACGATCCATTAAAGGCAGTTCGTTATAATTTGGTGGTAATGGCGAGCGTTTTTCTTTATTTACATCAGCCACTATCAGCATGTAAGGTGAGGTGGTGTTATGCTCAAAATGTTTAGTACAATCTTCTGCAAGCACGCTTGGGGCAAATGGCCTGAAACTTTCCCTGTATTTAATTTTCAGGTTAAGCTTTTTCTGCATTTCATCATTGCGAGGATCACCTAAAATACTACGCCACCCAATGCACGTGGGCCAAACTCCATTCGTCCCTGATGCCAGCCTAGTACATTTCCATCGGCTAAAATTGTGGCAAGTTCTTTAGCGAGCTCATCAAAGTTTTGGTATTTGATAAATGTTGACTTGTACTTACGAGCCATCAATTCAACTTCCTTGTCAGAGTTTTCAGGACCAAGATAGCTGCCCTGCATTTCATCCATAGCTCCACTTACCATTCGCTCTTTACCATAGTAAATGTGATAAGCAGCAAGAGCAGCTCCTAATGCACCACCGGCATCTCCTGCTGCAGGTTGTATAAATATGTTATTGAATATGCCGGTTCGTTGCAGTTTGCCATTTGCAACACAATTTAAAGCAACACCTCCGGCAAGGCATAAGTTATCAGAACCTGTTAAGCGCTTTGCTTCTGTGGCCATTTTTATAACCACTTCCTCCGTAACTTGTTGTATGGCTAATCCTAAATCACAATGTATTTGTTCCAGATTGGTTTCGCCCTCCCTCACTTTAAAACCAAAAAGTTTAGCCCATTTATCATTTTGAGTCATACGTAAGCCAGTTGCATAGTTAAAGTACTCCTGGTTTAACCAAATGCTGCCATCATCTTTTATGTCAACAAGATTTTCTAAAATTATCTTTTTAAAACGCTTTACATTTTCGCCATCAGGATTTCCGTAGGGAGCAAGTCCCATTAATTTATACTCACCACTGTTAACTTTAAAGCCTAAGTAATAGGTAAATGCAGAGTATAATAAACCTAAAGAGTGCGGAAACTTAAGCTCTTTGAGTATAGTCAGGTCTTTTCCTTTTCCGTGGCATATAGATGCCGTTGCCCATTCTCCAACGCCATCTATTGTAAGAACAGCAGCCTCTTCATAGGGGCTTGGGTAATATGCACTGGCAGCATGGCTGAGGTGATGCTCTGGGAACAACATTTTCAGTTTGTTCTTATCATACTCACCCACTTTTGCCAGTTCTTCTTTAATGAGTTTTTTCAAAAACATTTTTTCTTTCAACCACACCGGCATACTCATCATAAAAGATTGCAATCCTTTTGGGGCAAACCCATAGTATGTTTCAAGAAGACGTTCAAACTTCAATAATGGTTTATCATAAAAAACAAGAGCATCCAGTTCATCAATATTTAAACCGGCATATTCAAGACAGTACTTTGTTGCTTCCACCGGAAAACCGGGGTCGTGCTTCTTTCTGGTAAAACGTTCTTCCTGTGCTGCGGCTACAATTTTGCCATCAACAATTACACAAGCTGCCGAATCGTGATAAAAAGCCGATATACCTAAAATGGCCATTCCTAAAAATTGAAGTGCGAATTTAAAAGAACTACCCAAATTCACCAACCTTTTCAAAAACATGTTCCGTTTCCTTATTCATGCACAATTGCTTTTAAAAACTTTTACAAAAAAAACTATTGTAAACTGATAAAATGATTTTGTTTGTGATAATAATTGTCAGTATGATTCAATTCGACTCTCTTAGTATTATTATTCCCTGTTATAACGAAGAAAAAACAATACATCGGATTTTAGATAAAGTAAATGCTGTTACACTTTTAAACAACATTAAAAAGGAAATAATTGTTGTAAACGATAGTTCAACAGATGATTCTAAATCGGTTCTTGAAAAATACATTGCAGCACACCCCGAAATGGATTATCGGTTAATCAACCATGAGAAAAATAAAGGAAAAGGAGCCGCATTGCACACTGGTATTAAAAATGCCACCGGAGATTATGTAATTATACAGGATGCCGATCTGGAATATGACCCCAATGAATACAACGAATTAATTAAACCTGTTTTAAATGGGTTTGCCGATGTTGTGTATGGTTCGAGATTTATGGGCAGTAAGCCCCACCGTATTTTGTTTTTCTGGCACTCCATCGGAAATAAAATTCTCACCTTTCTTTCAAACATGTTTTCAAATCTTAACTTAACTGATATGGAAACATGCTATAAGCTTTTTAAAAGGGAAATGATACAGTCACTGGTATTAAAAGAAAACCGGTTTGGCTTTGAACCTGAGGTAACACAAAAAAGTGCACGCATAAAAAATGTTAGAATTTACGAAGTAGGCATCTCTTATTACGGAAGAACTTTTGCAGAAGGTAAAAAAATAAACTGGAAAGATGGTTTTCGTGCTATCTACTGTATTGTCAAATACGGATTGTTTTCAAAATGAACTTATTGCGTTAAAATAATTTTTCTTTCAAAAACTCCTGCCGTACCATCTACTTTTAAGAAATAAATTCCAGGTTTGTTTCCTCTCAGGTCTATTTCTGCTGGTTTGTTTTGGTTTACTTTAATTACATTGCTAAATATTTCCTTACCCCAAACATCTGTTATCGTAACTTTTGCATCATAGGGTTGGTCAAAATAAATATTAATTAATCCATCTGTAGGATTAGGAGATACTACTAAAGCTGATTTTTGATGAGATGTGGATTCATAATCCTTTAAAGAACCGGCAATTCTACAATTTAAATCCACATGATAAGTGGATGCAGCGCTTCCGCAAGGATTACTCGCAATGGCTACTATGCTGCCTGGAGAATTACCAAAATCAACATTAATACTATTTGTGCCTTGCCCAAAAACAAGAAACGCATCATTAGGCACCAGCCAGTCTAAAAAATAATTTCCGGGCGCAGCTGCAACACTAAACTGCACTCCCTCCTGACCTGGACATATTACGGTAGGGTTAGCCGCAATTGATCCGGGATTAGCCGGAGGACCTTTTACACTTATACAGCGAGGTGCGCTTGGATTAGGGCAACCACTATTTACCGACACACATATTTGATCGGTAGTAAACGATCCCGAATTAAAACTAACTTCGATAGAATTAGTTCCCTGCCCGCTGTTTAGTGTAGCGGCAGCAGGAATGCTCCATGTATAGCTGAGGGCCCCCTGTACTGCTGCACTACTGTAAACCACAGTTTGTCCGCATAAGGCTGATGTACTTCCTGTAATTGCTGATGGTGTTGGAGGCACTCCTGTTACAATTGTTTTACAACGCTGTGATGACTGCACGCCACAAATGCTTACCCCCTTTACACAAATATTGCCGCTGCTAAAATTGTTTTGAAAGCTAATTCCAATTGTATTTGAAGTTGAAGCTCCGGAAGTGGCAATGGGTAAATTCCATATATAAGAAGAAATTCCGGGGTCGGTTGGTACGTTGTAAAAGTAAGGTGAGGGGTTTGGACATATTCCATTTGGACCGGTTATAAGTGGGAGAGTTGCCACACTATTTTTAATGGTTAAACATTTTGACGGGCTTACATAGCAAGTTGTATTGGAGCTCACGCACACGTTTCCCTGTGTAAATCCGGGTGCAAATTCAGCAGTTACGTTTTGACTTCCATTTCCGCTAATTATTGAAATACCGTTGGTTCCGCTCCAAGTATAACCTGTGGCACCACCAATTGGTCCTGTTGAATATGCCATGGTTGTATTTTCACAAGCAACCACTGGTCCGGTAACTGATGCAGGAACAGATGTAATTCCTCTTATCCATGCACAACGTTGAACAGCAGAGCCACAACCATTAACAGGCTTTACACAAACTAAATATCCCGAACCATTGGGTTGACCAAACGTAATTTGGGTTGAAGTGCCTGTAGTAGAATATGGAGAAACATTTAATGGGCTTCCATCAAAATAGCTTCCGAGAGGAGCATCCCATTCATAACCTGTGGCTCTATTGACGGGCGTGCAACTGATAGTAGCAAATGTTCCAACACAACCATAAGGAGGTAACCCATTTAAGGCTGATGTTTGACCTGCAGGAGGAGCTGTGCTAACGGTAACATTTGCAATGCCACTTACATTGCCTGCGCAATTATCGGAAACAACACTAACCAAAGCATAAGATGTGGAAGAAGAAGGAGAGACATTTACGAACGTAACAGCATTACTTGTGCCGAACGGCCCATATATATTGCTGCCGTCTGTATAAGTGTAGCTCCAGGGCGCCTCACCTGTAAAATCAATTTTAATTTGTGTGTTATTGCCAACACAAATGTCCGTGTTGCCAGATATTGTAGCCGTTGGCACATCACCAGCATTTATTTCAACATCATCATAACTTGAGTCGGGGCATGAGTTGTATTTTATTGTCCAACGTAAAATATTTATTCCTTGCTGTAAATTAGATACTGTTGTTAATGGATCATTAACATTATCAATAATTCCTCCTCCACTCACAAACGACCATGAACCGGAACCAACAAATGGGGTGTTACCAAACAATGCAGCATCAAACTCACAAATAGATTGATCGGGTCCGGCATTAGCTATAGACGTTGGAGCAGGCTCTGTAATTGTAACATCAATGCTGGAAGTACAACCATTGGCATCATCCGCATAAATAGTAAATACACCTGAACTTAAACCACTAAAAATTCCATCTGCATTAAAGTTACTTCCATCATTAAATAAGAAAGGGCTTTGACCGTTAAGCGCATCAATATCCACAACTCCATCATTGCCCGAATTACAACTTGCATCTATATGCAATCCTTCTGCAAGAACAGGGTTCGGAAGTACATCAACAAAAACAGAATCGGTTGAGGAGCAGAAAAACTGATTGGTTATAGTCAGATAGTAATAACCAACGTTAATTGCACTTGCATTTGTAAACAAAGGGTTACTCAAATTGGAGGAAAAACCTGCCGGACCAGCCCAGTTAAAGCTATTGCCAGATGATTGCCCCAAAGCATTATTTACTGAGAAAAAATTAACTGTTACACCCTCACATGTTGGAGTATTACTTGTGATAATTATTTGTGGTAGCGGTTTTACCTGAACCTGGTATGATACTGTTGTTGATGATAAACCGCTGTTTGTGCATGTAACCACCACCCTGTACCATTTTTCAAGTAGCAACAATTGTGTATTATATGTTTGATTGATTGCACCGGCAATGTTTGTGTAAGGGTCGCCTGCACCATCATCATCAGATTCTTGCCACTGATAAGTTATGCCTGTACCTGCGGATGCTCCAGATAAAGTAAGAGAAGTTGATTCACCTGTGCAATTTAAAGTTGGCTGAATAATAGTACCGCTAAAAGGTGTGCCGTTGCATACACTTGCAACACAGCTTAAGGTGGCAAACCATCCTTCTTCGGTATAGTATTATCTGAAATAAACTGAAAAGTAAGGCTTCCGTCAGGAGCGCTTGATGTTATAATACCGGGTGAACTATTTCCGGTATATCCGTTAGGAGGCCCAATTTGTGTAGCGGAAATATTATTCCCATCATAAATTTTAAGAAAGTCAAAATTACTCTCAAGGTTAAAAGTATTAAAGTTTACCTGCAATAAATTTCCGGTAAGCGGAGTAATAGTATAAACCAGGGTTTGGTTGTTTGTATAATCGGATGCACCACCATCATCATAAAAATTTCCGTTGCATGTTACAATAGTTCCATTGGTCATGTTATAACATTGCACAACATCTACAACTACTGCAGTTGCGTAAACAATGGTTGCACAACTTACCTCAACCCTGTAGTGCGTTTGAGAGTTTAATGCAGATGTTGTTAAAGTGTTATTATTTGCACCTGTAATGTTAGTCCAAGCTATTCCGTTGGGTGATGATTGCCATTGCAAAGCAGTTCCGGGAGTAAATCCTGTTAAAGTTAAACCGGCAGAAGTTCCTGAACATACACTTAAAGTTCCTGTAATATTTCCTGCCACAGGTGGATCGGTGCAAGGGTTAGCGCTGGAAATATTAATTAAATAATCTTCTGTTTCACCTGATGTAAAACGCTCACATGCATCATCTGGCCCATTGCTATCGGTAGCATATCGGCTTCTTATGCGCATGCCTGTTAATCCTACACCAGCATTTACCGGAATGGTAAAACCAATGTTGCCGGTAAATCCGTTTGCAAAAATCTGCACCCATTCTGTGTTTTCAAAAACTCCGTTTCTATTATAATCAATCCAGGCTGATGTACTTAAGGGAACAGTATTGTTATTGCAACTAACTGCTATATTGTACGCAGTGCCTTGCTGCAAAGTGGCAGTGCTGCTGCCTATTGCAGGAAACAAATTATATGCTCCCTGAGGTAATACAAAATTGCAGGTTGAATTATTATTAAATGTTGAGGTTTGAATCTCTACATTTAAAATATCTCCATTGCCGCAACCAACAGGGTTTAAATCATCAAAGCAATAACATTCGTAAAATTGTTTTATAGTAACCAAAACAGAAGTGGAGGTATCGGATGCAGCGCATGTTGCAATCATTCTAAAATAGGTGTCAACAGTTGTTTGAACTGAATTTAAAAAAGGAAAAGTAGCGCCCGGTACATCACTCCAGGTTAAATTGTCAGTTGAACTTTGCCATTGCAACGAGGTTCCTAGTGTATATCCTGAAGCGTTAAGTGATACATTATTTCCAGAGCATACGAATAAATTACCGGAAATAGTTCCGGCTGTAGGTGGGTCTGTACACACAGGTGCGTTATCTATAGTGACTATATAATCTTCCGTTTCGCCCGATGAATAATTTGTACAGGCATCAAATCCTGAAATAACTTCTCCGGCTAAAACACTGCGTACTCGCATACCTGTTTGTCCGTTAAGTGCTGAGGGCAAAATGTAAACCGGAATATTTCCTGATGATTTGTTGGTATAAACCTGTGTCCACTCTGTGTTTTCAAAAATTCCGTTTTGGTTAAAGTCAATCCAAACAGAAGTATTTGCTCCTAATACCCCATTTGTTTGAACAGATAAATTGTAGTAAACATTTTTTTGAAGCGTTGCTGTTGTGGTTCCGCTTGACGGAAAACTAGTGTAAGCGCCCGATGGTGCTTGCTGAGAGCAGCCGGTTGTATTACTTAACGTTGTAGTAGCAATTGAAACATTGGTGATATGCCCGTTGCCACATGCTGTATTGTTGAGGTTGCTGATGCAATAACATTCTAAAAAACTTTTAACTATAACCTGCAGCGGAATTGTTGTTACTGCATTTACACAAGTTACAACTGCCTGGTAATAGGTATTGGCAGTAATGATTCCGTAGTTAATGAAGCAGAGATTTCTCCGGGGATATCAAAATAATTTATTCCATCTGAAGATTCCTGCCACTGAATAGTTGTGTTTGACGAATTACCTGAAAGCGTAAGTGTAGTTATTTCACCATTGCAAACAGATAAAATACCGTTTATTGTTCCGGCCACTGGCGGATCAATACATGGTGGTTGTGGCAAAATATTAACCAGATAATCTTCCGTTTCGCCAAAATTGCTAAATGCCAAACCGCATCCTTCTGAACTTGTAACTTCAATATTGTGCCCACCACGGATGCGCAGTGCAGTAACTCCTTCAATTGCAGTAACAGGTGGGGCAAAGGTTATCGTTATTGTTCCGTTGCTTCCTGCATCAATACTGTTACCTCCAACAAACTCTGTGCTTTCAAAAATGCTGTTACGGTTAAAGTCTATCCATGCACCGGCATACTGATTAGGGTCCGAAGCCATTGTAACGGATAAAGAATATGAAACAGATTTTGCCAAATCAGGAACGGCAAGGTTGTTATAAAAAGCGTAACCATTGGCTGAACAAGCTGATGAATTATTTAAAACACCAAGCGCAACATTGGTAATTTCATTGTCAAGAGCACAATCGTTATTGTAGGTTGCGGGCATAAACAATTTACAGACTGTTTAATAGTTACGGGTTTTACAACGGTAAAAGCGCTGTCAATACAGGTAACTTTTAAAACATAATAAAAATCTGCAGCGGCATTGGTAACAGAAAGTATGGCGCTTATTTCTCCGGGTATATCTGTAAAAGGTCCGCCACTATTTACTGACGATTGCCACTGCAAAGTTGTTCCGGTAGAAAACCCTGTTGCATTCAATTGATAATTTGTTCCTGTGCAAACAGAATCGGGCCCGTTAATAATTCCTGCAACAGGCGGATCATTGCATGGTGCAGGGGTTAATATATTAATTAGATAATCTTCTGCCTCCCCCCATGGGCTTGACGTGTTACCGCAGCTTTCATCATCATTAATTGGTACATCATCACCTCCTCTTACTCTTAATCTTGTTTGACCGTTAACGGCAGTTGCCGGAACAGTAAAATTAAAAACAGCAGTTCCATTTGGTCCAACAGATGTTGTTTGATTACCTACCAGCTCGCTCACCTCAAAACTTCCTGATTGGTCATAATCAATCCATGCCGCTGCGTGTTGACCAATTGCATCACTGCCTAAGGTAACTTGCAAGGTGTAAGAAACTGTTTTTGTTAAGTTGTGTACAGGAGAGGTATAAAAATTATACGACCCTGGTGAGCAGTTGGAATTATTGTTAAGCGTAGTTCCAGTTATGGTTACATTTTTTATTTCATCGCCCGAACTGCAACCATTTGGGTAAGATGTATTGCAATAGCAGGTTAAATAATTATTTACTGTTGCCTGTGCCGATGCTGATGTGCTTGAACTGCCGCAGGTTACTACACAGCGGTAAAAAGAATTGGTTGTAATATTGGTTTGATACTGCGCAACAGTTGCACCGCTGATGTTTGTCCATGTTAAATTGTTTGGAGATGATTGCCACTGGTAAGTTTGCCCTGCGCCAAAAGTTGCACCATTTAGAGAAAGTGTCCTTAATGTTGAAGGACATGCGTTAGAGGGATTAATTACTGTGTTGCCTGCAACAGGAGGATTAGTACATGGTGGAGGCGGAACATAGTTTACGGTTAACGATGGTGTTTGAAAATTGTATAAGTTATTACTTCCCCTTACTAAACTAAAAGCTAAATAATTGAACCCAACGTTTACCCTGGCCTGAATAAAATTTTTAAGATTGGTTGCAGTGGGTACATTACCGCCATTGGGTCCGTTGGTGTTTAGTGCAAGCGGGTGCGTACCACTCCATCTTCCGGTAAATAAATTGGTAACGTTTGTTGCTCCGTTTACAAGCGCATTATACAAAGCGGTTCCGCTTAAAGTTTGAGGATCAAAAGAGAGGGCATTTAATTGGTTAGCCTGACTGGAAGAATTTTGTGTGCCGCTTGCGGTTGGGTAATTTAATGTGGCGCTTGTTATGGTAGAGCCTGGCGGGATGGATGTGATGTTAAAATAAAACCACCCTCTTACACCCGGTGTTCCGCTAACGCCCGATGTAATACCGTTTAGCCCGTTTGACGAAACGCCATTGGCATTTACTTTTTTTGTTAGAGTGGCATTGCCGTTATAAACCTGAGAATATAAGATTGTTGGTAAAAAAGAAAGCAGCAAAATGCCAGTACACGTTACCCGAAATAGAGATAAGGCTGTGCTTACTTTTTGAGAAGTTGAAGCAAACATTGTTTTTAGTTTTTGGTAAAGGAAAAATGCGGTTTAGAATTAAGCCGCAAGTTAATATTTTTTTTGGTATGGTGCAACCAATAATTTATTTACCGGTAGTTTTTCTTTTTAGGAGGTAATAAGACGCTGGCTAAGTGAAATTATAATCGGAATTTTTAACTGAATATATATAAGTATTTTTAAACAGTGCTTTGGGGTTTTGAAATTTTCAAATGATTTCTTTGGTTGGCAGAGGGATAACATAAATAGAAGTGCCAGAGAAGATGGTACTGCCTACAATGCTACAGTTAATATCATACTTTCATATTATATTTGTTAAAACAACTTGTTAATGAAAAAGTGGCTGCTTTTAATTTTCATCAACTTCTGTTGCTTTTTGTTAAGCGGCCAAAACACCGGTGTGAATAATAATTGGCTGATGGGTTATGGAAGTTATTGGGGACATCCGTGGGGGCATACCTTAATTGATTTTTCAAATGGAACACCAATATTTACTTATGATAGCTTGGAAATGGATATTGATAGAACTTCAGCAAATATTTCAGATTCTAATGGGAATTTATTGTGTTACACTAATGGCTATTATATTGCTGATGCCACTGGTGATACAATGCAAAATGGTAATAATATAAGCCCCACTGGATTTTACAATTTGAATCCTAAAGGCTTAACAGCCCCTCAAGCTTGCCTTATCTTGCCTAAATCTAATAGCAATAATTTGTTTTATCTTTTTCATAATACTTTTGATAATAGTCCTAGCTATACAAGGTCATTAAATTTTTATTACAGTATTATTGATATGAACCTTAATAATGGAAAAGGAGCAGTTGTTAGCAAGAATAATGCTTTAGTGCAGGATACAATGATTCCGGGAAATATAACAGCTTGTAAACATGCCAATGGAAGAGACTGGTGGGTGATTGTGCAAAAGGACAATTCAAATTTGTTTTACAAATTTCTCATTTTACCAACTACAATTTTAGGTCCTTACACTCAAGCCATCGGTACCCCAAGATCTACTATTGGCGGAATGTCTGTCTTCTCACCTGACGGAACTAAATATGCAATTGCTCATGCTGAATACCTATCAACAGGTAGTTTGGATATTTTTGATTTTGACAGGTGTAATGGTTTTCTTAGTAATTCTATTCACATCACCCTTCCACAATCTACGGGTTTATTTGGAGGAACTGCTTTTTCATCAAATTCAAATTTTCTCTATGTCTCTAACATAAACGAAGTATATCAATATGATATGTCAGCACCAAATATTGCGGCATCGCAATTAACGGTAGCCGTTTGGGATAGTTTTTATTCACCAAGCCCACCTTTCGCTACATTATTTGAAGGAACATTCCTCGCCCCTGATGGTAAAATATATATACAAACAGGGAACGGAACTCTTCATTTACATGTTATTAACAGTCCAGATAGCTTCGGTTTAGCTTGTGATTTAGTTCAACATGGTATTCAGTTGCAGAGATATTATGGCAATGGCATCCCCAATCACCCCAACTACTTTCTTGGTTGCGACACAACATTAGGCTGCGGTTGTTTAACAGGAATTGAAGATGCTATACCTATAAAAATAACGGCACGCGCTTCCCCAAATCCAACACATGGTCAAAGCACGCTTCAATTTCCTGCACAAAAAAATTCGGGCGCACTTACTGTTTATGATCTCTTAGGCAAAATTGTTTTTGAAGATTACATTGCTGCGTGGAGCCAGTTTAAGAAAATAGACATCAATACATTGCCCAACGGTATATACCTGTGCAAACTTAAATGGAGCAGTGGAGAAATTTCGGTTAAGGTTATAAAGGAGTAAAAAAACCTTTTACCACAACTGTCATTTTAAATTACCTCTCAACAAAAGTCTCCATGTGTGCCACTTCATCACACACCATTCTTACGCCCTGCTCAAGTGTTATACTGTGTTTCCAGCCAAGAGAGTGGAGCTTATCCACACATAAAAGTTTGCGTGGGGTGCCATCGGGTTTGGTGGTATCAAATTTTAAATCGCCTGTGTAGCCAATGGTGTTTTTAATGAGTATAGCAAGGTCTTTAATACTAATGTCTGTGCCGGTGCCTACGTTAACGGTTGTGCCATTGCTGTAGTTTTGCATCAGAAAATAACTGGCATCAGCCAAATCATCTACATGCAAAAATTCACGCAAAGGGCTTCCTGTTCCCCATATTTCTACAGAGGACAGGTTGTTTTCTTTTGCATTCATAAACTTGCGCACGAGCGCAGGCAGTACGTGCGAGTTTTTTAAATCGTAGTTATCATTGGGTCCGTAAAGGTTGGTAGGCATTGCAGAAATAAAATCGCAGCCATACTGTTGGCGGAAAGCTTCGCACATTTTTAATCCTGCAATTTTTGCAAGCGCATAAGGTTCGTTTGGTTGCTCCAATAATCCTGTTAAAAGATATTCTTCTTTAATAGGCTGCTGCGCCATTTTAGGGTAAATGCACGATGAGCCCAGGAACAATAATTTAGTAACGCCATGCTTATAGGCATTGTAAATTACATTGTTCTGTATCATCAGGTTTTCGTAAATAAAATCGGCACGGTAGGTATTGTTGGCAACTATGCCACCCACTTTTGCTGCTGCTAAAAAAACATAATCGGGTTTTTTCGTTTTCAAAAAAAATCGTTAACGGCCTGCTGGTTTCTTAAATCTAATTCTTTAGAAGTGCGCAATAAAAGATTAATATGCCCCTCTTCTTTTAACTTTCTGACTATTGCCGAGCCCACCATACCACGGTGTCCGGCTACGTATATCTTGGCGTGTTTTTCCATGTACTAATACTGATACTGAATTGCTACGAATTTACGAATCGCTTTTATGCTAAGATTCGGGTTAATCTCACTTTACTAAAAAGTGTTCTTTACTTTTTTCTTGGTACTTTATACTTAATACTTTGTACTTCTTCTTAAAACTACACCTCTTTATAATTCATAATCTTATGTCCGCCTTTTTTAAGATACTGGTCGCGTTTAAACAAGTTTAAGTCGGCTTCCATCATTTCTTTTACAAGCGCATTCAAATCATACTTCAACTTCCATCCTAATTTTTCTTTCGCTTTGGTAGGGTCACCAATTAATAATTCTACTTCCGTGGGGCGATAATATTTGGGGTCAATTCGCAGTACCACTTGTCCAACCGGCAACTGGTATTCGGGGTTATTGCATTTTTTACCTTTGCAATTTCATTTTCTTCCTTGCCACTAAATTCAATTTCAATACCTGCTTCTAAAAAAGACATTATAATAAAATCTCTAACGGTAGTTGTTATGCCTGAAGCAAGAACAAAATCATCAGGCACATCTTGCTGCAACATCAAATACATGCCTTCAACACAATCTTTGGCATGACCCCAGTCGCGTTTGGCGTCTATGTTACCCATATACACTACATCCTGCAAGCCAAGTGCAATGCGCGATACGGCACGCGTTACTTTACGCGTTACAAATGTTTCGCCACGCAAAGGCGACTCGTGGTTAAATAATATTCCGTTTACTGCATACATGTTGTATGCTTCGCGGTAGTTTTTAAATATCCAAAATGCATACAACTTTGCAACTGCATAAGGTGAGCGCGGATAAAACGGTGTGGTTTCCTTTTGCGGAATTTCCTGCACCAATCCATACAGTTCACTGGTAGATGCCTGGTAAATGCGGCACTTGTCAACCATGTTAAGCATCCTTACCGCTTCTAAAATTCTTAATGCACCTATGCCATCGGCATTAGCGGTGTATTCGGGCATACTAAAACTAACCTGCACGTGGCTCATGGCGCCAAGGTTATAAATTTCGTCAGGCTGAACTTCTTGTATAATTCTGATAATATTGGCAGAATCGGTTAAATCGCCATAATGTAATTTAAACTTTACGTTCTTCTCATGTGTGTCGGTGTAAAGATGGTCAACACGCTCGGTGTTAAATAACGAGCTTCTTCTTTTTATACCATGTACTTCGTAACCTTTTTCTAAAAGCAGTTCAGATAAATAGGCTCCGTCCTGCCCGGTAACTCCGGTGATAAGCGCTTTCTTCATAAAATAAATTTGTGATTAATGTGGTTTTAAAAAATTTACACCTTGTAAACTAAGTTTCTTTAAATAAGTTACTTGTTTAAAATTTGCAGTTGAGTGCAATAATAGCGCATCTTTTCAGTATAAATTAAATTATTTTTGCCTTTCATTATTGCAATTTTAAAAACCACACATTGTAAAACTATTTTGAAATAAAATAGTATAACCCCTTTTATTTTCTGTTCATGGATAAATTAAAACCCGTTGGCAGTGCCAATATTATTGATGCCAAAGACGTAAAAAAAATTCTGAATACCATTTTAAAAAACTGGTATTGGTTTATATTGTTTTTGTGTTTAGGAGTTGGTGCAGCTTTTTTTCAGTTATACCGCTCTACTAATTATTATGGCGCCAGTGCTAAAATTTTAATTAAACCGCAAAAAAATGCTTTTAAAGATGCGCTTGATAATGCCATACCCACAGGACCCAATGATGAGGAAATAGCCAATGAAGCATTAGTAATTAACTCTAAAAAATTAGTGAGCCAGGCGGTAAACAAACTAAACCTTGGTGTTTCGTATTATGTAAAAGGGCGCTTAAAAACCGGAGAGGTTTTTAAAGGCACACCATTTAAAGTAGAGGCAAAAGTTTTAGATGGTTCTTTTTATGGAGTAGAATGCTATCTGAAAATTTTAGGCAAGGAAAAATATTTGCTTGAGGTGGAAACGCCAGGCTTTACTTATAAGAAAGAGCATAAGTTTGGTGATCCTGTTGTAACTAATAAATTTTCTTTAAACGTAACAGGCAACGAAAATTTTATCAAAAACAATCCGCGCCTTAGCGATATTCAATACATATTTGTTATTAACGACATTAATTATCTGATAGGAAAATACCAAAGCGCTATTGATATTGATAAAGATGAAAATGCTTCGGCACTTAATATTTCTATTGAAGATGAGGTGCAGGAAAAAGCAATTGACTTTTTAGACACACTTACCAATCTATATATTAATTATTCCATTGCAGTAAGTAAAGAAATTAACGACAATTCTCTTAAGTTTATTGAAGACCAGTTAAAAGAAGTAGAAGACCAGTTAAACGGTGTTGAATCTAACTTGGTGGCGTACCAACAACAAAGCGGAGCCATTGGCGTTGCTGACCAGCAAGGACAGTTTATCTCTGAAAAAATGAATGTGCAAACCGAGAAGGCAAAATTAATGGTGGCGCTTAATTCTATTGATTATTTATACCAGCAACTTACTAATAATAATGCAGATGTAACCACGGTTTCTCCTTCTATACTTGCTGATCAGAATAATCCTGCATTGCAATCTGCCTTTAGCGAGTTTCAGGCATTGCAGCAGCGTAAAACAACGTTATTATTTAGCAACACCGAAAGCTCACCGGTAATGATTGAAATAAACGCCCAACTTGCACGTGCACGCGAAAACGTGGTTGCTATTGTACAAAATGTGCGTAAAGGAATTGCCATGAAAATTAATTCGCTTTCGGCACAAGAGGGGGCATTTAATTATAATTTGAGCAGATCTGCATCCCAGCTTCGCGGTCTAACAGATATAACCCGAAAGAAAGAGATTAACGAAAAAATGTATTTGTTTTTGTTAGAGACAAGAGCGGAGACGGTTATTGCAAAGGCGGCTATAGTTCCCGATAAATTTATTTTGGAAGAATCATCAGGCACTGGATTAATAAGACCAATAAGAAACAAAATGTTGCTAATGGGTTTTGGGGTAGGCATAGCCTTAGCAGCATTAACCATTTTCTTAAAAAGCATTTTCCTTAATTATGTTTATACAAAAGATGAACTGGCAGAACTAACTACTTTACCGATTGTTGGTGTAATTGGAAAATCACCCGATGCTAAAAAAGATTATTTGGTGGTGCATAACCAACCGCAATCGTTAACAGCAGAGGCGTTTAGGGTTATACGAACCAACCTTTCCTACTTCTCACCAAAGTCACACTCAAAAGTTTTTCTTTTCACTTCTTCAATATCCGGAGAAGGAAAATCTTTTTGCTCCATAAATACTTCCACCATTCTTGCGCGCGCCAAGAAAAAGGTTGTGTTGGTTGATTTAGATTTACATAAACCAAAGCAGGCAACTGCATTTAATGTAACCAATGATGTGGGTGTAACTTCTTACATGGTGGGCAAAGCAGGATTGAAAGATATTATTAAAGATACACCGGTAGAAAATTTAAAACTGATATTAAGCGGACCTAAATCCCCTAATGCAAGTGAATTGATTTTAGACTCAATGATGGAGCAAATGATTAACGAGCTTAAAATGCAGTTTGACTATGTGATTTTAGATATGCCTCCTGTGGGTTTAATTTCTGATGCATTGGTAATGATGAAATTCTCTGACCTCAATATGTTTGTTTTAAAAGCAGGATACTCTAAAAAAGATTTTGTGGATATTGCTCACAATCTTATCGAGAAAAATAATATTAAGAGCGTAGGATTTATTCTGAACAGTGTTAGCCCTAAAAACATTCCTGTTGGATATGGTGGCGCTTATTATAAACAACCATAAACTTTTCTGAAAGACTGAATGAGCAGCACCTTGCATCAACCTTCGCCAACAAGCGGACAAGTTTACCGGAACACCGTTAAGTGTATAAAAGAGCAATTGAGCCCCGCACACAAAAAAAAGTTGTGGTGGATGAGTGTGCTTATTCTTGTTTCTTCTGTGCTTGACGTATTCGGGTTGGCATCGGTATTGCCGTTAATAAAGGCAGGCTCTGATACTTCTACAATACATACGGACAAGTATCTTAAAATGACATATGATTTTTTTGGATTCTCTACAGATAAACAATTCCTGTTGTTTCTTGTGTTGGCAGTACTAGTTTTTCAAATTGTAAAAAGTGCATTTGGCTTATTTGTAAATTACATACAGGGAATTTTTATGGCTGATGTGGCTACGCACATTTCGCGTAACCAGTTCTCAAAATATTTTTCTCTCAGCTATTTTGATTTTACCACTGTTAAATCATCAGATATTGTTAATCGTGTGCAACAAAATCCCTCAGCATTTGTATCATGGGTGTTATTGCCGTTGCTATCACTCTTTGCCGAAGTGCTCATTCTTCTTCTCATTATAGGAATGATTGCCATTTATAACATCAAACTTTTCTTTTTTATTTTGATTACCATTGGTCCTACTTCCGCAATCATTTATTTACTTCTAAAAAACAGGGCAGAACGTGTTGGAAGAAGTATTACCCATATTTATCCTCAGGCACTAAGCCAGATTACTTATTCTTTAATGGGATATATTGACATAAGGCTGAGCAACAAAACAGAATTTTACCGCGAAAAATTTTTACACTATCAGAAAAAGTATCACGATTTAAATATGAGTTCCATCATCTTAAACATGATACCGTTGCGTAGCAATGAAATGGTTGCCATTATTGGTGTAGTTGCCATTTTCGTTTATGCCATCTTCTTTAATGATCAAAATCAGGACGTAATAATGCTTGTTGGTGCTTTTTCTGCTGCCGCTTATCGTTTAATGCCAAGTGTAAACCGCATACTTAATGCGCTTATGTACATCAGCCGTAACCAAGGAGCAATCGAACATATTAATGCGCATAACGATGCTTATGTTGCTAATACAAAAATGAACCGCAACGTAGCTATTCCCTTTAATAAAGACATACATTTTAACAACATATCTTTTACCTTTCCAAAGGGAAAACATCCGGTGCTTGACAATCTTTCTTTTACTGTAAAAAAGGGAGAAAAAATTGGTTTTGTGGGCATGAGCGGTTCGGGTAAAACCACTTTAATGAACCTCTTACTTCGTTTTTATATAGAAGATAGCGGAAGTATTGATATTGATGGCAAACCTCTTAAAGAAGAAAACCTTGATTACTGGCGCAATTTAATCGGCTATGTAAAACAGGATATATTTCTTTTTGATACCACCATGAGGGAAAACATTGCATTTGGCGATGATAATATTGATGAGGAAAGACTTGCATTGGCTGTAAAGCAGGCATCGTTAGATAAATTTATAAGCACCTTGCCAAAGGGACTTGACACGGAGGTGGGCGAGCGCGGCACAAGCCTTTCGGGCGGACAAAGGCAACGTATAGGCATAGCGAGGGCGTTGTACCGCAATGCACAGGTTTTAATTTTTGACGAGGCTACCTCAGCGCTTGATACGCAAACAGAGCAAGAAGTAAGCGAAGCCATTGATGCGCTTTCAACCAGCAACCGCACCATTTTTATAATTGCACACCGCATTACCACGCTTAAAAACTGCGACCGCATTATTGAGCTGAAACATGGTAAAATTTCTGGGGTGCATCAGTACAACGAACTGGTAGAAAAAATTCTGAACTAAATACATATGGTTTTAGTGCGATTAATGGGAGGTATGGGCAACCAGTTGTTTCAGTATGCTGCAGCAACAGGGCTTGCAAAAAAGTTAGGCACAGAAGTAAAGATTGATTTAACATTACTTGAAGAACGCCCCGATAATCCGCACCATGTAGTAAGAGATTATGAATTGCATGCATTTAATATTAAAGAAAGGTTTGCTAGTAAAAGTGAAATAGAAAAGTTTAATCCAACACCAGTTACTTTACAGGCAAAAATATTGAGTCGTGTTAAAAGAATTTTTTCTCAGCCTCAGGTTTACATTCAACCCAATCATGCTTTTGACAATAGTTTTTGGAATTTGCAAAATGATTGTTGCATAGTAGGCAGTTTTCAGAGTGCCAAATTTTTTAACGGTGCCGAAGCTGAATTGCGCCAAATGTATCAGTTAAACAATACTCCTGATGAAAAATCAGGTTTGTCATTAAACAAAATAGAAAGCACCAACTCGGTTTGTTTGCACATAAGGCGTGGAGATTATGTTTCTAACGAACACTACCGCAAAATGATTGGCGCAAAAAGCAATGATTACTACTATAATGCTTTAAAGAAAATTGCAGCCTCACAAAACGATATTACTGCTTTTATTTTTTCTGACGATATAGAATGGTGCAAACAAAATTTAAAGTTTGAATACCCAGCAACTTTTATGGATGATAATAATTGCAACAACAACCATCACCAGCAATTTAAACTAATGAGTTCATGCAAGCATTTTGTTATTTCCAATAGTACCTTTTCCTGGTGGGCTGCATGGTTAGGTAGTTTTAAAAATAAAATTGTTATTGCCCCGCAAACATGGTTTGCAGATGGCAGCCAGCAGGAAAATGATATTGTGCCTGAAGAGTGGGTGAGGATGTAAATAGCTCTTCCTAAATCCCTACCTACCGAAGGGGCAGGCAACCTGAAAGGGGGAACTTGTAACCTACCTGGAAATTTTTAATCATATAGAATTTTAAAATTCCCTAAAACCAATAATCTCTCTCACCTCTTTCATGGTTTTATTTGCACTGGCAGCGGCTTTTTCTTTTCCTTCTTTGGCTACTTTTCTTAAGTAGTTATCATCATTTGCAATAGCGTTAATTTTTTTCTCTTATAGGAGAAATAAATTTTATCATGTCTTCTGCCAATTGCTTTTTCATATCACCATATCTTATGGTGCAATCGTTATATTTTTCTTCAAAAAAAGAAATAGTTTCAGGTGCAGAAACAACACCCATGAGCGTAAATAAATTTTTAATGCTGTCAGGCTTTTCAGAATTTGGTAGTGTGGGTCCGCTATCGGTAACTGCCCGCATTACCTTTTTTTTGATTACCTCATCCGTATCAATTAAAAAAACAGCATTGCCCTCACCCTCGCTTTTCCCCATTTTCCCGCTACCATCCAATCCCGGAATTTTTACTAATGCCTCTCCAAAATTATATGCAACAGGTTCCGGAAAATAATCTGTTTTATACAAGCGGTTAAAGCGGTTACCAAAAGTGCGTGTCATTTCTAAATGTTGCTCCTGATCTTTCCCCACAGGAACTTTGGCTGCATGGTGTATTAAAATGTCGGCAGCCATCAGCACGGGGTAGGTCAATAAACCTGCGTTTATAGGATTGGGTTGCTTTCGGATTTTATCTTTAAAGGAAGTTACTCTTTCTAATTCACCTACATAAGCATTCATATTTAACAGCAAATAAAGCTCTGCCGTTTGTGGCAAATCACTCTGCATATAAATAACGCTTTTATCCGGATCAATGCCGCAAGCCAAATACTCTGCCAGCACCTGCCTGCCGCTCTTGTGTAAATCGGCAGGAGTTGGATGTGTGGTTAATGAATGATAATCGGCAATAAAGAAAAAGCAATGAGCATCGTTCTGCATTTTTAAAAAATTCTTTACTGCGCCAAAATAATTGCCGAGATGTAAATTTCCTGTGGGTCTTATACCACTTACAACTGTTTCCATTGAGGGCAAATCTAATTATTGTCGTTCATGAATTGAAACAAAAATGGAACAGGTATAATTATAAATTCGCGCCATGCAGTTTGTAAAAGCAGTTTTTGGAAACATCTGGCGATTCTGGTTTTTTACGCAGGCTGTCATTCTGTTTTTTCTATTTTTTCCGTTGCATCTTCTAACTCTTTTTTTATCAAAAGCCCCGCACCTCCTTACTTTTAAGTTAATGCGCATAAACTGCAAACTTATTTTGTGGTGTGCAGGAATTTTTCCTAAAGTTAAGTATGAGTTTACACCTGACAAAAATACCACGTATGTTATATGCCCCAATCATACTTCATACCTTGATATTTTAATGACCTATGTTGCCATAGGAAACTATTTTCATTTTATGGGAAAAGCGGAGTTGGAAGATGTGCCCTGCTTTAATATTTTTTTTAAACGAATGAACATAGGGGTAAATCGTGCTAGTAAAACTGCCAGTCATAAAGCATATCTTCGTGCAGTAAGCGATTTACAAAACGGAATTTCCATAGCCATTTTTCCAGAAGCTACCATACCTGAATGCACACCCGAAATTGGCAAGTTTAAAAATGGTGCATTTAAATTAGCAGTAGAAAATAAAGTTCAAATCATTCCTGTGACATATCATAGGAATTTCCGGTTGCTGCCTGATACTAAGAACTATAAACACCTTGGGGGCAGGCCAGGCATTGCCCCGGTTACCGTACACAAGCCTATTGACACTATTAATTTTTCAGAAGAAAATCTTGAGTTATTAAAAGATACATATAGGGCTATCATAAAAAATGCCTTGGACAGCAAGTAACCACCAAGGCATTTTTTAAATTTTTGTTGGTTAGCAAAACTCGTTGTAAGCCTGGCTTAAGTGCTCGGCTATCATTTCAGCAGATCGCCCTTCTATATGGTGGCGCTCAACCATGTGAACCAATTCTCCATCTTTAAATAAAGCAATAGCAGGGGATGATGGAGGGAATGGTATGGTATATTTTCTTGCCTGAGAGGTAGCTTCCAAATCTTGTCCTGCAAAAACGGTTACAAGTTTTTGAGGTTTCTTTTCTCCTTTAAGCGAAAGTTTAACTCCTGGGCGGGCAGTACCTGCTGCACATCCGCATACTGAGTTTATTACTAATAATAAACTTCCTTTTGAATTCGGAATAGTTGATTCAACCTGTTCCGTAGTTTTTAATTCTTCAAACCCGGCATTGGTTAAATCCTGGCGCATGGGTGCGCAAATTTGTTCTGGATATGGCATTGTGTTATGTTGTTTATTGCAGCAAAGGTAAGATTGACAAGGCAGAAAGTAAAACAGTAGTACTGCAATATGATTTTTTTCATCATTTCTTGAAAAATCTTACATGCCAAATTAAAGGCCTTTCCTGCAAACAAAAAGTTGTGTAAGAGAGGGGGGTCTATATAAAAGCCAAAAATTGCCGATGCTTTTGCTTATTACCTTACAAATGCAATAATATTTTAAGCAAAAGTGAAGCCTTATGATAAAATCATCGTTTAATCAGAGATAAAAACTCAAACATTTACTACATGCAGTCAAAAAACAAAAAACAAAAACATGACACAAACATGTTTCCCGTTATCAAATTCAGTCTTGATAACAAGGTAATTTACCACAACACAGCCGCTATGGCATTTATGTCTAAATGGGGTTGCGAGTTGGGTAAAAAAGTTCCTTCTCCGCTTACTAAAGTGATGCCGGGGATATTTAATACAACTGAAAAATTTCAAACCAAGGATGTAAATATTCCTTTTAATGAGTATTTATTCAGGTTTACAATGGTGCCTTTTAAAGAAGCAGGTTATATTGGCTTGTATGGCTATAGTGTTGAACTAAATGGCATTATACAACCAGAGAGTGCACTACAGAAAATAACTGCTTAGTTGAAAGCAAAACACATCATACCACAAGCTCTTGATACTGTTGCTGAAGTTGATTTCAGGCAATTGGTAAATAATTGTATTTACGGATTGGTTTCTTTTCCCGGCTCGGATGAAATGATAATGGAGTCGTCTGTTAATACAAGTAAAAATTTTTATTCTAATCCTCAGCTTATTGCAGTAATGCTAAACACATTACTTATTAATTGTTTTAAGTATAAAAAAGACGGAATTGTTTCGAGAGTAAAAATTGGTGTTGAATACGACAATTACAAAGCTATTTTAAGTATAGCGGATAATGGGAAAGGGATAAATGAAAAAGGTATTGGAAAAATTTTTGAACTCTTCAATAAAAACAATAATGCGGGAGCAGGAACCGGATTATATATGGTAAATGAAATAGTAAAAAAATTAGGAGGTAAAATATCAGTTGAAAGTGCCGAGAATATTGGAACCGAATTTATTATTGAAATTCCTAACCAAATTCATATTCAAAACGTATTACCACATCCTGCATCTTTACAAAAGGAATTAAAATATTTTCATTAGCATTTTTTATATGACAACAAAAAGATATAATAGCGTTTTACTTATTGACGATAGCGAAATTGACAACCTATATAATAAGGGTATTATTGAGAAAAATGGTTTTTGCAAAGCCATAAATACCAAAACAAATGCAAAGATTGCACTTGAAGAAATAAAAAAGACTCCGGTAGAGCAATTGCCTGATGTTATATTCTTGGATATAATGATGCCTGAAATGGATGGTTTTTCCTTTATAGAAGAATTTTCTAAACTCCATTCAGATATTCAAAAAAAGTGCAAAATTATTTTACTATCAAGCAGCGATAGTTTTAAAGATTTAAATCGTGCCAATAAAAACCCGTTGGTACGCAAATTTTTAAATAAGCCGTTAACCGAAAAAATGGTTGAGGCTATTTGTGTTTAAATTTATGTACGCTTTTTTTGAAAGTAAGTTTTTAAAAGGTCTCCACATTCATTTTGCAAAATCCCACCCTTAATTTTTGTTGAAGGGTGAAGAATTTTTTTATCAATAATTGAGAAGCCTCTTTTATCATCAAACGCTCCAAAAATAATTTCTGGAATTTGTGTCCAAAAGGAAGCACCTGCACACATTACGCATGGTTCAAGGGTAACATATAGTTTGCAATTGGTTAAATATTTTGAATTGAGAAAAGAAGATGCTGATGTAAATGCAATCATTTCGGCATGTGCAGTTACATCATTAAGTTTTTGAGTCATATTGTGTGCTCTTGCAATTATACGGTTATTACAAACTATAACAGCACCCACAGGAATTTCGTCCTCATTAAAAGCAAACGTAGCATCTTTTAATGCTTCGTGCATAAAATGCTCATCACTAAAAGCACTCAGCATAATTCTTATATGTTCAACATCAGTTTATTAACATAAACGTGGGTAAAAATCATGTTTTATTATTTTGAGACTGTAGTTATCACTGTTAGATTTGACCCCAACAAAATTAAAAATTCAAAATAAATAACTATGAACAAAATTTCTAAAATGTTGGTTGCTGCATGCACACTTGCTGTTGCAACATTTAGTGCTGATGCACAAATTAAGTATGGACCGGTTTTAGGTTTAAATCTTGCCAATGTTGCAGGTGATGTAGAAAACAATGCCATGAAAATTGGTGCCCACATTGGTGGTGTTGTTTCTATCGGTATAACCGATAACATTTCTGTTGAACCGGGTATTCAGTTTTCAATGAAAGGAAGTCAGGATTCTGAAGAGAGTAAGTTTAAAAGCAATGTAAATTACATTGATATTCCAATTACTTTACGCTATGCTTTTGGCGAAGAAGGAACTGGTTTTAACATTGGAGTTGGTCCTTATGTAGGGATACTAATGTCGGCTAAATACACTGATGGAGATAACGATATTGATTACAAGGAATTTGTTAACAGTACTGATTTTGGACTAAATGTGGGATTAGGCTATCAATTAGAAAGCGGATTAGGTTTCGGTGCAAACTATGGACTTGGCTTCGCCAATACCATTAAAGATCCTGTTGATGATTAAAAAGTTACCAATACCAACATTCAAATTTCTATTCGCTACATGTTAGGTGGAAAATAATTAATAATTTAAACTCATCGCTTGCAAGAGAGGAGCTCAGAAGAGCTCCTTTTTTATTGCTTTAATTTTTTGATTTTTGCGCAATGGCTAAAAAAATTTTAAAGATTGATTACAGCGAAAGCTTTGATTTTTTTTAGCTGGCATTGTATGTGGTTATAAAGATTACCGGGTATGTTTTGAATTGAATGCTTTGCTTAACATTAGTTTTAAGCGATTAACAGACCACAGCATTAACACTGGAAAATTAGGCGCAAAATCTTTTTATGCTTTTTATGGTTTTAAAAATAAGTTCGGGCACGAATACTACATTTTATCTAACAAAGGCACATCGGGCACATTGATTCCGGAAAAAGCAACCATCGATTATTTTTTAGTACTGAAATCGGAAGAAAAAAATATTGACTTTAGAAGCATTCTCAAACAAATTAAAACCTTAGAGGTTATTACTGCAGTTACACAAATAGAGCCGTCATCTTTAAAATCGGCAGAAAACCTTTTATTTGATTAAACATGTCAAAAAAACATTTCAGTAAAACAAAAATTGTTGCAACAATAGGGCCGGCATCATCATCAAAAGAAATGATGGATAAACTTATTGATGCAGGAGCTGATGTTTTGCGAATAAACGCATCCCATGGCGAACATGCAGTAATGCAGCAAATAGTGGAAAATATAAGAGAGATAAATGAGCAGAATGATTCTCACATAGCAATATTGTTTGATTTGCAAGGGCCAAAAATTAGGATAGGCGAAATTGAAAATGGAAGTTGCGAACTGAATGATGGGGCACAATTTATTCTTACAACCAAGCTTTGCATAGGCAATGCCGAAATGGCTTACATTAAATACAGTTCTTTTATTACTGACGTAAAAAAAGGGGATTTAATTTTAATTGATGATGGCAAGATTCAACTGCAGGTAGAAAATATTTTGAATGATGCAGAGGTAATAACTACTGTTATACATGGCGGTGTTTTATCATCGCGTAAAGGGGTAAATCTTCCAAACACCAAAATTTCTTTACCATCACTTACTGAAAAAGACCATGCCGATTTGACTTTTGCTCTTAATAATAATATTGAATGGATAGGGCTATCTTTTGTGCGAAGTGCGCGAGATATTTTATTCCTTAAAGAAATTATCAAGAAGCATGGCAAGCAAACAAAGGTTATTGCAAAAATTGAAAAGCCTGAAGCGGTAGATAATATTGATGCAATAATTACTGCAACAGATGGAGTAATGGTTGCTCGTGGTGATTTAGGGGTGGAAGTAGAAATGGAAAAAGTTCCAATCATACAGAAAAAAATTGTTAGCAAATGCCGAGAAGCGGGCAAGCCTGTAATTATTGCTACACAAATGATGGAAAGCATGGTTACCAACTTCAGGCCTACACGTGCTGAGGCAAATGATGTTGGTAATGCAGTTTATGATGGTGCAGATGCTTTAATGCTGAGTGGCGAAACATCGGTAGGAAAATTTCCTGTTGAAACAGTTAAAGCCATGCAAAAAATAATTTTAGCAGTAGAAGCAGATGAAAGTATTTACTACCGCTTTTGGAAACCTGATAGCAAATCAAGAACGTTCATTTCAGACTCTACTTGCTATAATGCATGTGTTATAGCCATGCAATCAGGCGCTGTTGCCATTGCTGCTATGACTCATAGTGGCTATACTGCCTACAAAATATCGAGCCAGCGACCCAAAGCCAACACTTTTATTTTTACAGATAATAAGCCCATTTTAAATACGCTGAGTTTATTTTGGGGCGTACGTGGTTTGTATTACGATAAATATGAAAGCACCGATCAGACAATAACGGACATAAAAAATATTTTAAAGGACAATGGTTATGTACATGCTCACGAAATAATAATACATGTGGCAAGCACTCCGTTAAATGAACGCTCGCGCGCCAATACCATTAAAATTAACAAAGTTGATGACTGATTTTAGCCCTCAACAAGGGTTCCGACCTCATCACCCTGCACAAGACTCATCAGGTTGCCTTTTTTATTCATATCAAAAACAATGATGGGTAATTTATTTTCATGACAGAGTGTAAAAGCCGTCATGTCCATCACCTTTAAATCTTTTTCAAAAACCTCGTTAAAAGTTATTTTACTGTAACGTGTTGCCGATGTATCTTTTTCGGCGTCGGCAGTATAAATACCATCAACACGAGTACCTTTTAAAATTACGTTAGCTTCAATTTCAATGGCGCGTAAAGATGCAGCCGTATCTGTTGTAAAGTATGGATTACCGGTGCCTGCACCAAATATTACAACCCTGCCTTTTTCCAAATGACGTACTGCTCTGCGCCTGATAAATGGTTCACATATAGCTTCCATTTTTATGGCAGATTGCAGGCGCGTGTTAATTCCTTTTTGCTCTAATGCACTTTGCAAAGCCATGCTGTTAATTACTGTTGCAAGCATTCCCATATAATCTCCCTGCACCCTGTCCATACCGCCTTCTGCGGCCTGCAATCCCCTGAAAATATTTCCTCCTCCAATTACAATAGCAACTTGCACACCTTTATCAACTATAGATTTAATGTCCTGCGCATATTGAGAAAGACGGGTATTGTCAATACCAAAATTTTTATCGCCCATTAAGGCTTCGCCACTCAGTTTTAAAAGGATTCGGTTATACTTCATTTGTGCAGAGCTTTTGTTCAGTTGCGCGCGAATATACAACTGAAAAATAAACGAAAAGAAATCACAACTCCACTTCTACCATATTTTGAATAATGTCATCTATGGTTTCTCTTTTCCTGATAAGTTGTATGTTGTTCTTGTAAATTAAAACCTCGGCAGGGCGCGGACGAAGATTGTAATTGTTACTCATTGTATATCCATAAGCGCCTGCGTTTTTAATGCAGAGAATATCTCCTTCGCGCACTTCTTCAAGTTTTCTGTCCCACGCAAACGTGTCGGTTTCGCAAATATTTCCAACAACGGTATAAATGCGTGGAGTGCCTGTTGGATTAGAAATGTTGATGATGTGATGATAAGCATCATAAAACATGGGGCGGATTAAATGATTTTGCCCGGAATCAACTCCTGCAAAAACGGTGGCTGTTGTTTGCTTGACTACGTTAACTTTGACCAATAAAAATCCGGCTTCGCTGACTAAAAATTTTCCGGGCTCAAACCATAGTTCAAGTTCCTTACCCTGCCTCTCCGGCAGGCAGGCGTACTCTTTACAAAAACTTTGAAATCGTTCTGTAATTGTTTTTCCCAACTCTTCAATGTCTGTTATAACATCGTCTTCTTTATAGGCAACTTTAAACCCACTGCCAAAATCAATAAACTCAAGGTCTTTAAAATTAACAGCAGCGTCAAATAACAGTTCGGCACCACGTATAAAAACACCGGCATCAAGTATATCGCTTCCTGTGTGCATGTGCAGCCCGTTAATGAGCATGTTTTCTTTTTCTACAATTCTTATTACATGGCGCAACTGATGAATGGATATTCCAAACTTAGAATCTATGTGCCCTGTTTGTATATGTACGTTACCTCCTGCAACAATATGCGGGTTTAATCTTATGCAACAAGGTACAGAGTTGCCAAACTCATGTCCGAATTGTTGAAGGATGGAAATATTATCAATATTGATTTGCACACCCAACGTTACTGCTTGTTTTATTTCATCAAACGAAACTCCATTGGGGGTAAATAAAATTTCGGAAGCTGAAAATCCTGCACGCAATCCAAGCTGAACTTCGTAAATAGATACAGCATCTAATCCTGCTCCTTGTTGCTTGAGCAGTTTTAAAATGTTGATGTTGTTTAGCGCCTTAAGCGCATATTTTATTTTGAGGTTGTTGCCAGCAAATGCATTTTTCAGTTTGTTATATTGTGCAATTATTTTTTTCGGCATCATAAACATAAACAGGAGTGCCATATTGATTGGCAATGGAAATGAGTGTTTCGTTGTTAGGCTGCATGTGAAAATTTGTTAACGATATTTATTAATGGCAGGGTTTGATTGAATGTTTGAACCCGAGGTTTCTACGGTAATGATTCAGAGCCGTCATTCTGAACGCAGTGAAGAAACTTTTTAAGTTCGGTTTTGAAGAGTTTCTTCACTGCGTTCAGAATGACCTTGTATTAAGCTATGCTGCGTCTAAAAAACAAAAAAGCCGTCAACATAAAATGCAGACGGCTTACTTATTCGCTTAATAACTATTAACCGCCTATTTGTACGCGTTTAAATTTAGTTACTGTTAATCCTTTTTCTACACCATCTAAATACTGACGGATGGTTTTCTTTTCGTCTTTAATAAACGATTGATTTAATAAAGTGCTTTCCTGGTAGAATTTGTTTAATTTACCTAAAGCAATTTTTTCAATCATTGCTTCGGGTTTTCCTTCCGGCGGGCTTGCTCTTTACCAATTTCAATTTCACGCTCAATAATTTTAGGATCCACATCATCTTTATCAACTGCTACAGGATTCATGGCTGCAATTTGCATAGCCACATCTTTACCTGCATCGGCACCATTGGCAGAAGATACACCAACCATTGAAACTACTTTGTTACCAGGATGAATATAAATTACAACCCTAGGTGCTTCAATAATATCGTAAGCAATAAACTCCATCTTCTCACCAATTTTTCCGATTTGGTCAGATAATTTATCTCCAACGGTTACGCCTTGCATAGGCAATGCTTTGATCTCTTCAACTGTTTTTGCATTGTTGCTCATGGCTATGTCAAGCACAGCATCAACAAACGAGGTAAAGTCTGCACTCTTGCCTACGAAATCTGTTTCGCAGGTTAAGCCCAGCAAATATCCTTTGGTTGCATCGGCATTTGTTTTAGCAATGATATAACCTTCTTTTGTTTCGCGATCGGCACGGTTGGCGGCTACTTTTTGTCCGCGTTTGCGTAATTCATCTATGGCTTTTTCAAAATCGCCATTGGCTTCGGCTAAAGCTTTTTTGCAATCCATCATACCGGCACCGGTCATTTGACGGAGTTTATTTACATCGGCTGCACTAATTGTTAATGTACTCATTTTATTTTGTTATTGTTTTTTTTAATGTGTTGAATGTTTTAAAATAATTTAACCACCTGTCTTATCATCAACCACACGGTTGACAGAAGAGCCAGATGGTTAAACGAATAATTGTATTATTTATTCAGCAGATTTTTTTGGTCCGCCTTTTCTTGCTCTTGTTCCACCGCCTGCACCCGGTTTTTTGTTTGCAGGTTTAGCAGCAGTAGGTGCATCACCCTCTTCTTCTTCACCGGCTACGGCATAAGATTTCTCACCCTCGCCACGTTCTCCACTTTCTTCTTCTGCAGCAGCTTCGCGCTCGCGGTCAGCTTCTTTATCCATTTTGCGCTCACCCATTCCTTCTTCAATGGCTTTTATCATTTCAGCAATAATTACTTCTACAGATTTTGAAGCATCATCATTAGCCGGAATCGGGAAATCTATTTCAGATGGGTCGGTATTGGTATCGCAAATAGCAATTGTTGGGATGCCTAATTTTTGTGCTTCGGCAACTGCAATATGCTCTTTCATTATATCAACAATAAAAAGTGCAGCAGGCAAACGGGTAAGGTCGGCAATAGAGCCAAGGAATTTTTCCATTTTGGCTTTTTGACGACTTACTGTCAGTTTTTCTTTTTTTGAAATGTTGTTGAAAGACTCATCTTTCATAAACTTTTCAAAGCCTGTCATTTTCTTAACCGATTTGCGTTGTGTTGCAAAATTAGTAAGCATACCACCAGGCTAGCGCTCGGTTATGTAAGGCATGTTAACCGATGTTGCAGCATTGGCTACAATATCTTTTGCCTGTTTTTGGTGGCTACAAAAGAACTTTTTACCGCTTTTGCAATTTGCTTTATAGCAGCAGCAGCCTCTTCGAGCTTAGCCTGTGTTTTGTTTAAATCAATAATGTGAATGCCATTGCGCTCCATAAAAATATAAGGAGCCATTTTAGGATTCCACTTGCGTTTGAGGTGACCAAAGTGGCAACCGGCATCAAGTAATTGTTGTGTGGTAACTGACATGTAACAGGTACTGTGTTTGTATAATTAAAATATTAACGTTTGCTGAACTGGAATCTTTTGCGGGCTTTTTTCTGACCTGGCTTTTTACGCTCAACCATGCGTGGGTCGCGGGTTAATAGACCTTCTTTTTTTAAAGCCGGACGGTGTTCTGTACCCACTTCGCAAATAGCGCGTGATATGGCAAGGCGCACGGCTTCTGCCTGACCTGTTATGCCTCCGCCCTGTACGTTAACCACCACATCCCACTGTTCTTTAAGGTTGGTAACAATAAAAGGCTGGTTTAATTTGTACTGCAACGGACCGGTAGTAAAATAATTTTTGTACTCGCGCTCGTTAACAGTTATTGCGCCTGTGCCCGGTGTCATGTATATGCGGGCAACAGATGTTTTCCTTCTTCCTACTTTATGTATTGCGTTCATTTAAATTAAATATCAAATTTTGTTGGAGTTGGTTTTTGTGCAGCATGTGGGTGTTCTGCTCCTTTGTATATGTAAAGGTTGCGCTTAAGTGCATTGCCTAATTTGTTTTTTGGCAACATACCATGCACGGCATATTCTAAAATGCGCTCAGGAAATTTTTCGTTGAGTTTGCGAGGGCTTGTAAAACGCTGCCCGCCAGGGTAGCCGGTGTGCCATACATATTCTTTCTCGGTAAATTTGTTACCGGTAAATTTTACTTTTTCGGCATTAATAATAATCACATTATCACCGGTATCAACATGCGGGGTAAAGCCAGCGCGGTGTTTTCCGCGAAGCACTTTTGCAATTTGTGATGATAAGCGACCAACTACCATATCGGTAGCGTCAACCAAAATCCACTGTTTATTAACAGTTTTGGCATTAAGAGAAACAGTCTTGTAAGATAAAGTATCCACGATATTAAATAGTTTAACCCCTTTTTATGGGGGACGCAAAAGTAAAAGTAATTTTTAAATGAGCAAATGGTAGTGTCAAAAATGTGCGAACAGGGGAAATGGGGGTGGAAAAGGGTTAGAAGGGATTTGAGGAGTTACTAGGGTTGGAAGTGTTGGTGGGGTGGATAGCTTAAGGAGAAATTATTGGATGCGACTGATGCTCCGGGGAATGAATTGGGGTTTTTAACTTGCGCTATTAAAAAGTTCTGTTTTAATCTTAATTGAAGATTTTACAAAAGCAACTGTGTAAATAAGCATCGCAAGAATATTCAGGAGGTTGTGAACGAACCAATACTCATCTCTTATTTCGTCATTGGCTATGGTTCCAAATAAAATGTTGGTGCAAAAAACATAGATAAAAATTCCTGTAAGAAAATAAAAGTAGCTTTTTATATTTTGCTTGTTATCATATTCTGTTGATTTTAAAATAGTGAATGCCGATAAAAATGAAAGCATCATAGATGAAACAAAATCAAAATACGCGTTTAAAGCAATAAGGTTGTAATTTTTAAGAACAAGAAAATGTGTTGCCAAATAAACTATCAGAATTGATAAAAAAAATTTGCCCGAATATTTATTTAAAAACGCATTGCCCAGTACTTTTGTAATAAACCATGTATAAAAAATTACTTCTGTCAGGCGGTAAATGTTTAACAGAATGTTGGTTGCATTACTTTCTATTAAAATACTTATTGAATCTACACAACCACCCAAAACAAGAAATGGTATAAATGATTTGGCTAAAGGAGTTAATTTGCTGAAACAAAGTAATCCTGCCGAAATGGGCAGGATTACTGAAAGTGCAGATGCGTAAACTATTAAATTTTCTTGTTGCTCGGTCATAAACTGCAAGCGTTAAGGTTTGGGGCGTGAGGTTTCGCGGATGCGGGTTTCACCTCCATCAAATGGTTTCGTTAAATAATTATAATATTGATGAGCACCTCTTTCATACACTCCAATTATATAAATTCTAATTCTATGAACACTGTCATCACTTGTATCATAACCAAAGTAATAGCGGAAAGTATTGGTACCTATTTCCGGAACGAATAAAATCAACAACCGGAGTTTTTGAAAAATAGGCGTATTCACAAGGGTAATTTTCTTTAAGCCAGCTAGTAGAGTTAAACTGTTGTGAGTAAATATTAACCTCTTCAATTGGCAAAGTGGTTACTTCCAATGAATTGAGTACGTGATAGTTTTTTAGGTGATTTTTAACGTCACCCTGGCTTGTGCCAACAGCAGTCATTGGAATATAGTTATCGGTAGAAGATACTATTAATCTCTCTTCACTTGATGTAGTAGGGGTATATGTACCGGATGTATCACTGTCAGGAACACATTGTCCAGCACTGTCAAGGGCAAGAAATAAATATCCTTTATCGTAACACAAATGAAATTTTAGAACATCCCAGGGCTCTACCAAGTTTTTTACATCTGTTGTTTTGTTGGTTATATCCCTTAGTATAAGGGTGCCACCTATGTTGTTAATTTTTCTGCTATATACTTTCCTGAACTTATCAATTTCAAGCCATGCGCTGCCTTCTGTAGCTATGTGCCTATCTCCGGGTTTGCAGTATTCGCAATCAAGGTCTAAAGCGACTGTGGCTGCACCAGCGCCTCCTGTACCTTTACCCAATGCTTGTTTAGACTGAGCAGTATTAGTATCAGAATCTGCGGGGGGTTGTGTTTTTTCGTTTGCAGTTTGGTTGCAAGAGCAAATGATTGCTGCCGCTAAAATTATATGGATTAGTTTTTTCATTATTAATAGTTTTAGATTGTTTGATTGAATGAGTGGGTTGCGAGGGTAAATATAAATTTAGGTGCGGTTAAAAAAAATCTTTTAATTGGCATTTGCAGGAGGTGTAAATTTAAATCCAATACTCCAGGGGGTGTATTGTATTTTATGCTGGGTGCTTAAAAAAACGCCTGATATATCTATACCAAACTGGCTGTTAAATACTACGCCAAAGCTTCCTTTAAGGACAGAGAAATCTCTAAATTGGAAATTGTTGTAAAATTTAGGGTTGCCAAAAAATGTATGAGAATGGGAACTGTGCATAAAACATCCATTTTTTATCATCGGTGCTAATGTCAAATGCTGCATTGCCGCCAATGGAATTGCTTATATTGTATTGGTTGGCATTGGTTTCTTCGGGAATTACATCGGATGCAAACTGGTTTATGAAATTAAAAGTGAAGTGTATGAAATCCTCGCTGTTTGAATAATAGTAGATTGGTGTGGAAATACGAAATGCAAGTTGGCCACCATTCTTTACTAATTTTTGTAAATCATTTTGTGTTACTTCGGTTTCAGTTGTGTCAGTATTTTCCTCATTATTGGCGGCATCGTTAATATTGGCGGCAAGTGATAGTCTGAATGTTTTAATAAATCCATTGCCCAACTCAGAAGTAAAACTGGTAATGCCTGCTGCCCGATTAAGTTCTAATGCCTGGAGGGTGGCAAAATCGGTGCGGCCGTAATAGTATTTGTTAAAGATGGATGCCAGTTTTTTTCTTTTTTTGAAAAAGCTTAAGGCTACCGGGTAGAATGAGCGTTGCGAGCTTACGTTGAAACTAATATCGTTGCTCATGCTATCGGCTTGGGTTTTCTAATTGAGTTTGCATAGCTTTAAATTCATCGCGCTTTTTTGCAAAACTGTTTATGCGTTCTTTTACTGAATCGGTGGTTACATCTTTTTTTACGTTAATTGAATCTATGGTATCAACATTGTTTTTATATAATTTATTAATTGCGTCTATTTCTTGTAGTTTTTGCTGGTAAGGTTGCCGTTTGCTATCATCTATAGATGGTGTAATAAATGTTCTTAATCTTTTTTTCTTGTACAGGTATATGGTTTGGTTATCTAAAAAATATAAGGTGTCTTCCAATTTTTTCATTACCAGGTTGGCTGCCTGTATGGAGTTGAAAATATTTTTGTCATCAGACTCATTGGTGGCAAATTTATGCTTGTAAACTTTTGCAGTTTTTAGTACTGAGTCGTTTTTATTTACCAGTTCATTTTGTGAATTGTATCTCTGCCTTTCAAAAACCGGTTTAATAATGTCAGATTTTTGATATTTAGGTATAGGCATTATTTGAGCATTTAATTTGGAGCATAAAATGACTGCCATTAAAATGAGTAATATTATTTTTTTCATTTTCTTTAATTTTTAAATTACGCCTACTCTCTTTTTACATTGCGGCATTTCGGCTGCCTCCGCATTTTTAATGAGAATGGTTAGTGTTGTGTGTTTTTTGTTATTTAATACCTGGTAATTTTTCCAATAAAACCTGTGAGTAGAGCCTGCGCACAACGCCACCCTGCTACCCTATAGGTTGGTTACCCGCCAAACGTTACCTCCACCACATCGCTTTGCTGACCAATTTGTTCATCATCCAATACGCCTATTGCCATGTACTCGCGGGTTTCGGGGGTGTTGGGGGTGGTTAGGGGGCGGGTGTCGTTGTAAGGGCTGGCGGTGTCGCGGGCAAGAAAGGCCCAGTTGGCTGCGCCTTTTAGTCTTGTGTAAATGTTTACGCCATCGCTCTTGCCTTTTAAAAACTCTATGTTTACATAGCCTGGGAAGGTGCGTGCCTTTAGTGTGGTTTTAAAGGTGGCGGGGTCAAACGGCTGCTCGCTGCCTACTATGCCCAGGTCTTCGCCAATGGCTTCGGTGTAGGCTACGGTGCTTTTCATGTTTTTAATGCTCAGGCGCATGTCGCTAAGGGTACTTGCTTTAAGGGTGTTTTTGGCGTTGGTTACCTCTTGTGCATCGCGCTTGCTTTCTTCGGCTTTGGTAATAGAGTCAGATAAATCTGAACAAAGGTTTTGCAGGTTGGTAACCTGGGCTGCGGTAAGTCCCAAAACAGGGCCTTGGGTGGCTATTTTGGTGTTAAAGTTTTGGAGCCATAGTAGTAGTTCGGGCTCGCGGTCGGGGATGTAATAGTTTTTTGGCATTTTTTAAGGGGTTTTTAGTGTGAAATTTATAAAGTGTTGATATTTAATATTTTACATTCCATCTGGGCTTGCCAATTTCATTTTGGCATCTGCCAAAACCATTTCAGGGTCTGCTAATTTCATTTTGGCAACTGCCAAAATCAATTTATGGTCTGCCAAAATCATTATAGGGCTTGCCAGTTTCATTTTGGCAAGTGCTAAAATCATTTCATGGTCTGCCAATTGGGTTTTGGCAGATGCCAAAATGATTTTGTCAATTGCCATTACCACGCTGGCAATTGACAGCAGCATATAATGGCTTGCCAATTTTATTTCTACCTTCCTGCATCATTTTTTTATTTAATGACTCAAACATATCCCCGCACCCACCCCTCCATCAAGCCAAAGTTTGAGTTTGGCGGGTTTGGGTTTGAATTTGGCGGTTTTTGGCGGGAGAAGAGAGAAAAGCAACACAGGGGCGCAGAAAAACAGAGTAGCACAGGGAAGGAATAGAAGAAAATTGCCATATTACCCCTGGCCCCTAAAGGGGAACCAGGCAATGAAACAGCAGTAAGAAGCAAAAGCAGGTTCCACCCACTTTAGGGAGAGTAAAAGGAGGTAAATAAAGGCACTTATACAATCCTTTTATTGCTCTTTAGGAGGGTTAAAGCTCAGGGGTTATTAAAAAATCTCTGTGCTGCTCTGTTTCTCTGCGCCCCTGTGTTGCTTTTAAAAATTATTTTTTTGATTGCGCTAATGCCTCACGGGCGGAGGCAAGACTATTTGCGGTAATATCAATATAGGGATGCCCATTGGGATGGAATTTGTGCAGAATAGTAAGCGCCTTGTTATAATAGTCTATAGCTTTATCGTATTCGCCTTTGTCATCATAAGCTGCACCAAGGTTGTTGTATGCAGTTGCAAGATCAGGATGATTATCGCCAACATATTTTTTATCAATAACAATCGCCATGTTGTAATAGTCAATGGCTTTGTCGAATTCACCTTTTTTATAGTAACATGCACCGAAGTTGTTGTAACGAGTAGCAATTTTAGGATGCTCTTCGCCATAATATTTTATATCAATAGCAAGCGCCTTGTTGTAATAATCTATGGCTTTATCGTATACGCCTTTGTTATTATAAGCTAAACCGAGGTTGTTATAACGGATGGCAATATTGGGATGCTCTTCGCCAAAATATTTTCTATCAATGACAAGCGCCTTGTTATAATGGTCTATTGCTTTGTCGTATTCGCCTTTAGCATAAGC
Source organism: Bacteroidota bacterium (assembly GCA_016714005.1). Classification (GTDB taxonomy): domain Bacteria; phylum Bacteroidota; class Bacteroidia; order AKYH767-A; family OLB10; genus JADJOA01. Next base: position 487,846 of record JADJOA010000014.1, read on the forward strand.
TGAACCGAGGTTGGTGTACAAGGTAGATATATTAGGATGATGTTCTCCAAAATATTTTTTACCAATTTCATAAGCTTTTGTAATATAGTATATGGCTCTGTCGTATTCGCCTTTGATACCATATACATCACCGAGGTTGTTGTAACGGATGGCAATTTTAGAATGCTCTTCACCATGATATTTTTTATCAATTTCAATCGCCTTATTGTAATAGCTAATGGCTTTGTCGTATTCGCCTTTGTTACAGAAAGCTTCACCTAGGTTGTTGTATTTGGTGCTAATATCTGGATGTTCTTCGCCAAGGTATTTTTTATCAATAACCAAAGCGTTATTGTAAAACTCTATGGCTTTGTCGTATTCGCCTTTATTACCGTAAGCTATTCCGAGGTTGTTACGAATTGTTCCTTCCCATTCACAATTGCTTTCAGTTAAATTAGCAAGGGCATTGTTCAAGTTATGTAGTGCCTCATTATAATGCCCCATTGTTATTAGGAAATTTCCATGCTCATTAAGGTAGAGTGCATTTTGCGGTTGCAGGTTTACAGCATTGCGGTAATGTTTAAGGGCATCAGCATAACGCAGTTCCTTTTCATCTAATCCTGCCAATTGAAAATAAGATTTAGCTGCTTCTGCTTTTTTTGCGTTGACAATAACTTCTGCCGTATCTGCCAAACCGGTATCTTCTTTGGCTGCTCTTAATAACAGTGAGCGGGCATTGGCAGTATCGCCACGTTTTAAAGATTATGCCGCTGCGGCTTTAAGCGGGTCGTTGGCAGCATCAAGTGTTAGTTGCTCCTGTATGCCTTTTGTTTTTGCAATTACATCATTGCGTAATTGTTCGTTTTCTGAAATTAACACCGCTAACTGGTTTCGTAATGCATCTATTTCAGTGTTTAGTTGTTTCAGTTTTCCGGCATCGGGTTTTTCACTGTATGTTTCATTAAACTTTTGCGCTTCAAGTTCTTTTATCTTGCTTTCTAAAATTTCGTTTTTTTTAACCGCATCGGTATATAGGTTTTGCATGGCGGTAGTCATTCCTTCCGGTTCGGGTTTTTGTTTTCGGTGTTTAATTACCCAAACTATTGCCGTAACAATAGCAGCAAATATTGTAAACAACAAAGGCCATAGCCATGCTCTCTCCTCCAATAAAAATTTAATTATTGGATTGCTTGGGGTATCGGTTACCGCTTGCAGCAGCAATAACGGAATATATAAATGGCAGTAAATTTTCATAGCTCTAAATTTAACGAGGCTACATTGGTTTTAAAATTTCAAGTGGCGTAAATGTAAAAACAAATAGAATTTGAAATGGCAATACTCCCCCCTCAAAAAAATTCAACTCGCATTATTACTTTAGTGGCCACCAATCACACATATAACCAATGTTTGTAATTATTCCTGGTTTTACTTCCGATAGGGTAATACTTCAAATCAGAGTCAGCCACAACTTTTTATTCAAATGAAACTCTCTTTAGATTTAAAATACGATACACCACCTGAATGGACTGCAACAGTTATGAATGATTTTAATTCGTTTTTGCAGGACCATGCCGATTGCGAAAGAAAAGCATCGGCTATGGCAATGAGTTTAGTGTATAAATGCCCCGACAAAACAAAAATTATTCCTTGGCTTGTAGAAACAGCATTAGAAGAAATGGAGCACTTTAAGCAGGTGTACGATATTATGCACGAGCGCGGTATTGCATTAAAATCAAATGCCGAAAAAGATCCTTATGTGGAACCTCTGCTAAAATTGTTGCGCACCCTCGCACCAGCGCTTACTCGACCGCTTTTTACTCGGTTCAATAATTGAATGCCGCGGTACAGAAAGATTCAGGCTTGTGGAAGAAGCGCTGGAAGATGCAGCCCTCAAACGCTTTTATAAAATACTGTGGGCAAGCGAAGCCAAACATGGAAACATTTTTGTGAAAATGGCATTGGAATATTATAATAAAGACGAGGTGTATAAACGCTTAGAGCAGCTTACAGAAGAAGAAGCTAAGATATGTGCATCGCTTCCTCACCGCGCTGCACTGCATTAAGTTTAATTGGTCAATAATAAATCAGAGTACAATTTTTATTTTTGTTAATCGCTAAAACAAAATAAAATGTTGCAACCCTCCACTTTATCCTTTATAAAAGACATTAAAAAAAACAACAACCGCGATTGGTTTGAAAAAAACAAACCGCGATACGAAAACGCTAAAACCGACTTTGAAAGTTTTGTTGCCGGAATACTTAATCAATTTGTAAAAATAAATCCCAAACTAAAAGGATTAGAAGCACGTAAATGCACTTTTAGAATTTACCGCGATGTGCGTTTTTCAAAAAATAAGGACCCATACAAAACCAACATGGGTGCATCCATTAACGAGGGTGGAAAGAAAATGGAAATGGCAGGAGTTTATGTACATATTGAACCGGGTGGTAATTCATTTATTGCAGGTGGCAGGTATATGCCAATGCCTCCTGAGTTAAAAGCCATACGGCAGGAAATTCAATACAATACCAAAGCGTTTAAAAAAATAATCAGCGAAAAAAATTTTAAAAAATATTTTGGAGGATTAGAAGAAATTAAACTCAAAACAAACCCGAAAGGATTTGATAAAGACTTTGCCGATATTGAACTTTTAAAATACACAAGCTACATTGCCACAAGAAAACTGGATGACAAAACCATTGCATCAAAAAATTTTGTGAAAGAACTTACAGCTTCTTACAAGGCAATGATGCCGTTGATAAAGTTTTTGAACGAGGCTGTGAGATAGTTTTCAAGCATAGTGTTTTCCAGTTAAAAAAGGTTAAACCAATTTAGCTCACTAAGCATTATTTTATTTTTGTTTCGCATGAGCAGAACCAGGCTTTTTGTTATTGCTGCATTAATGAGCGTGGCGCTTGTAGGTATTATTTACATGCAGGTAAACTGGATTGTGCACGATTACGAAGTTATTCAAGAGCAGTTTAATACCCGTGTAAACGAGGCATTGCATAATGTTGCCGACAGACTTGAAACAAAGGAAGCATACAGCATAATCAGCAACAGGCTTGTAACCATTAATAACGATTCGGTTTTTTCCGTTTTCAGAAACAAAGAAAGTTTAACTGAGTTTCCTGAGGAGCCGCCTGAACCTCCTTTGCCACCCAAAATTAGTTCTATGTCGTCACCTCTTTATCCGCCCGATTACCCCGATCCGTTAGATGATGAAAGCTTTGATGAGATAAAAATGGAAGTAAGAAATGTGGGTGGAAGAAAAATTATTTTACGGCACAACAACAATGTAATTACCATTGATAAATCTTCTAACGCAATTATTGCACAAACAGAAAAATTAGAACAAAAAAAACTATTACTGCAAAAACAACGCGAAAAGATTGACAGCAAACTCAAAAAATTTCAATCGGTAATGAACGAAGTTGCCATAGAATTTGCAACCGATGACAGAACCCTGCAGCAACGCGTAAACCAAAAACAACTTGACAGTTTAATTCGTCACGAATTAAACAACAAAGGAATTAACATTGAATACGACTATGGGGTGAGTGACGATCACTTTAGTACACTTGCTTATGCTAATAGAGGAAAGGATGTAAAAGCACTGAGCCAAAGCCATCATATTGTTGACCTATTTCCCAATGATGTTTTTTCTCAGCCTGTATTTTTATCTGTGATATTTCCGCAAGATGTAAAATATTTTCTTTCGGGCATGTGGCCCATGTTGCTTAGCTCATCGGCTTTTTCACTAATTATTGTTTTAGGACTGGCTTATACCATACATGTTATTTTGCGTCAAAAAAAATTGGGTGAAATAAAAAATGATTTCATTAACAACATGACGCATGAGTTCAAAACACCTATTGCAACCATATCACTTGCTAGTGATGCCGTAGCCAACCGAAAATTTATGAGAATAAGGACAGCGTTGCACGATACATGGGCATTATAAAAGAAGAGAATGCGCGCATGCACAAACATGTGTAGAAACCATTCTGCAAATGGCGCTGCTGGATAAAAAGAATTTTAACATCAAGAGTGAAAGAATTTTGATTAACGAATTAGTTGCAAAAGCGGTTGAACAAATACGTTTACAAGTTGAAAACAAAGAAGGAAAGATTGAATTTGCACCTGCTGATACTGTTGGAGAAATTACCGGTGATTATGCCTTGCTTTTGAACGCTGTGCTTAATCTTTTAGACAATGCCAATAAATACACACCGGAGAAACCCGAAATAATTGTAACTACACAACTCTTGTTAAATGCGGTGCATATTTCCGTAAAAGACAACGGCATTGGCATGAGTAAAGATGCAAAAAAATATTTTGAAAAATTTTACCGTGCCACAAGCGGCAATGTGCACGATGTAAAAGGGTTTGGCCTTGGATTGAGTTTTGTAAAAGCTATAGCACTTGCGCACAAGGGCGATGTAAGAGTAACTGAAAGCACACCCGGCAAAGGCACCACTATTCAATTAATTATTCCAGTCTCTAGTTCAAATTCACAATCATAAACAAAAAGAAAAATGACATTACTTACAGGAAAATCAAAAATTTTAATTGCTGAGGACGACACCAATTTTGGAATGGTGTTAAAGGATTATTTAAACATGCAGGATTTTGATGTGCATCTATACCGCGATGGTGCCGAGGCACTAAAACATTTCGAAAAAGGGAAATTTGACCTTTGCATTTTTGATGTAATGATGCCTGTAATGGACGGCTTTACACTTGCCGAAAAAATAAAAGACAAAGACAAAAACATTCCTTTAATTTTTCTTACCGCCAAATCCATGAAGGTAGATATGATTAAGGGATTTAAAATTGGTGCTGATGATTACATCACCAAACCATTTGACTCTGAAATTCTTTTACTCAAGATTAAAGCGCTGCTTAACCGTAGCGAGACCATTACACAGAAATTAAACGAACAGCATATTTTTTAAAATTGGCAAGTTTACTTTCAATTCTAAACTTCGCACAATTAATGGTTTTAATAAAGAACAAAAACTTTCCCCCAAAGAAGCTTCTCTTCTTGCCTTGTTGTGTGTTTATTTGAATTATATCCTCACTCGCGAAATTGCGTTACGCAAAATTTGGGATTATGATAATTACTTTACCGCACGCAGCATGGATGTGTTTATTACTAAACTGCGCAAGTATTTAAAAGAAGATGACAACGTTGAATTAATGAACGTGCATGGTAACGGCTACAGGCTGGTAGTAAAAGATCAGTTGCAATAAAAAATCACTGTTTTTTTACCCCCTAACCACCTTCACCGTTTTTCTTTCAACTGAGGTAATAACAATTAAGAAATACACTCCGGCTTTAATATTTTGAGTTTTGAGTTTTAGGTTTTGGGTTGATAGATCAATGTTATAGCTCAATACTGTTTTCCCAAAACATCAACTAATTCAACCCTATCCCCACCTTTAAGTTCTAAACCCGACCTAATTAACTCATCCGTAAACGGATTAGGCATTACCCTCAGATTGCTTTCTTCTTTCTCTGCCATGCCAACTCCAGCTTCGCGGCAATTAACCGTAACAGTAACTGTTGGCGATGATTTAGTGCAACCATTTGCAGTTTGTTTTACACGGTAGCTGCCCGCAGTAGTGGCTGTGTAATTTTGGTTAGTAGCCCTGAAATATCAGCGCCATTCTTTTGCCATTGAAAAACAACTCCTGCAAAGAGTTAGCTTGCAGCACCACACTTTGCCCTGCACAAAAAGTAGTTGGGCCCTGCGGGGTTACCGTAGGCGTTGGGTTGTTGGTTACGCTTAATACAGAAGCAGCACTTGTCGCAGAACATACTCCGCCCTGCGTAACCCTTACCGTATAACTGCCATAATTAGATGTAGCATAAGTTGAAGAAGTTGCCCCTGCTAAAGCAACGCCATTTCTGAACCACTGGTAAACAAAATTGTAACCGGTGTTGGCAGTAAAAGTTTGGGCAGAGCCTGCACAAATGGCAGGAGAACCTGATGGAGAAATGCTTGCAGTAACATTGCCAATACTAACGGTAGTGGCAGCCGAAGTAGCATTACCACAAGGTGATGTTATGGCAACAGTGTAACTACCTGCAATAGTTGCACCATAAGTTGAGTTGGTAGCTCCTGTTATGTTGGTTCCATTTCTCTTCCACTGAAAGGTATAGTTAGTTCCTGTATTTGCACTTAAAGCAGCAGTTGCTCCTGAGCAAATTGAAACAGCACCTGATGGATTAACTGATGCTGTTATACCCCCTGTAGAAACCACAATGGCATTGCTGGTGGCTGTGCCGCAGTTGGCAGTAACGGTGCAGGTATAACTACCTGCTGCTGTGGCTGTGTAACTGCTTTGTGTAGCCCCGCTAATATTTACTTATTGTTTTCCACTGATAACCATAACCCGGCACTGCATTATTTACACTCAATACCACACTACCTCCGGTACAAAAAGTAACCGGACCATTAGCCGTAATAGTTGCAGCAACCGATGCGGCAGTGGTAACAGACACAGCCGATGAATATTTAAAACAACCATTGGCAGTTTGCCTCACGCGGTAAGTACCATTACTTGTTGCAGAATAATTCTGAGAAGTAGCGCCTGCAATATCAACAGAGTTCTTTTGCCACTGATAACTAACACCACTAAACGTGCTTGAAGTTAACACCACACTACCCGGAGCACAAAACGAAAGGGAGTGGTGTAACTTATAGTAGCATTAGGATTGTTTATTTGAGTTACTACAATAGAATTACTTTGAGAAGTACCACACGAACTGTTCTCAATAACATAATAAGTTCCATTGCTGTTGGCGTTAAAAGTGTTTGAGGTAGCTCCATTTTGTAAAATAGTATTGCGATACCACTGGTAAGTAATGCCAGAGCCGGTGTTGGCGGTTAAGATGTTGCCGCTGCCTGCGCAGAAGGTGGCGCTGCCGTTGATGGATGCCGTGGCGCCCGTGCCCGTAAATACGTTAATATAATTTGAATTAGCAGTACATCCGTTGGTGTTGGTTACTAAGCATCTGTAACTCCCTCCCAAATTTGTGTTATAGGAAATAGCAGAAGCACCAGTTATTAACGATCCATTTCTGTACCATGCGTACACCAATCCGGTTCCGGAATTAGCATTTAGTGTTACACTTGCTCCATTGCACAAATTGATTGAGCCGCTGGCAGTAATAGCTGCTGTTGGTAATGGGTTTACGGTAAGAGTTAATGAGTTGGCGCTTAAACTTCCTCCACAACCATTAGCTAAATAACAAGAATATGTTCCAGCGGTACTGGTATAGTAAGTTCTGCTGGTTGCACCCGGTATATCAACACCATTTAACTTCCATTGCCATGTTCTTCCCTTAACGTAACTGCCATACTGATACCCAACATTTACATTACTGCAAGTAGGTGACCCACCGCTAATATAACTTATGTTTCCGGCAGTAATAGGCGCAGAGCTAATGTAAACTTCAACTGAAGGTGTTATTTCAGTACCGCAACTACCGGTTATATAACACTTGTAATCGTAAGTTGCCAATGTTGGTGTAGCAGGAGCTGAATAGGTGGCGGAGGTAGCTCCGACAATATTTCCGGTACTTCCCGTAATATTGTTATAGTACTGCCATTGATAGGTATATCCGCCCGAAGCAGGAGAAGCGGACAACGTTAAAGGAGCACAAGCAGAAGTAAATGTATTTGGTGTTATTGTTGGAAGAAATCCTTTTGAATAAACACCTACGTAATTTGATGCTGATGTACAACCCGAACCATTTGTTACCATCATATTGTAATTACCGGCTACAGTAGCAGTAAAGTTTAAATTGGTTGCCCCGCTAATACTAGTGCCCCCGTTTCTCCATTGATAGGTTACTCCTGTTTGTGAGGTTGAAGTAAAAGGGACAGAACCTGTTGTGCAGAAATAATTATTCCCCGTGTAAGATATTGTCGTAGAAATTGGATTTGGGTTAACCGTTATAACCAATGGATTAGAGGTAGATGTAACACAATCGGTAGTAATATCAAGCGTGTAGGTTCCAGCGTTAGCCTGAGTAGTAGTGAATATATGAGTCCAGTCTGTTGCCCCTGTAATATTAACCCCATTTAACTTCCATTGATATTGATAAGAGGACGGAACGTTGTTTGTTCCATTTACGAAAGAAACAAAATCGTGATTAAGATAAACTAACCTTCCCTCACAAAAAACTGTGGATGCAACACTTGTTCTTATTGGATAAGATTGAGGACCAGATATAATATTATAATCAGTAAAAGTGTTATAACATCCGCTAGCATCGGTAATCCTGACTTTATACCCTCCGGTTGCTAATGCGTTGTAACTTACAGATGTTGCACCACTAATAGCGTTAGTACCCAAATACCATTGATACAAATATCCTGCTCAATTTGCGTTTCAAGCAAAGCGCTTGAATTGTCGCACTTAAAGGCAGGCCCATTAGATAATACAACTGGAGTAAAACTATTTGCAATTGTTACAGTTGTAGTTGGAGAAGTTGAAACTGCCCCACAGCTATAGTTTATTGTTACAGTATAACCACCCACCGCAGTTGCTGTAAAATTTGAATTAGTTGCACCTGTTATATTATTACCATTCAGCTTCCATTGATAACTGCTTATATTAGGATGTGTGTTGGCGGTTAATAAAACATTTCCTCTGACAAATGGTTGCAGAGTTTGCAGGAGTGATTGATGCAGATGGCACAACATTAACATAAATGCTGTCAGACCAAGATGTAAAACTACAACCACTCCCTGCAATGGAATATTTATAATATCCGGATGCTTGTACAGTTATGCTTGGGCTAACATTTGAGATGGAAACATTGTCCTTATACCACGATATTGAAGTAGCCCCCCAACTAAAGTCCCATAAAACTGACGGTACACAAAGTGTAGCTGATGTAACACAGTTTGTTGAAATATAACTAACAATGGGCGCATAAATCGTGTATGATTGCGGAGCAAGCACCCGCACCAATATTTCGTTGGAAACCGGTGTAACATTACCATTGATGTCAAACCCATTACATCGCAAAAGTCCGGAAGAATATACGTAAACTGTTGAACCGGTAAAAAAATTAAACCAACCACCATAATTAGAAGAGCAATCTCCCATAATTTTGTTCCCACTGATATGTATATCCGGGTAAAGGATTTATAACCTGTAACGTAACGAATGAAGCGTATGAAGGAGAGCAAATATCTGTAGGTCCTAAAGCCTGAATAACTGGAGTCTGTGCTCTAAGCATCGTGTTAGTTAACAGACTTACTAAAATTATTAAAATTACTTTCTTCATTTATTTAAAATTAAAAGTTCAACACATTTTTTAAGGTTAATAAATCATCAATAATGATTAATAACCAATCTTACTTGCGCAATATATTTAAATGAAACGAAAAACAGAACAGCTTCTTAAAAAAATAGCTGTTTCTACAACGGTATATTCCGTGCTTCTTCTTCGGAAGCTTCACCGCTTTATTCTCCAGCATCTTAAATGCTTTAATCAGCTTACTGCGTGTTTCACTTGGTTCTATTACCTCATCAATAAAACCGTGCTCGGCTGCTTTGTAGGGGTTGGCAAAAAGCTCGTTGTATTCCTGTTCTTTTTCTTTCCACTTGTCGGCAGGGTTTTCGGCTTTGCTAATTTCTTTTTTGAAAATAATTTCAGCAGCGCCTTTTGCGCCCATCACTGCTATTTCAGCACTGGGCCATGCATAATTCATATCGGCACCTATATGCTTACTATTCATTACATCATAAGCACCACCATACGCCTTGCGTGTAATAACCGTTATGCGCGGCACAGTAGCTTCGCGAAATGCATAAAGTAGCTTGGCTCCGTTGGTTATAATGGCATTCCATTCCTGGCCGGTGCCGGGCAAAAATCCGGGCACATCCTCAAACACCAACAGCGGAATATTAAAACAATCGCAAAAGCGCACAAAGCGCGCAGCTTTTGTTGATGAATGATTATCTAACACGCCTGCTAAAAACATAGGCTGATTGGCAACCACACCAATACTTCTTCCACCAATGCGCGCAAAACCCACTACAATATTTTCGGCAAAGTTTTTATGCACCTCTAAAAATGTATCACCATCAACCACATTATTAATTACTTCTCTTATGTCATAAGGCTGATTAGGGTTCGCAGGAATAATGTTATTTAATTCAGTTCTCGTTTCATTTCCTTCTTCGTATTTTAATCGGGGCGGTAAATCCTCGCAGTTAGAAGGCATGTAACTGAACAATTTTTTAATGTTATTAATACACTCAATTTCATTAGCGCAACTAAAATGCGTTACGCCCGATTTGGTTGAATGTGTTGATGCACCACCCAACTCCTCGCTTGTAACTTCTTCGTGCGTTACTGTTTTAACCACGTTGGGTCCCGTAACAAACATGTACGAAGTATTTTCCACCATCATAATAAAATCCGTAATAGCAGGCGAGTACACGGCACCACCCGCACACGGCCCCATTATGGCGCTTATCTGCGGAATAACGCCCGATGCCAGCGTATTACGGTAAAAAATATCGGCATAGCCACCTAAAGAAACAACACCCTCTTGTATGCGCGCACCACCGCTGTCATTCATGCCAATTACGGGTGCACCGTTTTGCATAGCCATATCCATAATGCGGCAAATTTTTTCGGCATGTGTTTCACTTAACGAACCGCCAAACACAGTAAAGTCCTGCGAAAAAACATATACCAACCTGCCGTTTATCTTTCCATATCCTGTAACCACACCATCACCTAAATATTTTTCTTTAGCCAAACCAAAATCCGTGGCGCGGTGCGTAACCAGCATACCTATCTCCTCAAACGAACCTTCATCCAACAAAAAATGAATTCGCTCCCGTGCTGTCAGCTTTCCTTTTTTATGCTGGTCATCTATCCTCTTTTTTCCTCCGCCTAAAAGTGCTTCCTCTTTTTTCGATTTAAGTGACGCTATTTTATCCTGCATTTTTCAAGTATTAATTTGCGGGACAAACCTACTTGATTTTTTTAAAAGGCATTTATGCCAATAAAATAAAAAATCAGTATGGTTTAAACGCGCCCTCTTTTAAAGCTCTTTAAAATTTCAAAGTTGTTAAATGTGTATAACATTTTCATGCATGTAAAACCATTATTGATGTAATAATAAAGCGTTAATGTGTAACCCCAAAAAACCCTCCACAACCCACTTTTGTATTTCCTGAATAAATAAAGCAAATGAAAAGCAAATCAGATATTAAAAAGAACAGGTGCTCAAACGTGTAAACGATCTTGACCCAAACAACAACAAAAATCTTGCGCAAAAACCTGTTGTTACCCGCAGAAAAAAAAAAGGTGCACGATGATGGTTTCGAGCACCGCACAAGTAAAGAAACTGTTTAACCAATTCATAAAATAAAAATGAAACCAAATATTGGATTATCCCAACAAAAACTAAATCATATTAACGAACTGCTTAGTGTCGTATTGGCAACCGCAATGGCCCTCTACATCAAAACACGAAAATTTCACTGGAATGTTGAGGGAGAAAGTTTTATGGAACTGCACCAACTTTTCGAAAAACACTACAAGCAACTCGAAAAAGCAATAGATGAAATTGCCGAGCGCATTGGAAAACTCGGTGGCAAAGCAGAAGGAACCATGCAGGAATATTTACAAAAATCCTTAATAAAAGAATCTCCCGGTAAGTATCCTGCAAAAGCTGATATGATAAAAGAACTGCTCAAAGACCACGAGAGTGTAATCACCGCCCTGCGCAAAGCTATTGACGATTGCGATGAAAAATTTAACGATGCAGGCACTGCCGATTTCCTTACCGATTTAATCAAAGAACACGAAACCATTGCATGGACCTTAAGAAGATATATTAAGTAAAACAACATGGCGGCATAACAATGCCAACATTCTACATACACCCTGTGCAGAATAATGCACAGGGCTTTTTTTTGAACAGTGTTGCGACTTTAATTTTAAAGGCAATTAAATATTTTTAATTTTACTCAACCTTAAAATTCTTATCGCATGAAAGAACTTTATACACTCCTTTTTTTATTCGTAACACAAATTGCCTTCTCACAGCCTTGGCAATTATATCAACTCCATCAACTGACACATTACCAAAACACTGTTGATACCACCCAAATTATTTCCATAAATATGGATTCGGTAATTATTAATGGTAACAATTCAACAGGGTTGTTTAATCAGCACGATTTTTACAATGCACTTGCACCATGTAGCAGTGTTACATTCTGGAACCAGCCCTATTACACCTCAGGCAAATTTTATGATACCCTTACATGGAATGCCGATACCTCACGCATGAACCAATTTTATTTTTTGACCAATGCTGTTTTAAATCAAAGTTGGATAATTACATCATCCGGTTCAGGCAGTAGTACCGATACCGTTACCATTACCTGCACTACCATACAACCCGAAACTTTTTTAGGAATAACCGATAGCGTAAAAACTTTTTCGCTTGCTTCAACTTTTTCAAACCCATTTGCATTACCGCTAAGCAACTTTCAATTTAAGCTCAGCAAGAATTATGGATTAATTGAATATGTACCTTTTGAATGTATACACAGCCCACAATATTATTACCCAAAATCTTACATCATTATTGGAATTAACAACAACACATTAATTGGTTTTGCGCAACCAACGTTTTCTGATTATTTTCATTTGCATGCGGGCGATGTGGTATTGTGGCAGTATGATCATGTTAGTGCGAGTATTTTATTTCCGGATTACACGGAGTACTTTACCGACTCAATAACAAATTCACTCATTACTCCTGACTCTATAATTTATACAACGGACAGAACTACTTTAAATCATTTTGGAAATATTGTAACACAAACCGGTCTTATTCAAAAGTTTTTTAAAGAAGATTATGAAACTATTTTAAGCGCAGGTTCTGGTTCTCTAATTGCAGAAAATGGGCTTCCAATGGGCGCTGGTTATTTGCAGTATATCGATTTGTGGAATTCTGCTGGTTGGCATATTGACACTAATTTTTTCCCTTCGAGCAATACCATACGAAGCGATTTTGCTCTTGGCTATAACATAGATACTGTTGGTTGCACTGTGCAAGAATATATTGATTATGGAGCATGGTTCTCTTTAAATACTTTAGTTGGATTAACAAGATATATGACAGGAAGCTTTGGTTCGGACGACTATTATGTAATTGGCGCCACCATTAACGGAGTAACATACAACCACACTCCAGTTCTTCCGGTAAGAGTTATTGAACAAACAAAAAATAACACCACTTTAGTTTTTCCCAATCCTGCAACCGATGTTTTAACTATAAGCTCAAATAAAAATTTAGAGAGCTACACGGCAATTATTTATGATGTAACAGGCAAAAAAGTGCACAAAATAAAATTGAACAAAAACACAATAAATGTAAAAAACTTAGCGCAAGGTTTTTATTCGCTAAAACTCACTCATGCAAAAAATGGGGAATTGAATTTTAAGTTTGTTAAAAACTAACTTTAAATTACTCCTTCATCACTTTAAACACACTTTTATTATCTCCGTTTTTTATTTCAACAAAATAAACTGCTGGCTTTAGTTTTTCAATGTTAAACTCATGAGTGTTAGATCCCTCAAGGTTGTTTAATTGCTTGCTTAAAATTTCTTTGCCAAGCACATCAAATATTTTCAGTTGAACAGTTTCTGATTGAAAGTTGTTGGTTTCTAAAAATAATTTTTGAGAGGCAGGGTTGGGATAAAGAAAAAATTCTGAATTGGATTCGTAGGTATTAGTCGTTCTGCTACTTTCTGTTGTACGCCTGCATGGAACGGAAACGGTAACAGGTGCAGAGATTGAATCGCATCCATATATATCAGTGGTAATTACCTGATAACTACCATTAGTTGATGCAATATAACTGTTTAAAGTAGAGCCATTAAGCAGAATTCCGTTTTTTAGCCATTGGTAGGTGGCAGTTAATGTATAACTTGATTGGAGAGTAACTGTGTTTGGAGAGCAAAAAGTTATAGGTCCAGATGGTATAATATTGTTTGGCGGTTTATTTACTACAGTTACGTAACAATTACCAGATATGGCTGAGCATAACGAACCAGTAAGAGAACAACTATAAACGCCAGAAGATTTTGTAGTATAAGAGCTTGTGGTGGCACCCTGAATTGGGACATTTGAATTTTTCCATTGGTAAAAAAAGCCTGTAGATGGGTTTACGGTCAAATGAGCACTATCATTTACACATATATAGTTTCCCGCAGAATTGGAAATAAAAGGGAGTTGTGAAATTTCAACAAAAAATGAAAGAGAATTAGATGTATCAACGCCACATAAATTGCTTACAATACAGTCATAAGTTCCTGTTGTTACATTAAGATTATAATTGGCAGTATTGGGAGCAATAATATTTATTCCGTTTTTTCGCCAGATGTAATTATTGCCCTGATAATGGGTGCCAACAGAAAGAACAGTATTATTATTTGCCGGGTAGCATAGTGTATCGGGTTTATTACAGGTTAGGGTTACATTAGGAATTGGATAAGTCGTGGTAGTTAAACTAAGATAGTTTGAAGTGGAAAAACAGCCGCTTGCCGTATCAGTAAAAATGCAAGAATATGTCCCGGTTTGCAAAGCGTAATAAATAGAATCAGTAGCTCCAATTACATTAGTCACGCCATATTTCCATTGGTATGAGCAGCCATTACATGATGTTGTGGAAAGTTGCAGGCTATCGCCAAGACAGAAAGTAGTTTGCCCATTGCTTGAAATAACCGCTGAGGGGTTTTGTCCTACGACTATGTTAAGAACATTTGTCGTATCAACGGCACAACCATTACTTAAAATACAGTAATAATTACCGGATACAGGAGAAATTAATCCTGAGGTATTTGAAGTTGATGTTTGAAACAGCACCGTATCTCTCATCCACAAATAATTAGTTTGAGGAAGAGATTGATTAACTAAGAGCTGAAAATTGGTGCTGTTTGAACAAATACTTCCTTGCACTACAGTTGATATAACTGGAGCTGAAGAACTGAACAGGTTTTGAACTTTTAACTGATTAGAATATCTGATTCCGCAAGCATCAGTAACCAAACATTGATACTTGCCTGCAAGAGTAGTAACATAAGTTGAGGCGGTTGCTCCGCTTACAAGGTTATTGTTATGCAACCATTGGTAACTAACGGCACCCATAGTAGCTGTAAGCACTACACTATCTCCTGCGCATAAAAACAGAGAGGAGGAAGTGATTGTGGGTAGTGGGCTATAACAATTTATGGAAACACAATTAGTTGCTGTGCCTCCGGAGTTAGAAACGGTGTAGCAAATAGTATCTGTAAGCGGTAAGCCCTGATACATATAACTTCCATTTTTTTTATACAAATGCCAGTTGTTAGTTTGACCAATGCTGCCATCACCAAAATTAACTGAAATGCTGTTTGCGCCTATTGAGTAATCTCTAACAAAAGTAAGATTACCCCCATTGGGTTGCGAAAAATCAGGTGCATAAAAATAGGGACATAGTACTGTAGGGTTGTTGTTCCATCCCAATGCCGGATCATAACCTCTTTGCTGATTGCTGCTGCCATCAAACCACTTTACAGTTCCGTTTGTAATATATAATTAACTTACACTTGATGTTTGTACACTATCTATCTCCCAGCGGTGTTTATTAAAGTCATACACTGCACATATTACCATATTGTTGGCAGTATTTTTAAAGGCAATAACGTTTTGCCCTTGAACAAAACTGTCAACCTCGGTTTGCGGTAAACTATCAATAACCCAGTAATGATAAGCAGCATCGTATTTTCCAAAATAGGTTTGAGAGGTTCCGTAATTATCAAAAATGTAAGTGCTTCTGTCAACATAATATTCAGCATTAATATAATCTATTGCTGTGGCATTATTTACCGATGGATCAAATGCCTTAACAAAAATATTTTGGTAAAATCCGCCATAATCGTAAGCAGCAGCCGTTGTTTCATAAAACCCGCCATTACTCATTCCTGCAAAACCGGGTGCATAACCGATTCCATAGTCAAAGGTTCCATTTTTGTAGTTATAAAAATATAAATCGTGTTCATCAGCCGGAAGATAACCACAGTAAGTGGATGCATATAGTCCGTTTAACCACAATCCAAAACAACAGTCATCATGACTACTTCGGTTAATTAAACTAAAACTATGTGTGAGAATATTGTAGATACCCCCAGATGCCTCACCATCACTTCCTCCAGAGGAGGTACGGTCAGAATACCAGCTAAATACACCATTAAATGTACCTGCTGAATATGATTCCGGGCATGGACTTTCGCTAATGGAAGTTGTTTTCCATTGATGTATCTCATGGTCATAAGTTACTGCTACAAACATTGCATTGTCTGCACCGGGAAACGGATTAGCTCCAACATAAGACACCATTCCTGCACTGTATTGATAAGGCAAGTCGTCAAAATAGGGAGTATTTAAAGTTGCTGTTGTTGCAAGGGAACTATCATAGCACGAAAACTCCAGCCTGTACTGCGTACCATTACTGGTTTGTGCTACGCTTATAGGATAAGCTTGATAATAGTATTGCGCATGTGCAACAACAAATGCGGCACAAAAAATCAGCAGTAAAATTATTTTCTTCATGTCACTTAAGTAACTGAGTTTAGTCATTCAAAATAACTTTTTTTAAATCCCTAACCAGCCCCTTTAAAAATACTACTTTGGTCAAGCCCATGCCCATAAAACCCTCCCTCACCAAAACCGACCTTACCATGATAGTGGTAAGCCTCGTAATAGGCATCGGCATTTTCCGCACACCTGCTACCGTTGCCCAGCAATCGGGCAGCGAGTTTGTTTTTTTTGCTGCTTGGATTATTGGAGGCATCATTAGCATTTGCGGTGCGCTCACCTTTGCCGAAATAGGTTCCCGCTACCCTGTTGCCGGTGGCTTTTACAAAATATTTTCTGCCTGTTATCATCCGGCATTTGCATTTATGCTCAACTGGTCTCTTGTTATCATCAATTCGTTTAGCGCAGTGGGTGTGGCTATGGTAGGGGCGGAGTATATTGTACCCGTTATTTTACCGCCCCACATGCAATCCGTATTCTACACAAAAATGGTTGCGCTTACTGTTATACTTTTTTATTCATACTCAACTACATCGGCATTAAAACAGGTGCCAAAACACAAAACCTGCTAAGCGGTATCAAAATTTTAATGATACTGGGCTTTAGCTCCATCGTATTTTTTAATGTCGAAACTGTGCATGCGTCAACCATGTCAGTTACCGAAAACAAATCACTGTTAGCTGCCCTGGGCGTAAGCCTCATATCTGTATTTTTTACCTATGGCGGTTACCAAAACACCATCAACTTTGGCGCTGATGTAAAAAATCCGCAAAAAAATATTCCCGCAAGCATACTCACCGGCATGTTAATAGTTATTGTGCTCTACCTTCTAATTAATATTGCTTACGTAAACGTGCTTGGTTTTCAAAAAGTGCAACAGTCTAAATTGCTGGCATCAGAACTTGCTTCTGTATTATTCGGGCAAAAAGGCTTTGTAATAACATCTGTGGCTATTTTTATTTCAGTAACCGGTTATATAAATACAGCATTACTATACAACCCGCGCATTTATTTTGCTATGGCGCAAGATGGGTTGCTGCCAGCTGTTTTTAAAAAAGTAAATGATAAAACACAGGTGCAGGAATTTGCTCTTTGTTTTTTTACGGGCATCATGCTCATTGCACTTTTTTGGCTTGGCACTTTCGAAAAAATTGTAAACTACGTAATGTTTCTCGATAGCTTTGCATTAGCCACCGCTGCCGCCACCATTTTTATTTTCAGGCAACGGATGAAGGGCGCACAATACAACGGCTTTAAATTAAAACTATATCCTTTGCTACCCATAGTCTTTGTATTAATGCTTTTTACAGTAACCATTAATGTATTTGTGGCTGATGTAAAAGCTGCCATTGGTGGGCTATGCATCTTTGCCGGAGGATTACCCATTTATTATTTTCTTAAACAGATAAATAAAAAAGAAGATTAATACTTATAACCTGATGGAGTTTGTTTATGTGTTTTTTTAGACACAGATTTACAGGTTAATAGAATATCTCGATACATTTTCCCTGGTACTGCTTTGCAGCATGCAATTCGTGAAAATTTTAAAGCGAAGCGTTTAAATTGATTATTAAAATCTGTAAATCTGTGTTAAAAAAATACATTGATTGGACTTCTTACTACAAATTCAGTGTGCAACAGGCTTATTATACAGGCATAAACATTGTCGTAAAATTTCACACTCCCAAAATTTCGGGAGGCGCAAAGCTCTCCAAGAAAATAAATTTAATATAAACCTCTGCGCTCTCTGCGTCTCCGCGTGAAATAACTCCTATTGCGAAAGCGTAAACCTTATAGAAATACCAGCCTGTGTATTTGCACTTGGGAAAGATGTTGATACCACAGGCGTATTGATTGTTTTATCAAAGAAAATCCTGAGGTTTAATCTTTCGTTCAGGGTATAATCTGCCGATGTTTTAATGCTTATTACGGTTAAGCCGGCCGTTGGCTGGTTAACACCTTCCACCAACTTGCGCAGTATGGTTGTGTTTTTACGAATGCTGAAATCTGCCTGTAGGTTTAAATCGGTTGGACGTTTACTTGCCAATCGTTGTAAAAACTTTATAGGCAATTTAGCATTAGGTATTCTGTAGCCTGCCCCAATAACTAATTCCGTTCCTTTAATTTCTGTTACCTGAATATTGGCAAGCGAAAGAGAAATATTTCTATCGCGTTTTAGTTCTATACGTGTGGTTAAGTTACCTCCACCGCTTGCTCCGCCTCTTGTTGCAGAAACACCTTTAGCAGCACCTGCATCCGATTTTTTTGCAGTGCCCTTTCCACGGTTGTTATTCCATGTAATATCTATTCCAATTAAAGGACTAAACTGCTCGCTTATGCTCACCTGACCTATCTGGCGTTTTGGAATAAAATTGCTCACGGCATCCCGCACATTCCACCTTCAATGTACGATACATCTGTAGTAAACGTATTTACATTATATGTTGAGCGGTAACCATGTGTAAGATTTACATTCTGGAAAAGTTTTTTGCAAAACCAAGTTTACTCAGGCCATCATAAGTAACCTGCCAGTTTGGTTTAGGAATTTTTGGAAATAAATCCATAGATGATGTTGAAGCATTCTTGCCTGAGTATGCAGATAAGAAAGAAAGAATTAAAACTTCTTGTGATGTTGCACCATATCCATCTCGGTAAAATGCAGTGTCTCTTCCTTGCGAAAAAGAGTTTCCGTCAGCCAGTCTCTCAGAAAAAATCCTCCTGTTAGCAGCAAAATCATCAAACACTTTTGATGAGTAATCTTTTCTGTCTTTTATAAATGCAGTTTTTAGAGACATAAATGATATACTGAAATTACCACCTTCGGTATGAGAAAACGGATTGTATTTTCCAGCCGATGTAACACGGAAATTTTCCTGTGTGTTAAGTGCATAGTTCCTGCTCACGTTTACATCTACTCTAAACCCGGTTACAGGTTCTATGCTTGCCCTGCCTGTTATATTTTGTGTATAGGTTGCAGTAAATTGCTGGTTAAACGTAGTGTCTGTGGTTAGCCATCCGTTTTGCGCAGCTTGCTGTCGTATGGCTTGATCCTGGCTGCCAAACGTAAATCCCATTCCCGGGGCAGCTTTTCCATCCCAGTTGCTGCCTATTAACTCCGACTGCCGTGTAAAGCCCGGTAGCAACAATCCGTTTGACTCACTCCAGTTAAGAGAAACATTTTTTAACCCAAAGAAAATTTTAGCAATGGTTTTAAATGCAGGACTATACTCTGTTTCCTTTTTCTTTACAGGAGGTTTTACTCCTTTTAATTTGGTGGTGTCATTTGCTGCTTTCTCTAACGAATCTTTTGCTGCAGCCTTTGGTTCAACTTTTGGTTTTGGCGCTTTTGGTTTTGGTGGCGCTGTAATCTTTTTATAAAACTTCCATTTGTTGTACAACGTAGTCATTGCAAAGCTGCTGTTAAGCTGCTTGGTGTTTGAGTTTTGAATGGTGTTGCCAATAGCAGGATTTAGATAATAATTTCCTGTTGTAAAATCCGCAGTAAGCGGTGCGGCATTCCAGTGATATGTAAATCCGTAGCGCGCTGTTACGTTTATCCAGTCCGTTATAGGCAGCTTGTTAAGCGGTAAATTATACGACACACTTCCATCCTGGCGGTAATCAACATTTCGTCCGAGCGCAAAAAAGTTCTTGCGTATGCTATCGCGTTTTTGTTCCGTATCAATTTTTCCATCGGGCTCATCAATCTGGCTTTGATTGTTGGCATTGTACTCAAGCCTTATGCTTTTTGTTAAATCCCAACTCAAACCATATTGCCTGTTCATAAAAATGTTTTGAAATAAGTAGGCTCTATGTATGCATCACTTGCAATATCGCGCAGTTGTGTTTCGCCATAGTGGCGGTTTACATCCCACCGGAAACTAAATGTGCTTGGCAGTAAGTTGAAATTAAAATCTTTAATAGGCTTGGCATATTTGGATTTTGTTTTCATTTTGCTGAAAGGTGTAACTCCTTTTGGTTGCGTGTTAAAGTTGTAACCTACGGCAGCTAAATAATCGCGTTGTATATCGTATTCAAGATTAAGGTTGCGTTTAAACACTTCGGTAAAGCCGTAAGTGAAATTAAAATTCTCTACATCCCAAGGTTTTGATTTACCTGCATTTTTTCCAACCTTGTTCTTTTTTACATTGGTAAAATTGAGCGAACGCCTGCGCGTGTAATCCTGTGCCAGTTTCCTGCGCTTGCTGCGTTGCTCACTGTTTTCTAAATCGCTTTGTATGGTTTTATATTTAATGTCAGTGTCAATGGCATCGTACTCGGGTTTTATAAACTGCTCGCCAAAACCATAATACATGGGTATAGTAATGCCTGTGCTTACCGGAAAAAATTTACCAAGTTCCAATGAAGTTGCCACATCATACTGTGTGGTGTTTTCCTGCGAGCGTTGGCTAACCTTACTTTATGCTGCCAAAGCCGGCAGTTTTATGACTACCCGAAACTGTTACCGTTCCCAAATCGGCAAGCTTTGCACTTACTCTTGCCAATGCTGCCCAACCTGATTTGTCTTCAAAATCGGTCATGCGGAATTCGTTGACCCATATCTCAAAACATTTGCCTTCGTTTGTATTATTGAGTGCACCAATTGTCATAACACGTATTTCGGCAAAGGTTGGATTTCCTTTTATTCTAATCTTTCTTCCCCTGCCCGCATCATAAGTATAAACTTCACTAAATGATTTACCGTTTGCGTAATACTCATTTGTGCGTTGTAGTTTTGCCGCAGTCAACTCTTCAACAGTAATATTCAGCGTATCGGGCCATACAAGATTTCTTCCACCGGTTCCTGAATTGTTTTCAGTATCATCATAAACACCAGATGGAGTTACTTTTAATGGAATATCATACTCATAGTAATTATCAAAAAATCTGTTCCCAATCTTACTTTCAGTGATATATCCCCATCCTCAGGAATAGTACTTGTGCTGGGAGGATTCTTAAATGCTTCTATGTGCAGATTCATTTGTATGCGTTTGTAATTACGCATATCAACTTTTGTATTTTTATATACAGCCCTGTAGTCATTTCCCTGTAGTTGACAAATTCGCACGCTCAGTGCTTGCTCGTTTAATAACTGCTCAGTTGTTGACGTAACATTACTTTGCCGGTCAATACCAGGAGGTAAAACATAATTGACAGGGTCTCGTTGTCCGTTTTCTTCAAGTGATACAGCACCAACTTCAAATAGATCAGGTGTTACATCAGCCAGATTTGTTTGCAAATTATAATCATACTTTCTCCACTCACCTCTCAATAACTCCAATCTTGCAAAACGTAAAACAATAGGGTCTTTAAAATCTTTCATAAACATGCGGATAAACTTTACCGATTTTAAATCAGAAATTTGTCCGAACTGTTCACGGTCTTTATCATTAACCGGAATTTTTATCAAATACCATTTTACCGGCTTGCTGGTGCCGTTGCGTATGTTGGTGGGGTTGGCTTCAAATACATCAGCAATGTAATTTTGTCCAACCACCATTTTCGTAGGGTCAATATCAACCTTGTACTGGAAATAGTTTTCATCCACTTCCATACCGTTTACACGGTTCACATCTTCGGCATCAGGCTGCTGGTAGTTAGATTGTATTGTTCCGCTTGTGGCAACGGGTGAGTTATTCTCCACACCATTGTAATACTTGTACCTGTCTAAAATCCCGGGGATGGTATCGGCATAACTATTATCTCGGAAATATAAAAAGTCATCTGATGATGGGTCATTTTCCAGGCGATTTAGCTCGTTAGGATTTTGGGAAACAATCCCCCTTATTGCAGTTAAAAAATTGGAACGATAAGTTTTTTCATCATCGTTTATTTGTCCGTCAAAACCAACATCCTGTTGGCTTCTTGTTGTTTCATCTCTGTCAAAAGCGTACAACACATTTTGAGCAACAGGAGTGCGCCCCCAGGCGTTTTCCCTGAATTGTGCATTTCCGTTAACGGGCAATCCATTTTCATAACCTTCAAAACCATCACGCAAAATATCTTCAGATATATCCCCTAAATTGAAATATAATGCGCCTTTGTTATCAAAATCATTATTTGGTGCATCGCCATTATATGGATCCATTACCCACAATTGAATGTACTGCACATTGGCTTCTTCAAAATTATTAGTCTCCAACCTGCGCATAATACCAGCCCAGCTTTTTGCGGGGAGTTTAATTTCCCCTGACTATTTATTCCGTCAAAAATACCTCCTGGTATTGCATTAGTAGTAAAGTTATATGGGCCACGCTCATCAGGATAGTAAGCAAGATTTAAAGTTTGTAGCGTTGGTATTTGTCCATTAGTAAAATTCCTTTGCGGAAAAATTTCCCGTTCTACAATTTCGCGCACATTGTGGTTTGATAATTCATCATCGCTAACAGTAACCACAGCAGGGTTGCGGTAAAAAACGGTAGGGTCAATATTAAACCACGAAAGTCTTGCACGGTTGTAACCATAAGCCAATGTATCGCCAATTGATGAAACATAACCAAACTCAGGGAACAACGCATTTTGGTAACGTGGTATGGATGCAAGCGTCCACGATTGCGGTGTTTTAATATCTATAGTTGATTGCGTTCCTTCAAAATCGTCAATATACGCTGTACCACTTGAGCCAATGGCTTTGTTATGCCCCGGCTTTAAACTTGCAAACTCCCCATTAACTGTAATGGATGATTTTTCTTTGGTATCAATCAACGGAAGTTTATCAATCATTTTGGTAATAAAGCGCGATTCGGTTTTGTAAGTCCCGTCAAATCCCCAAATAGTATTGGAGATAGGCTCATCGCCAAAATTTACTTTTTGTGTAATAGGTCTTTCATTCAAATGCAAAATGGTTCCTCCAACCGTAAAGTCTTTATTAAATTTATAATCGAACCGCGAACCAATTAATGTTTTGGATTGAATGCTAAACAACGACTGGCTTTCTAAAGAAACACGTATAGGCGTTGCAGAATTTAAAACTCCACTATTAATAATTTTTACACGACCTAAATTGTAATCAACAGTATAGTCAGTATTCTCTACCAACTCCTGCTGCCCTGCATATACTTTTACAGAGCCTTGTGGTATGTTAATGGCGTTAAGAGAAATTTCGCTTCCGCTGGAGCTTTGGTAAGAACCTTTGATGGTAAATTTATTTTTGCCCTGTGCCCATGCAACTGTGCGGGTAGAATCATACAACTCATTAAACACATATTGCTTTGCAGTGCTCGGGTTTATAAACTGTTTTTCCAAATAATCACCAAATGGTTCGCGCACCGGAAAAATTACTCTTCCGTTTTGACTATTGATAGTTACGTTTTCTATATAATCGAAAACTCCATCGCCACGCAAAGAGGCATCGCCCTGGTAGTTTAACTGGTCTAAGTTTAATACTCGGATAATATTTTGTCCGAAAATTCTTGACTCCTCTGTTCCCACAGGTAGTTGTCTTAATTTATTACCCGATGCGTTATCAAAATACAATACATCAAACCTGAAACGCTCTTTCTGTATTCCGTAACCGCCTAATGAGTAAACGTTTTTCATCATCAGTTTCCAGGTAGGCAGCTTGGTGTTGTAGTTTCTTCCGCGAACCAATTTTATAATCAATGGTTTTGACGGATCATAACCCGATGTTGTTAGCTCACCCACACGATAAACCTTGCCGTTAACAGTGTATTCAAAAGCCACTGCAACAGCCTGATCGTTTCTCAACTTCTGGCTTAAAGAAATTGTTCCGAGCTTATCGTTAAAAGTAAAATCATTTGGTCCTAATTTTTTTGCATTGCTCATTATCTCATAATCCTGCTGTGGAGCAAAATTGTAAAGCGTGGCAAGCGGATCTAAAACAGCCGAAGCAGTTTGTATATCCGTAATTGGATAATTGGTACGAAGGTTTGAGTAAAGATTATTTGATAATGAGTCGGACGGCAAAACAGAACTACCCTGGCCTACAAACTGTGTTGCAAAATAATTGTACTCCCCCAAATCCTGGAAAGCCACCACATTTCGCGTTACATCGGTAGAATTAAAGTTAACCTGTGTAACATACACTTCAAGTTTTGTAATTTGTATGGGCGAATTAATAAGAGGAAGTTTTGCAAGCGCCTCATCATAGTGATCGTAAAAATATTGAGAGATAAAAAAGTGCTGGTCGGCTTCATACTGGTCGCCTTCAATTTCAAAATTTTGCACCTGCCCGCCACCCGGTGGCACTTCAATGGTTGAAGCCTGTCCCTTTTGCTGGGAGAAAACAGTGGTAACACCAAGCCTTCCAAACTGCAATTGTGTTTTAATACCAAACAAACTTTGGCTGCCTTGTATCAAAGTGCTGTTTAGTGGTAGCGTAACGTTACCTGCTTCAATTTTTCTGATAATGTCATCCTCGTTTCCGGTGTATTCAAGTTTCATCTGGTTCTCAAAATCAAAACTTGCCTCGGTGTTGTAATTGGTAGTGAGTTTTAATTTTTCACCAATATTCCCAATCACATTCATTTGAATTTTTTCGTTGAAATCAAAATTGGCAAACCTGCGTTGTTTTTCCGGAATTTGCGGATTGTCGGTACGCGTAATATTTAAACCAAAAGTTAACTCAGCCGAACCTTGCGGACGTATATCAATAGTGTTACCGCCAAAAATTCTGTCAAACACTTCGCTACCCACATAAATTTTTGGGATAAGCGGTTTGCGAGAAATAACATCTTCGCCATCGGCACGCTCGCGCCAGTATTTTTTGGTGGTTTTTTCAAACTGGTCTTCCTTGTACTCCTCAAACGTCATGTAGTTTGGATTACGAAAAAACTGGTCGCCCATTTTCTCTGTAATGTCATACTGCCTTTCGTCCGGGTTGTATTCAATAGTTGACTGCACATTACTCGGATCGCCCAAATACATGGGGTTGTTATCGTAAGGTGCCGAGTAAATATCTGTTATACGGTCGCGAAAAGGGTAGGGGAGTTTAGAAGTGTCTTTTTTAGAAGTATCTTCAGGTAGTGGTATAGTGTAAGCGCCTGAAGGGTCGTGGTAAGGATTGTAACCTGAAGGGCTTCCCGTTCCTGAGATATAAATAAGAGGTAAAGAAAAAAGACTAAGCGTAGAGTATTGTATTAATTTCCTGAACTGCACTATCAAAAAGTTTTTAGTTGGCGTTTCTTAAGAGCTTGCTGAATAAAATCAGTTAAAATGGTTTTGAATACTGAAATCAAAATCAATGGTAAATTTTCCTCTGATTAAGACGGCTAAAAATAAAACAAAATTTGAAATTGAAAACCCTGAGAACCCACCGTAAGGGAAGTAGTTTTTTTACAATTAATTGCGATTTTTTTTGTAAAAAGATTACAATGCATTTAGCGCGGCTCTTATTAAACTTTCAACAGTTAAATTCTGATTTGTTTGTAGCAATTTATCTAAAGTTTTTGAAGCAAGGGGTTTTGCAAAACCCAGTGTTACAAGAGCACTTAACGCTTCTTCTTTAATGGTATTGTTTAATGGCAAAGAAATGTTTACTACGCCATCGGTCTTTTTTATTTTATCTTTTAAATCAATGATAATGCGTTGTGCTGTTTTTTCGCCAATGCCTTTAATATTTTTTAAAGCTGCAACACTGCCCGTGGCTATAGCTTCAATCAATTCATTAGCAGGTAACGATGATAGCATAAGCCTTGCAGTACCTGTTCCTACACCGTTTACACTTATTAAAAGTTTAAACATTCTCCGCTCGTCCTCATCGGCAAAACCAAACAAAACATGCGCATCTTCTTTAATGGCAAGATAGGTAAGAACTTTTGCATCATCCTTATCTTTTAATTTGGTGTAAGTGTATAACGATACTGCAAGATTATATCCTACACCTCCGGCTTCCACCACAATGTAGGTAGCTGTTTTTTCTGTTAATTTTCCTTTTATGTAATCGTACATTTTAGTCCCGAGGCTTCGGGAGGAGTTTTTGGTTCGTAGTACTTCCTTTTTATAAGCCCCACCCTAATCTTATCCGTAGGGGAGGGGAATAGTTGAGTGCTGAAACTTAACTTTTTTGTCTTTCTACTCGCTATTTAATATATGGTGTTTTCTCTTCTGACTTTTCTCTCTTTTAACTTAACTCTCATCTTCCTTTCCTGCTCTGCGCATCTACAACAGCTATTGTAATCATGTTTACAATTTCCCTTACGCTGCTTCCCAATTGCAATACATGATAAGGTTTATTCATTCCCAATAAAACAGGACCAATAGCCTCGGCTGCTCCCATTTCCTGCATCAGTTTATAGGCAATATTACCGGCATCAAGGTTAGGAAAAATAAAAGTGTTTACATCACCATGTATCAGCTCGCTGAATGGATAATTATCTTCCAACAATTGCTTGTTAAGAGCAAAGTTTGCCTGCATTTCGCCATCTACCAGCATTCCCGGAAATTTCGATTGCAGCTTTTCAACGGCATCTCTAACCTTGGTGGCATTGGCATCGGTAGATGAACCAAAATTCGAAAACGACAGCAATGCTATTCTCGGCTTCATATTAAATTGCTGAACTGCTTTTGCTGTCAACAAAGTAATCTCCACCAAATCATCGGCTGTTGGGTTAACATTAATTGTTGTGTCGGCAAAAAACAACGGACCGCGTTTGGTAATCATAATATACATGCCTGCAACGCGTGTTGCTTCTTCCTGCAATCCAATTACACGCAATGCAGGGCGTATGGTATCGGCATAATTTCTTGTTAAGCCCGATATAAGCGCATCTGCCTGACCCGTCTCCACCATCATGGCTCCATAATAATTTCT
Organism: Bacteroidota bacterium; assembly: GCA_016714005.1. Taxonomy (GTDB): domain Bacteria; phylum Bacteroidota; class Bacteroidia; order AKYH767-A; family OLB10; genus JADJOA01. The sequence goes on from JADJOA010000014.1 coordinate 515,234, forward strand.
CTCGCGCATTATTTTCTTCGCCTCATATAACGTAAACCCTCTGCGTTTGCGTTTATCAAAAAACATTTCGCCAAAGTTGTTTACCGTGTCCTGCTCTTCGCGAGGGTCAACAATGGGAACACCATCTAAATTGAGTTTATTTTCTTCAATCAGTTTTTGAATTTTCTTTTTATTACCCAGCAAAATCGGTTTGGCAATGCCTTCTTCTTTTACCTCTTGCACCGCTTTTAAAATTTTATAAGTATCGGCTTCGGCAAACACCACCCTTTGCGGATTGCTCTTTGCACGGTTTACAATAGCGCGTATTAATTTATTATCAAGTCCCAGCCTCTTTTTTAATTCCTCCTCATAACCTGTCCAGTTCATTTGCTTATGCTGCGCCACACCGCTTTCAATTGCTGCACGTGCAACGGCAGGTGCAACCGTATAAATTAACCGTGGGTCTAATGGCTTCGGAATAATATACTCCGGGCCAAACTGCATATTCTTTTGATTGTAAGCTAAGTTTACCATTTCGGGCACAGGCTGCTTTGCCAATTGTGCTATGGCATGTACTGCTGCCAGCTTCATAGCCTCGTTAATTTGCGTAGCACGCACATCAAGCGCTCCTCTGAAAATAAACGGGAAGCCAATTACATTATTTACCTGGTTAGGGTAAGCGCTTCTGCCGGTTGCTACAATTACATCGTGCCTTGCCCCAATAGCATCTTCGTAAGAAATTTCGGGAACAGGGTTAGCCATGGCAAACACAACAGGTTTTGATGCCATACTCTGCAGCATTTCTTTATTAAGGATGTTACCTTTACTCAACCCAATAAAAACATCTGCGTCTTTCATCGCTTCCTCCAGTGTTTCAAGTTTTCGTGTGGTGGCAAAAAGTTTTTTATTCTCGTCAAGGTTATCACGTGTTTTTGTTATTACGCCTGTGCTGTCAAGCATTACAATATTTTCAATCTTGGCGCCAAGCGATACAAAAAGTTTGGTGCACGAAATGGCTGATGCGCCTGCACCATTTACAACTATGTTAACCTTGTTTATTTTTTTGCCTACAATTTCCAGTGCATTTATAAGAGCTGCTCCGCTAATAATGGCAGTACCATGCTGGTCATCATGCATCACAGGTATTTGCAATTCCTCTTTAAGCCTGCGCTCAATTTCAAAACATTCAGGTGCTTTTATATCTTCCAAATTTATTCCGCCAAATGTGGGCGAAATGGCTTTTACCGTTTTTACAAAATCATCAACATTGGTTTGGTCTATTTCAATATCAAACACATCTATATCAGCAAAAATTTTAAACAGCAAACCCTTACCCTCCATTACCGGTTTTGATGCCGATGCACCTATGTTGCCCAAGCCCAGCACGGCTGTGCCGTTTGATATTACTGCTACCAAATTTCCTTTGGCAGTGTATTTATAAACGTCCTCCGGATTTTTTTCAATCTCCAAACACGGCTCTGCCACACCGGGCGAATATGCCAGCGTTAAATCGCGTTGGCTGGAGTAAGGCTTGGTGGGTACAACTTCTATTTTTCCCGGTCTGCCGCTTGAGTGATAATCTAATGCATCCTGCTTATTATTCATACGCCTCTTAAAATTTTAGGGAGGGCTAAGGTAGGCAAAACAGGAGTTAAGAAAGTTTTAAATATTTTAACCTGGCGGTTACTCAATTTCTATCACCATCATCTTCGGTAGTGCTAATGCTGATATTTTCCTCTTCCTAAATATTCCTTTTTCACTGATCACACTTCAACAACATGCCTCACAAATGCATAATTCATTTAACATTCGGCTTTCTTTTCACACTAAAGCTAAACCACATGCAAATACAAAAGCACCACATATAAAACACTTAAGCACAATGCAGCATAAAATAATTTCTTTTCAAGTGGTTGTTTAACTATCCCAAACAAAAAATATACTACAGCTGATAAACTGCTTACATACACTGGTTTTAGTACATAATCTAAACCATCAAAGGCAGTGCCCTTTGGAGGCGGAAAAAGCAATGCCATTACAAACGTTGCAGCTATTGTAATAGCAATAATTGAAAGAGATTTTAAAATCAGAATAAAAATGATGTTTGGTTTCATGCAGGTATTGCAACAATATTACTTTGCAACCAGCTCCACGCGCCTGTTTAATTTTCTGCCCTCCTCGGTTTCGTTTGTAGAAACCGGTGCAAGCGCCCCGCACCTTTGCCGGTTAAACGCATTGCGGCTATGCCGTATTTTTTTACCAGAATATCAGTCACAGCCAGCGCACGCTTTTCCGACAGCAGCATATTATGTTCAAAAGATCCTTTCATGTCTGTATGACCTACAACATATAAATTTAACGAGCTGTTTTCTTGTAGCAGTTTGGCTATCTCGCTTATTGCCACGTCCGATTCCGGCATCACATCCCACTTATCAAAGTCAAAGTAAATTCCGTAAAGTGCAATTTTCCCTTTTGTTTTTATCCCATTCAGCATTTCGGCAGCATTTACTTTTATCAAATCATCCTTCATTGCTGTTTCTTCAACCACATCAAGCAAAAACACCTTTTCGGTAGCAGTATATTGCTTGCCCGATAAAATTACATAAGCGCTGCCGCCATTTTTTTCGAGCTGCGCAGCCATATAAAAAGTGCCGCCAGAGGTGGCAGAGCCATTAAGTACGTTAATACCTTTGCTTGATGGAAAAGGATTTTTCTCATAAAACACATTCAAAAAAACAGAACCGCCCACCTCCTTGCTTACATTATTTTTATCATCCACACCTTTGGCAATAAACTTAAAACCACCTTTCTCCAGAGCCTGCATATAGTTACGATACACCTCTGTAAGAGTTACCCCTCCCTTCAATGTATAATATATACGTGTGCGTTTTCCGTCCGTATTTTTCCATGCATCAATTTTTTTATAACCTGTTACCTGTCCGGCAGCAATAGCATACGGAATAAAATTTTGCTCTTCGTAATATTCAATTACGCTGCCCGGATAGCGCGTAATCAAAGCATGATCCTTGCTACCGCTTTTATCCTGGGCTGATAAGTATTGCGCTGCAGTCACTAGTAAAACAGTAGCTAATAGTCTAATTTTTTTCATGGGGTTGTATTTATTTTTTAAGGGTCGTATAAAGATTTAAATACTTGCAAACGAAAATATAAAATAAACTCTAGGTTACATCTAAAATTTTTAGCAAAAAAATATGTACTACAAATCTCAGGTTAAGCATTTCCCAGCTGATTTATAGAAACAACTTCTATTTTCCCGATCTGTCGCTTGAGTGATAATCTAATGCATCCTGCTTATTGTTCATACGCCTCTTAAATTTTAGGGAGTGCTAAGGTATGGAAAACGAAACCCTTAATAAGATTGCTTGTTATAAATTGGATTTTTCTTTGTAGAAATCCCTTAGTTTTACCATTTAAAATAAAAAGGCATTGAAGAAATATTACCTTTTTTTCCTATTTCTAAATTTAATTTATTCACCTATGAATGCTAATCAATTTAAAATCCTAGATATTAAATTTGATAAACCATTTGTTGCTTATAAAGCAATAAGAGGGGTTGAGATTTACGACTATGCCGTTGAGGGCAATAGGCTTTATGTGTTATACTGGATGAAACCCCTTTCAGGGTCATCAGTGTTAATGCACTGCTATGAATATGAAAACGACACATTTGTTTCTGTCTGGGAACAATTCCCTATCGGTTGCTTTTCAGTACTAGGTGCAAATTTTCAAATACAGAACAATCAAATTCTAATAATAGGTGATTTTAATTCAGTTAATGGATCATCAGGACAGCACAGATATGAGATTATATTAAATAAAAATACAGGGCAGATAGAATCAACCGTTATGAACGATTCTCTTGCTTTTGCTGTAACCCCCTTTCTCAAAAATACAATTGGAATACAAACCGAAAAAACCTTTTCTCAAATGAATATTGATCCGTATTTACTTGTTGCGGATAACATTCTTTCAAAGAGATTCTTGATTTTAAAACTCCCAACTGATAGTTTATGTCAACTTCCTCCTTACTCCTACATTAACTCAGTTAATGCAGAGCATATCATTCTAGTAACTTATTCCTCTAATATTAATGAATCGTTATTATTTCATTCATTGCAGGGAGTCGGAATAAGAAAGGGAACAAGTTCTGACTTTGAATATGAAATTCAGACTAAAGAACTGATTAAAGTAAATTCTTCAGTTTATACTGATAAAAATTTTCATGATTATTATGTTGAATTATCTAAGGATTCAACTTTTGGAAAAGAATCCAAACAAATTGAATTAACAAAGGATTTCAATTTTTACTTGAAAAATTCAATTGAAACCGGAAATTATTTTTTTAAGGCTTGGAGCGAAGACAAACAATAAAAATCTACATTCTCAGTATTTTAAAGCAAATATTTTAAATGATAATTATCAAGAATTTAAATCAAAGAAAATCTTTTGGTGGTTTAATATTTTTACGATCATTACCCTAGTGCTGGTTCTTGTTTTTGTAAGTTGTCTCGCATTTGTACCAGCATTGATGAATTATAAATATAATTTCCTATCATCTATTTTAAATTCTCAAATAGGGGTATTTTTGGTAGAATAGTTTGGTTTATAATTTTTTCATTAGGTGTAATAAAGCTTTTTCCAGCTTTATGGAAATATTCAAAAGAGCTAAATCATTTTCTTAATTCTTAATTCTTCGTTTTTGGGTTAAAATTTTATTTGACTCAAAAACCGCAGCCATTGGTAAACTTCTACATATCAAGTGCTTGGTAAATGATTGTAATCACTAATTATTATGAGAAGGGTGTCTTTATTTGACGATAACACTAACAATTAACCACTAACCATTTATCATTATTTTTAACCGCACTTTTTTAATCATGCACACTACCCATTATTCTATAGATAAAATTGCATCCATCGTAAACGGAAAATTATTTAACGGCAAACCCAATACCGAAAACATTTCAACCCTCCTTACCGATAGCCGCAAAATAAGTTCGCCCTCCACCTCATTATTCTTTGCACTAAAAGGAGATAGGCACGATGGGCATTTTTTTATCCCCGATTTAATGAATGCAGGCATTGTAAACTTTGTAGTAAGCGATGCAATCAGGATGCAAAAATTTACCACCGTAAATTTTATTCTGGTTGATAACACATTGGATGCTTTGCAAAAAATTAGCTGCACACCACCGCCAGCAATTTTCTTTTCCTGTTATAGGCATTACTGGCAGCAATGGCAAAACAATTATAAAAGAATGGTTATACCAGTTGCTCCGCGAAGATTACCACATAGTACGCAGCCCCAAAAGCTACAACTCGCAAACAGGCGTACCGCTTTCTGTTTGGAATGGTAACAACGAACACAACCTCGGCATATTTGAAGCAGGTATTTCCATGCCTGGCGAGATGGAAAAGTTAGAGCACATCCTTAAACCCGACATCGGCATCTTTTCAAACATTGGCTCATCGCACGATGAGCATTTTCAATCGCGCACCGAAAAAATTAAAGAAAAACTAAAACTCTTTTCACATGCAAGCCTGCTTATTTTTTGTAAAGACTATACAGGCATAGCCGAGCAAATACAAACAGCAGAAATTATCCCGCCCACATGCAAAACATTTACCTGGAGCAGGCGCATAAAAGCCGATTTGCAAATTGGAAAAGTTACCAAAGAAAATAACGAAACGCAAATACAAGGCACCTATCAAAACAGGTTTATCAGCATTAAAATTCCGTTTACCGATGAAGCCTCTGTTGAAAATGCCATCAACTGCTGGGCGCTAATGCTCCATCTTAAAATAGATGATGAGGTAATTACCGAACGCATGGAATTACTGAGCCCCGTTGCTATGCGCCTTGAAATGAAAGAAGGCATCAATCACTGCTCAATCATTAACGACAGCTACAATTCCGATTTAGGTTCGCTCAACATCGCCCTTGACTTTTTAAACCAGCAAAAAAATTTCAACAAACGCACACTTGTATTAAGTGATATTTTACAGAGCGGAAAAATGAGGAAAGCCTTTACAAAGAAGTAGCTTTACTTATCAGGCAAAAAAATATTACCCGTCTTATTGGTATTGGCAATGCCATTAGCCGCCAGGCAGATTTGTTTGATGTAGAAAAAACTTTTTACACAAGCACCGAAGAATTTTTAAAACAGTTTCATCACCTGCACTTTAACCATGAAGTGGTTTTACTGAAGGGCGCACGACCATTCGGGTTTGAGCGTATATCACGTGCGTTGCAGCAAAAGGCACATGAAACGGTAATGGAAATAAACTTAAATTCCATTATCCATAACCTCAACTATTACCGCGCCCGGCTAAAACCCGAAACCAAAATTATGGCAATGGTAAAAGCATTTGCTTATGGCAGCGGCAGTTTTGAGCTGGCAAATATTCTGCAGTTTAACCGCGTACATTATTTAACTGTGGCTTATGCCGATGAAGGTGTTGCTTTGCGCAAAGCCGGGATTACTTTGCCCATTATGGTAATGAACCCCGAGGAACAAAGCTTTGAACAAATGATTCAGTATTATCTGGAGCCGGAGCTTTATAGTTTCAGAATCTTAAGCCGCTTCAGCGAAGTGGTGCGCAGGAATGTTGCGTCATTGGCTAACGGTGTTTTTCCGGTGCACATAAAATTAGATACCGGCATGCACAGGTTAGGTTTTGAAGAAGAAGATTTGAATGAACTGATTGTGCGATTAAAAAATAACAGGCATTTAAAATAGAAAGTGTTTTTACACACCTTGCCGCAAGTGATGAAGCCGAGCACGATAAATTTACCAAAGAACAATTCAACCGGTTTGATAAAATGAGTGATGAGTTGGTTAAACATTTTAATTACCCTGTTTTAAAACATGCCCTTAACTCATCGGGCATCATTCGCTTTCCGGAAGCTCAGTATGATATGGTGCGTATAGGAATTGGCTTGCATGGCATTGCACCAACAGCAGCCGAACAACGGCAACTGCAAACGGTAGCAACACTTAAAACAACCATATCGCAAATAAAACGGTAAAGGCAGGCGAAACAATCGGCTACAGCCGCAGAGGAAAGGCCACCACCGATGTACATGTTGCCACCATTGGTATTGGTTATGCCGATGGTATTAATCGCAAAATGGGAAATGGTAACAGTAAAATGTCTGTAAACGGAAAATTTGCTCTAACCATTGGCAGCATTTGTATGGATATGTGTATGCTTGATGTTACAGATATTTCGTGCAAAGAAGGCGATGAAGTAATTATTTTTGGAAGTGATAACCCAGTTACTAAAGTGGCTGAACAATTAGGAACCATTCCCTACGAAATTTTAACCGGCATATCTCAAAGAGTTAAGCGGGTTTATTATTATGAATAGTGAATGGTGAATAGTTAACGGTGAGTCCCATTAATATTTTTTGACACAGATTAACAGATTTTAAAAGGCAATTAAAGCGCTTCGCTTAAAATTTTCACACCTGTCTGACGGCAGGCAGGAATTGCCTTCTGCGAAACAGTATCAGTGAAAATCAACCAATCAAATTTTATTAATCTGTAAATCTGTGTCAAAAGGAAAATAAGCATAATCCTATTTTAGATAAATTTTAATTCCTTCTAAAAATTAATTGTTTCTTCAAGCACACAAACTTTTTTGAATGATTGTAAAATCTATTTTCACCGCTTCAAATAAAATCAAACACACCAAACAAGGCACAAAATGAAAAAAACTACTTACACTTATTGCCGCAGCCTGCATGATAAATTCTGCAGAGGCACAGCTAAAAACTCCTGCACCAAGTCCACTTCAAACCGTAACACAGGCATTCGGGTTAGGGGAAATTAAAATTGAGTACTCCCGTCCTTCAGCCAAGGGTCGTAAAATTTATGGCGATCTTGTTGCCTTCGGTAAATGTGGCGCACAGGTGCCAATCAATCAACCAAAATTACTTTTGCTGATGATATTAAAGTAAACGGCACTGATGTAAAAGCCGGAACGTATGCTTTATATACCATACCCAACATGAGCGAATGGGATATGATGTTGTACAAAGATTTAACCTTAGGCGGCAGTACGGATGAATATAAAATGGAAAATGAGCTGATGCGTTTTAAAGCAAAACCACAGGACGCTAAAGATTTTACCGAGACTTTTACTATACAGGTAAATAGCATAACGGCTACATCATGCACCATTGATTTGGTTTGGGCTAATACAAAAGTGAGCATTCCGGTAACTACTGTTATTGACGACAAAGTGATGAAGAACATCGAAAAAGAAATGGCAGCAGACAAGCGCCCTTATTTTTCAGCAGCAAACTATTATTTCGAAAATGGCAAAGACCTGAACAAAGCTGCTGAGTGGATTAACAAAGCTGTGGAAATAAACCCGAATGCATATTGGATATGGCATGTAAAGGCTAAAATTAATGCCAAGCAGGGAAACAAAGCAGAAGCTATGAAAGCAGCAGAAACATCAATGGAAAAAGCTAAAGAAGATAAGAACGATGATTATGTAAAAATGAATGAGAAAATTATTGCCGAAATAAAAGCAATGAAGTAATTTTGAAGTACATTGTTTAAACACAGATTAACAGATTAAAAAAATAATTAAAACGCTTCGCGTTAAAATTTCCACAAATTGCCTGCTGCGAAGCAGTTCTGTGAAAATCAACTAATCAATTTTTATTAATCTGTAAATCTGTGTCAAAAAAGAGTATGTATGCACTGATGATTTGAGTAACAATTTTTTATAGTTCAATCAAATTTTAAAATGGCAGGAGTTAAACTTCTGCCATTTTTTTTACCCACAAAATTCCAAGTGTAACACTTAAACATATAACAGAAAAGAAAATCCAAAGCATATCATAACCCATATTAGCAATGGTTTGCGTTGCAAAAATTGGTAAGATGATTTGAGCAGCACTCCAACTCATTACGTAAAGTGCCGCATATTGCCCACGGTTGCTTTCATTGGTACGCGCATTCATAAAAGCATTCATAAAAGGCATGGCAAACATTTCACTGAAAGAAATAATGATGATGAGTACATACATCCACCATACATAAGGTAAAAACAAAAGTGAAACATAACTCACCACCAGCATAGCTGCACCAAGTGATATAAAATAAAATTTATTCCAACGGTTTTCAATTTTATAAATCAACACCATTTCAATAGCCGCAACCAGCACTCCGTTAAGGGCAAGTATCCAGCCTATTTGCCCTTCGTTTAGTTTTAACTCGGTTTTGTAATATAAAGGCATGGTGCTAAAAAACTGAAAAAAGGACATGGCATATAGCATATTAAGGAAAATAAAAACAAGATATGGCTTATCCGTATAAGCTGATTTTACTATAACATCTGATTCTTTTTTTTCTGTACTGGTTTTTTCTTTCCTGGTAAAAAATAGTAGAGCAAAATAGCCGCACCCAGACAGGTTATGCCATCAGCCCAAAAATAAGCTGATAATTGTGCATGGCAATCCACCCTCCAATGGCAGGACCAATAGAAAAACCAAGATTGATGGCAAGCCTGTAAAGCGAAACACTACGCGTGTAGGTTTCCGGGTGTGCTATAAACAGATAATGATGCAATAGTTGGAGGACGAAATGCTTCGGCAATAAAACTCAAAACAAAAATAGCAATGCACATCAGCCAATATGCTTTTACAAAACTCACCACTATAAACATAAAACCTCCGGCTATTAAACTCACAAGCATAATAGGATAGAAACCAATTTTGTCGGTTAGCTTGCCGCTTATAAAAACACCTGCAAAAGAACCCGCCCCAAAAAGTGCCATTACCACACCTGCCTGCTGTACTTTATAATGTAAATGTTCGGTTAAATACACCGACAAAAACATAATAACCATGGTACCGCTGCGGTTTATAAATGTGCTCCACGAAATAAGCCACACCTCTTTGGATAGACCTCCAAATGCATTTTTAAAAAGTGTGATGATGTTTTTCATTTCAAAAAGTACTCAAACATAACAATGCAATTTGTTTGTATGTGGCTAAACATAATTTATTAAGGTGTATTTTTACACAGCATTAAATATTAATACCATGTCCTTAGAAACAAAAATTATGGCTGAGCTAAAAGCGGCCATGCTTGCAAAAGATGAAACAGCATTGCGAGCCTTACGTGCAATTAAATCAGCTATTATCATAGAAAAACGAGCGGCAGCGGTAGCGAATTAAGTGAAGATACAGAAATGAAAATGTTACAAAAGCTGGTTAAGCAACGTAAAGAATCAGCGGAAATATTTCAGCAACAGAACCGTAACGATCTTGCAAAACCTGAGTTGGACGAGGTGGCTGTAATTGAAAAATTTTTACCTGCACAAATGGGTGATGATGAAATTATGGCTGCACTAAAACCGATAATTGAAAGTGTGGGGGCTAAATCACCTGCTGATATAGGCAAGGTCATGGGTGCTGCTACCAAGCAACTTGCTGGTAAAGCCGATAACAAAAAAATATCAGAGTTGATCAAGAAAATTCTGGCAGGATAATTTTTATGAAACCATTTTTCCAAAGTTTATTCTTTGCATTTATATTAATTTTTGTTGCGCCAACTTTTTCTATTGCACAAAAATTCAGTGGAAGTTTTTTTGGAGGGTTGTCATCATCACAAGTTGCTGGAGATAGGTTAAGTGGTTTTAATAAAGCAGGAGTAATTGCAGGCGCCAGTGTTTTTTTACCTGTTAAAAGTAGCTTAGGGGTAGAAATGGAAATACAATTTATACAAAAAGGCAGCAAAAAACCTGTTGATGCTGAATCGGAAGATTTAGAGTACTACAGAATGCATCTTAATTATGTTGAAGTGCCTTTTCTTTTTCATTACAGCTATTCAAAACGTTTTCAATTTAATGCGGGTTTTTCGGTTGGGCAATTATTGTCAAGTAAAGAGGAAGACGCGGGCGGGGAAATTCCTGAAAGCCAGACATTGCCATTTGAAAAAACAGAATTTGCTGTGTGCGGAGGAATGTATTATGGTTTTAACGAAAAGTTTTTTCTTGACTTACGTTTATCAAACTCTATTTTACCAATCAGGAAAATTGGAGAAAGCAACATACAGAATATTAAAAGCGGACAGTATAACACTGTGCTTTCTTTTACCTTGAAATACCGTATGGGCTTTAAACAACCGTAATAAACTACGCAGTACGCGGAAAAGCCACTTTAAAAATAGACCCTTTTGGTTGATTGTCAGTCACGCTTAAAATTGCTTTGTGTTTTAATGCAATAAAACGGGCAATGTATAATCCTAAACCTGTACCTTTAGTTTTGCGGGTTTCTTCTGCACCTATTCGGTAAAACTTCTCAAATATTTTTCTTCGCTCATTTAACGGTATGCCTATTCCCTGATCTTCAACAGCCAGAAAAATTTCTTTTTCAGTTTGACTGAGACGCACCGTTATCATAGAATTTTCGGGAGAGTATTTATCAGCATTTTCAAGCAGGTTCATAAATAATGAACTGATGGCAAGCGCATCACCGGTTAAATAAATATTATCCTCAATATGTGTTTCTAATTTTTTGCCATTTGCCAACGAAAACTCGCCTGATTGTGTTAGTGAATTTAAAGCATCACTCAAATTAAATTCAGACATATTGAATTCTAAGTTAATGGACTCAATTCTTGCTGCCATTAAAATATTTTCAACTAAAGCATTAATTCTGTCTGTTTCAAAAACAGCACGTTTAATAATTTGTTGTTGAGTTTGTTCGTCTACCTTTCTGCGGTGCAGGGTTTGTAAACTCAGCTTTATTGCAGCCAGTGGCGATTTAAACTCATGGGTTATACTCATCATAAAGTTTTTTTGCTGACGCGATAACTGCAGCTCTTTAGTAAACGATTGCCTGATAAAAACAAGTCCTGCGATAAGCAGCAAAAGAAAAACAAAACCTTCTCCCACTACCATCATCCAGCGTTTATGCATTTCATTTTCCAACAAGGCTTCTTGCTGTAAATACAATTCTGTCTGAGGAGAAAGGCTTTTTAAAACATCAATTTTCTGCTGGTAAATTTCGATATTCAAATCAACCAATAAGTAACTCCACCAGCTAAACTGAATAAGCACATACAAAACCAAAATATAAAAAAGTATGAGTGGTCGCATTTTATTTGTATTAAACTCGGCTCACCATTTTTAAAAACTCCTCTTTGCGTGCCCGCGAAACGCTTACAACGTTTCCATTATTCATAACCACATAACCGCCATTGCCTCTTACATATTTTTTAATATGATTCAGATTAATAAAATGAGAGTTATGCACCCTACAAAAATCTTTTCCCTTTAATAAATCCGCTACATCACCTAATGTTTTTGTAACCATCATGTTTTTTGAATTCAAAAAATAGAACATGGTGTTATTATCATCAGCTTCGCAGTGAACAATATCCTCAACTTGTACAAATATCAAACCCTCCAAGGTTGGTAATGCAATTCTTTTAAGCGGCTCTTTAGACGCAGCAATATTTTTGAGTAAAACTTCTATCTGCCCTAAATGGGGCTGAATTTTTTTCCTGACCTTTTCAATTGCAGGTTTTAATTCCTTTAACGTTACCGGCTTTAGTATATAATCAAGCGCGCTGCTTTTAATTGCCTGCAGTGTGTATTTGTCTTTTGCGGTAATAAAAATTATCTCAAAGTTGATGGAATCAAAATGTGTAAGCATTTCAAACCCCGTCATACCCGGCATTTCCACATCAAGCATTACGACTTGGGGAGAATATTTTTTTATAAGTTTAATTCCTTCTTTGCCACTGTAAGCATGCCCTTTAATTGCAATGTCAGTAAAATGCTCTTCAAGTAAATCTTTAAGAGCCTCATGCCACATGGGCTGGTCATCAATAATTACGCAGTTAATCATGTTTGGTTAAATGAAAAGCAGAGTACAAGTTTAAAAAATTTATACAACCATGAATTTGGTTATAGTAGGGTCCATCTTGCCGGTGCTGATTGAGGTTTATCAGTTCAGTTTCGGTCTTTCTTAAATTTTTGAAAAGTGGTCTTTAAGCCCAATAACATTTCAACGAAGAGAAAAATCTTTTCCATTTATCCTATAAAGTTCTGATAATCAAAAGAATCAAGAATAATATTGCTTTAAAACAATTCTAACTAAAGTGGTTTTTTAATCACTTAAATTAGGGATAAAGAAAACTTTAAAAAAACCTTTTGTTTTTGATTCCCGTTTTCTACTTTAGCACGTCTCAAAAATAACTTGAGTAAACCGAATCTGAATAACAATATTAACGTTAAACAATAATTTAATATCAACTTAAGATGAATAGATTATTTACCAAAACAGCACTATTAGTTTTTGCAGTAGTAACATTTAGCTGCAAATTTACTTACGGACAGATAGTCGTAAACGAAGGTTTGACTATAACCCAGCGGGAACAACATGGCCAAACATTAATTTACCATTTGGCTGGTCGCAGATAAAAATATCTGCAGGCGTGGATGCAAACAACTTTTGGGAGCGAATAAACAATACTGCTCTTAATCCAACGTGTACCCCTCGCTCTGCCCCGGGCATGATGAGGTTTAAATCTGATCTTGCTCTTGCCGGATCACAATCAGGACTTGTGAGCCGCAGATTTGATATGAGAAATATTCCTGTTGGAGGGGCAACCGTTTCTTTTTATATGTATAGAGATAATGGAGTTCCTGCTACTTTGGATAATATTCAAATAGCCTATAACACTGCCCCAAATTTAACAGGTGCGACATTTTTAAATGCACCTTCACCGGCTACCATTAACCGTCCTTGCGGATCGGCACCTGTTGTAGGTTGCCTTGCCAGTTACAATGCTGCAAACTGGCATCAATACACATATACTATTCCTCAGACTGCCGCTAATGCCTCTCTTTATATTATTTTGGTTGGAACTGCCGCAGGTGGTGGAGAAAATATTTATATAGATGATTTTTCTATTCAGACATACCCCAACAATCAGGCTTATGTTTCATCTTCTTTAAGTTTTCAGAACACTGCTAATGTTGGTCAAAACACTGTAAATAATATGGTGGTGGGTATGAAAGTTACTGTTGATGGTGAGGGGAATAAGTTATTTTGCGATTCAATTTCTTTCAATACTAATGGCTGTAGCGCACCAGCTGCCGATTGGTTGCTAATTCTGCCAAGCTTTGGTTTACTGGAGGCACACCTCAATTTACTATTCTTGGTGCTCAACAGTTTGGGGCTGGTCAACCGGTAAACGCTACCAACTATACCTTCTCACCTACTTCTTATGTTGCAACAACAATCAGTGCTGCAACATTGGCAGGCGCTATCTCATTTAATGTTACGTCCGCTTTGCTGGTCTTGCAGTTGGTATGTGTAAAGGCACCAGGAGTTGCTGCTGGAGCTGTTATTACTAACATAGTTGTTAATACCATCACAGTTCAATACCTAATACGGCTGCTATGGCAGTTGGTACGCCGATAAGTTTACCAGGTTTCTTCCTCCACCGAGGCGATAACTATTTTTGGATTACCTATGATGTAGCCCCAAACCCAACCTCCACTCCCGGCAATTGTTTAGATGCTGAATATTTAGGAATGAAATGTGGTGCTTACGTAGGACCTTTGGTTGCATCCTCTCCTCAAACACTACCAGGCTGCCGCGAAATTGATATTGTATATTGCGGAGGGTCTACTCCTTTTTATAGTGTGGGTACATCATGGCTTGGTGGTAGTTATACAAATAACGATTACGTACGTTCTACTTTTATGAATGGCGTGGTAGGTTATCCTAACTTAGCAAGTGAACCAAACAACAATTTTGGTCCTCCATGCTGTTCTGTTGGTCCCATCGTTCCTCCTGTATATAAATCTTATTTTAGTAACCACCCTCCCGATTACGAACTTTTCAGCCCCGATTCTCCGGGCAGAACGACAACACTGAGAGTAGCTTTAGCAACAACAGCAACTACTGTTTCAGGTAATAATGTAATCACAGTGCCAAGCACCACAAATATTGCCGTTGGGGATTATATTAGAATACCCGCTCATGCGGCAGGTGTTTATACATGGAATACGTGTGCTGCACCCGCTGTTGTTACAGCAATATTATCAGGCACAACAATTCAGGTTTTCCCTGCTCCCACTACATCTCTCACTAATACAACTGCTTATTTTGGCGGGTACAAAATTGATATACAATGCGGAACATGGTTCTCTTCAAACTATGTGGCTGCATGGATAGATTTTGATAAGGCAGGAGGCTTTACTAATACTGCTTGGGTTACAGGCGGAGAAAAAATTTCGCAATCAGGTAACCTGTCAAGTTTACAAACCCATACATGCTACTTTCAGGTGCCATCCACAGCCACTATTGAAAAAAATACTTTGCGCGTAAGAGAAATTTATGCTACATCAAACTGCGATCCGTGCGCATCAGCCACTTATGGCGAAACGGAAGACTATAGTATTAATATTATAGGATTTTGTGGCATACCGGGCTGGAAAACCTGGCTTGGATATACCGATGACTGGAATTCAGCATCTAACTGGTGTCCCGCTGGTGTGCCTACTGCTGTTCAAAATGTGAGAATACCCGGTTCGGGTGCAGTAGGTTATACACGCCCTGTAATTAAAGCAGGCGTTAATGCCTTCTGTAATAAATTAAGAATTGAAGGATCTGATACGCTTTATATTGATGCTTATCAGAATGGTGGTTTAACTGCAAGCGATTCTATTTATATACAGGCTCCTCAAGGGATGATAAAAGTTATTTCATCATACAACGCAACCGCAGTAATGGGTATTGGCACACTTTATAATAGCAATGCTACTCCTTTAAAAGGAGGTATCAGGTATCATAAAATGCAAATCACTTATACACAGGCTGAATTACTTGCAAGAGGGTTGGTAGCTGGTGATGTAATTACACAAGTAGTTATTCCAATCACTACATTAGGAGTTGGGACTCATACCTTTAGTAACTTACAGATAAATTACTATTATACAAATCCATTTTTCTGTTTTGCGAGTGCTAATCCAACATTGGCACCTGTTGTTATTGCAGGAGGTAATGCATTTGCATCTGGTCCGGTTGGTCCTGTAATAGTTGGTGATAATCCGGTTACATTAACTACACCTATTACTTGGAATGGGTCTGCAAATAATTTAATAATAGAAATTTGTTATGCACTTCCTGCAGCCGGTACTGCTACAGAGCGTATAGAGCAAACCCAAACATTAGGCTGTCGTTCGGTAGCGTATTGGGGTGATTTAACAAATACTACTCCCGGTTGCACATTACCCGGAACCGGTGCTCCACGTAACTCTTACGACCAACGCCTAATTTAAAGTTTGTTTTTAACAGACCTTATAGTAAGGTTCCAATTGCATTGGCTGGTCATTGGGGTAATAATGGAACATTTATTCCGGGCTTCAGTCGGGTAACATTCAATGGAATTAATCCACAAAATATTGCCGGAACAAGCAACACCAATTTTACGATTTAACTATTAATAATTCGCATGCCTCAGGTGTTACTCAGGTAACCGCTGCAACGCTAAGCGGAGATACTTTAAATTTAATTAATGGACCTTTCAGGTTAAACGGAAATACATTCACTCACAAAAACAGTTTGCCAACTTCTGTGATACGAACAAATGGCTGGCTTCAGAGTGAAAGTTTGCCTCCTGCTTATGGAAGATTTTTATGGGAAATGGGTAGTAACACCAGCCCTCACGTTTTTCCTTTTGGTTTAGGTAGTGGAGCTGCAAATTACCTTCCATTTACATTTACTCCCACAGCAGGTAGTGCAGTTACAGTTGATATGGCAACCTATTTAACTATTCCTGCAAATACACCATTGCCGACTGGTGTGCCTGCAATTCAAAATTTCTACACTGGTGGCGATAACAGCCCAAATATGGTTGATCGTTTCTGGCAAATAGATTTAGGTGGAACTGGCACAACCGGTGATTATTTATTTACCTACAGATCGGCAGAAATTGCTGCTAATGGTAATACAAATCCAAGAGCACAACGTTGGCAAACTTCAACCAGCAAATGGACTGACCCAACCACATTTGCAGCGCAATCAAACCCAACAGCAAATCAGGTTTTGGTACCTAATCAGTCAATAACTGGTGCATGGGCAATAAGTATTCAGGCACAACCATTACCTATAGAATTGTTGGCGTTTACAGCAAAAAGGAAAAGGACAGGGTTAAATTGTTATGGAGCACAGCCTCTGAAATTAACAATGATTACTTTACAATTGAACGTACGCAAAATCAAAACGAATTTAGTTTTATTGATAAAGTGGACAGCCGAGGACCAAGTTCAAATATTTTAGAATATTATACTTATGATTACCGCCCGTTAAACGGACTTCAGTACTACCGCTTAATGCAAACAGATAATGATGGCACAAGTACCTATTCAAAATTGGTTCCTGTAACTTTTGGGAAAGAAAACTTTGAAATTGTTACAGTATCCTCTCCTAACGAAGAGTCGCGAAATATTTTGTTCAATTACGATAACGATGGAGAAGTTGGAATTAGGGTAGTTGATATAATGGGAAAAACAGTTTACGAAAAGCTAAACTTTAAAACCATTAATGGTATTAACCAGTTCGATTTGGGTGTTGCAAATCTTACTTCAGGTGTTTTCACCATCTTTATTTTTGACGAAACAAGAAAAGTAAGCCGCAAGATTATCTTCTGATAATTTTCAAATTATTGTTAAACCATTTTAATGGAGGGTTATCCAAAGTTGAAATGGTTTTTTTATTTTTCGCGATTCAATGTAAATCCATCGTTAACAATTTATGATTAAAACAGTAAGTATTGTTTGCTCAATTTGGGCGCTCTTAATGGTGTGTTCTTGTAAAAAAGGTCCTGGTGAAGGAGGAAACTCGTCAGTATTTGGAACAGTTAACACCATTTTGTACAGCAATTCTGCGTTTATTGATCCTATTGATACATTCCCTGCTGCTGATGAGGATGTGTTTATCATTTATGGAGATGACGTTAGCTTTGGTGATAAAACCCAAACCAACTTTGAGGGCAAATTTGAATTTAAATATTTGAGAGAGGGCTCGTATAAGATTTATGTCTACTCTAAAGGCCCAAGAGATGTTTACCCTTCGGGTGATTATGCGGTAATTAAGGGAGTTGACATTAATGGAAAAAAGAAAAACATTGATGCCGGGTTATTTGAAATTATGGATGAGTAGAAACCGCATGTACTTTAACGGAAAATTTTGTAAACCACTTTTATTGCTTTGCATATTTTGTAATATGCAAGCAGCGGTGTATGCGCAAAGCAGAAAGGAAATAAAAAAACTTGGGATAAAATCTGAGACGGTAAAGGTTGTTGAGGTAGCTAATGGACAGGAAAAAGAAATTATAGAATCAGAAGAGCTTTATGATGACAACGGAAACACGGTTTCAGAAAAAGAGTATGACAAGAAGGGAGTTGTTCAAAGGAAAGAAGTACGTACATATAATAAGAATGGTGACTTAACCGAAGAGGTTGATTATGGGGAGAATGAAACAGTAATAAAAAAAACTGTAGTTCTTTACAATGGTAATGGAGAAAAAACAGAAGAGAAAACTACCGATCAGTCAGGGAAAGTTACCGAATGGTACAAGCATGGCTACAATGCAAGAGGAGAAAAAATTTATGAACTTAAACTTGCACCCGATGCAAAAACCATTACCAAAAGCATTTTCACTTATAACAATAAAGGGTTAAAATCTGAGAAAAAAGTGTTTGATGCCAACGATAAACTATTGATTCATAAACGCTATTACTATCGCTTTTAAGTTGTCACCCCTACAAGAGGCTTTACAAAACTTCCTTCTATTTCGCTAACTGAAATGGATTCTATTAAATTAATGGAGCGGTTGATACCAAGTATGTATTTAAAGTTGAGTTGCTGCCTGAATTATTACAATCTCTTGCTGACAAATACAGGATTTTGGAGATTACGGGTAACAGGTTAACCACTTATGAGTCGCTTTATTTCGATTGCCTTTTGTTTGATCTTTATTACAAGCACCACCAGGGGAAAATGAATCGCTACAAGGTGCGTTTCAGAAAGTATGTTGAGTCTGATTTGTCTTTTTTTGAAGTTAAGTACAAAAGCAATAAAGGCAGAACTATCAAAAAAAGAATTAAGCAAAAGGATATTTCTCTTACGCTGCAAAACGATGCTGCGGACTTTTTGCATAAGCACACCAGCATAATCGCCAGCGACATTGAAGCCAAAATCTTTGTTTATTATAAAAGAATTACGCTTGTAAATAATAATTTGACCGAGCGTGTTACCATTGACCTTGATTTGAGCTATGCAGATTTAAACTCACGAACATCAAAATTTGAAAACCTGGTTATTGTAGAAATAAAACAGGATAAGGCATCCAAATCTGATATGGCAGCGCTGCTCAAAAGAAAATATGTACGCGAGGGCTCTATCAGCAAATATTGTTTAGGGATAGCTACTCTCTTTGAGAACATACGATCAAATAATTTTAAGGAAAGAATTAATCAATTTAAAAAAATACAAAATGATATTGCTGCAAGCTATTGATACGGAAACAACGCAAACCGCTTTTGAGCTGTTTGAAAAACTGCAACCTAAATTTTTTATACGCCTTGCAGTAAACCTGGTGTCGTGTATTATACTTATCAGGTTTATTTATTTTCCGCTCTACAGAAGTCGCGAAAATGTTTTTACATTCTTTATTTTTAATCTGATTATTTTCCTCATTACTTATTTGCTCAATAAAGTAGAGATGAGTATGGGAGCTGCTTTTGGTTTGTTTGCTGTATTCAGTATGCTGCGCTACCGTACTGAAGATATTTCTACCAAGGATATGACTTATATGTTTTTGGTAATTGCGATGGGTTTGATAAATGCAGTGAGCAAAGGTAGTTGGGATGAGCTAACCCTTTTAAGTGCCATAATTATTACTATTACCTATCTGCTCGAAAGCGACTTGCTGATAAAAAAAGAAGTTTCCAAAATAGTGATGTATGAAAATATTGAACTGATTAAACCCGAAAGAAAAGCGGAGTTATTTGCTGACTTGGAAAACCGGATGGGGGTAAAAATTAATCACGTAACAATAGGCAAAATAGATTTTTTACGCGATAGCGCACTATTGCATGTTTTTTATCATGAAAATAATTAAATCATTTTTTCTTCTTTTCTTTTAGCTTGCCCGCACTTGCTCAGGTGAAAGATGCCGGCTTGTGGTTAAATTTTGCTGTTGAAAGAAAAATCACACAAAAAGTAACCATGGAACTATCGCAGGAATTAAGGTTTAACGAAAATATTTCGGAGCTTGCTTCTGCTTTTACTGAAATAGGAGGAGAGTATAAGTTTAACAAAAGATTTTCAGCAGGGTTGTATTACAGGTATATTCAAAGAAGACAGTTGAACGACTATTATTTAAATAGCCACAGGTGGTTTGTGGATGTATCTTACAAACGAAAAATAAAAAATATTTCTCTTACGTTACGCCAACGTGTACAGGGGCAAGTAAGAGCACTGGAAGCAAGCAGTGAGAGCAAGGTGCCTGAATATTACATGCGAACCAAACTCACCTGTAAACTCGATTTAGATAAAAAATATACCCCTTTTGTTTCAGGCGAAATATTTTACCCGGTTTTTAATGGCGAAGATTTATTTATTGATAACCATAGATTTTCTGTTGGTTGCGATTATGAATTTAACAAACGCCACTCTGTTACACTTTTTTATATGATAAATTCTGAAGTGAATGTTAACGACCCGTGGACAGATTATATTTCGGGAGCATCATACAAATATTCTTTTTAGGTATTTAACCTCTTGCCCCTGCTTGTAAAAAAGATACAAAGTAGACAGCAGAGATTATAAAAAAACTAAAAACCAGGAATGAAACTATTCTTCTTTTCAAACTCTCGTTTTCTAATTTACTAATGCCAAAAGCTGAAATAATTATTACGGGAATAGTAATTGCCGATAAATATTTTACTGTTACAATAAACAGGAAAGTATTAATACAGGAATTATTCCAGCAGATAACACAAACAAATTAAAATCTGTAAATACTTTTTCTTTGTAAAATAATCCTAATCCAAAAAATGGAAGCAGAAAAAGGGAACAACAAGCGGATGCGGTATCAGCTTTAAAGCCTGGGTAAAATTGTAAGTCACATTTTTTAAAACCTCAAAAGGGTTATGAAGCATTGCTTTTAAAATAGAATTATTGTTTTGCTCAGGGGTTCCAAAATGCGGAACACTTAATGCAATTGACAAACTATCAGTAAAAATTTCGCCCTGCTTAAAGCAATACACTGAAATAAAAGAGCGGTATGAGTAGAATGCATCAGAGAAAACAGTTGTATTACTGTTGATATTTCTGCTTTGCACAAACGACTTATGAATTAACATAAAACTAAAAAGTAAAGCGGGAAACAATAATAACCTCCAGGTTAGCTTTGATCTTATACAAGAAAACAAATTGGTTAACCTGAAAAAATAGAAACCAAACATCAGGAAAATAAAAAACAAAACCATTTCGGGACGTAAGGCCATGGCGGCCAATGCCGAAAAAAATAAATGTGATATGATTAATAGTTGTTTCATTTCGCCACAACTTCCAATAACGATAACATGCAAGCGTTAAAAAAATAGCGCAGCTACAATACAATGACTATAGCCCGTGTATGTAATTGCTGAATTAGGAAAAAAAAATAGCAACAATAAAGCAATGATTGCAGGATTGCTATCGTATTTTTCCTTTATCCATTTATATATGACAAAACAAAAGCCCGTTGAAGAAAAAATAAATATGAGATAAGAAGCAATTTTGTAGCTGCCGGTTAATTTGCTAATCAGAAAAAGAAAAGCGGAATATCCTGGAGCGAAAGAGATGTAAATTTTTTCATCACTGCCAAAGAGCTTTTCCGCCATAAAAATATACTGCGATTCCATTGGCGGCATACAGTCCAGCGTAAAAACCGTTATACTTCTAACAACTAAAATAAGGCTCAGCAAAAAGTGCTGCTGTTTAGTAAATCATTTCTGAAAAGTTTTTCCTGGTTCATTTTAAATTACTGACGATAAACCTACGTAATTTATTCTGTTGTTTGAACTGAACTCATACCAGCTTTAGTTTCGGATTTTCTTCCAAACAAAATATTCAGCACCACTCCGCCAACAATCAATAACATGCCAACTATTGCAAACATATCGTGCGATTCGTCAAAAAGAAAATAGCCAAACACCAAAGCATAAACAATTCCGGTGTATTGTAGTATGGTTACGTTTGCCACTTTATCGTTTTGCAATGAGCGTGTCATAGCCATTTGTGCAAGTTGAGTAGTTGCACCAATTAAAAAAAGATACAACCACTCAATACCTTTTGGTGTTACCCAGTTGAAAATGGAAAATGAAAGCCCTACTATTGCCGCCAATAACTGAAAATGCAAGACAACCACCAAAGGATGCTCCTTGCCTTTTAAATTTCTAATCATGTTATAAGCCAGTGCCGAACCTATTGCCGAACCAACTCCCGCAAGTAAATATGTAGTTGATACAGCAGCGTCAAAACCTTTTATGAGTATTACACCAGCAAATGATAATACAAAGAACAAAAATTGTAATGGTAATATTTTTTCTTTTAAAAGAAAGGATGCAATAAGTACGGTAAAAATTGGAGACATATATTGAATACTTACTGCT
Organism: Bacteroidota bacterium; assembly: GCA_016714005.1. Taxonomy (GTDB): domain Bacteria; phylum Bacteroidota; class Bacteroidia; order AKYH767-A; family OLB10; genus JADJOA01. Next base: position 537,941 of record JADJOA010000014.1, read on the forward strand.
GTACCAAGCGAAAGTTTTTTAAGTGTTACAAAGTATAACCACAGCGAAACTGTTCCAAAAAACCGCGGAGGAAAAGTAATTTTCTGTTGGAACCCTTCCAACCTATTCCGGCAAGGTAAAGGCCGCCAAAACAAAATGCAGTTGAAATGGCACAGCGAAAAAAAACCAATTCCATTGCCGGTAAGTGATTTACCTTTTTCACAAAAACATTCATCAGAGCAAACCAAAACGCAGCCAATGTCATTTGACCTGCTGGAGTTTGAGAAAATGAAATGTTTTCAATTTACAATTTAAACAGTTGCGATCACCTTCAACTCAATTCCAATAGGAGTAGGCAAGCAATTTATTTCAATAGTGGTGCGGCAGGGTGGGCTGTCTTTAAAATATTCAGCCCACAACTTATTGTAAGTAGCAAAATCATCTTTCATGTTGGTTAAAAAAACGGTTACATCTACAATTTTATCCCAACTACTTCCGGCATCTTCCAAAATGTAACGCACATTTTTAAAAACAGAATGACATTGTGTGGCTATGTTGTAAGAAATTATTTTTCCATTAGCATCTAATTCAACACCGGAATTTTTTTGTGCCACGCTCACGCGGGCCAACACCGCTTAAAAATAAAAGATTACCAACACGCTTTGCATGTGGATAAAGCCCTACCGGTTCAGGCGCTTTTGAAGAGTTTATTTGTTCGTTACTCATTTTAGTAATTTGTAATTAGTTCGGGGTTTGTAGTTCTTATTCTGGAATTCATAACTCATAATTATTTTAAATTCCATTCCTGTTCAATATCCCAATTAGCTCGTATGTTTATTTCAGATGTAAAGTAAATAATTTTTTTCCGGTTGAATTTTTTTTAAGATAATTTCCTGTGTCCCACTTTCCATTGCTGTTACTATCATACACCAAGCGTAACTTATATTTTAACGGGTCAATTAATTCAAACAAATATTTTCCGGCCCTGGTTATTTTTCGTTGATATATTGTTTCATCTTTATCATTTACCAACTGTAAAAGATAATTGCCCTCGTTAATTCCCGAAAGCTTTACCAAAACGCTACCAAGTTTTGTGGATTGAAGTGTGGTAATATTAAACACCAAGCTGTCGTTGCTCAACCCAAAAATAGACGTGAAATTTTTTGGAGGTATAAATAGCTTATACACTTCTTGTTCAATTGGTTTAAAAATAATTTTTAATTTTCTGTTACTTGAATCAATCCATTCAGTTGTAAATGGAATGCTTGTTATAGAATCTTTTGTCAGTTGAATTTTTTCAGGATTGCTTTTTGATAACACCAATGGAGCACTAAAGGTAATTACCAATGTGTCATTCGTTTTAATTAAGCCCTCTGTGTTTATTGATGCACGAAGTTTAAATCCAACATCAGAATCGCGTCCTGTAGGTTTATTAGTAGTTTTCTTTTCAGTAAAAACTACCGTGTCTATCAATTGTTCATTATTCCACAAAGTAAAGTTCAGGTTGTTTACCATGGTATCTTTCATCCAAAGAATAAGTGAATCTTTTTGAATAGAAAATTCTTTTTGTTCCACTGGAATATTTTCAGCGGATAAATTTTTTAATTCAATATTTCCCAATGGCTTATTAAAAACTAAAACAAATTTTCCTTTTTCGGCAAACCCTTTTGTCTTGATAAAAAATTTAGGGTCTTCTTCTTTAAAGAGCGCTAATTCTGTTCCTGTTGTGTCATTTGCATTTACCAACTCATTGTTAAATGCTATTTGTTCATCTACAGAGTTAAAAAGATAATTGCCATCAGTTTCTTTCAGTGCAAAAAGTTTGTAAGAAGTATTGCGTATATTTTTTATTGAAAAATTTCCGCCATCATCAGTTTTGGTAAAGTAATCAGGCATTGTTTTGTAAGGAGCAGAATCTGTTGAATTAGTGTAAAGCACTACCACAATTCCTTTTTCTGTTTTTAAGTTATTGGCAAAATAAACTTTTCCTTTAACGGATGATGAGTCAAGCGATGCACCGGTAGAAAAAACAAACTGATAACCTTCATAAGAGTTTCCTTCATGCACATCGGTAATTGAATTACCAAAATTGATGGTATAGGTTGTGTTTGTTTGCAGGCTCTCAGTAAATCTTATCACCACATTTTTATTCTTTACAGAAATTTCGGGAGCAGGCTTAATAATGGGAGAAATGATAATTTGTTTATCGGCTTCTTTAACTGAACATACTCATCAAAAGAAATTATAATTTCTTTTTGATTGAAAGCGATTGAATAATTTTCAGGCACCGATTTTAAAACCTTTGGTGGCGTTACATCTTTCTCCCCACCCGTTGGCGCAACTTTTTATAGCGCATGACGATAAAAAAACTGTAGATGCAAATACAGCAACCTGAAATAAATTCAACACCAACTTCAATTCTTTTATTCTCACAATCTTTTTTCTATTAGTGCTGTTAATTTTTGAAGTTGCTCAGCATCTTCTTCACTAAAATCGTTTAGCTTATCACTGTCAATATCCAATACCATTACCACCTCATGGTTTTTTCTGACAGGCAAAACAATTTCCGATTTTGAAAGCGCACTGCATGCAATATGCCCGGGAAATTTTTCTACATCTTCTACAACAATAATTTTATTGTCAGCCCATGCCTTACCGCATACACCTTTATTAAATGTAATTCTTGTGCAGGCAACTGGTCCCTGAAATGGACCTAAAACAAGTTCATCTTTTCCCGAGTCATTTTTTACTAAGTAAAATCCAATCCAAAAAAACCCAAACGTTTCTTTTAAAGCCGCAACAAAATTGGCGAGGTTGGCTGTTAAATCTTTTTCGTTGCCGAGCAAAGCATCTAACTGTGGCAACAACAACCCGTACTTTTGCATGCGTGTTGCATCATTTTTAATTAAAATATTTTCAGCCATAGAAGACGTGCAAACTTAGCAATGTTGACTTAATAAAATTGAAATGTGGTTTGGAATAACTCATATAACTTTACTCCTTTAGGGGCCAGGGGTAAAAACAATTTAGTATAGTTTTCAATTTAATTTTATTGCTCAACCGAATGCAACCAACTACTTATGGGCAAATGCCAGCGCTGCCACGCATACTTTTGCACCGGGTATTTCATGCAACACATCTGCACATGCTGCAATGGTGGAGCCTGTGGTAATAACATCATCAACTAATAAAATATTTTTATAGTGTTTGTGCTTTTCATTCAAAACAAAAACTTCATTGGTGTTTTCAAATCGTTCGTAACGGTGTTTTTTTGTTTGTGTGGCTGTGGCTTTAATGCGGTTAAGCAAATCGGGCACCACTTCTTTTTTTAAAACTTCTGCAATGCCTTGTGCAATAATGGTACTCTGGTTAAAACCTCTAGAGCGTTCTTTAGATACATGCAGCGGCACCGGGACAATAACCTCGCAGTTATGGTACACATCAGCCTCTATTAATTTAGCAGCAAAAATTTTTCCTAGTGCAATGCCTACTTCTTTTTTGCCTTTATATTTCAATTGATGAATTAAGCGCTGCATTTTTTCGCCCTTATGAAAATAATACATGGCGGTGGCTGCTTCTAAAGTAACCTTACCCCAAAAACTTTTTGCAACAGGGTTGTTGGGAATTAAATGAAAACCTGTTTGCGGCAAATGCAACTGGCACAGCATGCAAATAACCGATTCGTTTTAAAAGCGGTTTTTGACAGGCTGCACAATTATTTGGAAAAAATAACGACAGCATATCGGAAAAGTAGGAGGACATGGTATTTTAGCAGTCAAATTTGTTCATCCAAATATATTCTACTTATTTAAAAGTCAGCCTTTTTGTTTTAACTTTCGATGGGCACTGAATGATAAATCATAATATACTACATCAATGAAAAATGTATTCTTTACTTTTATTTTAATGTTAGATTTTGTTTTTGCACAGAAAATCAATTGTACTATTAGTAAGGATTATAATAACCCTGTTTTAGGGTCATTTAATTGGTTTGAGAAAGATAGCAATTCCATTTCAACTTGGAGATTCAAAGAAGAAAAAGGTGAAGAGAGGTATATGATTGAAACATACAGTAGAGATTCATTAACTATGATTTCGCAAACACCAGTTCCGTTACCCGTATCCCGTCATCCAGATATAAAATACAAGTTTGAAAATTTAATTCATAAAAAAAATAAATACCAGCTATTTTATTCGTGGTTCAGTTGGGGCGAAAGAAGAAAAAGACTCTGTTTAATTGATTTTGACGAGCGAGGCGCTATACTCAATCAGGCGGTATCTATTGATTCATCTTACGGTAACAATGAACGAAAGGCAGGAGATTTTTCAGTTATTAATTTAGCTTCTAAAGACGAATATCTTTGTGTGCACACCCAAACTTTCTTTGATACGGTTAATGTTAATGTAAGCCGCTTTAGCTTGGAAGGGAAAAGAATAAAAACTCAAACCTTTTACATCGGACCAAGTTTTGGCGAACAATACTATTCATTTATTGGAGAGGATGGAGTTTTGTATTATATTTTACGAGGGAAAAAGTCGGGAAAAAATAAAGAGTGGAAGATTAAAATGTTCTCTACTGAAAGTGATGAGCCTTTAGAAGTTTTATTACATCATCCGGAATTGAAGAAGCAAAAAATATCTCCGTTTTTTAAAGTTTTAAAAAATGAAAACGGAAATATTTGAATTTAATTACTACTTACTCAATTTATAATGATGTTTATTCTCCTGATGGAATTTATTGGATAAAGTTTGATCAAATTAATAAAAAGATATTGTCAGAAAATTTTATTCCATTCTATAATTTTGAAAAAAGGACTATGTATAACCCTTATTATAACAGGATGGCTGGGGGTGTAATGGTTGAACTAATGCTATTAGCAGAAAATAAAATCAAAGTTATTTTTGAAAGTAGGACACTTGAAAAAACAACTTATTATGGCTCTACGGTTTCTGAAACATATTTTATTAAAAACATTCAGGTTTTCACCCTTGATACTTCTGAAACAACCGGGTATTGTAAAATTATCAAAGATCAACAAGTGTCTCCTAAAAACGTTAAATATACTGGGTATGTAAGCTTATTTAAGAACGATACTACTTCAATTATTTATAATGAACTGCCCTCTAATATAATTGTAAAGGACGATTATAAACTTAGAAAGTTAAGGAATGCAAGGGTTGACGATACAAGTATTATTTTCACCAACGTTAATGACACAATGATTCTGAACAGAAATATACTTTTTGAAAAAGCCAATCCAGGGGAAGGTGACGCTATTTTACCCGTAAAAAGCCTAAAAACAAAGCCTTGGGAGGTGTTTTTGTTACGGGAAATTGAGGGTAAGGAGTATCTATGCAAGTTTTATTATGAGTAAACTCTTTATATACCATACTTGGTTTGATTTACCTCTAAAAAGTTCCTTTATTAGTAGGATTTTTGGAAAAAAACCTTAGGTTTGCGCTCCCAAAAAGCAAAATGGCACGCGAGGTAAAAATATTCTCAGGTTCGGCAACCAAATATTTAGCCGATAATATTTCATTGTGTTACGGCTTGCCCTTGGGCGAAGTAACCGTTTCGCGCTTTGCCGATGGGGAGTTTTCCCCTTCGTTTGATGAATCGGTACGTGGTTGTGATGTGTTTATTATTCAATCAACCTTTGCGCCTGCCGATAATTTGTTTGAATTGCTGTTGTTGATTGATGCTGCCAAGCGTGCATCGGTACATTACATTACTGCTGTTATACCTTACTTTGGTTTTGCCCGCAGCGATAGAAAAGATAAGCCAAGGGTTGCCATAGCATCAAAGTTGGTGGCAAACTTACTTACTGCCGCAGGCGTTACGCGTGTAATGACAATGGATTTACACGCTCCGCAAATCCAGGGATTTTTTGATGTTCCGGTTGATCACTTAGATGCTTCATCCATCTTTGTTCCTTACATAAAAAAATTAAACCTTCCCAACCTGCTTATTGCCGCACCCGATATGGGTGGTGTGCACAGGGCAAGAGAGTACGCCAAATTCTTTAATGCCGAAATGGCTATCTGCGATAAGCACCGCAAGCGCGCCAACGAAATTGAAAGCATGCAAATTATTGGTGATGTTACCGGCAAGGATGTAATTTTAGTTGATGATATAGTTGATACTGCCGGCACACTTACCAAAGCTGCCGAATTACTAATGCAAAGAGGAGCCGCAAGTGTAAGAGCATTTTGTACACATGCGGTGCTATCAGGCCAGGCTTACGAAAGAGTAGAAAAATCAGCATTGACAGAATTAATAGTAACTGACTCTATTCCGCTAAAACGCAAAAGCGATAAAATAGTACAACTCTCATCTGCTGAATTATTTGCCCACGCCATCAGAAGAGTTTATGAATATACATCCATCAGCAACTTATTTGTAAAGGCTTAAGGAAGAAGTACCAATTACAATGTATAAAGTACAATGATCCACTACAAAACTCCGAACTGTTAACCCCCACTCAGAACTATTCACAATTCACTAAATAAATAAACAAAATGAAGTCACTTTCAATTAAAGGTACCAAAAGAGTAGGTTTCTCAAACCTTGAACTAAAAACTGAGAACCGATGGCAATGTACCATGCGTAATGTATGGACATAAACAAGAGAACGTACATTTCTACGCATCTGCATTAAGCCTTCGTAGTTTAGTTTACTCACCCAATGTTTACACCGTAAGCGTTGATGTTGATGGCAAAAATTACAATGCAGTAATGAAAGAAATTCAGTTTCATCCTGTAAAAGACACTATTCAGCACATCGATTTTCAAATGATTTTTGATGACAAAGCTGTAACTATTGATGTGCCCGTAAAACTTACAGGTGCTGCCGAAGGTGTTAAAGCCGGTGGTAAGCTTATACAAAAATTACGAAAGCTAAAAGTAAGCGCATTGCCTGCTAAACTACCCGATTATGTAGAGATAGATGTTACACCTTTACAAATTGGTGGTGCAGTAAAAATCGGTAACTTAAAAATGGATGGCGTTACGTTTATGGAATCGCCAAACAATATTATTGTTGCTGTTCGCTTAACGCGTAATGTGGTTGAAGAAGCACCTGCCGCTGCTGCTGCCGCTGCTGCTGACCTGCCGCTGCTGCCGCTCCTGCTGCAAAACCAGCCGACAAGAAAAAATAATTTTGTCTGTCAGAAATAAAACAAGGCTGAATTCAATTGCGGATTCAGCCTTGCTTTTTTAAAAAATTATCTGCTTTAATCAGTTTATGAAATTTTTAATTGCCGGCTTAGGAAATATTGGTGATGAGTATTTGAACACTCGTCATAATATTGGCTTTTGGTTTTAGATGAGTTGGCAAAACAGTTAGATGCAAAATTTAGTTCTGGCAGACTTGCCTCTGTTGCTGAAGCAAAACATAAAGGCAAAACACTGCTGCTTATAAAACCAACCACTTATATGAACCTGAGTGGCAAGGCAGTTAACTATTGGATGCAGGAAGAAAAAATTTCACTGCTGAATTTATTGGTAGTTACCGATGATTTGGCTTTACCATTTGGAACAATTCGTTTAAGAGCTAAAGGAAACGATGGCGGGCACAACGGATTAAAAAATATTGCTGAGGTTTTAAATAGTAACCAATATGCACGCGCACGTTTTGGAATTGGGAACGATTTTTTAAAAGGCAAACAGGTTGATTATGTATTAAGCGACTGGACAGATGAAGAAACTAGGATTTTGCCTGAGAGAATTAATCAAACCTGCGAGCTCATTAAGAGTTTTGCTGCAATTGGCATCAATTTTACTATGAGTAACTTCAACAATAAATAACAAAATCAATTGTTACCGAATGGTTAAACAATTCTCTAAAATCAAACACTCAAAAAAAAATATTTACTTTTATCGCACTTAAAACCAATATTACAATGAAGAAATTTTTACTACTTATTGCCTCGGCAGTTTTTACAATTAATGTTAATGCACAAAACATTTTAGCGCAATACGATTTTACAGGATATAACGGATTAGCTACGAGTGTTGCTCCAGGTTGGACTGTTACAAACAACGATTCTACTACCGGACCAACACTTACTTTTTACAGTACTTCAGGTTTTTGCGGAGCAAGTTGCCCGGCATATAAATTTAATATTACAGGCGCTGCTGTTATATCACCAACTTTTGCCAATGCAACTCAGGTTCGTTTTTACATGAAAGGTAATGGGACTATCAAGCCCAATCCGTTTACTGTTTACAGCACAACCAATGGTACTACTTGGAACCCTGTTCAGGTTTATAATCCTGTACCTTCTACTGCTGCAATTTATTATGTACCGCTAACTGCTGCTGATATCCAGGTTAAATTTGAATATGTAAAGGACTCATCTGGTTACAATGTTGGGTTAGATGATATTGTTATTGCAGATGGACCATTAGCAACCTCAAATCTTGCAAGTAGCGATTTGGTAAGCATTAATCCTACCATTTCTAAAGGAATAATTTATGTTAACTCAAGCAGCATTGCATTAAACAATGTAGTTGTTTCGGTTTCTAACTTATTAGGTAAAGAATTGAAAAGAGCTAATTTTAAATCAGTTTCATCTTTAACTCCAATTAATTTATCTGATTTACCCGATGGAATTTACATTGTAAAGCTAAAATCATCAACGGCAGAATTAACAAGGCGTATTATTTTAAGTAGATAATAAACAAACTTAACATACTTAAAATGCCGCTTATTTAAAGCGGCATTTTTATTTGTTATCATATTAAAAACTGTATCAGTTTGTTAATAAAACAAGGCTAATTACAGAGCATAAACACATACATTCGCAACTCAATTTTTCAATCAATAAATGGAATACAATTTTGGTGAGATAGAAAAAAAATGGCAGAGCCGATGGGCGGGGAAAGACAAATCATGGTCTGACAAAAAAACCTTTGCCGCAGATAATAATTCCTCTAAAGAAAAATATTATGTGCTCGATATGTTTCCATATCCCAGTGGTGCCGGGTTACATGTAGGGCATCCGCTGGGTTATATAGCAAGTGATATTGTTGCACGTTACAAACGCCACCAGGGATTTAATGTGTTGCACCCAATGGGTTACGATTCTTTTGGATTACCTGCAGAACAATATGCTATTCAAACAGGTCAACATCCTGCAGTTACCACCGAAAAAAATATTGCACGTTATCGCGAGCAGTTAGATAAAATTGGTTTCAGTTTCGACTGGGATAGGGAAGTGCGAACCTCCGACCCTGACTATTACAAATGGACGCAATGGATTTTTATCAAACTTTTTAATTCGTGGTATAATCCAAAAATCAATAAAGCAGAATCAATTGATACGTTAATTCCACAGCTCAAAAATTTTTCTTCTTTATCTGAAAAAGAAAAGTCAGACTTGTTGATGGAGTACCGTCTTGCCTACTTAAGCGAAGCATGGGTAAACTGGTGCCCGCAATTAGGAACAGTACTTGCAAACGAAGAAGTAAAAGATGGTGTAAGCGAACGCGGAGGTTATCCCGTAGAAAGAAAACTGATGCCGCAATGGAGCCTGCGCATTACGGCTTATGCCAACCGGTTATTAAATGACCTTGAAGGAATTGACTGGAGCGAATCCATTAAAGAAGCACAACGTAACTGGATTGGCAAGAGCGAAGGAACTTCACTTAAATTTAAATTGAAAGATGTTGATGAGTATTTGGAAGTTTTCACCACTCGCCCCGATACCATCTTTGGAGTTTCATTTGTTACCCTTGCTCCCGAGCATGAGCTGATAGATAAAATTACGCCTCCATCGCATAAGGATGCCGTTGCAAAATACGTTGACTATGCCAAAAACCGCAGCGAGCGCGAACGCATGGCTGATGTCAAAAAAATTACAGGACAGTTTACAGGTGCTTATGTAACACATCCGTTTACGCAAAAAGAAATTCCGGTTTGGATAGGCGAGTATGTGCTTGCCGGCTATGGCACAGGAGCGGTAATGGGCGTGCCTGCACACGACTCACGCGATTTTGCTTTTGCAAAGCATTTTGATTTAGAAAGACCGGTAGTTATACTTCCAAATGTTGATTGGGATTTTGAAAACCAATCGTATGATGACAAAGAAGGCAAGTGTGTGAACTCTGATTTTTTAAACGGACTGGAGGTAAAAGCAGCCATTAAAAAATGTATTGAAGAAATTGAAAAGAAAAACTTAGGAAAAGGAAAAACAAACTACCGCCTGCGCGATGCCATCTTTGGAAGGCAACGTTACTGGGGCGAACCTATCCCAGTTTATTATAAAGACGGTATTCCTCATACAATGGAGGAAAAGGATTTGCCATTGGTATTGCCCGAAGTAGATAAATATTTGCCAACCGAAACAGGAGAGCCACCATTGGCTCGCGCTGCTAACTGGACATATACGCCCCACCTAAATCCTCCCCGTGGGGGAGGACTTTCCCAGCCTGCTGATTCAAAAAATCCTGCATATCAAACAGCCGATAAACTTGTGTATGGCGAAATAAAAAATCATGCTCGCGAAAAAAGAAAGAATCTCACAGAGGCAGAAGAAAAACTTTGGGAATATTTAAAAGATGAACAAACCGGTTACAAAATAAGAAGGCAACATATCATTGATACGTTTATTGGTGACTTCGTTTGTCTTGAGAAAAAAGTGGTGATAGAAGTTGATGGTGGCTATCACCAGCAGCAAAAAGACGAAGATGCTGCCCGAACCATGATGATAAATCTGAAGGGCTTTAGTGTGATAAGATATACCAATGAAGAAGTTTTAAATGACCCTAAAAGCGTTCAGCAAAAAATTAAAGAAGAACTTGACAGCAAAATTTTAGCAGACAACAAAGTCCTCCCCCACGGGGAGGATTTAGGTGGGGCTAACTCAACCGCCATTGCAGATAGTGGTAGTGGTTACCCTCTAGAAACCACCACCATGCCCGGCTGGGCTGGCAGTAGCTGGTATTATTTGCGCTATATGGATGCGAATAATAAAAACGAATTTGTAAGCAAGGAAGCAGCAAACTATTGGAAAAATGTTGACCTGTATATTGGTGGCAGCGAACATGCAACCGGGCATTTATTGTACGTGCGCTTCTGGACAAAATTTTTACACGACCTTGGTTACATACCTGTAATTGAACCTGCAAAAAAATTAATTAATCAGGGGATGATTCAAGGGGTAGGGCTTAGAGCTAAAATTAGCTCAAGGAAAATTGATGTTTTTGATGATACAAAAATCAGAGAAGGGAAAGGTGAAACGGCTGATGAAGATACTTTCTTTTATAGAGCATTATTGAAATCCGATAAAAAAGGATTTATTAAAAAATATGGGTCATGTCAAGTTCTACTTCCTCACAATTTTCCAGAATCAGGAATCACTAATGAAATAAAGGTACCTTATGATTTGGCAAAGTTTGCAGATGGCAAATACTACATTGATGATGAGGCTTTGGAGAAAATTCAAGAAAAGTATGCACACCTGAAAGACCTTATCATAGCAGATATTGATTTTTAGAAGCAAATCTTGATGCGGGTGTTTTTAATCAGATTAAAGGGGAATTAAAAACAGATAAAATTTATTTGACAGATGAAGTCGAAAAAATGTCCAAATCAAAATGGAACGTGGTTACACCTGATGACATCATAGAAAAACACGGTACTGACTGTCTTCGTCTCTACGAAATGTTTCTCGGTCCTTTAGAACAAAGCAAACCTTGGAACACTAACGGCATTAGCGGTGTTTCAAATTTTTTAAGAAAGTTCTGGAGATTGTTTCATCAGAATAATGTATTTACCATTAGCACTGATGAGCCAACACGCGCTGAACGTAAATCACTACACAAAACCATAAAAAAAGTAACGGAAGATATTGACCGTTTTTCGTTTAATACATCCGTTAGTTCATTTATGATTTGTGTAAACGAACTTGCCGATTTAAAATGCAACAAGCGCAAAATTTTAGAGCCGCTTTGTATTTTAATTTCTCCTTATGCGCCTCACATCGCAGAAGAATTATGGAGCAAACTTGGTCATACCACAAGCATATCCACTGCACTATTCCCAAAAGTTAATGAGGAGTATTTAACCGAAGATTCGTTTGAATACCCTGTTTCGGTAAATGGCAAAACACGGTTTAAGATTAATTATTCACTCAATAAATCCAAAGAAGAAATAGAAAAAGAAGTAGTATTGCTTGAAGAATTACATAAGTATCTCAATGGCAGTGCGCCAAAGAAAATAATTGTGGTTCCTGGCAGAATAATAAACGTAGTAGTATAGTATCATGGAAAATTTAAAACAAAATATAGAAGCGCTCATCTTTACAGCTGAGCAAAGTGTAACTACTAAAGATATTCAAACTGCATTAAAGGCGGTGTATGGAGAAGAGTTTAGCGAGGTGGAAATACGAAACGAAATAAATTCGCTTACCGAAAAATATGCAAATGATGATTTTGCTTTTGAACTGGCAGAAATTGCAGGAGGATTTAAATTCCTGAGCAAGAAAAATTATTATGCAGTTGTAAATACTTTGCTGCAAATCAATTCTAAAAAAAGACTGACAACAGCAGCATTAGAAACACTTGCCATTATTTCTTATAAGCAACCTATTTCTAAACCTGAAATTGAAAACATACGGGGTGTTAACTGCGATTATTCCATTCAAAAACTTTTAGAAAAAGATTTGATTGTAATTACAGGCAAAGGTGATGGTCCGGGCAAACCAATTTTGTACGGCATTAGCAAAACTTTCTTAGATCATTTTGGCTTAAAGAGTGCAAGAGATCTGCCAAAATTGAAGGACGTGCAACTAAGTGACAATGAAATTGGCATGCCTGCTGAATTGAATATTTTGGAAGAGGAAAATCTTACCGTGAATGAAAACGGTGAAATAAATGTGAATGAAAAGCCGGCTTCAAATGAAGAACAAAGCCCCCAAGCATAGCTGGTATGTAAATTGAAATGGGCATGGGCACAATGAAAAAATTATTTTTTACACTCACATTCCTTTCTTTGGTTTACTCAGTAGTTGCCGGACAAGGTGATGCAATGCGAACAGTTGAGAACAAAGCATTTAAAGCCGGTGAAGTTTTAGAATATCGTGTGCACTACGGTTTTATGGATGCCGGTATTGCCCGCCTTGAAATTAAAAATGATTTAAAACCCATTGGCTCGCGTTTTTGCTATCACATTGTAGGTACAGGCAAATCTGTTGGTGCATTTGATTGGTTTTTTAAAGTGCGAGATCGCTATGAGAGTTTTTTAGATAACCAGGCGTTGGTGCCATGGCTGTTTTTGAGAAATATTGAAGAAGGCACCTACAAAAAAATTCAGAACGTAAGTTTTAATCATGCAAAAAAAACTGCTACGAGCGAAAAGGCAACCGTTGCTACGCCAGAAAATGTACAAGACCTTGTATCGTCATATTACTTTGCTCGCACGCTTGATTACAGTAGTGCCAAACCAGGTGACTTGTTTGCTTTTGATGCTTATTTTGATGATGAAATTATTCCAATGAAACTAAAATTTGTAGGCAGAGAGAAAATAAAAACTAAAGCCGGAACTTTTAATTGCCTTAAGTTTCATCCACAACTTTTAGTAGGTCGAGTTTTTAAGGATGCCGATGACATGACCATTTGGGTTAGTGATGATGAAAACAAAGTTGTGGTAAGAGCGGAAGCAGAAATTTTAGTAGGCTCTGTAAAAATGGACTTGAAAGATTATTCAGGTCTTGCCAATGATTTTACATCAAAGGTGAAGTAGCTTTTAAGTAATACATTTTTGTGAGGCTGTAATACAGTGTTTTTCAATCCACAATGGTATTTAGTTTAGGTAGTAAAACATTGTTCAATTTTAATGCTGAATAATTTGTGAATCCAAATTAGTTACTGTTATATTTGCGCGCGTTAAAACGAGATTTTACCAAAAGATTGCATTTTTAACGTCATCACATTAACAATAACGCAACCACTATGCTTGGAAAAGTTTTGAAAGCCTGTCTTCTGCAAAGAGTTATTTAGTACTATTATTTTTAAGTCTTTTTTTAGTTAATACGGTATTTGCACAGCCCGATGGCGCTGCGCTTTTTAAAGATAAGTGTACACAATGTCATGCTATTAATGATGTTGTTATTGGTCCGGCATTAAAAGATGTTGACAAAAGACACAGCGAAGAGTGGCTTATTAAGTGGACTAAAAACTCGCAAGCGCTTGTTAAAGCTGGTGACCCCGCTGCTGTTAAACTTTTTAATGACTGGAAAAAGTGGTAATGCCTGCGCAATCAGTTACTGATGACGAGGTAAAAGCAATCTTAGCGTATATTAAAGTAGAAGGCTCAAAGGCACCAAAAGGACCTGTTGGACCCATTGGAGGTGATGTTGCTGTTACTGAAAATAAAGGAACATCACCCTGGACGCTTATCACTGTAATTTTAGTTTTAGCATTAATTGCAATGGCACTTGGCAGAGTGAAAGCCGGACTGCAACATGCCATGCGCGAGAAGGAAGGGATACCGCATCCGGTAGTGTTAGAAGGTGCCGAAGCAAGAAAGAACTGGATACGCAGCAATAAGAAACTTATAGCAGCAATATTATTAATAGGATTTGTAGTGGGCAGTTACAAAGGATGGTATGCGCTTGCCGATATTGGTATAGCACAAGACTATCAGCCTGAGCAGCCTATAAAGTTTTCGCATAAAATACATGCAGGAGAAGATAAAATTGCCTGCGTATATTGCCATAGTGGGGCAGAGAAAAGCCGCCATGCGGGCATACCCTCGGCAAACCTTTGTATGAATTGCCACAACTATATTAAAGAAGGACCTAAATATGGCGATGCCGAAATCAAAAAGATTTATGCAGCATTAGACTGGAACGGAACAGAGTATGGCAAAAACACAAAGCCTATACAATGGACAAAAATCCATAACCTGCCCGACTTGGCTTACTTTAACCATGCACAGCACGTAACAGTTGGTAAAATAGCTTGCCAAACATGCCACGGACCTGTTGAGGAGTATGGCTATGATGAAATGAAACAGTTTGCACCGCTTACAATGGGATGGTGTATTGATTGCCACCGTACCACAGAAGTTCCGGGTATGAAAGACAATGGATATTACACCGAGTTTCACAAAAAGCTGGCGGCAAAGTATGGTAACGAAGCCAAACTTACAGTTGATAAAATTGGCGGACTTGAGTGTGCACGTTGTCATTATTAATAGATAGTAAATAGGTTATTAAATAAACCAAGGTAATCGAGCAGAAGCAACTAATTCAATACATAATCCTTAATCAACCAATTACCACATCACCACATAAAGAATAACTAATTTAAAGTATGGAAAAGAAATATTGGAAGGGCGTAGAGGAGTTGAGAAATGATGCAGAGTTTGTACGCTTAAAGAATAACGAGTTTTTTGAGCACATTCCGGTTGATGAGGCTCTTGGCAAGAAAGCCGATAACCCTGATGCAACTCCACGCAGAGATTTTTTAAAGTTTTTAGGATTTGGTGTGGCTGCGGCATCGCTTGCGGCTTGTGAGGCTCCGGTTAAAAAATCTATTCCATATCTTGTAAAGCCTGAGGATATTACCCCCGGCATTCCTAACTACTACGCATCTACTTTTTTTGACGGACACGATTATTGCAGCATATTGGTAAAAACACGCGAAGGCCGTCCGGTTAAGATAGAAGGCAATGAATTATCACCCATTACCAAAGGCGGCAGTAATGCACGCGTGCAGGCTTCGGTACTTTCACTTTACGATAACACCAAACTTAAGGGACCTAAATCAAAAAAAGGAGCTAATAACTGGGCTGACTGCAACAAAAACATTAAAGAACAGCTTACGGCTTTAGCCGCTTCAGCAAAAAGATACGTGTAGTTTCTTCAACCATTATTAGCCCATCAACCAAAAGGTTATAGCCGAAGTGGCTGCAAAGTTTCCTACTACCAAACATATTAGTTACGATGCGGTTTCGGCTTATGGAATGATAAAAGCCAACCAGCTTAGTTTTTGTAAAGCTGCCATCCCTACTTATCACTTTGAAAATGCCGATGTAATTGTAAGCATTGGAGCCGACTTTATTGGCAACTGGCTTTCTCCGGTTGAGTACGCAAAGCAATACGTACAAAACCGTAAGCTTAATGGTAAAAAAACCATGAGCCGCCATATTCACTTTGAAGCCAATCTTTCGCTTACAGGCAGTAATGCCGATAACCGTTACAAACTTAAAGTCAGCCAGTATGGTGCTGCTTTGGTTGCTTTATATAATAAGATTGCAGGAGGCTCATTAAGCGCACCTGCCACTACACAAGATGCAGCTTTAACAGCAGCCGCTAACGAGTTGATGAATGCCAGAGGCAAGGCAGTGGTTGTGTGCGGAAGCAATGATGTAAACGACCAGTTGATATGCAATGCCATTAACAATGCTTTGGGCAGTTATGGCTCTACCATTGACTTGAATAAACACAGCAACATACGCCAGGGTAATGATGAGGAAATGGCTGCTTTGGTAGCTGAAATGAATGCAGGAGAAGTAGGTGCCGTTATTTTCTACAACAGCAACCCGTCTTACACATACCCCGATGCCGGGGCATTTGATGCTGCACTTGCAAAGGTTGATTTAAAGATTTCGTTTGCCGACAGGGAGGACGAAACCGCAGCCAAATGCGATTATATATTACCCGATTCGCACTACCTTGAATCGTGGAATGATGCAGAGCCGGTAAAAGGAGTTTTTTCTTTACAGCAACCAGCCATCAAAAATTTATTTGATACCAAACAGGCGCAGGAAGTAATGCTAAGCTGGATAGATGCTCCTGTTACCGATTATCACGAATACATAAAAGCCAACTGGAAAGCCAACGTTGCATCGGGTGCTACCGAGCAGGATTGGTTTAAAATTTTGCAGGATGGCGTATATAATTATGCCGGTGAAGATGCCGTTGCAATGGCATTTGCCGGTAATGTAAACGATGCCGCTGCTAAAATAGCCGCGCGCAACCAAGGAGGCGATGAGGTGGTGGTTTACGAAAAAACAGGATTAGGAAACGGCAACCAGGCAAACAACCCGTGGTTACAGGAATTGCCCGACCCAATCTCTAAAGTATGTTGGGATAATTACTTTGCCGTATCGCCAAAGTTTGCAAAAGACAAAGGCTGGAAGCACGGTGATGTGATAGAGGTAAAAGCAGGCAGTGCAACAGTAAAAGCTCCTGTTTGCCTGCAACCCGGCCAGGCAGATAATACCCTTGCTATTGCAATGGGCTATGGCAGAACCGCTGCCGGTACTGCTGCCAATGGAGTAGGAGCTAATGCTTATCCGTTTTTAAGTATGATGGATGGGGCAGTGGTTTCTTATGCTGTGGGCGCTACGGTTAATAAAACTGTAGAGGAGTATGCACTGGCATCAACCCAAACCCACCATACCATGATGGGACGTGCCATTGTAAAAGAAACTACGCTTGACGAATATAAACACGACCCTACTGCAGGCAACCATATACACATGCTTGCCACGCATAAAGGTAAAATGAAACCTTCGGACGTTAACCTTTGGGCAACTGAAGAACTACCCGGACACGAAAAGCCTAACCACTTTTGGGGAATGAGCATTGACTTAAACTCATGTATAGGCTGCGGTTCGTGCGTGGTTGCATGCAATGCCGAAAACAATGTGCCCGTGGTAGGTAAGGACGAAATTATGCGCGCACGCGAAATGCACTGGATACGTATTGACAGATACTACACCAGTGACATGGATAAAGAAACGGCACACGAAAAAGGCATTGGCAAATTAGATATGTATGGTTTGATGGAAGAGCCTGCCGAAAATCCAAAGGTGGTGTTTCAGCCCGTAATGTGCCAGCACTGCAGCCATGCGCCATGCGAAACAGTTTGCCCTGTAGTAGCCACCACTCATAGCAGTGAAGGTTTAAACATGATGGCTTATAACCGTTGCGTGGGTACAAGGTATTGTGCCAATAACTGCCCTTATAAAGTAAGACGCTTTAACTGGTTTAAGTATTCGGATAACGAACAGTTTCCGTTTAACATGAATGACAGTCTGGGCAAGATGGTACTGAACCCAGATGTAACTGTACGATCAAGAGGTGTAATGGAAAAATGCTCTATGTGTGTACAACGCATACAGTACGGCAAGCTTGAAGCAAAGAAGCAAAGCCGCAGACCAATGGATGGCGAAATTAAAACCGCATGCCAGCAAACCTGCCCAACCAATGCCATTACCTTTGGCGATTATAACGATGCCAATAGCGCTTTAAGTAAGCAGAGTAAAGATGAGCGCATGTATCATTTGTTAGACGAGGTAGGCGCGCGCCCATCAGTAAACTATTTAACAAAGGTTGTAAATGCTCCCGCCGAAGGAAAGCCAAAAGCTACCCATCATTAACAGGAAATAATATTATAAGAGTCCCCCGTTCTTTCCTTTATTAAAATACACACTGTGTTTACCTTCCTTAAACCGAAGTTGAATCAAGTAAGCCCTTTGGTTTAAAGGCAGGTAAGTGCAAACAGCTATACTGCCATTTTAACCGAAAGCCAAGCAAGGATGGGCAGTAAAGGCTTCAGTTTGTATTCCATCTTTTTACCAATATTCATTACCAATCATAAAAGTTAAGAAACACATACTATACATTAAATACTTTTTAAATAAAATATGTCTCACGTAGAATCAGCATTAAGACCCACACTCATAGAAGGTGATCGTACCTATCACGACATCACAGAGGATGTGTGCCGTCCTATAGAATCAAAACCCAACAAATGGTGGTGGATAGCATTTATTGTATCTGCAGCAGCATTTTTGTGGTGGATAATAGTGGTGGGCTACACCGTAGGAACCGGACTTGGGGTTTGGGGATTAAATAAAACAGTAGGTTGGGCATGGGACATTACCAACTTTGTATGGTGGGTGGGTATAGGTCACGCAGGCACGCTTATCTCCGCCATCCTTTTATTGTTCCGCCAAAAGTGGAGACTGAGCATTAACCGCTCTGCCGAAGCCATGACCATATTTGCTGTAATATGCGCAGCATCATTTATTGTATCGCACATGGGAAGACCATGGGTGGCATACTGGCCATTGCCTTTAGCCAACCAGTTTGGTTCGTTGTGGGTAAACTTTAACTCGCCTTTGGTATGGGATGTATTTGCCATATCTACCTACTTCTCTGTATCACTTGTATTCTGGTACACGGGTTTAATACCTGACTTTGCAGTAGTACGCGACCGCGCTAAAACAAAAGCCCGCAAGTTTTGGTACACCATACTTAGCTTTGGCTGGGTGGGCACTGCCAAAAACTGGCAACGTTTCGAGGAAGTATCGTTGGTACTTGCCGGCATAAGCACACCGCTTGTATTATCGGTTCACTCGGTGGTATCTATGGACTTTGCCACCTCCGTTATACCGGGCTGGCATACTACCATCTTCCCGCCATACTTTGTGGCAGGCGCCATCTTCTCAGGCTTTGCAATGGTGGAAACACTGCTTATCATTACCCGCAAAGTTTTAAACCTTGAGAACTCCATTACCATGTGCCATATAGACATGATGAACCGTATTATATTACTTACCGGTTCCATTGTAGGTGTGGCATACCTTACCGAATTTTTTATAGCATGGTATAGCGGAGTAGAGTACGAGCAGTATGCATTTATAAACCGCGCTACCGGTCCTTACTGGTGGGCGTACTGGAGTATGATGACATGTAACGTTATCTCCCCGCAATTGTTCTGGAGCGCCAAGCTGCGTACCAATCTTTTCGCCACCTTCTTCTTATCCATTATCGTTAATATTGGAATGTGGTTCGAGCGCTTTGTAATTATCGTTACATCTCTTCACCGCGATTACGTACCATCATCATGGACCATGTATTCTCCCACATGGGTAGAAATGGGCATATTCATAGGCTCACTTGGTTTATTCTTTACCTGCTTCTTATTATTCGCACGCTTTTTCCCTGTTATAGCAATGAGTGAATTAAAGACAATTATCAAATCATCAAGCTCGCAAGCCAAGAAAGGAGGGCACCATGGCAGCCACTAAAAAAACCATTTACGGCATTTATAATGACGAAGAAATTTTATTGAAAGCCATAGGCAACCTTAAAGGCAAAGGCATTAAATGTGTAGATGCCATTAGCCCGTTTCCCATACACGGCTTAGACCAGGCGTTGGGGTTAGAGCGCACACGCATATCCATTGCCTGTTTCCCTTTACGGAGCCACAGGCACCTGCCTTGCATTGCTAATGATGTGGTACATGAACATTTGGGATTGGCCTATGGACATTGGCGGAAAGCCATCGTTTGCATTGTTTAAAAACATGCCTGCATTTATACCTGTTACCTTTGAGTTTACAGTGCTTTGCGCGGCACATGGCATGGTAATTACGTTTTACCTGCGCAGCAAACTATTGCCAGGAGTAGAGCCACACGTAATACATCACCGCCAGGCCGATGACCATTTTGTATTGACCATAGAAGGCAAAGAAGAAAATGCTGCTGCAATGAAATCAGCCTTAAAAGAAACCGGAGCAGTAGAAATAAAAGAATAACCCGAATCAGACTTATTCATACTGATGAAAAAGAACTTAGCAAAAGCAATTACCACACTGGCATCCGTAACAATTTTGGTTACATCGTGCCACGACAATAAAAAACCGGGCTACGAGTTTATGCCCGACATGTACCGCTCACCGGCATACACAGCCTACGAAGCATCGCCCCTTACTGGCGATAGCGTTTCGGCTCTGCCCCCCGTTGCAGGTACTGTTAGCCGCAGCCAAATGATGCTGTTTAACTACCCAAACACACCGGAGGCTTACGAACTTGCCGGTGCCGAGTTAAAAAATCCTTTAGCAGCCACCCCCGAAAACCTTTTGGAAGGACAAAGGCTTTTTACCAACATGTGCCAGCACTGCCATGGCGAAAAAGGGGATGGAAAAGGAAGCCTTAACATTACCTCAAAAGGCGGTGGTCCTTTTCCGGTGCCCTCTTATACCAGCGATGCTATCAAAGACCTTCCGGACGGCAAAATGTTTTTCTCTATTACACATGGCAAGAACTTAATGGGACCTCATGCACCACAAGTAACACAGGAAGAACGCTGGAAGATTATACTATACATTAACAAATTGCAGGACGATGCCTTAGCCGCTGCTGCCCTGCCGCAGCCGCAACCACACCTGCTGCAACCGATTCAACTAAAACCAACTAATAAACGCTATTTATTTTACCAAGTAAGAATATGCAAGACCATTTACAATATAAATTTGAAGGAAAAGCCAAAACACTTTCAATAGCGCTTATGGTTATTGGGGTAGTTGCTCTTGGAATAAGCTTTGCAACAGGCTACCACCAAACCTGGGCAAACATCATGCACGCCAACTTTTACTTTATGGGCATTGCATTGGGCGGCTTGTTCTGGTACAGTGTGCAATACGCTGCCGAAGTAGGCTGGAGTGTGGCAGTAATACGCATACCACAAGCCATGAGCCAGTATCTTTGGTTCCCGGGCGTGGTTATGCTTATCATATTCTTTGCACATGGCTCGCATATATGGCACTGGATGCACCCCGAGTTTTATATTGAAACATTACCCAACGGACAGCCTAACCCCGATTACGACCACATACTTGCAGGCAAATCCGCTTACCTTAATGTGCCCTTCTTTGTTATCAGAATGGTTGCCTACTTTATTATATGGTATGGCTTTGCAAGATTGTTGCGTAAAGAAGCGCTGCTTGAAGACCAGCATGGCGGCTTAGAGCACCACCGCAAAAGCCGTAAGTATGGCATTACCTTTTTAGTACTGTTTGCTGTAACATCATCTACCTCAGCTTGGGATTTTGTAATGAGTATAGATGCACATTGGTTCAGCACCCTTTTTGGATGGTACACCTTTGCAGGCATATTTGTAAGCAGCCTTAGCGTAGTAGCACTTACATTAGTTTACTTAAGAAAGAACGGATACATGCAGCACATTAACGAAAGCCACATGCACGATGTAGGCAAGTTTATGTTTGCCTTCTCCATCTTTTGGACCTACCTGTGGTTTGCACAGTTTATGCTTATTTGGTATGCAAACATTCCTGAAGAGGTTACCTACTTTATGGAACGCTTTGACGATTACCGCACCATATTCTGGGCTAACTTCTTTATCAACTTTATTTGCCCCTTCTTAATATTTATGACCCGCGATGCAAAGAGAAGATTGAACCTGTTGTTGTTTGTAGGCTGCATCATATTTATAGGTCACTGGATAGATACGTTTGTAATGATAATGCCTGGCATTATGCACAGTCACTGGCACATAGGCTTGCTCGAAATAGGAACCACACTTGGCTTTATGGGAGTGTTTATCTTTATTCACTTAAGCTCACTTGCCAAAGCATCATTGCTTCCGCAAAAACACCCAATGCTCGAAGAAAGCATGCACCACGCTCTTTAATCAATCTCAAGCAATCAAATCTCCACAAAATAATAATTCATCACTCATCACTTATAATCTCTGACAATGACGTTTCTCTGGATAGTAGCCACAATTTTATTGGTTGTAGTATTAGCACGACTAATGACAGTTGTTAACCTTGCTTCTGAAATTACCAAAGAAGATAATGACGACACACAGATAAAACACAATACCTACAACGGTATTGGCTTTATCATATTTATGGTTGCCGGCCTGGGCTTAATGGTTTACATGACTTTGCGTTACAGCCAATACATGTTGCCCGAAGCTGCTTCTGAACATGGTCCTGGATTAGACAACTTATTAAATGTCAACTTCGCCATCATTGCCATCGTGTTCTTTATTACACAAATTGTTTTATTCTGGTTTTGCCCATAAGTACCGCCACAACCACTCACGCAGAGCTTACTTCTACCCCGAAAACCATAAGCTTGAATTGATTTGGACTGTTGTGCCTGCCATTGTATTAACAGTACTTATTGTTACTGGCTTAAAGCAATGGAACGATATTTTAATGACTGAGAAAAAGGGAATGAACATGCAGGTGTATGGTTACCAGTTTGCATTTATTGCCCGCTACAGTGGCGAAGACAATACGCTTGGCAAATCAAACTTCAGATTGATAAACGATGAAAACGCATTAGGTCTGAACTTAGATGACAAGGCTACCAAAGATGATATTATAACCACAGGTAACGAAATGCGATTGCCCGTAGGCACATCCATTAACTTTACCTTTAACGCACGCGATGTGCTGCATGGCGCATATATGCCTCACTTTAGAGCGCAAATGAATATGGTGCCCGGCATGAATACCCACTTTAACTTTACGCCCACCATTACCACTGCAGAAATGCGTAAGAAGTTAAACAAGCCTGATTTTGACTACGTGTTGTTATGTAACAAAATTTGTGGCAATGCACACTATACCATGAAGATGAAAATAGTAGTGGAGACCCCCGAAGAGTTTGCCGCATGGTTAAAGACACAAAAGAAAGCATCTGAAATACCCACCGCAAATGCTGCCGAAGTAAAGGTGGCTGATGCAGCTTCAACAAATGTTCAACCGACAGCAAACCTTAAGCTGCGGCAAATCATTTTGTAATATAATAATGTACGATTTAATTTAGCATAAGAAAAATAATTTAAAATGGAAGTTAATCACGGTCAGGTACAGCACGCAAAGGCGCATGAGCACGATCATGCCCATGACGATCATCACCACGAACATCATGACACATTCTGGACTAAATACATATTTAGCCAGGATCATAAAATGATATCAAAGCAGTTTTTGGTAACAGCCATTGTAATGGCATTTGTTGCAATGGGTATGAGTTTGATATTCCGTTTGCAACTTGGCTACGATGGGCAAAAGTTTCCGTGGCTTGAAAACATTATAGGCTCATGGGGTAAGGACGGAAAACTTGATCCGGGTTTTTATCTGGCGCTTGTAACCATACACGGTACCATCATGGTATTCTTTGTATTGACAGGCGGATTGAGCGGAACTTTTAGTAATTTGCTAATACCGTTTCAGGTGGGAGCGCGGGATATGGCTTCGGGTTCCTCAACATGCTTTCCTTCTGGTTCTTCTTTGCTTCTTGTTCGGTAATGATGTGGTCGGTATTTATTGAAACAGGACCTGCCTCTGGCGGA
Source organism: Bacteroidota bacterium (assembly GCA_016714005.1). Lineage (GTDB taxonomy): Bacteria > Bacteroidota > Bacteroidia > AKYH767-A > OLB10 > JADJOA01. The sequence goes on from JADJOA010000014.1 coordinate 562,055, forward strand.
TGGACAATTTACCCACCGCTTAGTGCCCTGCCGCAAGCTATGCCGGGTTCAGGTATGGGTATGACGTTGTGGTTGGTAAGTATGGTGTTGTTTATAGTATCGGCTTTACTTGGTGGTATTAACTACATAGCTACAGTAATAAACTTAAGAACCAAAGGCATGTCAATGATGAGATTGCCACTTACCATTTGGGCTTTTTTAATTACGGCTATACTTGGCGTATTATCTTTCCCTGTGTTATTTGCAGCAGCACTGCTGTTGGTATTTGACCGCAGCTTTGGTACAAGTTTTTATTTGTCCGATATATTTATTGGCGGAGAAGCTTTGCATAACTCAGGCGGTAGCCCAATCCTGTTCCAGCACTTATTCTGGTTCCTCGGTCACCCCGAAGTATATATTGTATTGTTACCTGCATTAGGGTTGGCATCAGAAGTTATTGCCACACAATCTCGCAAACCAATTTTTGGTTACAAAGCAATGGTGGTGTCTATGTTGGTAATTGCGTTCCTGTCGTTTATCGTTTGGGGTCACCACATGTTTATGACGGGTATGAACCCATTCCTTGGTGCGGTGTTCACCTTCACCACGCTGTTAATAGCCATACCATCGGCAGTTAAAGTATTTAACTACATAGCCACGCTATGGAAAGCCAATATTCAGTTAACACCCGCCATGTGTTTTGCCATTGGGTTGGTATCTTTCTTTATCAGTGGTGGTCTTACAGGTATCATCCTTGGTGATTCTGCCCTTGACATAAACATACACGATACATACTTCGTTGTTGCTCACTTCCATATTGTAATGGGTGCATCAGCCATATTCGGAATGTTTGCAGGGGTGTATCATTGGTTCCCACGCATGTTCGGAAGAATGATGAATAAGACACTTGGCTACATCCACTTCTGGATAACTGTTATTGCCGTGTACGGTGTGTTCTTCCCAATGCACTTTTTAGGATTGGCGGGCGTACCAAGGCGTTACTACAGCAACAGCGCTTACGAAAGTTTTATGGACATGCAAAACATCAATGAGTTGGTTACCGTTATGAGTATGATTGGCGGTGTGGCGCAGTTAATATTTGCATTCAACTTCTTCTACTCAATGTTCTACGGCAAAAAGAGTGAGCAAAACCCATGGGGTAGCAATACCATTGAGTGGACTGCCCCTGTTGAACATTTACATGGCAACTGGCCAGGGGAAATTCCTACCGTACACCGCTGGGCTTACGATTACAGCAAGCCCGGTGCCGAGCACGACTTTATACCACAAACTACTCCTTACTCGCAAACCAAGGGTAGTAACTTGCCGGGCGAAGAGTAACGTTAGTTTATAAAACACTGTATAGCTGCCACTGCTTAGTAGTGGCAGCTTTTTTTATCGTATTGCCATAGTTTATAAAACTATTTTAGCTGCTGATTATAACCTCCAACCCCTTTAAACTACTACGTGAATATTATTACCAACATCGGCAACGAATTTTACAAAGAACCATCACTGCTTAACGCATCAGCCATTGCTCAAAGCAAAAGAAAGCGCGGGCTATATAATTTCAAAAAACTGCCGCCTGCAGCTATTCTTATTCATAAAAATGTTTTAAGCCGTACGCAATTAATGCTCAAGCCTGTTTTAAAAGGGTTAGAAGGAAATCACTATCGCCTTAACAAACATTACATGCTCAGCACCGGATTTGGCACGGTGCCCCGGCTATTGTTAGCCTTATGGAAGAGTTGCGTGCACTGGGTGTCCGCAGCTTTATTTTTGCAGGCTTTGCAGGTAGCCTATTGCCCGAAGTAAAAACAGGCGAAGCGTATTTTGTAAAAGAGGCTATAGCATCCGTTGGATGTGCAGCCTTTTACAGCCCGCAACAAAAGATAAAAGAATCCGCTAACCTTATACATTATCATCTCATTGAAATGCTTCAATTAAAAGAAACCGTTTGCTGCAGCACCGATGCGCCTTACCGCGAAACCACATCCTTAATTGACAAATACAGGCAACAAGGCGCAATGCACGTGGATATGGAGTGTGCAGCCATTTATGCATTCAGTCAATTTTACAACATTAAGACTATGTGCATACTCCTTACTGCCGATTCTTTTAATAACAACAAATGGCAGATGCCCACCAATGTAAAGCAATTGCACCGTCAGCTTAAGCAAATAGTGCTTGATATACTTTCCGTTAAGTATGAATGACGCAGACCAGCCGTTAATATCGGTAATTGTTTGCTTTTGCAATGAAGCAAACTATTTGACGCGCTGCCTGCAATCAATGTAACCAAACCTACAAAAAACATTCATGTAATTTTAGTTGATGATGGCTCTACCGATAACTCTCTAAGCATTGCACGTAGCTTCGAAAACAAATTTACCAGCGCACAAATAATTTCAATAGCCAATGCAGGCTTAGGCGCTGCCCGTAACCACGGACTTAAACATGCACAAGGTGAGTTTCTTACTTTTCTTGATGCCGATGACGAGCTTCTGCCAGCAATGATAGAAACTTGCTATACTGCCATAAACGATACCAAATCCCAATTGGCTGTATGTCGTTTTCTCTCTCGTTAACACCAACAATACGCAACAACAAAACTTAGGCATTAAAGAGTTAGTCTTTGGTGAGTATTCAGGACAACAAGTTATTCTACGCATATATAAGTTTGTAATAGCCAGCACAGTGTGGGCAAAACTTTATCGTACAAACATTGCAAAAGAGATTGCTTTCCCTACAGGAGTGTGGTTCGAAGACCGTCCGTACCTTCTGCGCTATCTATTACGTACAGAGAGAGTAATTCTCATAGCCGATAACCTTTTGCACATTCACAATCGCAAAAACTCCATCACCCGCCAACTCATAAACACGCGTAGAATAACCGACCTGCAAATTATATTTGAAACAGAAATAGAAGCCGTACAACAAAGTATTATTCCCAAACCGTATAAGTATGTAATAACCAAACACCATATGCACACCTTGCTCGATAACCTTTTACTTATCATTGATGAGGGTTCAAAAAGCACGGAGCGGCATCAAATCCAAAAGTGTTTTATATCATCAGTGCGGCAAACAATAAAAATCATTAAGAAAGAAAATATAAAACTCTTGTATAAAGATGTGCTCATGCTTCAATTGCTTTTGTTACCCAATAAAATAGGGTGGTTTCTGTCTGGCAAAATCATTCTAAAGATTTGCGAAGAAAGAATCCAGGCCATACGCAATAAAAAGGCATAGCCGCTTTGGCATAAGCCAATTACACCTCATCCTTTTTGCAATCAAATTTTTTTATTTTCGCCATCCTTTAATGTTGGTTAAAAGAATTTTCCTATACACCCAACACAAAGCACCCAACTATAAAATGCCCGGGTGGCGGAATTGGTAGACGCGCTGGTCTCAAACACCAGTGATAGCAATATCGTATCGGTTCGACCCCGATCTCGGGTACAAAAGCTCATACAGGAGGTGATCAATCACCTTCTGTTTTAATGGTTTTTAAAGGAATAGATTTACAAAATGTCCAAACCATCTTTTGATGATATTTACATGGAGCTTGCTGTTAATCTTGCAAAAAAATCTCACTGCGTTAAAATGCAGGTAGGTGCTGTAATAACAAAAGACACACGTATTGTCTCCCTTGGTTACAATGGACCACCAGCCGGCACACACAACTGCGATGAAGAATTTCCCGGAGTTGGCTGCCCGCGCGATAGCAAAGGAGGCTGCTCATTAGCATTACATGCCGAGCAAAACGCTATCCTTTATGCTTCTAAAAATAAAGTTACGCTGGAGGGCGCAACGCTTTATGTAACCCTATCACCATGTCTGGCATGTGCTAAAGTCATCTTTTCATCGGGCATAAAAAAAGTTTTGTTTGTTGACTCCTATGCTTCCTACAAAAAAATTTTAAGTGATGAAGGTGTTGAATTTTTAAGAAAGTTTAACGTAGAAGTTTTTCAGTATAAAAAACAAATTGAATAACTTTCAGTTATTGATAGCATGAACGAACAGAGTAAACAGCTCAAAATTTTTCAGCCCATTATTTTTGCTCTTGTATTAGGGCTCGGTTTCTTTCTTGGCAGCTACCTCACATCTTCACAATTTACATCACGCAATATTTTTTTTAAAACAAACAACAACCAATTTAATAAAATAAACGATGTGGTTAGCTATATTGAGCAGGAGTATGTTGATACCATAAACGAAAAAAAATTAGTTGACAAGTCAATTGAAGACCTTCTGCAAAATCTCGATCCGCATAGCGCTTACATACCGCTTGAAGATGTGCAGGCAGTAAATGAGCCTCTTGAAGGAAATTTTGAAGGTATAGGAATTGAGTTTCATATACAGTACGACACCATTATGGTTGTAACAACCATTAGCGGAGGGCCTTCAGAAGCAGTTGGCTTAAGAGCGGGTGACAGAATAATTGCCGTTGACGATAAGAATATTGCAGGCATAAAAATTTCCAACGAAGACGTTTTTAAAAACTGCGCGGACCCGGTGGCACCAAAGTTAAGGTAAGCGTCTTGAGAAGAGGAGTAAGCAAGCCAATCACTTTTAATATTACACGCGGAAAATTCCTATCAGAAGTATTGACGTGGCTTTTATGGTTGATGCAGAAACGGGTTACATAAAAATATCGCGTTTTGCTGCAACTACAGTAAGTGAATACAAAGAAGCATTTGCTAAGCTGAAGTCAAAAGGATTAAAAAATATGATTGTTGATTTGCGAGGTAACCCCGGAGGGTATTTAGATGCGGCTACTGCCTTGTCAGACGAGTTTTTGCCAGCAGAAAAACTGATTGTTTATACACAAGGGCGTGCACGAAATAAAACAAAACATTTTTCTACCAGTGAAGGCGATTTTGAAAATGGCAGTTTAGCTATACTTATTGATGAAGGTTCAGCGAGCGCCAGCGAAATTGTTGCTGGTGCAGTACAGGATTGGGATAGGGGTACCGTTGTGGGACGAAGATCTTTCGGAAAAGGATTAGTGCAGGAGCAAACTGTTTTTCCTGATGGCAGTGCCATGAGGCTTACCGTTGCACGCTACTATACACCTACCGGGCGCAGCATTCAAAAATCTTACAAGGATGGAATTGAAGATTACAATGATGAACTTGAAAAGCGATTTAAGCATGGCGAGTTTAAAAGTGCCGATAGTATTCAGTTTGCCGATTCTTTAAAGTATAAAACACCCGGTGGTAAAATTGTGTATGGCGGAGGAGGCATAATGCCCGATGTCTTTATTCCACTTGATACTACCAGTGACAATGAGTTTACGCGTGGCATTTTTGCAATGGGACTTGTGTCAGATTTTGCCTACGATTACGTTGATAAAAACAGGATGATGCTAAAAGCATATCCCTCGTTTGAGGTGTTTAATAAGAAGTTTACGGTAACAAATAATTTGTTTGACGATTTTGTCTCGCTTGCCATAAAAAACAAAGTGCCAGTAAACGGAAACAACATTGCTCTATCACGATCTCTTGTAACAAATCAGCTAAAAGCGTTTATTGCGAGGCAGCTTTTTTGGCAACGATGGTTTTTATCCTGTTGTTTTAAGTGATGACAAAGCATTTAAAAAAGCAGTTGATATTGTAAGAGTTGTAGAATAGGTACAGTTTGTTGCCCTTTATTTTGCTTAATGTGTTTTTTATATTCAAACCTGTTTACATATCCCACACACCACCGCGGTTTTTACGAATTAAGCGGTTGAGGTTCATCCAAAACCCCATTACTAAATAAATAATGATGGGAGAGCCGATGGTTAAAAAGGAAGTATAAATAAAAAACAAACGGATCTTTGCAGATTTAATGCGAAGCTTTTCGCCCCAAAACTCGCAAATGCCAAAAGCCTGCTTCTCAAAAAAGGCTTTTATGGTTTCTACTAACTTGTTCATCTAAATTTTGAAATGCTAAAGTAATTTTTGTTGTGATATTAAATCAGTTTTTATTCAAAATTTTTAACCCCACTGCACAATCCAAACACTTTTTATAACCACAGTAATTATTGTACAACTCAATTACAGCCTGCGATTGCCATGCAGTGTTAATATGTAAACCTGCAGCAAAATACTTTTTAGTTATATAATTTTTTTTCGGCAGCAATGTTTTCTAAAAATTAAATGCACGATTAATGTAGTGCATCTTGCTATGCGTTTTGCCATACAAAAACAGAAACGGAACGATGGTATTTATCACAATTAAATTAATTGCATTGAAGCCTAAATCTTTTGTGCTTGTGCCAGATGTCTTTCCAAAAGTGTAATGGTTATTCCAATATGCCGATGCGCTTACATTTAACAGATCATGTAACTCGTCTGGCTTTTTTATTTCTAAAATTCTTGAAAAAAGATGCGTGCTGTTGTGTATTAATGTTGCAAACTGAGAAATTCGTATGGTAGGGAAATTAGCAGGGCGCAATCGTAAAAATTTCCAGATGCTTTTATCAATAGATGTTAAACGGAACTTACTTTTAAGAAAATGATATTCTTTTTTAAGGGACAAAAAATAATCATCAGTACAATCTGAGTCTAACATTCCAGCCATACCAAATAATATTGCTTCTATTTGCTGTAAATTGTTTTTATGCTTAGCTAAAACACTTAATGGAATAGACTTAGCAAGCAATTCAAAAGGCAAAGCATTTGTCTTAAAGCCAAAATTTTTCGCCATGAAGTGTAAAAAGTTTCCTCCCAGTTATTTTTATTCAGTTGAAGTGCAATATTTATTTCAGAAGTTTTTCTCCAACCGCTCAGTAAGTATACGCTCTAACCATGAGTCAATAACTATTGTATCAACTTTGCTATTTCATTATGACACGGAAAACTAACTAATTCATTAGTCAAGTCCGGTAGTTTTTAAAACCGAAGAATGAATGTAGTTTTTTTAATTTCCAGTATGGGTATGTTGTGCGAGATGGGTTTGTCCACTTCATACACCACATGTAAAATTATTTTATTGTACGCTGTATCTTTATGGTGCTTGTGCTTAACCCAATCACTGGCATACATATCTATTTCAACATTGCCAGCCCAAAGTGTTTCGTTAATTTTTATTTGTGCGTTAAAAAAATCGGGTCCGCTGTCAAACTGCAGGTTACCCGGTTTTAAAATTTCAATGGACTCACCCGATGTTGTTTTTAAGTTTAACGTATTAAATAGTTTAAACTTCCAGAGGTGGTAAAGAAATTTTTCATCCATAGTATATTTTTTTACTGTGGTGTTTGTTTTTAAACAACCTGAAAAGTGCAGAAGTAAAAATAACTGAAAAAATAAATGAACCTAAGACAGCCGTAAAAAAATCGCGGTAAAAGTGCGGACGAATAAAAACAGTAATATCGTATAACAGAATTACTACTATAAAAATAAAACAATTGGCCAATAGCTGGAATGTGATGTTGGTACAGCTTCTACGTTCGGTGATCTATATTTTTTTTATTTGATTGATAACATACCAGCTACCAAGCAAGAACTTATCCACCAAATTATTCTATAGATGTATGCCCCACTTATAAGTATTTCGGTGCTAAGGAAATTTACCTGCTGTACAATTTGCCCTGTAGCATGACTAATAGAATCCCATGCTATGTGTGTTGCCGCCCCAATTAAACATGAAACAGTAACTGTTGTATAATTACTTTTGAAATATGTCATCCAGTCTAAATGCAGCAAATGAACAAAGTGCTTGCGAATTTTTGTGGGAAAATTTGGAATAAGCGCTGGTTTAATAAACCAATGAAATGCAATGCAAAGTGCAAGCGCAGCTGGAACATCAACCAGCAACAATCCTTTTTTGTGTGGGTAATTACACTCAAAGAATATAAACGAGCGAAGTATTCAAAGTCAGGAATTATACTACCTGCTATTAGCCCGGTTGCAGAAAAATATTTTGAAACTTTTTTAAAGAGCGGGAAAACAACGGAAGGGTGAGCAAACGTAAATGGCATTTTCTTCTTACCATTTTAAATTTTTTTCAAATACACACTCATCTCTTTCTGAACTTTTTCTGCTTCCGCTTTAGCATGTAAAGCAAAATCTTTTCCATTACCAGCATAAATTATTTGGCGCGATGAGTTTACCAGCAATCCGCAATTATCATTCATGCCATACGTACTTACATCTTTTAAACTTCCACCTTGCGCGCCTACACCTGGCACCAACAAAAAATGATCAGGAATAATTTCTCTAATCTCTTTAAACATTTCGGCTTTGGTGGCACCGGCAACAAACATGATGTTTTCTTTTGTCCCCCATTGAGAGCAGCGCCTCAAGGTTTTGTGGAATAGTGGGAAAAAATGTTCAGATTCGTTTTCATCCCACGATTTAGTAAACTGAAAATCTTTTGCTCCTGCATTTGATGTTACTCCCAAAATAATTGCCCACTTGTTTTTAAATTCCAAAAAAGGTTTTACGGAATCTTCACCCATGTATGGCGCAACAGTAACAGAATCAAATTCTAATGTTTCAAAAAATGCTCGGGCGTAAAGTTGCGATGTATTGCCAATATCGCCTCGCTTGGCATCGGCAATGGTAAAATGACTGGGAAAAATTTTATTGAGGTATTGAATTGTTTTTTCCAAACTCAGCCAGCCAGTTGTACCAAGGCTTTCGTAAAAAGCAGTGTTAGGTTTATAGGCAACACAATATTCATGTGTTGCATCAATTATTTGTTTGTTGAATTCAAAAACAGGATCATCACAATTGAGTAAATGCGCAGGAATTTTTTGGATATCAGTGTCTAAACCAATACATAAGTACGATTGCTTTTTCTTTATCTGTTCAACTAATTGGGTATAGGTCATGTGTCAAAAATCAAATCCAATTTTTTTATCGGTACGCAATAAATCAGCCGCACCGGTAACCATTATTTTTCCATCAGCATTTCTTAAATCGCAGCGGGCATGGATAATCTTTTTACCATCCTTAACAACTGTACAATCGGCAGTTATCACATCACCGGTATTTACCTTGGTAAAATAATTTACATGCAGGTTAACTGTCATAAAAAAATACTGGTGCTCTATGGTAAAAACTGTCAAGCCAATTACTTCATCAATAATACCTGCTGCCACGCCACCATGCAAGGTCATTACCGGATTGGTCATATCATTGCGAACATCAAACTGCATGATAACATGCCCGGCTTCGGCTTTTATTATTTTACCACCAAGCCAGTTGGCAAATGCCGAAGGAGAATTTTTTACTTCCTCATTCAAATGCTGATTGATAAACTCAACGGCTTTGTTCATCTCACAAATTTTATGTGTTACTCAGGCTTGCTTCTTTCATGCGTTCGGCATTTTCTGCCATTTGCAATGCATCTAAAAACTCCTGTATATCACCATCCATAAAAACAGGCAAATTATAATTTGATAAGCCAATACGATGGTCAGTTACTCTGCTCTGTGGATAATTATAGGTACGGATTTTGGCTGAACGATCACCGGTTGAAACCATTGTCTTACGCCTGCGCGCAACTTCATCCTGATGTTTAGCAACTTCCATTTCGTACAAGCGTGTGCGTAACATATTCATAGCGCGCTCGCGGTTGCCATGTTGCGAACGTTCAACTTGGCAGGTAATTACAATGCCCGATGGTTTGTGCGTAAGTTGAACTTTTGTCTCAACCTTATTTACATTTTGTCCACCAGCACCGCTGCTTCGCGCAGTTTGTATTTCAATATCTGCCGGATTTATTTCTACGTCTACTTCTTCAGCTTCGGGCAAAATGGCAACAGTAACGGCTGATGTATGCACACGTCCTTGTGTTTCTGTTTCGGGCACGCGTTGCACACGGTGCACACCACTTTCATATTTTAAAGTTCCGTAAACTTTACTGCCACTTACATTAAACACTACTTCTTTGTAGCCACCTGCAGTGCCATCACTTTGGTCAACCACTTCAATTTTCCATCCGCGTTTTTCGCAGTAGCGTGTGTACATTCGGTACAAATCACCAACAAAAATGCTTGCCTCATCACCACCTGTTCCCGCACGAATTTCCACTACTGCATTTTTACTATCTTCAGGGTCTGATGGCACAAGCAACAACTGAATTTCTTTTTCAAGCAATTCTTTTTCCGTTTCAAGCAATTCCATTTCTTCTTTTGCCATTGCTTTTAACTCATCATCTTTTTCGGTATTTAAAATCTCTTTTGCATGATTATAATTATCAATTACCGATTTAAATTTTTTGTAAGCCATCACCACTTCTTCCATCTCTTTATACGATTTGCTTAAAGCCAAAAATCGTTTCATATCTGAAGTAGCACTCGGGTCGCCAAGTTGCTGCCCCACTTCTTCGTAGCGGTGTTTTATAGCCTCTAATTTTTCTAAAATTTCTTTTACTTCCATTACCGGGCAAAGGTAAATTTTTCAAGATAGTTTTTGTATACAACTATCAAAACAAAAACCATTTGCTTTAAGCAAATGGTTTTTAAAAGGGTTTGGTTTAAATATTATTGATGTTCAAACAAACGTTTGGTATAAACAGTTCCATTTACAATTAACCTAACCGTGTAAACTCCGTTTGCAAAACCATACTTGCGTGCGCTAAAGTCAAATTCATATACTCCCTCCTCCTGCAAGCCTTGTATAAGCGTTGTAACATTTTGTCCTAATGGGTTAATTACTTCTGCTGTAATGTTTGAAGTCTGCGTTAACTCAAAAGAAATTTTTGTGGAGTGAACGTAAGGATTTGGTTTTGCATCAAACACAAATCCGTCCTGATTTAATCTTGCTGCTACAATTTTAGAATCATTTTCTTCCCCATTAAAATCAACCTGCAACAAGCGATAGTAGTAAACCACATTTCCTTTTACATCTTTATCAATATATCCGTATTCATTTACCTGATTGGTTGTTCCGTTACCATCAATCCATTTAATTGAAGTAAAATCAACTCCATTTAATGACCGCTGTAAATAGAACCCTCTGTTATTAAGCTCGCTTGCTGTCGTCCAACTTACTCTTATTGATTTTTGAAATGGTGTAGCATCAAGTGATAGCAATTCAACAGGCAAAGGATTGTTTGATTGCGCAACAGCAAAAAAGGCAGGTAATGCGCTATTGAATGTTACCGATGCACTCATACCTTGTCTTAAAGTTGGCGCTATTCCATTTGCAAAACATGGTGACATTGGCAATGGATTCATTTGCCAGCCTGCCGCGGTATTGGACCCTCTGCTGTACATTACACCATGTCCTGGAGCATTGTTAGAGTGCCCATTACTATATAAAGACATATTATATGTGCCTCCAGTTAACGCAGCAGTTGGGAAGAGTGAAATTTGCCAAAAGCCATGGTTTAGCGGGGTTACACCCGCTGTGTGATAAGTTATTCCACACTCAGACCACACACCGGATGGTGTAACAGGCACTGTATTGTTAAAAGTTGCGGTTAAATATGTTGGTGCTGGAGTAAGCGCGGTGGTAATATTAAAAGATAAGCGATTGTATCCACGTAAAGCAGTTCCTATAGGAAACTCGTAAATGCCGGTAGCTCCAGCCTGGTAGTATCTTCTGAGTGTGGCGTTAGCACTTAAAGCATTTTGAATATAGCTCGTAGCATTGCCCCCATTAACTGCAGCGGGAGAATTATTTTGTACATTAACATAACCATTTGCACCACCGGGAGAAATCACTCTTCCCTGGGTGAATGTAAGTGTGCCAGCAGTCGAAATATTCAGGTATGATGATGCAAACGTATGATTAATCAGAGTTACTGTTGACGCTGCCGATTGGTTTAAGAATACACTATTTAATACCCCGTTATTTCTATAGTTTTGGTTTACACTTCCGTTAAACTCAAGTGTGCTACCAGGGTTATAAATAGAAGAAGAAGGGCTTACGCCATAAACCGTAAAGTGTCCACCCTGTTTGTGATATTTTCCCGAAACATCAAAGTAAGATGTTGTATTGTTGAGTGCTGTAGGAACTCTTATTCCCACATTCATATCCCCTTTTATTTCAATATCCTGATTGGCATTTACCTCTTGGTTTATTGCGCTTTTAAAAACATCAACATGATGGAAACCATTTGGACCTGTCAAATTACCGTCAAGATTTTGAGTGCCTGCTACAGGGTGAGAGGCATCAGTGAAATTATAGGAACCGGTATTAGGTCCTTCAAAGATTACTCGCGAGCCTGTTTGTGCAACCACATTGCCTTGGTTGTTATAATCACCACAAACACTAAACACTGCTGTAGCTCCAAATGTGAGTGTTGCACCTGCATTAATAGTAATATTGCGACAAGAGGCATTACCATTAATAACAGGAGGGTTAACATATCCTGCTGGAATAATTGCATTTGTTTCTGGTGTGCTACAAGTAGGAACCTGGCAACCGCTCCAGTTTGCAGCATTACTCCAGTCTGTACTCACTGAACCAGTCCATAAAATGCTTGAACCATTTGTAAACGCACCAATAGTACAGGTTGAATTGGCAAAGCTCAATGAAAAGCCTGCGCCTGCACCCGGAGCAAAATTACTTACCATTAAAACATATTGTTCTCCTGCTGCACTGCAACGGGAGCCTCATACGCTCCATTAAAACCGGGTATGCCGGAGGTGAATTACCACCTGTGTATAATCCTGTTACCTGTTGTGCACTGTAGTTACATCGTACGTTTACTCCGGGAGATGTTCTCATTTCAGCACAGCATAATCCGTTAGTATTATTTCCATCACACACGTTGCCGGGTTGAAGTCTAAACAAAATAAAATCATAATCTGTTGGTGCACCGGGATAATCGTTAGGAACAATATCAAACATTAAATTTCCTGCCCCTGTAACATTAATTTGATACCAGGCGCTATATTTTTCTCCTGAGCCAAGGCAAGCTGCCGGTGCATTTAAGTCGCATACGGTTCCAAAATTTCTGTAACCAGGGTTAGGAACAAAAATGTTACAGCCTGACGAAACGGGTGTAGGCAAAGCGCAATCCTGACCAGGTGTTGGTGGTAATGGGTTAACACAACCGGCACCAGCATCCATCACAAACAAGCTAAATGTTCCGGTTAAATCATTTAAGCCGTCAATAGCTATGTAATAATAGTTACCCAGGGCTTAGACCTCCAACCTGAACTTCAGCAGAGCGATCGGGTTCTTCGCCAAATCCCACAGATCCGCAATTAGGTCTGTCGTCATTACACGATGATGCTACAAACGTTAATGTGGAACCATTTCCGCAAGTAACCGGAGTGTTACCTGAAGTGTAAACTGCAATTTGCGGATTTCTGAGAGGAGAGGCTCCACTTGGTTTTACCCATACTCTTACACATGGGCTTGCATAAGAGGGTGCAGTAAATCTATACCATACTGTATTTATTTGAGTACTTGATGTGTTAGTCCAGCATGATGGATCATTGGCAGTGCTATTAAAAGGCTCATCGGTATTTACAGCACAAATATTACTTCCGCTAAGCGTAATACCACCTGGAGTTACCACCGGGATTATGCTTGCGGTACAAGGTACATCGCTAAGCGGCACACCTGTAGAAAGTAATTTAATGTTATCAATTGCAGCAGGAGGATTTCCGGTAATGGACCCATCATTAATCCATGTAAAAACAATACGAAACTGTTTACCGATAAAACCTGATAAATTAATTGTTTGTGTAGCCCATGATGCAGAGCCTCTTAGAGCAGAAGCAATTTTAACCCTTCCCGGATCAGTTGATGGAAGTGGGGAGTGGCAGCAGCAGTAATTTGTGTTCCTGATGCAGGTATTACATAACCGGCAGCAACAGTAGGCACAATCCATACGTCTAAGTAATCAAACGAACTTTCTCCAACAGCCTTCCAGTCAAAACTTAAGTTTACGCAGTTACCAGAAGGCACACTTACTAGATCAAAATATGGAATGGTGCCTGTTGGGCTATTGTATGCATGGATAACTGATGCAGTAGTACCGGTATACACATTGCTTGTACCACCATTATTGCTAACATAAATAGAAGAAATACCACCATTTGCTGTTGCAGTTCCCCGCACCCAGGCATTAGGTCCGCCATTGTTAAAAGCCCAATTGGTGCAACCTTCAACATCTTCCAAAACCGGAGGAGCAACAGTAACTGGTGGAGTTGGGCCCGTGGTAAATGTCCACACCGCCCCTGAACATGTAGTGTTTTGATTAAAGGAATTTCGAGGAGCAATATACCACCAGTATTGAGTATTTGCAGCAAGAGTAGTAATTGATAAAGAAGTAAAGTTTGTATTTACTTGGATCCAAGGTCCTACGGCAGAAGTTGCACTATAAAACAAAGTATATGCAGTAGCAGCAATTCCTCCCGCGCCATTGCAATTAGGAACTGTTCCCAACGAAGATGGATCCCACAAGAAAGTAACTGAGCAGGGGTTAACACCGGTTGATCCATTTGCCGGAGCATTGTTTACAACACAAGGAGGAACAGCAGTGGGATTTGCAATTGTAAGATTAACATTATCAATTGCAGGGGGAGCCGTAGCTGCAGAAGCATCTCCATCATTAAACCAAACAAATGCAACACGGTAAGCACCCCCATTGGCAAGCATAGGGTCAATACACATTGTCTCAGTTTGCCATCCTGCTTGTCCGTTATAGAAAATCTGCCCAACTCTATTTGCCGGGCTAAGTGCATTTGTGTTAACCGTAACAGCTGACGGAATTATATATACCTGGAAGGCATCTTCTAAAAGGGTGGAACCTTCACCAACACATTTCCAGTCAAAAGAAAGTTGAATGTTTGATTGATTTACATTGATAGTCGCGGCAGCAGTTCTGTATAAAATTAAAGTATCAACAACACCAGTTGAATAAGCGTAAGGAGTTGCCGCAACCGGATTAGTAGAAACGTAAGCACATTTAGCACCTACACTCGGTGGCGTAGCAGCTCCACCGCACCAACCATTAGTTGATGGGATAACAATTTTTCCGGTAGTTGACCATCCATCCAATGCAAGGGTGGCTGCTTCAAAACCATTGGTAAATGATTGGCTATATGATTGTAAACAAACAAACAGCAGGATTGAAATGGATGCGTAAATTTTTCTCATTGTAATGGAGTATTATGGTTGCGGTCAAATCAATGTCAAAACTATTAAGCACCTATCTCAAAAAGAACAATTTTGGGTAAATACATGAAACAGGTTAAATGGATTTAGTCTTTAGTTAAATTATACGCTAATTAATCGTAAGCAGTTTCCTTATAACTAATTAAATCTCAGGATTGTGACAAAAACCGTGCAATTCTTACAAAAAAAGGTTCCCTCGTAAAAAAATGGCAGCAGTTTGGCGAAATTTATTTTCTAGTATAGATGTTCAGTTCTTTTAATTGCTCATCATCAATAGCCGATGGAGCATCAATCATCATATCCCTGCCCGAATTATTTTTTGGAAAAGCAATAAAATCGCGGATGGTATCTGCGCCACCAAAAAGGGCACAAAGCCTGTCGAAACCAAAGGCAATGCCACCATGAGGAGGCGCTCCATATTGAAAAGCATTCATTAAAAACCCAAACTGTTCCTGTGCTTTTTCGGAAGTAAAACCAAGCACTTCAAACATGGTTTGTTGTAATTCTTTGTTGTGAATACGAATAGAGCCACCCCCAATTTCAACACCGTTTATAACCATATCGTAGGCGTTAGCTCTTACCTGTCCTGGGTTTGTTTTGAGTAAATCTATGTCTTCAATTTTGGGCGATGTAAAAGGATGATGCATGGCATGCCAGCGTTTAACATCATCATTCCATTCTAAAAGTGGGAAGTCTATTACCCAGTGTGCCGAAAATTTACTTCTGTCACGCAAGCCCAATCGTTCGCCTATTTCCAACCTCAATTCCGATAAGGCTTTTTGCATTTTATTTTTTTCGCCAGCTAATATCAAAATCAAATCACCGGGTACTGACTTAAAATGAGTGCATATTTTTTTCAATTCATCCTCATTAAAAAATTTATTGATAGATGATGTTGCCGTACCATCTGAATTATGCTTAATAAAAATCAAACCCGTTGCACCAATTTGCGGACGTTTAACCCAATCGGTTAATTCATCGGTTTGTTTGCGTGTATATGAGGCACAGCCTCTTGCGCAGATTCCGGCAATGTATTGAGCATCTTCAAAAACTTTAAATGCATCACCTGCGCCTTTCCATAATTGCTCCTCACCCGATTCCGAATCCATATTTTTCAGCTCAGTAATTTTCATTTCAAACCTGATATCGGGCTTATCGTTGCCATAAAATTTCATGGCATCAGCGTAGGTCATTCTACTTAACTCAGGTATTTCAATTCCTTTTACATTTTTGAATAGATGACGCACCAATCCTTCAAACATTTTTAAAATGTCTTCCTGTTCCACAAAACTCATTTCGCAATCTATTTGCGTAAACTCAGGCTGGCGGTCGGCACGTAAGTCCTCGTCACGAAAACATTTTACAATCTGGTAATATTTATCAAAGTTAGCCACCATAAGCAACTGCTTAAATGTTTGTGGAGATTGCGGCAATGCATAAAACTGTCCCTGGTTCATACGTGATGGAACCACAAAATCTCTGGCACCTTCCGGAGTAGATTTAATTAAAACAGGTGTTTCTACCTCTAAAAAATTTTGAGAGTTCAGATAGGTTCTGGTTTCGGCAGCTACTTTGTGTCGCAACTCCAAATTGGCTCTTACACTTGGTCTGCGTAAATCAAGATAACGGTATTTCATTCGCAACTCATCGCCACCATCTGTATTTTCTTCAATAGTAAACGGAGGTGTGAGAGATTCATTTAGTACTTCAACAGCAGTAACATTTATCTCAATATCCCCTGTTGGCATCTTTGCATTTTTGTTGCTCCGTTCGGCAACGGTACCAGTAACCTTAAGTACAAACTCACGTCCCAGTGTGCGTGCCTGCTCACACAATTGCGCGTTTACATCCATATTAAAAACTAACTGAGTAATGCCGTAGCGGTCGCGCAAATCAATAAACGTCATACCGCCCAAATTGCGTGAGCGTTGCAGCAAACCGCATAAGGTTACTTGTGTGTTAACGTGGTTAATTTTTAACTCTCCGCAAGTGTGTGAACGAAACATATATTACTGTGTAATTTTTTGGGATGACGAAAGTAGTTGAAATTAAAATGGTTTCCATTATTTGCAGTTGAATTATTTTTATTCCTTTGCCTGCACACCCTAACTCCTTTAAAGTTTATGTCAGACAGTACTTCAGAAAATAAAATGCACCGCTCGCTGGGCTTAATGGATGCAACCATGATTGTGGCGGGTAGCATGATAGGTTCCGGAATTTTTATTGTGAGTGCCGATATGTCACGCACGGTGGGCAGCACAGGCTGGATGCTTTTTTTGTGGCTGCTTAGCGGACTGATTACTGTAATGGCTGCACTCAGCTATGGCGAACTTGCAGGCATGATGCCAAAGGCAGGCGGCCAGTTTGTTTACATACAACGCGCATGGGGCAACCTTACTTCTTTTTTATACGGATGGACGGTTTTTACCGTAATACAAACTGGGGTAATAGCTGCAGTTGCTGTTGCATTTGCAAAATTTACGGCTGTATTCTTACCGGTATTTAGCGTTGACAATATTTTATTTGAAGCAGGGTTTTTAAAAATTTCGGCAGCGCAGGTACTTGCCATTGCCTTGATATGGTTTTTAACTGTGTTTAACATGCGTGGTGTTGAAGGAGGAAAAACGCTGCAAACTATTTTTACATCAGCCAAATTAGTTGCCATACTTGCGCTAATTGTTTTTGGAATAGGGGTGGGGTTGAAAACAGAAACGTTATCACAAAATTTTTCAAACCTGTGGGATGCATCTACACTTATTAAACAAAAAGACGGAAGTTGGATTGCAGAAAATATTTCAGGAATTGCATTATTGCTTGCTTTAGGCACAGGTATTATTGGTTCACTATTCAGCAGCGATGCATGGAACAACGTAACGTTTATAGCGGGAGAAATAAAGGAACCGCAACGTAACATACCACGCAGTTTAATTTTAGGAACTGGTATAGTAACCATACTTTATTTTTCGGCAAACATTTCGTATTTGAGTTTACTGCCATGGCAGGGAAGTGCAATCGCTACCGATGTAATAGGGCAGGGCATACAGTTTGCAGGAGCGGGAACTGACAGGGTAGGAACCGCAGCAGCAAGCATGATTTTGGGCGATGCAGCAGTGTGGGTAATGGCAGCGTTAATTATGGTAAGCACCTTTGGCTGTAACAACGGAATAATATTAGCGGGCGCACGTGTGTATTACGCAATGGCAAAGGAGAAATTGTTTTTTGCACGCGCTGCCACACTCAACAAAAATGGTGTTCCGCAGTTTGCATTAATTATACAGGCAGTATGGGCAAGCGTGTTGTGTTTATCGGGCACCTATGGTGATTTGCTTGACTATGTAACTTTTGCATCTCTGCTTTTTTATGTGGTAACCATTGCGGGTATATTTATTCTTCGCAAAAAGGAGCCTGATACACCAAGACCATACAAGGCATTGCTTTACCCTTTTTTACCGTGGCTCTATATTTTATTGGCAGGATTAATTTGTGTGATATTGCTCATTACAAAAACACAAAACACAGGCAGTGGCTTGCTTATTGTGTTGTTGGGAGTGCCAGTTTATTTTTTGGTGAAGAAGAAGTAAGTTGGAAAAGAAAAAAGTCTGATACTATCGGACAAAATTCAAAAGTCAAGCAGATTGATAGGGACACGCATGTTTTCCACTCTGTATATAGGGAGGTGTTAAAGTGAAAGGGGCCGGGGCATGAAAAAAAAATTAATTGGATAAATCCTTTGAATCCAATTCCCAAATAACATTTTCCTCAACTAAATAGACTTTTCCATTACTCATAATTACATCTCCTAAACTGTTAATTTCTGCTATTTTTCTTTTACTGTTATTCATAACACTCCACGAATTTTCACCTCTTATAAACGCAAACTTTTCAGTTTGATAGGTTGCGACTACAAGTTGATCATTTTTAATTTTATTTACTGTCTCTAATTTATCATTTAATACTATCGTTTCACCATTGTTTAAGTAAACGTATTTTATAAGTGAATCTTCGCCAATAGAAAAATATTGAGAATCAGTTTTTAAATAAATGTTACTACCCAATAACCTGACCATTTTTACAGAGTTATCTGTATGAATAGATTTCTCTGACCCCGAAACGCCATTTCTTAAAGCACATCTAACAAATTTATTTTCGAACACTATAAAAACAGAATCCTTTTCTATTTCATAGTTCTTTATAGACTCCTTTTTATCTGATAGTACGGTTAAATATATTTTTTCTCCACTACGCTTATCAAACGCAGCAATAAATGGTTTCCCATAATCCACTTTCCTATTCTGATAAAATGCGTACCCAAGATTTAGCATGTAAATAACACTATCTGTGCATATTAAATTTGATTTACTGGTAATCTCATCTGATAAATCGTAAGTCCATTTTCTTTCGCCATTAAAATCGAGTTTGACAATTCTTTCTTTAGATGCAAAATAAATACTCGAGTCACTTATCAAAACATTGGAGGATATTTCACTTAGCAAATTATAACCGGTGGAAATTAGGAAAGTTCCCGTAAGAATGCCTAAAGCAGCACCTGCAATATTTGCACCGGTTGTGGCTCTATAGTCTTTCTTTCCAGTTATTGAATTGTAATCCCAACCTGAACCGCTTTTAAGATTTATTAAATGCATACCAGCAGCAACAATAATTATTGTGGAATCATTTAAAGTAATGATATTATCCCAGCCATATTCACTTGTAACTGTCCTTTTCCATATAGGAATGCCGTTGGTTAGATCAACCCCTTCTATGCTGTGATCAAAACCGAATGGATAACCTATTCCTATTTTTTGTTTCGTATTAAGATAAATCAATGAATTAGCAATTTTCCATTTAGTTTTTCCGTCAGCTATCCTTAAACAATGGTTCATGCTCTTTTCTCCCAACAAAATAATTGAATCGCGTTGTCGGAACCCGCCTTGCAAGTAATTTATTTTACGAGTCCATTTTACATCTTTATCAGAAAGGCTGATTAATGAAATTGAGCCTTCGTTTTTAAGGTACTTCCCATTTTTTGTAGTTGGTCTAAAACTTATAGCTAATGAGTTACTAGTACTGTCAAAAAAAACCTGTTCTAACCTTTCTAAAAACAAATACTTTTTTGCTTTTATATTGTGGTCAATTAAAAGGTTTTTGCCAATACTTGTATCTACTTTTGTTAAAATAACATTGCTTTGGCTTAAACAAGGTGTGTACCTTAAAAATACGATAAAAAGAAGAAGACAAGTTTTATGAGAAACGAATGTAAAAAGATTATTTATTGACATATTAGCTACTGTTTTTGATTAGATGACAAAACTAAATTAAATGGTTCTCTTGCAATTCATAATTCCTCATTCATTATTTAAAAACCTCCCACCTGCTCACCACCTGTTCAAAATTTAGTGCACCCGGAGTAGTTATATAGTTTTTAATAAAAGTAAAACCCGCTTTGGCTAATGTTTTATTTGGCGCAATGTTTTTTGAATACGGCTCGCATATTATTTTTTTGAGCTCAAGGTTTTTAAAAAAGTACGGAACACTCATTTTTACCAATTCTGCACCCATTCCTTTTTTTCTTAAATCGGGCTTCCAGATGTGCAGGTGCATGTGTGCTTCATTTCCAAAATCAATTTTATTTACGTTGCAATGTCCAATTGCCTCGCCATCTATCAACCAAATAATTGCATAAGCTTGTTTCAAAGGGTAATCTGTTTCAAGTTGTTTCTTTAATGATGCTTCAAAATCTTTTCGCTTGGGCAAAAAATTTATATCAGCCCCCATACTCACCAAATATTCTGGTGTAGCAGTGTACCAGTAATTGAGCAAAGGTTTTATGTCTGCTACGGTAAGTTCGCGTACTGCAAGTTGACTCATTTTAAGAGTGTGTTTATCAGCACAAAGTAAATGTTAGTTTTGCATTAATAATATCGGAGGCAACAAAAAGTAATTAATTTATGTCAGATAAAAAAACAGAGGTTGGAATAATAATGGGCAGCAAATCAGATTTACCTGTTATGGAGCAGGCTGCAAAAATTTTAGATGAGTTTGGCGTAGGTTACGAAATTGCCATTGTATCAGCCCATCGTACTCCCGAACGCATGATGGATTATGCACGAGATGCACACAGCCGGGGCATAAAAGTAATTATTGCCGGGGCGGGTGGTGCTGCTCATTTACCGGGTATGGTGGCATCGCTTACATCTTTGCCTGTAATTGGTGTTCCTGTTAAATCAAGTAATAGTATTGACGGGTGGGACTCAATCCTTTCTATTTTGCAAATGCCCAATGGTGTGCCTGTTGCAACGGTTGCCTTAAACGCAGCGCAAAACGCAGGCATACTGGCGGCACAAATTTTATCGGTTGCTGATGCGGGGCTTCAATCAAAAATAAATGCGTTTAAAAATTCACTTAAAGAAAAAGTAATAAAAAGCAATGAAGAACTTTAAAAGTATTTCCGTTTTACTATTGTTAGCTCTAACTGTATTTTTTGCATGTAAAGAGAAAGAAGGCGATAAAGTTACATTTGCTCTTGCACCTGTGGAGGTTTCTTATGTAAATGAAAACGCAGTTGACTCCATCAACACAACTGACACACTTTTAATTGACACTTTAATTATTAATAATGACTTTTTTCGCAGTGCATGCGATGAAAACAATGTTTATTTGGATGATGTGGAAAGTGTTTCAATTGTAAGTGCTTCTCTAAATATTACCGACCCTGCAGGGTTTGATATTAATGATTACAAATCCGTTAACATTTATTTGAAAGAACCCGGCTACAGCGAACAGTTACATATAGCGCAATCTAAACCTGTTTCATCGGGTAGTACTTTTTATTTTGATTTAAAAAACAGCAGTTCATTGCTGACCTATTTTAAGTTGTATAATTTGCCGGTGTATGCAGTTGTGTCAACAAACAATCCTCTTGCATCAAGTACAACCTTAAAATTGCGAATGCAGTTTGAGGTTACAGGAGTTAATCACTAATCGTTAGTAAACTCTAGAACTTTATTTAACAGCCATACAGGATTATCGGCATGCACCCAGTGACCAGCATCGGGCGCAATGGTTATTTCAGATTGAGGAAACAGTTTTGTTATATCTGCTGCATCAGAAGCATTAATGTATTTTGATTTTTCTCCGGCAATAAAAAGCGTTGGCTTGTCAAACGTTTTTTCAGAAGCAATTTCTTCTCCTACATTTTCTATACCTTCTGCTATAAATGGCAAATTGAATTTCCAATCTAACTGCTCTTTGTTTTTCCAATAAAGATTTTTCAACAAGAACTGTCTTGTTCCTGTTTCAGGAATTTTTTCAGAAAGAATTTTTTCCGCTTCGCCACGTGATTTTGTTAAGCTAACATCTACTGCAAACAGTCCTTCTAATATTTGCTGATGATGAGGCGGGTAGTAGCGTGGAGCAATATCAACTACAATAAGTGAGGAAATTTTTTCCGGGTAATTAAGAGCAAACCTCATAGCTGTTTTCCCTCCAAGAGAATGACCCATTAAAATTGGGTTTTCGATTTGTTCTGCCTCTAATAACTCAAATACATCTGTAGCAAGAACATTGTAATTAAATTCCTTATGATGAGGTGAACTGCCGTGGTTTCTTAAATCAACTGCGTAAACAGAAAAATTATTTTGCTCCAATTGTTTGGCAAAAGATTGCCAGTTATCACTCAATCCAAATAAACCATGTAAAATAACAATAGGTTTGCCCTCTCCGTATTTTCTGAAAAACAGCTTCACCTTATTTCCTTATCTGTGCGCCAATCTTGGTTTCAAAAGTTTGGATGAGTTTATTCATTACTCCGTCAATCTGCTTTTCCTCCAACGTTTTTTCATCATCACCCAAAACAAAACTCAATGCATAAGATTTTTTGCCTTCTTCAATTCCCTTGCCTTCATACACATCAAAAATATTTACTCCTTTCAATAATTTTTTTTCAGATTGAAATGCAAGGTTACGTATATCAGCATAGTTTGTATTTTTATCAATAACCATGCTCAGGTCGCGTTTGACAGTCGGAAATTTTGCAATTTCCTTAACTTTAAGTGGTTGGTTTTTGAAAAGGCGTGAAATGGAGTCAATATTTAATTCAGCATAAAAAAGCTCCTGATCCGTATCAAAATTTTTAAGAATAGATTTTTTTATGCTTCCGGCAATGCCAATTGATTTGTGGTTGTAAGACACTTCAAGCGCCAATCCATAAGCACCATTATCTGTAGGGTTAAAGTGAAGGTAATGATTTTCAATATTGCCAAACTGTCCCAACACATTTTCAATTACTGATTTGAGATAGAAAAAACTAAACGGCTGATTTTGCTTGTGCCAGTTTTCTGCATTTCTGATTCCTGAAACAGTTAACGATAAGGAATTTGTTTCTACATATGAGTTTTTTTCCTGACTGTATGTTTTACCAAATTCATAAAAACGGATGTGCTCATTTTTACGGTTAAGATTGTATTGAACTGATTCCAATGAAGAAAACAAAAGCGTTTGTCGCATTACATTCAAATCGTTGCTAAGCGGGTTTAATAATTTAACCGAGCTATTATTATTTTCTGCATTGTACTTTTCCGTGTATGCCGATTTTGTTAATGAGTTGTTGAATATTTCATAAAATCCGTTTGCCGAAAGCCAGCCCGATATTTTTTTCTGTAGCTCGTGATGAGAGTTTGTTTTAAATCCGCTCAATGCCACATTAACTTTTTGCGGAATTGGAATATGCTCATAGCCGTAAGTGCGTAAAATTTCTTCTACTACATCTGCTTCGCGGGTTACATCCACTTTATATGTTGGCACTGCAATTAAAACACCTTCAGCATTTTCTTCTACCACAGGCATATTGCACGAGGCAAGTATGGTTTTTATTACATCGTATGTTAAGTTTAACCCAGATAAAACATTAAAGCGGTGATAATTTAAAAACACTTTGTTTGACGGTATATCGGTAGAGTAAATGTCAATTAAGGGTGAAGTAACTTCGCCACCGGCAATTTCTTTTATGAGTAGTGCAGCCCGCTTAAGCGCGTAAACTGTTCCGTTGGGGTCGGTGCCGCGTTCAAAGCGAAAAGATGCATCGGTTTTTAGTCCGTGCAATTTGGCTGCTTTGCGTATATCGGCTGCGTTAAAATGAGCGCTTTCTAAAAATATTTCTTTCGTCTTTTCCGTTACGCCCGAATTAATTCCCCCATAAACACCGGCAATGCACATAGGCTCGGTGCTGTTGCAAATCATTAATTCAGTTCCTGCGAGTTTTCTCTCAACACCATCAAGAGTAATAAAAGATGTTTCTTTATTTAGTTTTTTAACAACAATTTTTTTGTCCTTAATTGCAGCCGTATCAAAGGCGTGTAGTGGCTGACCAGTTTCAAATAAAACAAAATTGGTGATGTCAACCACGTTGTTGATGGGTTTTAATCCAATAGACACCAATCTGTTTTTTAACCATGCCGGTGATTCCTTTACGCTTATTCCGCTGATGGTAATTCCACTGTAGCGTGGGCATGCTGCGCTGTCTTCTACCGATACATCAATAGCCGCATTTGTTTTGCTGATGTTGAAGTTGTTTACATCAGGTAACACAAACTCGGCTTTATTATACTTAGCAGTTTTGTCGTATGCAGCATGTGTATTAATTACTGAGCACAAATCGCGGGCTACGCCCATGTGCGAAGCGGCATCAGCACGGTTGGGGGTTAAGCCAATTTCAAAAATACTATCGCTTTCAATCTTAAAATATTTAGCAGCAGGTAAACCCACCTGGGCATTGCTATCTAAAACCATTATGCCTTCGTGCGATTGACCGAGCCCAACCTCATCTTCTGCACAAATCATTCCTTCACTGGCTTCGCCCCTTATTTTTGATTTTTTTATTTCGAACGAATCGCCAAAAACGGGATAAAGTTTAGCTCCTGTTAATGCAACCAAAACCTTTTGCCCGGCAGCAACATTTGCAGCACCGCATACAATTTGCAAAGGCTCTCCGGTGCCCACATTTACCTTAGTAACGCTTAACCGGTCAGCGCCCGGATGCTTGGTTTTTTCCAGCACTTCGCCAATAACCAACCCGCGCAGACCGCCCTTAATGGTTTCAAAATCTTCAATAGATTCTACTTCAAGCCCACTGCCTGTTAGCAGGCTGCTCATTTCGTCAACAGATAAATTGGTTTGTAAATATTCTTTTAACCAGTTGTAAGATATTTTCATTTAAAAAATAATAAGAGGCGCGAAGGTAGGATTTAGGAGCTATAATTTAGCAGGCTTTAAACTTTACATTATTAATTGTTTTTTTGCAGTAGGATTTAGTATGACAAAAATTTTAATAGCCGGCAGCAACGGATTACTTGGGCAAAAATTAATTTATGCCTTAAGAGGCAGAAATGATGTTGCGTTTATTGCAACAGCAAAGGGATAAACAGAACTAAGGAAAAAAAGCGGATATGCTTATGAGGAGTTAGATATTACCAATCAGGAATGGTGATGAATGTGTTGATTAAACACAAACCAGATTGTATAATTAACACCGCTGCAATGACCAATGTAGATGCATGCGAACAGAACAAAGAAGAATGCCGCAGGTTAAATGTTGATGCAGTCAGATATCTAACCAGTGCGTGTAAAAAAATAGACGCACATTTTGTTCAACTCTCTACCGATTTTGTTTTTGATGGAGAAAATGGTCCTTATAAAGAGGATGATGAAACCAATCCGTTAAGCTTTTATGCACAGAGTAAATTAGATTCGGAAAAAATTGTTGAGCAAAGCAATTTGGCTTGGACAATTATACGAACCATTATCATTTATGGTGTGGTTGATGATTTGCAACGAAGCAATGTTGTTTTATGGACAATAAATTCCCTTCGCGATAAAAAAACAATTAGTGTTATCAGTGATCAGCATCGTTCACCAACACTTGCCGAAGATTTGGCTGATGCCTGCATACAGGCTGCAATAAAAAAACAAACAGGATTGTATCATGTTTCCGGAAAAAATATGATGACAATTTTGGAAAGCGTACAACAGACAGCTGATTTTTTTGGTCTTGATAAATCATTTATAAAACCCATAACCACCGCTGAATTGAACCAGGCGGCAAAGCGTCCGCTTAAAACGGGTTTTATAATTGATAAAGCAATTAAAGATTTGAACTATCAGCCTCATTCTTTTGCTGAAGGATTGGCAGTTGTTAAACAACAATTAGAAAAAAATAAAAATGCGTATAAAAAGTAAATTGATTTTGTTGGCAACAATTATTTTTGTAGTAACCGGGTGTTCAAACGAAGAAAAAGTTAGTTCGGTTGAAAGCGCCAAATGGCTTTCTGGAACATGGGAAGGCAAAACAAATAACGGGCTGATTTTTTTCGAAAAGTGGGTTGTGGTAAATGATACGCTTATGCGTAATATAAATTACCATGTTGCGAATAACGATACTGTAATTGGCGGTAAGTCATCAATTTCTGCAAGAAGCGGAAAGTTGGTTTACACCAATTTTATTGGAAATAAAGAAGAAACCTGGCGAACAACTAAACTAACCGATATTGAAATGGTTTTTGAAAATGGAGGAGTAAGACATGCGCAAAAAATTTCGTTTTTTAAATCAACTCCAGATAGGTGGGAAGCCGCATTGTTTGGAAGCAAGGATACAACTCGCTATTTACTCAAAAGAGTTGCTGATTAGTACCTCTATTTATTTTCCTTATTAAAGGAAAATGCCAGTACTTTAATTTTATTTTTTGCAGACCGCAGTTCTTCAGGTATTTCAACTGATACTGTACTGTCTTTTAAAGTCCATTTCATTTCCCGGCCATTAGAAAGGCAAATCATTTTTGATTTTTTTTGAGGAAGATTTATTGTCCAGCTCATTTTGGCAGGGAATGTATCACCTTCTTTTAGCGTTGCCAAAGCAAAGCAAGTATTTGAGTTTTTCTTTTTTGTAAAGAAAATGTTGTTTTCACGATAATGTTCAAGTGTGCGTGTGTTGTAAATTGCATTACCGTTTTTATTCAGCCAACTACCAATTTCATCAAGCTTTGTAATTACTTCTGCGGGTAATGTACCGTCTGGTTTTGGTCCAACGCCAAGCAAAAGACTTCCACCTTTGGCAACAATTTCAACTAATTTTTTTACAACAACATCTGCCGATTTATAGTTTTCTTTAGGTGCAAAACCCCAGGCATCTCCTCAGGTAATACAACTCTCCCAGGGATAATCTAACTTAGTTGCAGGAATATTTTGTTCGGGCGTGCGGTAATTTTCAAACTCGCCATGCACTGTTCTGTCAACAACCAGCAACCCGGGTTGTGCTTTTCTCGCCATGGTAGCTATTGCAGGCATGTCAATATCCTGGCTCCATGCAGGTATATCAGCACCCCAACTTCTAACTTCATCATTAACCGTTTCTAAGGGTCGTACCCAACCGCCATCTAACCAAAGTATATCCACACTACCATAATCATGCATTAACTCATTTATTTGGTTGTACGTGTATTTTTTAAAATTGTCCCAGCGCCACGGGTATTTTCTAATGTCGTAATTATTATTTCTGTTGTGTGTGGCATACATGGGCCACCAGTAATTTTCAGAGTGCCAGTCGGGCTTAGAGAAATAAGCACCAATCATCAACCCTTCTTTTCTAAATGCATCAAAAACATACTTGGTAACGTTTGCTTTGGGGTTGTTTGCAAATGGTCCGTTGGTAATTTTAAAATCTGTTTCTTTAGTATCAAACATGCAAAATCCATCGTGGTGCTTGGTGGTAAAAACCAAATATTTCATTCCTGCATTTTTTGCTGATTTTGCCCACTGCTGCGGATTAAAATTTACGGGATTAAAATCTTTTTTCAAACCCCAGTACCAGTTTTTATAATCATCGTATTTTATAGTGCTGTCTCGTGTAATCCAATCCTCTGAGCAAATGGTCCACGATTCGGTTATTCCTGGTACAGCGTATAACCCCCAGTGTACTACCATACCGAATTTTTGATCGCGCCAGTGTTCTAGCTTTTGTTTTACGAGCGAGTCGGTGGGTGGGTGATAGCTTTGCTCGGCTAAATTATTTTGGGCAACAATAAAGAGCGATTGTAAACAGAGTGGTCCTAGGCAAAGAATAGCTAAATATTTTTTCATGTGTGAGATTGAGGGTTTCTTTTAATTATGCGATGAAAATAAAAAAGAGGATGAAAACATCATCCTCTTCTTATTATTTAAAATCAGTTTTTAAATCTTACTCAACTCCCCTTTAAGGTAATCAATAACATTTACCTCAACGGCATCAATATTTTTTATTTCGGCAATGTACCAGCTAATCCAGTCGCCATAGTGAATGAGGTACATTGATTTTTGCAGTTGTGTATCGCCCTTGCTCCAGATTTCGTGAATGTGAGGAGTGTATTTTGCAAAAATCTCTTTGCAAATATCCATACGCTTTTGTGTGCGGAAATAATCATCCTTATTTCTAAACATAATTACAGCCACATCATCATGTTTTTCTGTCCAGCCTACTAATTCATTGTGATTCATTTCGGGGAAGACGTGATGCCAGCAAAGCATTTTACTGTTTTCATCAATTTGCTGACGCAAACGCACCGTTACTCCTTCGTAATTTGCAGCAGAATAAATAACCGTAATTTTCCAATCAATTTTTGGGCTAATGCGCGGGAGTCTCTCTTTATATTTTCTCTTTCACTATCCATTAACTCAACCGATTTTTGTAAATCAGCTTTAAAGTTGCTGCCAATTAATTTCATGCCATGCAACACATAAAATAATTGTGTTAAGGAATAACCAAGGCAAGAGCGTGGAGGCATTCCTCCCGGAATAATTATATGATCAAGACCATTTTGTTTGGCAATTTCTAAAACCTTGCCGCCAGATGTAACACAAACAATTTTTGCCTTTTGTTTCAACGCCATATCTAATGACTCAAGCGTTTCTTCGGTGTTACCACTATAAGAGGAAACAATTAAAAGTGTATGTTCATTTACATAATTAGGAATAGAATAATCTTTGCTCACATTTAATGGCACACCTAATTCTTTTTCGCAAACCTGGGCAATGATGGTTCCTCCAATGCCTGAGCCACCAAGCCCTGTAACCAAAACATTTCTTATCTCATTTATAGGTGCCGTAAAAATTGCTTTTTCTCCAATGGCAATAGCCTCTCGCATTTGGTTGGTAAAATTTTCTATTCTTTCTTTCATATAAATTAATGTTAAGTGGTTTAATAAATGTTATCAAGCAAAATGATGGCACAAGTTTACAGTATATTCTTTAATATTACTCTACATTTGCGGAATGCAGCAGGTAATTTTAAGAGATTTAGGCTTGATAGACTATAAGGCAGCATGGGACTATCAGGAAAAGCTATTGCAAGAGATAGTGCTGAAAAAAATGAGCGAAGGTTATAATGCCAATCCTTTGCTTTCTTCGCCTGAAACCATTACTCCAAATTATTTTTTGTTATGTGAGCACCCGCATGTTTATACCTTGGGAAAAAGCGGCAAGCAGGATAATTTGTTGATTGATGAAAATCAGCTCAACCAAAAATCAGCAACTTTTTATAAAATAAACAGGGGAGGAGATATAACTTATCACGGTCCTGGACAAATTGTTGGCTACCCGATTTTAAACCTCGATTATTTTTTTAACGACATACATAAATATATGCGTTGCTTAGAGGAAGTAATTATTCTCACATTAGCAGAGTATAACATTACTGCTACCCGCATAGAGAAACTAACCGGTGTTTGGCTCGATGCAAATGACAAGTAAAAGCAGGAAAATTTGTGCATTTGGTGTGAGGTGCTCACGTTGGGTAACTATGCATGGCTTTGCATTTAATGTAAATGCCAACCTCGATTATTTTAATAACATTATACCTTGTGGCATTAACGATAAGCAGGTTACCTCTCTCAACCAAGAGTTGGGTTACGATTTAAATATGGATGAGGTAAAAGAAAAAGTGAGCAGAAATTTTGAAAAAGTTTTCTCTGCTCACTTACTTAAAGAGGCAATGCCTGCCTGAAGATAATTATTTTCCTTTTTCTACACCGGCATTAATAATATCCCTGTCAAATAAATACAAGCCGCCTTTATCGTTGCCAATCAGTTTAAGTTTATCAAGCAAAGTTCTGGCAAGGCGCTCTTCTTCTATTTGTTCACTTACATACCATTGTAGAAAATTGTGCGTGGTGTAATCTTTTTCTTTTAGGGTAGTGTCAACCAAAGAGTTTATTTCTTCCTTAACCTTTAACTCATGCTTTAGCAGATGCTCAAATATTTCGGGGATGTCTTTATAATCGTGTTTTACATTTTTAATTACAGGCACAACCGCTTTTCCTCCGCGTTCATTAACAAACTTAAACAACTTTAGCATGTGCATGCGCTCCTCATCGCTGTGTTTGTAAAGAAATGCAGAGCAGCCTTCGTAGCCGTTTAACTCAGCCCACGATGCCATTGCAAGATATACGTTTGAGGAAGTTCCTTCCAGTTCAATTTGACGGTTTAGTAACTCGTTTATTTTTTTCGATAGCATAGTATTTGATTTTGTTATTGAACAAATGTAATACAAATAGGTTTACAGGCACGGTTTAAATTTTTCCCGCAACTATCAACCCTTTTCCACAATTACTTCCATTCCTTAATTCATATCTTCGCCCGCATGACACAAGAACAATTAAGAGACATTAGAGAGCGCATTGACGCACTGAGGAGGCATCTTTGACGTGGATGTTAAACTTTTAAAAATACAGGAAGAAGAGCAACTTACCCATGCTCCCGATTTTTGGAATGACCCTAAACGTGCGGAGCAGATTTTAAAATCCATTAAGCAAAAAAAGAACTGGACAGATGCTTACAAACAGGTAAACACATCTGTTGATGACCTTGCAGTATTGTTTGATTTTGCAACAGAAGGCGCAGCAACAGAGCAGGAAGTTGATGCTGCCTACTCTCACTCACAACAACTTTTAGAAGACCTTGAGTTTAAAAATATGTTGAGTGGCGAAGAAGACGCTATGAGCGCTATGCTGACTATTAATGCAGGTGCAGGCGGTACAGAAAGCTGCGACTGGGCAAGCATGCTCATGCGTATGTACATCCGTTGGGCTGAGCGCATGGGTTATAAAATAAATGAAGTTGACAGAGCCGATGGTGATGTAGCCGGAATAAAATCCGTAACACTTGAAATAGAAGGAGATTTTGCTTACGGATATCTAAAAGCGGAAAACGGAGTGCATCGCCTCGTTCGCATTTCTCCTTTTGATGCCAATGCAAAACGGCACACTTCTTTTGCATCTGTATTTGCTTATCCAGTAATTGATGATACCATTGAAATAGAAATTAAAGATGCCGACATTGAAATGCAAACATCGCGCAGTGGTGGCGCAGGCGGACAAAATGTAAATAAGGTTGAAACAAAAGTTCAACTTAAACATATTCCAACCGGCATTGTAGTGGTGTGCCAGGTAGAGCGTTCGCAATTTGGGAATCGCGACAGGGCTATGAAAATGCTCAAATCCCAGTTGTATGAACTGGAACTGCGTAAACGCAACGAAGCCAAAGCTGCAACAGAAGCCGGAAAGAAAAAAATTGAATGGGGCAGCCAGATACGTAGCTATGTTTTTCATCCTTACAAAATGGTAAAGGATTTAAGAACCGATTACGAAACATCAAATGTGCAGTTAGTGATGGATGGTGATTTAAATGAGTTTATGAAGGCATACTTGATGGAGTTTGGGGAGAAGGTGTAACTGAATTGAAATAAAAATGCTCAAAGTATATTTCAAAGCCAACTGCGCCACATGCCAAACGGCACTAAAACTTATCAGACATACAACCAAAGAAAGGTTTGAGAAAACAGAATATTTGGTAGATGTGCCATCGGAACAAGAAATTAAAAGCATATTAAAAATGCTTGGCATAAGTGCAGAGCAATTGGTAAGAAAAAAAGAACCGGTTTACAAAGAAAATTTTGAAGGCAAAGCTTTTACGGAAGACGAGTGGGTAAAAATCCTGCACCAAAATCCTATTTTGATTGAACGCCCTATTTTAGTTTTAAATGATAAAGCAATTATTGGACGACCAATGGAAACGATTGTGGAGTTTGTGAAGCCTAAGAAAAAAAAAATTTCAAAAAAATCTTAAACTCGTTTTACCATTTCATTTCCGGAATATTTTTCCCATTCTGAAAATTTGGGTGGTGGTAAATTCTTGAAATCAACTTCGCATAAATTTTACTTTTCTATTTTTTCAACAACCTGTTTTTAGCAATGAAGAATTTGGACTTGCTAACAGTGTTTGTTAATTCTAATTTCTGACTTTAAAAAACACTGGCACGGTAGTTAATGCGTTTTGTTGTCCAGTTGCTGCTATAGTTCTTGTAATGTTTTCTACAAGAAAATCTAATTATTATTCTTCTGTCTTCTTAACTTAATACAAACATTTTAACCATGAGTAAATTTCAACTGGCAGCAACTGCTCAATCTGTTTTGCTGCGCCCTTCAATTATTTCTATAATTCTATTATCAGTCGTATCGGTTTTTATTTTTCAATCGCTTCTGAGCAATTACCAACTAAGTTTCTCAGGCAAAAAAAAAGCTGTGCCTCCACCGTTCAATCTTCAAACCACAAGCGGAGTGCCCTACCCATTTGTTTTTGTATCACGCAAGCCTCGTACAATGGGCAGTGTGTATTGGAATGTTCCGCTTGATATGCCCGGGGTAGGCTCGCACAGCAGAACACGAACAAGCGCTCCCGGTAAATTACAAGTATGCGATACATCGGGAGTTATAACTACATTAATTGATGGAAGCAATCCTACATCAAATATTTTTAATTTGATAGATGTTAATGCACCCAACGTAAGTTACGATGGAACTAAAGTTATTTTTTCTGGATTGCCACAGGCACCCACTGGACAGCCTTACGATACAATACCCAATGCGGATTTAGGAGCGTGGCGCATTTATACTATAAACATTAACGGAACCGGATTAACACAACTTACGTTTACCGATTTAACTTTAAACTATGCACAGCTAAATCCAATGGTAGCGTGGAATAAGTATGATGACATTGACCCATGTTTTTTACCGGATGGAAGAATAGTGTTTTCATCAACACGTTTCCCAACCATAGCGCATTACAGCGGTGTGCGCACGAGCAACTTGTATGTAATGGATGCAAACGGTAATAATATGCATCGCATCACATCTGAACGCAACGGTGCCGACCGACCCATTATTGACCCAATGACTGGTAAAATTGTTTTTGCGCGGTGGTGGCGCAACTATCGTTTTGCTAAAGATGATACTACAACTATTGCAGGAGCATTACCCGGTGGATACTTACAAAAAGATGGATTAACAATGGATAGGTCAAATACGGTGGGGCCAGTAGGAGATTATTTGTTTCGCAATGCATGGCATGCTGCGTCTATTAATCCTGATGGTACCGATTTAAAAATGTTTACAGGAACATACCGCACCGACCCTGTTAACCATATGTATGGTGGCGCATTTACTCCACAAGGCGATTTAATAACCAACTATTTTCCAATGTATAATATGACCGAAGCGGCGGCTTTGGCGGGTTAAGAAAATACAAACGAGGAGCATCTTCCTACACATCACTCACAAGGAGTTACCGATACCTACAATAATAATTTTGTTAGCCCCTGTAAATCCAACATCATATGGCATACATAACGGCAATTATGCCGGTGAACCAGAAGTGCTACCTGATGGTAGAATTCTGTTTTCGTGGTGCAATGATGTAATGCAGGATTATGGAATTTATTTAATGAATGCCGATGGAACCGGAAAAATTTTGATACACGATGCTGCAGGAAAATCTGAACTGCGTGCCAAGTTGATAATGCCGCGTGCAACACCACCCGTAATTGCAGATGTGGTTACACCAACTGCAATGCAACTGCCGCCTTTGGCAAATGGACCGTACAATACCGATGGAACATTTATTTTTAATGCGCTCAACGTTTACTTTAATGCACCTGTTGACACCGAAATTATTTCTGCACCTCCGGTAGGCAGTGCAGGCACCATAAAATTTTTTACAGACTTTCAACGTACATCTTCGGGCTCGTATGAAGAATTGGATTGGCCTATTTTACTTTCCGAAAAAAATGTAAATGCAGATGGCTCTGTTATTGATTCGGCTTCTCCTGCAAATATTCCATTGTTTGAACAAATACGCTCGCCACAATCTCAAGGATATATTGTTCCACTTACCGGTGGTGCACATAATAATGGCGCTGCTATGGTTGAAGGATTAAATTTTGGAAAACCAAATGCTGTTGCCACCTGTGTTGGCTGTCATGCAGGGCATACTATGATTGATATTCCTGTTTTGGTTGATGACATCAAATACAGTAATGTGGCGCCAGGTGCAACCATTACCGCATCATCTTATAATAACATTGCGTTTAATAAATATGTTGTGGATAGAAAAGTTTTAAAATCGGAATATTGGCAGGTATGGACAAGTGCATTTGGGCAAACAACAAACCAATGGGTTAAATTAGATTTTTTAGTTCCTATAAAAATAAGAAGGGTAAAGTTATACAATCCAATTAATGCAGGTGCACCAACTAATTATCAAATTAC
Source organism: Bacteroidota bacterium (assembly GCA_016714005.1). GTDB lineage: Bacteria > Bacteroidota > Bacteroidia > AKYH767-A > OLB10 > JADJOA01. Next base: position 596,736 of record JADJOA010000014.1, read on the forward strand.
ATCCATTAAAACAGTATTGTATGCCGATGCCGCTGCAACCTTGCCCGTTGACAGTGTTACATACAGTCAAAATTTATCAGAATCTGGAACCAATATTTTCTTTAACGATGTGATTGCGAAAACAGTTAAGGTTTTTGTACTCAACCAAACCGGAATGTTTGATGGGGCCAATGTTTCTGCACTAAGTGAAATAGAAATTTATGCAACGGCTGATGTTGGAAACGTAACTACCGTTAATGACATGGTAACTGCAAATTGGAAAGCAATAGTGTTTCCAAATCCTGCAAACAATTATTTTGATTTGAGTTTCACGTTTCCTGAAAAATCTGAAATGGAAATTTTAATTCTTGATTTGGATGGAAGAAAAATGCTTTCAGAAAAAATTACGTATCAAAACACTAAAAAGTATAACAAGCGCATTGATTCATCAAAGTATAAAGCAGGAATTTATTTTGTACACTTAAAAGCAAAATCATTTAATAAAACCATGAGAGTGATTAAGGTATAAAAAAAGATTAAAAAACCTTAATCCAATTATTTTTATGTGCAAGCGATATTACCTGGGCTTTAGAGTTTACATGCAGTTTGGTGTAAATATTGGCAATATGTTTTCTGACTGTAAGCGTACTTATTCCCGTAATTTCTGCAATACGTTTTGCATCGTAACCATTTACTGTATGTGTAAGCACTTCGCGTTCGCGCTCACTTAACAAATTCTCTAAAACAGATTCGTTGTTTTTTGCTTTTTCCTTTTGTTCGGCTAAATTTTTTTGCCCGAGCAATTTTAGTGTCTTGCGTGCAATGGCAGGGCTCATAGGCGCTCCACCATATTCCAATATTTCGTCTATAGCTTCCCGTATGGTGTGATGGCTTTCGTGCTTAAGCAAATAACCCGATGCACCTGCTTGTATAGCTTCAAAAATATTGTCATCATCTTCAAAAACAGTAAGCACAATAAAATGAATGGAAGGGTAAAGCGCTTTGGCAAGTTTAATGGTGTCAATGCCGTTAAGCTGCGGCATTTGTATGTCCATAAAGACTACAACAGGTTGTTGTATTAATGGTAAGCCTTTTAACTTTTCTAAAAACTCATGCCCGTTTACAGCAGTTAACGAAACATCCAAATCAATAAACTGCGCAACCTTTGCATAAAGTTACTGCGGTTTACGGGGTTATCGTCAACTAAACCTATTCTCATTGTTTCTTTAAAAAGTAGATATTGAGGTCGGTAAAACTCATCATCAATAAACTTTTTTCAAATACTTACTTTGTAGTAGCGCTCAACATAATTTGTGTTCCTTGTGGCTTGTTTGCTTTCCACTCTACTTTCCATCCGCAAACTTCAGCACGCTTTTTAATATTATCAATTCCGTTTCCTTCTAGAGGGTGATGCTTCATTCCGTTCCCATTATCAGCAACTGTAATGCTCAATTTATCATCGCTCAAAAAATCAATTTTTATTTCGGTACATCCGCTGTGTCTCAGTGCATTGTTAACACATTCTTTTAAGATATAAAAAAGATGCAGAATATTTACGGGAGTAAAAGAAATATCGTTAACTATCTTCTCGCTGAAATCATATTTTACAGCAGGATAGTTTTTCATAAGGCGCTGCATCCATGCCTTAAACCTATCGGCAAGATTGGTAAAAAGTAGCTGCTCATTTTTTAAAACCCATATCGTATCGCTTAACTGTGTAACCATTTTGCGCGCATTTTCTTCTAAGTTTTCGGTAGCGGTATTTTCATCAACGGTTTTTTCTTTTAAACCTTTTACGTTGTTGGTTATTGCCGCGGCATATGCTCCAAGGTTATCGTGCAAATCGGCAGCAATTCGTTTGCGTTCGGTTTCCTGTGCAGTACGTATCTCTTCAGCAGCTAGCATTTTTTGCTGCACTAATGCTGTTTCCATTTTTTGCATTTGCAACAACTGCCGGTTACGGTATGCCAAACCCATCAGTACTGAAATCAAAACAACAATAATTATGGAACCAATGGCTATATAACGGTTCCTGGTAATTTTGCTTTCCTGTTGTATAATGATGTTTTCTTTTTTCTGTAATTCGTATTTGACTTCAAGTGCAGTAATGGCTTCATTTGAATTCTTTTTATTAAGAGAGTCTTTAAATTGACTAATTTTTTGCATCGCTTCGCCATATTCCATCCCCATTTTCGCTTCTTTATAATTTTTTGCTAATGCGCCATACAAGAAAATTAACTTGGAGTAGCTGCCAAGTTTTTCTGCAACTGGAATGGCCCTGAGCGCAACATCAATACCTTTATCCGTCTTGTTTATAGATGCATAAAACGATGACAACTGCGCAAGGTCAGAAACAATAAAAAGATTGTCACCAATTTGTTCTCTTATTTTTATAGCCTCATTCAAATCAGCTTCAGCCTCTGCAAATTTTTTCTGCTTCACATATATGTCGGCTCGTATGTTGAGGGCGTTGGCAATGTGAAAAAGGTTTTGATCAATTTGCCCGTACCTGAGTGCTTCATTTATAAAATAAAATGCCGAATCACTTTTGCCAATGTTGTTATAGCAGGAAGCAATGTTTGAAAAAAGAAACGGAGATTTTGTTTTGATATATTCATTGGGTGTAGCATCTATTCCTTTGTTAAGCCATTTGATAGCATCATCAAACTTCTCCAATTCCATATGGGCCCAACCAAGGTTTACATACGCTCTTGATATCCATAACTCATTATTGTTTTGCTCCGCTTTTTTAAGCAAAAGGAATAAATTATCAATAGCTTCTTTACTGCGGCTTGTCCTTATATCTAAACCTATCCTGGTATTTAAAAGCCAGAGATAAGAATCAAAATATTTATCCGCTGAGGGAATGACAAACAACACACTATCGGTTAAGTTGAATGCCCCGGCAATATGTCCAGTGCGTGTAAGATAACCGGCATAAGCGGCTTTTACACGATAAAGTTCCGGTGAATTGGGAATAGCAAGCTCTTCTCCTGTTTTGATGTATTTATAAAAAGTATCGGCAGGTATAGAATGGCTTCGTGATAAAATTTCGATAACCGTTTGTAACTGTTCGTTTAAATTACTCCCGTTGCCTGCATGTTTTTTCAGGCTGTCAAGAATAGCTGTTTGCCCCAAAAATTTTGTTACGCTAAACAAAACAAAAAACAAAATGAAAACGATGCGCACCACTAGGTATTTACTTTTAATCATGCCGTTATGCAGCAAATATAATTTTAAGTTGTTGTTAAGGGGTTTGTACTATAAACTATGTATTGATTGCAATTACGTGGGCTTTCAATTTTGGGGTGTTCATTAAAATGTATTCAAGAAAATTTCTGATCACGAAATCTGCTAATGAAATACAAAGCCATAATACTCCTTTGGTTAATATGCGAAACCATACATGCACTGCATTTAAGTTTTGAGTGGGCAAAATAAAAGACAGGTCCATCGCAAAATACGAGCTTAGCGGCTGATTGTGCAGGAGTGGGGTGTGCAACAGGCAAAGTAGTTCAAAATTCAAAAATTTTAAACTCATATTGATATAAGCAATTTGCAAAACGGAATTTATTTTGTTCAGATTAATTCTTCCTGCTACAAAGAGAATGGGACGATGGCGTGGACACAAAAATTAATTTTTAAGCATTAAAGTAAGTTCGGCTTTTATCTTTCATATCCCCTTAATATTTATTGGGATTTTTATTTTTTATATCTTGCCGTTGAATGTTTCTGCAACCATATCTTTATAGGCGTATTTTATGTCTGTCACCCGATTTTTAATTGTTACTTCTTTCATTATTGCTTATTCTTTTTCTCACGGGCAGGAAAAAAATATTGCGCTCAAACAATACACCTCCGAAAACGGACTTTCAGATAACCAGGTTACCTGTACGTTACGCGACCCTTTGGGTTTTATGTGGATTGGGACTAAGGACGGGTTGAACAGGTTTGACGGCAGGGAATTTTATGTTTTTAAGCACAACGAAAACGATACGCAGTCAATTTGTGGAAACGGCATTAAGTGTATTGAGTTAGATGCCGATTCACTTTTATGGATTGGCACAGCGGGTAACGGGTTTTGCAGTTATGATTTCCGTACCGGAAAATTTAAAACATTTAACAAGGACAATTCACCTCTTAACTCTAATACAGTTAATGATATTACTTATGACAGGTATAAAAATATTTTATGGCTTGGTTTAAATCATTGGGGGCTGCAGGTATATGATTTAAAAACAAACAGAATTAAAACAGATCCTGTGCTGGTTTCAAAAAACACTTACTATGATGTAGAGTTGAAAGACAGTATAGCCTACTTTGCAGGTATTATTGAATCAGCTAAACGAATTGAAAAAATTGGCAAGTTCAGAACCAAGACCGGACCCCTAGCACGCACGCTTAACAAAATTGTTGCAGCATCGGACGGTAAATTATGGTGTGGCGCATGGGATAACGGCTTGCATGAGTTTGATACAGAAACAAAACTGCTCAACTCTTTTAGCATTGAGGCAGGACAACCGATAAAACCATCGGGAGATGAGGTGGTGAGTATCGCAGAGGATGACAACAAAATATTATGGTGCGGCACCAAAACATCAGGCGTGCATTTTTTTGATTTAAAAACCAAAGCTTTTTCAGATAAGATTAAACTTACCAAACCCATTACTACAAGAATTAACCACATTTATAAAGATAATTTTAACCGTATGTGGCTGGCAACAGAGGGTGGATTGTATTGTTACGATCCATTACTTAACCAGTTTGAAATAACACACCTGCCGGTTCCGCCCACATTAGTTCGTGTAAGGTGAATGACAGGATTATTACTCCTGGGGGAAAAGAATTTGTTATAACACATTGCGGGTTGTTTTATAAAAATGCCGGTGATGCTGCATACAGATATAAAGAAATAATTTACCGTAACGAAAGGTTGGAACTAACAACCGCTTTTGCCGATTCGGAAAACAAGATATGGATTGGAGCCAACCGTAGTGTCTTTCTTCTTGATACAATTACAGCCGAATTAAATACCATGCCCGCAAGTGCTGAAATGAGAAAAGGTGCGCTGTTTTTTATGGGTGGCACACGCATAAACACGCTGGGTGAAATAAAATATCACAACAAAAACTACATCATTGCCTCCTATTATGGAATTGAATTAGTGTTGATTGATATTGACAGAAAAAATTTCTTCTTTTTAAGGGGCGATACTTCCATTAATAACCTTTTTATGGACAATTTACCAAGAAAGATTTTGATTGACTCAAAAAACAATTTCTGGTATTGCGGTGTAAACAATGGCATAACAAGATTAAAACTGCCTGATGGGATATCACTAACCGATTTCCTTTATGCATATACGACATTTCATGAATTACACGGGTGTTATGCACTGGGCAAAAAAAGCGATGGCAAATTAAAAGTGAACAATGCTTTTGACATGCTTGAAAATGACGATAACTCCTACTGGGTAACCACACAAGGTAATGGGCTTGTAAAGTTTTTCCCCGAAAATACTTCAGCACCTTTTATCTCTTATTCAAACCAGTTAAAATCGTTGCAGGGCATGGCAAGATCCAATGAAGAAAATCTTTGGATAATTTCATCTACCGGGTTGCTGCATTACAATACTGCCAACAACCGGTATAAATTGTTTGACGCCAAAAGCGGAGTAAACGAAATTGTAAGCGGATTCTTTTTTTAAGAATAAAAACACACCTGCTAACTTATTAAGCGCAGGGTTTAATGGTGGCTTTATCTCCTTTAACCCCGCTAAAATTTTGCGCGATACCGAAAAGCCTTCCTTATCGGTAAGTAAACTTTGGGTTATGGATGCCGTTAGCGACACACTTTTGTTTTCAGACTTAAAACTCGCACACAATAAAAATTTTATAAAGTTTTATTTAAGCTCCAATTGTTTTTCAAACAACGAACAGGTGACCTATCACTATCGCTTATCGGGTATTGATGAAGAATGGCGCAGCAACGAACACAATCCCCTGGTAACTTACACCAACTTGCCACACGGAGATTTTTTGTTTGAATACAAAGCCGTTAACAGCGATGGTGTGCAAAGCGAGGTAAAATCACTCCAGCTTATTATTATTCCGCCATTTTACCAAACATGGTATTTCTATGCGTTGGTTGCAATGGCTGCTGCCGCAATTATTTATACTATATATAAATTACGCATTAACCAGGTACTTAAACTGCAGGAAGTGCGCAATAAAATAGCCCGCGATTTGCACGATGACATTGGCAGCACCATTGGCGGTATAAACATATACAGCCAGGTTGCCAATGTTAAGCTAACCAATAACGGTGCTTCTGATGTAAAATCAATATTGGAAAAGATAGAAGAATCATCGCGCGAAATAATTGATAAAACTGCCGATGCGGTGTGGGCGGTTAGTCCGCATAACGATTCACTTAAAAACTTAGTAATGCGTATGGAAGCTTATGCTGCATCGTTATTGGGAGCTGCCCACATTACATTTAAGATTGATTGTGACGAAAACCTGTATCATGCCCAACTGGAAATGAACCACCGCAAAAATCTCTTCCTTATTTACAAAGAAGCCATACATAACATTTTAAAATATGCCCATGCCACCCACGTTAATATTTCCATTATTAAAAAGAGCAATAAATTGCAGATGGTAATTGCCGATGATGGTAAAGGAATAGACAAAAACAAAAACCCTTATAACGGCAACGGCATAAAAAACATGAAAGCACGTGCCGAAGAACTAAACGGCAGTTTTGGAATTACAAGCAGTGCAGCGAAAGGTACCCGCATAGAAATAGAAGTTTAACTTTTTATGCTCTTTTTGCCTTTTAACCTAAAAGTTAAGTGTTAAACGCACCCCATTTACAGGATATTTATAAAAGTAAAAGCAACTTTATAGTTGTTAGAACTCTGTTATCATACATAAAACCCTGCAAAATAATTATGGGGACGGTTATTCGAAAAAGGAAACCCGTCTCCACAATTGTGGAGACGGCTTTCCTAAACAGGAATAACTATTTCTTACCTAAGTATAGAGCAATGCTGAACAGGACAAGGTTAAATTGGCATTACTTGCATCATGTTACATACAAAAAACAACCGTTTTCACCATAATTGGTTAACCCATATTTGAAATTACAATTGCATTTTTGTGTCATGAAAAATGAAGGCAAGCCGCTACGGGTTATTTGTTTTGATGATAATAAAAACATTCGCGATTCTGTTTCACTGCTTTTATCAACCACCGGCAACATAAAAATGATTGCCGGATTTGATTCCTGTAAAAACCTTCTGCAGGATATAGAGCGCGAAAAACCCGATGTAATAATTATGGATATAGACATGCCCGAAATAAACGGAGTACAGGCTGTTGAAATTTTGCGCAAGCAGCACCCCACCCTTCCGGTAATGATGCTTACGGGTTTTGAAGATGACGAAAAAGTTTTTAGCAGCCTGTGTGCAGGTGCCAACGGCTACATTTTAAAAAACACAAAAATGGATTCGCTCATCAACCAGATACAGGAAGTGTATGAGGGCGGAGCACCTATGACACCCCTTATTGCCAGAAAAGTTTTAAACCAGTTTGCCAAAATGCAGCCACAGAAAACACCCGATGAAAACTATAACCTCAGCAACCGCGAAAAAGATGTATTACAACTTTTAGTACAAGGCAAATCATATAAAATGATTGCCGATGAATTACACATAAGCTACGAAACCGTGCATTCGCACATACGCAAAATTTACCAGAAGCTGCAGGTAAATTCAGTAGGCGAGGCAGTGAGCAAAACCATTTCAAAAAATATACTAAAGGCATTTAGTGCACTAATAACAGCAATGGGTTTTTGGCAGGTATAACATTCACCATATCTGGTTATTGACTTGCAATGCCTCTTTTAATACAATTGCCTGTTAAATTTTTTATAGCGAGGTGTGTCCTCAAAAAATTTATAAAACAAGTTTGCTGTTGCTGGTTATTATTCTGTATGGAGTAAAGAATAATAATGCGCAAACGTTTCAGTGGGCGAAGCGGATGGGAGCCGTATCAGGTCAAAATTCTGGAAATGCAATCACTACCGATGCGGCAGGCAATTCGTATACTACAGGCGTGTTTAGCGGAACTGTTGACTTTGATCCCGGAGCAGGCGTGTTTAATTTAACCTCAACCAATAGAGCTGCTTTTATTTGCAAATTAAATGCAAGGGAAATTTTGTTTGGGCAAAGCAAATTTCAGGAACAGGCGTTGCCGCAGGGTATGGGATTAACATTGACAACACGGGGAATATTATAGTAATGGGTACTTATAGCGCAACAGCTGATCTTGACCCAGGTGCAGCAGCATTTAATGTTACCTCAACAGCATTTTGGAATATTTTTGTTGTAAAATTAAATTCAGCCGGAAATTTTGTTTGGGGTAAAAAGATTTCCGGAACGGATAATATACATTGTTATAATGGTGTAGAAACAGATGCTGCAGGAAACGTTGTTATTGGAGGGTTTTTTACCGGAACAATTGATTTTGACCCGGGGGCAGGCACATTTAACATGTCAAATGCCGGTGGGGTAACTCCCGATATTTTTATATTAAAATTAACGGCAGCAGGAAATTTTTCATGGGCTGTTCGCATTGGCTCAACACAACCTGATTATTGCCGTGATATTACCGTTGATGCCGCAGGCAATGTATGCAGTAGGTGATTTTCAAGGCACAGTTGACTTTAATCCAGGTGCCGCTGTATTTAACATGACTGATGCCGGTGGTGGTTATATATTAAAATTAACCTCAGCCGGAAACTTTACTTGGGGCAAGGCAAATAAACAGTGCAACAGGAATTGACAACACAGCTTTAGAAGCGGTTGCAGTAGATGGAGCAGGATATGTATATGCTGCAGGAGGTTTTTTTGCCACAGCCGACTTAGACCCTGGCGTAGCAACTTATAATGTAACATCAGCCGGAGCGCAGGATATATTTTACATCAAACTAAGCCCAGCAGGAAATTTTATTTGGGGAAAACGTGTGGGCGGTACTCAGCCTGACCGTGCCGTTGATATAGCATTAGATAATCTAAATAATGTTTTTATAACCTGGCCACTTTAGACAGACAGTTGACTTTAATCCGGGGGCTGCAACGTATAACTTACTTCAGTTGGCACCCAAGATATGTTTGTAAGTAAATTAACTTCTGCCGGAAATTTTGTGGGCTTGTCAATTAGGTTCTGCAACTTCAAATTACCTTAGCCCTACCTCCATTGTTGTAGATGATTCTTTTAACGTTTACACTACCGGCCAGTTTAACACTACCATAGATTTTAATCCGTTTGCAGGTACATTTAATATAACAGCAGCTGGAACCTGGGATATCTTTATAGATAAAATAGGCAGCCCCTCCCCCCTCCCAATAGAACTTTTATCTTTTGACGCAGCGCCAAACAAAAACACTATTGACATAACCTGGGCAACAGCCACCGAAACCAACAACGATTTTTTTACAATTGAAAAAAGCAAAGACGGAAACAAGTTTGAAGATGTAGCAAAAGTTGATGGTGCAGGCAATTCAAACCAAAGTTATAGAATATTCTTTTACAGATAAAAGTCCATACAACGGCTTATCATACTATCGCCTAAAGCAGACTGACTTTAATGGCGAGTTTTCTTATTCAAAAACGGTGGCAGTAAATTTAAATCCAAACAATCAGTTTTATCTTTATCAGAACCCGTCAGCCAACCATATTATTGTTGCATTTAAAAATGCAGAAACACAGCCCTGCAAACTTTTAATACATGATGTAACTGGCCGAATGGTGCACGAACAGCAAATAACCTCGGCAACCACTATTTTAAATTTTGCTTTTTTACCAGGAGTATATGTTGCCAGCGTAAAATACAGCCAGCAAGCTTTTTCGCAAAAGTTTATAGTACGGTAGCAAATTTTGCAATGGTTTTTATCAGCAATGCTAGTGAGAAAATTGGCAGCGTGCGGCTTTATTTTTCACCATATCTGGTTATTGACTTGCAATGCCTCTTTTAATACAATTGCCTGTTAAATTTTTTTATAGCAAAGTGTGCCCTCTAAAAAATTTATAAAACAAGTTTGCTGTTGCTGGTTATTATTCTGTTTGGAGTAAAAAATAATAATGCGCAATCATTACAGTGGGTGCGGCAAATAGGAAGTGCCGCGGCCGATTTTGCTAACGATGTGGTAATTGATGCGGCAGGAAATGTGTATGTTGTTGGTGAATTTTACAATACCGTTGACTTTGACCCCGGAGTCGGTGTAGTTAATCTTACCTCAGCCGGCAACGCAGATGTTTTCATTATAAAATATACCTCCGCTGGTAATTTGGTATGGGCACGCAAAATGGGCGGTGCAGAAGGTGATGGAGGTTATGCCATTGCATTAGATGGCAGTAACAATGTGTATATACAAGGCACATTTAGAAGCACTGCCGATTTTGATCCCGGAGCAACAGCCTTCAATCTTACCTCAGCAGGACTTGCTGATGTTTTTGTATGCAAGCTAACAAACGCTGGAATTTTTACATGGGCAAAACGCTTTGGGGGCACAGCAAATGAATATTCTACTGACATTGAAATTGATAATGCAGGAAGTGTAATAACTACCGGCCGCTTTGGAGGCACCGTTGATTTTGATCCGGGGGTCGGTGTGGCTAACCTGGCAGGAGGTCCGGTTGATGCCTTTATTTCCAAATTATCTTCTGCCGGAAATTATGTTTGGGTAAAGCACATTACCTGCACTTCAAGTGTTTTTATCGAAAGCATGACAGAGGATGCTGCCGGTAACCTCTATTTTACAGGTTCGTTTCATGAAACAGCCGATTTTGATCCCGGTGCCACCACCGCAAATTTAACCGTAACAGCTTGTAGCAGCACAAATGCTTTTGTTTTAAAACTAAATGCTACCGGAATTTTTCAATGGGTTAAGCGATTTGGTGGAACTAATTCAACTTGGGCTTATGGCATTAAAGTAGGAAACACAGGAACAATCTATACCACAGGTTTCTTTGAAGGCACTGCTGATTTTGATCCCGGCACAGGAACAGTTAACCTTGTAAGTGCCGGAAACCGCGATGTTTTTCTTTCTCGCCTCAATTCATCGGGTAACTTTCTATCTGCAACCCGCATTGGCAGCACCGGAGAAGATGGCGGTGGTGTAATTACTGTTGATCCTGCAGGTAATATCTATATTTCGGGCAGATACAGTGCCACCACCGATTTTAATCCCGGAGCTGGTACTGCCAATCGCACTGCAACCGGTGTTTACGATTGTTTTATTCTCAAACTGAGCTCGACTTTAACTTTTACATGGGTATGTACTTTTGGCGGAACCGGGGGCGATGATGGTCGCGGAATTGCACTTGATGCTGCCAACAATGTTGTTATAACAGGACTATTTACAGGTACTTCTGATTTCGACCCCGGCAGCGGAACCGTTAATTTAACCGCGCAGTCTATAGATGGTTTCATTCTTAAACTAAATAATCCCTCCCCCCTCCCCATCGAACTCTTAAGCTTTAATGCCACCCCCAACAAAAAGACTATTGACCTAACCTGGGCAACAGCCACCGAACTAAACAATGATTTTTTTACAATTGAAAAAAGCAAAGACGGAAACGAGTTTGAAGATGTAGCAAAAGTTGATGGTGCAGGCAATTCAAACCAGGTTATAGAATATTCTTTTACCGATAAAAATCCATACAACGGCTTATCATACTATCGCCTAAAGCAGACTGACTTTAATGGAGATTTTTCTTATTCAAAAACGGTGGCAGTAAATTTAAATCCAAACAATCAGTTTTATCTTTATCAGAACCCGTCAGCCAACCATATTATTGTTGCATTTAAAAATGCAGAAACACAGCCCTGCAAACTTTTAATACATGATGTAACCGGCCGAATGGTGCATGAACAGCAAATAACCTCGGCAACCACTATTTTAAATTTTGCTTTTTTACCAGGAGTATATGTTGCCAGCGTAACCTACAGCCAGCAAGCTTTTTCGCAAAAGTTTATAGTACGGTAGCAAATTTTGCAATGGTTTTTATCCGCAATGCTAATGAGAAAATTGGCAGCGTGCGGCTTTACTTTTTCACCATAATTGGTGATTGATAAATAACAACGGCTTTGTGATGTTTACGGCATAATCTTTCAGTGAAATCACTTCATGTATGCTAAAAAATTACACTTTACTTAAAACTGTTGCGCTTATCACATTACTGTCAGGCATAAACCATATTGCCGGTTCTCAAACATGGACTCCTCAATCAAGCAACATTACCGATAACTTAAATGCTGTTCACTTTACAGATGCCAATAATGGTATAGCTTCAGGAATGAATGGTGCCATTGTTACAACAGTTGATGGCGGAACAACATGGGTGCCCCGTACTTCGGGTGTTACTGCTAATTTAAAAGATGTTTTTATGGCCGATCCTCAAACTGCTTATGCAGTAGGACTCACCGGAACAATTATTAAAACATCTGATGGTGGAGCAACATGGGCAACACAAACATCAGGAACTACTAAACTTCTTAGCGATGTATATTTTGTAAGCCCCTCTGTTGGATGGGTTGCAGGTGACGATGGAACAATAAAGACCACTACGGATGGTGGTGCAACATGGACATCGCAAGCATCAGGAACAACAAGTGATTTGCAGGCAATATTTTTTATCTCATCTACAGAAGGTTGGATTACCGGTAACGGAATTGGATTAGCAGGCACTGTATTACATACTTCAAATGCCGGTTTAACATGGACGCTGCAAACTGTGCCTGCCGGTAATTATGCCGACATTCATTTTATAAATGCAAATGAAGGCTGGATTGTGGGATCAAGTTCTGCAGTTGCAAAAACAACAGATGGAGGTATCACCTGGACTTCAATTAACATAGGATTAAATGTTCAGATTTGGGCAGTACACTTTGTATCCTCCGTCAAAGGATGGATTACTGTTGGTGCTGCTGTAAATCAAAATTCTTCTATGAAGATAAGCAATGATGGGGGTAATACATGGTTATCACATCCAACACCCATCAATGTGAAGACTGAAGACGCTTATTTCCTGAATGCAGGATTAGGTTATTCTGTGGGCAATAGCGGAATTATTTTAAAATACACTGCCCCGGTTGGAATTAATGATTTTGAGAATGAAAATGCTTTTTCCGTTTATCCTAATCCTGCAAATCAAATTGCAACAATAGCGTGGCAGCCTCCATTAAATAAAAATCTTGAAATAAAAATAGTTGATGCAACAGGAAAAGAAATTCAAAAATTAAAAAGCCAAAATTCAAAAATTGAAATTGATGTGAGCAAATTTGAAAATGGAATTTATTCTATACAACCCTACTTTACTTCAGAAAGAACCATTGTTAAGTCTCAAAAATTAATCATACAACACTAAACCAAAATCAAAAATGAAAAAAACACTACTAACAACAATCTGCTGCTTTACATCTATTACACTGTATGCACAAACGCCATCTTTTGACTGGGCTATTAACATGGGCGGTATTAACTACGACAGAAGCTATGACATAGCAGTTGATGCAACAGGCAATGTTTACACAACAGGAAAAATAGCAGGCACTGCCGATTTTGATCCAGGAGCAGGGGTACTAAACCTTGTTTCTAATGGCGGAGATGATATGTTCATTGCTAAATACAGTGCCACAGGAACCCTGTTGTGGGCGCATAACATTGGCGGTACAGGAACGGAAACTGCGCAGTCTATGGCTCTTGATGCAACGGGCAACTGCTATATAACCGGACGTTTTGCAGGCACTGTTGATTTTGACCCGGGGGCAGGTATATCAACCATTAATTCTACAGGTCCGTTTGATGTTTACATTGTTAAATTAAATTCATCAGGAAATTTTTTGTGGGCAAAAAACTTTGGAGGAACTTTCGGCACTTTCGTTAATGCCATTTCTTTAGATGGTTCAGGCAGTGTTTATACCGTGGGTACTTTTCAAACTACCACTGACTTTGATCCTTCCGCTGCAGTGTTTAATCTCGTTTCTGATGGTGGGCAGGATACTTACGTTTCCAAACTGGATGCATCAGGAAATTTTGTTTGGGCAAAAAGAACAGACTTTGCCATTAACGCAATAAACATTGACATTAACAATACTATATACTTAGCAGGAACATTTAACGACACCACCGATTTTAATCCTGATACCACACAAACTTTTAATCTTATTCCCGCAGGAGGGGCAGATATTCATATTTGCAAATTTGACACCGCTGCAAATTTTGTTTGGGTTAAAAGTATTGGTGGAACAGATAGCGAATCACCATCGGCTATAAACACCGATGCAACCGGAAACATTATTGTTACCGGAACCTTCAGAGGGACAGTTGACTTTGATCCTGGAGTGGGCACATCCAATCTTACCGCAGTAGGAACCGGATCAAACCTTTCTGATATGTATTTTTTGAAGTTAGATGCAGCAGCAAATTTTGTTTGGGTTAAAAGGATAGGCGGAAATTCTATTGATTTACCTTCTGATATTGACACCGATAATGCAGGTAATGTTTATTTTTCAGGAAGATTCAATTCTGCTACCGTTGATTTTAATCCTGATACCGCTGTAACATTTAATCTTAACGGTACATTCAGCAGCTACGATTCTTTTGTTTTAATACTCTCAGCAGCAGGAAATTTTATTTATGCCTATGAGATTGGTGGACCATCAAATGGCGATGACGAAGCCAATGGAATTTGCGTGAACCCGTCAGGAAGCTTTTACGTTACCGGAACTTTTTACGGACCCATAGATTTTGACCCCGGTGCAGGCACAGCTTCTGTAAATGATAACGGAAATACTGATGCATATATTCAAAAAATGAACTTCTCACCAACAGGTATTTTGCAATACGATGCTGAAAATAGTTTTACGGTTTATCCTAATCCTGCTTCAAAAGAGTGTATGGTTTATTGCTCAAAATTTAATGACGGGTATGACTTGAAAATATTTGATATGTTGGGAACAGAAATTTTGAAAACAGAAACAAGAGGTGAAAAAACAATAATTGATGTAAGCAAATTTGAAAACGGAATTTATTTTATTCAGCTTACATCTCCCTCTCTTTTGGAAAGGGTTAGGTTGAAGTCTCAAAAATTAATTATAGCCCGCTAAACGAATTAACCATGAAAAAAATCTTATTTGCCATATGCCTTTTTGCAGCAATAACACTAAACGCGCAAACCCCCGTATTTGACTGGGTAAAACAAATTGGAGATTCTTCAAGTGAAACCGGGCGGGGAATTGCTCGTGATGCATCAGGAAATTTATATATAACCGGAAGCTTTATAGGCACTGATGATTTTGATCCGGGCCCGGGAGTTTATAACATGACCAGCGCAGTTGGAAATGAAATTTTTGTTTTAAAGCTGAATGCTTCAGGAAATTTTGAATGGGCTGTTCAGACCCGAGGATGGACGTCCAATATGGAAGAACTTTCGATTACATGCGATGCCACGGGAAATGTTTTTGTAACAGGGCATTTTCTTGATTCTACCGATTTTGACCCCAGTGCAGCAACCTATAATTTAGTATCAAACGGAGGGCGCGATATTTTTATATGGCACTTAAATACAAATGGAAATTTTGTGTGGGCAAAAAATATTGGCAGCACAGCATCCTCTATAACAAGTGACGATTTAGGTTATGAAATTAAAATTGATAACTGGGGAAACATTTATACCATTGGAAGCTTTGCATTAACTGCCGATTTTGATCCGGGACCGGGAACAGTAACACTTAATGCAGGAGCATACTGCGACATATTTATTTTAAAACTAAATGCAAATGGCGATTATGTGTATGCAAAAAATATTGGAGGATTTAATTATTGCGTTGGCAGATCTATTGACATAGATGCCATGGGCAACCTATACGCAACCGGTTCTTTTTCCGATACAGTTGACTTTGATCCCGGTGTCGGTATCTTTAATTTAATTGCACCACGCTCAAATCAATTTGTAGCAAGCGATCCTGATATTTTTATTTTAAAATTAGATTCATCGGGCAATTTTATCTGGGCGCAAAATTTTGGTTCAACAAGAGAGGATATCGGGCAGGCTATTCATGTTGATGCCAATGGCAATGTTTATACAACAGGCGTATTTGAACAAACCGTAGATTTTCAATGGGGAGGTAACACGTTTAATCTTTCAGTTAGTTTATATGAAGATATGTTTGTTTTAAAATCAGATTCATCGGGCAATTTTATTTGGGCTAAGCAAATACACAGCAGCTCGTTTTATGATAGCGGAAATGGAATTGCTGCCGATACTGCTGGTAATGTTTACATAACAGGTTCGTTTGCCGGCACTGTTGACTTAGACCCCGCCATAGATTCATTTTTTGTAAGCACTCCGTCATCCAGTTCTGATATTTTTATTTTAAAGCTCAATGCAAACGGCAATTTTGTATGGGGTAACACTGCCGGTGGAACGGGAACCGATGTTGGGGAACAAATTTTATTGGATGCCACAGGAAATATATTTACAGTGGGCAGCTTTACAGGTACAACCGATTTTGATTTTAATTCCGGATCCTTCAGCCTTACAGCACCTGGATTCCTTCAAAACGTTTTTGTTCTTAAAATGAATCAAAATACTGTAGGAATAACAGAAAGTACGTATGAAAATAGTTTTTCAGTTTATCCTAATCCTGCTTCAAAGGAAATTATAATTTATAGTTCAAAGTTCAATGAAGGGGATGGGCTGAAAATATTTGATGTGCTTGGTAAAGAAATTTTGAATGCGAAAGTCAAAAGCAATAAAACAGAAATTGATGTAAGCAAATTTGAAAACGGAATTTATTTTGTACAGTTAGTTGCTATGTTGGCTAACGGTAAAGAAGCCGATAGGATACTGCAAAAACTCATAGTTAATCATTAGAAACATACTGCAAATTAAGTATAGGCAAAATCAATTCAGTTTTTACATTTGCGGTACAATATTCATTTAAAATAACCTTTAATCATGTTGAATAAATATATTGCCCCCCTCTTTCTTGTTTTTATTTCCGTTACATCATTAACATTAGCTCAACCAGATGATTCATTAAACGAGCTTCTGTCCGTTTGCAAGAAAGCAAAAACTGAAACTGAAGATAACGGGAGGTTTGTTCAATTGCTTATTGATAAAAAAGATACACGTTATGTTGAATCCATGCAGTTGTACAATGCAGCGCGTTCTTCGTTTGAAGAGTGGATTGAATATTACACCCTTGAAACGGAAGATTTAATCACTAAAAAAGATAAGGTTGTAAACGAGCAAAACATTCGTAACAAAATAAATAAGGCTATGGATGCTGTGGGTGCGTTTAATAAATACGTGCAGCAAATAACCACTTCGCAAAACAACACTACAGTAGCGCGCGGGTACATACCTACCGTTACTGAAGTAAACACCTGCTTTAATTCAGCCGTAGGATTTTTAAAACTCATTAAAGACTCCAAGCGAGAGAAGCAGGAAACCATGAAAAAGGATTTATATAACCGTTTAAGCCGTTATCATATTACCGAATTCACTTCTCTGAAATAAATCAATTCATTTAACACCTTATCAATATGAAAAAATATGCCTTATCGCTCGTGCTTATTGTTGCGGGCGCTGCAATGATTGCCTATCAGAATTTTTTCTCAGGAAGCATTAACGATCTTGAAGTTAAAATTGTAAACACTCCGCTGGTAATGCCTGCTGCTTATAAAGTATATGGAAACCCCGAAGCGGCAAGTGGGCGCTATTATCTTTTTAAAATGTTGCTCACCAATAACGGTTCGCGCCCCATAAAAAATGTAAAGGCAAGTTATGAAATTCCAAAATTTGTTGAGGAAACAGAGCTTGAAAAAATTTCAGTTATAAACCCGGGACAGTCTATAGTAGTAACTTGTTATCCGCAGTTTAAAGATGATATTGTAACCAAAACAACCTCATCAAAAGAGCGCGCAAAAATTACCATAGCATCAGCAGGTGGTGATAAAGAAGAAGAGTTTGCTTTTGAAATTAAAGGGCGCAATGAATTTGTTTATACCTGTGTTAATGCTGACGAAGTGCGCACATACAGAGACCTGTTTGATAACGACCCCCTTACTGCATGCTTCGTTACACCAGAAGACCCCATAATAAAATATTACACACAACAGATTCAGGAGAAAGTTTTAAAGGGAGAAACAGCATCAGTCACAAGAGACCCAAAGGAGGCAGTGCGCTTTTTACTTGGAGTTTACCAGGCTACAAACCTTAGCGGTATGGTTTACAGCGGCACCTCAGGGGTTCCATCAAAGTTAGATGACATTCAATCAATCATTCAAAGTGTTCGCCTGCCACGCGAAGTGGTAACCGGAAATACGGGATTGTGCATTGAACTTTCCATCCTTTATGCCAGTGTTTTGATGAATGCAGGATTAGACCCCATTATTTATTTAATTCCCGGTCATGCTTATCCCGGCATAAAATACCAGGGACAGTATTATGCCATTGAAGCAACAAAAATTGGTGGTGCAGGTATTGGCGGGCGCGGTTCTGCCGAAGAAGCATTTCAGCAAGGTATGAAACAATTGGATGAGTTTATTAAAGCCGCTCAAATGGGTGACGAACGTTATAGCATTATTGATGTAAGAGAACTGAATGCACAGCAGATAAGACCAATGGAATTAAAGGACGACCAGTTTATGCGCGAAAAAGTTGAAAAAATTGCCACTGCATGGGTGAATGGTGCATTACCTGAAAATGCAGGAGGCAATTTAGTTGTAGTAAGCAACACCGGAAACAATAACGATGGCGGAGGCGGTGGAGTTGCGCCTTCTCCAAACCCCGATAGCGGTGGTGGTGGCAACTCAAACATGCTTGCGTATAATGGTGTCGTTAGTTTTAGCTACCCTCGCGGATGGCAGGGCATGCGCAGTCCAAACCCCGGAGTGCCTCAATTGGTTTATGCATTTGTTTCCCCCGACCAGCAGGGATACCTTCAGGTTTATTCTGTGCCAGGAGCTGCAAATGGAAACCAGGCAATGCAGGCAATTCAGCAGCAGTTGTATGCGCAAGGTCAGGAGGTTCAATTTCAGAATGCCGGAAGCAACGGAAATTTTCAAATGTTTCAGGGAATGACAACATCGGACTACGGACAACTGCCGTGGCAGGCTTACTTTAAAAAGACAGGCAGCGGTATGGCAGGGTTGGTTGTTGCATCGCAAAGCGGAGGACACAACGGGGTGTTCCAGCAAGTACTTTCCACGTTACGTTAAATAAAATCTTCACATTAAAAAAAATCAAAAATGAAAAAGCTCATCCTGTTTATCATCACCATATTCATGTGTAATATTATTACTGCACAGGAAATAAAACCATTTAAAATAAATCTTGAATTTACCCTTGACGAATACGGAAATAGTAAGGTAATTTATTCATGTAAGATGAATGCCAGCCAATGGGATAATTTTAAACGCAGCACAGGCAACAATCAATCATTACTCAAGCGTGAAATAGAAAAAGGCTTACCTGCTTTTTTTCTTTCTGACTTTGAGTATAAAGAAGATGCCATGGATCGCAGCTATTCTTTATCGTTTAATGCAAAAGGCGTGGCAACCATTAACAGCAAAGGCAAATGGGTGGTTGACCTTGATGCAAAAAACCCGGACGTTACCAAACTTTCTGACAACACTTATATGATGATTACAGAATCTTCAGCCGGTGGCCAGCTTATACAGACAACCAACAAGCTTGTTTTCCCCGAATCAGCTTCCGACATTAAAGAAGAAAAAGATTCTTTCGGCAAAGCCATTTTTACATTTGATATAGACGGGCATTCGGGGATGGGAAAAGCTATGCAATATGGCGGCATAGGGTTAATTCTAGCGGGGCTGTTTTTGGGATGGAGAAAATCAAAGCAGCCATAAACTACTTTCGTTTTCCTTTCAGCAGCATAATTATTGTTGATTTAAGTTCATTGTAATTTTCATAATAAAATTCAGAAACAATTGCAATGGTTTTTCCATTGGCTTTAAGTTTTATCACTTCACTTATGTCATACGATTCCGATTCTTCAGTTTTTATTTCATAACCATCTACTTCGTTCCAAAAAAATTTATGTTTAAAAAAATACCCGGAATATCTTCTTAGTTCTATTTCTCTCTCGTCAATTTGCATGCTTATCATTTTAAAGTAAAGTTCGCGGTGTATCAGTAACATGAATGCAGCCAGCACCAGTAAGCACGCACCGGTAGCAGCAAACAATGAACCGGAATAACCACTTATTAAAAAATAATAACATGTTATCAAGAAAGCTGAAAGAATAATAATAGCAAGAAAAATTAACCTGTTTCCTTTTTTTGAAAACTGAGATGTAACCGCAGTCATAATATTATTAAGATTTATGAATGGCTTAAAAATAATAATTCAATGCTTGGCGCATAATTTCAGGCAATTACTACAAATTAAGTATTTGCCAAATTGTTCGTTAAGTGTACTTTTAGCATCATTAAAATTCAAAATCAAATCACATGAAAAAACAGCTACTCTTAGTTTTATTATTTACCTTACCATTTATAAGGGTGAATGCAAATGCAAATTATTCCACTACACGAATTATATTAAAGTTTAAGCACATTGTTCACTTCCCAATTCAGGATAACAATCAATCTCATTTTAAAACAGGAATCAACAATATTGATGTGTTAAATAAAAAATTTAACTGTACAAAATTTGAAAAATTAGGCAAAGGAAAAAAACAAGAAAACAACCCGCTTTACGTGGTTCATTTTAAAAGTAATGTTAACATTGAACAAGTTCTTAATGAATATCAATTAACCGGTGAACTGGAATATGCCGAACCAGATTACAAAGGAGAAGCGGGAGGAGTAATTCCTAACGATCAATATTTTTTTCGTCAGTGGGGCTTGTATAATACTGGTACTTTCTCCTTGTTTCCGGGCACAATTGCCGATTCGGATATTGATATGGACGATGCATGGATGATAACGCAGGGTGACGCAACTACTGTTATCACAATTATAGATTCGGGTATGAGGTTACAGCACCCCGAAGTTGCCGGGCGTGTATGGACAAACACAGCAGAAATTGCCGGAAATCTTATTGACGATGATAACAATGGATATGTTGATGACGTGAATGGATATGATTGGGCATACGTTGATAACGATCCTACTGACGATGTTGGGCATGGCACAAACATTACCGGCATTATTGCAGCAAATGCGAATAACAATGTAGGTTATGCAGGCATCAATTGGAACTGCAAGGTTATGGAACTAAAAGCGCTTGATGTAAACAACAGTGGTTACTATTCTTGGTGGACAGATGCAATTTATTATGCTGTAGATAATGGTGCAAACATTATTAATATGTCAATGGGAGGCTCAAGCAACTCAACCACTATGGAAGCTGCAATTGATTACGCGTTTAACAACAATGTTACCGTTACCGTTTGCATGATGAATTTTAATAATAATGTAGATTACTATCCTGCTGCATTTACCAACGTAATTGCAACCGGAAGCACCGACCCTGATGATGACCGTTCGGTGCCTTTTCCATGGAGCGCTACAAGTGGGAGTAATTATGGAAATCATATTGATGTATCTGCACCAGGTAATTACACGTATGGTTTAAGTCATACAAGCAACACATCCTATAGTACATACTGGTCAGGTACATCTATGGCTGCACCCCACGTTGCTGGATTGGCTTCATTAATGCTGGCAGTAGATAATACATTAACTCCAACTCAAATAAAAAGTATAATTGAATCAACAGCTCAGGATTTAGTTGGTGCTCCCACAGAGGATACTCCCGGATGGGATCAGTATCATGGATGGGGCAGGATAAATGCCTATGCGGCTTTGCAAATGGTTGTTTCAGTTAAGGAAATAAATTCGGAGAATGGATTTAGTGTTTATCCCAACCCTTCTTCGGGCCTTATAAATATTAGTTTGAAAAATATTTTAAAAGATGCGAAAATTTCTATTACAGATGCAACAGGAAGAATTGTAAAAACAATTTCTGATTTACCATCATCATCTTTATTAAGAATTCCGGTTTCAGAATTTTCCGAGGGCTTGTACTTCGTTCAACTCCAATTACGGTAACAAAACTTACACACAAAAACTTTTGTTACAACGATAATAAAACATAACCTGTTTAAAACAGGTTGGTTGCTAAAACACAGGCATCCTGTATTAATTTTCTTTCCTTTTTTTAGGTCTGAATAGTAAGTACAATTGTCTTTCATCAGACACAACTCATGTTTGGGGTTTGTAGGGCGGCAAATTTCTCTTCCTAAAAAAGAAATACACATGCCAAGATCCCAATCTTTTTGAGGTACTGATTCCATTATCTGCTTTTCAATTTTTTTAGGGTCGGTACCGGTGGCAATGCCAATACGTGGTGCCACACGCACCACATGCAAATCAACTATAACACCTTCTGGCTTTTGTTTGGTTTCGCGCCTAATAACGTTTGCTGATTTTCTTCCAATGCCCGGCAACGCTGTAAGTTCTTCCATAGTTAACGGAATATCTTTATCCTGTTTTATCTTTTGCGCGAGTTCAGTGAGCCATTTTATTTTATTTCCAAAATTGCGAACCTTGTTTCCATAAGGCATCAATGTATCAGGTGTGGCTTTGGCCAGTGCAGCCATGTCAGGAAATGCTTCAAATAATTTTGGTGCAATGCTGTTTATGTTCCTGTCGCTATCTTGTGCCGATAGTATAACCATTACCAATAGCTGGTACGTATTTTTGTATTCAAGAGGATGCTGTTTGTTTTTGTATGCTTTCAGCAGTGGTTTAACTGCTTCAGCCCAATCGGTTTTTGCCATAACAAATTATTTACTTGCGAAAATAAAATTATTCTGTTTTATCTTACGGATGACTTTAGTGTTCTTACATTTGCGAAATAAATTTAATTAACTTTTTATTAGAATTTTTAAAATGGAATTCCGGAAAGAAAAAGACACCATGGGAATTGTTGAAGTTCCCGCTCATGTATACTGGGGCGCACAAACACAGCGCTCAATTGAGAATTTTAAAATTGCTTCGGACGTAAACAAAATGCCCCGCAAAATTATTAGAGCATTTGCTTATTTGAAAAAATCTGCAGCACTTACTAATCTTGATGCTGGTGTTTTGTCTAAAGAAAAATGTGAGTTGATTGCAAAGGTCTGTGACGAAATTTTGGAAGGAAAACTAGATGATCAATTTCCGTTAGTTGTTTGGCAAACGGGTAGTGGAACACAGTCAAACATGAATGTGAATGAAGTTATAGCGTATCGCGCGCATGTACTTCAAGGTGGAAGTTTGATGGACGAAAAAAGGTTATTCATCCCAATGATGATGTTAATAAATCACAATCATCAAACGACACTTTTCCAACTGCAATGCATATTGCTGCCTATAAAGCTTTGATTGAGATAACTATTCCGGGTTTGAAAAAATTACGCGATACGCTTGCCTCAAAATCAAAAGCCTATATGAGGATTGTTAAAATTGGACGCACGCATTTGATGGACGCCACACCACTTACGCTTGGGCAGGAAATTTCAGGCTACGTATCACAGCTTGACCATGGAATAAAGGCAATAGAAAACACTTTTCCCCATTTAGCCGAAATTGCACTTGGAGGAACAGCAGTTGGCACAGGAATTAATACTCCCCCCGGTTATGCGGTAAATGTTGCGAAACATATTGCCTCGCTTACTGGGCTTCCTTTTGTAACAGCCGAAAATAAATTTGAAGCACTTGCAGCGCATGATGCGATTGTGGAATCGCACGGAGCATTAAAAACTGTTGCCTGTTCATTAATGAAAATTGCAAATGATATTCGTTTACTGGCTTCAGGACCTCGTTGTGGAATAGGAGAACTATTTATTCCCGACAATGAGCCTGGATCATCTATTATGCCCGGCAAAGTAAATCCCACGCAATGCGAAGCAATGACAATGGTGGCCGCTCAGGTTTTAGGAAACGATGTTGCCATAAACATTGGCGGTTGCACGGGGCATTTTGAGTTAAATGTTTTTAAACCAATGATCATTTTCAATTTCCTTCATTCTGCACGTTTAATTGGAGATGTGTGTGTGTCATTTAATGATAAATGCGCTGTTGGCCTTGAACCTATCGAGGAAAACATAAAAAGAAATCTTAATAATTCATTAATGCTTGTTACTGCCTTAAATACACATATTGGATATTATAAAGCAGCTGAAATTGCGCAGACGGACCACAAACAAGGCAAAACTTTAAAACAAACAGCGATTGATTTAGGTTACGTTACTGCTGAACAATTTGATGAGTGGGTAAATCCGGAAGATATGGTTGGGATGTAGTAACCGAAATCAATTGCTCACATATTAGTAATTACGTCCCACACCAAATCAGGCTCAAATCCTTTTCCAATAACATACTGGGCAATTTTGTAATTTTTTTTAAGAATATTTTTTTCTGTTATTTTTTTGATTGAGCAGCAATTACTTTTTGCAATGCATCCTCATAATCCTTGTCAGGTATTTGTGCGAGGGCTTTCTTTACGCAATAATCAGAAACGCGCTTTTGTTTGAGCGCAAGTTTGATTTTCACTTTTCCCCACTGCTTCACCCTGAATTTGCCGCCTGCATAAGCAATTGCAAAACGTTCTTCGTTCAAATAACCTTCTTCAACCATAGCAGCAATTACTTGCTCTACATCCTTTTTATACAAACCAAGCTCATACAATTTATCGCGTAACTCCTGCTGGCTACGCTCCTGGTAAGTACAGTATTTGCGTGCTTTATTTAAAATTTCGGCAGTCATTGCAGTTCATTCAGTTTTTCTTTGAGCCAACCAATATCGGCAATGTTTTTTTCTGCTTCTATTTCTTTTGACAGAAGTTTAATGTCAATTTTTTTTCCTTCTTTTACGGATGCAAATTTTTTAACATAAGTAACTAAGTTTTTATAAACTAATCGTTGGTAATCGGAAATGAGTTTACTGCGCTTCAAATAAATTTTAAATGCTGAAATTAAAGAGTACAGCGGCTGCAGGTTTTCGGTTTCGTAATAAACTTTCAGTAGCAAGGATTTTGAATCAATATGATAATACACATCCGTAAATTCAATTTGTGTGAGTAATCTTATTGCTTGCTTATATTCTTTTTTGGCAAAGTGTAATCGTGCCATGTTGTAGTTTACTGAATTGTTCCGTAAATCTTTTGGTAATTTAAACTGATGCTCTGCAATAAAATTTTCTGTCCACTTTAATTCGTTTACCCTTATGGCAATAGCACAAATATTTTTAAAATCGGCCTGACTGATTTGTTTGTTATCAAAAATAATTTTTTCAGTAAGTACAGTTTTATAAAGTTCAAATAACTCACGCAAAAAATTTATCTTACCGGTATTTACTTTTCTTATGCAATAGTTTTGCGCAAAGGCATAAATATCGCGGTTTTCTTTTTGCGTGATATGATGTGTGTGCTTTTGTAACAATTGTTTCAGGTTGGTAAAATGCTTTTCATTGTCTTGTTCGGTTAAAGTTAATAGAGTGGTATGATAAATTGCCACTAATGGTACCTCTTTGTAATTTCCGGCATTTAAAAATGAAAGCACATTTTTAATGATAGGGTTTTTGTACTGAACATTTAAAACATTTTGTCTGTTTACAATTTCGCAGGAGTATTTCAGTTTTCGTGTTAAGTAAAATAGATCTAAGTTGTCAGATAAATTCTGTAGAGAGTCGTCAGACTTCCTGTTTTTGCGTGATGAGTTAAACTCATACTGCATTTCGTCCAACTGAAAAGCTATTTCATAAAATTGCTTGTCAAGCGGTTTGTGTTTTTGCTGCAAACCGCTTTCGGTTAAGTATATCTGAAAAAACTTATCAGCATTACGTTCATGTAATATACTAAGCAGTAATTTTTTTTCTGATTCCTTATTTTTTTCAAGAGACAGCATTACTAAGAATTTTTCGAGCAGCCGTGTTAAATCCGTCATCACATAACGCAACTTTGCCAATTGTGGTTTTTTAGATTTATAAAGCAGCTTGCTGATGTTTTCAAGATTCAACTCATCTTTATCATAATCAGGTGCAAACTTTTTAATGATGGAATAAAGCTCGTCTACATTTTCGTTTACATTATAAAAGGGCGAGCGCACCAATTTTTCAAAGGATTTTAATTCCCATGTGCTAAGGCTTTTTAATAGAACTATCAGTTTGGTATGCTGCATATGAGCCTGCAAGATGTGAATTTTCTCAGAGTAATAAAAATAAACCTTTCCGATGAAATGGGTAAAAAGCTTAAAAAGTAATTCTAAATTTGGATAAGATAAAAGTCTGGTAAAACCATTCAATTTATTAATTTCTCAAGAGTGTTAGTTAACCACTCCGAACGAAATAAACTGCACTAAACCAGTCCGATAAATGCCAAAAAATGTATTTGTTCCTTCTCTGGTGTCACCATACTATTGTACCATCAATAAAAGTCTAAAAACATAACTCTTAGTAAAACACTTAAATTTATATCGGTATGAAAAACATTACAACACTAATTAAAAGGGCATTCATCTGCGCTATGTTTGCATTGTTCTTTACAAACCTTAATGCGCAATTTGTAACCATTTCTGATCCAGCATTTGTAACTTACTTGCAAGCAAATTTTCCAAGTGCTATGAGCGGAAATCTGATGGATACAACAAATGCATCAATTATTTCGGCTTCAATGCTTACCCCGGCATCTGCTTCTATAAATGACTTGAATGGGGTGCAGTATTTTGATAATTTAACTTTATTGAATTGCTCTGGTAATAATTTAACATATTTACCTTCATTGCCTTTAAGTATAATTCATATAGATATTGCTGATAATGATCCATTTTCATTTTCTCTCCCACCGAATTTTGCTCAATTGATAAACCTGAATTATATGCGAAGTGAGAACACGAGAGTAGATTTTGTACCAGCCATACCTGTAAATTTGGTTGAATGGTATGCTAATAATGGCAATATTACCGACTTGCCTGATCTTCCATCATCCTTAGGTATTTTGGACATTACAAACAATCCTATTTCTTGTTTACCAATATTGCCTAACCAACTTTTTCAATTAAATGCTACAGGAACAAGTATACAATGTTTGCCTAATATTCCTAACAACGGTAATTTTACTTCGGATATAGGTATTATAACCTGCCACGGATTGGTTCCAGGTGTTAGCGATATATTAATCTCTTGCAATAATGCCTGCGATGGTGCATTATCTGTTGCCACTTCTGTTGCCGGAAATTTTGATTTTGTTTGGAGTAATGGTTTTGTTGAAAACAATGTACCCGTATCAGTTAATGGTGCGCTATGTGCCGGAACTTACACTGTTAGTGTTACACCAACAGGCGGTGGTTGTGTTGCTTCAATAGAAAGAACATTGTTTAATCCCTCTCCTGTTATCATTTCACCAATACCTGATGTTTCTATTTGTTCAAATGACAGCGCATTAATTTGTATTGGCTTTTCAGGAAGTCCACCGTACACAGTAAATATTAATGGAGCCACCCCAATTATCACTTCTCAAAATCCATATTGCATTTACCTTAATGTAGGTGGTGTTTACACTATAAATGCAGTTATTAATGGTTGTGCAGCTACACCTGAGGTGTTTAATTTAACTGTTAACCCATCACCTGTACTCGGTTTTCAAACAAATGTTGTTGCATGTAACTTCCCTGTGCAAATTTGTATTCCACAGGTAACCGGTGGCAGCCCCCCCTATAATTACCTATGGAGTTCAGGGGATGTAACACCATGTATTAGTACACTAACAACTGGAACATACGCATTCACGGTGACGGGTATTAATGGATGCACTGCAGGTGATAACATATCGGTAAGTTACTCTCCGTGCTGGCAGAATATAGATTTTACTATTGATAGTTTGCCCGATTGCGGGCAATGCAATGGTGGTTTAACAGTAAACTTATTTGGTGGGGCAGGAGGGCCTGTTACTTATCAATGGTCAAGTGGAATTACTACGCAATTTAATACTGGTGTTTGCGATAACCAAAATGGTTATGTAATTGCAACAGATACCAACAATTGTGTTGACACCGCATTTTATAAGTTGGATTGTTTTAGTGTTTGGCCGGGTGATGCGAATAACGATGGCGTTGGAAAACAACGTTGACATTTTACCAATAGGCATAGGCTATGGTACCTTGGGTATTGCCCGGCCAAATGCCACCATCAACTGGCAGGCAGAAAATAATTTAAACTGGACTGATACACTTGCAGGCGGCACCAACTATAAACATATTGATTGCAATGGCGATGGCATTATAGCTGATGATGATACCATTGCCATCCTGCAAAATTTCGGATTAACTCATCCGTTGCGTGTTACACAACGTTTGCAAAATATTACTGACCCGCCTTTGTATTTTGATATTATTGTTGATACAGTTGGCACAAGTCAGCAGTTGGATATTCCGCTTTACTTTGGTACATCAACAATTCCTGCCGACAGTATTTATGGTATGGCATTTACCGTTAATTATGATACAAGTTTGGTGAAAGCCGATTCAGTGCAAATTGGTTTTTCTCCATCGTGGCTTGGTACTACAGGCAGCGATTTAATTTATATTTCTAAAAACGATACCCAAAACGGTAAGTTGTATGTAGGCGTAACACGCATCAATCAAAATGACACTTCCGGTTTTGGAGAGATTGCACGCGTAACAGTTGTAACAACAGACAATGTGTCGGGCAGATTATCACAACCTATTTACGACACACTTCACTTTAGTATTAGTGATTTAACCATTATTAATGTAGATGAGATAGAGCGCAATGCTTATGTTACCGGTGATTCTTTAATTATTGAAGACCTTACCGCGCTTGATGAACTTGATCAATTGAAAAAAAATATTTTTGTTTTCCCTAATCCTGCTAAAGAAAATGTGAATGTAAAATCTTCTTTTGCTAAAGTAGTTTCTGTTCAGCTTACAGATGTTGCAGGAAAACAATTAAATGATTCAGGCAGCGATAATAATCCGCTGATAAAAAGATTAAACGACTTTGAGTTTTGTATAAACATAAATAGCCTTCAAAAAGGAATGTACTTGATTAATATAAAAACGAATTCAGGTACAATTACAAAGCGATTTACAGTTGCTGATTAATAAAATATAGTTGAGTGTCTTGTGAAAACAAAGCTGCCGGGGAATTTGCCGGTGGCTTTTTTATTTTGTTTTAGCTGAACATGGCATTAGGGTCTTCTGCCAGCTCATAAATGTAATCACGCATTTTATCAGCCCACTCACCATCGTTTAACATATCTGTAAATGTTGATGGTGGTATAGGTTTTCCAAAAGTAAGTGTAACTGTTTTTCCTGCCTGGTGATACATTTCATCCATCAGGTAAAGCATTTCAATATTTGCTTTTATGCCTATGTTTTTTCTAAAGTTAGCAAGGTTGTAAAAAAAGTTTGAGTTGGCACCTGCAATGTGCACAGGAACAATGGTGCGGTTGAACTTTTTTGCTTTGCTAATGAAACTTTTTCGCCACATCAGGTCTTTTATTACACCGTCAATTTTTCTCGAAACCAATCCTGCCGGAAAAATCATTGTTGCCATTTCACTCTTGTACAAGTTATCAATCGCTTCTAATGCTTCAGCAGAATTTTTTCCATGCTTGTTTACACCTATAAAAATTTCTTCAAGGTTTTTCAACTGAAGTAAAATGTCGTTTACTATAAATTTTAAATCCCTGCGATGCTTTCCAATTTCCTGTATCAAAGCCATTGCATCTAAACCGCCAAGCGGATGGTTGCTCGCAAAAATGCAGCCACCGGTTTTTATAATATTTTCTGATCCCTTAACAGCAACGCCAATTTTAAATTCTTCTACAATGGAGTCCACAAAATCAAAAGAAGTTCTATGCCCATGTCTTCTTATAAAGTCGTTTACCTCATCCTCATGCACAATGCGTTTAAGGTAGCGCAATAAAAATCCGGGAAGATATTTTGCCAAAGAAGGGTTCTTGCTCCTGATGACATCTTCTACATCTATAAATTTTTTAGTAACGGCTTCCATTTTTCAGTCTGCAAAGCAAACATTTAAAATGGAAAAACTAAAAGTTGCTGCTAAAAGACAACCGGGACAATAAAATTTACTTCCATAAAATATCTGCCACAGTTTTTACGTTTTAGGAAAGTTTTCAACAAAAAAGGGAAAATTTGGGAAAATTTGGGAAAAATGATTTTATATTCGCCACATTATTAAACTGAATACACTAATAGTTACATGTTAAACCTCTTTGGTGTTTACGAGTGCACAGCCGATTCTACCGGACGTGTAATGTTGCCAGGCGCTTTAAAAAAGCAACTGACTGCGGTAATCAAAGATGGCTTTGTGATCAAGCGTAGCATATTCACCAAGTCGCTGGAGTTATATCCAATGGCTACGTGGAATGAAACTTCTGCGCGGGTAAACAAACTCAACAAGTTTGTAAAGAAGAATATCGAATTTATTACGCTCTTCAACAACGGAGCGCAACCCGTGGAGTTAGATGCCAACGGGCGCATGTTAATTATGAAAGAACTCTCCGCATCGGTATCAATCAAAAAGGATATAGTAATGGCGGCAGCGGTTGATTGCATTCAGGTCTGGGATAAAAAAACATACGATAAGTTTATTAAAGAAAAGGCCAGTAGCTATGAATCGCTTGCTGAAGAGGTGATGGGAAATTTTAATCCACTTGATCCTAATCAGAATTAATTGAAGCAAGAGGGAAAAAAAGAAATTCCTTATCACATACCGGTGTTGCTTAGCGAAGCAATACAATTACTTGAAATAAAAGAAGACGGGGTTTATGTTGATGTAACATTTGGTGGCGGTGGGCACTCAAAAGAAATTTTGAAAAAGCTCGGTTCAAAAGGAAGATTAATAGCCTTTGACAGAGATGCCGATGCGCAAAAAAATAAAATTTCTGATGAAAGATTCGTTCTTGTTCACAGCAGTTTTAAAAGCATTAAGCAGGAGTTGGCACAAATAGGAGTTGAAAGGATAAACGGTTTGCTTGCAGATTTAGGTGTTTCATCACATCAGTTTGATAAGGCAGTGCGCGGATTCTCTTTCAGGTTTGATGCAGAACTGGACATGAGGATGGATGGCAGGGAAAAGAAAAGTGCAAAGCACATTATCAACCAATACCAGGCAAAGCATCTGCAGGAAATGTTTTCGCAGTATGGCGAAGTGCACAATGCGCGTACCCTTGCCCATGCAATAGTGGAGGAAAGGCAGAAAGAACGAATTGAAACCATTCAGCAATTTTTAAAACTGTTAAAGCGCTATGCCGACAAAAAGGATGAGAAGGGATATTACGCAAAAGTTTTTCAGGCATTAAGAATTGAAGTGAATGAGGAGTTACAACAGTTAAAGGAGTTGCTGATGCAGTGCAATCAGGTAATGGAAAATGGAGGAAGATTAGTGGTAATTTCTTATCACTCACTTGAAGACAAAATAGTAAAGAACTTTATTAATAACGGAACATTCAGCAACGAGCCCGAAAAAGATATATACGGAAACATCACCACTAAGCATTTTACCGCCATCACAAAAAAACCGATTGAACCCGCAGCAGAAGAAGTTGAAAATAACCCGCGAGCGAGAAGTGCAAGGATGAGAGTAGCAAAGAAAGATTAAAGAGAACAAATTCAAAAGAGTAAAAAAGTTAAAACCATCATACTGCATGCCCCTCTCCTGAGCAGAGGGGATGGGAAGAGGTAAAGTAAAATTCAAAACGCAGCAAACCAAAAAAGGAAATTCACCATTGGCTATTCACTTAAATAATGGAAAACAGATTTAAAAACCTCCACGCGAAAAAGCCAAACAGCAGAAAACAGGTTGCCGCAGGCAGCAGATTTAAGGCTGCGCGCAGATGGCTGAAGGTGGTTAATATTTTTGGATTAGTAGATAAAGGTATGTTGTTGAAGGTAATGCCGTTTATATTTTTTCTAACAGTGCTTGGTTTGTTTTATATAGCCAACAGTTATACCAGCGAAAGAACAATTAGAAACATAGACAAAACCGCAAAGGAAATTAAAGAGTTACGATCAGAATATATTTCAGTAAAATCTGATTTAATGTTTGTATGCAGGCAAAGCCAGTTGCAAAATCGGTAGAACCTTATGGCATCAGGCACTTAACAACACCTCCTAAAAAAATTGTATTGAAGTCGCAGCAAACCACAGATAAGTAAAATAAAAAACCACAAGCATAAACAATCAAGATTTTTAAAATCCTAAAGGTTTAACAACAACCAAATGGCAGACACAAAAAACCATCGTAACACGCGTGTATATCTTATATGCATGTATGTGCCTGTTTGGTGTTGCCATAACTTATCGTGTTTTTCAATTGCAGTTTGTGCAAGGCGATTACTGGCGCAGCAAAGCCGATAGCCTCACGCTTGATTACATAAAGGTTGATCCGGTTCGCGGAAATATTTACACTGCTGATGGTAGTTTGCTGGCCACATCTGTTCCTGTTTATGATTTACGAATGGATTTTAAGGCTGGTGTACTTGCGTCAAAAGTTTTTGATGAGAAAGTTGACTCGCTTGCACTATGTCTTTCAAAGCTTTTTAACGACAAAAGCAAAGATGCATACAAGCGTGAATTGCGAAATGCAAGAAGAGAAGGCGACCGTTATTATTTACTGAGGAGAGGAGTATCATATAAAGATTTAAAAACGGTACGCACATTTCCCATTTTTAATAAAGGGCGTTACAAAGGTGGATTGATAGTTGAGCAACGAAATATTCGTCAGAAGCCGTTTAAAGAATTGGCAGCACGTACTGTTGGTTATAAAATTGGAACCAACACACCTGTTGGTTTAGAAGGATACTTTGATAAATACCTTGCCTGTGTAAGCGGCAAGCGCCTCATGCAAAAATTATCGGGAGGAGTGTGGAAGCCTGTTAATGACGAGGATGAAGTGGAAGCGCGTGATGGCAGTGATGTAACAACAACTATTGAATTAAACATTCAGGACGTTGCATCTCAATCCTTGCTAAATCAACTGCAAAAAAGCGGAGCAGAAGCGGGTTGTGCTGTGCTGATGGAAGTAGCAACAGGCGAAGTAAAAGCTATTGCCAATCTCAAGCGTGTGTCAGATGATTTATACCGCGAAGATTTTAATTACGCTGTAGGTTATGGTACCGAGCCTGGTTCTACTTTCAAACTTGCTTCACTTATGGCAGGTATTGAAGATGGATATATTGATATTGATGAAACAGTTGATTGCAACGGGGGAAGAATAAGTTATGCACCGGGTATGTTGATGCGCGATGCCCATGAGGGTTATAAAACAATGACCATACGTCATTCATTTGAAGTGTCATCCAATGTCGGTATTTCAAAAGTTATTAAACAATACTACCAAAAGAATGAACAAAAATTTGTTGACCGTTTAAAGAAGATGCATGTAGGTGCGGGGCTTGACCTGCAAATGAAAGGTGAGCGCCCATCCAGAATAAAAAATACAAAGGACGAAGACTGGAGTCGTGTTACGCTTCCATACATGAGTATTGGGTATGAAACACGGCTTACACCGTTGCAAACGCTTGCCTTTTATAATGCTGTTGCCAACAATGGCAAAATGGTTAAGCCGCTTTTTGTTAAGGAAATAAATTATCGCGGTCAAATAACCGACACATGTAAACCAACAGTTATTGCCGATTCAATCTGTTCACAACGTACTATAAAAATTGCACAGGAGTTGTTGCGTGGTGTTGTACAAAACGGAACAGGAAAAAATTTAAAACTACCTAACTATACCATTGCCGGTAAAACCGGTACTGCGCAAATTGCAGGTGCAGGTGGTTACCGGAAGGACGGAAAAATAAATTACCAGGCTTCGTTCTGCGGGTACTTCCCTGCTGAGAATCCAAAATACAGTTGCATTGTAGTGGTGTATAATCCTTCAGTTGGTGGTTATTACGGTGCCGAAACAGCTTTACCGGTTTTTAAAGATATTGCCGATAAAGTTTTCTCTACCAATTTGGATATGCACAAAGAGTTGCAGTCAGATTCTGCAATACTTGCTCATCATCCTGTCATTAAGCCCGGCTTTTATAAAGATGCAAAAACATCGTGCGAAAAATTAAATGTTCCGCACCAGGCATCAGAAACCAAAGGAACATGGGCAAGCGCATCACGCGATATGAAGGGCGAAAAAATAAAAGCCATATCACACTCTGAACATACAGTGCCCAACGTAACCGGCATGGGCTTGCGCGATGCCATTTATTTATTGGAGACAAGAGGACTACAAGTAAAAGTGATAGGTAGAGGTTCTGTAAGCAAACAATCTATTGTAGCAGGAGCAAAAATTAATAAAGGACAACTAATTACCATT
The DNA here is from genome assembly GCA_016714005.1 of Bacteroidota bacterium. GTDB lineage: Bacteria > Bacteroidota > Bacteroidia > AKYH767-A > OLB10 > JADJOA01. The sequence continues at coordinate 631,162 of JADJOA010000014.1, forward strand.
GAGCTAAGTTAGTGAAACAGCTAAAGGACTTATTATATAAAGCAGGTATTGAGGAGTTGAAAGGCAACACCAATATCAATATCATTAATGTATGCTTTAACTCGGCTGATGTTAAGGCGGGTGATTTATTTGTTGCAGTGCGTGGCACTAAAACGGACGGGCATCAATTTATTAACAGCGCTATCACCAATGGCGCTGTTGCTGTAGTATGCGAGCAGTTTCCTGATGAGTTGAATGAAAATGTAAATTACATTAAAGTAAAAGATACTGCTATTGCACTCTCATACATAAGCATTAATTATTTTGATAATCCTTCCTCCAAACTAAATTAATTGGCGTAACCGGTACCAACGGAAAAACCACCACCGTTACGCTTTTATATAATCTGTTTCGCAAGTTAGGGTATCGCTGCGGGTTGCTTTTACTATACAAAATAAAATTAACGACAGAATAGTTGAAGCAACACATACCACACCTGACCCCATTCAGCTCAATAAACTTTTAAGCGAAATGGTCTTTGAAGACTGTGAGTATTGTTTTATGGAGGTTAGTTCACATGCCGTAGTGCAAAACCGTATAACAGGTTTGGTTTACGAAGGGGGCATTTTCACCAACATAACACACGACCATTTAGACTATCACAAAACGTTTGACGCTTACATTAAAGCCAAGAAAGGTTTTTTTGACACGCTGCCGCAATCGGCATTTGCATTGGTAAATGCCGATGATAAAATGCAAGCATCATGTTGCAAAATACAAAGGCTCGTAAAAAAACCTTTTCGTTGCACAGCATGAGTGATTTTAAATGCAAGATTATTGAAAACAGTTTTAGCGGATTGCTTTTAAATATTGATGGTAGCGAAATTGCAACATCACTTATTGGAAGTTTTAATGCTTATAACGTAACAGGAATTTATGCAGCAGCCATTTTATTGGGAGTTGATAAACTGCTTTCGCTTACTTCCATAAGTACCTTACATGCTGTTGACGGAAGGTTTGAATACATCACCTCTTCCAACAACATTACAGGTATTGTTGATTATGCTCATACGCCTGATGCATTAAAAAATGTACTCAATACTATTAACGACATACGTAGCGGTAACGAAAAGTAATTACTGTGGTTGGTTGTGGTGGTGACAGAGATGCTGCCAAACGACCTGTTATGGCAAAAATTGCAAGTGAGGTAAGCGATAAAATTATTCTCACCAGTGATAACCCACGCAGCGAAAGCCCCGAAGAAATTTTAAAACAGATGCAGGCAGGTGTGCCTGTACATCTCTAATAAAGTGCTTTCTATTGCTGACAGAAAGGAAGCAGTGAAAGTGGCATGCGCACTTGCAAAAGAAGGCGACATCATTTTAGTTGCCGGCAAGGGGCATGAAAAATACCAGGAAATAAAAGGAGTGAAATATCCTTTTGACGATAAACAGGTTTTAGAAGAATCATTTAAACTTTTAGGTGTGTAATGCTATACTATCTATTTGAATACTTAGATAAAAATTTTGATTTACCAGGGACAGGTGTATTCAAGTACATTTCGTTTCGGGCATCTCTTGCCATAATTTTCTCTCTTTTCTTTTCACTCTTTTTAGGAAAAAGAATTATTGCACTGCTCTTAAAAAAGCAGGTTGGCGAAACCATTCGCGATTTGGGTTTAGAAGGAGAAAAGAAAAAACAGGGTACTCCAACTATGGGAGGTTTAATTATTCTCTCCGCTATTCTTATCCCTGTTTTATTGCTTACAAAACTTTCTAATGTATATATAGTGTTAATGATTGTTTCTACGGTGTGGCTTGGCACAATCGGTTTTTTAGATGATTACATTAAAGTTTTTAAGAAAGATAAAAAAGGTCTTGCCGGAAAATTTAAAGTAGTTGGGCAGGTAGGGCTTGGGGTTATTGTAGGTTCGGTGCTTTACTTTAATGAGCATGTGGTAGTGCGTGAGCGTGCCGAAAAGCAAACAGTTGTTTGGGAAAAGGATAAAACGCTTATTGATGACTTAACAAACAACGAAAGCGCTCAGCTATTCAGCAAAGAGAATATCAAATCAACCACAACAACAATTCCTTTCTTTAAAAATAACGAATTTGAATATTCGTATTTGCTTACATCATGGTTGGGTGATGAGGCAAAAAAATATACATGGCTGTTATACATTATTATAGTAACGTTTATCATAACCGCAGTAAGCAACGGAGCTAATATTACAGATGGTATTGATGGGCTTGCTGCGGGAACATCAGCTATAATAGGAACTGTGCTTGCCGTTTTCGCTTACGTATCAGGCAATACTGTTTTTGCAAATTATCTCAACATCATGTATCTGCCAAACACGGGTGAACTTATGGTATATGCCGCTGCATTTATTGGAGCATGTGTAGGCTTTCTGTGGTTTAATGCTTATCCGGCTCAGGTTTTTATGGGTGATACTGGAAGTCTTGCATTGGGTGGAATCATTGCGGTGTTTGCAATATCAATTCGTAAAGAACTTTTAATACCTGTGTTGTGCGGCATTTTCCTTGTTGAAAATCTTTCTGTGATTATGCAAGTATATTATTTCAAATACCAGAAACGGAAACATGGAATTGAATATGCGCGTGAAAACCGATTGTTTAAAATGGCGCCATTGCATCATCACTATCAGAAATCAGGTTACCACGAATCAAAAATAGTAATGCGTTTTTTTATCATAGGAATAGCTCTTGCGGTATTAACTGTAATTACACTAAAACTCAGGTAAAAAATTAATGCTCACATCAGACAACATATCTATCCCGTATAACTCGCTTTCAAAAAAAGCAGGAGAGAAGATTGTCATTTTGGGAGCTGCTGAAAGCGGAGTGGGAGCTGCTGTGCTTGCACAAAAGCAGGGTTTTGATGTTTTTGTTTCCGATTTAGGTGCTATCAAAGATTCTTACAAATCAACTTTAACTGAATACAATATTTCTTTTGAGGAAGGTAAACACACTACTGAAAAAATTCTGACTGCAAAGCAGGTTGTAAAAAGCCCGGGGATTCCTGATAGTGCTTCCATCATCAAATCTATTAAAGAAAAAAATATTCCTGTTGTTTCCGAAATTGAATTTGCATGCCGCTATAACACAGCAAAAATGATTGGCATAACCGGCACAAACGGAAAAACAACAACCACACTTCTTACATATCATATCTTAAAAAAAGCTGGATTAAATGTTGGGCTTGCGGGTAACGTAGGAAAAAGTTTTGCCATGCAGGTGGCTACCGAAAATTTTGACTACTATGTTTTAGAACTCAGCAGTTTTCAGTTAGATGATATGTTCAGCTTTAAGGCTGATATTGCCATTCTGCTAAACATTACCCCCGATCATTTAGACCGCTATGATTATTCATTGCAAAAATATGTTGATGCAAAATTCCGCATCACACAAAATCAAACTTCAGCCGATGCATTTATTTATTGTGCAGATGATACAACGGTAGCTACCGAGGTTTTAAAAAAGAACCCCGAAGCACGTTGGTATTCTTTTTCAATTGAAAGAGAAGATGGAATGAACGGCTATTTACGCAACAACGAAATTCACATAAACACTAACCCCAATAATCAATTTTCTATGTCCATATTTGAACTCGCCCTACAGGGCAAACACAATCTGTACAACTCAATGGCTTCAGGAATTGCTGCCCGCATTCTTGACATCAGGAAAGAAACTATCCGCGAAGGATTGGCTGATTTCCGCAATGCCGAACATCGTTTGGAATTTGTAAATACCGTGCACGGTATTGATTTTATCAACGACTCAAAAGCCACTAACATTAACAGCGCATGGTATGCTTTAGAAAGCATGCAAAAACCTGTGATTTGGATTGCAGGCGGTGTTGATAAAGGCAACGACTACTCTATGATTACCGACATGGTTAAGCAAAAAGTAAAAGCTATTGTTTGCCTTGGCACCGACAACAAAAAATTAAAAAAGCATTTGCAGGAATTGTTCCTGATATTATTGAAACCAAATCGGCCACCGAAGCCGTTATGGCTGCATATAAACTTGGCAAAAAAGGCGATGCGGTTTTATTATCGCCCGCCTGCGCGAGTTTTGATTTATTTAAAAACTACGAAGAGCGCGGTCAGCAGTTTAAAGCTGCTGTAAGAGCGTTGTAGTTGTAACAAATCTTCAAGGTTTAACAATAATTATCTTTAAGGAGAGTGAATTATAAAATACGTTCTTCAAAACAAACTCCGGACTAAAAATTCAATACTAAAATGATAGATACCTACTTTAAAGGCGACCGCATAATATGGTTAGTGGTTATGCTGTTGTCTATTGTTTCCATACTGGCAGTGTACAGTTCTACCGGTACGCTTGCTTACAAATACCAAAGCGGAAACACTGAGTATTATTTATTCAAACATGGTTCTATTATTTTGTTTGGATTTTTGATTATGTATCTCGCTCATAAAGTTAAATACACATTTTATGCGCGCATAAGTAAAATAGCCGTCATATTAGTTTTGCCATTGTTGCTCCTTACTTTATTAATGGGTGCAAACCTTAACGATGCATCTCGTTGGTTAAGGCTTCCGGTAATTGGCTTATCGTTTCAAACTTCTGATTTGGCAAAAGTTGCACTCATCATTTTTGTTGCGCGTATGTTGGCAAAAAATCAGGATAAGATTAAAGATTTTAAAACCGGATTTCTTCCCATCATTATTCCTGTTGTATTGGTTTGCGGATTAATTCTTCCTGCTAATTTTTCTACTGCCGCTGTTTTATTTTCAACTTGCTTGGTGCTTATGTTTATTGGAAGAGTGAGTGCAAAATATATTTTATCGTTAATGGGAATTGGTGTGGTTGGGTTGGGATTATTTATTGGAATAGCGTTAATGGTAGGTTACGAAGGACGTATAAAAACATGGCAAAAGCGAATTGAAAACTTCAGTAATCCGGAAAGTGAAGCTAATTACCAAACGCAACAGGCAAAAATTGCAATTGCCAAAGGCGGATTACTAGGGCAAGGTCCTGGCAATAGCACACAACGAAATTTTTTACCTCACCCTTATTCCGATTTTATTTACGCAATCATTTTAGAAGAATATGGATTGGCAGGAGGTATGTTTGTTTTAATGCTTTACCTGTTGCTTTTATACAGAGCAGTTTTAATTGTAAGGCGAAGCCCTAAGGCATTTGCCACCATGCTTGCTATTGGTTGTGCATTCAGTTTGGTTTTTCAGGCAATGATAAACATGGCTGTTGCCGTAAACTTATTTCCGGTAACAGGTCAGCCGTTGCCTATGCTAAGCATGGGCGGTACTTCTATTTGGTTTACAAGTATTGCATTAGGAATAATTTTAAGCGTGAGCCGCGATGTAGAAGGCGAAACACAGGAGGAAGGAGGCATGCAACTTGCAGCAGCATGAGCAACATAAAAATAATTTACATGTAATAGTAAGCGGTGGCGGCACAGGCGGACATATATTCCCCGCCATTGCTATTGCAAATGCCATTAAAAAAATAAATCCGCAGGCGGAAGTATTATTTGTTGGTGCCAAAGGCAGAATGGAAATGGAAAAAGTTCCGGCTGCCGGTTATAAAATTGAAGGGCTTTGGATAAGCGGATTAAAGAGAGAATTTTCTGTTGACAATCTTTCTTTTCCGTTAAAAGTTATTTCAAGTTTATATGATGCAAATAAAATTATAAGCAGGTTTAAACCACATGTTGCAGTGGGTGTGGGTGGTTATGCAAGTGGACCTTTATTATACGTTGCCAATGCAAAAGGAATTCCCACATTGATACAGGAACAAAATTCCTATCCGGGAATTACCAATAAAATGCTGGCGAAAAAAGCAAAACGCATTTGTGTTGCTTATGATGGAATGGAAAATTTTTTTCCGGCTGATAAAATTGTAATGACCGGCAATCCTGTTCGCGAAAATATTCTTGACATCAGTAACAAGAAACAAGAGGCAGCGCAATTTTTGGATTAGATGAAAATAAAAAAACAATATTAGTAGTGGGCGGAAGTCAAGGTGCGCGCTCTATAAATCAGGCAATAGTAAACGATTTGCAAAAAATTGCAGATGCAGGTGTGCAGTTAGTATGGCAAACCGGAAAAAGCTTTTCTCCCATTGCCGCACAAGGATTAGAAAAAATTACATCAATGTCATTAAAGGCATTTGATTTTATTTCTAAAATGGATTTGGCTTATGCAATTGCAGATGTAGTTATTTCAAGAGCGGGCGCAAGTACTGTTAGTGAGTTGTGCATTGTTGGCAAACCCGCCATTATGGTTCCGTTGCCAACAGCAGCCGAAGACCATCAAACAAAAAACATACAGGCATTGGTGAATAAAAATGCTGCCATAATGATTAAAGATACCGACACACGAAAAAAATTAGTTGACACAGCACTTGCACTTATTAAAGACGAAAACGAATTAAATACTTTAAAAAATAATATTTCAAAATTGGCATTACCCAACTCTGCCGATGTAATTGCAAAAGAAGTGATAGCAATTGCAGGCTTTTAATACTGGATACTGTTGCAAGCTCCTTCCCTTTTGAGATGGAGTGGGGTGAGTATAAAATAAGAGTGTTGGGGCTAGGAAAATAAAAGGTGGGTGAAATAGAGCGTAGAAAGCATGAGCATTAAAAACATAACACACGTTTACTTTATTGGTTTAGGCGGCATAGGAATGAGTGCGATTGCCCGCTATTTTATAAAATCAGGTAAAAATGTTGCAGGCTACGACAAAACACCAACATCTCTCACTGATGAACTCATTGCAGAAGGAATGGACATCCACTTTGAAGATAACATCAACCTCATTCCTCCAGTGTTTAAATCCTCAATCGAAAATCTCAAATCCGAAATTTTAATTGTATTTACTCCTGCCATCCCCAAACACCATACAGAACTAAATTATTTTTTGCAAAATGGTTACTCTGTAATGAAACGCTCACAAGTACTTGGATTGATTACTGCTGAATTAAAAACAGTTGGCGTTGCAGGCACACATGGCAAAACCACAACATCATCCATTGTTGCACACTTGCTAAAAAGTGCAAATAAAAATGTAACAGCATTTCTTGGTGGAATTGCCAAAAACTACCAGAGCAATTTTATAATGCCCTCAAATTTTGAAAACGAAATTGCAGTGGTTGAAGCCGATGAATTTGACCGTTCGTTTCTTACACTGCATCCTTCTTATGCAGTTATTACCAGTATGGATGCCGACCATTTGGATATTTATCAAGATAAAAAGCATTTAGAAGAATCGTATAACCTTTTTGCCAATCAGGTAAAACATGATGGCATACTGATATATAAAGAAGGAATACCGTTGCAAACAAATCATCCAAATAAATATTCCTACTCATTAAAAGCAAGCAGCCAATATGCAGGAGTTGATTTAAGAGTGGAGAACCATCAATATGTTTTCAATCTTAAAACACCAACTTCAACATACACCAACTTAACTCTTGGTTTGCCCGGCAGACACAATGCAGAAAATGCTGTTGCTGCTTGCGCCATTGCACTCAATTTAGGATTGACAATTGAAGAAATAAAAACCGGACTTAAAACATATGCCGGTGTTAAGCGCAGATTTGATTTGCAGTTTAAAAGCAGTTATTGCATTTATATTGATGACTATGCACATCACCCCGAAGAATTAAAGGCATGTATACTTTCTGTTAAAGAAATGTATGGAGGTAAAAAATTACAGGCATTTTTCAGCCCCATCTGTTTACCCGCACCCGCGATTTTGCCGATGGCTTTGCTGACAGTCTTTCATTATTAGACGAAGTAATTCTCCTTGAAATTTATCCGGCTCGTGAGCTGCCAATTGAAGGTGTTAACTCTTATATGTTGCTTGATAAAATAAAACATAACAATAAAAAGTTATTAAGTAAAGAACAAACATTAGAATATATTAAGGGATCAAATGCTGAAGTTTTGCTCACACTTGGTGCCGGTGATATTGACACTTTAGTAAAACCCATCAGAAAAATTTTAGAGAAAAAAAATGATAGTAGAAATTAACAATTGCTACGGAATAAGTTATTGAGTTAGGTGTATATACGGAATATACAAGTGAGAGATTTGTTGAGAGTAAGATTTAGCACTGCCATAAGCCATCTTCATGCTTAGGGATGAAATAAAATGAAACTAAAAAACATAAACTGGAAAAAAGTATTTCGGGTAAGTATGTATAGCTTACTTGCAGTTTCATTTATTGTGCTTGCTGGTTTTGTTAGCAAGGATAAGAGCAATATCACCTGCAAAGGTATTCGCATAAATATTGAAGACGAAGAGCAGCGCAACTTTGTTGACCGTGCTGACATTATTCAACTACTCAATTCCAAGTCAAAAAAAATAAAGGGCTCTCGCATGTCTGAAATTAACACGGCTGTGTTGGAAAATATCATTAATACAAATCCTTATATAAAACAGGCTCAGGTATATTCAACCATTGATGGATGGGTGCAGATTGATGTGCAGCAACGCATACCTGTTCTTAGAATTATCAATTCGGTAAACGAAAGTTTTTATGTTGACAATACAGGAAACTTTATGCCGCTGAGCGATAAATTTTCGGAACCCGTTTTGGTAGCAAACGGCTTTTTGTTTGATACTTATGTGCAACAACACGTGCGTGATTCATCAGCATACATAAAGGGCGACAGCATTGCTAAACTCAACACAATTGATCAGGTTTATTATCTCGCCAGTTACATCAATGCCGATACGCTTTACAGTTCTTTGATTGAACAGATTTATGTCAACCCATTTCAGGAAATTGAGTTGGTGCCGCGCTTAGGGAATCATATTATCATACTTGGTGACATTACCGACCTTGATGAGAAAATGAAAAAACTTGAAGTGTTTTATCGTAAGGGACTAAACGAAGCTGGGTGGGATCAATACGAAACGGTAAATCTTAAATTCAAAAAACAAGTTGTCTGTACAAAAAGAAAATTAATTAACTCATAAACTCATTTACACGTGCCCGAGCCATTAACAGAACAAGGACTTATTGTAGGTCTTGATATAGGAACCACAAAAATTGCTGCCATAGTTGGCAAGCGAAATGAATTCGGAAAAATTGAAATTCTTGGCATGGGTCGAAGCGAGAGTGTGGGTGTAATGCGAGGTGTGGTTGCCAATATTGAAAAGACAGTTGCTTCCATTAAAGAAGCTGTTGCCGAAGCCGAATCAAAAAGTGGTGTTGATATAAAATCGGTGCACGTGGGAATTGCAGGGCAACATATTAAAAGTTTACAGCACCGCGGTATGATTACACGCAGAAGCACTGATGATGAAATCGGTCATGTGGACATTAAAGCCATTGTGGATGATATGTACAAACTGGCAATGCCTCCCGGTGAAGAAATTATTGATGTAATACCCCAAGATTTTACGGTTGATAACGAATCGGGAATTAAAGACCCAGTGGGCATGAGTGGAGTGAGGCTTGAAGCAAACTGCCACATCATTACGGGGCTGGTAACCGCAGCAAACAATATTCAAAAGTGTGTTACCAAAGCCGGGCTTACCACAGTTGATTTAATTCTTGAACCGCTTGCCTCTGCAGAAGCTGTGTTAACCGATGAAGAAAAAGAATCAGGTGTTGTATTGGTTGATATTGGTGGAGGCACTACAGATGTTGCCATTTTTCAGGACGGGATTATCAGACACACCGCTGTAATTCCTTTTGGTGGTAATGTAATTACTGAAGATATTAAAGAAGGTTGCAGCATTATTCGTAACCAGGCAGAGTTATTGAAAGTAAAATTTGGTTCTGCGCTTGCATCTCAAATGAAAGATAATGAAATTGTTTCAATACCCGGTTTGCGTGGTAGAGAGCCCAAAGAAATTTCTGTAAAAAACTTAGCAAGCATTGTACAAGCGCGTGTAGAAGAAATTATTGAACACGTGTTTTACGAAATAAAAAGTTCGGGCTTTGAGCGTAATCTAATTGCAGGCATTGTTATAACCGGTGGAGGCTCACAGCTAAAGCACGTTACTCAGTTGGTAGAATATGTTACCGGCATGGACACACGCATTGGTTACCCTAACGAGCATTTGGCAAAAGGTGCTGATGATATTAAGAGCCCAATGTACGCTACGGCAGTTGGGTTAGTAATAAGAGGGTTGAATGAATACGACCTTCGTAAAAAAACAAATAGGAACATTACCACACAAACTCCTGTTGCACACAAAGGCGGATTCTTCAGCAGCCTAATTCGCACCACTAAAGAAATATTCAGTGATGACAGTGATGATAAAAATCTATAATAAGGTGTACCAAGTATTAAGACAATTAAACCATTATACACATTAACCACATTTCCACATTAAATCATTATTCACAATTTCTAAATTTCAAATAACATGCAAATAGAACTAATGCCCAAAGAAAAACCATCAATCATTAAAGTAATTGGTGTAGGCGGTGGCGGTAGCAATGCCGTTAATCACATGTACAAACAAGGTATTCGTGGTGTTGAATTTGTAGTTTGCAATACCGATGCACAAGCGCTTGATATAAGCCCGGTGCCAACTAAAATTCAACTCGGATCAAACCTTACCGAAGGCAGAGGTGCAGGTTCTATTCCGGAAGTAGGTAAGCAATCGGCAATAGAAAATATTGACGACATAAAAAAGGTGTTAAACGAAACTACTAAAATGGTTTTCATTACTGCAGGCATGGGCGGTGGCACTGGCACAGGTGCAGCACCAATCATTGCAAGTGTGGCGCGCGAAATGGGAATACTCACTGTTGGTATTGTTACCATTCCGTTTGCTTTTGAAGGAAAGAAAAGAAAGCAACAAGCCGAGGCAGGTATTGAAGAATTTAAAAGAAACGTTGACACGCTTTTAATTATTTGCAACGACCGCTTGCGTATGATTCATGGCAACTTAAAATTGAACGAAGCATTCAGCCATGCCGATAATATTTTATCAACTGCAGCTAAAAGCATTGCCGAAATTATTTCCGTAACCCTTCACATCAATGTTGATTTTGCCGATGTGCAAACAGTAATGAAAGATAGTGGTGTTGCCATAATGGGTTCAGCACAGGCAAGCGGGGAAAATCGTGCAATAACAGCAGTAGAAGCTGCGCTTGATTCTCCATTATTAAATGATAACAATATTGAAGGTGCGCGCTACATTCTATTAAATATTACATCGGGCAACACCGAAGTTACAATGGATGAGATGGGAGAAATTACCGACTACATACAGGAAAAAGCAGGACAAACCGCTGAGGTTATAATGGGTGTGGGTATTGATGAAACTTTAGATGACAGAATTGGTGTTACACTAATTGCTACCGGCTTTAAAAGCAAACAGCAGTTGTATGATGATAATGCAAAAAAACCCGAGAAAATTGTTTACGATTTAAATGCAACTCCATCGCCTGATTATGATAATCCTGAAAGAGGTAAAAAGTTGCAAAGCAAAGATGAGCCAAGCATCAGAACTGTTGAAGAAGAATTGCCTGTAACTTCTGTTTACAATTTTAACCGCTCTAAAGATGATACAAAAACCGATAATGGTTTTTCGTTAAAGCATATTGAAAAGGTAATTCTCCCAAAGGTGAAAGAAATGGTAGAATCTCCTTTTGATAACAAAGAAGATTTTTTAAAGAACATAACACAGCCTGTACATGATGATGTTGTAATTAAAAACGAAGTACAGTTGGAAGATGTAGCGCCTGCACCTCTTGTAAATGAAATTGTTGCAGAATTACCCGAAGCCAAAGTGGAAGAGTTGGTAGTAGGGCCTATTGCCGAAGTAACGGTTGTTGAAAATACTGTTGAAGAAATTGCCAAACCTGTTGCTGAAGTCCTTGCAATAGAAGAAGAACCTGTAATAGCAAATATAATTCAGGTAGAAGATTTGAATGAAATAGTTGTTGCAACAGAAAATGTAATGGCCATTGAATCGGAGCTTACGGTTGATGAAATTATTGATGCAACTCCTGTAACTGAAACAGAAGAGCCATCTGTATTAATAGAAGAAAATTTTATTCCTGTTGCAGAAGAAGCTGTGCCATCAGTAGAAATGATTGAAGCTGAAATGGTGAATACAGAAATTACAGAACTGGCGGCAAGCATCTATTCTGAAAACAAGGAAGAACCAGTTGCGGAAGTTGTGCAAGAGATAACCATTGAAGCAGTGATTGATCCTGTTATTGAAATGATAAGTGAACCCGTTGTTGAAGTAAGCGTGGTTGAAACGAGTGAAATAGTAGCTGAAGGAACTGCTGAACCTGTTGCAGAAGTAAAATCAGAAGAAACACCCATTACAGAAGCAAAGGCAGAAGAAATAATTATGGAAGCCCCCAATGTTTTTGAGTTTACCAACATTCCGCAGCCAATCAATTCTTCTTCTATTCTTACAGACGAAAAGATTGAAGAAGAAGAACCAACCATTGATGAAGTAACTGCAAAAGTTGTGGAAGAAGAAAAGATAGAAGAGATTCAGTTGAGGGTTGTGGAGAAAACTCCTGAGCCGGTTATGATTAAACGTGAATTTACACCAGAAGAAAAACCAATTTCATCGGCACCGGCAGTTACCGAAGATGATATTTTTAAACGCACACGAGAGCGTTTGGAAAAATTAAAACAATTGAGCTACCGCATGTCATCTCCCAATAACATTGTGGAAATGGAAAAGGAACCCGCTTACAAAAGACGCGGTGTGCAGTTAGGCGATGTAAAACCATCTACCGATGAAGGTAACATCTCACGCGTATCACTTGACAATGATGCCAACAATAAACCATCATTAAACAGTAACAACAAATTTTTGCACGATAAGGCGGATTGATTGAAATGGACTATTACAAAAGAGAGAAGCCTCACAATCTTGTGAGGCTTCTCTCTTTTATATCTATTTCAAAAACTCTTTTTTCAAATGAAAGAATTTAAATAATAGACTTAGCATTACAAAGGGTTGCTTTTAGAATTTTTTTCTTAATTTTTTTCCCTCCGAGGCAACAAATTCAATATAATATTTGTCTGACAATTACTCTAAAAGTTTTTATCTTAATATCCAGTAGCACTCTTTTTAACTAATAACCCAAACATCTTTTTTATGTACAAAAATTACCGCCTTGGTTACCTGTTAACATTGATAACTTTATTGCTGATTGGTGGATGCCGTAAGGACGAAAACACCAACTATATATCTTCATCAGGTGGAGCATCCTCTTCTATTTCAGGAATAGTTGTTGATGAAAATAATTTACCTATTAATGGGGTAAGCGTTTTTGTAAATGGAAACACAACAGTAACCAATAATGAAGGAGTTTTTTATCTAAGGAGTGTTTACTCTAATAGTAAACGCTGTGTAGTTGAGTTTGAGAAAACCGGTTACTTTAACCGAAGTCACGCCTATAAACCTCTCAGAAATTCTGTAAACTATATGCGAATAGTAATGCAGGATAATGGTTTTACACATACTGTATCTGCTGTTCAGGGCGGATTGGTTTCATTGCCCGATAATTCATCCATATTATTTACTGCAAATTCTTTTGTAAACAGTTCAGGTAATTTATACAACGGAACCGTGTATGTTACTTTTAAGCATCTTTCTCCTGATGATGCTGATTTTGGTTTTTCAATTCCTGGAGGAGATTTATCTGCAATTAATTCAAATGGAGAAGATGTTATGCTTTATTCATTTGGTATGTTGGGAGTTTTATTAAAAACATTTACCGGTGATCCTTTACAAATTGCCAGCGGCACCGCAGCAACTATATCAATGCCTGTTGCGTCCTTTCAATTAGCACAGGCAAATGCTACCATTCCACTCTGGTATTTTGATGAGAGCGTTTCACTTTGGAAAGAACAAGGACAAGCTACACTTATTGGTAATAACTATGTAGGAACCGTAACACACTTTAGCTGGTGGAATTACGATTACCGGGGACCACGAGCCACCATTAAAGGAAAAGTAGTTGATTGTTCAGGACAAGCGCTAGGCAACGTTAGCGTTACTATTAATGGATGGTATGTAGTTACAACAAATTCTAACGGAGAATATATTACCGACTTGCCTGTTAATATGCTATTTACTGTTCAGGTACTTACTTCAAACAATGGCGGAATATTTCTCAATAGCCAAATTGAGAATGTTCCTCTGCTTACAAATGGGCAGATTTATACTGTTGCAGATTTGGTAGTACCATGCCCAACAAGAGTAAGCGGGGTTGCAAAAAAATGCAACGGAGAGCAAACCGATGCAATGGTTTTGTTTAAAAATTCAACTGGGCATATTATTTACTCTTATACTACTTCTGGAGCATTTGATGTACCTGTTGTGCAAGGAGAGAACTACAATTTATGGATTTTCAATTCTTTAAGTGAATATACCCAACAGATAACTACAAATTCAAACATAAACTTGGGAACGGTTGCGTTGTGTAATGCTTCTTTGAATCTTGAAAATTATTTAATTCTTGATGATGGTGCTTCGGCTCCGCAGTTATATGAGATTGATGTTCCATTAGTTTCTAAAGCTATACTGAATGGGGTTAATTCAGTATTAATTTCTATCGATGGTATTTCTATTACTACTCTTGATACACTAAAGTTTTATATCGGATTAAATGATACACTAACCGGGTACCATTCATGGGTAAACACAGGCTCAGGCTTTACCGCAAATATTATAAATGATACGTTAGGGTTTGGATCTAACACCACTGTATATTCTAATAACTTAAGCGGAGGAATTACAGTTACAGAATTTGGAAACATAGGCGAAGCGGTAACCGGAACATTTGCAGGTAATGCAATAAGAGGAGGCAATGTTGTTACTATTAATGGTAAGTTTGGGGCATTAAGGGAGCAATAAACCAAAGTCTTACACCAAACTCCTCACCCTTATAGTGCCTGAAACTTTCTTCAACTCCTCCATAATTTTATTGGTAGGGCGTTTTTCAATATCCAACACAACGTAGCCAATATGCGCATTGGTGTTGAGGTATTGCGAAAGTATGTTAACATCTTTGCCTGATACCACGCTATTAATTTCGGAAAGTACACCTGGTTGGTTTTTGTGTATGTGCAAAATACGGTAGCCACTTTGCTGCATGGGCAAATTAAGCGGAGGCACTGACAGTGAGCCAACGCTTGAACCTGCATTGAGATAGTTGATGAGTTTGGTGGCTACATCTATTCCAATGTTTTCCTGCGCTTCTACAGTGGAGCCGCCAATGTGTGGAGTAAGAATTACGTTGGGCAGGTTTTGTAAAACAGAAATAAATTTTTGCTGGTTGCTCTCCGGCTCTTCCGGAAAAACATCTACTGCCATACCTGAAATTTGTTTATTGATAAGCGCTTTTGATGCCGCTTCCAAATCAACTACTTCACCACGACTCAAATTAATTAACGCAGCACCTTTTTTTATTTTGCTGATGCGCTGCGCATTTAAAAAATTTGCAGTTTCTTTTCCGCCCGGTACGTGCAAGGTAATGATGTCGGATTTTTTTAATAGATCATCCAATTGTTTAATGGGTGTTGCATTGCCGAGAGAAAGTTTGGGTTCCACATCATAAAAAATAACTTTCATGCCTAAGCTTTCAGCCATTACACTCACTTGCGAGCCTATGTGTCCGTAACCAATAATGCCAATTGTTTTTCCGCGCACTTCAAAACTGCTTGATGCATCTTTTAGCCACAAACCTTTATGTGCTCCGTCATTTTTTTCGGGAATTCTGCGCAGCAGCATAATGCTGTATGCAATTACAAGTTCTGCCACGCTGCGTGTGTTGCTGAACGGTGAATTGAAAACGGCAACACCATTATTGGTGGCGCTGCTCATGTTTACCTGGTTGGTGCCAATGCAAAAACATCCGGCAGCAATTAATTTTTGCGCAGCATCTAAAACATTTTTGGTGAGTTGTGTTTTAGAGCGTATGCCAAGTATGTGTGTGTTGCTTATCTTAGAAAGAAGCTCGGTTTCTGTTAATGCTTTTGAAACAGACTCTACACGCTGGTAACCCGCTTCGTTAAAAAGTTTTACGGCAGATGGGTGTACACCTTCAAGTAGCAATACGTTTATTTTATCTTTAGGAAATGTGGTTTTTAATTGCATTGATTTTAGAAAAGTAAAAGAAGGAGAGAAAAAAATCTACGCTAAGTATGCCACAAAAACAAAAAGATAAATCCACAATAAATCTAAAAAGTGCCAGTAAGTAGCACATAACTCAATACCCAATGAATTTTCGGAATTATATTTTTCCTGAATGGTTTTAACGGAGACGATTATGAGTGCAATTATACCTCCAACCAAATGCAACACATGCAAACCCGATAGCACATACAAAAATGAACCGGAGGGATTACCAACAAAAAAAATTCCGTTATCAACCAAAACATTCCATGCGTAAAACTGGCTGAACACAAATGCAAGACCTAAACCAAGTGTGGTAATGGCAAAAGTTTTTGCATTTTTAAAGTTGTTTTTCCTAACAGCAATGTATGCCATTTGCATGGTAAAGCTGCTCATTAAAATAATTATGGTACTTATGGTGAATGCACGTGGTAAGTTAAACTCTACCCAGTTACCCTCTGCCTTACGCACGATGTAACCGCTGGTAAAACCGGCAAATGCCATTATAATACTTACAATGCCAATCCATAAAAGCATTTTAGAAGTCGGAATTCCAGTGTAAGTGTTTTTATCGTTGTCTATTACTGTTGCCATTTTTGTTTTTGAGGATTAAACTGCCACACATTTACTTCCAAACTTGTGTACGACCTAATATTTACGCAAATCAGTGGCTGTATTTTTTTTATCAATTTCTAAATTTTATCAAGGACCAATGCAATTAAAACTACCGGCAAATAAACAAACGAACCAAACATGAGTTTTTTTGCATCATTATCGTTACAACTTTTTAAGAGTTTTATACTGAGGTAAAAAAAATAAATTCCGGTAAGGGTTATAATTACAGCAGAAACAATCCCACTCATCCTGAAAAAATAAGGAAACAACCCGATAGGAATTAATGTAAATGTATAAACAGCGGTTTGAAATGCTGATGCTTTTGTTTTACCTCCGGCAGGTAACATTTCAAAACCCGCCAATTTGTAATCATCATACAACTTCCAGGCTATTGCCCAAAAGTGTGGAAACTGCCACATAAACTGTATGGCAAATAAAATCCAACCTTGGTAACTGAATTGGTCTGTGGCAGCAACCCAACCCAGCAAAGTGGGTATTGCACCCGGGAAAGCCCCAACAAAAACGGCAAAAGGCGTAGCACGTTTCATGGGAGTATATACAAATGCATAGCTTATTAATGCAATTAAACCAAGTACACCACTTTTAAAATTGAGAAAATAAAAAAGTAGAAACAATCCTAACCCTCCTGCCAAAACACTAACTACCAATGCTTCTGTACTTGACATGCGCATGGCAGGCAATGGGCGGTTTTGTGTGCGTACCATCAGTTTGTCTGTATCTTTTTCAAACAACTGGTTTAAACCATTAGAGCCACCTGTAATTAAAAATCCACCAACGATAAGCGCGGTAAACTGCAACCAGTTAACGCTGCCATCCCATCCAAGCAAATAAGCAAGCGCAGCAGAAAAAACCACCAATGACGCAAGCCTGAATTTGAGCAACTCATTATAGTCGCTTAAACGCGCAGCAAGGGTTCTTTCATCAATAATGGTTTGGTCTTGTGGCATTGGAAAAAGAGCGGCAAAAATATCAGAATAATCTATTTGTTTTACAGATATAAAACATCCTTACTATAACTTGCTCTTTTCCACATCCCTTTTGTTAATTAAACCACCTTTACTTTGTGGTTCAACTCTTTTAGGCTCTTACTTTTAACTTTTTAACAGTAAGAGATTTTTTTATTAGTGAAGCAGAAGAAAACTTTAAAAAGTTTGGGCAATGGTTTCGTATGGCGTTTGCCAATGGCATTTATTATTTTTTTGTCCGCTACTTTTTTCTGTAATGCCCAAACTGCCAGAGACACTTTAGTGGCAAATAAAATTGGCAAGTTGCAAAAGGTTTTTCAAAACTATCAGCAATTAACTACTTCAAAAATTCAGCAGGGATATTTAGAAAACGCCAAAAAAGTTTTTTCAAATGCTCAACCATCGGCTACTGATGCGCCTTACCAAAATGCGGTAAAAAGGCTGAGTTGGAAAAACTCAGGCGCAATGCAGGAATGGAGTTTAACAGTAACTATCTGCAAAATTTCGAGACAGGAACAGGCGATGAGGATATTATATACCGCCAACGCTTACAGGCAGGCATAGACTGGAATATTTTAAAAGGCGGACTTTTTGAAAACACCAATAAAGCCAAACAAGCCGAACTGCAAATGGCAATTAATAACCTGAATGCAAGGCAGGATAAAAAACAACAGGAGATAAGCGCGCGCTACGCACAGGTTATTTATAAATTTAATATTGAAAAAATAAGACTGTTGAAAAAGCGCAAAGAAATTTTAGATGCAAAAACAGACCTCATTAATTCGTTACACGACTTAAAGGAAATTACCAACCTTGAGTTTATTCATTTTAAACAGTCACTAATTGACATTACCACTTCCCTTGACATCTACGATAACTATAACTATATTTTTAAAGAACAATTTACACCTGATAGCACCGAGGCATTTACACTGCCTCTTATTGATTTTGATTTTGCAACTTTCTTAAAAAACTATGCGGCACTTGGCGCTGCTGAAGACAGCATTTTAAAACTGAGTATTAAAGCACTTGAGTTACAACAAAGCGCCAATCATAAAATAAACTTTAAAGCATCACTCCGTTATAATTACTACGATGCTTTTTATAGCGAAACAGCGCGCAACTTTATGAGTGCCGGTTTGTCTTTTTCAATTCCTATTGGCGGAGGAGATGGCAAACAGCTTACTGCGGCTAAAACAGAAATGATTAAACATAACTTAACATCGGGAAACAGGGAGCAACTTGCCGAAATGATGAGTTACTTTTATGAATTCCGTAGCAAACTAAAACAGTACTTAGACCTTTACGAAAAGAATGCAGAGTGGGCTGAGTTGTTACGTATAGAGCGTGTTCGCATGCAATATACCGATGCTGAATTTAATCCTGTAAAATCGTTAAAACTGTTGGATGAGTTTTTAGACCAGCGCATAGAATTGCTTGATGTAAAACAGCAGTTGTATTTGAAACTTATTCAATTAAACAAGTATAACCCTACTGCTAATATGCAGGATTATATTTCACTTGTTGAACTGGATTCGCTTGAGCAAAATGCAATGAAATTTTCTTTAAGTAAGTCTGTTTATGTATGGAGTCATGCATTTGAAAACAACAACATCAATTTTATATCGGAGTTTTTAATTAAAAATGATGTGGACAATGCCATTATCTCTGCCGGCAACGATTTGGTAAAAGCTCTGAGCAGAATGGACACGCTGGCAAAGTCAAACATATCGTCAGAGCTTTTAATTGGCGACAACAGCCTCATTAATAAAACTCCTGCGCAGTTGCAGGAATATTTTAGTGCATTGTTTACATACACCGGCAAACCAAAGTTTAATGCGTTGCACCTTGATGTAGAGCCGCATACATTTGACGATTGGCAACAAAATAAAACGCAGTATTACCGTAAGTATAGCACAATGATGCAGGCGGCTTATAAAATATGCGAGCAAAAAAATAAAATTAAACGTATCGGTACCTGTTAATTATGATTTAAGTTTGATACAGGATATTGAAGATTATTGCAGCCGCATTTATGTAATGGTTTATGAAAACCGCAAGACAGATTATGTAACCCGCAAACTCAAGGAAAATTTTGAATTCGTAAAAGATAAAGTAGTGATTGCATTGCGAACCGAAGATTTTGCATCGTTAACAGACATGAACCAGTATATGAAAATAATTGCAGACAAAACCGGTATTAATAAATTTGCCATACATGATTTAACCCGCCTCATAAAATTACCCGACTAGCAATCATTAATTAGCACATGTGAAAAGCTTATGCAGCAGCTACTTTACTGGCAATAAAAAAATAGACACAAAAATATTAATGAAGAGCATCAATTTCAGGCGCGGAACAACTATGCTCGAACACAGCAGGAGAAAAAGCCCGTTGCCAAAAGAAAACAAACTACGACAGGGTGGTTTACTTTGTTGTGTTGTTTTTGATTTTGGGCTCGCTAGCATATTATGTCTTTAACAAGTTTTTGTATGTAAAGGCTAACGGACAGGTGTTGCTCGATAATTTAATGATACGACTTACAGAAGACAGCCGCATTCTTAAAATTTTTAAAGCTGAAGGCGATTCCATTCACGAGGGCGATTCGTTGTTTCTGTATTTTGTAGAAGCCCGCGCCAATCAATTGCTTGGTATAAGTGATACATCAAGCAATATTTCCGAAAAAAATAGCAGTACAGGTAGGGCTTGGGTAGAGCGCGAAATATTTAACATACAAACCAAAATTGCGCTCAACAAAATTGATATAACAGAAAACAGTAAACTTCTCAGTAAAAAACAAAGGGAGCTATTACGAATAAAAAACCAGGTAATGTTAGATGCCTTGCCTCATTCAAGATTAGAGGCAGCCCAAAACGAAACCGATAAAATGCGCACAGATATTTTAAAACTTCAAATGGCAAATACGGAGTTGGCTTTGCTTGCTGAGCAATTAAATGATCCCGAAAAAATGCTTAAACCCGATTCTGCTGTAAATAAATCATCCACATCTGCTACCGGCATGATGGGTTTGGCGCGCGTTTTTATAGCACCGGTTGGTGGCATAGTAAACCGCCTCTTTAAAAGCGAATACGAAACCGCTTTGCGGACAGACGATATACTTTCTATACAGCGTAGAGATAAAATTTTTATAAAAGCATTTTTTGAGCAAAAGGATATTGACGATTTTCGCGAGGAAGATATTGTGAAAGTAAAATTCCCTGATGGAACAATCAGCAAAGGTGTAATAAAACGACTATACCTTGGCACCTACGACATGCCCGAAGAGTTTCAGAAAAAATACGAGCCCGCCCAACGTACCGTTGCGGCTGATGTTTACCCGTTAGATTCTGCCCAAAGCAACCAATGGAAGTTTTTCCATAAAATGAATGCTGAGATAACCAAGTTTAAGTTTTAAGAGAGGATTTCATTCTTAAATTAACCCTTTTTAACCCCGCCTTTTACTTTGCCTTAAGGCTAACATTTTAAAAACTAAAAGTTTATCCTACTTTTGCAGCCTTAATTATTTGCAACTCACCCTCCAAATCAGTATGACCTACCAGCAAACTCTTGACTACCTTTTTGAGAAGTTGCCCATGTACCACCGTATTGGCGATGCTGCTTACAAAGCCGATTTGGATAACACACTGGCACTTCTTAAAGTCTTAAAAGAGCCTCACAAAGGAATGAAGTTTGTACACGTGGCAGGTACCAATGGAAAAGGATCAGTGTCTAACTTTTTAGCTGCCATCCTCCAAAGTGCCGGTTATAAAACCGGGCTTTATACATCTCCCCACTTAAAAGATTTTAGAGAGCGCATACGCATAAACGGGAAAATGATCCCTGAAAAATATGTGGTAGAGTTTGTTCAGAAACATAAAACTCATTTTGAAAAAATTGAGCCTTCTTTTTTTGAGTGGAGCGTGGCTTTGGCTTTTGATTATTTCAGGACAGAAAAACCCGATGTGGCTATTATAGAAACAGGTTTAGGCGGCAGATTAGATTCTACAAATGTTATCAATCCACTTTTTTCTATTATAACAAACATTGGTTTAGATCACACTGCTCTTCTTGGCGATACACTGGAAAAAATTGCAACTGAAAAAGCCGGTATCATTAAGCCAGGTACTCCGGTTGTGATTGGAGAATCGCAGCAAATCAAAAATGTATTTGTAAAAAAAGCAAAGACAGAAAATTCTCGAATTGTTTTTGCCGATAAAGAATATAAAGCCGCTTTAAAAACCAATAACCAGTTAAAATTGGTAGTTGATATTTTTGAAAGAAGGAGTGTGGTTCAAAAAAATATGGAAGTGGGTATTGCAGGAATGTACCAGGTAAAAAATGTTCAAACTGTTTTTTCTGCCATTAACGTTTTACACCAAAAGGGATTTTTGATAAAGAGTGATGCTGTGCTTAAAGGGTTTAAAAATGTAATGGCATTAACCGGATTTGCAGGCAGGTGGCACATTCTCTCTCAAGAACCGCTAACAATAGCTGATACAGGACATAATGCCGAAGGGTTACGACATGTAGTAGAGCAAATTGAGCGTATTCCTTTTAAAAACTTGCATTTTGTGTTAGGAATAGCTTCCGATAAAAGTATTGAGGATATGCTTTCACTTTTGCCCAAAAAGGGAACCTATTATTTCTGCAAAGCCAATGTGCCCCGCGCACTTGACGAAAATGAACTGCGCCAGCGCGCACATGCTTATGGTATGCAGGGCGAAAGCTACAACACAGTTAAAGAAGCGTTTGAAAAAGCAAAAGCCACTGCTCTAAAAGACGATTTAATTTTTGTGGGCGGAAGCACCTATGTTGTTGCTGAGGTTCTATGAGAGCCCAGCTAAAATTCTTGTTTGCTTCAATTCTGATTAGTTTTTGTGCAAATGCACAAACTCTTACACCACGGCTTATTCACTCATTGCCTTTGATTCTGTCAGAATCATCAGGGTTATCAACCCAAAATACAAATAGTGTTTAGAGCCATAACGATGCAACTAATAACAGCGAACTTTATCATTTTGATACATTGGGTAATCTTTTGCGTGCGCTATATATTACCAATGCTGTAAATACTGATTGGGAAGAAGTTTGCAAAGATGATAATGGAGATTTTTACATTGGAGATTTTGGAAATAATTTAAACAACAGAACTGATCTCAAAATTGTTATTGTACCAAATCCCTCTGTTATTATTGGTGATAGCGTAGCTGCACAAATCATCAACTTCAGTTACCCTGATCAGGTTGCATTTCCACCACACGATAGTCTTAAAAATTTTGACATGGAAGCCATGTTTTGGTTCAATGATTCTTTGTACCTATTCTCAAAAAACAGAACAGTACCCTACAACGGCTACACTAAAATGTACAAATTGCCTTCTCAGCCCGGTAGCTATGTGGCGCAACTTACCGACAGTTTTTTTACCGGTGTTGGTAATTTAATAAATAACTCTATTACATCGGCAACCATTTCTTCAACAGGAGATAAAATGCTTCTTATTTCCAATACTCAAGGGTGGCTTTTTAGTGGATTTGCGGGCGATAATTTCTTTAACGGAAATGTATTTGATTTCAGTTTTGGCGGAACCCAAACCCAGAAGGAAGGAGCCGCCTTTATTAATAACGGTGAGGTATATTTTACAGACGAAAGGCTATTTTCAACAGGCGGAAACCTTTATGGGTACGATTTTAGCACGGTAGTTGGTAGTGAACATCTGTCCCAAACAATGAATGAGTTTAAAGTAAGCCCCAATCCTACAGGAAACACTTTGCGTATTTCTTTCAGATTTCCTTTTACCAAAATATCAGCTTTAAAAATTTTAAACAGTAAAGGAGAAGAAGTTTTTAAGTTGGGAAACATTGATATGAACGATGCTTTTTTTTATGAAGTAAACAGCAGGTCGTTTTTAAATGGCGTTTACTTTGTACAATTGTTTACTTCAAAGGGATATTTTTTAAAACGCTTAACGGTAATACACTAAATTTTTATCAATTCCTGCTAATTTTCCAAAATCAATTTCGTTTTGGGCTTGGCTTACTGTTTGTTTTTATCTGTAATTATGCACTGCTTATATTTACCGACATTAAGATTCAGTAATTTTATACATAACACTAAACCTTTTAAAAATGGCACAAATCAATCCTTATTTAACATTTAACGGCACATGCGAAGCTGCATTTAATTTTTACAAATCTGTTTTTGGCGGAGAGTTTCCTTACATCGGAAAATTTAAAGACATGCCACCAACCGAAGGACAAAAATGCCTGACCATGATGGAGAAAAAATTATGCACGTTTCTTTGCCTATTGGCGGTGGTACAATTTTAATGGGCAGTGATACCGGTGGTGAGTGGTCAAGCAATTTCAAAGAAGGAAATAATTTTTCCATTTCAATAAACGCAGACAGTGCAGAAGAAGCAAACAGAATTTTTAACGGACTCTCTGCAGGTGGAACTATTACTATGCCACTTGCAAGAACTTTTTGGAGCGAGTTGTTTGGAATGTTTACTGATAAATTCGGAATAAACTGGATGATGAGTTATGATGGAGACATGCGTCAGCAATAATTTATTCTGCTTCACTTATAAAACTGTTTAACGAATGACCAAAGCACGTCTTGAAGCTTTCAGTGATGGTGTTATTGCCATTATCATTACCATTATGGTTTTGGAGTTAAAAGTTCCGCATGGCATTACCATAAAGGACCTTTTACCATTGCTTCCTGTTTTCCTCAGTTATATTTTAAGCTTTATTTATGTTGCAATTTATTGGGGCAACCATCATCATTTGCTCCACACGGTGCATCATGTTAACAGCAAAATAATTTGGGCAAACATGCACTTGTTGTTCTGGCTTTCTTTAATTCCGTTTACTACAGCTTACATGGGCGAAAATCATTTTGAAAAGTTACCGGTTACTTTATATGGCATTAACCTTATACTTTGCGCAATTGGTTACACCGTTTTGCACCGTACCATTATTGCGCACTATAAACATACCACCAAACTTAACACAGCCTTGCAAAAACAGGGAATTAAAGGAAATGTTTCACTGTTATGTTATTCTGCAGCTATTGCAATGTCGTTTTTTACCCCGTAGTTTCAGCCATTTTATTTGCATTTGTTGCGGTGCTATGGGTGATTCCTGATAAGAATATTGAAAAGGCGTTGGAAGATTGATTTCTGAATTTACATGAAAATGCATGTAAAAACTAAATTGGTTAGTATTTAAAAATTACAGCATTCCCAACTCAATACCCATAAAATGCAATACAAGAATAATTCCCCCAACCAAAATTCTATAGTACCCAAAAACTTTAAAACCATTTTTGGTGAGAAAGCTAATAAAAGCTTTTATCGCTATCATGGCAACTACAAAAGCAACAATGTTTCCTACTGCAAGCAGTTGAATTTCGTTTGAGGTAATTGTGTAACCATCCTGGTAATAATCAAGCAATGATTTTGCCGTGGCAGCAAACATGGTGGGCACCGCTAAAAAAAATGAAAACTCAGCGGCAGCCTTTCGGGTAAGATTTTGTGACAAACCCCCAATGATAGTTGCCGCTGCACGCGATACACCTGGAATCATCGATATAACCTGAAACAAGCCTATGATAAAAGCACTTTTATTTGAAACACCAGCTGCATCATCGTTTTCGTTTTTTGTAAACCACTTGTCTATCATTAAAAAAATAATTCCGCCCAAGACAAGCATTATGGCAACCACAATTACATTTTCCAATAGGATATCAATGTATTTTTTAAAAACCAAACCAAAAACTACAGCAGGAATAAATGCAATTAATAGCTTAATGTAAAAACCAAAATCTTTAAGGTTTACAAAACGCTTCCAATATAAAACCACTACAGAAAGTATAGCGCCAAACTGTATTGCTATAGTAAAAAGTTTGGTAAAGTTTTGTGATGCTATACCCATGATACTTGAACCGATTATCATGTGCCCGGTTGATGATATGGGAAGAAACTCTGTAATGCCTTCAATAATTGCAAGAATGATAGCTTGAAGAATGGTCATATGTTTAAATTCAAAAGAGTTAAGTCAAAACTCAAAAGTGAAAAGTTTGCTGTTCCTTCTTCTGATTTTTATCAGTCTTTCGCTTTTATAACTATGGCTAACACTTCTAAACCATATCCCAACAGCACTATAATTGGCGCAAGTGTAATTCTGCGGAAGCTGAAAATTTCGGGATTAAAAACATTAGGATCATTACTACCCCCCCCCGACATCATTGCATAACCAATAATGAGCAACAAAATTCCTGCAATCATTAACATGTAATTGATTTTTCCAAAAGCTAGGTCTTGCTCGTTTGATTTTACTACAGGTTTAGTTATTGCTTTAGCGGGAGTTTTTGAAGCAGCACTCACCTGAACTTTTTCTTTTGCCATTGTATTAAACTTAATAAACGTCTTCTGTTCGCTGGCGAAGATATTTATTTACGGCAAAGTAGGTGCTGAATCCTGAAATAAAAATACCCAGTACAATTACCGAAGCCAAAACAATTCCGGTGCTGGGCAAATCCTCCAAAAACATTAACTCGCTTACCTCTTTTTTAGCATAATAAAATAAAATAAGCAACATTAAATCAGCAATAATAGCCCCGTAAAGCCCCTGCAAAATTCCTTTAACCAAAAAGGGTTTGCGTATAAAATTGCGTGTTGCACCAACTAACTTCATACTCTTAATAAGCAACCTTTTTGAATACAAGGCAAGCCTAATGGTGTTATTAATTAAAGCCCCGGCAATAAAAAATAACAAAGCACTAAAGCCCAGTATTATTAAACTAATGTTGCGTATGTTTTTGGTAATAGATGTTATGAGGGATTGCTGATAGTAAGTTTCTTTTACCAGGGAATTCTGAACGAGCATCTTTTGTAATTCTGCAATGTTTTCTTCAGTAGCATACTCTGCTTTTAGTTGAACATCAAGAGATGGCAGCAGCGGGTTGTAACCAAGAAAAGAAACAAAATCTTCGCCCAACTCAGCTTGTAAATTTTTTGCTGCAGAATCTTTGTCAACGTATTGAACATTTCTTACAAAAGTATTTCCCTCTAAGTTTTTAGTCATGCTCGTTATATCATCATCAGTAGCCTCGGCTTTTAGCATAACCGTGATTGTAAGGTTCTCTTTTACATAATCAGAAATTCTTTTTGCATTGAGTAACAGCATACCCAACATGCCCATTAAAAACAGCACCAGCGAAATGCTGAAAACGGTACTGATATACGAACTTCTTAAAGCCTTTCTTGCCAGGCTGCTTCCTTCTTCTGCCATTGTTTTTCTGCTGATGCAAAAATAATTTTTATAAAAGGCTTACTTCTCAAAAGCATCACTGTAAATTGGAAATTATTAACGCTGTTTCGTTAGCAATTAAAGCAATCGTGCGCGGTTTGCTTTAGGTGTGTTGTAATAGTTAAACAGGTATTTTTTATTATTAGTAATTGCCTCCAAGTTTTGCTTTAGTGTGCTGATATTATTTCGCACCATCATTTTATTTTGTGGCAATGAGGGACTACACTGCCTAAGCAATTCAAGCGCTGATTTAATTTTCTTTTCGGCTCCGTTAATCTTATCAAAAAGAAGCTTTTCGTTTTCATTCATTGCTGTGTAGTTGCGTTTTTGTCTGGCACTGGTTATAAAACGCGAAGTTTCATTCAGTGAATCAATAGCCTCCTGGGCTATATCATTTGCACGATTCATTTTATCCACTTCCAAATTTTCGTTAAACATATTTAACTGTCTGCTGTAAGTATCATTGCCAGGGTCAAAAGCAATCATACGCTTCAGTTCATTTGCCATGCGGGCTATGCTATCAGTTTTGTAATGATTGCCTATGGTATCGTTAAAACTAAAATTGATTTCTGAAAATGTTGATTTGTTTTCGAATTGCTTTCTTGTAACCGGAAGATTTAGTAATTGCCACATTGGATCATCGGGATAATGTGATTGAATAAGTTTTTGTGGAGCGGTCATAAAATATTTTTCTTCAAATTGTTGATAGAATTTTTTTGTTTGAGCGTTAACACCACCTGCTGCCCATGTTGGGTCAAACAGTTTCCACTCATTATTTATATATGCGGCATTCCATGCATGAGGTTCTGCGATGCTTTCTTCTTCATTACGCGCATAACCGCCAATAAACTCAGCCTTAATACCTGAGGCAACACACAGTTCTTTAAAAAGATTGGCGTAACCTTCGCACACCGCTTTTCTTTTCATCAAAACAGAAACTGCTGATTGAAAGGTAAATGTTCTAAGGAGGGTTTGATTTAAGGGTTTGTTTACATCATACTTAATTGCATGAGTTACATAAATAAAAATGCTGCGCACTTTTTCGCTGTCGGTAACAAATGGTGTAGTTAGTTCAATAGCTAATTGTTCTAATGATTCATAGTTTTTAGAAAGCAATGTTTTTGAATGTACATCGGCATTTAATACCGGTAATGTATCTTTTCTTGTGCTTTAAGATGAGATGGTGTTATTAAACAAATAAACGCTGGGAAGAGTAAAAAAATATTCTCATTTCTTTTCTTCAATTAACTCAAAACGGTAAAAATTAGTGTACATTAAAAATAAGCTTAGAATGAGCAATAATGTAATTATCACTAAAAACATTTTGTAAATAATTAAAAAGAAAACCACCAGCACAATATAGGCTGGATTGATAATAGCTTTGTCTTTGTTAAACGGTAAACGATAAAGCGAAGCTATAAATGAAAGCAGTATGGAAATGCAAAACAAAATAAGCACAGGTAATTGCACAAATGTTATTTTATCACCAATAACATTTATAAGTAAAAGAAATTCAGGTATCAGAACAATTGCCATCAACAAAACGTAACGCAACCATTTGCCAAAAATTGTTTGTGGTGTGTTGCGCATGTAAAGCAATTGTGTTTCTTCAAACTTGCGCAATTCAAACAGTAATGTAGTATGCGCAAGCATTGAAAAAAGTAAGCCAAGCATTACTACTCGTATATCATAAACGCCCGCGTCACAAAAGGCAAACGAAATAATAAGACAAATGATGCTGAATAATTTGGTTACGCCAAACACTACTTTTAAATCGTTAAGCACGTGTATTAAGATTATTACTATGTAGGGTTTAGGTAAACGAAGACTTAGAAAATTCAAGAATTTAGACAAGCCATCATCTTCTCTTTTAGAAATTTGCTGATGAATGATGTAAGATGATAACAATTGCAACACAGTTCCTGCTGCTAAAGTTTCAAGCGCAACCGTAAACTGATTTTTGTTTGCAGCATACATAACTGCAACCAGCCCATACAACAAAACAGGCAGTAATAACCAAAGCAAAGTAGTAGCAATAGCAAAAAACTTTTGCACTGAATTAACAGCATTTATTTCATAAATAAATTGATACTGCGGTTTTTCTGTTTGTTGGAAAACAAACTGAATACACTTGAACATATACAATAGCCAGAAAAAATAAACCACCATTCGAAAAATGGGATCTCCTAAAAATGCCTCCAGCAATTTTTGGTGGTAACTCAATAAATTTTGCGGAGGAATAACTCCAAACATTAGTAGGAAAAAAACTAAAAACATGCCTGCATGGCGCTGGTAAAATGTGTTGACTAATGATTTAAAAAGTATGGATGATATTGGATGCATATTTCTATTCAGAAGACTTCAAATTTAGTTCAAAACATACGAAAGTTTTTAGGCATTAGCTGTTTATTTATCAATTACGAACGTGTATTATAAACATTGTTTTAAAAATATCTTTGAAAGGTCTTTTACTTTTCCTGGTTAATGAAAAAAATTATTACTTTTTGTTTTGTTACACAGTTTTTTTGTGCAGTTGGTTTCGCACAAAAGCAGGGACAGGATCGTGTCGATTCTATCCTTTCAGTTGTCAACGCGTGGAGCATTTCAAACAACTCTCATGATACCTTACTTGCAGCATCATACATTGAACTCTCTTACGAATTGCATAAAATTGATCCTGATAAGGGGATAGTATTCGGTCAAAAGGCATTAGAGCTATCAACGAAAATTAATTGGGAAAAAGGCGTTGCTTCGTCTTATAATAGAATTGGTTTGTGTTATTGGGCTAAATCAGATTTCCCTAAGGCACTTGAGTTTCAGTTTAAGGCACTGAAGTTAAATGAGGATATTGATTTTAAACACGGAATTGCAAAGTTGAAGATAAACGAAGAATTAAAAAATATAAGCGGTGAAGCCCGTAACCTTGGTAATATAGGTATTGTGTATGATGCTTCTGGAGAATACGAAAAGGCGCTTCAGTATTATTCAAAGGCACTATCATTATACAGGCAGCTAAATGACAAGGTAGGTATAGCCCGAAATCTTGGTAATGTGGCATTTGTGTATCAGGAAATGGGGCAATATGCAAGAGCGCTTGAATATAATTCGAGGGCATTGGAGATGAATGCTGCGATGGGAAATACCATACAGGTAGGAATTAATATCGGCAACATGGGAGAAGAGTATTATCATATAGCAGCCGATGCAATAAAAAACAGAATTAACCTATCGCCTGATAGCCTTAAAAACATTAAGACTGCGTTACTTAAAGCCGAAGAATATTTAACTAAATCTATTGCCATATTTACCGAAGTTAATGACCAGAATTTTTTGCATGAATTGTATCAGTATCTTTCAGATGTTCAGTTGCTGAAAGGTAATTACAGTGCAGGATTGTCTTATTATAAAAAATCAATAGCATATCGCGATTCTGTTCACAATGAAGATAACAAACAAAAAATAGCACAACTTGAGAAAACACGTGAAGAAGATATAAAGCAAAAAGAAATAGAGCTGTTAAAAAGCCAGAACGAAATACAACGGCTTACCTCCCAGAGAAGAATGGCTGTAACTTATGGCTTAGGCTGTGCATTTATAGGATTAAGTTTTTTGACGTTTGCTTTTTTAATCAGAACAAGAAGAAAGAAAAATAAATCGTGAATTACAGCAGGCTTACTCTGATTTAAAATTAGCACAAACTGAACTTGTCAAACAGGAAAAGCTGGCATCGCTTGGTAAACTTACTTCTAACATTGCTCATGAGATTCAAAACCCACTTAACTTTGTAAATAATTTTTCAGAAGTAACCATTGACCTTGCTGAAGAATTAGTTACTTCACAATCTGAAGAAGAGAAAATGGAAATACTAAACAGCCTTAAAGAAATGCTGGGTAAAATAAATAGTCATGGGAAGCGTGCTGATGGTATTGTAAAAAAAATGCAACAACACCTGCGTGATGGAACGGGACATGAGTTGTTTGATAAATAATTTATTACTCTATTACTTCTACAAAAATTCCATTATAAGGATTTTAAGAAGTTAATTGTAAAACTGTTTTATTCCCTACTAAATAGTCATTGCACTTTTCAAAGAATGATAAGTTTACTTTTTGATGTGATGATATAAGCACTGCAACTTCTTTAGTCAAAGTTTCTTTTATTAAATCGTATAGATTATTTGCCGATGGTTCATCTAAGGTAATTAGTGGTTCATCAAGCACAATTATTTTTGGATTTCCTATAAATGTACAAGCAATGGAAAATTTTTTAAGCATTCCGCTTGAGTAGGTGCCAACAGGGTTTTTAATGTACTCGTGCATATTAAAAATATCGCATAGCATTTTTACCTGTGCTGCATTTCCATTTTTGCATGATATATAAAAATCAAGCAAATCATTGCCGGTTAAAAATGTTGGATATACCGGCTCGGCAGGAGCGTAGTTTGTAAACAGTCTGTACTGCTGTGGTTTTTTTTTGCAACTGATGTTTGGGTTTAAAATTATTTCTCCTTTAAAAGGAGCAATACCCGAAATGATTTTAAACAATGTAGTTTTTCCCGAACCATTCGTACCTTTTATCCAGCTTAATCCTTTCTCAAATTTTATTTCAGGAATATCTAAAGCTAAAAAATGGTGGTAGTGTTTTTGGATGTTGGAAAGTAAAAGCATACAACCAATAATTTTTTAAGCGGGTATAAATTTTAAAAGTTCGCCAAGTTCTTTGTCAGAAATATTTTCCTTTTCAGACTTATCGTAAATGGTAAGCAAATAAACAGTTGAATCCTTTATAACAAAATTTGAAATTATTCGTGCTCCGCCTGATTTGCCTTTTCCTTTTGAAGCAATGGCAAGTCTTATTTTATAACATCCTTTTAAAATAGGAGTTCCTTCTTTCGGGTTGTTTTTCAGAAGCTGTATCAATTGAAAAATCTTTTTGAGAGAAGGATATTTTTTGATTAATCGCTTCGCTTGCCTCTCAAAAACCGCAATAGACTTTACGTTATAGCTCATTCAAAAAATCTTCTGCATTACGGGCTTTCTTCTTTCCCTTTCTAATGAGTTTCATTTCTTCAACAGCTTCTCTTATTTCTTCCATCAGCAATCCTTTGGAATCGGTAAGCGGTTTGGCTTTAACAAATGAGATGCTTCTTAAAACTTCTATAAAAGATTTAGCCTTGTTGTCAGGAATATCTAAGAGTAATTTCATCGCAATTATTTTTTTTTGATTTAAAATGTAAACTTAATCAATTTTCCACTTCAATCTTTTTCAAATTATCTTCTGTTGCCCTGTCAATTAATTTAAACATGGGGTCAATGCCCGCTTTTGTTGGCTTAGCAGAAACGGTTATTTCAAATTCGCTTTCTTTTTTATTGAAATGGTTTCGTTTAACATAGATAAGCGAATCTTTTCCGTTAGCACCTTCGGTAAATACTCCAATATCAATCCAGTCTCTAATCGGTATTTTTTGTTCGTTGCCAATACTGTCACTATAAACTTTTTCGGCTTCGGTTTTTATTTTCACTCTATAATTGTTGCCTTGCTTGATTGCTGTGGCTTCTGTGGTTTGTAAATTAAAGAGCGTAATTTTTTCAAACAAATCTGTTACCACATATTTTAATGAATCAGGCGTGGCATTGCGTAAGTAATTTACAAACGTTGGCGACTGCACATACGGTGCTGACTGAAATCCATACTCTTTTATAAACCTGCTCAATGCAGCATTTAATGAATCTTCTCCAATTAAATCTTTTAACTGGTACATAACCAGCGAACCTTTTTGATAATGAATGTACTGTTGGTTGTCGCACGTTACCATCGGTTGTTCGCCTTTGCGTTCAAACGAGCGACCTGCCAGGTAACGGTCTAACTCATACTTTAAATATTTGTTGATGTTTTTTGCAGTATATTCTTTTTCCATCACCATCAGGGCTGTGTACTGCGCCATGCTTTCCACCATAATGGTTGAGCCAAGCGTGTTTGCTCCTGCCACTTGGTGGCCCCACCACTGATGCGCCACTTCATGCGATGTAACATAATATGCCATGTCAACAACGCTATCATCAGACAGTATCATTATAAAACCAATTGCTTCGCTAAAGGGAATAGTATTAGGAAATGATTGTGCGAATTGCTGGTAGCGTGGGAATTCCAATATTCTTACTTGTTTAAATTGGTAGGGCGAAAAATTTTTCTGGCAGTAGTCAATTGTGTGTTTTATTGACTTGTTCATTTTTTCAATATTCCAGTTATGTGTTGGGTGATAAAAATTTCGATATTAATGCCTTTGTATTTATCTCTGAAAACAGCGTAACGCGCACTTAAAAAAGAATAAAAATTTACAATGGGGGCATCCATTTTATAGTGAAAATAATTTCTTCCGTTTTCTTTCCATTCTTTTTGAAGGTAACCCGGTGAAATTGCAATTTGGTCAGCCGATGTGCTTATTACACATTCGTAATTTATCCAGTCAGCATCTTGTGATAAATAGTTGTTACGTACGCCTACAGAATCGCTTAATAGACGCATGCTGTATTGTCGTTTAGGCAAGCCATATTTTTTTCTGTCATCATTTTCGGTTAGCTCTACACTTTCGCTATACCCAAAAGAAGGCAATGTGTTGTTATTAATAAAAGTTCCGTTCTGAAAAACACCAATGTAATCTCTTCCCTGTTTAAATCCTTTGGTTGGGTAATACAAATCAAAAGTTACTTTGGACGAATCGCCCGGTTGCAATGGTCTTGATAAAGAATAGATATAAAAATTGCCTTCGTAGTTTGTTAATTGCTTTGCAGGAATTCCGAAATCAAGTTTTTTAATTTCAACATCGCTGTCAGAAAATGTAACAAACAAACTGTCTATTGCCTGTTTCGATTTATTTTTAATGATGTAATATCCTTTGAGTGATGCTTCGCGCTTTTCAGGAAAAATATCAACTGAAATATTTACATCGGTAATGCGTGGTTGAACATAATCAATGTACTTACGAAACTTCTTCTCAAAGTCAGCAGCAAATATTGCGCGTTCTGTTTTAGTTTGATATTCGTTTAAAATATTGGTGTTGTAAAAAATAAAACTGCCAAACAAAACAAACATGGCAAGCCCAATTGGTATCATCAGTTTACCCTGCCCGTTGCGCCATGCATTTTTAAATTGATGGATGCGTGTTTTAAAATCAACTTCGCTTCCGTGCCTTGTCAACATCATTCCCACCATAAAAAACGCAATGCCTAAACCAAGCCAGTAGAATACATAAAGATATTTTGCATAAAGAAAATGCCCGAACTTGTTCATGTCACTGTAAAGACTGTAGCCAGTATCGCCATACCAAATCATGTTATGGTCAATTCCCATTGCCGCAAGCGCTGCAAAACCAATGAAATAAATTACAACCAAGGTGTGCCCAATAAACTTATTGTTTACTATGTTATGAATAAAAAACGCAAGCAAAATTGTTAAAACATAAAATGGATATTCAACCATAAAAAATTGTTTTAGATAAACCGGAACATCGTATCGTGTATATCCATTGATGGTTTGCATTAACATGCCAGTTAGCATTAGAACAATTAACAGCATAGCAACTATTAAACACATGGCAGCAAAGCGCGCAGTCATGGTAATCTTTTTTGAAACCGGTAATGCATCTGTAATGTTTGAAAAATTAAACTGACGGTCTTTCCAAATCATTTCGCCTGAGTAAAGTGTAATGATGATTAAAAGAAATAATGTGAAATTTCCGGTAAGTTCATCAGTAATCATATACGTTACAGGCAATGCAGCGGTGCCATATAGTTTTCCCATTTCATCGGTTTGAGCAAGTAAAAAAAGTACTCCACAAAAAGTAATGGCGAGAAATGGAATGGAACGAATGGATGAAAAAAATTCAAATCGTAAAGTCTGCCGCCACATTTTAAATTTTGATGCAAAGGAATAATCGTTGGCAACATGCGGTAACTTTAAAGATTGAATTACGGGTTCTTCTTTTTTTTCTGCTTTTAATTTTTTGCGCAATTGCAATCCTGATTTAGAAAACTTAAAAAACTTAATGCACAATAAACCAATAAGCGTTCCAGCGCCAATCCATATCAAACGATTGTACAACAAGTATGAAGTTAGCGGAACAACCATTGAATTTTTTTCTGAGGGAGTCCAGTAACGGGTTTGATAAAAAGTAGAAATTAAACCATAAGGGTCAAACAATGAAAAAAGCGGATTGCTTTCTACATCGCTTGACGTATCTATCAATAAAATATAACCAAGAAAAAAAACCACACCCTGCACAAAAATGGCAAACTGACTGCGCAGTAAACTTCCCAAAGTAAAAAACACTGCACCCAGTATAAATACGTTGGGCACAAGCATGGTGATAAACGGATGCAGATAATACATAAGGTTAAACGGTCCTACTTTTTCTCCATCAACCCAAGGCATGTAAACACCAATCATTACACCCAAAATAATTCCCGAAAAAATAAAAAGACAAACAATGTATGAACCCAAAAATCGTCCGGCTAAGTAATTAAGCTTTTTTACCGGAGTGGTAAACATTATTTCATGGAAGTTGTGTTCAAAATCGCGGTAAACAGGCACGCCCATTACTGCAGAAATAATTAACGTGCCAATTAAAGTTAGCACGGCAATAATTTGGTTGATGGTGTAAGGTGCGTTTTTATTTACGCTGCCCGATGCACCGCCTATAGTAATTGCATCGGTAGTTGCAAAAATAAATGCCAATGCAAACATGATAGCGAAAAAAATATAGGTTGCCGGTCTGCGAAAACGGTAGCTGAGTTCGAAGGAAAAAATGTTGAACATTTTGGATTAGAGATTTAGGATTTCGGATTAGAGAACTACTAAGAATTATACACTGAAAACTCCGAACTGTTTTTTACCAATCCGTTTATTACTGAAAAGTAAACATCTTCCAATCCGGTTTCTGTTTCGGTAAAGGTGTGATTGAGTTTTTCATCACTCCATACATGCAATTCAATTTTTCCAGTATTGAATTTTTGCGAAACCACTTTATACTGCGCTGCAATTTCTTTTGCTTCGGTTTTGCTTGCAAACGCGGTGTAAATTTTTCCCTGAACCATTTTTATGGCTTCCATAGGGTGGCCTGCAAACAACACTTCGCCTTTATTTATAATTGCCATTTGCGAGCATAGTTCTTTTACATCTTCAACTATGTGTGTGGAGAGAATTACAATTACCTGCTCGCTGATTTCACTTAACAGATTTAAAAAACGATTTCGTTCTGTTGGGTCAAGTCCGGCAGTGGGTTCATCAACAATAATTATTTTAGGATTGCCTATTAACGCCTGAGCAATGCCAAATCGTTGTTTCATTCCGCCACTGTAACCGCCCAATTTTTTTTTGCGCGCATCATACAAATTCGTTTGCACTAATAATGATTTTACCAACTCGCTGCGCTGCCTTGAATCGCTTATGCCTTTTAGTATGGCAATATGCGTAAGCAATTCTTCGGCACTTACGTTGGTATACACCCCAAACTCCTGCGGCAGGTAGCCGAGAATTTTTCTTACATCTTCTTTTTTCTCCAGCACATTTAAATCATCTAAAAAAATAGAACCGCTTCCTGCTTCCTGCAAGGTAGCAATAGTGCGCATGAGCGATGATTTGCCTGCACCGTTTGGTCCCAGCAAACCAAACAAACCATTGCTGATGGTAAGCGATACATTTTTCAAAGCCTGTACACCATTGGGGTATGTTTTGCTGAGGCTGGAGATTTTTAGTTGCATAAAAGAATATTGAATAAGTAAATGTAAATGACAAATGTTGAAATGCTAAAATCAAAAATGTGTTTAGAGTTTATTCTTTTCAAAAATAATTTAAAACTTATAGCGCATAAATCTAAATGCTTTGTACAAAGCAGCAATGGAAACGGTTTTGCGCTTTGCAATAATATTAACCTGCGGTAAATTAACGGAGGCTATCTGCGCACCCTCGTGCTTAACGGCAGGAAAAATATTGTTGCGACTTCTTCTAGCAGTAATGTTTACTACCGGAAGTTCATAAACTTTTTCAGTGGCATTGCTCTTTGCAGTAATGGTAATCATAGGTAGCGTTTTAGCTCCAATAATTTTTCCTTTGTAAACGGTCGCAGGAAGCATGTCAGTTTCTGCGTTTTGTGCATTTAATGCTAAAGTTGACATGGCAACTATTGCTGTCAACAGGGTTTTTTTAATGGTGTTCATGGTATTAATTTTTTGAATTTTGATTTGTTGTATGTTTTGTAATGAACTTTGCGATGCAATGATAGTGTGATTACATGGTATTATGCAATACATAATACATAGAATTTTTCTAAATGATTGAATATCAATGATAATATTTTAATATTTGAGCAATTATTTCTTTAAAATCTTAGGATTTGCTAAACACCTCAACTATTTTAACGGGATATTTTCCTCTTTTTAGGACGACCTGCCGCAAAATTTAGTTACAGGTTTAATTAGCTACTTTGTTAAAATGATAAAATAGGAGGTATGGATGTGAACTTTAAAAACACTTAGGTTTGAACCTTAAATTTTTATGGACTTAATATCACGAATACAAAATCTCGCAAAAGATTTCCACCCTGAAATAGCTGCATGCCGCAGGTATTTGCATGCCAATCCTGAATTGTCTTTTAAGGAGTACAACACACAGGCCTTTATTTGGAGTGAATTGGAAAAAATTGGGGTTAACAAAAAACAAAAAATAGCGGAGACAGGAATTGTTGCTTTAATAGAAGGAAAAAATCCGCAATCAAAAACAATTGCTTTACGCGCTGATATGGATGCGCTGCCCATACAAGAGACTAACAATGTTGAGTACAAATCAAAAAATGCAGGAGTAATGCATGCCTGTGGGCACGATGTTCACTCATCTTGTTTACTAGGTGTTGCAAGAATTTTAAATGAGTTAAAAGAAAATTTTAAAGGTACGTTCAAATTAATTTTTCAACCCGGTGAAGAGAAATTACCCGGTGGTGCTTCACTCATGATTAAAGAAGGTGTATTGCAAAATCCATCTCCGTCTGAAGTATTAGGACAGCACGTAATGCCTTTAATTGAAACTGGTAAAGTTGGTTTCCGCAGCGGAGTTTACATGGCAAGTACCGATGAAATTTATGTAACAGTTAAAGGCAAGGGTGGGCATGGTGCAATGCCTCATCTTACAATTGATCCTGTTTTAATAACATCTCATATGCTTGTTGCGTTACAGCAGGTGGTAAGCCGCAATGCAAATCCTATAATGCCAAGTGTTTTATCGTTCGGTAAAGTAATTGCCAATGGCGCAACAAACGTAATTCCAGACACTGTTTACTTAGAGGGAACCTTTAGAACCCCTTGACGAAAAATGGAGAGCTGAGGCGCACCTGAAAATAAAATCAATGGCAGAACAAATTGTAACGGCTATGGGTGGCAGTTGTGAGTTTAACATTGTAAGAGGCTATCCTGCTTTAATCAACAATCCTGAATTGACAAATGTTATTAAACAAAATGCTGCGGACTATCTTGGAAAGGAAAACGTAGTTGATTTGGATATTTGGATGGCAGCAGAGGACTTTGCTTTTTATTCTCAACAATCAAAAGCCTGTTTTTACAGACTTGGTACGCGCAACGAAGCGAGAGGAATAACCTCGGGCGTACACACATCTACTTTTGATATAGATGAGAAGGCGCTTGAAATTGGTATGGGATTGATGGCTTACAACGCCTGCAAAAATTTGCAGTAATTATCTTGTAAGTGTTGTATATAAACTGTTATCTCTTAGCGAATACTAAAAAGCTACTTCAAATTTTAAATTTTAGGAGATATATCTCTAAAAAGCAATGAAACCATTTTAATGAGGCGTAAGTATAAGAGATATGATTTATAATACTCCATATTAATTTATGAAAAAGAGAAACCGCGATCATGGAGTGTTAAGAACAGTGGGCACGACTCTAATATTGAGATTTTTAGCAGTGTTGGAGAAGAAACCCAATAAAACAGAAATTTACTTTTTTCGCTTTGGTTTTTTTCTGATTTTCGCGCTTTCGGCAAGCATTAACTAAAATCAAATCAAACATATACATATATGAAAAAAATATTATTGATCATTTTGACCCTTGCATCTGCATATATATACTCTCAGCCCATAACACATACATGGGCAACCAGTGTGGGGGGGTTAAATTCTTCTGACGACAAAATGAGAACGGTTGTTGACAACCTTGGAAACATTTACGTAATTGGCGAGTTTCAGGGAACAAAAACCTTTGGTTCAACATCATTAACTTCTATTGGTAACCGGGATGCTTTTGTAGCCAAGTTCTCAAATACAGGGCTTGCCAGTGGGCTATAAAATGTAGTGGGCCAAGTTTTACCACGGTTAAAGCAGGTGGCATTACTATAGATAACAACTATAACTTATATATAACCGGCTATTATTCCCAGTCATTAACTGTAGGAACCCAAACTATTACTGCTTCGGGGCAAGAGGACATTTTTTTTGCGAGGTTAGATAATGCTGGTAATTGTGTTTGGTTAAAACTGCCGGGTTTCTATTTGCTGACAAGGCAAACGATATTATATTTAATGGCAACGGCTACATTTATGTTACAGGCACTTTTGAAAATATCGCTTATTTTGACGCTACCACAACAGCAACAAGCCCAAGTTCAACAGTTGATATTTTTCTTGCCAAGTATGATTTAGGAGGTAATTTAGCCTGGGTAAAATCTGCTGGAGGTAATTCTCCTAATGATGTTGCATTAGCTTTAAAGGTTGATAATTTAGGTAACGCGGTTGTATCGGGATACTTTTCGGGCAGCGCCACATTTGGCGCATTGCCTGCAATTAATAGCCTTGGTTTTGGCGATTTATTTGTTGCAAAATATGATGGAGCTGGGAATACCTCATGGGTAACCCGTGCAGGAGGTGCCGGTCAGGATGAGGGAAGAGGACTTGGATTGGATGCTCAGAATAATGTTTTTGTTGTAGGTAATTATAGCGACACCATAGTTGTAAATGGAACACAACTAAATGACAATGGCTATACAAATGTATTTTTCTAAAGTTGAATACCTCGGGTGTGATACAATATGCCAAAAGAGTAGGAGGAGGGTCTCCTGATTTTGCCAATGATATTGCCGTTGAACCAGGAGGACATTTTTACATTACAGGATTTTTTACAGGCTCAGCAACATTTGGCACTGCGGCAAATGGAAACGGAGCAGCTCCCTCTCTCTCTGCAAGCCCCGCCTCTAACGTTGAAGCTTATGTAGCTAAATACGGTGGAACCGGAAATCCATTGTGGGCTTTTAAAATGGGTAATACAGGGGCTGATATGGGTAAAGCTTTGGCGGCAATCGGATCCGGAAAAGTAATTTCTGTGGGTCAGTTTGCTGGTTCTGTTACAATGGGGTCAACCACCTTAACTTCTTCCATTTTTGGAAGTTATATAACAGAGCTTAACGGAGGCACATTGGGATTGTATAGCAAGGATCAGGTTTATACACTTAAATCTTATCCAAACCCCGCTGTTAATTCTGTTAAAGTTGAATTGCCTTTTATTTTAAATGAATCTTTATCATCTGAAATTTCCAATTTAAAAGGACAAGTAATTTCTGATAATAATTTAACAATGAATGCTGACAGAACTGTAACCATTAATTTTAAAAATCTTCCGTCAGGAGTTTACACCGTTAGGTTATTTAGTAAATCTTTTGAGAGTACAAGTAAAGTTATAGTAGAATAATTTTTAAATAATTTTCAATAACCTGCTTTCGGTTTTTACGTTAAGCAGGTTATATTTTTTAGATAGATTAATCATTCAAAACCACTGTTACAATTTTATGAATAAGAATAATTACTGCATTATTATGGCAGGAGGAATTGGCAGCCGCTTTTGGCCCATGAGCCGTAATGCTTTTCCAAAACAATTTCTTGATATTTTAGGAACAGGTCATACTTTGCTTCAGCAAACGTACATGAGGTTTTTAAAAATTTGCCCGCATGAAAACATTTTTATTGTAACCAATGAAGGGTATGTTGATTTGGTAAAACTAAACCTGCCCGACTTGCCTGCGTCAAATATTTTAGGGGAGCCCCTACGAAGAAATACTGCACCCTGTGTGGCTTATGCTGCATATAAAATAGCCAGCAAAAATCCTGATGCAAATATTGTTGTTGCACCCAGCGATCATGTTATTGCAAAAGAAAACGCCTTTATAGAAGCTATTCAAAAGGGACTTGAGTTTACAAAAGGCAGCGATGCACTTTTAACATTAGGAATAAAACCAAGCAGACCCGATACGGGTTATGGTTACATACAATTTGTGGATGATGGCAATAAAGAAACAAACCACATATTAAAGGTTAAAACTTTTACTGAGAAGCCTAATTTAGAGATGGCTAAATTTTTTCTGCAAACGGGAGAGTTTGTTTGGAATGCAGGAATCTTTTTATGGAATTTAAAATCCATAACAGAAGCCATCAAAAACTATTTACCCGAAATGCACCACATTTTTTCTGAAGGCGCTGATAAGTATTACACCGAAAAGGAAGTAGATTTTATTCGAAACGCATATACACAATGTACCAACATATCAATAGATTTTGGCGTGATGGAAAAGGCAAAAAATGTATATGTTATGAGTGCTGATTTTGGCTGGAGTGATTTGGGCACTTATGGTTCATTATATGAGCACATAAAACATGATGAAAGTAAAAATGCAGTAGTTGGAAAAAATGTAATGCTCTACGATTCTAAAAACTGCATTGTAAACATGCCTCACGAAAAATTGGTAGTGTTGCAAGGGCTTGATGATTACATTGTGGTAGAAGCCGAAAATATTTTGCTTGTTTGCAAAAAGCAGGATGAGCAGCAAATAAGGCAATTTGTAAACGATGTTAAAGTGAATAAGGGAGAGAAGTTTGTTTAGTATTTTCTTTTGTTTATTTCTTCATTTTAAGTTCTCAATAAAATTTGAGGTCTAACGTTACTTTTGGTTCGTACTGTAAATGCGTAAACCGGTTTTAATAACATCCCTTTTGTTTTTCGCTTCAATTATTTGCTGCAGCGCGCAATTTCTGGATACGCTAAAACGAAGTTTTCAAACAAAGCCCAAACTTTTTTTTCAGTTAGATTCTTACAACAGTATTGTAACCGGTGCAAGAGCTAATGCAAAAGGAATTAAAACCGGGCTCGATTTTAATAAGAAGATTAGGCTTGGCATTGGCTACTTTTGGTTAAACCCTGATGTGGTTGAAAAAAGAATTATTAATGATGATGATACAGTGCGTGCTCAACTTAAATCAAGTTATCTTACCTTGGGCGCTGAGTATGTTTTGCTGAACGATAACCCTTGGCAGGTTACCGTACCTGTGCATTTTGGTTTTGGAAAATCTTACTTTATTTATCCTGATACCACTACCGGAAAGGATGAACGCATTTACTCAAACCCTATTGTTTTGTTTGAACCTGCTGTTACCGGGCATTATAAAGTTATTAAGTGGGTTGGTGTTGGCTTTGGTGTTGGTTATCGCATCATGCTAAAAAATAATCCCGAGGTGAGGGATAATTTCAATTCGCCTATTTATGTTTTAAGAATTAAAATTTTCTTTGACGAAATTTATTATTCCGTTTTCCCTAAACAGCGTAAGAACACATAAATTTACACTATAAAAAAAGCAATTGAATAAATTTATTCCCATCCAAAATTTTAGTGTAAATAAACAACAAAGACGGCAACTTAAACGTCATCGGTCATTTGTACTTTGGTTTACAGGTTTATCGGGTGCAGGCAAAAGCACCATTGCCAATTATCTAGAAAAAAAATTATTTGAAAGTGCTTTTCACACAATGGTTTTAGACGGTGATAATGTCAGAAACGGGCTCAATAACAATCTTGGATTTAGTGACGAAGACAGGGCAGAAAACATAAGACGGGTTGCTGAAGTAAGCAAATTGTTTGTAGAGGCTGGTGTAGTCGTAATCACATCTTTTATTTCGCCATTTAAAAAAGACAGAGAATTTGCGCGAAGTATTTTTGGAGAAAATGAGTTTTTTGAAATTTTTATTGATTGCCCTTTCGAAGAGTGCCGCAAACGTGATGTGAAGGGACTTTATGCAAAAGCGCAATTGGGTGAAGTAAAAAAATTTACAGGAATAGATTCTGCGTATGAAAAACCTATTGCTCCGGACTTGATAGTAAATACGTCATTTGAAAGCATAGAGGATTGCGTTGAGAAAATATTTAATTTGGCAAAGCAAAAAGCAGCATTGTAATCAATGATTTTTTATAACC
Organism: Bacteroidota bacterium; assembly: GCA_016714005.1. Taxonomy (GTDB): domain Bacteria; phylum Bacteroidota; class Bacteroidia; order AKYH767-A; family OLB10; genus JADJOA01. Next base: position 674,483 of record JADJOA010000014.1, read on the forward strand.
TTAATCATTTAAGAGAATTAGAAAGCGAAGCTATACATGTATTGCGCGAAGCTGCTGCCAACTTTAACAATCTGGCACTTCTTTTTTCAGGCGGTAAAGATTCAATTGTACTTACCCATTTGGCTCGTAAAGCGTTTTATCCTGCGCGTATTCCTTTTCCTCTGTTGCACATAGATACAGGGCATAATTTTCCGGAAACCCTTTTGTTCAGAGATTCATTTGCGGAGAAAATGGAAGTAAATTTATTGATAAGGCATGTGGATGATACTATTAAAAGCGGTAGAGTAGTGGAAGAAACAGGTATTAATGCCAGCCGTAATTCATTGCAAACAACAACCCTGCTTGATGCCATTGAAGAGTTTCAGTTGGAAGCCTGTATTGGCGGAGCGCGTAGAGACGAGGCAAAAGCAAGAGCTAAAGAAAGATTTTTTTCGCACCGCAATTCGTTTGGCGAATGGGAACCCAAAAACCAAAGACCTGAGTTATGGAGTTTGTTTAATGCACGCAAACAATATGGCGAGCATTTTAGGATATTTCCATTAAGTAACTGGACCGAGTTAGATGTGTGGCAATACATTTCGATGGAAAAAATAAACATACCCAACATTTATTTTTCGCATGAGCGCGAGTGCATATTGCGCAACAATATGATTATTGCCAATTCAGATTTTTTGCAGAAAAAAACAAACGAGCCTGTAGAAAAAATGCGTGTTCGCTACCGTACGGTTGGTGATATGACCTGTACCGGAGCCATGATTTCTTACGCTGCTTCCATTGAAGAAATTATTCTGGAAATTGCAGGCAGTAATACTACAGAGCGTGGTACAAGACATGATGATAAAAGATCGGAAGCGGCAATGGAGGAAAGAAAAAGGCAAGGGTATTTTTAATTTTCTTCTTTTCAGTTTTTAACAGATTACTTAAAAAACATTTCATCCAAACACTTGGTAATTCAGGTTTTGGTTTAATATCTTAGCCAAATAATCTTTTTATTATTTTACTCTTAATGAAACAATTCAGGATTACATTTTTAATTGTATTTGTTTTTTCTTTTTCATCTCATCGACTTTTCTCGCAGGGTAAAACCGGAATATTTATAGGTGGTGGAGCCATGTTTTACAATGGCGATTTAGATGACAGAACCAATACTATTTTTGCAAACGGTTCTTTCTTTCATCCTTATGGTACAGCCGGTGCTTCGTTTTGGCTCACCGGGCGTATTGAAGGTGTATTGAGTTATGCTCACGGCACCATAAGCGCTGCCGATTCTATTTCAACACAAAAAGTTAACTACAGCCGTAACCTTAGTTTTAAATCAACTATTGATGAGCTTAAATTACATTTTGAATTTAACGTAAACCATCGTTTCGAACGCAGGCTTGTTAACCCCTTCTTTTCTTTAGGCGTAGCATTCTTTCACTTTAACCCCAAAGCACAAATGGGCGATACCTGGTATGAACTGCAACCACTCGGCACCGAAGGACAAAATTTAACTGGCAGTAATGTTAAACCATATAAGCTCAACCAAATGGCTATACCTATTGGCACTGGAATTTCGTTTAGTGTAAGCAGGAATGTGCGCCTCAAGGTGGGATTATGCCATCGGTTTTTATTTACCGATTACTTGGATGATGTTGCAGGAAATTATCCCGATTTAGAATCGCTTTCTTCAACCACCAATGGCGATGTGGCAGTGGCATTATCAAACAGGCGCATAGATGGTAAATACCCTGCGCCCGGGCAACAGCGCGGAAGCAGCAAATACAAAGACTCTTACACAACAATAGATTTTTCAATAATTTTTAATCCGGGTATAATCAAGTGCCCCGCATCATTTAAAAGTACGAGACCTACCAGAAGAAACAGAGGATAAAGAAATTTTTTTGATTTACTACTTCAAAAAACTTCTCTTTTCAAAAAATCACATACTCATGTCAATACCTTCGGTATTAACCTTTGTGTTTTTGCGTTTAAACAAAGAAACATCTGCCTTCCCAAAACGATAATTGAAGTTTAATCTTAAAACCTGTGCATCACGTTTGCGAAGTGATGTTTGCACAAAATAATCTGATTCACTGTACTGCTCATTTTTCTTAGTTGCGAAAACATCACTCACACTAAGAGTTACCGAAGCAGCTTTGTTTTTTAAAAACTCATACTTAACTGCAACCTCTGCACCGTAGTTGGGTAAATTATAACCTTGCAAAGTGCTTCCCTGTTGCCCGAAAAAAGCCACCACCTCCACCACCCATCATACCTCTACCACCACCTTGTTGAGTGTTTTGGTTAAGAGCAGTTTTAGATTGATAATCTCCGCTTACCTGTACGGTAAAATTTTTAGGCAGTTTAAAATTCAAATTCAGTTTGGTAAACCAACTGAATTGCTCATTGGTTAAACCCGATTGAATGTTCTCGCCATCAATAATACTATTGTATGCGGTTATGTTAAAAGTTAAATCGAGCCAACTTGCTACGCTATTTTGCGAAGTAAGTTCAGCACCATAAGCTATACTTTGGTCGGCATTGGCGTATGTACTAATAAGTGTAAGTATTTTTACGGTTGAAAGTATGTAACTCGGATAACTCAATAGAGTTTGTAAACTCCGGGTCGAGAAAAGGGTTGCCTTTAGAAATATTAACTGAATCGGAATAATCGGGGAAAGGAATAATCTGAAAAAAACTCGGGCGATTTATTTTACGTGTGTAGTTAAGTTGCAAGTCATTTTTCTCATCCAATTTATAACTTAAAAACAAACTAGGGAATAAACTCACCGGAAAATTATTGTCAAACTTTTGTTTTGTGAGTGTGAGTTCTCCTTCAAAGAATGAGCTCTCTGCACGCAAGCCTAACTGGTAACCTAACTTTTTATACTTATTGCTCACTGTTGCATAGGCAGCATACACCTGGTCTGTGTAAGTGTAGCTGTTAGTTGTTTTAATCTGCTCTTCGTAAGTACTCGTATTTTTATTAAGCAAATAGTTTCTACTAGTGTTTCATACAGCCTCATTGCTACTCTTGCACCTGTTTCTAATTTCCAGTTTTCTTTAAGCGGATTTACAAAATCTATTTGCGAAGTAATAAAATCATTACCTCCTTCATTGGTCTGTAGTTCATCTGAGGTTGAAACAACTTCATTCCCTGTATTCAAATAATCTGTATGATAGTTTCCTTCGGTTTTAAAATCAGAGGTCATGTAATTTGCATCGGCAGTAAGTTCTTTTCCTTCTTTAGGGAACAAACGTTTGTAAGAAAACGAGCCACCTTTATTAAAAAAATTTCTTTCTGTTAAACTTTGTCTGTCATACAAGGATGAATTTATAAATGACTCATATATAGTGTCCGTTCTTGTCATCAAGTTGTCTTCGGGTTTAAACTGCCCGCGGTTATAACTGGCCGATAGTGTTATTGTATTCCTGTTATCAATAAAATAATCAATGCCGCCCCTGACAAAACCGAAAAAACCATTGGTTAAAGATTTTGAGTTTTGTGTTACAGTTGTTAATGGACTACCGGTTAAATAATCTCTTTCAGTAATGCCTGCACCTTTAGATTTTCGCTGGTTTAAATTTCCACTTGCAAACACATTAAACTTTCCTTCACGCGCATTCAGGTCAATGCCGGAATTAATCCTGCCGCGTGAATCAACACCTGCTCTCACATTGCCATTGTAACCAATCTTCCTGTTTTTCTTCAACACAATGTTTAATATACCTGAGCCACCCCCGCTTGCATCGTACTTTGCCGATGGGTTTGTAATTACCTCTACTTCCTGTATGGCATCAGCAGGTATTTGGTCAAGTGATAGGGTGGTGGGTCTGCCATCAACAAATACTTGTGGTGCTGCATTGCGCATGGTTAGATTGCCATCTATATCCACATTTACTGATGGAGCATTTTTTAAAGCGTCTTCGGCCGTGGTGCCCGTTGCCACTGGGTTTTTTTCAAAATTGTAAACTTTTTTATCTAACTTTAACTCGTAAGCAGGTGCGCTGCCGTCAATATTCACAGTTCCAAGTGCAATGGCATCAGGTTCTAATTTTATATTACCTAAGTCTTTGTCCACCGCATTCATCATTTGCTGCATGCCTTGTCCCTGGTTTAAATTAAAGCTGATGGCCTGCGAGTATGGCTTGTAGCCCATCAATACAATTTTTAAAGTAAATTTTCCCATTAAGGGCAACTCCGTTAAATTAAAATCTCCGTTACCACCCGTAAGCATACCCGTTATCAATGCTTCTTTGTTTTCTCCTGATACCGAATCTTTTTTTGTTTGTGTTATCTGCACCGCGGCAAACTCAACCGGTTTATTGGTTTTGGCATCTATTACCTTACCATAAAATCTCCCTATATTCATATTACGGTTTTGCATCCGTGCACCCATTGGCATTTGCGCAAATAGCTGATTAGTGATAATTAAAAACAAAAGTGCGGTTGTGTGCTTAATGCTCATAGAAAAAAATTTAGGCTAAAATATTTTAATTGAGTAAGAGAATGAATAGAAAAACGTTAACTAATCTGAATTGCTAATGAATAACAGATCACTTACAGTTAATAATTTTTTATCAGTGTATGAAAAGCTGTCCTCATTATGATTTAATTAGAAACCGAAAATATTTTAAATGGAACTCTTCCACATAGGTTTTATTTCTGTTAGGTTTTTAGATATACTTGATATATTAATTGTTGCATTTCTTCTCTACAAACTTTACCAGTTACTAAAGGGAGGTGTAGCCATGAACATTTTTATTGGCATAATTATTATTTATTTTTTGTGGTGGCTGCTTGTAAAAGTTTTAGATATGCAATTGCTTGGCGCCATACTAGGGCAGTTTATTGGAGTTGGTGTTATTGCTATGGTTGTACTCTTTCAGCAGGAAATACGCAGGTTCTTAATTTTCTTGGGCACCAATTCTATTTTGTCTAAAAACAGCTTTACAAAGCAAATTTTACCTTGGAACTGGAAACTTCAAACGGCAGAACCTATTAACATTAATCCTGTTATTAAGGCATGTGTTAGTATGAGCAAAACAAAAACAGGGGCCATAATAGTTATTGCGCGAAAAACAGATTTGGCATTATTTGAGGGCACGGGGGATTTAATGGAAGCCGATGTGAGTAAACGTTTGCTTGAAAGTATTTTTTTTAAAAACAGCCCACTTCACGATGGGGCAGTTATCATAAACAATAACAAAATAAAAGCTGCACGCTGTGTGCTGCCTGTTACCGAACGGCTTGATATACCTGCTCAATATGGAATGCGCCACCGTGCAGCCATTGGGGTTACCGAGCAAAGTGATGCTGTTGCTGTAATTGTTTCCGAAGAAAACGGGCAGATAGCTTACGCATCAAATGCCGAACTCTATCCTAACCTGACAGCCGAAGAATTGGAAAAAAGATTGAGAGTAGATTTGAATTAGTATAAATTCAAACCTTTCCTTTCAAATTCTATATTTACAAAGTGATTAATTTTTACAACCTGAAAATATCGCTTTTGAAGTTTTTGTTAAGCATAACATTTGTCATTAATGCTTATCATACCATTGCACAAACCGATTATCGCTACACTACTTACTCACGCGAAAATGGTTTGGTAACAAGCACAGTTACTTCCATTGCAAAGGACAGTATGGGATTTTTGTGGCTGATGTCTGAGAATGGTCTCACACGTTTTGATGGCTACGATTTTAAAGTTTTTCGTCCTGATGTTAAAGGCGAATCGGGTTTGTTGTCACCGCTTACCGATGCACTTTTTATGGACGAAAACAAACGCATGTTTTTTAAAACACGCAATTCTATCAGCCGATACTTTCCTGAAACCAAATCTTTTAAAAAAATTATTAATTATAAAAACAGCGATTATTTTATTACCTGGATTAATGGCGCTCCTAATTCATGGTTTTGTGTAAAAAGAAACTTAGTTTATTTAGAGCCTCAATCAGATAAACTCACCTATTTTACTTTTCCTGCAAACCTTTCCGTAAATAACGAAGCATATACCTTACTTTATAATAACCATATTTTTATATCAGATGGTATTAGTATGTACAAGTTTAATATTAGTTCAAAAAAATTTATAAAAGTTGAATTACAGTTTACAAATAACCTTAACCAAAAAAATTTAAACAGACCACTTTTGTTTTTATAAATGCGCAAAACACTCCTCTTTTTGTTACGCCCGAAAGTTGTTTTAAATACGATAGCACCTCCAATGTTTTTACTGAATACTTCAGGCATAATTTAAATGTAACAAGTGGCTATAGCCTTATTTCAAAATTGGTAATGCAAAAACGTTACGCTATATTTTTTAGAAGGGGCGGAAAACTTGAAGTATTAGATACCGAAAACAAAGGCATTAAAACAATTTGGTTGCATTCTGACACTAAAATTGATACGCTGGTTTCTTCAGGTGCGTATTTGGGTAGAGGTAATTATTTATGGGCTACTGCAATATCAAATGGCGTATTTAAAGTTAATTATATTACAGGTGAAGCAGAGAATTATATTAGTGGAAAAACTCCCGGTTTTCCAATTAACACATCTAATTATATTCTTGATGATGGCGAAGTTGTTTTTTACTCTATGCCCGGCACCGGTTTTGTAAAAGGCGAAAGAAATGCAAAGCTTTTTCAGCCTTTCAGCCCTGTTCAAATTAATAATAACAATGTTTCATTTTTAAAAGAAAACGTTCGCAAAATTTTTGAATTAGACAAGGAAACATTTTTAGTTCTTACACTTGATGGTGTTTATACATTTAATCACCGCAAAAACGTTTGATGATTTGCGTAGTCCGGTTGATGGGAAACCAATTTTAAAATACGGAGCATTTAGTGATGCAGTAATTGATAAACAGAGAAACCTTTATCTTACAAGCTGGGGCGGTAAGGGATTTATGTTCTCAACTACCAGCAAAAGAAAATGGCACATATTAATTTGGTGCGTGATAGTATTACAAATGAAACCTACTCAATAAGGTGTGCATATTTGGACAGTTTAGGCTATTTATGGATGGGGACAGCACAAAACTCCATTCTTCGTATCAATACTAATAATTTTTTCTTTTTCAACTGCATCAAGCACACCTGTTGAATATATTAATGCAGCATTATTAAAGACTCCCTCACTTGTATTCAATATTGTTTTTGACATAAATGCCAACAGTGGCTCTCAATTATTTTTCTGCACACAAAACGGATTATATAAGTATGATTGTAAAACGCAAAAATTTTCAAACTTTATTAAAAACAATAATTCTGTTTTATACAATATGGATGTGCGCACTCTTGTTTTTGATAACAACAAATTGTGGGTGGGGACAAACGGTGCTGGCTTGCATCTCCTCAACAAAAATGGTAATGAAATTAATTCTTATCACGTTGCTGATGGCTTGCCTGATGAAATTATTTACTCTATTGAAAAGGATTTAAAAGGGTTGCTATGGATGGGAACCAACAAGGGCCTTACAAGATTTAATCCTGCTACAAAATCAGTAAAAAGTTTTACGCTGCGCGATGGTGTTCAGAATTATGAGTTTAACACAAACTCATCTTTAAGCACCACAAACGGGCTAATGGTTTTTGGAGGTATTGGTGGCTTCAACTGTTTTTATCCCGACTTAATTGCACAGGAACAGGGCGCGCAAAAAGTAATTATAACTGAAATTAAAGTAGGAATGAATGAAAGCGTTGTTTCCGATAGACCTCTCAAATTAAAGTATGACGAAAACAACCTTTCATTCCAATTCAGTTCTTTAAACTTTTACCGTAATGAAGAAACGCAGTATGCTTATATGCTTGACGGGCTTGATAATGATTGGGTGTTTTCAGGCAACAGGCGCTTCACCAACTACATCAATATTCCCTCTGGCAGCTATACATTTAAAGTGCGTGCATCTGATCATGCCGGTCAGTGGGATTCCAATTATGCAACTGTACTTTTTTCAATAGATACAGCATGGTACAATGCCTGGTGGTTTCTTACTTTATTAGTTGCTTTTGGTGTGGGTGTCGTTTATTTAATATTTGTCATAAGGTTAAATCAAAAGTTAAGCGTTCAGGAAATACGTAATAACATTGCCCGCGATTTGCACGAGGAAGTGGGCAGCAACCTCAGCAGCATTGCTTTGTTTACGGCAGTGGCAAAAGAAAAAACTGCATCGGGTAAAGATGGAGTGGAGCCCCTGTTAAAAAAAATTGGCGATTACACGCAAATTTCCCAGGAATCAATGAACGATATTGTGTGGATGATTAATTCCATAAACGACAATTTCGAAAACATCATAATCAGGCTACGTACCATAGCGTCAGAAATGTGTGAAGCAAAAAATATTTCAATGCATTTGCATGTGACAGAAAATATTAAGGAGGTAAAACTTGATATGAATAAGCGCAAAAACTTTTACCTAATTTTTAAAGAGGCAACTAACAACATTGTAAAATACAGCAATTGCAAGAACATTTGGATAACTATTAAACATGATCATGGCGATGTTATTCTGGAGATTAAAGATGACGGAATGGGATTTGACACCACTGTAAAATATGCTGGCAATGGTTTGATAAACATTCACAAACGGGCTGAGCTTTTGAAAGGAAAAATTGAGATTAATTCAGTTCCCGGTTCGGGTACTTCATTTAATCTTTCTTTTAAAGCATAATGAACAAGAACTATATTCGTTATAATAAAATCACTAAGATTAGGGATAAGAATTTTAAAGGTTCATTCTTAAATTTGTAGCATGATTAGAGTAATGGTTTATGATGACAATGCAGGGCGCTGCGAAGGGCTAGAATTGCTTATTAACCAAACTGAGGACATGAAATGTGTGGGTACCTTTGAAAATTGTGCAAATGTGTTGAATGAGGTAGAGCGACTGCATCCTGATGTAATATTAATGGATATTTATATGCCTGAAGTAAACGGCATTGAAGGATTAAAAAAAATAAGGAGGAGTTACCCGGATATAATGGTGGTGATGCAAACTGTTTTTGATGATGAGGTAAGAATTTTTGATGCAATAAGAAGCGGTGCTCATGGTTATTTTTTAAAGAAGACATCGCCCGAAAGATTAATTGAAGGAATAAGAGATGTTAAAGATGGTGGCGCACCAATGACTCCATCTGTTGCCGGTAAAGTGCTTGATATTTTTAAGAAAGAAGATAACCGTGGTAGCAAAACTTTTATGCTTACCGACAGGGAGCAGGAGATTTTAGGATTGCTAATTAAGGGGATGAGCTATAAGATGATTGCCGAAGCATGTAAGATTAGCTGGCATACAGTTAATTCTCATTGTAAAAAAATTTACGAGAAGTTGCATGTGCACTCAGCAGCCGAGGCTGTTGCAAAAGCACTTGACGAAAGAATTGTATAAGGTTTGATTTTGGTTTTAGTTAATGCAGAAAGCTGTTGAAGAAATTTGGCAGCTTTCCTTTTTTTGCTCAATGGATAACTCTAATTTTTTTCCATCCAGTCGCCATGTTTTTTTATAAGTTCAATTAGTGCGTCAACGGCTTTTGAAGAATCAATACTTCGCTCAACTACTTCTTTACCTTTATACAAAGTTATTTTTCCAACCCCTGATCCCACATAACCATAGTCGGCATCAGCCATTTCTCCCGGTCCGTTAACTATGCAGCCCATTATGCCAATTTTAATTCCTTTAAGGTGCGATGTGCGCGAGCGTATGTTCTGCGTGGTTTCCTGTAAATCGAAAAGGGTTCGACCACAGCTTGGGCAACTTATGTATTCTGTTTTGGATATGCGCTGGCGCGTGGCTTGCAAAACACCAAATGATGTGGAGTTGATGATTTGAGGGTTTACTTTATTTGATGTGAGCCATATTCCATCACCAAAGCCATCAATACTTAATGCGCCATAATCTGTAGATGCGTATAATTGAAAATGTGCAGCATCTTCTTTTTCATAACTGCGTTTTATAACTACAGGTACTTTGCATCCTTTTTCCATCAACTCAAAAAATACCCTGCGTTGCTCTGCCATGCCATGATTGTTTTGTGTAGTTAAAACAATTGTAACATTTTCTAATTCATTTAAAAGATTCAAATTGTCAGGGTTGAGTAAATCACTGATGTTTACTTCTACAAAATTTATTTGTCTATGTTTTTTTTGGCAGCAACAAATTCTTCCCATAAAAAATAGGGATAACATCTGTCCTTTTCATTAATCAACCAATAGTTGTAGTTAACAATGTATGCCAGCGTACCCGGTATTTCAAAATCAAAATGGTTGTTGCCGGTGTAAATAAAATCGCAAGCCTGGTCACTTATGTTCCATTTGTCTAATTCAACTGAATAGTTATATCCAACAGGGAATAAAGTTGCGTAATGAATTGTTTCGAGGTGCGATAAATCAGCAATTACACGCGGAACGTTGTGTCCGCCAATATTGCCAACTTCTTTTGTTTTTCTTTTTGGGTATGGATAAGAAGAGAATAAGTAGGTGTGATTATTTTCACTGGGATCTAATTCGGTATTAGCTTTTGCTAATAAATTTTCGTTTGTAATTTCTGGGATGTGTTGGTGGTTTGCGCGGTTGCTGTAACGCTTTGCAAGCATTTTTGCAACAGGTATTTCAAATTCAGGGTCTTCGGTTAAGGAAACTCTTATGGTATCGCCAATGCCATCTTCAAGCAAGGCGCCAATACCGGCTGCCGATTTTATTCTACCATCTTCGCCATCGCCTGCTTCAGTTACGCCAAGGTGCAACGGGTAGTTCATACCCTCCTCTTTCATTTTTACAATTAGCAACCTATATGCCTGCACCATTACCTGCGGGTTGCTCGATTTCATTGACAAGACAATGCTCTTGTAATTTTCTTCTTCACATATTCTTAAAAACTCCAATGCAGATTCTACCATACCCAATGGTGTGTCGCCATAACGGCTCATAATCCTATCGCTTAACGAACCATGATTGGTGCCTATACGCATGGCAGTGCCATACTCCTTGCAAATTTTTACAAGTGGGATAAAACGGGTTCTAATTCTTTCTATTTCGGCATCGTATTCTGCATTGGTGTATTCAATGGTTTCAAACTTTTTTTTGTCTGCAAAGTTGCCGGGGTTTACGCGCACTTTTTCAACTATGCGTGCCGCCACTTCAGCTGCGTTTGGTGTAAAGTGTATGTCAGCCACAATCGGTGTATGGTGGCCACGCTTATGCAATTCGTTTTTTATGTTCTGTAAATTTTTTGCTTCATTAATGCTTGGCGCTGTTATGCGAACAAGTTCACAGCCGGCTTCTATCATGCGTATGCTTTGCTCAACAGTTGCAATAGTATTCATTGTGTCTGTTGTAGTCATGCTTTGCACACGTATGGGATTGTTGCCACCCAATTTTAAATCGCCAATAGAGACTTCGCGGGTTAGCATACGCTGGTATTGCGTAAGGCTGTTGCAGTAAAGTAACGAGGATGTTGCCGTTTTCATTCTTAAAGTAAGTGCAAATGTATTTAATAACAGCTTAACGATAGAAAGGTTAGTGTATTATTTAATGCAATTATTTTAAATCAAAAACCAAAACTTTCATAAAACCTTTGCGCTCCCAAAAATCTTTGGAGGAATTTAATTCAGTTTTGGTTTGTATACCGGTGATGACAAGATGATACATGCGGTTTTTGCCCAAACCTTTTGAAGCAATAAGAATTTTTTTTAAATCTTCCGTAACATACAAATGGTTTGCAAGCAATAATGCATGCGACAAATCTTTGGTGCGCCAAAGTGATAAGGAGAAATTTTTGAGTTTAACTTTATTTCCAAGACAATCTGCTACCGGTTCGTTTTTAAAGACTGCCTTCAGATCGGTAGTAACAGCAAGCGGCTGAATTATTTCAATTTCAACCTTACCCAATCCTTTTTGATACTTGCCAATCATACGGGCAGCTTGCTCCGATAAATCAATAATTCTTCCTTTAACATATGGGCCTCTGTCATTAACTCTTACAATGGTGCTGAGCCCGTTTTTTAAATTAGTTACTTTTAAAAGTGTGTTAAACTTTAACTTACGATGTGCACAAGTCATATCGTAGTTAGAAAAATTTTCGCCATTTGCCGTAGTTCGCCCTTCAAATTTTTTAGCATAGAAGGATGCAATTCCTTGGTAGGTTTTCCCTATTGTATCCTGTGCAAACAATTGACCAAAAACAATAAAGAAAACAAAAAAAAGTTTGATGAATATTTTCATTGAAGCAGGAAAAATAGGCTAAAAAAGCCTTTAACTCAACTGCCTATCCGATGTCTTATTAACCCTTCAATTTTTTTGCATAGATGCTGTGGGCGGTAGTTGCGCCAACTCATTTCATTGAGTTCGCCACCTAATACAAAATAGTAATCAATGTTGCTTTTAGTGAACTCATCTATAACGTGTTGTCTGAAGTTTATTGCGGCTATCCAACCTTCGTCTTCAAAAACTTCGTCATACCAGCGCCTATGAGCATAAACTTATTGATGCCTTCACGCATCATGGCTTCAATTACATCACGTTTTAAAATCATAATGTCATTATTAATGGCATCGTTCCATTCACCAATAAACTCTATAATAGCAAAGCGTAGGTCATAATCAACAAACAAAACTTTTAAGTACAGAGTTGAGGAACCAAATTCATCCCACTGTGGGTGTATATAGTAATTGTAAATGGTGTTGGAATATTCAAATTCGCTATACTCCCTTCCATAAAATGGCGAGCGCTGATCTTTTGATGAATCATAAAGTTCGCGCCAGTTGTAATATGGTTCTATATCCTGCATCGTTCTTATAGAGAATCGCGCGAATTTACTAATCGTATTCTTGTAAATATGTTATCAGAGGTATTATATATTTCATTTTGCATCCCATGCACTAATTCATAACCCATCATTTATAATTTACAATAGCTTTCCTCACACTTCCATATTTCTTTAAAAGTTTATCAGCTTCTGCCTGAGTAACTCCAATTTCGTTTATTATCATTCTTACTCCACGGTTAATTAACTTCTTGTTGGAGAGTTTCATGTCAACCATTTTATTTCCTTTTACTCTTCCTAGCTTAATCATTACACTTGTAGTAAGCATGTTTAACACTAATTTTTGTGCTGTGCCTGATTTCATGCGTGTGCTGCCGGTTACAAACTCAGGACCCACTATAACTTCAACCGGATAATTGGCATTAGCAGCAACAGCAGAATTTTTATTACAAACTATGCAGCCTGTAATAATTTTATTTTTTTGGCACTGCTGCAATGCTCCAACCACATAAGGTGTTGTGCCAGATGCGGCAATTCCTACCACCACATCCTTTTTAGTCACTTTACATTTTTTAAGATCATTCCAGCCGCCCATTAAATCATCTTCGGCAAATTCAACTGCCTTACGTATAGCTCCATCGCCACCGGCAATTAAGCCTATTACCAAGCCATGTGGCACACCATAGGTTGGAGGGCATTCACTTGCATCCACAATTCCTAATCTGCCGCTTGTGCCTGCACCCAAATAAAAAAGCCTGCCACCGGTTCTGAGTTTTTTTGCAACTATGGTTACTAATTTTTCAATTTGCGGAATAGCTTTTTCTACAGCACGCGGTACCGTTTTATCTTCTTTATTAATATTTAAAAGTAAATCCATTACGGTCATTTTTTCTAAATGATTGTAACGCGAGTCTTTTTCGGTGGTTCGTTGCTCTTTCAATGTAGTAGTTTGTTTCTCGCAAAATTTTACGAAGATCATTTTAATAATGATTCTGCTTTAATCATCGCATCTTTCAATCCCTCTTTTTTCTTGCCCCCTGCCGTAGCATAAAAGGGTTGTCCGCCACCGCCACCTTGTATTTCTTTTGCAAGTTCCCGAATGATGTTAGATGCATTCAGGTTTTTATCCTTCACAATATTTTCCGAAATAATAAGAGATAAAAATGGTTTGTCATCAATTTCGCTTGCAAGCAACATGAAAAGATTGTCAACCTGCTGTTTTATTTCAAAAGAAATGTTCTTGAGTAATTCGGCATTCAGGTTAGAATGTTCGATAATTACATTCATACCATTAACAGCTTTAACTTTAGAGAGCAATTGGGTTTTTATTTGTTGTGCTTTTTGTTTGTTAATTTCTTCGGTAGCTTTTTTAAGGTCTTCGTTTTCTTTAATTAATGCTTCAATTCCTTTTACAACATCTTTCGGGTTATTAAGCGCAACTCTTACAGCATACAGCAATTCGTCTTGTTGTTTGTAATAATCAATTGCATTTTGTGCAGTAATAGCTTCAACCCTGCGAACACCAGCAGCAACAGATGATTCGCCTATAATTTTAAACAAAGCAATTTCCCCCGTTGATGGTACATGCGTGCCACCGCACAACTCAACAGAAAATTTTTTATCAAAAGTAATTACACGCACAAAGTCGCCATATTTTTCGCCAAACAAAGCTGTTGCTCCCGCATCCATTGCTTCTTTAATGGGTACGTTTCTTTTTTCGTCAAGAGAAATATTCTCCCTGATTTTTTCGTTTACAATATTTTCAATTTTTCTGATTTCGCTATCACTAACCTTTGCAAAGTGCGAAAAATCAAAACGTGTTTGCTGCTCATTAACTAATGAGCCTTTTTTGTGCAACATGTTTACCCAACACTTGCCTTAAAGCGGAGTGCATTAAATGAGTTACTGAGTGATTGCGTGTAACAGCTGTGCGTTTAGCTTCGTTTACCTTAGCTGTAAAACTACCTTTAAGTCCTGCCGGAATTGAAGTGGCAATATGAATAATCAGATTGTTTTCTTTTTTGGTATCAACAATTTCAATTATTGTGTTACCATCATTACTAATTAGTTGGCCGCTATCACCAATTTGTCCGCCACTCTCAGCATAAAAAGGAGTCTTATCTAAAACAATCTGATACAACTCCTTGCCCTTGGCAGTTACTTTGCGATAGCGTAAAATATTTGATAATGACGTTAACTCGTCATAACCCACAAATTCAGTTTTGTCGCCATCAGCAATTATATTCCAATCTTCCGTTTCAACTTCAGCATCTTTTCGTGAACGGTTTTTTTGTTCTAATAAGCATTTTTCAAAACCAGTCATGTCAACCTGCATATTTTTTTCACGCGCCATCAACTGAGTTAAGTCAATGGGGAAACCATAAGTATCATACAACTCAAACGCAAAATCGCCTTTTACAAGAGTGTCTTTGTATGCTTCAAATTTTTTAATGCCTGTTTCAAAAGTACGAAGGAAGGATAATTCCTCCTCGGTAACTACTCTTTGCACAAAATCTTGTTGTTGTTTCAGTTCAGGAAACACATCGGCAAACTGGTCGGCAAGCAAAGGCACTAAACGATTTAAGAAGGGTTCTCGCAACTTTAAAAATGTAAAGGCATAACGTACGGCTCTGCGTAAAATTCTCCTAATTACATAACCGGCTTTGTTGTTTGAGGGCAACTGCCCATCGGCAATAGAAAAAGAAATGGCGCGAATATGATCAGCCATCACACGCATGGCAATATCTGTTTTTTCATCTTTGCCATATTCATAGCCGCTCATAGCCGCTATGTAATTAATGGATGGCTGAAAAACATCGGTATCGTAATTAGATTTTTTTTGCTGCAATGCCATACACAGCCTCTCAAAGCCCATGCCTGTGTCAACATGTTTAGCTGGCAAATATTCCAACGAACCATCAGCTTTACGGTTAAACTCCATAAACACATTGTTCCAAATTTCAACTACTTGCGGATGATCATTGTTTACCAGGTTTTTTCCATCTGTTTTTTTTCTTTCATCATCACTCCGCAAATCAACATGTATTTCTGTACATGGGCACACGGACCGGTTTCGCCCATCTCCCAAAAATTATCTTTTTTGTTTCCCCGAAGTATCCTGTCCTCTGCAATTAATTTTTTCCAGCAATCATACGCTTCCTGGTCAAATGCCAGTTTCTCTTTTACATCGCCTTCAAAAACGGTAACATATAAACGGTCTTTGGGTAGCTTGTAAACATCAGTCAAAAGTTCCCATGCCCATGCAATTGCTTCCTTTTTAAAGTAATCGCCAAAGCTCCAGTTACCTAACATTTCAAACATAGTATGGTGATAAGTATCTACCCCTACTTCCTCCAAATCATTATGCTTGCCGGATACACGCAAGCATTTCTGTGTATCAGCAACCCGCTTGTATTTTGGTTTTCGTTGCCAAGAAATAAATCTTTAAACTGATTCATTCCCGCATTGGTAAACATTAAAGTAGGATCATTTTTTACAACAATGGGAGCAGAAGCAACAATCTCATGCCCTTTGGATTTAAAAAAATCGAGAAACGTTTTTCGTATTTCGTGGGATGTCATTTTAGTGGGGAGTTTGTAGTTTGGGGTCTTGAGTTTCGTGTTTCGCGCCCTGAAATTTTGTAGCGAACGGAGTTCAAAATACGTTCCAGAGATTTGATTTTCTAACTGATGAATAACCTGAATTACTGTTCTTAACTCAACAACCTGTCGCCTCAAAACGCAGAACTAAAAACCCACAACTCAAAACTATAATTGCAAATAACTATTTTAGAGGCGCAAATTTAAATTTTTACATAGGTTGCCAAAGGCTAAATATTATTTTAATACACATTCTCTCAAGTACGAAAAGGTGGTGGTGAGCTTTAAAAAGCGCTTTTTACAAGTGCTGGGTTGGCTGGCTACTGCTGCAGTGTTTAGCTCTGTAATTATTGCACTTGCCTATAAGTTTTTAGATTCTCCTAAAGAAAGGCAGTTAAAAAGAGAGATAAGTTTGATGCAGTTTCAATTCGATTTGCTACAGCAGCGCAGTGAAAGGGCAGAGCGCGTACTTGCCCAGTTGCAAGAACATGACGACAATATTTACCGCGTAATTTTCGAAGCTGAACCTATTCCTTCAACTGTAAGGCAGGCAGGTTATGGCGGGGTTGATAAGTATAAAACCCTTGAGGGGTTTGATAACAGTGAGTTGATGATTGCTACTACTAAAAAAATTGACAAACTTGAAAAATCACTCTATGTGCAATCAAAATCTTTTGACGAGGTTTTTGAATTGGCTAAAAATAAAAAAGTGTTACTTGCATCAATTCCTGCTATTCAACCTGTAGCAAATAAAGATTTAACCCGTATAGCTTCGGGCTTTGGCTACCGCATTCATCCCATTTATAAAACACGCATTATGCACAGCGGCATTGATTTTACGGCTCCTGTAGGTACAGAAATATACTCAACCGGAAACGGAACAGTTGGCAGAGTGGAATATGATGGCAGAGGGTATGGCAATAACGTGGTAATTAACCATGGTTATGGTTATATGACTTTGTATGCACACATGAGCAAAATTGCAGTTAAGCAGGGACAAAAGATTAACCGTGGCGATGTAATTGGATATGTAGGCAGCACAGGCAGCAGCACCGGACCGCATTTGCATTATGAGGTTATCAGAAACAACAGTAAAATAAACCCGGTGAATTATTTTTATAACGACTTAACTGCCGAGCAATACGAAAAAGTGATCGAGATTGCGAGTAGGGAAAATCAGTCGTTTGATTAAAAAGGATATTATGCCTGTTAAAGAATACGCGCTAGCAAAAAATTTTTTCACTATTGGCGAAGTTGCCAAGGAGCTAAATGTAAATAACTCAAACCTTCGTTTTTGGGAAACACATTTTGAAATGCTCCGCCCGCGTAAAGGCAAACGAGGCGATAGGTTTTATTCTAAAGACGATATTGAATTACTGAAACTAATAAAGCATCTTGTAAAGGACAAAGGTTATTCATTAGAAGGCGCACGCAAAAAAATTCTTTTTAACCCTGAAGAAGTACAGGGCGAAATGGATGTAAAGGAATCACTAATGAAGGTGCGAAAGTTTTTGGTTGATCTAAAAGACCTGCTTTAGTTCAAAAATTAATAAGCATTGCGGCATGTTGCTGCAATACTTTTATGGTTTGCGTATTTTTTAAGTTATTGTTTTCGTCCAATTCATGCTGCACATTTGATAACGGAAAATATTTAGGCAACACTGTTACCTGCATGTGATGTAATACAGCAGTAAGATGGTCAATGCCGCGAAGGTTACCTGCCCTGCCTGTTGCAACACCCACAATACCTGCTTTTTTACCATACATACTTAACTTTACATCTAATGCGTCAATAAACAATTTTAAAATGCCGGGGTAACTTCCGTTATATTCAGGGATCACAAATAAAAATTTTTGTGCCGGGGTTATATATCTTTCCTGTAAGTCAAGCAATCCATCAATTTTATTGTCATACATAAAATTGTTAATGGTAAGTCCGTCCAATTCTTCAAGGCTAAAAAACAAAACATCATTGGTATGCTTTTTTAATTCGTCAAAATAAATACGACTTATTATTTTGGTATGGCTATCGGAATTATTTGTTGAGGAGATTAATGTAATCATGCTGCAAATAACAACATAAAGCATAAAGAGTTAAAACAAACTAGCTAAAACCTGAGCTAAAAGGTAAATTATTATAAGATTTTACCAGTTTTGTTTCCATTTGTATTTTCTTTGAACCAATGCAATCACCATCTTTCAATACATGGACTACCATTTTTTTGTTTGCTGCCATACAAGGCATTTTTGTTTCTATTGTTTTTTTCTTTGTTAAAAAGGAAAACAGAACTGCAAATCTTCTACTTGCTTTATTAATTTTTCTTTTTTCCATTACCCTTGTTGAATATGTGATGTATTGGACAAAGTACCTTTATTACTTCCCACACTTTATGCAGCTTAGTGATGGGTTTCCTTTTTATTTGGGGTTATTCTTCTTCTCTATTTTCAAAAGGTTTTTTTTGCAACATCAATTTTCTAAAAGGATCTTTGGCATTTTCTGCCATTTGCACTCCTTATTATTTACATGTTGCCAAGGTATTTGTCAACTGCCGAAGTAAAACAGGCATGGATGATGGGAGAACGTGTTTACCCCAGCTTGTTTTACTGGCCAAAGTTTATGCGCAACATTCCTGTGCACTGGTTAAAATTGCGCATATGAGTTTATATGCTTTTTGGATTTTTAAAATGTTTAATGGACTGAGTAAGACAAACAGTGAAGTGCGTACATGGTTTAACTGGCTGACAGGTTTATTTATTGGCTTTATTGCAAGCTTCACTTCGTATTTTATTTTGGTAAAATTTCCGTTTTTTAATTCCGAATGGGATTATATGATTTCCTTTAGCATGATGTTTACCATCTATTTTATAGCATGGTTTGGTTATTTGCAGCCCAAAGTTTTTAGCGGATTTACACTTAAGGAAGCTGTGGCGGAACCGCAGCGATACAAAAACTCGGCATTGGATATAGAGGTTAGTAACGAAATAGCAGGATTATTAGACGAAGTTATGGGCAGCAAAAAACTTTACCGCAACAGCGAGCTTAGGCTTGATACATTAGCTGATGAGGTGGGTACATCAAAACATTATTTATCGCAGGTTATTAATGAGCAAAAAGGAATGAGTTTTTTTGAATACATCAATTCACTACGTATTGCCGAAGCCAAAATGTTGCTTGCAGAAAAATCAAAAAAGGAATTAAATGTAATTGACGTAGCTTACATGGTGGGCTTTAATAACAAGGTGTCATTCAACAACACGTTTAAGAAAGCTACCGGGAAAACTCCCACCGAATTCAGGAATGCTAACTCATTTGAACCGGTAAATCAGTAAATCTTTATAAAACTTAACCACGTTTTTGTATTTGATAGAGTCATTTGTGTAAACAAAAAACTTTATCAAAATGAAAAAATTATTTCTGTTTAATGCAATACTTGCATTTTCATCATCAGCCTTTGCACAAGGAGGCTTTACAAAAGTGGTTGATGCCACAAACCCGGTAACAACGTTTACTACAGCGGGCTACTATAAAGGCGCAGCCTGGATTGATTTGGACAATGACCACGACCTTGATTTGTATGCTGCCCCCAACCGCCTTTTCAGAAATGATGGTGCCGGTACGTTTGTTTCGTTGCCTAACCTTCCTTTTACACCACAACAAAACCCCTGGTGGCGCAAGCTGGGCCGATTTAGATAATGATGGTGATATAGATTGTATTGTTGCACAAAAACCATCGGGTGTTTATTTGAATGATGGCATAGGAAATTTTACAGATGTATCATCACAAATAGATAGCCTTAATTCTTTTCCGGCATGGGGTTGCGCCATTGGTAATTGGAATAATGATGCGCATTTAGATTTTGTTTTTGCACATGCAGGAACATTTCACACACCCGGACCTTTTCCGGCTAAACTTTACCTGAATACTGCAAATTCAATTACACCACAATATATCACCGGATATGAAATAACTGACAACATTGGACCTTATACAGTACCATACTGGAGCGATTTTGATTTAGATGGAGATATGGATTTGTTTATGGCAAGCGGACCTGGCGGCAGTGCAGGACCAGATTATTGTTACCGAAATTTAAAAATTGAAAGTGGTAACGACACTTTGGAACTAATGACAACAGAATTATTTGCCGCACAATTGCAGGATGGGCAATGCTATAATTTTATTGATGCAGATAATGATGAGGATTTAGATTTATGCCTTACAAATTATGCCGGAGCCCAAACCAAATTCTATATTAATAACAGTGGAACATATTCACTGCAAACGATGCCATTTACAGCCACAGCTCAAAACCTTACCAATTGCTGGGGCGATTATGATAACGATGGCGATGTAGATGTGATTATTACCAATGATGCAGTTGCTTCAAAACTTTATGTGAATAATGGCTCACTCAATTTTTCAAATGCAATAAGTTTTGGTATGGCTGGTGCTTGTGGTATTACCAATGGCGATTATGACAATGATGGCGATGTGGATTTGTTTGTTCATGGGCTTGGCAACTCACGGGCGCTTTACAGAAACGATTCTGTTTATAACAACAATTGGGTAAACATAAAATGCAATGGTATATCTTCAAACAAATCGGCAGTGGGCGCTATAGTAAAATTAAAGGCTACTATTAATGGAAATACCTATTGGCAAACAAGAGAAGTAAGTGCACAAAACAGTTTCCAAAGTCAGAATGATTTACGCGTTCACTTTGGTTTGGGAAATGCAACAATTATTGATTCAGTTATTGTAAGCTATTCAGGCGGACAAACTTCTACACTTACCAATATTGCTGTAAATAATTTTTATTGTCATGATGAAGGTAGCAATAGTTTATGTTTAATCACCTCTATAAATCAACAGAATTTAACCGGGCATAATGACATAGCCGTTTCTCCAAATCCAACCGATTCTTTTTTACAAATAAAATCACAAAACAAAATTGAACAATGGATGGTGTTTGACGAAAGCGGGCGTGTGTGTTTAACGGGAGCAAGTCATAAAGTAAATTTAAGTGCTATAAAAAAAGGTAGTTACTTTATTTCCATTTTTTCAAAACATAAAAAGGCTACTTTTAGCATACAAAAAAACTAAAGTGGCATACAACGAAAAATTAGCTGATCGCACCCGCGAAATTATTTCACTCACTCATAAAAAGATAGAAGAAAAGAAAATGTTTGGCGGTTTGTGTTTTATGGTTAACGGCAAAATGTGCGTAGGCGTTGAAAAAGAAAGACTGATGGTAAGACTTGACCCTGCAAAGTATGATGAGGTAATTGATAAAGAAGGATGCAAGCCAATGGACTTTACAGGCAAGGTTATGAAAGGTTATGTGTTTGTTGACATTGAAGCATTAAGTACAGAAAAAAAGTTGAACTATTGGATTCAGCTGGCATTGGAGTATAATAAAGTTGCAAAAGCATCGAAGAAAAAATCGAATGATAAACCCCAAAAAAATGAGAAACATAATCATGTTATTCGTATTTGCATTAACAGCATCATGTAAACAACCAAAGACAAATGTTGATCAAAGCGTATTTGATTTAGCTAAAGTAAAATCATACATAGAAAACGCCAATAAAACTTACGATAGTCGTTTTACTAATGGAGACATAGCCCATTACAATAAAATGTATTGTAGGGATGCATGCGTAATGCCTGAAAAAACGGACAAAATTTGTGGCATTGAAAATATTCTTAAACAATACTACTATAATGGGTTGAATAAATCTTTTAAATTGAAAATAGTTGCTGAAAATATTTTTGGAAGCAAGGAAATTATTGTTGAGGAAGGCATTTATGATTTTATGGATTCTGTCGGTGTAGTCTTAGACAAAGGAAAATTTATTGCATTATGGAAGTTTGAGAACGACACATTAAAAATGTATCGCGAAATATGGAATAGCAATATTGCGACCAAAGAATAATTTAAAGCGAAATGATTTGTAGGAGGGTTAGCTAACCCTCCTTTTTCTATTTTTGCCCACTCTTAAAACAATAAAACCAAACAAAAAATAATTATGGGTCCCGTTTCAAAATTTATGGAGAAGCATTATCTCCACTTTAATGCTGCTGCAATGATGGATGCTGCCAAAGGATATGTTACACACATGAACGAAGGCGGTAAAATGATGGTAACACTTGCCGGTGCTATGAGCACTGCTGAGTTGGGTATATCATTGGCAGAAATGATACGTAACGATAAAGTTTCCATTATTTCGTGCACAGGTGCAAATCTTGAAGAGGATATAATGAACCTTGTTGCGCATAACAGCTACAAGCGTGTGCCTAACTATCGCGATTTAACTCCACAGGATGAGTGGGATTTATTAGAAAATCATTACAACAGGGTAACAGATACATGCATACCCGAAGAAGAGGCTTTCCGCAGATTGCAAAAACACATACATGGTGTGTGGAGTGCTGCCGAGAAAAAAGGTGAGCGTTATTTCCCGCATGAGTACATGTACAAAATGTTGTTGAGTGGAGATTTGGAACAGTACTATGAAATAGATCCGAAGAATAGCTGGATGCTTGCTGCTGCACAAAAAAATATTCCGATAGTGGTGCCGGGCTGGGAAGACAGTACCATGGGAAACATATTTGCATCGTACGTTATTAAAAACGAACTGAATGCCTCAACCATGAAAAGCGGAATTGAATACATGGTTTGGCTGAGCGATTGGTACCGCAATAACTCTTCGGGCAAAGGCGTAGGTTTTTTTCAGATTGGTGGTGGCATTGCCGGTGATTTTCCAATTTGTGTGGTTCCTATGATGTACCAGGATTTAGAGTGGCACGATGTTCCTTTCTGGAGCTACTTCTGCCAGATTAGCGATAGCACCACATCTTTTGGTTCATACAGTGGCGCTGTTCCCAACGAAAAAATTACCTGGGGAAAGCTTGACATCAATACGCCTAAATTTATAATTGAAAGTGACGCAAGTATTGTTGCTCCGCTTGTTTTTGCATGGATATTGGGGTGGTAAAGAAATTAAGAATTATGAATGCAGAATTATGAATTAGGGGCGGCATGAACGACTGAACGCATCAATAAGATTTTATTCGGTAAACAAACTTCCGAGGAAAGAGGACGGATGATGAAAATAATAAGCCGTGAGTTTTAAATCTTGAAAGAGTATCTCTAAATAAGAGTATAAACTTTTGAGTTTGAGGAATGAAAATAAAAACCCCGCAGAAACTGCGGGGTTGCTCCCCCTCCTGGGCTCGAACCAGGGACCCCATGATTAACAGGCACGAGATTTTTGATTTAATCTGATTTTATTTTTGAATTATTGACTAAAAATCAGTTGTTTAACACTTTTACAGGTCCAAATTAAACCAGAATAATACAACATTTGTGTGCAAATGGTGTGCAAATTTATTTTATCTTTATGCTATGAACACTAATGTAGTAATATCACTGGATACACGCAGAAAAAAACAAGATGGTACTTATCCACTTGTTTTGCGTTTGGGTCACCATAGAAAAACTATTCCTATTTCAATTGGGCTTAGCCTTAAGGAGAGCGATTGGGATGAGCAGAAAAGAATAATTAAAAAGAGCTATATAGGTAAGGAAACTGTTGCTCGCCTCAACAATTTAATCCAAACAAGAAAAGCGGATGCATTATCAGTTATAGTTAAACTATCTGAAACAAATGAGTTGGACACTCTATCTATTCTGGATTTAAAAAATAAAATTCATCGTCCGGTAACGCAACAGTCCTTTTTTCTTTTTGCAGCCGAAATTGTTGAAGAATTAAAGAGGGCAAATAGATTTGGGACGGCTAACTCATACCAGCAAGTAATAAATGGACTAAGGAAATTTAGTAAAGGGAAAGATTTGTTATTCAAAGATATCACATATCATTTTTTGACAAGTTATGAAACGAATCATTTTGCAAAAGGAAATTCTGCCAATGGGTTAGCTGTTTATCTTAGAACGATTCGTTCTATATATAACAAGGCAATAAAATCAGGAATTGTTGAGAAAGAGCTGTACCCTTTTTCTTCATATAAAATAAAATCTTCTCCAACTGAAAAGCGAGCGCTTGATTGGTCTTATCTTGAAAAAATATTTAAATTAAAGATTAAGCCTGACCATGTTTGTTTTCATGCCCGGAACTATTTTATTGCAAGTTATATGATGTATGGAGTAAACTTTAAAGATATGGCTTTGCTAAAGAGAACAGACATTAAGGATGGTCGGTTATTGTATCGAAGAAAAAAAACAAGCAAGATTTACGACATTAAGATTATACCTCAACTTAAAAAGATTCTTGATTTTTATTTAGAACAAAATCAAAAAAGTGAATTTATTTTTCCAATTATAAAAAGGAAAGAGCTGCACTTACAAGAAAAGGATATTTTATGGGCTCGAAAACGTTACAACAAGAAACTTAAACTACTAGCTGAAGAATGTGGAATAGAAAAGAATTTAACAAGCTATGTCAGCCGACATTCCTTTGCAACTCAGGCAATGTTACAAGAGGTTCCTCTAAATGCAATCAGCACCATGTTAGGTCATACAAGTTTAAAAACTACTCAAGTATATTTAAAGTCACTACCCTCAACTATCTTGGATGACTATAATAAAAAAATCATATGGTGGTAACAAAATAGGCGGTTTTAAAACCGCCTATTTTGTTATAGTAAAATCAAAACGCCCTCACCGCCCTCACCCGATGAGGAGTAGTTTTCGGTTCTTCCAATGTGTTTACAATTTGGAATGAAAAATCAACTATAGTTGCTTTTGTAGCATCCCACGCAACATCATTAGAAGTCCAATAATAATAATCAGGACCACTAAAACCGCCTACCACCGCTTTGTTATCGTAGAGCGAAAACAACTCGGAAATGCTTGGCAGAAACCAGTCTGAATATCCATTCAAAGTAAGACTCTCGCAATAAGTCGCTGCAAAGTTTGGATTCCCCAAACCTATCGCATTTGCAAGTATAGAGGTGTTGCTCTGTCCTGAAACTCCTAAACTTAAATTACCAAACCCTGAGGGTGCCCAAGGCAAACTACCCTGATCGGTTGGTGCAGCTATTAACCCATGCAATCCGGTGTAATCTATGTGGAAAATTATTCCACCTCCGTAATTTTGACCAATCGTGTAAGGGCTTGCAGGCGTAGTAAAAACAACTTCTTCGCCATAGGATGTACCAGATAAATTAGTTCCATAGGCTCTCATATAAAATGTAGTACCCAATGACAAGTTCGGGATGTCAATTGTAAAAACACCTACACCGGAACTATCATCTGCATAATTATAGCCACCTCCTATGGTAGGGTTGGGTATTATATTGTAACAAATACCTCTTTCAAAAAAAGGACCCACTCCTGTACTCAGAACTTCGCCACTGCATGTAACATTTGTGTAGGTAAGATTTGAAATTGCTAATGTCGTTACAACAGGCAAAGCAAAGTTAGTCTGAAAACTTACTACGTTGCCATACTCCGTTGCGGAAGTTGTAACGATATACCCTCTTGCGTAATAAGTAGTATTGGGCAGTAAGTTTGAAATCATGCTTGTAAAAGTTAAATCGCCTGTCTGCACAATAGTCGTATCGTTGCTGACTATTACAGGCTCTGTATTTGTGCCCCAGCAAATACCGCGTTTTAAAATAGTTGTGCCGTTAAAAGCTGTATGCTTGCTTTAATAACAGCGCTTGAATCTGTTTTAGAAACCAAGCTTGTAGAAATGTAAGACGAAGAATTTCCGTTTGAGGAACTTGAATTGTCGTCATTCTTTTTGCAGCCTGCAAAAAGAAGAACCAGTGCGAGTAAATAGTTGAGTATTGTGTTTTTCATTTTTTTGAATTTTAATGGTGAATAATAAATTGATGCGGTTTTGATTTATGATTTAGCTGTTACTGTGCTGTGGCAATCTTGTTTAAAATAAGTTCTGCTGTATCAATGCTAATCCCTTTCGCCAGAACAATATTTTTATTGCCATACCGGATAATTACTTTGCAATTGAGCCTTGCCAAGGTTGTTTTTGAATTTAGCGCCTGCAATATCCAATTGCCTTCCTGTTGCTCCGGCAAGATTTGCGGCACTTGATGCCATCATGCTTTTAACAACAGAGCCACCTACTATTACGGTTGAACCGTTCGAGTAAGGCGAAGGCATTACTTCTTTTTTTCCTTGCTGATAAAAAATTCCAGTAACATCCTTTCGCAAGTAGGTCTTATCATTTACGATAAATGCTTCCGGTGTCATGCTGAAACTTCTTTGCTTACGATTGAGATTGACGAGGTATTTTATCAGATAAACAATAGAGAATGTAAAAACCAACCAAAGGATAATTCCATTAATTGGTTTTTTAGGTTGAATAAATATGAGCGGAATAATTGCAAGAAAGGCAGCCCCAAATAATGATGGCAATACATCTTTCAATTTATACTTTTCCATTTCATAGATGAAGTGAATCTTATCACCATCTTGTTCGGTATGAAAACCATGTGTGGCTTGAATGACTGTCATATAATTAAGATTGATTAAATTAAGTTCCTACTCGTAAGGCTTTTCGGATGCGTCCCGCACAAAAGGCGTTTAGAAAAAAGAGTCAATCGTTTTAATCACGGTGGTCGCTGAAACGGATGACTCTTAAAAAAAATACTATTGAAAAAATATATCATGGCTTGCGTGAAACAAAATAGCGTGGGCTAATTCCGATATTTGTTTCCGAGGGAGTCGAAGCCCTTGTACACAGAATAAAGGAACGCCCACGCTTTCACGTAGGCATTCAACTTTACTTCCCTGTGTACATTGAAACTTCGACTTTTCGGAAACAGGTATAAAAGCTAAATGCTATTTATTTTTTTATAATTTCTTTTTTATTTCAGTGAATATTTATTTTAGATGTTTCAAATGTAAATAAATTGCACCTTGACTCATCAAGATATTTATTGTTTTTTTCTAAAATTGTGTGAATCAATATGAAAGTTATTTGTTTGGAAGAAGAAGCATTTTATGAGTTAGTTGAGCAAGTTGTTGCCCGTATCAAGGACAAAACTTCAACCAAAGAAGACAAATGGATTTCAGACGAAGATGCCATGCAGCTTTTGAATATCAAATCAAAAACCACCATGCAAAAATTAAGAGACCAAGGAAAAATCAGATTCACTCAACCGCAAAAGAAAATTATCCTTTACGACAGAGATTCCATCAATGAGTATTTAGAAAAACATGCCAGAGAAACATTTTAATCATGAGCGACACTAAAAATCAGGAACAGGAATTTATCAAAGCCTATAATCACGGTTATCTTATCAGTAAGCATGAACCTGAATTAGCCAATAAACTTGTGGAAGGTTTAAATGATAGCTCACGCTCAAACGGATTTAGCGAAGGAGTAAAACAAGCAAAACTTGAAAGAGCAAAAGAATATCAGCCGTCTTTTTTGAAACCAAAAGAAAAACAAAATCGTGCACCCGTTAAATCAAAAGGAAAAGTCATAGAGCGTGAATAGTCCCGGTGTCTTAAAAATTATTCCCTGTCTATATCTATTGATGTGCCGGGCGGATTGGGATTAACATCTGTTATCTCTTTCTCAGTAATCTTCTTTTTATTCTCCTGCATCTTTGTGAACAAAAGATTTTTCCTGAAACTGCCGATAGGGTTCTCTTCTTTCGGTTTTTCAAGGCTCAACGGCTTCTGCTCCTTCGCTGCTAACTTTTCTTTTTCACCCGCACTACTTTTATGCTCTTCCACCTGCTTTTCCATTTTTGCTTGCGAATTATCAAGGCTTTTTTGGTTTTTCAAATGCCGGGCTTCTTTATCTTTCGGTTCATACAAATGCAATCGCTCGTTTAATTCTTCCCTATACTTTTCTAAGTCCTGAACATTTACTTGCTCCTTTAGCTCCCCCACCTTTTCCCAAGTATTACTGCGAATATCTTTTATCTGCTGCCTGTAAAAATGCTCCATCTGATTACCACGAAACGACTTACCCGTATTACCATACCCGGGTGGATTCAACGTCAACTGCATACCCTTATCGTAATTAATATTCTTGATGGCTTCTTCTAATTCCTGAATTTTCAAATTCGATTCACTCACCATTTTATGAATGTCTTTGAGCCATTGCGGTTTTTGCTCCATTTTACTTGACAATTATTTTTTGTCATGCAAAAATAGCTGATTAGCATGGTGAGCGGAAATGCCGGACGAAGAATCTTTTTCAACAGAAGAAATATTACACGCAAACGCACATGCGATGAGTTGGAAAGATGTGGAACAATCAAGCCGCGTCTTGATTGAATTTGCGCTGCAAGCGCAACACATCATTCATAACGCATTAGGGTATGTACCGCATGTTGCACATTGCATGCCTCATGAACTATTTATCCGAGAATTAGCAAAACAAATTCATTTCAATGAAATAGCACCCGAAGAATTTATTGACCAAGTACATTATCACGTTAAACAAATCCGCAATGAAGAATACAAACGTAGTGGTTGGGCAAGGGAAAGAAATTATACCATTGAAGAATACAAGCAATATGAAACTTATCTTGCGCAACAGAAAGACATCACCAGACAAAGAGTAGAACGATTGCTTGGTTTTTCGCCATTGTTGCTTTATTCATTGGGCGCTGAACTCGCTTTGCGCGAGTTCGCCCACCATGAAGATTTTAAATCAGCGCAATGGCAGAAGTTTGATTATAAATATTTGTCTATTATAAAGTATGAGGAGGTGTTGTTTGAAAAAGGAGAAAAGGTTGCGGATGAGATGGGTTTGGTAAAAGCAAATCTGACATACAATTCATAGTAATAACACAAAAAATAGAACCATTAACAATTCTAAGCAATACTCTATTTTCCCTCTAGGTCTTTATTTTTTCTTTCCTGCAAAAGTTCTTTTTCTTGAAACCATTTAACTAAAGAAGCTAGCTTGTTTATTGGTTTTACACGCAAACTATTTAAGCGTTTATCTTTAAAATACTTTACTACTTCTTCAGGTATTGCTTTGAGTTTTTCTTTATCATCAAAAGAAATAAATTTGGGTTGAAGGCTGGAAATTTTTTGATCTTCAATGCGGGTTAAAATCATTGTACCCGAATAAATAGAATTATTAATGTTGTGCCATTGCCCTAATGCAAAACTAACAAGACCTTCAACGCCCACGTAAACTTCCATTCGAAGGTTTTTTTTCATTTACCGATTTTGTCTTCAAGTTGAAGAGTATATAGTTTTGGTTGTTATAGAACTCATAATATCCCTCATATTCTTCGCTGTACTTTTTTTGGTCTTTTAATGTTACATCCTGGTCAACGTTAAAATTGTAAATCTCTGCCTTGCTAAATTGTTGTAGATGCAAATAAGCATTAACAATACCATGAATATCTTCCTCAGATTTTGATTTTGCAATTTGGGTATCTCTATAAAACAAATTCCAAACTGTATTTTCGTATAATCTCTCTTTGAATTCAGGTTTCCAGACTTCTATTGTAGAGTACTTCGGTTTATACGTTTCTTTCTGCTCAGAACCATCGTTTAAATACTTTAAGATTGGGCTTAAAGCACCTTCAACAAAAGAAAAAGGCTCTTTAAAACGAACAGCCTTACTAAGAGTGTAAATCACTTTTGCGCCAGATGTTCCCACTTTCTTTGATTGGTCGACATTATAAATGGCATCAGAAACTCTATCGCATCTTTCTTCACTTGAATAAAACGTAATAACGCGCCTAAACGTGTCGTTGGATGTCAATGAATTTAAGGTAATACTCTCTTCTGAAAATTTATCTCTGTCATCTTTTTTCCGCGTTGAATCAAATTTGCAAACAATCCGGCAAAATAATTCAAGGGCATCAGGATGTTGGAATAAAATTCTATCAGTACTCATATATAAAATTGTTTGCTTTTTGCGGCAAATTGCCGCAAAATGTTAGTTGCCACCAACAAACTGGAGGGAACTGTGAAAGATATCAGCTTAGGGTGAGGTTTTTGCCTTCGCTGACCCCATGTTTGCCTCACAAATTTAAAAAATTAATTATATGTTCAACAACAAACAAAACACCTTGAAGGATCTGGATTGTCGCCCTTCAAGTTATGAGGCGAACACCTATGTTCAATATGGAACAGGTAAGACAGTCAAATTCTCAGGACCTTGGACAAGTTTTCCTAACACAGGAGGCCAAGTCCACTCAATAACTGATGAGGAATTGAGAAAGCGGCTAAAGAAAAAATAGCCGCAGTAGAGTTACCTGTAATTTACAGATAACTCTACTTATTATCTAAAATAGTATTTCTTGTCTTTGAAACAAATTCCTTGCGGTCTTTGATAAAGAATAGAATCTCGCGCTTTAGTTGTAGCAAATCTCTGGATCGATTTGTTGCTCCTTCTAAGGCATTGACAATATCTAAAGTAGCATCCGTGTATCCCTCAATTGCTAACTTCTTCTCATCAATAGAATAACGATTAAGAATATTCTTATCAGTAGGCAGCTCAAAAATGTCAGAAATATTATCAACGAATGTCATTATCGCTCTCCTTGTCAGCTAAATTCTACCATAATCCTTGTGTTCATGCAAGAATAAAATGAGGGCTATTAAACCCTTAAAAACAAAGCAAAAAAGAAAGCAACGCAATCAATTTACCCTTGGGGTCAAATAAATTACCTGCTCAATAAGCGAATCGGTAGCAATATTATTTCAAGCCCTTACGCCTTAGTGCAACAGCAAACTAAAGTCAATTTGATATAAAGCATCAATAAAAATGAAAGACTACAAAACTTCAGATGAGGAATCTTATAATAAAAGCCTGCATGGTTTTTTGGGTTCACTGCGTGTTGATTTATCCTCAGTTTTTGATTCTAATGAACTAACATCAAAGAAATACCACAGAAGAAATTACAAGAAGAAGGAAGTATCAATAACAGCCACACCAGATGAAAACAAAATTCGCAGCCTAACTGATTTCGAAATTGGTAATGATGAAGTGCTGCCTGAGAACACAGGCAAATATCGTTACATTGGTAACTCACTTGCAGCAAGAAAGGTACTAAAGATGCTAGAAATAGTTAGAGAAACTTTGGCTAACGTAATAATTATTGGTGAAACCGGAACAGGCAAAGAAGAAATTGCCCAGATTGTATATAACGAAAGTTCACGAAAGGATAAACCTTTAGTGGTTATAAATGCCGGCAAAGTACCTGAAAACTCAGAGCACGCTCAATCGGAGATATTTGGGCATGAAAAAGGTGCTTTTACCGGGGCTGATAAAAAGAGGATTGGGAAGTTACAGTATGCTGATGGAGGAACAGCAATAATAGATGACGCTCAAGACTTGCATAAAGATGTACAGGCAAAACTCTTAAGGGCATCAGAAAATGGTGAAATAGAGCCATTAGGAAGCGATGCAAAAGGGATGAAAAAAGTTGATATTCGTTATATAACTACAGTCAATGAGAATATTTATTACTTAGTAAAAACAGGAAAATTTAAGAGAGACCTTGTGCCAAGGTTAGCTCAAATAACAATCTATCTTCCTTCATTAAAAGAAATGGGAGATGATGTAATACTTATCGCTGAAAACCTGATTCAAAGAAAAGACATTTTGCAACATTGTTTCCAGAATGTGAATATAAAGTTTAAGTTTGAAGATAATTGCCATCATTCGCTCAAAGAGGTTACGTTTCGTGAAAACGTACGACAACTTAAGAATGCTTTGATTTTTTCTATGGCTCGTGCAAAAGAAAGTAAGGTTATTAAGGAAGGTTATTTGCTAATTTCAAAAAAACATCTCATTGGAGGAATAGTCAATTCAGGAGCAGAGTTACCTAAAAGTTTGCAAAACAAAGAAACTAAAACGGATGATTTAAGAACCACGCAAACATTTTTGGATGTGATTGAGAAAATCATTCTAGAAAAATACCCTTATTTAAGTAACCAAAAAATATCCATGGAAAAAGTTGCCAAATACTTTACTTCTTCACAAAAGGAGAAAGTAGGTATTTCGAAACAAGCGTTTGAAAAATACGAATTGTCCCCAAGAAAATCTGAAATAAAAATTCTTTTTAAGAGATTTCCTGAAAAATGGAGTGTAGCAAGAGCCCAATGCTCCTTCCTTATTAAATTAGATGTCAATCAAAAATAATTGACAAAAAAATTGTCAATTATTTTTTAGTTGACAATTGACAAAAGGAGCAAAAAATAAAAAATACTTAATGGCCTAAAACCATTGTCTGATAATGGTTTCAGCCATATAGCCTGTTGCAAACAACAATTTCCTTTTTGATTGGCATGGATTTTCTTAATTGTATTGTACAAACAATTTTAAAAAACAAATACAATGTCAAACAACTGGTCAAACAAAAGTTAAATCCGCTCTAAACGATGAGGGATTTAACAAGGGTGCCTACGGTGATTATCTTATTAATAACAGCGGGCGCAAAATTTATCCCGGAGCCAATACGAGCTCGGATAACAAGGGGAACACTACACATTCCTCCAGCATTGAATCACTGTTGTGTTTTATCAACAAGTGATTGAATGATTCAATAAGCCTGCCGGAAGAATTTCTGGCAGGCTTTGTTACGAATAAATTTAAAACCAACAAAATAAAAATTACTGAATGAAAGAAAATTTACACTCAAAAGAATCCAAGGAAAAGCGGAATACGAAAGAACCGAATTCTTCAATACATCAACTCACCGAACTTGAAAAAAACATTTTGGTGTACAACAGACCCTGCACAACCTTTATCAGATCGGTATGCCCTTACAATTGCCAATATAAAAGTGACATTTCTTTCACCAAAATCGGAAATGACTTGCATTGCAATCAATGCGGCAACCTCAGTTTAAGAATACTCAATAAAAAAATATAACTCCCCAACAGGATGTACAATGTAGATTTGGAAGAGCCTCTGCTCAAATTTCATACTCGTGATGGGAAATGTCATGACTGGACTATAAATAAATCGTTTCAGGGTGTATTTATCGCTGGTTCAAATGGCAGCGGAAAAAGTTCCTCTGCCCTAAGGCAAATTACATTGCGTTTTTTGGAAAAAGGATATTCCGGTTTAGTTACAACGGTAAAGCCAAAAGACTGCGAAGATTTTATTGAATGCTGCAAGGCTGCTGGTCGTTTGGAAGATTTGGTTATACTTCGTCCCAACGGAGAATACTACTTCAATATCATTGATTACATTTTGCAAAACTCTTCCCCCGATACAAACCTCACAGATACGCTCGTGGAAATTCTCTCCACAGTTTTAGACGTAAGCGATGAAAAATCATCTGATAAAAACATTGACCCCTTCTGGTCTGAATCACGCGCAACACTCATAACATCAGTAATTGACCTTGCGCTGATTGCAAATGGTACTTTGCAGGTTCGTGATATGCTGGAAATTGTACAATCGCTTCCTGTTAAAGAAGGAGATGACATTAATGGTGCTTATAAGGGAAAAGAAAAGACAATATATGAAACCTACTTTAACAAAGCTGCTGACAAAGTTGAGGCAGCCTATAAAAAGTGGAAGGCTTCGCTTGACGAAGAACAACTGCTAAAATTATCAGACGAAAACCTCATGGAGGAGGCAGCGGAAAAACAAGTGGAGAACTACCGAATATTTAAACATCTTGATCGGTTCTTTAACTCTGTTTACTATTCATTGTCGGAAAAAACACGGTCGATTATCACTCTTAGTTTTTCTAATTTTCTGCTAAAACTTGAACGTGATCCCATCTATTCTATTTTTTGTAAAAATCCTTCCAACATTACACCTGATGACTGCTACAAAAACAAAAAGATAATTGTACTGAATTTTCCAACAAAAATTTATCATGGCATAGGAAAGGAAATACAGTGTATGTTTAAGGTCATTTATCAACTTGCAGTAGAAAAAAGGGATGTAGGCATTTATCCTCGTCCATTGTTTTTAATCTCCGATGAGCACCAGGAAACTTTTCTGAAAAGCGACATTGACTTTCAACTTACTGCTCGCTCTTCGCGTGTGGCATGTGTGTATATCACCCAAAGCATCAGCAACTATCATGTAAGTTTAGGCGGTGCCAAATCAGAGCATCGCGTTAAGAGCCTGCTTGGTGTTTTAGGCACCAAAATATTTTTTGCCAACTCAGACATTGAGACCAACCGTTACGCTTCCGAATTGATTGGCGATGCTGAATTTGAAGTACTGATAAAATCTACAGATGCCTATGGTGCTCCTTTTCTAAAAAAAGGAAATAAAGTTGATCGCTCATTAAGCCCGAAGAATTTACACGATTTAAAACCGGAGGTAAGGAAAATAATTTTATCGCACAGGCTGTTGTGCATGTGCAAGGTAACCTGCTTTCAAATTACAATAACTTTATTAAAAAGGAATTCAATCAAAATTTCACAATATGATACAAGATAACACACACATACGTCACTCCATAGCACCTAATTGGAGTATTTTATTGCTGGAAGTATTTATCCGAAAAAATTTTGGTAAAAATTATTTTTCCTTAGGCAAAGCATTACTCATCTGGCTTAAGCTGACTTTGTTTCCACTGCTTATTACCGCAGCTTACCTGTTGTATATGCGGTACAAGAATCCAGCGGTTTGGCATGAATCTCCTCCTGTTTTTATTTACCACAACTTTATCCGCTTTGGGTTCATTTCATGGTATTTGTTTTCTATTGCTTATTTGATCGCTGTTATAAAGCGGCACATGGAAATGCCCAAATCATCTGACATTGACTACGAAAAGTCCAGTGCTTATGGAGGAGACTATCATCCTTGGTTATTAAAGAAATATGGACCCCAAACAACCAGGAGAAAATTTGAAACGAATCTTGAGCCAATGATTTTTCTAGTATCAGGATTAGTACTTGCCTTAATGGGAGAATATTTAGGTTTTCTGTTGATGCTTGCAGCCTTGGTGAATCGTAGTAAATACAAGGCAGTCTATAAGCAGGCAGATAAAGAAATACAATCTCGGATAGATTATAATATGGCTGCGAGTTGGCAAAGCGAGATAGATGAAAACTTTATTGATTACTATAAAAGAAAGGGTGTTGAGCAAAATCAAAAGCCAGAAAGTGAACGTTTGTTCAGTGGTGAAAAGAGCCAAACAGATTGGGATAGCAGCATGCAATAACGCCCATAGCTACGCTACGGGAATAAGTCTGTAAGCAAATATCGCACTGTTAAACAACTTAGCACTGCTCACGATTTGGAACTCTCGAAACGCTTGCACAGCCCTGCTAAAGAGCACCATTATTTATCACTAACAATTTTAGAAAAAAGCCCTTTAACGAACAACTCCCCCTATCCTCTCAGGCATGATTCGCATGATACAAAGCCAGTCGGGACGGCAAGCAAAGTCCTATTACACGGATGCGCTCTCGCGCTCGGATTATTATTTAGAGGGGCCAGAAGTAGGCGGCAAGTTTAATGGTAAGTTGGCGGAGCGTTTAGGCTCAATGGAAAGGTAACCAAAGAAGACTTCTTCGCCCTTTGCGAAAACCGACATCCCAAAACAGGCAAACCGTTAACGCCACGAACCAAGGATAACCGGACCATCGGTTACGATATTAATTTTCATCTACCCAAATCAGCCTCCATCCTTGCCTTTCTTAATAAAAATAATTCCATTCAAAAGCCTTTGAGAAATCCGTTTTTGAAACCATGAAAGATATTGAACGCGATGCAAAGACCAGGGTACGTAAAAACAAAACCTATGATGACCGATTAACGGGCGAACTCTTGTATGCTGACTTTCTACACCATACTTCACGACCTGTTAAAGGTTCCGTTCCTGATCCGCATATGCACATCCATTGCTTTGTACTTAACCTGACTTACGACCAAAAAGAGCAACGTTATAAAGCCGGACAGTTCAGGGATATTATGCGTGATTTATCTTTCTATCAATCCATCTATCACAAACGATTATCCGATGAGTTGATTAAACAGGGTTACACCATACGCAAAACAAAAAACGCTTTTGAGATTGAAGGGGTATCGCAAAAAATGATTGATCTGTTTTCAAAACGCACAAAAGAGATTGAAAAATTGCCGATGACAAAGCCATACACGATCCCAAAAACGTGGAGAGCTTGGCGCCAAAACACGTTCCAAAAAACAGAAAGGACTTACCATGTCGCAATTAAAGGAAGATTGGAAAAGGCAAATTAATGAACTGACAAAAGATGAAAAGGAAAAAGAAACAACCCACAATCAGGTAAAGCAAACTCCCAGAAAAGTAAAAGCAAAAGATTGTGTTGAGCATACACTTTCTCACAGCTTTGAACGTGCATCGGTGGTAAGCGAACGCAAATTGTTGCAGGAAGCCTACAAGCATAGCATTGGAGATGCAACCATAACACTTGATGAAATCAAAAGCGAATTTTATCAAAACAAGAAAATCGTTCACGTAAAAGAAAAATACAAAACACTTTGCACCACCAAAGAAGTTCTTTTGGAAGAAAAACAAATGGTGGAACTGGCAAAATCAGGAAAGGGAAAGTTTACGCCACTTTATAAAACATTGCCTCCAATAAATTTAGATGGTCAGCAGAAAGAAGCCATTGAGCATGTTTTAACAACGCGCAATCAAATCTCTATCATACGCGGTGCTGCCGGCACAGGTAAAACAACCTTGATGAAAGAAGCCATTCATCACATTGAAAAAGCCGGAAGGCAAGTAATAACCATTGCCCCCACTGCTCAAGCCTCACGAGGTGTCTTAAGAGAAGAAGGATTTAAGGATGCTGAAACCGTTGCAAAGTTTATCAATGACCCTTTGATGCAGGAAAGAATAAACAATCAGTTTTTATGGGTGGATGAAGCCGGGTTGCTTGGAACAAGAGACATGAAAGCCCTCCTACAAATTGCAAAAAAAAAAACGCACGACTGATTTTAGGAGGTGATACACGGCAACATGCTTCTGTGGTAAGAGGCGATGCTTTACGCATACTCAACACCGTAGCCGGAATTAAAACGGCAGAGGTATCTAAAATCTATCGGCAAAAAAACGAAGAATATAAAAAGGCAATGGAGCATTTATCAAAGGGAAATATCAAGGAAGGTTTTGAAACGCTTAACGCCATTGATTTTATCAAAAGCATTGATCCACTTAAACCAAGCGAACAACTGATTGACGATTACATGGGAAGCATCAAGCGCAATAAATCAGCGTTGATCGTATCCCCTACGCATGAACAGGGAAATAAAATCAATGCTGCACTAAGGCAGAAACTAAAGGAAGAAGATTTGATTGACAGCCATGATAAAAAGGCAACCAAACTCAGCAACCTTAATTTGACGGAAGCGCAAAAAAAAGACATCAGGAATTTTCAGGAGGGCATGGTATTGCAGTTTAACCAGAATGTACCGCAGATAAAACGCGGCAGCCAGTGGCAGATTGAATCCATTCATCAAAATCAATTTACACTGAAAGACAATGAAGGCAACAAGCGCAATCTACCTTTTTCTAAAATCAAAAAGTTTGATGTGTTTGAAAAATCAGAAATGGGATTATCAAAAGGAGATAAAATTGCTATCACACGCAACGGCTATGATAATGATAAAAGGCGCCTCTCCAACGGACAAAGTTTAGAGGTTGTGTCAATAGACAAAGACGGCATCATAACAGTACGAAACAACCAGAGCCGGAATATTTACAACCTACCTAAAAATTTTGGGCACATCAGTTACGCCTATTGCATGACCTCTCATGCTTCGCAAGGTAAAACGGTTGATGAGGTTTTTATCTCACAGCCCTCCTCTACATTTAACGCTACTAATGCCAAACAATTTTATGTGTCTGCATCACGCGCAAAGGACAAGGCACATATTTATACCGATGATAAAGAAGCCTTGCTCGAATACGCATCGCAATTAGGTGACCGTCAATCGGCATTGGAACTCACGCAAAACAAACATCAGAAAATTGCAATACAAAAAATAAGGGAGAAGAATTTAGAGCCGTCAAAACAAAAGCAGGCGGTAGAAATAGAGAGACCAAAACACAACAAACAAAAAACCGAAAGAGATTATGAGCCAGGATGGTAAACTCAAACTGAGGTTTGATGAAATGAAAAAAAATTATTCTTCTAATGAGAAGAGTCAGCCTGAAGTGGAATCACAAAAAGATTCCGATAATGCTTTTTATCCTCATGCCAGCAGTAACCGTAATATCTGTTTCACATTAAAAGACGGTAAGAAAGTTTTTTTGAGTTACTCTTATCTTATCTCTTGCGAGTTTGTTCCTGAAGAACAAAAAATCGTGATGCAGTTTACAACCCATAGCGTGGAGTTACATGGGGAAAAGTTGGAAGGGTTGTTTGAGGGGTTGTTTTATAATTCGGTGATGAATGTTATTGAACAGGATGAAAGATATGGGGAAAAAGAAAAATCGGATATTACATTTATCAAAGAAATAAAATTTAAAGTCATTTATTGAACAAGTAGTTTTTGAAAATATGAAACCAAAATAATATTAAAGAGGAAATTATCTTACTGGAAAAACTTTGGTGTTGTGTCAAATCCTAAATTTGCTTATGAAGGATTAAATTTTACTGTTTTTTATATAAATGGTTCTAATCCAAACACTTAGGCAAATATATATTTCCTTATATTTGCAGGCTGTTAAAGCAATATTGATTAGAATAATGAATAAAAACATGCTAAATCTTACATCTAACCACCTACAAGAAAAGCGAGCTAAGAAAACTAATAGCTCTACTAGCCGTACACCCATTTCACTCAAAGGAGACAAAGAAATGAGACTAGAAAGTTTTAGAAATAAGGTAGATACATTCGGGGAGAATAAGATGAATTTCACTTTTGAAAATGCAGGCATTGAACATGCGGGAGTAGTTCTTTGTGCGATGGCGCGTTATGCAGAGAGCAAGTTCATCGTTTACGATGTAAATCTTGAAGGAGATATTACAAAAGGAACTAATGTTTATGATGAAATCGAAAAGTTTTTAGAGAGAGGTGGAAAATTTGAAATAGTTACTAAAACCAATCCTAAAGATAATATCTCAAAGAAGAAACTTTTTGATCTTAGAGATAAGTATAAGGATAACGTTGATTTAATGTACATAAACGAAGCAGAGATAAGCAAGGAGTTAATTTCCGATTGTTTCACGGTTGTTGATGACAAAGGCTACCGTCAGGAGTACAATTTTTCTAAAAGAAAAGCAAAATTTAACTTTAATAACCCTACCATTTCAAAGTCTTTAACTAATCGCTTTGAACAAATTAAAAAATATACTTCTACGATGTAGAAAATACGAAAGAGGTTATTTTATCTTATATATTTTTCTTACAAGGGAATTGAATTTTGGGTAGAATATTCTTGATCTATGCAACCATTTTTTTAGTTCCTTCTTTTTCTTTGGGCTAGAAAGTTTCTTAAGGAACTCATTTAAATGCTCTGAAGAGAAATCATCCTTACAGTTATCTTTCAGATAGTTCTCAAAATCTGCTTCATTTATCAATTCATGCAATTTTTCCTCAATTAAATTTCTCTTGTAATAGCTTACTCCACATGAAACAATAAAATCTAAAATATTTTTTTCAACACGAGGAAGAACCTCCTGCCATTCACTTGTATGCTTTCCAATTAAATGATCACCCTTGGCTACAATCAATTGATTAATACTAACTTCTGGAGAAAGTCTTTGCATCTGTCTAATATTGACAATCGGATCCGAACCACCAGATATTGCAAAAAAATTCATTAGTATCTTGTTTACCTTCTCCTTTCTATATTCAATTAAATCTGAATCACTCTCATCCTCACGAAAGTAAAGTGCTTTGAATGCTTTGTTTAATTCTGCATAATAAGGAAACTTCTTGAGAATTATTTTCTCATGTTGATTTAACCACACATCAACTGCTTTCAACAAAGCTCCCCATTCCTTTTGTTCTAAACCGAGCGTTTCAACTTTAGCATCCTGAAGATTCGCACCAGAATTTAAAGTAATACAACAATGAAATTTTTGATTTTCGATTGCCTTCTCAATGAGGTCATCTTCATAATTTAAACTTTTGTAATCAACCTTATTGAAATCATTCATAAAATAGGACAATGCTTTAAGACCTCCCAATGAATAACCCATCAAAGTTATTTCTGTTTTTTTCCTTCAAAATGATGTTCATAAAAGTCAAAATCATCTATTTCATCGAAACTGTCTTTTTCCCCTTTTATTTTTTTTACTAAGAATGTTAACTCACGATAACTTTTAATGTAGCTTAAATAAAAAATTGCTTGATTGTCGTCTTGTGCCCTCGTAGATGGCCGAACAGTTTCAGCCCCATTATAATCAACCTCAATAATCCTATTAAGATTTAAAGGTGTTGGTAAAAGAATAACAGCTATTCCTTTATTTGCAAAAAATTCACCAATCATATCGTATAAATCAAAATGCTCCCATTCATTTAAGCCATTGAACATTATTATTACACGAGAATTCTTTTTACTTGTTTGACGTATAACATCTTTGGGAAAGTAGCATCTCAGATAAAAATTTTCATTGAATTTTTCATTCAAATCAATCCCTGACCTTGGATTGTTTTCTCGAAAGTCAAAATCAGAAAAGGTTATTTCAGCTTCAGGTTGATGATGAAACATTTTCATCAGTCTTATATAAGTTCGTCCATCATAATCCAGTATACAGTCATTTTTATGCTTATGTTTTAAGAAGTCTTTGACAGAACTATTGAATGAATTTTCCATCGGTTTAGATAAATTATTTGGGGAAAAATAGTTGATTTTTTCTTATTTTAAAATTCCACCTCCGTATTTGTACTTAGCGTAAAATAAACAGGCATCTCAAAATCAAAATATACTTCAATCTTTTGATGTAAAATCCTAATATTAGTCGCAAGCTAAAGATGCAATTTTTGCCCTATTGATTTTTCCTTTCACACCCCCCAACCTATTTTTCGCGTTTACCAACTCCCTTTCATTAAACACCACACACTGATTCCATCTTGCAGCTTCTGCATAAACACTAATTGGGTATTTGGCATCAAAGAACAAATCACGTTTAAATGGTAAATGCAAAAGCCTCCCACCAATCTAATTCTTTACTACTTACTACTGATTTACCCCAGAACAATAACCATGAATCTGAACTCAAATGAACTGATAAAAATTAATGAAATTAAAACTCTTGACATTTTTTCTAGATATATTACTCTTTTACAAATGCCCGCTCACAAATATTCCTCCAACGAAATGAAAGAACTGATTGATGTTGTTAGCACAGGTGATGATTTCACACCTGAGCAAATATCAGGAATGAACATGCTTGCTAAAATGCTCCATGACCTTAGCAACATGACTAATTCAGAAATCGAAGAGCAAACAAGAAAATATTTTAATGTTGCTAACTGAAAATATTTAATTGATTTTTTTAAACTCTAAGCTGCTGCATCTTTTTACCTCGTTTCAGCCTTTGTTGTGCCTCAATCAACTCCCTTTCATTAAACACCACACACTGATTCCATCTTGCGGCTTCAGC
This sequence comes from Bacteroidota bacterium, assembly GCA_016714005.1. Taxonomy (GTDB): domain Bacteria; phylum Bacteroidota; class Bacteroidia; order AKYH767-A; family OLB10; genus JADJOA01. Next base: position 716,319 of record JADJOA010000014.1, read on the forward strand.
ATAAACGCTGATTGGATGTTTTGCATCAAAAAACAAATCACGTTCAATCGGTAAAGACAAAGCCCTCGCACTGATTTCAATTCTTCAATGTTGATATATCCGAGTTCAGGAAATCCCATTCCTAAATCACACAAACCAAAAAAGCGTTTCATCATCTATCATTTCAGTAATAAGCCAAGTGCACTGTGCATCTGGAGTAAAAAGTTTTACAACCGGATTATGGTCTTTGCCTGAGTGTTGAGGTGAGCCGTTTCGGATAAGTTGCTCTTGTTGTTCTTTGGTGAATAGTTCCATGTTGGCCTCCATAAGTGTTGCGAGAGAAATCGTGGGTGAAAGAAAAATTTAATTGACTGGTTGAAGTTGATGCAAATACTCCACAGCCTTTTGCGCATGTGATGCTGCTGAGAAAATAAATTTCTTGTCGTTCTTTAAAACCTCCAACCAGTTCTGAATATAAGCAACATGGTCAGGGCGCAATTCTGGTTCAAAGTTTAAGTCAGCACCTAAAAAACAGGAACCGATTTCAGCAACAAGTTCTTCCTTGGCGTAACCTTCATCACCAAATCGTTTCTTTCCAAAGTCGCGGTCTAGTCGGTTAATGTGTTTTGTCCAATGGATTGTTTCATGACCCAATACAGAATAATAACTGACAGCATCTTTGAAGCTTTCAAAGGGCGGCATTTCAATATCATCTTTAAATGGAGCATAACATGCTTTTGTGCCTGTGGTGATTTTTGCTTTTGTGTTTTTAAAATAGGTTTCTAATTCTTCTCTGCGCGATTCAGGATTAAAACTTTTTACTTCAGACTTTTGTAATAAGCATCCGATAACCCTTCAATCTGATCAGCATTAAAAAACATGATAAGCTTTTAGAAAAGGAATTTGTTTTGTTTCCAAATCGCCCTTTTCATTTTCTTCTTGTTTAGAGAATTTATCGGCATAAACAACAGTGGTGCTTTTCTCACCCTTGCGTACATTGGCTTTCATGCCTGTTGCTTGTTGGTAGGTCATCCAATAGGGAGATTGATAGCCCTTGTCAGCAGCAGTTGCCCAAAGAACAAGGGTATTAATCCCTGTATAGGGTTGGTCATTCCACCGAAGCGGCCGCATAACGTGGCTTTTCAAATGCTCACTACTCCAGGGCTTGCGCCATGTTAATTTACCCTGCTCCAAATCGGCAATAATTTTATCGGTAATGCGTGAGTAAACATCACTCTTGGTTGGTTCAAGAACATCTGTAGTCATGTGTTAATCCTTTGAAAGAAAAGTTGGAGAAAAAGGAGAGTGCAATTGCACTCTCCAGTTCATGTGTTAAGGTGTTGGCGATTTGTCTTTCTTCTTGGGAGGAAAAGCAACGTAACGTTCTTCATTGATAAGAATATTCATGCCTTGCCCTTTGTTATGGCGGAAAGCTGCACCGATACGGGTGCTGTTGCCTTCAGGATCTTTTACGAAAATGTAAAAGTCCGGTGTTTTATTTTTGTTGTCGGTTTCGGTAGTCATGTATTACTCCTTTTGGTTCAAGTTACCCTTTCGGGCGTGATTCCCGCAAAGCCACAACATTGACGCAGTGTCCACTTGAAAATTGGGGGAGACCTTCAGGGGGAACCGATTTTTTGGTTGACACGACAGGCGGCAAGTTGTGGCAGGGAATAAACGATGCACGAAGGGTTATCTTCCACACAAAAGAAAACACTTCATGACGGACAGATGGCAATCATTAAAACATTGGAACATCCTTTCTTTGAAAAAAAATTGGCAACAGAAAAAAAATAGCAAGAGCCCACAAGACAGGGCATGTAGATACCGTTATTGTTTCAACCCAAGATTGTGCATATGCGAATCGTTCAAATCCTTGCGATTGGAATAGTGTGATTGCATGTTGTGATGCATCATGCCGCTTTGCGTTTTAATGTACTCCGACAATTTTTCTGTAGCACGATTGCCGGAAGTGTCATTATCAAACCAGCTATAGACTTTCTTGTAGCCATACTGATATAAATACGGATAAGCACCCTTTATGCAGGAAGTAGAATTAAGTACGATGGCATCGGCTAATAGCTGCTTCTTGTTATGATGGGCAAGCAGTGACAAAAAATCCATAAAGCCTTCAAAGATGTGCAATGTATCAGGTTTTACGATGCTGCCTCGGATAAAGCTGATATTCTTTGGCGAAGCTGATCCTTTGAAAAACGGGCTGCGAAACTCCCAACCATTATCCATGTTTTCAAAGCCAAGAACACAGTATTTTGCTCCGCTATTGCGATTGCGGATATAGACTTCCTGAACATATTTGGTTGCAATCTCCACAGGAATGCCGCGGCTCTTAAGGTAATTAATCAGTCCCTGGTCATTGAGTTTACGGATACGTTCAACGATAATATTCGGAATGGTTTCAATTTCCTCTTTTTGTTTTTGATGGATAGGATTTATTGGAGAGATGGAGCCTGAAAACTCACGCATCCATTTCAGTGCATCGGAAACTTCAGAAGACAGGTTTTTGTTTTTGAGAAAGTGCCGCACCAAATCAATTCCATCACCCCCCTTCTCTTCTCCAAAGTCATACCAGATGTTTTTGATTAAATTGACATGCAGGCTGGCGGTTTTTTCATCACGGAAAGGTGAAAAGTAAAATGCTTCTTTGGAATTAAAGCTATCCATTTTAGCGCCCATTCGATTTAATAGTTCTGTAATAATCACAGCGCGAGCTTGTTCAATATTCATAGGTTACTCCTTGAATTAAAAGTTTGAAAAAAGAAAAAGAGAAGAAAATGCAGAATTGCAATCAGAGTTTGCGCAAACGCTGCGATAAAAAATCATCAAGCGAAGATTTTCGATAGCGTACTGAACGTCCGACTTTTATCGGGCTTAAATCGTAACGCCTAGTGCAATCCCACACGGCTAATGTGCCGGGCGAAAGTTTCAAATAGCTGGCTGCTGTTTTTCTATCCATCAACGGATCATGAGTAATTTCTTTCATTGGATATTCTCCCTTTTGAAGTTGCAAAAAAGTTTTTGTGATGAGCAACATTCCGAATCACTGTTGCAGCGAAAGGATGCTTGTAGCCAATGAGGAGAAAAAAGCGCAACAAAAATCGTTAGGTTAATAACAAGTAACAACGAAACGAAAATCCGAATAGGAATCAATTATTTAAGCAATAAAAAGTAAGTGAATCTGACTAAAGAGTAACTTCAGTATAGGTGAAACATACTATGGCATGAGCCCTTCATCGGCAAAAGAAGCATAGCTTTCTGTAGTAAGAATCAAATGATCAAAAATGGAAATGTCTAAAAACCCACCTCCTTGTTTTAGCTTTTTGGTAAGGCTTAAATCTTCACTGGATGGTTTAAGGTTCCCGCTTGGGTGGTTGTGTGCCAATACCAGCCCCGTTGCTCTTGCTTTTAATGCTGTGGCAAAAATTATTTTAGGGTCAACAACTACTCCTGTTACTCCTCCTGTGGAAATAGTTGAAACACCCATGCAGGAGTTTCTTCTATCGAGCAGTATAATTTTAAACTGTTCAACCAAATCAATCTTGTTCATATCCCATGATTGAATAAGCAAATCATAAGCATCCTTTGATGTTATGATTTGTCTACGCTCTGATGCTTTCGATTTGTTGCGGTATGTTAGTTCTACTTCGGTGACGGAAAAAAGATTTGTGGACTGTTGTAGCATGAACACCTCTGAAAAATAAAAAGACGGAGACGAAAGGATAGAAAGTAAAATGACTTAACGTGATTTGTTTTTGTTTGAATTAATAAGGAATAACAATGAGGGCACTTCAATAAAAATCAGGTACTAGTACCTGATTTTTGAAAATGATGCTCTTGATTAACCTGGCTTATATGGATTTGTAGAAATAATGGTTGGATAAATTGTAACTGTAGTAATCCTTTATGAAGTATTTTAACACGGCTAAAATTCCATTTTTTTGGATTAATTACAGAAGGTTCATAATAAAAGACCTACTAGTATTATAATGTTGTTTGCAACTCGTTTGTCTCCGTTTTAAGCTTTGTGCAAACTCATTACAACACAGTTTCAAACTTTTCGGCAAATCCGTTTTGGCTATCCCTTCTGCAAAAAAAATAGAGAAGCAACCCAACCACACAAAAACCTCCCATTCTGTTGCTTCATAATTTATTTTGCCCAATCGCGCGATTATTCTTCGTTTGAAATTCAGTAATTCAATTAATCATTTCATCGTTTAAATACAAACATTAACTTTGGTTTTCATAAAACAGGAATTAAACCATGCGAAATCCAAATTTAAAATGCTTGCTTTGTGAAACTAATAATTCCACCAAGGAAAATTCCCATATTATTCCGAAATTTATGGGAAAAGAAATCTTTAAAACAGAAAAAGGCAATCGCGGCTTTGTAATAGGCACAAACAGCGCACACTTGCCACCACAAATTACACAAGATAGCCCAAAAGAAAGTTATATTCTTTGCCCAAGTTGCGAGCAATACATTTCTATTTTAGAAACTTACATTGCAACAAGGTTTCATAGTCGCCTTTGGGACAAAAAATTTTCACAGCAGTTTGGGACTTTTAATAACAACGGAGGAATCACTTGGAAAGTTTGTAACGAAATTGAACCTGCGGTTTTTCGTTTATTTATTTATTCTATAGTTTGGCGATGTAGCATTTCATCTGTTCCTCTTTGTAAAGATTTTTTACTAAACAAAGAAGAAGAAGAAAGGCTCCGCCTTTCTTTGCTTCTTTGTAAATATGAAACTCAAATAGAATTACTTTCAAATATTTCTAAACACGCTAATGAAATTACACTTCCTGAATTTCTTCTTTTACCGCAGAATCTTTTGGAAATAAAACAAGTAATACTCTATTCGTTAATCCATCAATAAAAAATCCGTATCAACTTGTTTTAAATAATTACAGGCTCATTCTTTCATTTAATGTAAATGAAACACAGCGAAAATTTGAGTTTTTAAATAACATAAACTTAAAACCAATTAAAGTTGGTTTTTTCCCTCAAAAATTTTGGATTGAACTCCGTGAACAACAAATGGAAATGGTAATGCAGCGTGCAGCGAAGAATTTAAAAGAAACAGGAGAAATGCCTTTTAGTCTAAAAAAGTAAATAAAAAAAGCAAACAAAAATTTGTTAAAATAAAATTATTCTAAAATGGTAATTAATCACTTTGTATTAACCCCCTGTAAAGCTGGACAGAAATTGGAAAACAAATTAGGTCAAAACAGTTTAAATAGCTTTACATCAAAATGGGAAACAAAAGAAAATTCACACCTGAAGACAGGCTTGCAATCTTAGAAGAAGGCAAACGCGAAGGACACACAGTCACCCAACGCAAGTACAACATAGCGCCATCGCTATACGACCGATGGCGCAAAAAATACTTAGCAAACGGAGTAGCCGGTTTACACAATCAACACAAGCGAGTAGATCCGCAGGCGCGCCAGTTAGAAGAAGAAAACGAGCGGCTAAAAAAAATAGTGGCCAAACAAGCCCTGCAAATAGAAGTGCAAGGCGAGCTTTTAAAAAAAACTCCTATCGGACCCCGGATAAAATAACTATGGTAAAACTGTATCAGGGAAAGGCCACCGTGAGCGAACTCTGCACATGGATCATGTTGCCCCGAAGCAACTTCTATTACCAGCCGCATGATGGCAGGCGTGGATTTGCAACCAGCACATTAACACAAAAAACAAACGGAGATTGGGTAAGCAACCAAACCGTTGTAGAGTCCATCAAAGAAATACTGGGCGGAGAATTTGTTTGTTACGGTTATCAGAAAGTAACCGTTGAACTCAAAAAAGCACACTACAAAATCAACCACAAAAAAGTATATCGGTTGATGGACGAAAACAATTTGCTGTTGGGAAAAATAATACGCACCAGCGGCAAACGCCAATGGGTAAAGTATCGTAAAATTGTTGCCACACGCCCAATGGAATACCTCTGCCTTGACATTAAATACGTGTGGGTGCAAGGCGAAGGGCGTTACTACTTCCTGCTCACGATATTAGATGTTTACACCCGCAAAAAACTTTTGTGGATATTACAACGCAGTGTCCGCAAAATGGATGTCATACGCATGTTTATGCAATTAGACAAAACCTATGGTATTAAAGGCGTAAACATACGCAACGACAACGGCTCACAATTCATAGCCAATCAAGTCAGAGAATTTTTGCGGCAGTCAGAAGTCAATCAGGAATTTACCCACATTGCAACACCTCAGGAAAACGCTTACATAGAAGCCTATCACAGTCTGCTGCAAAAAGAAGTAATTGACCGTTTTGAATTTGAAAGTTATTACGAAACCAAACTCACCATCACCGCTTACGTCAACTTCTACAATAACCGCAGAATACATCGCGGCATTCAATTCAAAACGCCACAACAAGTTTGGGATGAGTACCAAACAACTAATTTAGCCACGTGTGCAAAAGCGGAAGCGGGCTCTGCTGGAGAGCAACCCGCCAGGAATATGCTCACGGACGGAAATATTCAGGAAGGAGTTCAAACACTAACTCCTTCCATTCCTAATCAAAAAATATTTTTGTCCACTATCCCTCAAAAAATCTCACACTCAGTTGAGTCTAACGACCTATACTCTTCTGACAAAACTGTTCAACTTACAGGGGGTTAATACAACTTCTTAAACAAAAAATAATATGAAAAAATTGTAATGGCTTCATTTATTTGTTATCTACTTGTTGCACTTTCCTTTAGTGGGAATGCGCAAACTTGGGCAGTTTATAATACAACTAATTCACCTTTAGTCAATGATTTTATAACACGACTCTTTTGCAAAAATCAATCTGACGTTTGGGTTAGTACAACTACTGGTTTTTCCAATTTTGATGGAAGTAACTGGTTTAATAATTCCAACTTAGGTATTCCGACTTATTCAATAAATGAAATAAAAAGAGACTACAACAATAACTTTTGGATAGGCACATGGTGGTATGGAGTAGTTAAAAAATATCCAAACAATAATTGGGTAACATTTACTACTTCTAATTCAGGATTGCCAAATGATTTAGTTAGATGTATTACTGTGGATTCATTTAACAATGTTTGGTTTGGAACGGGTGATGGACTTGCAAAATTTGATGGAGCAAACTGGACAATTTACAACACAAGCAATTCGGGTTTGCAAAACAATGATATAATGGCTATTCAGTTTGATTCTAATGGTAATTTATGGATTGCTCCCAATGGAACTTCCTTAACAATGTTTAATGGTAGTAACTGGTTTTATTATAATACATCTAATATCGGAATTTCATTGAATCGTGTTAGGGAAATTCAGATTGATAACCAAAACAATTTATGGTTTTGTAGTGATAGTAGTGGACTTACAAAGTTTGACGGCTCAATTTGGAGTAATTTTAATCCTTCTAATTCTCCAATCCCATCTGGAACAATTTTATCAGTATCATTTGAAAGCAATGGAAATAAATGGATAGGTACTGCTAATGGTTTAGCGAAGTATGATAATTTTAATTGGACAATTTATAACACAACCAATTCATCTTTGCCCGATAATCAAGTAAATGCAGTTGCCGTGAACATTTCGGACGATATATATATTGGAACAATTAATGGCTTGGCAAAGTTGTCTGGGACGGCAGCAAACTATGGTTCTTTACACGTGAGCATTTATCCAAGTGCTGCAAATTCAGCAGGTGCGCTTTGGCAATTAGATGGAGCAGGAAATTGGTACAGTAGTGGAACTACTTTAAATAATATCCCTGTTGGGAATCATACCGTCAATTTTAATTCAATAGCAGGGTGGACTTCACCAAGCAATCAATTAATAAATATAACAAATGGAAACACATCAAATGCCAGTGGTACTTATGTCCAAAGCCCACAGTATGGTTCAGTGTATGTGAGCATATCTCCAAGTGCTGCAAATTCAGCAGGTGCGCTTTGGCAATTAGATGGAGCAGGAAATTGGTACAGTAGTGGAACTACTTTAAATAATATCCCTGTTGGGAATCATACCGTCAATTTTAATTCAATAGCAGGGTGGACATCACCAAGCAATCAATTAATAAATGTAACAAATGGAAACACATCAAATGCCAGTGGTACTTATGTCCAAAGCCCACAGTATGGTTCAGTGTATGTGAGCATATCTCCAAGTGCTGCAAATTCAGCAGGTGCGCTTTGGCAATTAGATGGAGCAGGAAATTGGTACAGTAGTGGAACTACTTTAAATAATATCCCTGTTGGGAATCATACCGTCAATTTTAATTCAATAGCAGGGTGGACATCACCAAGCAATCAATTAATAAATGTAACAAATGGAAACACATCAAATGCCAGTGGTACATATGTCCAAATTTCAAACCCTTCGTCTGTAACTATTTCTAACGTAATTCATAATAATTCTACATTTCCACTCCCAAGAATTTTATGGTCGGGAACAACAAATCAGACCGCATCAACAATTAAAATTTGCGCTGATGCTTCAAAAGCCACCGAAATAACCTTTGTAAATAATACAGGCATTCCAACAACCAATATCCGTTTTTGGATTGGAAGCGATACGTTAGGAGTTAATTCCGATGTGTCAGGCTATTTTGTTTTTACACATTACCAATTTAACGGAACAACTGTGAGCGCAAAACTTACCCATCCTAAATATTTACAATCCTCTTTTGCACCATTCCGTGCGGATAATATTAGAATTGTTGATTATACAAATTCGTATCCTTCAATATTTACAATTCCATTCAAATTTTTAGAGCACCTGTAATTATGGTTCACGGTTTATGGGGAGGCATTACCACCTTTCAAACAATGGAGAATAGTCTTGATAATTCGGGATACTATCCTGATGAATTAACTACACGCGTTAATTATTCTTCCTCAAACGGAGCATATTTTTATGACAATAGATTTATTCTCCCAACAGAAATTAATTCTTTATTGGCTATAACTCGCGCCTATGGATACTCTGCTGGAAAAGTTGATGTTATTGCACATAGCATGGGTGGCTTAATATCAAGATATTATTTACAATCAGCTGCATACCAACAAAAGGAGGACATTCATAAATTAATAACAATTAACTCTCCGCACTCAGGTTCTCCTTGTGGCAATCTTTTAATGAATCCGTCAAGTAATGTTTCAGCAGCAGCAAGACCTGTTGCAGAGCTAATTGCTCAACAATATTTTAATTCGTCAATTTACAATGGTGCAATCGGAGATTTGGCAATAAATAGTTTTGCCATGAACTATTTAAATAGCTCCACTCTTAATAATGGTGTTGTGCCAAGCCATACAATTATTACCGAAACTCCAGTTGGAAATGACAATCTTTGGTATTTAATTCTATCAGCAGCAGCACCTGTTGTTCCCATGACAATAAATTCCTTTTTCAATTATTTATATTATGGAGAATCTAATGATTTGGTTGTTTCTTCTTCGTCCCAATCAGGCGGGTTATCTCCTAACAACACAACTGTGTTTCCTAACCAATTTCATATTGGCTCATCCGCTAATCCATTTGTCTTAACCGAAGTTCAAAATGCTCTAAATATAAACTCAGCTAATACAAATTATTTTTCAAACGCAGGATTTGCTCCAGTAGCCATTTCATCGCATTATAAAATTCAATCTCAACAACAATCATCATCTCAAATTCTAACAGGTAGTATTTCAATTAACTATCCATTATCAGGTCAAAGTTTTAATCAAGGTGATATTATTCCATTTAACATTACATCAGCAAATGGCATTTTAAGAATTATTTTAGAAGGAATTAATTTAGAGAATAACTCTGACTTAGTTGATAGTACGATGTCAAATGGAACAATTAATTATCAAGTACCAAATAATGGAATCGGTGTCATGAAGTTTATTGCTTTAGGTTACGATACCATTGGCTTAATTGATTATGACACTATTTCAATTAATATAAACCAGACTGCCAACATAATAGGTTTGTCATCTTACAATGATACAATTTATATTCAGGTTAATAATTTCGCATCTGTTTCTGTAAATGCCTCATTTAGCAATGGCTACAACTATCCCTTAGACTTTTTTTCTGGTGTACTTTATCAAATTGCCGATACTAACCTTGCAAAGTATCATTCTCAAAATTTAATTAAGGGAAAATCAATTGGTATAACAAATTTATCTGTAAGCTACATGGGACAAAACTTAAATATCCCTATAGTTATAATACCTCAAGATACTACTATAATTATTACTACCTCTGTTGCCCAAGAATCTGTCGTTAATAGCAATGATGATTATTTTACTGTTTTTCCCAACCCCACACAGGAGTTCATAAGCATCAATGGAAAAAAATTGACTGACAATGTTTACTCATTTTCAATTTCAAATTCAATTGGTCAATCAATTTACAAGCAATCTATAAAAACTGTTGGCGCATCCCTTGAAAGAAAAATTGATTTAAAAAAACTTACCAAAAGGAATTTATTTTTACAAATAAGTTCAGATAAAACTAAAAAGTATTTAAAATTGTAAAACATTAAATAAAACAAAATGCCAGACATCAACCCAATGTCCGACCAAGAAAAATTATGTAGAGCGCAAATAGACAAAATTTACGACTACACTAAATTTCATATTGGGATTTACGCCACTTTGATAGCAGGTATGATTGCATTGCAAACCTTATATAGTGAAAAAGCAAACATTTCCGCAGGAGTTTTTGTAACAGTGATTTCTTTTTTTTTCATTTCGGCAGTTAGCGGTGCAATTATTGCAAGTAGCATTTTAGATATGTATCGAAATTATAAATTTTGGGACGTTGGTACTTCAGAAAATTTTTGGTCAACTAAAATAGGTCCTCATACATATAAATGGCTTTTACCCAAACATTGGGCAATGATTGAGCACATTTCATTTTGGATAGGAATTACGTTTGCTGTTGTTAGTACAATCTGTAAAGAGTTATTGTCAACTCCTTCTTGCTGCCATCACTAAATTTTAAAATATTTTATGACCGAGCAAGATGAACCGCAAGAAAATGTTTTTCAGGAACTTGAATTTGAATCTTTCAACGAGCTAAATACTTTTTTAGGCAAAATATATTATCGCCTATATTATAGAGGCGTTAGTAATTATGGCTACTCTTTAAAGTCTAAATTGCAACGTGTACTTGAAGATAACAACTCAGATAAAAATCTTTGGTATTTTAAAGAAATTCATAGCATTCTATATTTCAAAAGAAATTACAAATCAATTTTCGCTCAATACCCAGATGATAAAGATTTAATTAGTTGGTTATCGCTCATGCAGCATTATGGCGCACCAACAAGATTGTTAGATTGGAGCCTTTCACCCTATGTTGCATTGTACTTTGCTTACAATACCAACAGTCCTGTTACTAAAAAATGATGCAGCATTGTGGATTATAAATCCAAAACAAATTCGTAACGGAGTTTTAGATATTCAAAATGATTTTGATGATGACTTTATTATTACGAATAGAGATTTGCGAGCAGGAGTTTACGAAACCAATAAAATTATCAAGAAAATTGAATCTCCTGAAGATATTCTTGAAAGACTTAACCCAATTATTGAACAGGTAATTGAAAAAAACGACCGACCTTTCTTTATTCCGATTGAAGCATTTTATTCTGACCAACGTATCATAGCACAACAAGGTTGCTTTACTATACAATGTGATTTAAAGCAATCATTTGATGAGATTGGAGATGTCAGCGAGTTTACAACAATGCAAAAACAAGCATTAACTTTTTCAATCAAGGCATGACTGCCGAGGCAATAAAGAATAATGGTAACATGAGTTACTTTGTAAAAATCAAACTGCCTTTTAATTGGAAAAATGAGGTAATGAAGTCCTTGCGGAAAATGAATATTTCCGCGGCAAGTTTATTTCCTGGAATTGCAGGGCTTGGTATTGCAACAGAAGATTACATTATCTCTAAAAGTCTTTTATCTTCCATGACAAGTTTTGTTGTTGAACAAAAATTTCCTGTCAGTACTATTCAGGAAGAACAAACTCCTACTAAGAGAATTGATTACTTGATTCAGCAAATGCAAAAAATTGACGAACAGGAAGTTCAATTGGTAGGTAAAAATTTTGTTTTAAAAGAACCTCATCGGCAAGTTAGTTTATTCCCTATTGGTGATTTTCAGTTTACGCACGACAAGACCAATTTGTTTTTCAAAATTATTAACGCAGCCGATGAACAAGTCGTACAACAGTTTCTTACCATGTTTGAATTGGAAGTTGTGCCTATCGCAAACATTCTTTACGACAAAATAGAAAAGGAAGGATATAGAGAAGGTAACGCAGCAGATGAAGGCGTTAAAAGTTGGGAGCATATTTTTGAAATACGAAAATCCTTATTTGACAATAAGATTTATCGCATTTATAGAAGAATAACTCAACAGAAAATCAATGCGTAAACAAATCATCAGAGCCTTGAAATCCTCTGTATTTGCTTTCACAATTAAAAGCCACACTTCCAACCGCACCAACCAAAGCTTTTAATAGAGAAAGCAAGCCCTCGCACACGACACTGCAAACCTCAGGCTAGTGAGCTTCATGGGCTACATCAGGTGTGCGTATAACTTAAAAACTAAAAGATATAAATTTTTGTTGGGCTTTATTCGGTTCACAAAACTTTAGGGCTTTCTAATTACATTTGTACAACAACAAAACAGAAGTACAATTAATTTCAACAAAAATTTACTTCTTTATTTCCTTATTCGTTACCTTCAACTCTATTAGCACCCTGCAAACTTGAAACTTTGGTGCTTTGAACGGACAGTTTTTTAAAAACCAACTTGACGAACTGACCGCTTTGAACGAACAGGCAATCGCACAAAAAATAAATAATTAAAAAACCGCCACCGCACAAAAAAAAATAATTTGCATTTCTATGCCACCACACAAAATACTCTTTCATTTTTTGCAACCGCACAAACCCAACGCAGAAAAAAATGAAAGAGTGTTTTCTCCAACGCTTTATTAAAACACGTCGTACGACATCTATCTTTGTTGAAATAAATAATCAAAATTAAAATGGCCAATTTTCATGACCCAATTCGGCAGTTAAAATATTTGCGACAAACTCTTTCGCAAAACAAAAAACCACTTGGATTTTTTCTTGCAGCAGGTTGTCCTTTAGCTGTAAAGATGCCAGCAGGTAAATTTCCTCTCATCCCTGACATTGCAGGACTTACAAAATTTGTAGCTGATGAATTGAAAAGTAAGGGAGGAGCAATAACCAGTTTTGATATTTTAATTGAAGAACTTGTAAAGGCAAGAAAGGGAGATAAGACAATTGATGCAGCGATTGCGGATAAACCCTACATTGAAGATATTTTAAGTTTTGTGCGTGGATTAAAACAAGTTTCAGTTGGGGCAGCACATGTAAGAGGGCTGAAAGAAGACGACCTGAAAGATTTGGAAAAAAACATCAGCAAAAAAATAGTTGAGAAGACAAGTGTTTCACTTCCTGACAAAGAAACACCTTACCATCAGTTAGCACAGTGGATTCATCTCATTGATAGAAGCGATTCGCCAATTGAATGTTTTACTACTAACTACGATTTACTTGCGGAACAAGCATTTGAAGAAACTGGAGTTGCATACTTTGACGGCTTTGTTGGAGCAAGACAACCTTTTTTTGATTTGAGAGCAATAGAAGATAATTTAATCCCAAAGCATTGGACACGGCTTTGGAAAGTTCACGGCTCAATCAATTGGTTATTGAATTCAAGTAACGAAGTTTATCGCTTGACGAATGATTCATCAAGCGACTCGTACATAATTCACCCGTCACATTTAAAATATGATCAAAGTAGAAAGATGCCTTACTTAGCTTTGATTGACCGATTGAATTCATTTCTCCGCCAAACATCAGCAGTTCTAATTACAAGTGGATATTCTTTCAGCGACACTCATTTGAACGACACAATTATGAACGCATTGAAAGCAAATCCAACTGCAATGGTAATTGTCTTGCTTTTCGGAAAATATTCTGCGGCTTATGAAAAGGCGTTTGGTTATGCGAAGGGGAAATACAATTTAAGTGTATGGACTTCTGACCAAGCAGTTATTGGAGGACAGCAAGGAGAATGGAAAGTTGCAAATCGTGATGCACTGGCAGACGAGAATATAGGGGGCGCAATTACTGAAACTCCTGAAATAATAAAGGCAGTTCCACCAGCAACGACAGATACAACTATTTATCACTATCAATTGGAGCTTGGAGATTTTTCGAAATTCGGAAATTTTCTTCAAGAGCTAATTGGCAAAGAGCAATTCAAAACTGACGATGCAAAATAAGTCAACATACTTAGGAACCATTCAAGATGTAAGTGGAACAACAATAAGTGTTACTCTTTGCTAACGAATCTCTTTCAGGATTAACTTATGTTGACGGAGAAGGTTATCGCATAGGACAGATTGGAAGTTTTGTAAAAATTCCTATTGGCTACATTGACTTGTTTGGAATTGTTACGCAAGTTGGAGCAAGTGCTGTTCCTGAAAATCAATTGATGAATCAACCTTACGGCAATCGTTGGTTGACAATACAACTTATTGGAGAAGGACAGAGAACAGGAAGATTTGAAAGAGGCATTTCACAATATCCAACAATCGGAGACGAAGTTCATTTAGTTTCAGAATCTGACTTACGAAGAATGTATGGACAACCCGATAAACCATACTTTGTAAAAGTTGGACATATAGCAGGAGCAGAATCTATTTCCGCTTTGGTTGATATTAACAAACTTGTTACACGACACAGTGCAGTTGTTGGAACAACAGGTGCAGGAAAATCAACTACAGTAGCAGGATTAATTTCAGCATTATCTGATTCAAAAAATTATCCATCTGCAAGAATTATCATTCTTGATATTCATGGCGAATACGGACAAGCATTCCGTGGCAGAGCAAATATTTTCAAAGTAAATGCAGACACGAAAAACCAAGAGACAGAACTTTATATTCCATATTGGACTTTAAACTTTGACGAACTCATGCAAATTTCTTTTGGCGATTTTGCAAACGAAAAAGACAGAAGTGCTTTAATTGAAAGATTGATTTCTCAAAAGGAAAATACAATTGCAAAATATCCGAAGAAGGGAGTTTCAAAAGAAACTTTAAGTGTTGATAGCCCAATTCCATTTAGCATAAATCAACTATGGTTTGACTTGTGGAAGGAAACCTTCTTTACTTATTATGCAGATAAAGGAAAAAAACCTTTGCCTGAAAATTACGCCTATGAGATGGGTTCAGATGGAAAAGAAATGGTTGGAGATGCTACCACCGCTACTCCACCCAGATTTAAGCCCGTAAAAATGTAAAGGATGATGAAGAAAAAATTCAATACGGAACAAGCACATTAAACATTAGAGGGCAACTTGAAACTCTTGGTTCAAAACTTAGAATTCCCCGTTACGATTTTCTTTTTCACCCAGGGCAATATACACCTGACCTTGATGGAAAAGTTATGAATGACCTTGATTCCCTTTTGAAAGAATGGATTGGCAGTCAGAAACCAATAACCATTCTTGATTTATCAGGAGTTCCGATTGATATTCTAAATACGATAGTAGGAGTTCTTTTGAGGGTTCTTTATGAAGGTTTGTTTTGGGCAAGAAAACTTTCTCAAGGCGGTAGAGAAAGACCCTTGCTAATAGTTATGGAAGAAGCACATAATTACCTCAATGATAATTTCAAGGGTATTGCTTCAACTGTTGTTCAACGAATTGTGAAAGAAGGGAGAAAGTATGGCATCGGAGCAATGATTGTAAGTCAAAGACCATCTGAAATAAACTCCACCATTCTTTCTCAATGTGGAACTTTCTTTGCGTTGAGATTGGCTAATGCAACTGACAGGGGACACATAAGTGCTTCATTGCCCGACAACTTAGACGGCTTGACAAACATGCTCCCGATTCTAAGAACAGGTGAGGCAATTATTGTTGGTGAATCTGTTAAGTTACCAATGAGAACAATTATTGAAGCACCACCCAAAGACAGAAGACCAGACAGCCAAGACCCAATCGTGTATGATGAAAAGTTATCAGAAGATTCATGGCAACCCGGAGGTTGGGGAATACCAATGGATAAGAATCCAAACTTTGAAGAGTTTGTAGAAGTGTGGAGAGCACAAAATCCATTACCTTCAAGAGTATTCACTAAGGAGAAAGGAATTATTAAAACAAAAAAGAAAAAGAAATAAAATCATGGAAAGAACACCAGTAAATTCTTCAAACATTTCTTCAATCGGCTATGATGAAGACACAAACACACTTGAAATTGAATTTCATAACGGAGGAGTTTATCAATATTTTGATGTGCCATTTGCAGTGTATGACGGGATGATGGAGGCGGATTCTAAGGGGCAATATTTAGCTCAACAAATCAAAGGGCATTTCCGATATGTAAAAGTTTAAATCAAATGGGGATCGTAAACATAAACCAACAACTCAAACGAGTAGAGATTAAAGAATTTGAAATTGAAAACGAAATTGTTTTCAATTTTTTCAACAACCTTTCTACAACCGAAAGAGATGAAAAATTACTTCGTGCAGTTTACATTGGAGTTTTGGCTTTGATGGAAGATAGAATTTCCTCTTTCCTTGCTAAGACACAAAACGAATTGGGAACGGAGTTGGAAAGTTTGAAGATGTTGTTTGATATGAAGAAGGAACTTCTTTTTCAAATCAACAATCAAAGGCACATTGGCTGAAGATGAAATAGCAGAGTTTCTAAATAATTTTTTTCTAACAAAAAAAATAAATGACAAAGCCATTCTGACTGGAAACAGTGCAGGAGTGATTTCCAAAAACAAAACAGGCGACATCATTTGTGAAGTGAATGGCAATAAAGAATTGAAGATTGCCATTGAATGCAAGTTTGACAAAAGCATAAAACTTGGAGACATAGATTCAAAAGATATTTTCACAAAAAAGTTTGACACAGCTTGGAGCCAATTATTAGAAGCACAGGCAAACAGAGAGGCGAAAGTAAGTTTGATTGTGTTTGACATTTCTTTAATTGATAACAGCATCTTAAAGAATTTTGAAAATGTTGGCTTTGTTCACGGTGTTGGTTTCATTGCTGTAATTGATTCTCAGAAGGGAAACTATTCCAACCTTGCAATTGCCTATCTCTTAGCAAGAGATATTCTACTCAATGCAAAAGAAGTTGAACTTGATAAAGATTTACTATCACTTATTGTAAATAGAATTATCAAAGACATCAATGAAGTTCTTTCAATAAAATCTTTGGTTGAATCAAACATTGAAACCAATAAACAAATTTTGAAGCAACTTGAAAAAGGATTATTACTAATGGAGTTCAATCAGAAATTTTTATTGAAGTTTTTGAAAGATGGGAAACTGACAAAAAAAGAATTGCTTGATTTTTTACCAAGGAGAAGATGTGAAGGACAGTTTCAAGTCAATTGAAAAACAGGTTGACCAATTAGGTAATGACTAAAAGAAAAATTAAACAACATGAACCGCTTCCAATCAGGAAATCATCTCACATAAAAGAAGATGATTCAAATGATATTTTCCGAGAGGTTGTTAAGCCGTGGATGTTTAAAGGTGCTGTTACAAGAGAATACGGAATTGACGGAACAGTTGAAATAACAAAACCACTTAGCACATTAACCGACCAAATTGTAACAGGCAAAAGATTTTCCGTTCAACTTAAATCTTCTACTTCATCCGACTTTGACAGAGCAAAGTTTTCTCTTTCAGTTCCGAGAGATAAAATAAATTATTGGTTCGGTACATTAGAACCCGTGTTGATTGTGTTTGTTGACCTCACTACAAAATCATGTTTCTTTCGTTGGGTTGATGAAAATTTAATTCAGGAATTATTCTTAGCCAATCCAAATTGGATTGCACAGGAAACAGTTTCAATAAAGTTTGAGAAAGAAAAATTCATTTCTCCAAAATCTCTTTTAGAAATTGAACGTTATGTTTTGAATTGGAAACGCCAATTAAGAACAATTCTTACCCCAGAAATTATTTTAAGTTCAGCAGAGAAGCAAAGTCATTCATTGATTTGTTTGCAGCTAAAGTTGAAGAACACAGAATAAGTTTTCTTGCAAACGAAATTAAGGAGTTAAAGGAATCAACAGCACATGCAATTTATACCGTTGCTATTGTTGGGCCAAACAAAGCAGGTAAAAGCACTCTCATAAATTCGTTGTTGCAAAAAGAAGTTTCGCCAGTTGGTATGCTACCAACAACAGGAATTCCAATTACAATTTTTCCAAGCAACGAAAACAAATCGGTTGTTCTATTCAAGGACAACACAGAGTTGGAAGGAAGTATTGAAGAAAGTTTTTTAAGAGAATACACTTCAAAAGACAAGAACCCAAACAATAAAAAGAAAGTAAAAATTGTTTCGGTTCAGATTATTAACTCACTTCTTGAAAGAGGTTTTGCTTTATGTGATGTTCCCGGACTTGACGACCCTGATGCTGAAATACGGCAGATAACAAAGACAGCACTTTACAATGTGAACGCAATTATTTATTTAATAAGTGCAGGTTCAATGTCAAGCGGAGATTTCTCACTCAATAAGCAAATCATTGAGGACTTACAGGAGTTAGGCGGCAGAATGGATAGATTGTTTTTGGTGTTTAACAAGGTTGACAAATTGAATGACGAACACATTGTAGAATTGAAACAGTATGTTGAATCTACTCTTGAAAGTTTTGATGTGTTGAAATATTTACCTTCAGAACCAATTTATATCAGTTCTAAAAAATCTTTTGAGAACAGAATACAAAATCAAAAAACAGATGATTCAGTTGGTGTTTTGGAAAAACAAGTTTGGGAATATTTATTAAGTCAGAACAAAACAGGACTTCATAATATCATTGGAAGTTTTGGCGATTGTATTGACGTAAGTGACAAGCTAAAAAAAATTATCAATACAAGAATGATTGACACAGAAAAAAGCGAAGGACTTGAAAAAGAAATTCAGCAAGTTTCAAAAGAGATAAATGAGTTGCGAAAACTTGTTGCCGACAACAGACAAAGTATTTATACATCATTACAGGAATATCTTGAAAGTTCTTTCACATACATTCTTGATTACCTGAAACAAGATTTAGATTCAGTTGCTGTTCATCTTCCAATGCCACAGAACCAACAAATAACACAATGGCTTGAAGACAATGCTTTCAAAACTATCTCTGATGTTTATGCAAACTTGCAGCAAGACATTTATGAATTGCAATCAACAATCAATCATTGGATTTCTGAAAAGTTGAAGCAAGTTGAAATTGGAATTGAAAGTCCTGACAGTTCAATCTCTTTTAAAATGCCAGAGATAAACCGTTACACAAATCAAATCAGTAGTCATTATTATGAAAAGAAGTCGGGTTACTTAGGGCTTTTGGAATCTTTCTTTGAAGGCATTGGAAATTTTCTTGAAAATATTTTCGTTGCTGTTACTGACATTTTCACCGCTGACATTAAGAAGCGTGATAGACAAAAGAGAGACATCATTTCAAAATCAAGACGGAGCTATAATAACATTTCAAAAGATTGTCTTTTCAATCTCAATCAATACTTGAATGACATTTGCCGATTCATGGAAGAAAAATCAATTGACAGAGCAAAAGTTTATTTGGGAGAATTATCTTCACAGCTGAAAAAACTTGACCAACCAATTTCAAAAGCGGACAAACAAAACTTTGAAAAGTTTTTGAATGAAATTGAGAAAATAGAAAACGGAATACAAAGTAACCTCACACATTTAAAGGCATACACAGACGGAGTAGATTGGATAAAATAAAAAAGAAAAGCCTGCCCACAAAAAAATACACTCTTAAAAAACGCACAAGCAAAGTATAAATGCAGTTTTCTAAGAAGGAATTCTTCTCCATCCTAAGAAAATACTCCTCTGTTTTTTTGTTATCTCTGTAAGGGTTAGGTGTTTAATAGGTTAGATAATGCGTTAAGCATAACTTCCTTTTGATAAAGTGTTTGCAGACACGAACAAATCCTCTTAGTAAGTAAGTTTAATTCTTCATGGTAACATGAGACCGCTTTGAACAACCTTTTTAAAAAAAATAAAGCCTAGACAAGCGAGATTCTTTTCAGGTTTATCACACTATTTATTTTTTCTGAATTATTTGGCGCTTTAACGAACGTACATAAATAGCATAATAATGCCGAAGTTACTTCAAATAAGATTAAGTTTATTGATGCAAAAATAAGTGCTCACAATGAATGTCAAAAAACCTTCAACTGAACGTAAACTCATTCTAAATTGATAAAGAATTGCCTTTTATCCTATTCCAACAGTGGCAATAAACTTAGAAGCCAAATCCACTGCTTCATGTACTGGGTCAAGAGATAGCCGCGCATAGATGGCTGTTGAGTTTAAATTTTTATGATTGAGCGCTTTGCCGATAATCGGCAAACTCGCACCCTGTATTGCCATGTAACTGCCCAAGGTTCTTCTTAAATCATGAATTCTAATATCATCAATGCCCATTCTTTCACGAATGCGGTCAAATGACCTTTTAGGGTCTTTAAGATACCCTCCCTTCCCTTCACCCGGAAAGACAAATAATGATGGTATGTTTAATTGTTCATTATTTGTCCTTCTCCGTTCCAATATCTCTATTGCTGGAGCAGACAGCATGATAATATTTACATCTCCATTCTTGGTTTGTGTTTCTGAAATTCTCCAACGTTTTAAATTGAAATCAATATCTGTGTATTTCATTGAAAGAAGGTTTGACTTTCTTGCTCCTGTAAATATTGATAAGCTGAAGAAGTCTTGAAAGATTTGTTCTTCCTGTGATAAAGCATTGTAGAAAGATTTTATTTCTTCCAAATTCAAGAACCTATCTCGGCTATGCTCCTGAAATTTTCTCAAGCCTAGACATGGATTATCTCCTTTCCAATAACCTTCCTTGATACAAAAGTTGTATGTTGATTGAACAATTGTAATTACTCTGTTAGCAGTTATTTTTCCTCTGTTTTCACCTATATTAAAATGGAGATTTCTGATTTGCTCTCGGGTAATTTTGTCAGCCTTTTTATTTCCGATTACAGGAAGAATATGAAAGCTCATAATACGCTTGTTGTGTTCAGGGGATTTATTAAATCTTTGAGAGTGCATCTTATAGTAGTAATCAAAAAGCTCTTTGAATGTAGGCTCTAACTTGATAGCTTTTTTCTGTACAGTCGGATCAATTCCGTCTGCTATTTGAGCACTCAGCTTAATAGCTCTCTGCCGCACTTCATCTATGGAAAACTCATGATAACGTCCAATTTTTATACGTAAAGTTCTACCCTGAAACTTCTTTAAAAAAATAAAAGTTCGTGTATTATTAGGGCTGATCCATAAGCGAAGACCGGAAATTTTTCGGTCTGACACTTCATAAGATTTATGAGAGGGCTTAAGTTTGTCTAACTCTGCTTTTGAAAAAGTAAGAAAGGTCTGCTGCATTTATGACTCCAAAATCTCAACCTATTTTCAACCTTGCGGCTTAATAGGAGTATGTTTAGGAAAAAGTGCATTAAACCTCAAAAACAGAATTGACATTTAAATTCAATGCTTTATTAAAGAATGATACACTTCATTAAAAGCAGTTAAAAGCCATAAGGAGCGGTTGACATGGAAGAGGTCACAGGTTCGATCCCTGTTACGCCCACCAATTTTCAAAGACTTAAATAGGTTCTAACCACTTTAATTTACATTATACAAAAATTTCAACCTATTTTCAACCTTAAAAAATAATGCTGGATAAAGTATTCGCTACCATTTCTATTTAAAGGTCATGTTTATTTATGCATTGCAATATCACAAAATAGCTCAATCCCATAAATAAACGTATCAGGATGAACGGAAAAATCATTTGAGTGTACATTTGCAAAACCTAACTTGTCTTTAGCTATGCCAAGACCAAAATATAAGCAAGGAATATTTTCTGTATAATAGGAAAAATCCTCTGAGAACATTCCCCGATAAGGACTCGTATCAATTGTTCCAGAAAATAGTTTTGAGAGATTAGGAATTGTTGTGTCAAACAACAAATTGTTATTGATTGTGGGTGGCGATCCTTTGGTAATTTCTATTTTACTTGCTGCATTTTGAGCTAAACAGAGTTGTTCTACTTCTTTTGAAATAATATTCCTAATTGATGGTTGATTTTGAAAAGGAGAGTCCACAGATTCATATGCTCTAATAGTTCCTTTTATAACTGAAGTTGATGGAATGATATTCGCTGCATTGGTTTTTCCTGATTCAACATACGTTACACTGATCACACATGGTCTTGTTGAAACATCCATTTTTAAACTTGGGATTGAAGTAATTAATTCAATTACTTTACCTGTGAGAACAGGAATATTGCTTCCTACATATGGTGTGGCTGCATGAGACTCCTTTCCTTCAATTTCAATTGTAAAGTAATTGCTTCCAGCCATAATATATCCTGGGGAAATGTTTACTTTCCCAACTGGCAGACCGCTTGTTGAATGGAGAGCGAAAATGTTCTCAATTTTTAGAGTATTTAAAATTCCAGAATTGACAATATCATCTGCACCTCCTTTTGTTTCTTCAGCAGGTTGGAAAATAAAATAAATTTTTCCTTTCAACTTATTTTTCAAACTATATATCAACTTTGCCGTGCCGAGCAAAATTGAGGCGTGGGCATCATGTCCACAACTATGATTTGTTGAATCAATTTTCGAGGCATATTCAAGTCCGGTACTTTCCTTTCCAGGTCTGGCATCCAATTCTGCACGGAATGCAATTGTTGTTCCTTCAAGTTTTGAATCAATGCCAGTAATAATACAGGTAGGCAAATTAGGAACTTCATAAAACTCGGTAAAACCAATTGTTTGCAACTCCTTTTTAATTAATTCGGATGTTTTAAATTCTCTTTTCCCAAGCTCAGGATATTGATGTATTTGTTTGTATTTTTCAAAAGAATATGCTGCTGTTTCTTTTAGTTGATCTTTTGTTTGTGAGAATGAAAGAAAAAAGGATGCTGTAAGTATGCTTACCAAAGTAATTTTCCTATGATTGCTTTTCATTAGTAGTTATAAATTTGGTATTTAATGTCTACAAGTAATAAATAAAATTTATTTGCCAAGGTGGAAGTCGAGGGTTCGAACCCCTTCGCCCGCTCCAATACTTAAATTGATTTTTGAACTCAACAAAAAAGTCATTGCCCCACCGTTGCCCCCGCTTTGTGTTAAAGTATATCAAAGCTTATTAATTTAGTCAAGGCTTTCGTACTGATTTATTCAACTAGCATTCTTGTATGTTGAATATTCCTGTTATTGGATTTGAAAAGCTTCATTAATTATCACTTCGGGTTTTTCTTTGTTAAGAGTAATTCTGCCACAAACACAAATCTCTTTGTTAACCAATTCTTCGAGCGGCAATGAGATTTTTTTTCTGTCTGTGCCCCAAACCAAAGCTGTAAAGACATGCTTGGGATATTTTGCTCCGAAATTAATATAGGTTGGTTGTCCTTTTGAATTTTTTGATTGATAAACCCCAAAGACTTTACCGCAAACTGTTAATGAATCTCCAATATGATTTTTGGCTTCTTCGGGTGTTATTTTTTGCGCTTGTGATGATGAGACTGAAAATAAAAGGGCGATAAGAAGAAATTGTTTCATGATTGATTTTTTTTTGGGTTGCCCTTTTTGCAGTGAAATTATAAGGGATAATTTACAACTTTCCTCTCTTATCTCTAATGAAAGTGGGATACAGTGCTAACGAATTACAGCCAACTTCTTACTAGAAAAATATTCATCACTTCTAACAACACACTGATAGACCCCACCACCCAACTCCGGCAATTTTAAACTCTGCTCATTACTCCACGGTGGCAAGTTATAATTAAAAATAAGTTTGCCTGTTACATCAAATATTTGAAATGTTCCACTTTTGTTTTGCGGTAACAAATAACCAATAGAAAGTTGATTGTTTTTAGTTGGGTTTGGATAAATGCGAAACCGAAAATCATGTTGTGCAATATTTTGAACGCCAGTATAACAAATACAGCCGCTTGTTGTATCGCAACCTAAGTAATAGTTGGGATGGTTTAAGCCTCCTCTGAAAGTATAAGAAGGCACTCTTAAACCATGTTGCACAACATCGCAAGCAGTACCAGAACTATCAGGAAAATTGATATAGTGTAAATCAATAACGTAGTTACTTGATGTGATATAAATCTTTCCGTTTGCCGCTAAATACATTAACCAAAAATTCGTGCATGAAAAATTGTATGGATAACAATAGCCATCATAGGCTGCCACCAAAGTATCCGTGGAAGTAATGTTAGGTGCATTTGTATCAAGCTGATAGATATACCCACCAGATGAATAATAAAGATAACGAGAATTCGATGAAAAAGACAAGCCAAATCCGTAGTAATTATAATGTATTGCATAGCCTAAAGAGTCAAAATTTCCTGTACAACGATCAAAGGATAAAATCCTTACGTCATGAAATGCACCAAATTGTGTGAACCCATTTTTCCATGCAAACTTAGTTCCGTCAGGAGAAAAACAAGGCTGCCCTGCATTACCGTAAGTTGGTTGTGGCATATTTACCGTTTGTGATGTAATACTTGCAATACCAGCAGGGGTAAACAAAATTTTAAAAATAGTATTGCTTGAATCTTTTACTGCAACAACCCACCAATCTCTTCCATTAGCATGTTTACATGCGGCAATACCCTAACTTAAAGTATCACTAAAGGCAACAACATTTTTTGGTTGCTATCAACAGCACCTAAGCCACCATTTTTTAGCCATGTCAACAACCGTATAAAATATTTCAGGTGCGGCTAAGTTGGGAACTGTTGAAGTTGTACTCCCGATATGGTGGAATAGAACAAACCTATTAGAATCCCCCGGATAAGGAATAATTAAATTAGCCCCAGACATAGGCATACCTGTTGTGTTAGTACAATATCCATTGTACCAGGTTCCTGGATTCAATTTTGCACCATTCTGCATTGTATCACCCGTAGCATCCATAAGCCAACAACCATTACTTGCAAATAGGAAATTTCCATTTACATCACAAACATTTGCTTGTGTACCACTAAAAGGCATTTTCCTTGTTTCGCCTAACGTATCAGCACTATTTGAATTAAATAAAATTCTTGCCTTTGGTGCAGTCGTATTGGTATCAAATGTTAATTCAGAACCATGTAGCCATACATGATTAAATCCTTGCCCGCATAAATGTGAACAAGAAATAGAAACAATACAAAATGCTATCAGTCTCAACACTACTTAATAACGGCTAACTTTTTAATAGCGAAGTATTCATCGCTTTTTACCACACACTGATAAACCCCACCACTCAACTCCGGCAATGTAAAACTCTGCTCATTACTCCATGGTGGCAAGTTATAATTGAAAACAAGTTTACCTGTTACATCAAAAATTTGAAATGTACCACTTTTGTTTTGCGGTAACAAATAACCAATAGAAAGTTGATTGTTTTTAGTTGGGTTGGGATAAATTCTAAAACGGAAATCGTGCTGAGAAATATCTTGAACTCCTGTGTAGCACGGGCAGCCGCTTGTTGTGTCGCAACCTAAGTAATAGTTGGGATGGTTAATGCCTCCATCAATTGTATAACATGGCATTCTTAGCCCGTGTTGCACAACATCACACGTAACACCTGCGCTATCTGGGTAATTGATATAGTGCAAATCAATGACGTAATTTCTTGAGGTGAGATATATTTTGCCGTTTGCAGCCAAATACATCGTAAAAAAGCGTGTACAGGTAAAACTATATGGATAGCAGTAACCATCATAAACAGCAACTACGGAATCAGTATTTGAAATATTGGGCGAATCTGTGTCTAATTGATAGATACGAACACCTGAGGAGTAATACAAGAATTGAGAGTTTGGGGAAAAGGATAGCCCAAAACCAAATTCATTGTAACGAGTGGCATAGCCAAGGGAATCAAAGTTTCCCGTACACCTGTCAAAGGACAAAATCCGTACATCGTGAAATGCACCAAATTGCGTTAAACCATTTTTCCATGCAAACTTGGTACCATCAGGTGAAAAACATGGTTCTGCCACATTTCCATAGGTAGGGGATGGCATATTTACAGATTGAGATGTTACACTTGCAACTCCATTCGGTGTAAATAATATTTTAAAAATAGTATTACTTGAATCCTTTACTGCCACAATCCACCAATCTCTGCCATTTGAATGTTTACAAGCGGCTAATCCCCAACTTAGAGTATCGCTAAATGCGATAACATTTTTTTGGTTGCTATCAACTGCACCTAACCCAGAATTTTTTGTCATATCAATAACAGTATAGAAGATCTCAGAGGCGACAGGAATTGGTAATGAGGCGCTCGCAGTGTGATGAAACAAAACAAATCTATTTGAGTCGCCCGGGTAAGGAATAATTAAGTTACCACTTGGCATTATCATTCCAGAGGTAGTGCTACAACACGAATTAAACCATGTTCCTGGATTTAACTTGTTTCCATTTTGCATTGTATCTCCTGTTGCATCCATTATCCAACAACCATTACTTGCAAATAAAAAATTACCATTAGCATCACAAATTGTTGCTTGAGTTGCATTAAATGCCATTTTCCTCACTTCTCCCAACGTATCAACACCAACTCCATCAAAAAACAATCGTGCTTTTGGTGCAGTAGTATTTGTATCAAATGTTAATTCTGAACCATGTAGCCATACATGATTAAATCCCTGTCCAAATAAGTTTGAATAGTTAAAAAGCAAAAAGAAAAAGACAACTACCATATAAATCATTTTATAATAACTAACTTTTTGAGAATACTATATCCATCGTTAGATTTTATTTTTACAAAATAAAATCCTTGTTTTAATTTACTTAAATCAACATTGTTTTGCTCCCTGTTGCAATCAATATTTTGAATCATCACAATTTGATTAGATGCATTAAATATAAGCAACTTGCATTCCACAGGCAAAGGGTTTTGTATATGAACTACTAACTCATTTTGAGCAGGATTGGGAACAATTGCAAATGCGATGTCTTTTTTATTTATTGTCGTCTGATCTTGAACCTTCCGATAAAAACCAAACTGCAAACAAGTGTTTTCATCATCATAATCAATCCAATCAGGGTAATAAAAACTCAAGAAAGCTCTTGCAAGAGATACAGCTTTGCCTCCTGCTTGTGGACATTGCATGGCAATGGGGAAGATGGAGCCAAAATAGTTTGGCGCAACTCCTTCACCATACTTACCTACATTCAAATATGCTTCATTAACTATCTTAAGGTTTTCTTCCGGCAATTCCTCGGGTATAATTATACTGTTTATTTGCAATGCCTCGTCATACTTGCCTGTTGCATAGTACTGACGCTGAGAGTTGAGATTAACTAATGTCACTTCCAAGTTGGCAATGTTTGCTTTAGCTGTTTGAATTTGCAAATTGTAATTTACTGTAGGATTATTTATTGCTAAGATATTCAAATTATTTAGGTTTTCTACATTGCTATTCAACAAATTTTTCGCCTGCTCAATTAACGCAAGGTATTGCGATGAATAAATTTCGTTTGATGATTTATATTCTACTGCATATAATTTACCAATTGATTCGTTTTGTTTTTCAGTATAAAAATCAGTGTAAGCTACCTCGGTGTTAAGCAGTGTAGCATCCTCCGATAATTTTTCAAACAAGTATTGTTCAGCCATGCTTTTGCTTTCAGGTTTAAAATCTACTGTTTCGGTTTGTTCATTGGCAATCATCATTTCGTAACTTCTGTTTGCATTAGAAGTTGTATCGGCAGAACAAGCATTTATCGATAAGCATGATTCAGTACTACCTGAAGGGTTTGTAACAAACCAATCATCTGACCCTACAGCTAAACCTGTATCATTATATAAGGGTATGTAAGTAAAATGAGAAAATGCAGTACGAGGTAATTTTGGATAGTAATATGATGAACCACCAATTGACTGCGCCATAGTATCAATAACAGTAAACCTTGATGCTATTAATCCTAAGCCTACGTTATTCAAATTATTAGCACCATTATATGCTGAAATATTATATCCAAAATTTCCATTAAAAATATTACCCGCTTGTACTTGCTGACCAATGCTGGCATTGGTACCAAGATTTAACCCTGTAAAATTATTATTCATGGTATTTGCTTTGTAAGAAGTGCCTGCGCAACCTCCTTCAAACCTAAAGCCAGCTATTTGATTGGTAACTTCATTACAATGGTAATTGCTGTTGGTTGAGTTAACAATATACATACCTGCTAAACCGGAAACTAAATTAGAACCAGTCCAGGTAATATGATTGCATGAAACCAAAACGCTATCGCAAGCTGAAAGGAAAATGCCTCTGCACAAAAGGGGTGGGGAGCCGCTTCCAAGCAGGGTGGTTTGAGTAATGTTGTTGCCTGTTATTTGATTTTTTTTGAGGTT
Organism: Bacteroidota bacterium; assembly: GCA_016714005.1. Lineage (GTDB taxonomy): Bacteria > Bacteroidota > Bacteroidia > AKYH767-A > OLB10 > JADJOA01. The sequence continues at coordinate 744,769 of JADJOA010000014.1, forward strand.
TCCACCATACACCCCATACGATGCACCGTTTAGATTAATGGTATTATTCCAAATAAAATATTTGGTAGTGCTGTTTGCACCTTCAGATAAATAAACCCCGTAACCATAGCCTTGTAATGGCGCTGTAAGTGGGCTTACAACTATGGTGTTGTTGCGCACAATAATAGAATCTCCCGTTGCAGCCAGAACAGTGTTAGCGCGTGAATCAATACCTATAGATTTGGTGTAAATGGAGTTTCCGGTTATTTTTATTTTATTGGATGGGTGTGTACATGAGTTGATTTTAATACCTGTGCTAATTACCGAAATAATAGTGGTATCTATAGTAAGAGAGCTATAGTTAGCATACACACCACCATAGCAGCCTGCAATTGTTGCATTGGTATTATCGTTTCTGGGATACACTGTAAGGTTGCCAGGTCTTACTGATGATGTTCCGGTAGATGTAATTGCATACCCAAAACTTATTCCGGCAATTAAGTAAGAAGGATCAATGTGTATGTTATCAAAGAAAGAATTACGGACAATAGCCCCGTTGCATCTATAAGCAATTATACCGTTATTCATGTTTATAAATTGGTTTTTATCAGAAATAGAACTGTTGCTGCCAATTGTTCCAGCCCAATCATTTAATTCAATACCTGAGTGAGGAATAGTTATGGAGGTATTTTGCCCTGCATATCGGTTTTTAAATGCGGGTGCAATCATTGCAAAAACAGTTCTTGTAATTTCAAGCTGAGTGCCATTAACTGATGTGGTTCCATTCTTTTGTGGTACAAAAATGCCTTTCATGTTGTTGTGAAAGTAGCTATAGTGTGATTTTATTTTTGATTTGTCGTGCGCAAAAATGGCTATGTTGGCATCTTTAATATATGATTCTTCGTCTAACTCCATAGTAGGTATGAGAGGAGAACTACTAAGGAGTTTGCGCATAACCACCCCGCGCCACATGTGGGTGCAGCCTTCAATAACTGTTTCATTCAAATAAAACACGCCACTGTCAAGCACTACAATTTGAGCGCCTGAGTCAACAATCATTTTGCATTGAAAGAGTTGCAAGGTATCGTTTACGAATAGTGTATCTTTCAGGTAGAAGTTGGTTGTGTAGAAAGTATTTGGCAAAGAAGTGGAGTAAACGTTGTGATTAAGTAGCATGGTAGTGGAATCGGAACATGGTAAATATGTGGTAACGCATACGCTGTCGGTAACCGTTGTTCCTGTTGCATTGTTGGCTACCCACACTTGGTTATAGTTAGCACTGCACGGGTTGGCTTGTAAAAAATAACCCAGTAAGTTAATAGTGCTGCAATCGCCAGCATTTAATGTTAAAGGGGAAGGAATGGAACCGAAAGTGATAACAAAGTTTGCGGGAAGTGTATCTGTAACGGCAAGAGTAAGCGTAGTATCGCTTTTATTACAAATTTCAATGGAATATTGTACAATATCAGAATAAGAGGCAGCGTGTGTTGTATCAACGGTTTTGGTAACGGAGAAACAATCTGTGCAATGACTTCCTTGATAAACATACGCTTCGGGATCAAACAGTGCAGTTGAATCTGCAGTAGTTGAAACCACGGTATCATTACAAAATGTTACACCTTCTAAATTTATATCAGCAAAAGCGCGGGGTGGAGAAAAGCTGCAAGTTGGCACTACCGTAACAAGTATGCAAATTGATTTACCAAGCGCCATTTCTCCATCAGTTATTCCAATAGCATTCAATGAATCTATGCTAATGCTCCATGTGAAGGAATTTACAGGGTTTAATCCAACCGTGTCGGAGTTTGGAAAGCCAACTGCTCCCGGTTGATATGCAGAAGCACTTAAAATAGTTAAGCCTGTAGGAATGTTTGTTAGGAAAACATTTTGCGGATAAAATGTTCCGTCAGATGTAGAACTGAACTTGGCTAAGTATTGAATGGTATCGCACAAATAATAACCGGAACCAATGTATTCAAGCCCGAAGTTTTCTAATTTAAACTCTCCGTCTTGCAAAGTTATTTGCTGCTCCACAGCCATGCACGTGTTTGAAGGACTGAAAGGTGTGGTAGGATAATTATTACAATTCCAGCCTGTGTAAATACTGATTGTATCAGTAACGCTATCTCCCAAACAGGAAATATAAGACGCACATAATCGCCCTGTAATTTTAGTTGTATCATTTGCAAGCGAGGGCGAAACAGGAATGACCTGACCTATTACATTTATAGGCGCTCCATTAGTTGGAATAAACTGCCAATTGGAAAGATAGGGAACTGTTGTTGCAGAGGGTACAGCAATATAAATGAAATTAGCGGCTGCCGTAAGATAGCTTTCAGTATTTACAATCAGGCTTACAGGAACGTTTGTAAAAGTAATACTGTCGCAAACTGTTCTTTTTGTAACTGTAATATCGGTTTGGTTATAAACTGCATTTAAATGAGGCACGTTTATAAAAACACCATCTTCAACTAAATTAAGTGTATCGGCATTGGCTGTGCAGTTTGTATTGATATTTAAACAAGGTATAACTACTCCGTTAAAAGAAACGGTAAGGCTTGAATCATCAACAACTAAAACAGAATCGCAATTTTGTTTTTGTAAGGTAAATTCAATAATGCGATTTGTATATTGATCTCCAATATATGCCGTAGTGTCAGCAAAAGGATAGGTTGTGTTTGTATCAATACAAAGAGCAGGAGCAAACACAGTGTTATTAAATGCAACAAGCCCTGTGTTTGAGGGTGGAGTAAATGCTTGCCAGTTTGTTGCTACACCTACAGTAGCCGTTGGGCTTGATGGTGTTGTTATATCCAATTCCATTTGGGTTCGTGCTGCTGTAATTGTATAACCGGAAGGGATTTGAACTGAGTAATTTTCAGGACCTAAAATGGGTGGACGATATTCGTAAGGGTATGCATTGACTACTTTGTTATCGAAGTTGGCAATGTTTGTCGACACTTCAATTCTCAAAGTTTTTGTACAAGCCGATGTATTAAAATAGCGGCTGTTATTTTGTATTTGTGATGCAAAATGATAAAACCTGCCACCATACGTTTCGCAGAAAAATAAATAGTGGTTTGTATAGGCTGTGTCCATCAGGTTCATTGGTGGAGATTGCGATGTATCAAGTGTTATATTTAGGGAATCATTAAGTTCAGCAACTGTATTTAAAGCCTGATGAAAAGTGCTAACATTGGCAGTGGTTTTTATATCGCCACTTAAAAACATGGTATTTTGAATGTTTATTTCTTTTATATAATCTTCCAGTACCAATGAAAGCGGATTGGGTTGCCAGTTACCACAAACGCGATAGGTTACTTTAAGCCTGTATTGCTGGTTAATTTCAAATGTGGTGAACGGATTAGTTGCATCGTTGTTAAAGTAAAGAGAAGGATATTGATGTAACGTACCTGCTAATGTTCCTGAACTATCATAGGCAGTAAATGTAAACAGGAATACATTATTGGTTGCTCCTGTTGAAAGGAAAGTGGCAAGGTTTGCGCCACCTATTCTTACTTCGCGTTGTGTTCTCCATTTTGCGGGGTCGTCTTCAAATTCACTGCAATTGATGCAGTTTGGAGTTGTGGTGTTGGGCGCATCAATGTATAAATAAATGCTATCAACCGTTAAAGCAAACGTATCAAATCCCATAGGGATAATTCTTGAAAGTTGAAGGACGGGAAGGTTTGCACCTATCGCAGTCATTTGCGAATAAGTATATCCAATTCCAAATTCTCCATCCTGAAAATGTGAAGATGTGTAATCGGTAACTCTATCACCAAAACTACTGGCATTGGTTCTAAGCAGTTGTTCAAAATTGTTGTACCAGGTACTGTTTGTGTTTATTTGTGGCAATCCTGCATCAGCCCTTGAATCATTATCCGAGTCCTGCAAACCGAAACTGGAACGTTGCATGTTGTACTTGTCAACTATAATTCCCGGGTGTGCGCAGCCAGGACAATGCACAATTATTTTTGCTGTATTTTTTCTTAAGGGCAACCATTGTGCATAGGTCGGACTGAAAGTAAGCGTGTCAATGTTATTAGTCGGGATGTTGAGGGTAACGCATGAGTTTGGATTTGCCAGTAAACAAAACTTGACTTCGTAAGGTGTTTGGTCGGGAGTGTTTGCACAGCAAGCCTGAAGTTTGAATTCAAATGTTCCTCTGTCTAAAAAATCTTTCATGGCACTATCACTTAAATTATAATAGTAAAACCATTCTGATGCCGTGCATAAATTAGGATTGCTTGCTGTATGCCAATAAATGGGTATGGCAGTTATAGAAGAACCAGTAAGCGGGTTTGTTAATTTTAGGTTTGCATGAGTGGACGGGTCTTTGATTCGTAACCCAACAGCAGTTTTTACACTTATTCTTAAATAGCCTTGCAAGGTGCAATTATTGGGTTGGTTGTTACAGCCTAATAAGTTGTAGTCATTAAATGCGCTCGCTTCTATCAATCCTTTTAGGTTTATTGAGAAAATACTGCTGTCGCCAAAAGTTTGTCCGCTTGGTACGCTTAAATCGGTTTTCGTTGGATAGAAATCGGTTTGCAGATTAAAGTCATATCCAGGTGGATTATCAAGATTAGAAATATAATTACTGCCCCAAAATGTCCGGTTCGGTGGATTGGGAGATGCCTCTTGAATGGTAACTATTCCGTTGCAGACAGATTTGCTTGCTGTTTTTAAACTATCAAACGACCAACGGCTGTAATATTTTGCTTGGTTGTAAAGCGAATCGTTTTCTTCGCTGCATTTAAAAGTGGTGAAGAAAAACTCGAGTGTATCATTTACACCAAAGTCTTTAATTGCAACTCTTGCACTACTCAAAGCATCAGTAACTGATGTTGTGCAAAAGGAAGCAGTTTTTAAAATAAATGTGGTATCAATTATTGCGCATTGTGTGCATTTTGTTTGTACTCGCACTGATTGTTTGGAAACAAGCGAAAGAAAATTTATAGAATTTGGAAACGCGCCAAGTTGTTTGAAAACAAAACGCATAGTGTCAATGGCTTCGCCTCCGCTATTTGTAAATCGGTAATGCCAGTCAATGCTTTGTGATGTATCGTTAGGGCAACTGTTATCGTTAGGAGTTGGAGCAGGTAAAACCCGGTTTACAAGTATTCTATCATCTGTGGTTTGGCTTACTTTATATGTATGAACAAATGAAATGCCGTTACACTCACTACAAAATAAATTATCTGTTGGGCTATGACTGCAACGGTAAGTAAGTGATGCTGAAACATTGCCTGAATCATTAAGGCAATCATTTAAACTTACAAGTTGCCTGATACATAAAGTATCAAGCGGATTGATGACTGTTGTTATTTCATTTCCGGTACTAAAACTTGTAAAGGATGTGCCAGATGTATCTCTAAAGCTAAAGCCCAAATCCACCAATTGATTATAATAATTTGGCGTAGCATCAGGATTAAAAGTAAACTTGATAAAGAGGGGAATAGTTGGGTTTGTGTTTTTGTAATAGAAGTTCAGATAACGCGGTGTTAAATATCCAACCTGAAAATTTTGTGTTCCGGTAACATTGACCAATTGTGGAATTTGAAAACTGGTGGACAAAGTATTATTTGCTTCACCTGCAACTATATAGGAATATTGGTTTGATGCATCTGTAAAAGTTTGAATTAAATTATAGGTAGAGTTTGAACCTGCATTTAATCCTATTGAGCAATCAAGTAATATTTTATAATAAATAACGGTGCTTGCACTTGTAAGTGTTGCAACCCATGAGTTGTTAGCTGTGTCTGTTACAGCATTGGTATAAGTACCAATAATAGAATCAACCACAATTAAAATTCTTTCATCTGGAGAGCATGCTGAATTGGTATCTCCTGTACTTAAACTGACTGCTATTGTAAAGTGAGAGCCATTGGAACTAACCGATGCAGAAAAACGGTTTTCCATGCAGCCTCCAATTGCAGGTGAAAGCTGGCTTACTGTTATAGTGTCGGGTGTTTGTGCAATCAGGTTTGTTGTGCAAACGAAGCAAATCAGAATTTGCGTTGTGATAAGTGCGATTAGTTTTTTCATGTTGATGATGTTTTAGGAATTGTAAAACTACAATGCGGGTTTAAGATTTGTATTTTTTTATTATTAAAAAATTGGGTTAGACATGCTGGTGCAAAAAAAATCGCGCGGTACTCAGCCACTTGGTCTGAGGTACCGCGAAGCACCCACTACACAAATAAGCCAAGCCCGCGCTTAAGGCGAGCGTGTTGCTTATTCTTGTGCAGTGTAAAATTTCGCGGATTTTCAGACCAAGAATATTGCTAACGCAATTTTATATTTCTATTGAATTTTCAACATCGTAATTAATTTTTTGTTGGATAGACGATTTGACCAATTTGATCTTCTAAAATCAAAAGTAAATTAATTTCAATTGCCCATTATTTAAAAACAGAGATTGTTGTACCTATGTTGTACCCATGTAATAGAAAAAGCCGCATCAACTGCGAATTTTCTCTTTGTGATAAAGAGCGGATTTGAACCAAGAACCTTTGGATTATGAACCTAATAAGAAAGAGAAACCGGTGTGCAAATAGTGTGCAAATACAAAAGGAGTTCTTTTCAGAACTCCTTTAAGCTACTGATTATCAGTGCTCCCCCTCCTGGGCTCGAACCAGGGACCCCATGATTAACAGTCATGTGCTCTAACCAGCTGAGCTAAGGAGGAATGTTTTCTTTTCTTTTCGAATTTTATCAAAGGAAGAAAACATCTTTTCCGGCTCGAGCCATCCGCCATAGGCGGACTAAAACACTTGTCATGAGATGCACCGTTGTGCAAAGGGACGGCAAAAATAAAAAGATAAACTAAAAAGCAAAATCAGATATTACTTTTTTAGAGTTAATATAAATATATAATTCAATAAGTACTAAGTGTAGAGAAGCAAGGGTTACCTTTGTCGCTTACTTTTCTTTATGCAATTTAACGGAATCATCAAATCAAAACTCCACAAAAGCGGCACTAGTATATTTTCTGTAATGAGCGGCATGGCAACAGAGTTTAATGCCATCAATCTTTCTCAGGGTTTTCCCAATTTTGAAATTAGCAACGAGCTGGTTTCTCTTGTAAACAAATACATGAAAAAGGGATTTAATCAATACGCTCCCATGCCAGGCATCATTTCTTTGCGCGAGAGAATTGCCGAAAAAATGGAGAAACTTTATTCATGCAAATACAATCCCGAAACAGAAATTACTATTACAAGCGGTGGCACGCAGGCAATATTTACTGCCATACAGGCGCTGGTTAGAGAAAAGGATGAGGTGATAATTTTTGATCCTGCTTATGATTCTTATGCGCCTGCAGTTGAACTTGCGGGTGGTGTGCCAATACATGTAAATTTAAAATATCCAAACTTTCAAATTGACTGGAATGATGTAAAAAAACTGGTTAACCAGCGCACACGTTTGATTATGATTAACACTCCGCACAACCCCAGCGGAGCAATTATGACTGCAAAAGATATGACTGCATTGGAAAAAATAACATCCAAATCTGATATTATTGTTTTAAGTGATGAAGTTTATGAGCATGTAATTTTTGATGGCTACGAACACCAAAGTGTGGCGCGTTATCCTAAACTTGCCGAAAGATCAATTATTGTTTACTCTTTCGGTAAAACATTTCATACCACAGGTTGGAAAATGGGTTATTGTATTGCTCCTCAAAATTTAACTACCGAGTTGAGAAAAGTACATCAGTTTATGGTTTTTTCTGCCAACACACCGGTTCAACATGCTTACGCTGAGTTTATGAGTAATGAAAGAAACTATATGGGTATTGATAAATTTTACCAACACAAACGTGATTATTTTTGGAGTCTTATGAAAAACTCAAAATTTAAATCGTTGCCATGCAGTGGTTCTTACTTTCAGTTGATGGACTACTCAAAAATAAGCAATGATAGAGATACTGATTTTGCTGTAAAACTTACCAAAGAAAATGGTGTTGCTACCATTCCTGTTTCGGTGTTTTATAAAAATGCCATTGATAATAAACTGCTTCGTTTTTGTTTTGCAAAAGATGATGAAACCTTAGAGAAGGCTGCGGAAAAGCTTTTGAAAATCTGATACTAAAATATTTAACCATGAATAATCTCAGAATTACAACTGTACAAACAAAACTACATTGGGAAGATTCTAAAAAGAATCTTGCACATTTTTCTTCTTTACTTAAATCGGTTAAGCCAAACAGCACAGATATAATAGTGTTGCCCGAAATGTTCACTACTGCATTTAGCATGAATGCCAAAAAGCTTGCAGAGAAAATGGATGGTGTTAGTATGAAGTGGATGGCAAAACTTGCATCAGAAAAAAAAACGCTGCTGTATGTGGCAGTTTAATCATTGAAGCGAACAATCATTACTACAACCGTTTAATATGGATGAACCCAAGTGGTGCGTATGCACATTATGATAAAAGGCATTTATTCCGCATGGCTGATGAGCATAAAACATTTTCAGCGGGGCATAAAAAATTAATTGTGTTACTTAAAGGATGGCGTGTAGCTCCGTTTGTATGCTATGATTTAAGATTTCCGGTTTGGATGCGAAATCATAATGAGTACGACTGCGCCATTGTAATTGCTAACTGGCCTGAGAAAAGAAGTTTTGCATGGAAGCAGTTATTGATTTCACGCGCAATAGAAAATCAATCGTATGTTGTGGGGCTTAACCGAATTGGCAGGGATGGAAATAAAATTTCTTATACAGGCGATAGTATGGTACTTGATCCATTAGGAAAAAAAATAAGCAAGACAAAGCCATCGTTGCAAAAATTAGAAACCGTAACGCTTCAGATGAAAACACTTGAAGATTTACGCCATTCGTTTCCTGTTATGAACGATGCTGATACTTTTCATATTGACCTGAATCATTAATGGAAAATTTTAATGCGGAGCTTCTTTTAAAAGAGGTTGAATTTCGTTTTACAAGAAGTGGAGGTAAGGGAGGACAGAATGTAAATAAAGTTGCCTCTAAAGCTGAGTTATATTTTAACATAAACCAATCACTAATTCTTTTACCTGATCAAAAAGAAATACTACTTGAAAAACTTGCAGCAAGACTAAGCACACATGGTGTTTTGAAAATTACAAGCCAAGAGGCGCGCTCGCAGTTAGAAAATAAAGAAAAGGTAAGCAGGAAATTTATTTTTTTAATTACCAAAGCATTTTCTCCTGTAAAAGCAAGGAAGGAAACAAAACCTGGTAAACAGGCAAAGGAGAAAAGGCTGAAAGAGAAAAAAATGAAATCTCTTTTAAAAAAATTGAGGCAGGGTAATGTTGAATTTTAAAAGAGAATAAATAAAAAGCCAATTTTTGTTTTATCCTGGTAACAGTAATCCACATTCAAACTAATGTGCCCACTAAAAATAAAAAAGCCCGTATCAAACGGGCTTTTACTAGTAAAAAAATATGCTTGTGATTACTTATTATAAACCAGCTTAACTGTTTTTACATTTTTACCTGCATCAAGTTTTACAAAATACATTCCCGAAGAAAGATTCATGTCTGTAAAATTGATGTTAAGGCTGTAAGAACCCTGCTGTTGGTTTGCTGAGCTAAGTACCGGTGCAATTAATTTTCCGGTTGATGAATAAAGGTTAATTGCAAGTGGTCCGTTGTGTGGTACACTAAATTTAATATTTGCATCAGTATTAGTTACAGAAGGAGACGCGCTTAATCCTATATATGAATTGGGGTTTTCGTCAATAGAAGTAAGTAAGAAGTGTGCAATAATTGTATCGCTTCCATTGAGCATAATATTACTGTTTATAGATGTCGCATTAGGGTTAAATACCTGTGAATTGGCGCTCCAGTTTATAAAAGGAGCACTGCCGGTTGGTTGCGCTTCAAGCAAGGTTTGTAAATTACCAAAATAAGTTCCACTCCATGGTAGGGCACTTAACAATAAGGAGTTCAATTTAACATTACCCGCCCAAACAGGATCAGCCGTAACTGTTAGGTTATAAGGGCCAGTAAGATTATAGCAATTCATAAACCCGGTTGATAATGCTGCACAACGGTTTATAATAAACTGACGCATAGTTGCATGATTGTTTTGCCATGTTGTAAGATTGCCATTCCAACGTGTACATTGCTGAGGCATTTCGGGAGCTATTAAAGCAATGGTGCTGTCAAACTGCGGGATTAAATTATCGCAACTAAATGTAGTGTTCCATAAATCAATCATACGTGCAATATAAAACTGATTGAAGCCTGCATTTTGTCTCAACTTTTGCAAAACATTTATATGTCCGTCAGGGTCGCTGAAACTATTTCCTTGCAAAGTTTGCGGATCGCATGGAGGGGCTGTTGCTAACGTAGAGGGCAAACCAGTATAGTTAATGTAATGATCAAAGGTGGCATCATTATCCCACAACTGATACTTCAATTTTAATTGTCCTTGCAGTGTATCAGTTCCTCTCCACCAACAGGTGTTGTAGTTTAACCAATCAGTACAAACAGTAAACATATTTACTGCAATATAATCAACAAGGCTTGCCACATCCAATCTGTCGGCTACATAATTATAGGTGGCTTGGTTAGCCATGTTGTTAGCTCCATTCATAATGTAGGCATACAAAACGTTCCAGTCATTCTCTGCTTGTAATCCTCCATACTCGCTCCATTGTTGCCCCCACCTTTTTAACATATACAAATGATATTTATCCACACCATAGTAATATTCAATATTGTCGTGGTTATCAGGGTTATCGCGCAAATCATACACCCCCAATAAGCACCATTTAAATAAACCACGCACTTGCTTCCTCGCCTTACATCCAAACTCATGTTTGATTTAGCCACTACGTTTTGAATATAAGCATCACGCACATGGGCACTGCCTTGATTCGCCTGTCTGTTATCTGCAGGAAAATTATCGTCACCAGCCGCACGTAAAATAATGCGTTGGTAATTGTTAAGTGCCGAAGTATTAGACAAAGTTTCTTCAATTGAGTGATTAATGCCATACTCATCGCGTGATACAAAATCAAGGCTGCGGTGGCTCAATACCCATGAGTCTTGTCCGTGGCTATTAAAATCTCCATAAGTGTTAGCGGTGCGCACCCCAGATGTATTAAAATATTCAAATGAACCAATAGGATTTAAATTATCATTACCGTTGGCAAGTGTGTTTAAAGATGTTCCAGAGATAGATACTACAGGCAATGTATGTGATACATTAATAAAATAAGTTGCATACCTTATAAAACTAGGAAGTATGCCCGGTGTGCTGCTATAAGTTATTGCATTTAAAACAGTAGTGGCTGAGACTGTAATTGGTCCTGTATAAATGGTGCTTGTGGTTGTAGGTAATGTTCCATTGGTAGTGTAACGAATGGTTGCATTTGGTTCTGTACTGGTTATAGCTACTGTTACAGAGGAAGGGTAAAATCCGGGAGTAACACTAAAATCCGGTCTGTCGGCATAATCGGTGTTTGCAATTTGACTATTGTTAGAAGCGTTTATAGTCGGAGACGTAAATATTCCCCAGGTTGATGCACCATTAGTAGTGCGGCCATAGGAATGATCCTTTTGCGTTTTTTGTGCTATTTCAACCATGTCAATTCTTATCCCTGTAGGATAAGATAAAACAATCCACTCATTATTGTTTTTTGTTTGTTTAAGATTAAAGTTGGTATGATATGATGTTCCTGAAGATGTGCCTCTGCCTGATGCCCATATTCTTAAAAAACCACCGGCAGCAATATTTGTATTTGCAGGGAACTGCCACTTTAAATTGTTTAAAGAATCATCGCTTAAATAAAAACCGGAAATATTTACAGGGGAGGCAGATGAATTGTAAAGTTCTATCCAGTCATTGTTATCGCCATAGTTATCAATCCAGGGAGAAACAGTTTTGCGGTTGCTGCAAGAAAATTCGTTAATTACAACTTGCGCATCAAGGCTTAAGCAAATTGCAGTTAAAAAGCATAATAGAGTTAATTTTTTTGTCATGTTATTAGATTGTTAAATTAATTTTAAGATTTTCAAAAATATTGAAAACAAACAAAAATCAAAGCCTGATAAACAGGTGCGCTTTAAACTATTAATTGTGCGTTAATAGCCATATTTATTCTGCCAGCGCATTTTCAAAAAAGTGCGTGTTTCGTTTTCTCTTGCATTTTTTCCCGGCTCATAAAAAACTGTACCGGCAATTTTTTCGGGTAAATATTCCAACGCAGTAAAATTGTTGTCGTATTGATGAGCATACTTGTAATTGGTGCCATAGTTAAGCTCTTTCATTAACTTAGTTGGCGCATTGCGCAAATGTAATGGGACAGGCAAATCACCTTCTGTTCTAACTTTATCAATCGCATTTTCTATTGCCATGTATGATGCATTGCTTTTGGGCGAGGTGGCTAAATAAATTACGGTTTGCGATAGAATAATTCTGCACTCTGGGTAACCAATTACATCTACTGCATTAAAACAATTTACCGCCATTACCAAAGCTGTTGGGTTTGCATTGCCAATGTCCTCGCTGGCAAGTATTACCATTCTTCGTGCAATAAACTTTGGATCTTCGCCCCCCTCAATCATACGCGCAAGCCAATACACAGCAGCGTTAGGATCGCTGCCTCGCATACTTTTATAAATGCCGAAATAATATCATAATGTTGTTCACCGGTTTTATCATAAAATGCAATTTTTTGCTGTGCAATTTTTAAAACCACATCATCCGTAATTTCAGTTTCTGGTTTATTAATGGTGGTTACTACCAACTCAAAAAGATTTAAAAGTTTGCGAGCATCACCGCCCGATAGGCGAAGCAATGCTTCAACTTCTTTCAATACAATTTTTTTCTTTCTTAAAAATGCATCATTATTAATTGCATTATTAAGTAATTCAACTAAATCATCTTTGCCTAAGTGTTCTAAAACATAAACCGCATCGGCTAAGCAAAGGCTGTATTACTTCAAATGATGGATTTTCAGTGGTAGCACCAATCAAAATAATAATTCCTTTTTCCACAGCGCCAAGCAATGAGTCTTGTTGAGATTTATTAAAACGATGTATCTCATCAATAAACAAAACCGCTTTACCGTTTTCCTGTGCCTTGCCTATTACTTCGCGCACATCTTTTACCCCGCTGTTAATGGCGCTTAATGTAAAAAATGGCAAGTGTGCTCTTTGCGCCAGCATTTGTGCCAATGTTGTTTTGCCCACACCGGGAGGTCCCCAAAAAATGATTGAAGGCAAATTGCCTGATTGATATATGGTGTGTAATATTTTTCCTTCACCAACTAAATGTTTTTGACCCGCAACCGCTTCTAAATTTTGTGGACGCATGCGTTCTGCTAATGGTTGTGATTGTAACATCATCAAATTGTTTTTGATGAAAATAAAAATTTATTCTCAACCAGTATCCTTAAAAAATTTAGTGTGTCACATTTATTTTTGTAGAACTTGTTAAGCCTTCAGCACTAAGCCTCAAAAAATAAATACCGTTAGGCAATCCTGTTGCATCAATAACAATCCTGTTTTTGCCAATTTTTAAATTATAGGAAGATGATAACACTGTTTGTCCTAACGTATTCCTGGTAATTAATTTACCAACTCCGGCTTTTGATGAGGTAAAACTTATACGTAACTGATCGGAAGCCGGATTAGGAGAAACTTTCAGTTCTTTTCCCAACATGTTATTATCTGATGTAGAAGTTACATCACAACCGGGTGACGGTGCATTGCTGTCATCAAAAATAATTTGACTGCACGGTATATCTACATGATTGCCGCTACAATTAATAATAGCGCCAGGTTCATAGTAAATAGTATCATCAATTCCTGAACAATCAATAGATGCCCCTGATTTCAGATAAACAATTTTTTCTATGCCCGACATCGCAAGTACACCACCGCTTTCTACATAGTAGGTGTTATAGACACCTGACCCATTTAAAGTATCGCCACTGCAAACCCACCATATTTGGTTTACCATTCCTACTGTTGTGTCGTTATTTATTACCACAGCATTGGCTGGAATTGTAACAAAGCATTGAGCTATTGCCAGTTGGCAATTTGCCAACATAGTCAGGATTAGCATTAAATTTCTCATACCGGTTTTTTTAAAGACCTAAAGTTAACATTTTAAACTGTCGGTCATAACATTAAATCTTTGATTAGTATCCGTGCTGCCACGTAGTTAAAATTGCCAATTACAGGGTATTGACTGCGAACCCCTGTGACAGCATTTTTGCTTCTTTAAAAATCATGACAAGAAAAAACTTCTTTCTCGTTTTTTTTCTCCTAATTGTTTCCGTATTATTTGCTGATGATAGCACCAACCTCAATATTATAAAACAGCAATTAAGAAATACCGAAACAGAAAAGGAATTTCAAAAACTCGTTGCGAAATATCAGCCTCATGGAGAAATTATACTTGATATAACTGTTTATAAAAAGGGAAGGGTAGAAAGCGTTTTTAAATCATCATGTACTATAACTGACAGAAAGTTTATAAACGAACTTATCAACTACGTAAAAGCATTACAATTTGATATTAAACTAAAGAAGAATCAGAAAATAAAAACACAATACACTTACTCATTTAATTAAATCTACAACAATGAAAAAATCAATTTTAATTACAGCAATTGCGCTTGGCTCAGCATGTAGCATCAGCGCACAGGAATTTCCTGTATCATGGGAATCGGAATTTGAAAGCCGTGCATCGGTACTATCAGTAGTGAGCGATGATGGCAAGTATGTACTTGGTACCGACAAGGATGAAATGACTTTGTTGGACGAAAACGGAAAATTAGTTTACAACGGACGCTACAAAGAAATTACGGGTAAAGAGGGAGTTAACAAACCCGAAATGCAATACGTTTATTTTGATGCAGGCTTACTTTTTTTGTTTGACAAAAAAATGGGCAAGGACCGCATGGCGGTAGTTGATGTTAAAACTGGAAAAAACCTTTGGAACAGTAATGAATATCAGAACATCACTGATGATAATATGGAATATGTTGCTGAACTGGATGCCTTTTTCTTTTCACAAAAAGATGTTACTACGCTTGTTAATGCACGCACAGGCGAAAAAATTTGGCAAACCGATAAGTTTAAAGGATCTATAGGTGCACATCTATATTTAAAAGAGAGCAACGATATTATTATGATAAACTTTAAACCAAATCAGTTATCAGCTTTGTTCTCCTGTTTTCAAAATCAGGTGGCGCGCATTAATGCCAAAACAGGTGAAGCAAAATGGAGTAAAAAACATTTTGGCTTTGTTGAGAAAGAAGTAGTAACCCGTAAACCCATAGTTACTCTTTATGTAAAAAATGATAAAATATATGTGCAGTTGGATGGTTTGCAGGTTTTTGATTTTGCCACTGGCAAAGAATTATGGAAAGCTGTGTATGAAACAGATATGGATACCAGGCGCGGTTTCTGGAACCGTGGACCACATGGCGGTAAAGTATTGGATGGAGGAATTTACGGAGCCATTGCTCCGCCTTTGTATACCAAAGATGCAGTGTACGTAGTAATGGGTGGCGAAAGACAAAAAGTTAAGTATGTGCAAAAGCATGATATAGAAACAGGAAAACTGGTGTGGGAATCAGAAAAAATTACAGGAGCATCAGCCATGCCGCATTTGTACGAGAACAATGGAAAAATTATTGCTCAAATAGGCGGCTTAATTAATAAGCAAACAATAGAGCGTAAGGTTGTTAAAACACAAACCACTGAAGAAATAATTACTTACCGCAACAGCGAGTACGAGTTTTTAGGCGGCTACGGCATACTTGCACTTGACCCTGCATCGGGTAACAAAGCCTGGCGAAGTGAAAAATTTGACAAACGTATTTCCGATTTAATTTTTGATGGAACCATGTTGTATGCCGGAGGTGGCGATGAGTTTTATGGTTTTGATGTAGCTACCGGTGAAATGAAAATAAATGTTGACCACTCTAAAAACAAAGTAGGCAAAACCATGTGGGCTTTTGATAATGGAGAGAGTGTGGCACTTGTATGTGATAAGGGCATGGCGGCTTACAGTAAAAAAGATGGAAATAAATTATACAATTCCGATAAGTTTAGAAACGTAACTGCTTACCACGTAAGAAACGGCAAAATGTTTTTAAGAAATGAAACGGAAAGCAGTAACAAGATTGCCCAAGGTTGATTTAAAAACAGGCAACATACTTGGCGAAGAAAAATCTAAAGGCAGCGGGGAGGAGATGTATATGGTGATGGATTGGATATGACATCGGATGCAGCGTTTATTTTTTCTTTCAGAAATAAAAAAGTGGCTAAACTCAAAACTCAATAACCGCAGTAAGTGTAATGCAGGGGCGAATTTAATTCGCCCCTCTTTTATTAGTAAAGGGTATGCCTTTTATTTTGTATCATATTTTCACTACTCCATTCAACTTGCGCAACAAATTCTTTTTTCCTGAAGGAGCAATTGCTTACAGCACAAATGTTACAGGGTATCTGCTCGCAAGGGTCCGTATGTATAAACAGCTCTACAGTGAATTTGGTACTGCGGTTAATTTCTTTTTCAAGTGTTTTTACTTCATTATGCACACTCTCTAACGATTCGTAAAAGGGCAAAGTCATGTGGCAGTCAATATGCACATAGTGCCCAAATTTTTGCATGCGCAGGTTATGTATGTCTATCCATTTATCCTGCCTTATTTTTTGTAACGAAACAGCTATTTCATCAATCAAAGCTGTATCGGCTTTGTCCATTAAATTGTTTAGCGAATCACGCACTAATTTATATCCGTTAAATAAAATATGGAACGACAACATTAAAGCCAATGCACCATCTATCCATGTAAACAGGGTAAGCTTATAAAGCAGCAAAGCAAAAATTAAGCTGGCGCTGGTAGCAACATCGGTAAGTATATGCTTACCATCAGCCATCATCACAACTGAGTTTGTTTGCTTTCCTTTTTTAACAAGATGTAATCCCATTACCATCAAAACAACTGTAGTGATAGTGGTAAGCAAAATGCCTTCCTCAACATGGTTAATTACTTTGCCACTTATTAAACTGAAAATAGCATTTATAAAAATGTAAACACCGGTAAAAAAGATAAGCGCACCTTCAAATCCTGCAGCTATGTATTCAATTTTACCGTGCCCGTAAGGATGGTCGGCATCTTTAAGTTTTGCTGAATAAGTCACGCTGTATAATGCAAAACCGGTGGCGGCAATGTTTATAATACTTTCAAATGCATCGGATAAAACTGCATAACTGCGTGTAAGGTAATACGAATAAAATTTCACCAATGTTATGGCAATAGAAACCACAAGCACTGCCCGCAATGATTTTACTTTTGATTTAAGCGATGACATAGAAGTGTTTGGTGATTAATAAATGCAAATATTTTTCCGAAAATAATAATTGCATTTTGATGTTTATTATTGTGCCATGCAATTCACTTCTGTTTACACATCACCCATTGGCAAACTTTTAATTATTGCGGATGAGCAGTTTGTAAAAAAGGTTGAATTTCTTGCTGAAGATGTTCCGGTTATAGAAAATGAAAATGGAATTTCCATTCAATGTCGTAAAGAGTTGGCTGATTATTTTAAGGAAAGATTAAATCGTTTACGGTTCGAACAAATCCCGATGGCACTATATTCCAAAAAAGTGTTTGGGCTGAGTTGAGTAAAATTTCCTTTGGCACGTCTGTAAGTTATTTACAAATAGCAAAAAGATTAGGCGATGAAAAAGCGATACGAGCGGCTGCCAATGCCAATGGAAAAAATCCGGTTGCAATTCTTATACCTTGCCACCGTGTTATCGGCAGTAATGGTTCTTTAACCGGATATGCCGGAGGCTTATGGCGAAAAAAGTTTTTGTTAGAGCTTGAGGGAGTATTAAAAAAAACGCAATTAGAATTATTTTAAGACAGACAAAAATGAAACTCAAATTCCATTTAGTTGCAGCAGCAATCTTTTGTTTCGTATCCTGCACACCACCAAAAACAGAATACAAGCTTGGCATGATGGATTTTATTGTTGGTAGTTGGGGGAATGCTGCCGATACCTCCAATATGTTTTTTGAAGAATGGCATAAGGCAAACGACTCTACTTTTGTTGGTCATGCTTTTACTATCAACAGTGCAAATGATACCCTTTTTCAAGAGGAGGTTTCGCTTACCGAGCGCAATGGTGTTATTGCATACAGCCCTTCTGTTAAAGACCAAAACGAAGGCAAAGCTGTTCCATTTGTTTTTACGCAACAAAAAGGAGATGAGTATTGGTTTGTAAACGAGAAACACGATTTTCCGAAAGCAATTGTTTACCGAAAATCTTCTAATGATTCGCTTATTGCTTCAATTGAAGGCGTTGTGTTTGGTGAATTCAGAAAAGAGTTTTTTCCAATGAAAAAACTTAAATAATTAAAAACAATGCAGCAGCCCCAGGTTATTTTTGAAGATTATTATTTGCTTGTACTCAACAAGCCTTACGGCTTGCAAACCGAAGCCGATAATTTTGGAAACCCATCTGTAGAATTATGGGCGCATCAGCATATACAACAACAGCACCCCAAAAAGAAAACTGTTTTTGTGGGCATTGTGCATAGGTTAGACAGACCAGTAGCCGGAATTGTTTTAATTGCAAAAACAAAAACTGCATTAGCAAACTTGAATAAACAGTTTGAAGAACGTAAAGTAAAAAAAACGTATGAAGCTGTTGTAGAAAAAAAACCACTAAAAGAATTAGATACACTTACCCATTTTTTAAAGAAAGATGTAAAATTTAAAAAGGCATTAATAAGCGAGCGTCCCAAAAAGGATTTTGTAAAATGCAGTCTTACATATCATTCGCAAAAAATAAATAAAGACAAAAGCGCCTTGCTTGAGATTGAACTGCACACCGGGCGCTATCACCAAATACGTGCGCAGTTGGCTTTTATTGATTGCCCTATTGTTGGAGATGTTCTTTATGGCGCTAAAACAAAATCAAACGAAAACAAAATAGAACTCGCTGCTACTGCATTGTCTTTTACACATCCTTTTTCAAATAAGCCAATGGAAGTAAGATTGTAAAGTAAAAATCAAAAACCTGTTTTCAGGAATTTCTTAGTAATACTTTTTTCTTTTAAGGCAATTTCTAAAAAGTAAATTCCATTTGAGAATGCACTAACGTTTATTTGGTTTTGTGAATCGGAAATTCCTGAGAGAACAGTTTGTCCAAAAAGATTTTTAACATTGTAGTTGATATGGCTATGGTATTGTTTGCCCCAATCAATATTAAGCGAAGAGGTACAAGGATTTGGAAATATTTTTAGATCATTTTCATCATCCAAACTGTTTATGCCAACATTTATTACCGAATCGCATGCAATGAATGGTTGGGTATTGTACAAACCTATAAATGAGTCTTCAAAACAACGGAATCCATATATCTGTGGGCCGCAAAAACCATATTGAGGAAATAGGAAGGAAGTGTTGCCAATGTCCTCAATGACTGTACCTTCAAAATCAAAGTAGTGAAACGATGGATCAAGGTATGTGATGCTATAAGTTTTTTTGAAACGCCAGTCACAAGTATTGTTGAAGTGGAAGTTACAACCATCTGAACACTTAAATTTGTTCCTGAAAAATCCGGCACATATATAGTCTGTGTATCTCCAACCATTGCATTATAATTATAGAGCAAAACAAAACTGTTGGATGCGGTATTATAATAATAAACACTATCGTTACTTTCTTTAACTGTAAAAAGGATTTACCGTCATGCACCCTGTGTTATTGGAGGATAGTGAGTAACAAGTATCTCCCATAAAAACAAACGAAGCAGAACTTGTTACTGTAACAGGGTCAATTGTATTGAAAAGAATATTGTAAATGCTAAAATGCCACGTTGCGTTATTAGCACCAAACGGTTGTGCGAATGTTGTTTTTAATGCAATAGCATTCAGGAATACGGCAATGAGATAAATTTTTTTCATAAGCGGATTTTTAAAGTGCCAGACATCAATCAAAAATAGTTTTTTATTGTTAGCTGGTGCAATTGCAGATTAATTAAATATATATTTACAGCAACAAATCAATCTTACTTAAAACCTTATCGACATGAAAAAAATTACAACATTTATTATTATTACTTTACTAAGCGCAAAAGTTTATTCGCAAGGCACATGGGTGCAGCAAGATTTACTGGGCAATGGTTATGATGTAAATAATTGGGTTCAGTTTGTTGATGCAGTTGATTCGAACGTTTGTTGGGGAATGTCTGCCAGCAGAAACGGACAATCAAACCCTGTTCAAAATTTTGTTAGAACTGTTGATGGCGGCATTACATGGACAAATGGAACAATCACAAATGCAAATAACTGCGCCCCATCTTCTATAATGGCTTTAAATGCTGATACGGCATGGGCAGTTATGTTTGATTTAAGCGGAGGTGGAAAAATTTTAAGAACCAATGATGGAGGCGTGTCATGGACTCACCAGAGTACCGCGACTTTTGCTGCGCCAGCGGGTTTTCCCAACATTGTTCATTTTTTTGATGCCAGCAATGGCATTTGTATGGGCGACCCTAACGCTGGTTATTTTGAAATTTATACAACCACTGATGGCGGAACAAACTGGGTTCGTGTTCCGCAGGCGAATATTCCTGCCAACAATGCCGGAGAGTTTGGTGTTACAGATGTTTACACAGCCAACGGTACCGGTAACCTTTGGTTTGGAACCAACTTCGGGCGTATTTATAAAACAAATGATGCCGGGCTAACCTGGACAGTTGCATCTACTCCTTATACCGGATTTATTGGAGGTATTGCATTTAAAGATGCCACTAATGGCTTGGCATGTGAAGCGGATGCAGCAACTACTGCCACCGATTTAATTTTTACAAATGATGGTGGCGCAACATGGAATACTTTAAACTGTATTACAGGAAATGTGGGGCAAAAGCAAAGCGTAACGTATGTGCCCGGCACCGATTCTTCGTATGTATTTACATCACCCTATAACAGAACAGCAGCCCCTATTCGCAGTTTTGGCTCGGGCATAAGCACTAACAATGGTAACGATTGGTATATGGTTAGTGAGGATTTGGAAGTTTTTTCTGATAACGATTTTGCATCAGACAATGGCGGATGGGCAGGAGGATTAACGCAGTTGGATCCAATCTTTGGTTTATTCCGTGACCCCGTTATGTTTAAATGGACAGGACCCATATACGTACCGTTAAATGAAGTGCAACCGCTTTCGTTTGAAATGGATGTGGTAATGCCAATAAGTACTATTAGCCCTGTAGTTACTTTTAAAAACAACAGTCTTTACAAAGGAAGTTTTAATGTTACGCTTACTGAGGCAGGCGGATATTCATCAACCAAAACAGTTACTATACCAAATGCACAGGCAACTGCTCAGGTAACTTTTGACCCCTGGACACCGGCAGCAGTTGGGGTTTATACCTTAACAGCAACTTCTCAATTAATTAATGACGAGGACACAACCAACGATGTGCTGACGTTTGATGTGCAGGTGTTGAATGAATTACAGAATTACGGATGGCTATCACTTGGCCCAATAAACACACCAAGTTTTGGAGTGGCATCGGCATTTTATTATGATGGTGTTTACCCAAGCGGGAACAGTTACTTGTATGCATTTGGCGGGGCTAATGGTGCTGTAGCCAATACAAACTCGGTGTTTGATTTGCAAACTTCGCAGTGGTTAACGCAAGCTCCAATGGATAGTGTGCGTTATCAGTTTTCTGCTCAAACGGTTAATGGAAAAATTTATGCCATTGCTGGATACAAGGGTGGTTTTACCCCTGAGAGTACTACCGGTATTTATGATATTATTACCGATACGTGGAGCAACGGTACGGATATACCAATACCTGTTGGTGATTATGCAAGTGGTGTTTACAACGACTCTTTAATTTATGTGATTGGGGGTTTTGATGGTGCAGGTGATATAAATTCGGTGCAGGTTTATGATATTGCAAATGACACATGGAGTGCAGCCACACCTAAACCGGGAATTGCCACTGCGGGATTGCGTGGAGGTGTTTCGGGAAATAAAATTGTGGTAGCAGGAGGATACAGTCAAACGGGGGGCGCGCCAATAAGCGATGCTTACCTGGGTACTATTAACCCTGCAAACCCGTTGCAGATTACATGGAGTGCAATTGCTGATTATCCTGCACAAACAACGAGCAGGCTTGGGGCAGGGGTGCCTTACTCAGAAGCGTTTCCGGTGGTGGTATTTACAGGAGGCGACCCAACAGGGCTTGGTGCAGCAACTTTAAAATATACGCTGGCTTATGATGTTAATGCAGGGGAGTGGTTAATAGCACCTAACAAGCCAACGCCTGTAAGCAACGTTAGCGATTTTGTTGGCGCTGTGTATAATGATAGTTTGTATATGGCATCGGTATCGGGTTATGATGGTGCAGTTATTACGGGTGTTAATGAGTGGCTGAATATTGGTTCGGCAGTTGTTTTAAAGGTTAATTCGGTTAAGGGTAAGGATGCGAGTTTGTTGGTTTATCCTAACCCGGCTAATGGTGTGGTTAGTGTAAAAATACCATCGTTAAAAAATTATAGTGTTGAGTTGTTTAATGGTGTGGGTGAGAAAATGATGGAAAAAAATATTGAAGGTAGATTAACGGAACAAGTTGATTTATCTGAATTTGGAAAGGGTATTTATCACTTGCGTGTTTTTAATGATAAGGAAAGTTATACTGCCAAGGTGATGGTGCAGTAAAGGGTTTGACAGTTACATCAGACTTCTTAGGTAAATGCATTTATTTCTTTAACCAAAAAGTCCACAAAGGAACTTATTAAAGGGCACTAAGACTGTAACAATAATCTTTGTGAACTTTGAGATTCATTGACTGGTGTTCTTTGTGGTTACTTTTTGGAGTTAATTTTATTTTCAGAAGAAGTCAATTGTTTTTTAGTTTTCTACTACCAGTTTTGCGCGGGCTTTAATTTGGTTTGCATTGTTAGTGATGGTAAAAAAGTAAATGCCTGATGGCATGTTGGTTGTATTCAATTGAAAAAAGTTTTGATGGGTGGATAATGTTTTTATATGGTGCGCATTAGCGCTGAAAAAGGAAAGTTGGTGTTGTTGGTTTAAATCGTTTTGAAAATAAATGTGTGCAATGTTTTTTGTGGGATTGGGAAGTAAGAGGTAGCCGTTTGAAAGATCAATAATTTGTACGGAGATTATTTGTGATGAGCCATTGCCACCCAAATCTAACCTGTAGTAATTGGTTTTGTTTTTTACCGGATTATTGTCTGTAAACTGATAGGTAACAGCAACGGTAAGGCTGCCACAGGTGCCTGCTATGTTTCCAATGGGGATAAATGAAAGGCTATCGGTTGAGCGGAGTATGTCTATACCGTTGCAGGTGCTGCCAGATGACATAACCCATGTTAGAAATACTTTGCCGTTAGTTTGTGTGGCGGTAAAGCTTTCTAATACGGGGTTGTGCTGTGCATGCAGGTAGCTACTTAGTAAAAGGAAATTAAGCAGTGAAAAAAATTTAACTGATGCGGGTAGTTGTTTTACCATAGATGGTAAACGAAGTTAAATTATAGTTATTGCAGCAGCACTTACTGCTTTACAAACTTCCTGGTTAATATTCTGTTGCCGTTTGTAACCGTGATAAGATAAATTGATGGGGATAGATTTTTAATTGAAATGTCAGAGCGATCTTCATACTCGTTTTGCAGGACTACTCTGCCTGTTATGTCTGAAATGGTGTAGGATGATGTTTTGTTGTTGCTAAAGTTTGTAACCAATTGTAAAACATCGTTGGCGGGATTTGGAAAAATTTGAAACCAGTAGGGCAAAGCAAAAACATTTTCTGTTGAGAGCACATTGCAATCTCCTAACACACCTGCATCAAACCATTGTTTTATTTTTTGGTTACCAATAATATTTTTGCAATGGATGTGTTGAGTCCGTTAGCTGCTGTGCTGTCCCACGTAAACACAATGGCATAGTCAATAGATTTCATTTGACCTGGGGCGAGAGAGAAGGGTCCGGAGGCAACAATAAATCTCCTATCTCCAGCAGCATTACCTTCGCTACTTTCTGTCCAACCCAAAGGAGAGTAAGGAGTGCCGGAGAACATATAATTGGTGTAATTTGTTGAGCCGGGGTTGTAGCCATTGCCACCGTAGGTAATTTTTGTACCATCTTTATATGTAGACGACATGTATTGATAATAATCGTCAGCTACACTTGGGTTGCCCGTTGGTGCTCCCCCCGTACCATCGTAATATAGGAATGAACTCATCATATTTGTTTCTTCGCTTTCATCAATACTCCCGTCATGGTCGTTGTCAATCCCATCATTTAAATCGGGCTCTGGTCCTTTTAAAATCTGGCAGTTTATCATGGGAGGATTTAAGCCGTAAGCCCAAGGTGCGCCATCATCATTATTATCGCCATTATATCCAAAACCAATATTTAAAGTTGAATCGCAGCCCACGTAATCATCCTGATAAACACCTAAGTCAACCTCATTCCAAAGTCCAACATACATACTATCATAGGTATTGCTACTCCGATTATAAATTTCATAGCGATAAAATGTCGTATAGTTAACAACACCCGGTATATCATCAATGGTAAACTGGGGGCAGTAGTATGCGTAGGCAGAGCCATGTATTTCAACTTTGAGTGGAATACCGCCTGTTGAGGTGTGCATAGTATCGTTATCGTTAAATATCCAATATAAGTGCTGGTTGCCTTTTATATTGGGGTAATCACCATCATAGGGGTTGTAGTTTCCATCGTTGTTATAATCAATGTAAGGAGCCATGTTGCGCGTAAAGTTTCCTGTTCCTACAGCTGGGTAGGTTAGTATATCGTAAGGGATTGGATAAGTACCATTTGAAACATTTCCGTTTAAAAAATTTGTAATGAAACTGTTGATGGTGTCTTTTTTCAAATTTCCATATGTTGTTATATGCATTTACAGTTGCAACGGTTGTTGTTGCTGAAATGGTATCTAAAGGACCGGACCAGTAATCGCGCGTATTGTTTTGCCTGAACGTCATGGCTGATGTGTGGAGTAATCCGTTTTGATCATTACCTCCAAGCCAAAGCCCTCCTGCAAACATGGCATGCTTACCTGAACAGCGAGGTACTTCGTATTTCGGGTAGTTCATCAAATCCCAAAACATATCGCCAATATTGTAAATGGTGGTGGTAACCAAATTGCCTGATAAAATTTCCTGCGGGGAAGTAAGACCGGCTGTTATTATTTGACTGCCTAAGCTTGCCGCTAAATCAAACTTTACTAAAGCAGTGTTAGGAAAGTAGCACGCAGTCCAAAGAACATTGTTCTTAAAAACTGAGTGCGTTCCATACTGCATAACAATTGCCGGAGTATGAACAGTATCATTAAACTGTGTTATAATGTTATCCTCGTTTATTTTTGTGGGAAGGTGAAACTGTTAAAAGCATAAACATTGTAGTAGGTGTAAATTGAGCTATCGCTTTTTGCTATTGCATAGGCTTTGTTATGCCGCACGGATGTGTATTCAGGATGTATGCAGGTAGAATCGGTAAACGAAATAAAGTTTCCGTAGCTGAGTTTGCTTAAGCCTTGTTGTGTCATAATCCAACATGCTTTGGAGGAAATGTATTGAACGGATTTGATGGTGTCGTTAAGGATACTGCTGTTTGTGGTGGTTGAGTTGTACCAGTTTGTTCCATCATAATAAGATAATCCGCCATTGGTGCCGAAATAAAAATTACCGGCACTGTCTTGTTCTATGCAATTGATATAATTATTTACAAGAGGAGAGTTTGAAGTGGTGTAGTTGGTAAATGTGGTACCGTTAAAATAACCAAGTCCGTACTTTGTTCCAATCCAAACACCGCTTGAAGTTTTAAATAACTAACATTGTTGGAGGGAATAGCAGAGTTAAGTGTATCGTAGGCCGTCCAGGAAGAAGTAGCGGTTTGCATTACATGCATACCTGCATTGCGGTAGCCAATGTAAATCTGATTGCCGTTGGGTTCAACTTCTATACAGTTTTTTAGCCGCAGTTGAACGAGAGTATAGGAAGGATGCCCGGCATAAGTTGTTATTGCCTGTGCGGAGATATACAGAGGAAGCAGGATTGTGAAGACCGTAACTGCAAGTTTATTAAGCATGGCTTTTGCTTTAGGTGAAGTAAAAGTAGTAAAAGCAATGAATGATAAATGGAATTATTGTTTCACAAACTTTTGTGTTGCAAAAAATTTTATTGTTTGAAACGGAGATGAGGTAAACGGCAGGATCAAAATTTTTAACTGAAACCGAAGTTGATTGTGCGAAATAATTTTGGTCAATGATTCTTCCTGTTAGGTCTCTTATGGTGTAGAGCAATGGTTCTGTGCCTGCAAAATTTGCAATTAAGTTTATGGTATTGTTGGCGGGGTTAGGGTAAACATAAAAGCCGTTTCTTAACACTGGAGTATCGTTCATAAATAAAAGACCGCAATCATCAAGAACACCGGCATCAAACCATTGTTTTATTTTTTGGTTACCAATAATATTTTTTGCAATGGATGTGTTGAGCCCGTTGGCAGCGGTGCTATCCCATGTAAAAACAATGGCATAATCAAGGGATTTCATTTGACCGGGGGCGAGGGAGAAGGGTCCGGAGGCAACAATTATTCTTCTATCGCTGGGAGTATTTCCTTCATTTATTTCTGTCCATCCGGTATCGTAAGGGGTGCCGGAGTAAGCATAATCAGTGGGAATTCCAGTATTATATCCCCAACCCCCATAAGTTAAATGAGACCCATCAAGCCATCGCGATGATAAATAATAATAGTAATCAATATCAATTGAAGGATTATTTACCGGAGTTGCATTTCCACCATCATAAACTCTGAAAGAGCTCATCATATTTGTTTCTCCAGTTTCATCAATTGCTCCATCGTGGTCATTGTCTATTCCATCGCTTGCATTGGGAGCTGGTCCTTTTAAAATCTGGCAGTTTATCATTGGAGGATTAATTCCGTAACCAGATATTACTCCGGTACCATCATCATTATCGCCATTGTAAGAGAAGCCTATGTTTAATACAGTATCACAGCCAATAAAATCGTCATCATAACTTCCTAAATCTGTATCAAGCCATACGCCAATAAAAAGACTGTCGTAAGTATTGCTGCTGCGGTTGTATAATTCAAAGTTGTAAAATGTGGTGTAGTTAATTACGCCAGCACTATCGTTAATTGTAAACTGCGGGCAATAGTAAGCGTAAGCTGAGCCGTGTATTTCGAACCCTAATGGTATGCCATTGGTTTCGGTGTGCATGGTGTCGTTATCGTTAAATATCCAATATAAGTGCTGGTTTCCTTTTATGGCGGGATAATCGCCATCGTAAGGGTTGTAGTTTCCATCGTTGTTATAATCAATGTAAGGAGCCATGTTGCGTGTAAAGTTTCCGGTGCCTATGGCGGGGTAGGTTAATATGTCAGAAGGAATTGGGTAGGAGCCGTTGGATACATTTCCGTTTAAAAAGTTTGTGATGAAACTGTTGATGGTGTCTTTTTCAAATTTCCAGATGTGGTTATAAGCCTTAACGGTGTTTGTATCGGTAATGCCAGTGAGAGTGTCGAGCGGTCCTTGCCAAAAATCGGTTCCATTGCTTTGCCTATAAGTCATAGCAGAGGTATGCAATAATCCGTTTTGATCATAGCCTCCCATCCATAAAGCTCCTGCATAAATTGCATGTTTACCTGAGCAACGCGGCACTTCGTACTTAGCGTTATCCAAATCCCAGTAAAAATCTCCTTTGTTTAAAATACTTGTGGTAACGAGGTTGCCGGCAAGTATTTTTCTGTCATCAGCATTTCCTGTATATGTAATTGGAGGATGAGTGCCAGTGCTTAGCTGTTCGTTAAATGATAGTAAAACATGGCTTGATAGAATGCCACTAAAGTCACAGGCTGTCCATACGATATTATTAGCATCGGTTATAGAATAAACACCAGGTGTAAAATGTATTGAAGAGACCAATGGTAGCGAGTCATTAAAAATAAGTACAATATTGTCATCTGTAATTTTTTTTATAGGATCGATAGAGAAGCCATAATTTCCATACCCTATTAAATCGTTTCCTTTTTTACAAATACCAAATGTGTTATTGTGAAAAGGTGAAGTATATTCGGGGTGAATACAAGTTGAGTCGGTAAAAGAAATAATGTTTCCATAGCTAAGTTTGCTCAATCCTTTTGCAGTTTGCATCCAGCATGCTTTAGAAGAAATGTATTGAATGTTCTTAATGGTGTCGGAAATTAAACTGCTGTTTGCAACGGTGGTGTTATACCAATTAGAAGCATCGTAATAAGAATAGCCGCCATTGGTGCCGAAATAAAAATTGTTGGCGCTGTCCTTTTCAATGCAGTTGATGACATTGTTTACTAAACCTGAGTTGGAGGTATTGTAATTTGTAAATACAGTACCATTGTAAAAAGATAAACCCTGTTGTGTGCCAATCCAAAGTCCGGCAGGTGTATCGTAGAGAGCAGTAACGGTGTCGTTAATTAATCCTGAATTAGAGGTGTTGTAGATGGTGAAATTGCTGCCATTGAAAAGGCACAAACCTTTGTTAGTTCCAGCCCATAGCTGATTAGCAGAGTTTAATTTTAGTGCTGTAACTCTGTTGGAAGGAATGTTAGAATTGAGGGTGTCATATACAGTCCAGCTACTTGTTGAAGGTTCAAAAATATGTAAGCCAATATTGCGGTAGCCAATGTAAACTAATGAACCATTGGGCTGTACTTCTATACAATTTTGAAACGAAGTTGTGTGATTGTATAAGAAGGATGCCCGGCATAAGTTGTTATTGCCTGTGCGGAGATATACAGAGGAAGCAGGATTGTGAAGACCGTAACTGCAAGTTTATTAAGCATGGCTTTTGCTTTAGGTGAAGTAAAAGTAGTAAAATAGGTTAGCTAATTGTAGATGTCAGTTTTTTATTGCATCCCATCCCTGCGCCCTTAGTGTAATGCTGTTGCCGGATTTATCAATCATTACTTTGTCGGGGGTTTCGGTAATATGCCCGATGATGGAGATATCGGCTTCGGATTTAATTTTTTCGTAATCGGCTACCAGTATGGTGAAAAGCAGTTCGTAATCTTCTCCGCCACTGAGGGCGCATACGGTAGGGTCTAAGTTGAACTCGCGGGCAAGGTCGTATGTTTTTTGATCGATAGGTAATTTGTCTTCAAAAATTTTGCAGCCTTTGTTGCTTTGTTTGCAGATATGAAAAAGCTCGGATGCAAGGCCATCGCTGACATCAATCATGGAAGTGGGTTTTACACCTGTTTTATTTAAAATGTGATGCAATTGGCGTTGCGCTTCGGGCTTAAGTTGGCGCTCCAGGAGATAATCATTGCCGGAGAAATCGGGTTGTATGTTAGGGTTTTCTAAAAAGATTTGTTTTTCGCGGTTGAGCAATTGCAATCCGAGATACGCAGAGCCTAAATCACCGGTAACGCAAATAAGGTCGTTGTCATTGGCACCGTTTCGGTAAACGATATCTGACTTTTTGCCATACCAATGGCTGTTACAGAAATAACAAGTCCGCTTTTGTTTGAAGTAGTGTCTCCACCAACCAAATCGACACCATAGTTTTTACAAGCCAGTAACATTCCTGCATACAGTTCTTCAATAGCTTCGAGCGAAAAGCGATTGCTGATGGCAATGGCAACGGTTACTTGCTTGGGAGTGGCATTCATGGCATAAACATCGGACAGGTTAACGGTTATGCTTTTGTAGCCAAGGTGTTTGAGGGGGCAGTAAGTAAGGTCGAAGTGGATGCCTTCTACGAGCATATCGGTGGTAACAACATTTACATTTTCTCCATCAAGGCTTAAGACAGCCGCATCATCACCAATGCCTTTAATGGTTTCGGGGTTTTGTATAGTTATGTTTTTAGCCAGGTGGTCAATCAGTCCAAATTCTCCTAAATCGCTTAACTCGGTCCGGCTATGTTTATTCTCTATCATTATTTTAAAAATTAGCGGACTAAAGTAACTATTAATCAACTAAACTTTCTCTCTCAAACGGTGTTTGTAATACCTGTATAAAAGGTGTATCTTTGTACCTGTAAAAGGAATAAAAAAATATGATTACTGTAACGGAAAAGGCAAAGGAAAAAGCCATTGAGTTGATGGAAAAGGACGGCAAACCTGTAGAGGCATTTATAAGGGTGGGAGTTGAGGGCGGAGGATGCTCAGGGTTGTCGTACAAACTGGAGTTTGACACTGAGATAAAAGAGGGTGATAAGGTTTTTGAAGACAAAGGAATTAAAATTGTTTGCGATAGAAAATCGTTTTTATACCTGGTAGGAACAGAACTTGATTTTACTGACGGATTAAACGGCAAGGGATTTCAGTTTCATAACCCTAATGCTTCACGTACTTGTGGCTGTGGTGAAAGTTTTGCTGTTTAGTAATTGATTAATGAAAAGCGAGGAGTTTAACAAAGAGTTAGGAAAATACTTTCTTGATATTTCAAAATTAATATTTGGTGGAATCGTAATTGCATCAGTCATTGAAATTGAAAATGTATCTAAGTATGGGTTATTGTTAATTGGAATTTTAATTACCGGCATTTTTGCAACTGTCGGATTCAGGATATTAAAACGTAAATAAAAATGGATACATTGTATTTCTTTATCACATTAGGTTTAATAGGACTTGCGTTACTTGTGTGGACTTTTATTGATAAACCTCATAAAGAAACTCATAAGCATTAATTAATCCTATTTAGAATAACCCAACGGGTTATTTACAACTATTAAAAAAAGATTGTGTCAGAAGATTTAAAAATATTAGACGAGGTTACCAATAGCGAATACAAGTGGGGCTTTGTTTCAAACATTGATGCGGAGAATGCACCCAAAGGTTTGGACGAAGATATTGTACGTTTTATTTCAGCAAAAAAGCAGGAACCGCAATGGATGCTTGATATTAGATTGAAAGCATTCCGTCATTGGCTTACCATGATTGAACCGGAATGGGCTCATGTACAGTATCCAAAAATAAATTTTCAGGATATTATTTATTACTCGGCCCCAAAGCCGAAGAAGGAGTTGGCATCATTGGATGAGTTAGACCCTGAGATAAAGGCTACGTTTGATAAACTGGGTATTTCGTTGCTGGAGCAAAAGCGTTTGGCAAATGTGGCTGTTGATGCAGTGATAGATTCGGTAAGTGTTAAAACAACTTTCAGGGAAGAGCTGAGTAAACTTGGAATAATTTTTTGCTCATTTAGCGAAGCGGTTAAAGAACATCCGGAGCTGGTAAAGTATATGAGTTCCGTTGTGCCTTATACGGATAATTATTACGCTGCATTAAACACGGCTGTGTTTAGCGATGGTTCGTTTTGTTATATACCAAAAGGTGTAAGATGCCCAATGGAGTTGAGTACCTATTTCAGGATAAACTCTGCGGGTACCGGGCAGTTTGAGCGTACATTAATTGTTGCTGATGAAGGTGCTTATGTTAGCTACCTGGAAGGTTGCACTGCTCCTATGCGCGATGAAAACCAGTTGCATGCTGCAGTGGTAGAAATTTATGCGCATAAAAATGCACAGGTAAAATACAGTACGGTACAGAACTGGTATCCCGGAGATAAAGACGGTAAGGGAGGTATTTATAACTTTGTTACCAAGCGCGGCTTATGTGCTGAAGAAAATTCTAAAATAAGCTGGACACAGGTTGAAACAGGTAGTGCCATAACCTGGAAGTACCCAAGCGTAATTTTAAAGGGAGATAATTCTATTGGTGAGTTTTATTCTGTTGCCGTTACCAATAACATGCAACAGGCTGATACGGGCACCAAAATGATACACATTGGTAAAAACACAAAGAGCACCATTATTTCAAAAGGAATAAGCGGAGGGAAAAGTAATAACAGTTATCGTGGGTTGGTTAAGATTAACCGTAATGCAACTAACGCTAGAAATTTTTCGCAATGCGATTCATTATTGCTTGGCGATAAATGCGGTGCACATACTTATCCATATTTAGAATGCAGTAACCCAACAGCCAAAGTTGAACACGAAGCAACAACAAGCAAGGTTGGCGAAGACCAGATATTTTATTGCAACCAACGCGGCATTTCTACAGAAAATGCTGTGGGTTTAATTGTAAATGGTTATTGCAAAGAAGTGTTTAACCAGTTGCCAATGGAGTTTGCAGTGGAAGCACAGAAATTATTAGCAATAAGTTTAGAGGGATCAGTTGGATAAAAAATTGAAAATAAGAGAATGTTACATATAAAAATTTACACGCAAGGGTTGAGGAGAAACAAATCCTGAATGGATTAAATTTAGATGTGAAGCCCGGGGAGGTTCATGCCATCATGGGTCCTAACGGAAGTGGTAAGAGTACACTTGCATCAGTTATTGCAGGCAGAGAAGATTACGAAGTTACTGAAGGAGAAATAATTTTTTTAACGGAGAAAATGTTCTCGAACTGGCTCCGGAAGAACGCGCACAGAAAGGAATGTTTCTTGCATTTCAATACCCGATAGAAATTCCAGGGGTAAGCAATGCAACTTTTTTGAAAGAGTCAGTTAATGCCATTCGTAAAGCAAACGGTAAAGAACCGCTTGATTCAAAAGAGTTTTTAAAGCTGATGAAAGAGCGTATGCAATTGGTAGAAATGGATAAAGCTATGACACAGCGCAGTGTTAACGAAGGATTTAGCGGAGGAGAGAAAAAGCGCAATGAAGTTTTTCAGATGGCAATGCTGGAACCTAAGCTTTGCATTATGGATGAAACAGATTCGGGATTGGATATTGATGCCTTACGAATTGTTGCCAATGGTGTTAATGCACTTAGAAATAAAGAGCGTTCGTTTGTAGTTATAACTCACTACCAGCGTTTGCTTGATTATATAGTTCCTGATTTTGTGCATGTGTTGTACAAAGGGCGAATAGTAAAAAGCGGTGATAAAAATCTTGCGCTTGAGTTGGAAGAAAAGGGATATGATTGGATTAAAGAGGAAGTTGTAGTATAGATTATTGTATTATGAAAGAAAAAAAAACGCGCAAAGGATTTGAAACAGTGGGAACCATAAAATCAAAGGAGGAATGGGATGAGTTAGATACCTTTTGGGCGGATAAAACGTATGCCGAACGTCTTGAAGCGGTTACTTTTCTGGTTCATTCTTATATTGGAGAAAATTGGCGAAATGCAAAAATTGATTTTTCAGTAGTTGGCAACAGAAATGCAAATAGACCCTAATCTTTTTGATTTTGTTGTATTGTTGAACAGGCACGGTGTAAGGTATTTAATTGTGGGTGGTTATGCTTTGGGGTTTCATGGTGCTCCTCGTTACACCGGAGATTTTGATATTTGGATAGATGTTTCGGAAGAAAATGCTGATAAGATGATGTTAGTTTTGAATGAGTTTCCTGCTCCAAAAGGATTTTTTACAAGAGATGATTTTTTGGATAAGGCCCCAATGGCAGGTAAATTTTTTGGAATTAGTCCGTTAAGAATTGATATATTAAATTCTGTAAGCGGAATCAATTTTAAGGAATGTTATGGAAGAGCAGGGGACTATGAAATTAATGGTGAAAAAATCAGATTTTTGTCTTATGAAGATTTTGTGGCAAATAAAACAGCTTCTGGAAGATTAAAAGATTTAGCAGATATTGAAGAATTAAGAAAAAACCGAAAAGAAAAATAGAACGTGTGTACCGTAGCATTAAATCAGTTTGAAGAATTGCGTTCGCAAAGTTTGGCATCGTTTAAACTTCAGGGAATTCCTTCTTCCAAAAACGAAAATTATAAATACACCAACCTTGCTGGTAAGTTTAATGTAAATGATTTGCTTGCTGATTCAATTACTGTTGGAGTTAATCCTGATGCAATTTTCTCGCGTCTGCCTTTTTTAACTGACGCAAACAGAATTGTTCTTGAAAATGGAATTTGTTGCGAATCATTAAATCAGCTTAAAGATTTACCGAAGAGTGTAAACATTAGTTGTTTTTCGGAGTGCGAAACAAATTCCGTTTTTAAACAACATTTCTCAAAATATGTTGATGCAAAAAACCATTCGCTTGCTGCTTTAAATTCTGCACAAATGACGGATGGCATTTTTATAGAAATTGAAAACAATGTAGTGCTTGACCATCCTCTTTTTATCGTGAATGTGGCTACCGGAAACAACACTATTGCACATCCGCGTACTTTAATCTTTGGCGGGAAAAACTCTAAAGCATCCGTATGCTTTATTACACTTAATTTATCCGATGACGATAAAACCTTTACCAATGCAGTACACGAAATTATAGTTATGGAAAATGCTTCCATTGAGTTTGATTTTTTTCAAATGGATGGCGAAAACGCAACCCAGGTATCACACACCTATTCTTACCAAAAAAGAGATTCTGTTTTCAGCATTAACACCATTACCCTTGGCGGAAAATTAATTCGCAACAATTTAAACATGATGTTGGATGATGTTAACTGTCTTACTCACTTAAACGGATTATATATTGGAAATAAGAAACAACACATAGATAGCCAGACTTCTGTTTATCATGCAAAACCCAATTGCCAGAGTAATGAATTGTACAAAGGCATATTGGATGATGAATCAACTGGTGTGTTTAACGGACGAATTCATGTTTTTAAAGATGCTCAGAAAACAAATGCTTACCAAAGCAATAAAAATGTATTGCTGAGTGATAAAGCAAATATGTATGCCAAGCCTCAGCTTGAAATTTATGCCGATGATGTAAAATGTTCGCATGGAGCTACTACCGGTCAGTTAGATGATGATGCATTGTTTTATTTGCGTGCGCGCGGCATTAATGCCCACGATGCAAAAGCGCTTTTGAACTTTGCTTTTGCAGGTGATGTAATTGAAAAGGTAAACATCCCTGATTTAAAAGAATTTCTTTTAAAGCTGATTGCGGAAAAATTACATTCAAATGTAGAGTTTGAAATTTTTGACTGATGACAACTACAGAGGTTTTATCTAACTTAAAATTTGATGTAACCAAAGTAAGAAAAGACTTTCCTATTCTTTCCGAAAGAGTTTACGGCAAACCGCTTATCTATTTTGACAATGCCGCCACATCACAAAAACCTAAACAGGTAATTGATACCTTGGTAAATTACTATTCATCTTATAATGCTAACATTCACAGGGGTGTTCATTTTCTTTCCCAAAAAGCATCCCAGGCTTATGATGATGTAAGAAAGAAAGTTCAGGATGTTATTGGAGCAGAAAGTGAAGAAGAAATTGTTTTTACCCGCGGCACAACTGAATCTATAAACCTTGTTGCTTCAAGTTGGGGGCGGAAAAATTTGAATGAAGGGGATGAAGTAATCATCACGGCAATGGAACATCACAGTAACATCGTTCCCTGGCAATTGATTTGCGAAGAGAGAAAAGCCGTATTAAAAGTAATTCCCATGAACGATAATGGAGAATTGCTTTTAGAGGAATTTAAAAAACTGCTTGCTGCAAAAACAAAAATGGTTGCAGTGGTTCATACCTCAAATTCGCTTGGAACTGTTAATCCTGTTAATGAAATAATAGAGATTGTAAGAAGTAAATCAAATTCTTTAGTGCTCGTGGATGCAGCGCAGGCAGTTGTTCACGAAAAATAAATGTGCAGGAGTTTGATTGTGATTTTCTTGCTTTCTCCTCTCACAAATGCTTGGACCAACTGGTGTTGGCGTGTTGTATGGTAAACAAAAATTGCTTGAAGAAATGTCGCCCTACCAGGGTGGGGGTGATATGATTAAGTCCGTTTCATTTTCTAAGACCACCTACAATGACATTCCATTTAAGTTTGAAGCCGGTACCCCTAACGTAGCTGATGTAATTGCTTTTGGCGCTGCAATTGATTACTTAAATTCAATTGACAGAAATGCTGCACTGCAACACGAATTAAATCTTGCAAAATATGCCGAACAAAAACTTTTAGAAATTGATGGAGTAAAATTAATTGGTACAGCAAAAAATAAAACGAGTGTAGTTGCTTTTATTATTGATGGCGTTAATACATTGGACGCAGGAATGTATTTAGATACGCTCGGTATTGCTGTACGCACGGGGCACCATTGCACCGAGCCTGTTATGGAGCGCTTTAAAATTTCTGGAACCATACGCGCTTCTTTTCTTTTTTATAATACGATAGAAGAAGTGGATGCTTTGGTTGAAGGTATAAAAAAGGCAATTAAACTTTTGAAAAAATAACTTGCATATTTAAACGGGTTGCCGAAATTGAAAATATTCCATAACGATTTTTTTTCTTATGCGTTACATCAAATATTTTTTTGCAACTGTAACAAGCTGATTGTTTCCGCTTGAAACTAAAATTGAAACTGCCGATTGTTTACCCTCAGATGCATCGCAAAAAGCAGCAAGATCCGTATAACCGTATCTCATTAACCATGCTTTTGCTGAAGCATTTTCACTCATTGCATCAATGCATGCGGCAAGATGCACAAAGCCATTACTTTTTAACCATTGAAAGGAGGTTTCTACATCTTCGTAGGCATCCC
Organism: Bacteroidota bacterium; assembly: GCA_016714005.1. GTDB lineage: Bacteria > Bacteroidota > Bacteroidia > AKYH767-A > OLB10 > JADJOA01. Next base: position 781,263 of record JADJOA010000014.1, read on the forward strand.
AGAACTCAGCAAGTTCTCTGAAATTATTTTCTATAAGCCATATCCGAGCATTATTGTCTCCCCCAATATAATCGCACCATTTAACAATAGCAATGTCAGGATATTCAATCATTAAAAATTAAAAGTGCGTTTTTAAATGTAAGTGATTGGCTTTGTCCAGCACTTCCTGGTCTTTCTCTACTACTATTTTATACATGTTCTCAATTACGTGGTAAACAGCAGGGCAACTGGTCATGTTGGGAATATTAACCTCTCTTCCAACTAAAAAATCTGTGTGGTGTATATGAGGGAAACCTTTACAATCGTAAGGACGAATATGATAAATTTTGCACTTATTGTCCTTACCCAAAAACTGGCAAGGGGTATTTGTGTTTAGCCAATCGCCCGTTTCATCTTTGTACAACCATTTTTTACGAAATGCCTCAGGGGTAATTTTTAAATGATCACTGGCTCTTTTTATATCGGCAGGTTTCCATGTACGTGACATGGTTTTACAACAGTTAGCACACTTTAAACAATCTATTTCTTTAAAGGCAAGTTTATCTAACTTTTTGCAAGCGGAGTAAGACCTCTTACTTTTCTTGAATGAAGTCCTTTTAAAAAGGTGGTGTACTTCTTTTTATTCCGGGCCGATTTACGAGTAAACGCTTTTATGTTTATGTCCATATAAGCCTTTATTCAGTCTTGGTTTTTTTTGTGCGGGTAGTTTTCTTTTTCTTTTCAGAAGTGAGCGTTCGTAAGTGGTTCACTTCTGTATCTTCTAGAAAGCGCCATTTACCACGTGGTAAATCTTTCTTATCAAGTCCGGCAAAAACCACGCGGTCTAATTTTTTTACATCGTAACCAATTTTTTCAAATATGCGCCTTACAATCCTGTTCTTACCGCTGTGCAATTCTACGCCAACGTGCGAGCGTTTATCAAATGCACCATCATAAGCAATGTCATCAACCTCGGCAATTCCATCTTCTAACTCTACACCTTTACTGATTAACTCCATATCTTGTGGTGAAAGATTTTTATCCAATTCAACATGATATACTTTTCTGATTTCGGAGCTGGGGTGCGTTAGTTTTTTTGCCATTTCTCCATCGTTGGTAAACAGCAATAATCCTGTTGTGTTCCTGTCTAACCTGCCTACAGGGTAAATTCGCTCTTTACATGCGCTTGCTACTAATTGCATTACGGTGTGGCGCTGTTCAGGATCATCCATTGTTGTTATAAAATCCTTAGGTTTATTTAACAGCAAGTAAACCAAACGCTCGTTTTTTACAATCTCATTATTGTAACGCACCATATCGCTCAAATTTATTTTAGTGCCAAGCTCTGTAATTACTTTGCCGTTAACAGAAATTAATCCTGCAGTAATTAAATCATCAGCCTCTCTGCGCGAACATATGCCGCTGTTAGCAATAAATTTATTTAAACGAATGGTGTCATTCTCCGGCTCCCTTTCAAACGAATGCGGGGCAGGATGCGCCAATGCTTTTTTCTTTTTATAATCTTCTTTACTGAACGGTTCTAATTTTGGTTTTTTTCCAAACGGTTTTTTGGTTCCTCTGAAATTTGAATCCCTGTTTTTATCAAATGGCTTTCTAAGGCCACTTCCGTCATTTCTTCTGTACGAATCACGCTGTGGTCTGTCACCATCATTTCTTCTGTACGAATCACGTTGTGGTCTATCACCATCATTTCTTCTGTACGAATCATGTTGTGGTCTGTCACCATCGTTTCTTCTGTACGAATCATTTTGGGGTCTATAACCATCATCGCGTCTGTAAGAATTGCGTTGCGGTCTGTCGCCATCATTTCTTCTGTAAGAATCGCGTTGCGGTCTGTCGGTATTATTTTTTTTGATATGATGAACTTGAATTTCCACCACCCCTGTATTCTCCTGCGCGGTAAGGTCTGTCGTTTCCTTCGGCACCGGATGATGGTCTTCTTGAATAATTTCTTTCTTCGTTATCGCCATAGCGACCTCTTCTGTCGTAAAAAGAACCTGAACCACCGGCATCAACATCGGTGCTTCCTGTTTTGTGTTCAAAGGTTTCTCCGCTTTCGTTTTCTGAGCGCGGAGAATCGGTTCTGGCAATACGTTTGCGTTTGGGTCTGAATTTTTTCTGACCGCTGTTTAAGTCATCTTCGTTCATGGATGTCGGTGAATTTCTGTCTGACATAGGTATTAAATTTTTATGGGAACATCGCGTTCCGTTTGTTATTTGTATTTATTCAATGCTGAACTCAGCATATATTTCGCTTGATAATTTTATTTTTTGAAAGTCTAGACCCGATGGAGTAGGAGCACCTTGACTTTGCTGATCCATCATTGCCATTTCCATCTTATACATGGGTTGCGGTTGATAAACTTGCTGGTTATTTTCACGTATTAAAATTGTTTTACCAACTTTTTCGCCAATGCTCTCGCACAAATAAGTTGCTTTTGTTTTAGCAGCCTGCAATGCTTTTATTTTTAGATCTCTTTTAAAATCATCCATCTTACTGTGACTGGTGCGCGAAACATTTAAGTTTTGTGTACCCTGGTCATCTAAATAAGAAGTTAGTTTTTCTACCTGTGCACTTGAATTACATTTGATAGTAAAGGTTGATGTTGCCATAAAATCAGGCTCTTTCTTTTTCTTTCTTATCCAGTACCATTGATTTGGATCGTAACCATTTATACCATTGATGAAAATATTTTCTTTGGCGATGCCCGCTTTGTTACATGCATCTAAAAAAGATTTGCGCACATCATTAATATCAACTTTTTGTTTGTTTTTGCCGTAATATTCCTGAATGGTAACATCAACATAAATTTCATCGGGCGTTAGTTCCATTTCGGCAGTGCCGGTTACTTCAATTTTTTTTACAGGATTTACCACCTGTAGTGTTGGCGATTGAGACATAGCATTATAGGTAAGCAGTAAACCTGCAAGGGTAGAAAAAAATTTTATCATAAGTTAAATCAATTAATTGATGCTAAATATTATCTCCTCAATATGTTTATTAGAAAAGCGTTAAAGGACATGAATGGTTTTAAATGTTCTCTATTAACGCTGTAAAGGTAAATTAATTACAATACGATTTTGATAGTATGTTTAAACGTTGTAAGAATTTATTGTTATTTCATAGTGATTGATGTTTTTCTTGTTCAGCAGCAATTTGTTCCTGTTTAAAAGGGATAATTTTAAAACAAATCACATAAACGGATAAAATGCATCTTCAATTAAAACAACCTTACTTTTTCCATTAAAAATTGTAACCGATGCAATATCATAACGAACTTCTACATTCAAATCTTTTGAAATCACATAAAAATCAGCAGAATCGGCAAGAGCGCGCTCTTTCTTTTTTGTAACGGCTTCGTAAGGTTCCCCAAAAAAATTTCCGGTGCGGGTTTTAACTTCAACTATGCTCAGAATATTTCCCTTGCGTGCTATTATGTCAATCTCATAGCGCTGGTAGCGCCAGTTGCGCTCTACGATTTCGTAACCATGTTGCAATAAGTACTGTACAGTTTCTTCTTCACCTTGTTTGCCTGTTTGGTTATGCTGAGCCATGGTTGATTTTGGATTAAGGTAATTAGGTTATTAAGGTGTTAGGTTATTAAGGAATTTTAAAGATGAGTTTTCTCCCACAACAAACTCCGCATCACAACCAAAAATCAGCGCCTGATTTATTTCTGTATGCCCGGCAGGAAAAGAAAATGCAACAGGTATCTCCATATCCCTTACATAATCATAAATAATTTCGGGAGCGGTTTTACCAAAAGGTGTTTCATTGTCTTTCATATCAGTCATACCTCCAATAAGTAATCCGGCAATGTCGTTTAGTTTTCCGCTGCGTTGCAAAGCATTCATCATGCGGTCTATATGATAAAGGTATTCATCCAGATCTTCTAAAAATAAAATTTTTCCGGTGGTATCAATATCGCTTTGTGTGCCAATGTTTGCATAAAGCATGGATAAGTTTCCGCCAATAATGGGCGCTGTTATACTGCGGTGTTTGTTAAAACCATCAAGCGAAGTTTCTGTTTGCCATTCGTAAAAAAGCTGTTCACCTTTTAATGATGACATGAATGAATCGTAACTCTGCATATTAAGTTTTTCTTTTCTGAAATTAAATGCCATAGCACTGTGTATGCTTTGCATACCAAGGTAGGTGTGTATGTGACTGTGCAAAACAGTAATGTCGCTGTAACCGCACAACCATTTTGGATTATCCATCATGGGCGTAAAATCAACTTCGTCAACAATGCGCATGCAGCCGTAGCCGCCACGTGCGCATAAAATTGCTTTTACACTGTTGTCATCTATCATCTGTTGCAAATCGGCAGCGCGCTCATTATCGGTTCCGCTAAACTGGTTAAGGCTTTTGTATAAATTGTTGCCAGGTGTAACTTCAAAACCTTCCTGATGCAATAAGTTAATGGCATCATTCAAATCTTCTTTAGAAACTTTACGCGCAGGTGCTATAAGTCCAATTTTATCGCCTTGTTTTAAAAAATCGGGTTGAATCATAACTGTGGTTATCTTCGCGCAAAATAAAGAAATAGTTTAGGTTGTTTAGATGTAAATACTTGATTTTACTCTAAGCTCTTTACCACGAACGTTAAATTATGTCGCGATACTTAGTTACTGCCGCTCTGCCTTATGCTAACGGTCCTGTTCACATTGGTCACCTTGCCGGATGTTATATACCTGCCGATATTTATGTGCGCTACCTCAGATTAAAAGGTGAGGATGTAAAGTTTATTTGCGGCAGCGATGAGCATGGTGTGCCCATTACCATTAAAGCAAAAAACGAAGGTATTACACCACAACAAGTAGTTGACAAGTACCACAAAATGATGGGAGATGCCTTTAAGGAGTTTGGAATTTCGTTTGACATTTATTCACGCACATCCAATAAAATACATCACCAGACTGCGCAGGATTTTTTTAAAACACTTTATGATAAAGGGGTGTTTGAAGAAATTGTTTCTGAACAATTTTATGATGAAGAAGCAAAACAGTTTTTAGCTGACAGATATATTGTGGGCACCTGTCCTAAGTGCGGCAACGAAAATGCCTATGGCGACCAATGCGAGAACTGTGGTTCATCACTTCAGCCGACTGATTTAATAAATCCAAAATCAAAACTAAGTGGAGCAAAACCTGTAATGCGCAAAACCAAAAACTGGTATTTGCCAATGGGAAAAATTCAGCAGTCGGAGGAATTTCAGGAATACATAAAACGTTTTGAAAACTGGAAGTCTAATATAAAGGGGCAATGCGATAGTTGGTTAAAGGAAGGTTTGCAACCGCGTGCAATGACACGTGATTTAGATTGGGGTGTTCCTGTTCCAATTAAAGGTGCCGAAGGCAAAGTATTGTATGTTTGGTTTGATGCACCCATTGGTTATATCTCCGCCACCAAAGAGTTACTGAACGAAAGCTGGAAGAATTATTGGTGTAACAAAGACTCTAAACTTATTCACTTTATTGGTAAGGATAATATTGTTTTTCATGCTATTATTTTTCCAATGATGTTGCAACAGCATGGCGAATTTATTTTGCCAACTAATGTTCCGGCTAACGAGTTTTTGAATTTAGAAGGAGATAAAATTTCTACATCGCGTAATTGGGCAGTGTGGTTGCATGAGTATTTGGAAGAATTTAAAAATAAACAGGATGTTTTGCGTTACACCTTAACATCTATAGCACCCGAAACAAAAGATAGTGATTTCTCCTGGAAGGATTTCAGGGGAAAAATAACAGTGAGTTAGTAGCCATACTCGGCAATTTTGTAAACCGCACGTTGGTGCTTACCCAAAAATATTATGAAGGTAAAGTGCCTGTATGCGTTGCACTAACTGATGCTGATAAAAACTGCATTGCCGAAATGCAAGGTTATCCTGCAAAAATCAGCGACTTGGTTGAGCGCTTTCGTTTGCGTGAGGCGCAAAGTGAGTTAATGAATCTTGCGCGATTAGGAAATAAATATTTGTCTGATAACGAACCTTGGAAATTAATAAAAACAGATGCAGAGCGAGTAAAAACTATTATGAATATTTCTTTGCAGATAACTGCATACCTCGCTCCGTTGTGCGAGCCATTTCTTCCAAATACTTCCGCGAAAATTTACAGCATGCTTCAATTACAAAAAGTTAGTTGGAGTGGAATTAAAGATTTATTGCTAAAAGAAAATCATCAAACCGGAGATCCATCTTTATTATTTGAAAAATTGAAGATGATGTCATTCAAAAGCAAATAGATAAACTTCACGCATCAAAGGAAATCAGCAAACAACAGTTAGCAGTCAGCAGTGAAAGCTCACCTGAACCTAAAACTTCAGACCTTAAACCCGAAACCTCATTTGACGACTTCTCTAAAATGGATTTACGGATTGCCACCATACTTGAAGCAGAACGTGTTCCTAAAACAGATAAACTTTTAAAACTAAAAATAGATATGGGTTTTGAACAACGTACCATCGTTAGTGGTATTGCACATTGTTTTGATCCTGATAAAATTATCGGACAGCAAGTTACCATCATAGCCAACCTTGCGCCACGCAAAATAAAAGGCATTGAAAGTAAAGGAATGATTTTAATGGCTGAGGATGCTGATGGCAAGTTGAAGTTTGTTATGCCATCAGAAAAAACTGACAGCGGGAGTTCGGTGAAGTAGTAACTATCTGCTAAATAATTTTTGCAGACTAACCAATGCCCACACACCTTCCAGTACCACAAAAGGCATGTAGCTTATCAGCCATGATGCATAACAACTGATTGCTGCACCAAAAAAATTAAGTAACAAATAAACTCTATCACTTGCTTTCAGCTTGCCCGATGCATTTAAATAAAATGCAAGCAACAAAAGACTTACACCAAAAGTGCCTGTTAATGTGGAGTAACTCATTTGTGAAATTATGAATGTAGAATTATGAATTGGGTTTGCGGTTATGACGGAGAATGATTTTGAAGGAGAATTAATTCATAATTCTGCAATCATAATTCATCATTTTTTTCCAAGCACTTCTTTTTCCACCCATCCTTTGCCCCAGTTTTCTTTTTCTTCGGCTGTCCATAACTCAGGATAAAAAATTCTTTTTTGAAAACGGGGAGGTAAATATTTCTGCCAGTTGGTTCCGCCAGTTGCCGGTATATCTGTGTCTCCGGCTTGTAAATAACGCACTGCAGATTTATAATGTACAAGCGGCCAAAAAACATTTACGTTTAAGTCAAGTTGTTTAAGTGCTTCAATCAGTTTTGGGTTGTGCTGATCTTGCGCTGAAAGTGATTTATATTTTTTCCAGAGATTATTATTTACACATGATTCAGCAAGAGCTATAAACTCATTGGTATACTTTTTTTCAAATTGTTTTAAGGTAAGTGTTTTCTTTCCTGTTTCAAGTTCTGTTGCTCCTTTATTCCAGTAGATGTTTTCAAACATTTCTTTAATGTGAGATGTATCATTAAATTTTGCTCTTACATCTTTATCAACTAAATTGATAAACGATGTGGCGTAAATTTCAATCTTACGATACTGTGCACTCTGAAAACCACTTGCAGGTAATAAAGCCATTCTATACAACCGGAATTGTTCTTTCTCCATTCCGTTAATCATTATCTCAAATGATTTGGTGAGTGCTTCAAAGTATCTGTTAATACGTGTAACACGCTCAATAAAAAATTTACATCAATTGATTCTTTCCATCCTAAATCATGTCCATTGGCTAAAATATTTCTGCCATTGTTTGCAATCTGCTCCATCTCATGCAACGATAGCCTGAAATATAATTCAGTAATTTGGTGATAGATGATAAAAATCAATTCATCCGGAAAATCAGTCTTAGGAGTTTGTAAAGTAAGTAACGTGTCAACATTTACATAGTCCCAATAGGTTGTATAGTTCGAGAGAAGCAAACCATCAAGGTAAGAATTCATGTCCTGACCCATTGATGCATACTTGTCTTGTAGCAGTTCTAAGCGTTTTAAGGTGTCATCAGAAAATTGCATAACGGAAAAATTTTTGTGAAAATAAGCAGTTTAACAAAAGACTTTAGTGGTTAGGGTAATGATTATTATCAAGAAAATAAAAAGAGGCTGTTCAATTGAACAGCCTCTTTTCTAAAGTTTGAAATTTGTTTAACTCAATAGTTAATCTCTTCTTCCGCCTAAGTAAATCATTACATAATACATAAGCGTGGCAACAGCCTGTAAAGCGGCAACAACATACGTCATAGCAGCCCACCATAAAGCATCTTTAGCTTTTGCATGTTCAGCGTTGTTTACAATTCTTGAGTTCTCAAGCCAAACCAAAGCGCGCTTGCTTGCATCAAACTCAACAGGCAATGTTATTACTGAAAATAAAGCAGTGGTTGCAAAAAGTACTATGCCAATCAGCAGCAAAGTAGGAAAGGTATTGATAAGCAAAACTCCTCCGAGCAATACCCATGGAACCCATGTAGAGGCAATACTAACAACTGGAACCAAAGCACTACGCAATGTTAACATGCTGTACGCACGTGCATGTTGCACTGCATGCCCGCATTCGTGAGCGCTAACTGCGGCAGCAGCAGCGTTGCGACCATAGTAAACATCATGGCTCAGATTAACGGTTTTATTTGCAGGATTGTAGTGATCTGTAAGTTGACCTTCAACAGAAATAACTTTTACATCGTTAATTCCATTGTCGCGCAACATCTTATCGGCAATTTCAGCCCCACTCATGTTGGTACCCAATGTTTCCATTGAGTATTGTTTGAATTTGCTTTTTAGTCTCATGCTTACCAACCAGCCAACGAGCATAAAGGCAATAGAAATAATGTAAATCATCATGTGTTTAAATTTTTTTTAGTTTGTTTTAAATGATAACAATTGTAATGTTTATTTGGTTTATCAAATGCTGTGCAATCAATTTTTAAATGCTAAAATGTCATTTTAACTCTTTGTATAGTACCAAGTAAGTAGGAAAGTGGTCAGAATATCCGCCCATATATCTGCCAAAATCGTAAGTGCGGAATGGATATCCTTTATATCTGCCTGTTTTTTGTACCATAAATTCTTTTTTAAAAATTCGCGCTTCTTTAAAGAAAAAACCGGGTTGTTTTTTTTCTAACCACGGTTGAGAAATAATTATCTGGTCAAATAAATTCCATGAATCGTTGTATGCAAGTGTTCCAATTCCTTCTTTATAATAAGATACCCATGGGTTGTACAATCCTTTCTCTTTTACATCGCGCATATCACCAACAGAGCCCAAAACTTCAGCAACACTTGGGCTTACAGGGTCATCGTTCAAATCGCCCATGATTACAATTTTTGAAGCCCCATCTTTTTGCTGAATAGAATCAATTTTTGCTTTACCACTCCTGCTGCCTTCATACGGTAAGGCGCTGATGCTTCCTCGCCACCTCTCCGCGAGGGCCAATGATTTACGAAAATATGAATGGTTTCGCCATTATATTTTCCGGAAACATAAAGAATATCGCGTGTAAAACGTGGAGTACCATCAGTATTTTTAATATCAACAAATAAAGGTTCAGAGAAAACGGGAGTAAAATATTTTGGGTTGTAGAGCAATGCTACATCCACTCCACGCTCGTCAGGAGAGTGGTAGTGAACAACTTTGTAGTTGCGTGATTTAAGTTTTGGTGTGGCAGATAAATCTTTAAGCACAGCGTCATTTTCTATTTCTGCGCAGCCAATTAAAGACAAACCATCAGGAGAAACATCAGTTCCTATCTGAGAAAGAACTTCTTCTAGTTTGCTAAGTTTATCAATATAAACTTGAGGAGTATATCTATTTGCTCCTTCAGGTAAAAACTCCTCATCGTTTTTGTTAGGGTCATTAATAGTGTCGTACAAATTTTCTAGGTTGTAAAAACCAATCAACCCAACTTTGTATTGTTTTTTTTCCTGTGCAAAACTCACAGGACAGGTTGCAATAAACACAACAGCTGCAATTAAATTTTTCATGCGTCAAAACTAATAAAACTGAATTAGCAGGCTTATGAAAGAAAAGTTAAGTGATTACAGCAAAAAATTACTGGGCAGGAAAAGAAATAACAAACTCGGTTCCTTCCCCCACTTTCGATTTAAGCACTATTTCGCCATTAAGGTTTCTAACTATATCGTGGCTAATGCTTAATCCTAAACCGGTACCATCACCGGGAGGTTTGGTTGTAAAAAAGGGATTGAAAATTTTTTCTTTAATCTCATCTGGTATTCCAATGGCGTTGTCCTTAATAGAGATAAAAATTTTCTCATTTTCAAGTTTGGTTGAAACAGTTAATTGAGGTGAATAATCAGGTGCTGTTTCAGGGTTATTTTTTTTATCGTTTAATGCATAAAACGCATTATTGATAATGTTAAGCAATGCACGTGCAACATCTTGAGGAACGGTGCTTATCAACGGAACTTTTTCATCGTAATTCTCTATTAGTTTACATTCAAAGCCATGTATGTTTGATTTAATGCCTGCATAAGCCAAAAACAAATACTCTTTGCAAATACTGTTGAGGTTTGTCATTTCAAACTCTCCTTTGCTCAGGCGGCTATGATCAACCATTCGTTTGATAATACGGCTTGCACGGGTGCCATGCTGGTGTATACGTTCTACGTTAGCAAGTATATCTTCAAGTATTGCTTTTTGTTCCTCTGCGTTTTGCTCCGATTTATAATCAGTAATGAGTCCAGTTGTAAGTAAAGCAAAATTATTTACAAAGTTTAAAGGGTTTTGCAATTCGTGAGCAATGCCTGCGGTGAGTTGTCCTAATGATGCAAGCTTCTCCTGGCGAACAAGTTTTTCTAAAGAAAGCTCCAGTTCATGCAAAGCATCGGCAAGCTCTTTATTTTTTACGTTAAGCTCTTCTGTTCTTTTTTGTACCAAAACTCAAGCTCAGCTTCTCGGTTTTTAAGATAAGCAATGTATGATTGATTTTGGGAGCGCATACGTCTGCTGAGTGATGACATGATATCTTTTGTCATTTCAGGAAACATATTCAGCACACTGTAAAAATCATTCCTGTCTACACTTAATAATATCACATCATTGTAGGCGGTAACAGAAGAAGATCGTGGTTCATTATCAATTATTGAAAATTCACCAAAATAGTTTCCATCATTTAGCAATGCAAGCTCCTGTTCGCCATCATGCACTTTAACGGTGCCGGATACAATAATGTAAATGGAGTCGCCTGCATCGCCCTTTCTGATAATAGGCGAACTGCTCAAAAAATTTTGAACCGTGCATTTATCGGCAAGGTGCATCAGCATGCCCGGGCTTACATGCTTAAAAAAAGATATACCGGATAGAATTTTTAAAATATTTTCTTTGTCGATGCTTTTGCCTGCCATAAAAAATTTGATGTGTAAATATAAAAAGTTTATTTTTAGATTTTTATTGCCTGATGAAATCATATTTTGACACCTTAAAACCAATTGTTGTTAAAAAGTTTGAGCAATTACTTGCACCACATTTTTTTTATCACTCTTTGCAACACACTCTTGTGGTAGCTGCAACTGCCCAAACTATTTGCCAGAGAGAAAATATTGCTGAACATGAAGCAGATCTTGTAAAAACCGCAGCTTTGTTTCACGATACGGGTTTCTTTTATACAACATTTAATCATGAAGAAAAAAGTTGTGAAATAGCTTTGGAGCATATGCCCGATGCCGGTGTTTCGGAAAATGAGATGGAAGCAATTTGCCGAATTATAATGGCAACTAAAATGCCTCACAATCCCACTGATATTTTACAGGAAATTATTTGCGATGCTGATTTGGATTATTTAGGCAGTGAAGATTACGAGCCTATATCAAATTTACTTTTTAAAGAAATGAACGCACGTGGCGAAATTTATTCTGACATGTATTGGTTACAAATGCAGTTGGCTTTTTTGGAATCGCACAGGTACTTTACCCAATCATCAAAACAATTGCGAAATGCAGGGAAGGAAATTCAAATTATTAGACTAAAAAAACAAATTCAGGGAAACCTGAAAAATTAAACTACCTTATTATCTTCCTTGTACCTTCTTAAAAGGTAATTCATTCCTGTTAAACTGTTCTCTATCCATTGCCATCTTAATTCTTCTTTTTCGGGGTCGGTTAAATGCCAGTTAATATTGCTTTTTCTTAAACGCTTATTAAGCTCGTAAAACACAATTCCTGCTGCCACCGAAATATTAAAGCTCTCTGTAAACCCGTACATAGGTACGGTCAATTGTATATCAGATAATTTTAAAAGCCTGGGTGTAATACCCGAGCTCTCTTGACCAAAACAAACTGCCAGTGGGTTATCAATACTTAAATTTTCGGGAGTATTATTTTCTTTTCCAGGTACAGTCGCAATTATGCGATAACCTTTTTCTTTTAAAAGTTTAATAGATGTGAGTTGATATGCTTCATCCAATTCAACATATTTATTAACAGTCATCCATTTATATGAACCTTTATTTACAGACTTGGCAGGTTTAAATGTACTCTGATAATTTACGATGTGAATATCCTGCATACCCAATGCTTCGCAACTTCTTATTACTGCATTTGAGTTTTGGTGATCAAAAACATTTTCAAGAACAGCAGTAATATAACGCGTTCTGTTGTTGAGTTTTTCTTCAATTTTTTCCTTTTTACTGTTTGAGATAAATTGAAGAAGCCAGTTATAGAGTTGCTGTGAGCGTAACTCAATTGGGATGTTATGTATGTGATGCTTAACCAATCTAAATGTGCAGGTGTTTTTGCAAATGTAGTGTTGCAAAAGCTATGGGGGTTGGTGCAAGTTAAAATATTTGAACTTTATGCAAATTTTTTGTGTGGCAAGTTTACCTTTGAGCAAACAATATTTATGATTAAAGTTTTTTTTATGCTTAGCATAAACCTTCTTTTGTTTGTAAACACGCCAGCGCAAAACAATCAACTAAATTACAATGCCGTTTGTTTTTATTACAACTGGTATGGCTCGGTGCAAATTAATGGCAAGCCTTATCACTGGGCGCATAATGTAATGAAGCAAAACGATAAAGATACTGCGACCTCATTTTTTTCCGCAGAGGGTAACATAGGTGCAAATTTTTATCCCGAAGCCGGTGAATATTCAAGTGCCGATTCTTCAATTGTTGATTTACACATGAGGCAAATTGCAAAAGCAGGCATTGGGGTGTTGGCTGTAACATGGCTTGGAAAAGATGATTATACTTTTAATAGTGTGCTTGTTGTTTTGAATGCTGCAGCACGTTATGCAATAAAAATATGTTTTCAGATAGAACCTATAGTGCGCAAAACAGCTTTCACCACTCGCTTTGAAATGGAATACATCATATCCAAATTCGGAAATCATCAGGCATTTTATCGAAATGCAAAAACAAACCGACCTTTGTTTTTTATTTACGACTCGTATGTAATTGATGCCAGACAATGGGCACAGGTGTTAACCGAAAGCGGAAGTCATACCATAAGAAATACAAGTATTGATGCTGATGTAATTGGGTTATGGGTGACTGAGAAAGAGGAAGAGTTTTTTTTAACATCAGGCTTTGATGGTTTTTACACCTATTTTGCAAGTTCAGGATTTACCTATGGTTCAACTCAGGCAAACTGGAAAAAATGCAACAGTGGGCAAAACAAAACAATAAAATTTTTATTCCATCGGTTGGTCCTGGTTATTTAGATGAACGCATACGACCCTGGAATGCTGGAAACACCAAGAACAGGCAAAACGGAAAATATTACGATGATATGTTTAATGCTTTAATTAAAAGTGGAACACAATGGGTTGGCATAACTTCGTTTAACGAATGGCATGAAGGAACACAGATAGAACCTGCAAAACCATTTATGATTAGTGATTTTAAATATGAAGACTATGAACCTTTAGCGCCTGATTATTATTTAAACCGCACAAAGTATTGGCTGGAGAAATTTAAAGCAGTAAAAGAAGTGACTAAATAAAATCGGCAAACTTTCTTTCTGTCCTCCTGAAAAAAATAATACCCCAAATCAAAAGTAAAGCAGCCGCGCAAACTGAAATAATTATTGCCGGCATGTAAATAATATTTTGTTCACCAAGTATTGCCCACCTGAAACCATCAATAACGCCTACCATAGGATTAAGTGAATAGAATAACTTCCATTCTTGTGGAATTACATTACTACTGAAACCAACAGGAGAAATAAACAAACCAAACTGAACAATAAACGGTACAACAAATTTAAAATCGCGGTACTTTGCGTTTAAGGCACTTACGTAAAGCCCCGCACCTAAAGCAATAATTAATCCGAGCAGAAAGAAAAACACGATGGAAATAATTTTTATGCCGGGAACAAATTGGTAAAACACCATAATTAAAAACAGCAAGCCAAGTGAAATTAAGAAGTCAACCACACTAACCATGACCGAACTTATTGGAATAATAATTCGAGGAAAGTAAACCTTGGTTAACATGCTTGAGTTACTCACCAATGAATTGGAAGCATCAGTAAATGCGTTGGCAAAAAACTGCCAGGGCAACATAGCTGCTCCAACCAATAAAATATAAGGCACTCCGGTATCAGGCAATTTGGCAACGTAATGAAATATGCCGGTAAAAACCACCATTGTTAAAAATGGTCTTAACACGCTCCATGCTACCCCAATAAAAGTTTGTTTGTAGCGAACTAACAAATCTCGCCATGCAAAAAAGTAAAATAGCTCCCTGAACTTCCACACATCGCGCCAGTAGTTGATGTTGCGTTTGGCAGGGTTTATTTCTAAATCGTATTCGTGCATTGGGAGATAAAAATGGTTTCACGCAGAGGCGCAAAGTTCGCAGAGAATTTTTTATTAGAAGAATTGTATTCTTAAATAGGGGCTTCAAATTAAATTTATTAGTTTATATTAGTTTAACACAGATTTATAGATTAAAAGAAGAAATTAAAGTCATACATCTAAAATTATCACAAATTTCATACTGCTAAGGAGCATTAGTGAAAATCAAACAATAAATTTTTATAATCTGTAAATCTGTGTTTGAAATAATACTTCGTTACATTTAAAAAACTCTGCGAACTTTGCGCCTCTGCGTGACATTACTTCGCATAATTCACACTCCTTGTTTCTCTAATCACCGTAATTTTTACCTGACCGGGATAAGTCATCTCTGTTTGAATCTTTTGGGCAAGATCGGCACTAAGTTGTTCTGTTTGTTGATCGCTTAATTTTTCGCTTTGCACAATTACGCGCAATTCTCTTCCGGCTTGTATTGCATAAGATTTTTCAACTCCCTGGTATGATAGCGCCATGTTTTCCAAATCCTTTAAACGCTTCATATACTGCTCAACCACTTCACGTCTTGCACCGGGGCGCGCACCGCTTATGGCATCGCACACTTGTATGATGGGTGAAATCATGGAGGTCATTTCAACCTCATCATGATGTGCACCGATGGCATTACAAACTTCCGGATTCTCTTTGCATTTTTCTGCCAGTTTCATTCCGTAAATAGCGTGTGGCAACTCAGGCTCCTCATCAGGCACTTTACCAATATCGTGTAACAAGCCTGCACGTTTTGCCAGCTTTACATTTAAGCCTAACTCAGCAGCCATTATTGCGCAAAGGTTTGCTACCTCGCGTGAGTGCTGTAATAAATTTTGTCCGTAAGAAGAACGGTATTTCATTCTTCCAACATAACGTATCAGTTCAGGAGCAAGTCCATGTATACCTAAGTCAATAGCAGTGCGTTTTCCGGTTTCAATTATTTCTTCTTCCAACTGGCGTTTTACCTTGTTTACAACCTCTTCTATACGTGCAGGGTGAATACGACCATCACTTACCAACTGGTGCAAAGCAAGTCTTGCTGTTTCCCGCCTTATAGGATCAAAGCCTGAGAGAATAATTGCTTCGGGGGTATCGTCCACAATAATTTCTATTCCGGTGGCTGCCTCCAATGCACGAATATTTCTTCCTTCTCTTCCTATCACACGACCTTTTACTTCATCACTTTCAATATGAAAAACCGTAACTGAGTTTTCAATTGCCTGCTCAGTTGCTACACGTTGAATGGTTTGAATTACTATACGCTTTGCCTCTTTGTTAGCAGTGAGTTTGGCTTCATCACTTACTTCTTTTACGTAAGCATGTGCCATGGTGCGGGCTTCTGCTTTAACCGTTTCCATCATTTGCTGTTTGGCCTCGTCTTTAGTCAAGCCAGCAATTTTTTCAAGAGCGGTTAATTGCTTCTCAATGTTTTTATCAAGTTCTTGCTTACGTGCATCTACTGCCTGCATTTGAGAGCGGAGGTTAGCTTGCAAGGCTTCATTTTCGGTTTGCTTGCGTTGCAGTTGCTCTAACTTCTGACTTGCTTCTCTTTCCTTCTGCTTGGTTCGGTTTTCCGATTCCTGAATTTTCTTGTCTTTTTCGTTGATAGCTTTTTCGTGTTCCGTTTTTAACTGGTAAAATTTGTCTTTGGCTTCAAGCAGTTTATCTTTTTTTATACCTCTGCTTTTGCTTCGGCTTCTTTAATTATGCCTGCTGCTTTTTCCTCTGCGGCTTTAATGGTGGATGTGCCCGATTTGCGCGTAAAAACCAGGCTAACAAAGCGCCCAGCACTGCCGCCCCTGCTATTTCTAATGCTATAATAATGTCCATTTATTTTTGAGTGTTGTGTTAATTTGATTGATAATATATTTGAAAATGTATAGGATGTTTATTTCTTTTGAATTTTGACTTTCCTCTCTTAAGCACTTAAAATAAAAACAACCTGCGCGCACCCCGTCTGTTATTAAACCCCTGATTGACATGGGTTGGAGCAGCCGGATTGTTCGCGACCCCTCCGGTAATTTGCATTACATTATAAACCGAAGCTTATAACTGGAGCCTCCACTTTGAATCCTGAGCCTTATTGCTCACATTATGTTTTAGTGTTGAGTTTAAAACATGTAAGCCGGAATGCGCGCACGTTGTTGGCAGAGCTCAACCGTTGTTAAGGTGCCCGAAAATTTTTAAAAATCAATGAAGAGCAAGATGCTTGTCAAGCAGGGAATCTATCACATCAATATGTTTAAGATTTCTTGTATGTGAGCTTTCTAATTGTTTCCTGAGTTCAAGTATTTCACCTGCAAGTTTAAGAGAGCAAAGGGTAAGTGCTTCCATTTGCTTGCCTGTGCTTTGCAGTTTGTCAAAACCTGCAAGACCTGCATTAACCATTTGAGCAGCGTCTGTTAACTTCTTCTCTTCAGCTTTATTCGCTATCAGGTTAAAGTCATTGCCGGCAATGGTAATTTTAATGGGTGATGTACTCATTTTACTTTTAAGCATTGAGGATAGACAGACATTTGTCTATTTCTCTGATGTATTCATTGATTTGTAGTTTCAACTTCCTCTTTGCGTCTATAGGGTTATCTGCAATTCGTTGTGCTAAGGTACTGGTTTTGGCTTTTAACTGAAAATCTTCCAACTGCTGTTTGTACACATTGTTTTGTTCAACAAGCGCAGCATTCTTTTCTTTTATTTCAGCCGTAAGCACCATCATTTTTTTATTGGCATTAATGAGCAACCTCACTTTTTTTTCAAGTGTATTTAAGCGTTCTATAGTTTCATCGTTTGCCATAAATAAGCCTCACCTAAATAGCGTGAGTTATATTAATTTTTATTCCTTATAGTTTTCCTTTTGAATTTTAGCTGTTATTTCTTAATAAACTTTAGTTAACACACCCCTGCCCCCTCTCGCTTTCTCACTTGCTCACGCACAGAGGGGAATTGGTGAACTTCTTGATACTTTGTACTCATTTATAATCAGAAACATTCTTCATTGCCTCACTAATCTTTACTAAATCATCTTCCAATTTGTTATTTCTTCTTTTTCTTAACGGTGTTATTGGCAATGTTTTCGTTTTCTTTTTTCAAGCTTTGATTTTTTTTCGCGCAGTTTTTCTACATCTGCACCTTCGGCTGTCATTTTTGTTTCGTAATCACGCATGGAGGTATTGTTGCGTTCAATTTTTTTATCGTTGCTTAGTATATCTCCTTGCACATCTTTCAGTTTGCTCTGTATTTTTTTTGTTTGCTCGTCATAAAAATATTTGTAATGAAAGCGGAGAAAATTCTTTACAAATTCTTCTGCTTTAGCAAATTCTTCTTTACGGAATTCTTCACCAAAATGTAAATCGTACCCGGGAGAAAACATAAATGCTATAGCAGTGCCTCCACTCTCCAATGCAAACATGGCTCGCATGTCCATCCGTAAGTTTGAAATTTCAGAAAAGGTGGTTTTAGAAACGAGCATCATGTTTTTGTTTTTCTTTTCCCCCTTTGCATTAAATGTTTTTTTAAGAAACTCGGCAAGTGTTGTGGTAGAATAGGCTACGTCCTGGTCAACATGTGCCACCCATGAGTCAACGGTAATGCCTTCTTCGTTTTTCATGGCTTTTTTTTCTACTTCTAATTTTTGTGAGAAGGAAAAGTTGGAGAAGAGAATGCTGAAAAAGAACAAAAGGGTTTTCGCAGAGTTTCGCAGAGATAAGTGCAAAGTGCCGCTGAGAAATAGTTTTTGAAAAAATGTATTTAGCTTAGTAATCATGGGGAGCTGATTTCTATTTCACTTTTTACCATTCATAATTCATAACTCATAATCTCTTTACGAATAAGCGTCTGACTTCTGTCAGGCCCAACAGAAACAATTACAATTGGTAACTGCAATTCTTCTTCAATAAAAGAAATATAATTATTTAACTCTTCGGGAAACTTTTCTAATGATTTTATATTGTCAAGCGGCACGTTCCAGCCTTTCAGTTCTTTATACACTGGTGTAATGGGTTCGTTAACCACATTAAATGGAACAGAGGAAATCTTCTTGCCCATAAACATATAATGCGTGCATACTTGCAACGTAGGTAATATACTCAGCACATCACCTTTCATCATTATTAATTTGGTAACCCCATTCAGCATAATGGCATAGCGAAGCGCAGGTAAATCCAACCAGCCGCAGCGTCTTGGTCTGCCGGTGGTGCTGCCAAACTCATTACCGGCTTTGCGCAAAGCCTCTCCTGTTTCGTTTTCTAATTCGGTAGGGAACGGACCGCTTCCAACTCGTGTGCAATAGGCTTTAAAGATTCCAAACACATCACCAATTTTATTGGGTGCCACGCCTAAGCCCGTGCATGCACCGGCAGTAATAGTATTGCTTGATGTAACAAAAGGATAAGAACCAAAATCAATATCAAGCAATGAACCTTGCGCACCTTCCGCCAGAATTCTTTTTTTGCCTGCAAGGTGATTGTTTATTTCGTACTCGCTGTCAATAAGCGTTAACGATTTTATACTGTCAATTCCTTCCAGCCATTTTTCTTGCTGTTCTTTTAAATCGTAAGCATAATTGTAATAGGAGAGAAGTGCCTTGTGTTTTTCTACCAACTGGTTGTAAGCATCTTCAAAATCTTGGCGTTCAATATCGCCTACACGCAAGCCATTACGCCCGGTTTTATCCATGTAAGCAGGGCCAATTCCTTTTAGTGTACTGCCAATTTTAGCTTTTCCTTTAAGGGCTTCGCTGGCTGCATCTAAAAAACGGTGCGTAGGCAAAATTAAATGTGCCTTGCGCGATACGAGCAACGTCTTTTTAACATCAATACCCATTTTTAAAAGGGCATCAATTTCCCTTTTAAAAATGATAGGATCAATAACAACACCGTTACCAATAATGTTAAGTTTATTGGGGTGGAAAATACCTGAAGGTATGGTATGCAAAACGTGCTTTATGCCATCAAATTCCAATGTGTGACCGGCATTGGGTCCTCCCTGGAAACGTGCTATAATATCATATTCGGGAGTAAGCACATCTACCACTTTGCCTTTGCCTTCATCTCCCCACTGTAGTCCGAGTAATACGTCCAACTTCATTGAAAAATTTCTTTACTGGTTAAAGGGCGAAGGTAGGAAAATAAGTGAATTGTGAATGGTTTATACAGGTATCAGAAAGGAAAATAAAAAGATGAGGAACAAAGTACTATGAATATACCTTTAACTGCGCACCATACAAACCTCAAACGGCAAGCCTGCGCAAACAGAAAATGCGTAGCCGTCTTTTACAAAAGCAGTAAGGAAAAGTTCGTGGGGGTGGTTTATGTCTAATTTTTTTTCAGCCACATTAATTTTTTTAATCATTTCACCTATTCCTCTGCCAAAAAATTTCAGGACAGATTCTTTTATCGCCCACAGTTTAAAAAATTCTTCCGTTGGGTTTTTTGACTGAATGATTTGTTTTTTTTCTGCTGCTAAAAAATAGTTGTCAATGATGCTTTCAAAATCAAATGACGGGTTGATGTATTCCAGATCGGCACCAACAGATGTTTCGGATAAGGCAATAAAGAATTTTTCGCGCGAATGCGATATGTTGAATTGTATTTCTGAATCGGGTGTATCAATGTAAGGTTTGCCTGAAGGAATAGTTTTAAAAATAATTTCCAAAGGAGGCACGTGCAAATATTTGGCAAGTACTTTACGTAATGTGTGGTGGGTAGATTCGTAGAGAATTTTATCTTTTTCAAAATGAAATTTCGCTGCAATTGAATTTTCTTCTTCCGACAAAAAAAGCTTTTCGCTGGTATTTTTTGAATCATCACAAAAACAAAAGATACAGTTTTGTACAGTAGCCGGTGGCTCATGTAAAAAGGAAACGTCTGACAAAAAATTTATATGGAGTTTTGAGCTCCCTCTTAAATCAGTCATTCAAATGTTCCTTAATTATTTGTGCCAGTTGCGAGTGGTATTTTTCTTCCACAATAATGGAATCATGTGAGCTGCCGGGAACTTTTATAACTTCCAGTTCCCCAATAACCAATTTTGTCCACCCTAAATTGTCGTCATACAAAGCAGCATTAGGGTCACCAGTTCTTATAAAGTTATTTTTTCATTTAATTGCTCTGTTGTGTAATTAAGCAATGCGGTGGAGTGAATAAATCTAATGTCGGGTTTAGCTTCTGTTGCCGTAACGCTTCCTGTCATTTTATCAAATTTTTTGCCGCTCACTTTTGCAAGAATTTTTCTTCCTACATTTTTGGCTTTATCAGTGGCAAACTCCACCTTCTTTTCCATGTCCATATCCATAAACTCGCTGGCAACTGCTACAACCTTGTTCATGGTTTTGCTTCCGGTTGGCGCATGGCTGTCAATCATGCAGCCGAAATTTATTTTCTCACCGGCTTCTGTCAACTGCCTGCACATTTCAAACACAACCACACCGCCAAAACATAAACCAACTATATTATAAGGACCCACAGGCTGAATTTTTTTCATTTCATCTATATAAAAAGATGCCATTTCTTTGATATCGGTATGAAAAGGTTTTTTCGGATCCAGCCCTTGGGGTTGTATAGCATAGACAGGTTGGTCTTCATCAAAATATTTTACAAGTACACGCCAACGCTGTGTGTTGCCGTTATGCATGTGCATGCAAAACAATGGCGTTTTATTTCCTTTGGGTTGAAATGGCACTATAACGGGAAAATCAATGTCAAGGTCATCGTTATTAATCAATTTGGCAAGCTGATGAATGGTGCTTGCACTAAACAATAGGGGTAATTCAGTTTTACACCTAATTTTTTTTTCAATCTCAGTCATCATTTTAATGCCAAGTAATGAATGACCACCTAACTCAAAAAAATTATCATGAATACCAATTCTGTCTAAGCTCAAAATGTTACTCCATATTTCAGTTAAAATATTTTCAACGGGCGTATTAGGCTCTTCAAAATTAATGTCGGTAACTTCTGTTTTTATTTCAGGTTTGGGTAACGCTTTGCGGTCTATTTTTCCGTTAGGAGTAAGCGGTAAATTTTCCATCTGTATAAATGCTGATGGGATCATATACTCCGGAACATAAGCAGCCAACAGAGTTTTAAAATCATCAGCTGTTGCAGTTTGACCTGATATGAGTGAGAAATAGGCTACTAACTTTTTATCACCAGGATTATCTTCCCGCGCAATAACTACGCACTGCCTTACCGCGGTGTTTTTTTGCATCACCGTTTCTATCTCACCGGTTTCAATTCTATAGCCTCGGATTTTCACCTGATTATCTGTCCTTCCCGAATATTCAATATTGCCATCTATTCGCAATTTTCCTTTATCACCAGTAAAATAAATGCGCTTTATATTTTCATTGTCAAAAGATACATACACAAATCTTTCTTCAGTCAATTGTTCGTTGTGATAGTATCCGGCAGATAATCCATCGCCACCAATATAAATATCACCTTCAACTCCAATGGGCACTCGCTGATAAAAACTATCAAGCACATAAACAGAAGTGTTAGCAAGTGGTTTTCCAATGTAAACCGGAATTTTTTCTGTTGTACTTTTTACAGGAGGTATTTTATATGTAGTACTCCAGATGGTTGTTTCTGTGGGACCGTAAACATTTAAAACATTGTTGCAGTGGGCAGAAAGAAACGCTGCAAGGTCTGCTGGAACAGCTTCACCACCAATCAAAATCTTTAAACTTTTTGACGGAACCCATTTGGCTTCCTGTAAAATTCTGAATGTAACCGGTGTTGCCTGAAACACCGTTACATTTTTTTTGTTGAATTTTTGCGCCAATGTTTCCGCTTCCAAAGAATCGTTCTTAGAGGCAATTACAACTTTCCCTCCTGAAATGAGAGGTAGAAATAATTCAAGCCCTGCTATGTCAAAAGAAATGGTTGTTACCGAGAGAAAGACATCTTTATCAGTAAAACTTAAATCTTTTTTAAATGACAACAGCAGATTAACGTATGCTTTGTGTTGAATTTGCACACCTTTGGGTTTGCCTGTAGTGCCCGATGTGTAAAATCATGCATGCAAGTGCAGATGAATTTACATCGGACAATGAAATATTTGCCGGTACAGATAAAGTTTGTTGCCATCCATTATCTAACAGTGCACAGGTATGATTTTGTAATCTTAGTTTTTGTTTTACTTCACTGGTAGTAATAATTATTTTTGATTGGCTGTCATCAACCATGTAAGCAACTCGGTCGGAAGGAAACGATGGATCAACGGGTACGTATGCCGCACCCGATCTTAAAACAGCTAACAATGCTACCACCATTTCAACCGAACGTTCTAAACAAACGCAAACAAAATCTCCCTGCTTTACTCCGTTGTTTATTAAATGTTTTGCAAGGAGGTCAGATTGTTGTTCTAACTCAGAGTAAGTAATTGCATTATCGTGAAAATCAACAGCAATATTTTTGAAAATTTCTTTGCCGCTTCGCTCACCAGTGCATTAACCGATTTTGTTTGATCATACTCCATAAAGAGCTGTTCCATTCATTCATTCTGTTTTCTTCAGCACCCAGTATATTTAATTCAAAAAGTTTTTTGGTGGGATGGTTTATAATTTCATTTAATAAGGTTAAAAATTCCTGCAAGCGCAATTGAATAACATCAGCATTAAACAAATCGGTGTTGTAGGTGCATTCAAAGTTAAGCGCATCGCCCATGCCGGTGGCGTTAACAAACATCTCAAAATTTTCAAACTTGCGCGGATAACTTTCAAACTTGTAGGTAAGTCCTTTGAATTCTACTCCTGTGGTTAAACCTAAATCAACATTAAATACAACAGGCACCAAAGGAATTCTTCCTGGGTCGCGCTGCAATGGCAGCCTGGCAAGCAATGATCCCATTGTAAATTCCTGGTTGTCTAAAGCATCAAACATGGCATTGCGTCTTTGCTTCAAATAGTCGGCAAAAGTTATTTTTTCATCAATGGTAGTTTTAATGGGAAGTATGTTTACGCAATGCCCAACCAACTGGTACATACCCGAAGCAGACTGCCCGGCAGCAGGCAAACCCACCACTAAATCTGTTTGACGCGTAATCTTGTTGAGGAAAACTTCAAATGCGGCAAACAAAGTATTTACATAACTGCTTCCGCTTTTTGCACCAAACTGTTTAATGCCTTTTGCAGTTTCTTCCGGAATAGTAACATCGGCTCGTGCTGCATTAAATGTCCTGATGGCAGGTCGCGGATTGTCAACCGGCATATCAACCACTGGTGTATGGCTTGCAAACAAATCAAACCAGAATTTTTCTGTATGGCTATGGTCACCGTTTGCTTTTCGGTTTTGTTGATGATGGATGTAATCTTCAAATGAATTGAGTTTTTCAAGCTCTGGTTTTTTATTATCAATTGCCGCAGAATAAAATTTGCTAATGTCCTGCATAATAATTCCTATGCTCCATCCATCACAAACAATATGATGGGCAGTAATAACTAAAATGGTTTCTGTTGGAGATTGTAATATGATGTGAAATCTTATTACGTTTCCCGATTGAAGGTTAAACGGAGTTTGAACTTCAGTTGATATAATTGCATCAAACTGATTTTTGAAATCAGTAGACTGAAGATTTTTTAAATCAACAATTTTAATGGAAGTAGTTACATTATCAGCAAAACTAAACTGCATACCATCTTCGGTAAATATACTTCTCAGGGAAGCGTGCCGTTCAATAGTTTTTTTGCAGGCATCAGCTAATGCCTGTAAATTACAGTTGCCGCTAAGTCTTAAACTAACGCACTCGTTGTATGCAAGCGATGCATTTTCGCCTCCGATTTTTATAGAGGTATAAATTTCACGCTGCTCTTCTGTGGTATCAAAATAGCGTGAGGTATTTTCTTCTTCAAAAGGATTATAATCAACCTGAATAAAATTGCTCATAAAGGGTACTGGATGGTGGTTAAATCTTTAAAGAAAAGTTATACGAAAATAGCACATAATTGTTTCTTGTATAAAGCCTTTAAAAATTACCTTCGCGGGCTATGCATAAAGAGGCAAAAAAGGTTTTTTTAAAGAAAGATAAAGAACGTTCCCTACTCAATTTTCATCCATGGGTTTTTTCAGGAGCCATTGCCCAAAAGGAACAAGGAATTGCGGATGGTGATTTGGTAGAAGTTTTTTCAGCTGACAAGAGATTACTCGGCACAGGGCATTACAATGAGGGAAGTATTGCGGTGAGGCTATTAACTTTTGGTGACAAAGGAATCACTCCTGACTTTTGGATAACAAAAATTGAAAACGCATTTAATGTTAGAAAGAGTTTGGGGATTATTAACGAACAAACCAATGCTTATCGTTTGTTACATGGCGAGGGTGATGGTTTGCCGGGTCTGATAATTGATATATATAATGATACCGCTGTTATTCAATGCCACTCTAAAGGAATGCATTTTTCACGCAATGAAATTGCCGAAGCCCTCAAGCAGGTTTTTAAAAATAAGCTTACCACTATCTATGACAAGACCGATGAAAAAATCAGCAATGTGCAGTCTGCATTTTTACTAGGCAATAAAACGGAAGATGTGGTTCTTGAAAACGCAGTTAAGTTTTATGTGAACTGGAGAGAAGGACAAAAGACCGGTTTTTTTAATGACCAGCGCGATAACAGAAACCTTTTGCAATCGTTATCGGCAAATAAAAATGTGTTGAATTTGTTTTCTTATTCCGGAGGTTTTAGTGTGTATGCTTTAAAGGGCGGTGCCACCAATGTTGATTCTGTTGATAGCTCCGCAAAAGCAAAAGCATGGTGCGAAAAAAAATGGAGCTGAATTTTAACAATGCCAGCCATACTTTTTACTGTGAAGATGCTATTGATTTTTTAAAGAAAACCGAAACAAAGTATGATATAATGATTGTTGACCCACCTGCATTTGCTAAGCATTTAAACGCTGTTGATAAGGCAAGTATTGGTTATAAAAATCTCAACCATGAAGCATTGAAAAAAATTAAACCGGGCGGAATCATTTTTACTTTTAGTTGCTCCCAGGTTATAGACAAGCAACTGTTTCGTAAAATTATTTTTAAAGCGGCAGCACAAGCCAGGCGTCCGGTCAGAATTTTATACCAGCTTACTCAACCTGCCGATCATCCTGTATCAGTTTTTCATCCGGAGGGAGAGTACCTGAAAGGATTAGTGCTGAAGGTTGATTAATTTTTCTCTAAAATATCCAAGAGAGTTTGTACCTCATCGGCTTTTTCTAGGTCGCCAATTTTATTGTAAGAAAAGCTGAGGTTGCGCAGTAGCCGTTTTAAAATTTCGTGGTTGTTACACGGCTCATAAAAAATCGGATTAGGATCCATTTTCAGTTTTTTCAAAAACTGATCAATCTCTCCTTTGCTAAAAATTGTACCCTTGCTAAAAGGATTTATGTAAAAAAGTACGTTGGCTTTTGGGTAAGTATAGTCGTAATGCTCGCTGGCAACAGGGTCCTGATAACAAAGAATAAAATGCTCAGGCAGGTTTACTCCTTGCACAGGAATATCTAATTCATTGGCTATAATGGAGTATATAATTGACAGTAAAAGCGGGTTACCTTTTTTTGTTTCAAGAACAGTATTAATGAAGGAGTTTTGCGGAGCATGAAAGTTGGCGGTATTGCCACTAAAGCCGTGCACGTCAAAAAGAATGCGGTTAAAAATATTAATCTGCTCGAGTGCAGTAAGGTGTTCGTTTAATTCAATCCAGATATCCCTTTTAAGCTGGCTGAGTTGTTGTCTTATTTTATCTTCGTTTAAGTCGGGGTACTGAAGCCGTGCGATAAGAATTGCACCTGCCAGCAAGTCGTTAAAGCGGTGGCTGCTCCACAATTGCAACTCAATACACAATGCCTCAAACTGAATTTTATGAATGATGTGTTCAATGCGGCTTTGAATGAGGGTGTCAAAAGAGTGACTCCAGACATCTTCCAAAACCGGAATAACATCTTTCCCAAAAGAAAGCAGTTTGCGCTCAATCTCGGTAAACACTTCCTGGTCGGTATCATCAAGGAGGCTAACGAGGGCTTTTATTTCTTTATTGGATTTTAAGTCAGACATTGTTGGTGTTGGAATACAAGTATAAACGTTTGCTTAACGGCACTGTTGTACGCTACCCTATTTTTTCAACTTAAATGTGTTAAGAATAACATTGTTCATTTTATCTCAATCTATTTTTAATTTCGTGCCATGACCATATTAATAACCGGGGCATCATCAGGCATTGGATATGCTACCGCTATAGAGCTGGCGGTACAAAATCACCACGTAATAGCTGTAGCAAGAAGTAAAGATAAGCTTGAAAATTTGAAGAAAGAGTGTATAAAACTGAATGCGCAGGCTGGTATTACCATTTTGGCAGCCGATATAAGCAGTGATGAAGGAAGAACTGCTATTTTGGATGTTTTGAACAAAATTGGTTTAGATGTACTGGTAAATAATGCTGGTTATTTAGTAACCAAACCTTTTGAAGAGCTTACGCAAACGGACTGGCAGGAGGTTTACCAAACGAACGTTTTTTCGCTGGTAGCTGTTACACAAATATGTTTACCTTATTTGAAAAAATCCAAACAGGCGCATGTGGTTAATATTACCAGTATGGGTGGTGTACAGGGCAGCAGTAAGTTTGGCGGACTAAGTGCCTACAGCAGTAGTAAAGGTGCAGTAAGCATTTTAACTGAATGCCTTGCCGAAGAGTTGAAAGACAAAAACATTTCAGTAAACGCCCTTGCTATGGGTGCGGTAGAAACGCCTATGCTTAATAAAGCTTTTCCGGGCTATAAAGCCCCACTTACAAGCGCAACTGCTGCTGAGTTTATTGCATGGTTTGCTGTAAACGGTAGAAATCTTTTTAATGGAAAAATATTACCGGTTTCAATGAGCACACCTTGAATATTATTGACGGATAAATTTATTTATCCATTAATAACTAAATTGTTTGATTGGTGGAAGATTTTTCAATCTTCAGTTTTTCTGTTTCACATACGTAACAACTTCTGCAAAGCGGAATATAACTTTCCTTTTCGCCTAACACAATCAAAGAAGCATCTTTAACCGTGCGGAAAGAAAAATGAGCAAGATCTCCACATTCCATGCAAACTGCATGTACCTTAGTTACATAATCGGCAATAGCCATGAGGTGGGGAATAGGCCCGAAAGGCTTTCCTAAAAAATCCATATCAAGTCCTGCAACAATTACGCGCATACCCATGTTAGCTAACTTTTCGCAAACGTTGGGTAACTCATTGTCAAAAAATTGCGCTTCGTCTATCCCTATAACTTCCACATCATTACTTAAAATTAAAATCTGCGATGAAGTAAGTATGGGTGTTGAAGGAATATAATTACTATCATGAGAAACAATATTGGTTTCGTGGTAACGCTGATCTATTTGCGGTTTAAAAATTTCTACCTTTTGCCTTGCAATGCGTGCGCGTTTGAGTCTGCGAATTAGCTCCTCGGTTTTTCCGCTGAACATACTGCCGCAAATAACCTCAATGGCACCTTTACGTTGTTTATGATTTTGATCGAAGGACATTTGTAAATCTGCGTCCGAAAATAAAAGAATTTCTACAGCATATTATTAAGCTGTTAACATTAAAAGTGATTTTAAAAACCTTTATTTGCATAAGAGTAAAATGATGACTAACAAAATTTCCATAGCTGTGCACGGTGGTGCTGGCACCATTTCTAAAAAATTATTGACAGAAGAAATAGAAAGTGCTTACCTCAAAGGATTAAAATTAGCTGTTGATGCTGGGCATAAAATTTTAAAAGAAGGCGGCACTGCATTAGATGCTGTGGAAGCAGCAGTAGTTGTTTTGGAAAACAATACTTTGTTTAATGCAGGCAAAGGCTCTGTTTTTACCAACCAGGGTTTGCACGAAATGGATGCCAGTATTATGGAGGGAAAAAATTTAATGGCGGGTGCTGTGGCGGGTGTACGAAACATTAAAAACCCTGTTGTGTTAAGCAGGAAAGTTATGGAAGAAACCGAGCATGTTTTTTTATGCGGGCTGGGAGCAGAAGAACTTGCACATAAATGTAATTTGGAATTTATGTCGCCCGATTATTTTTTTGATTCATTCAGGCATGATCAATGGATTGCCATACGGGATACAGAAACAACGCAACTTGATCACAGCGATAAAAAGTTTGGTACCGTTGGTGCAGTGGCATTAGATGCAAATGGAAATATTGCAGCAGCAACATCTACCGGTGGAATGACAAACAAACGCTACAATCGCATTGGCGATACCCCAATAATTGGTGCAGGTACTTATGCCAATAATAAAACATGTGCGGTAAGCTGCACCGGGCATGGGGAGTTTTTTATACGCAGTGTGGTTGCGTATGATGTTTCTTGTTTAATGGAATACAAAGGTTATTCACTTAAAGATGCCTGTAATGAAGTTGTAAAAAATAAGTTGGTAAAAATTGGGGGAGAAGGAGGGTTAATTGCAGTTGATACTAAAGGCAATTTAGAATTATGCTTTAACAGCGAGGGAATGTACCGAGGCTATAAACAAAATGATGAGGAAGCAGTTTGCAGTATTTATTAATTGCAAGCCACCTTGTTTTTACCATCTACCAAAATTTTAAGACAACCGCTAAACAAAATGCAAAGCGTGTTTTTCAAAAACCAATCTTACATCGCTTAACAATAATTAAAATTTATGTACAGAAAAACGATCATCCTCCTGCTTTTCCTTCCAATAATTTCTTTCTCTCAAACCGATACTATTTACTACCCACGTAATTTTCTGAAGACTGTTTCTAAAGAAGTTCGCACAATGGATGGCAAGCCAGGGCAAAAACTTTTGGCAAAACACTGCCGATTATAACCTTAAAATAAAAATTGACCCAAAGACAAGATTATTAACCGGATCGGAAGACGTGATCTATTACAACAACAGCCCCGATACCTTAAAAGAAATTAGTTATTCGGCTCTATCCTGATTTTTATAAAAAGGGAAACAACCGCGATGTAAAAATTGAAGCTGTAGATGAAAATGAGGGCGTTAAAATTTCTAAAATGGTAATTGGAGATAAAGATTACAATGCCGGAAATTCAGATAAGGTTGAAGTATCAGGCACTAATATGACCGTGCGCATTGCACCCCTTGCACCAAAATCAAATTTAAAACTAAGCATTGACTGGAATTATGAAATAAACAAAGGCTCACATAGCCGTACGGGAATGATAGATGACTCAAGCGGATTTATAGGTTATTGTTTTCCGCGCATAGTTGTGTATGATGATATGGATGGATGGGACAACAATGAGTACTTGGGAAAAGATGAATCATATTTTGATAATGGAAATTTTATAGCTGATGTAACCGTCCCCGAAAATTATGTGGTGTGGGCAACAGGTATTATGCTTAATGAAAAAGAAATTTTTAATGAAAAAGTTTTCAATAAGCTGCAAAAAGCAAAACAAAGCGATGACCTTATTTTTATTATTGATTCAACAGATGCGGGAAACAAAAATGTAACGGCAAAAAACAAATGGAACACTTTTAAATTTAAAGCAGATGATGTTCCTGATTTTGCCTTTGGTTTTAGCAACTATTATTTATGGCAAGCAAGTAGTATAAAACTTAAAAATGATTTAAGCAGAGAAAGAATATTAGTTGGGTCAGCTTTTAGCAAAGCACATAAGGATTTTTTGATGTTGCATTAACCGCGCGCAAAGCAATTGAAATAATGTCTTATGATTTTCCGGGTTACCCCTATCCCTACGCCCACATGACCGTAGTTGACGGATTAGATCAGATGGAATACCCAATGCTGTGTAATGATAATCCGGTAGAAACATTTAAAGACCAGGTTGAACTTACTACGCACGAAATCATGCACACCTATTTTCCGTTTATGATGGCAACAAACCAAACTAAATATGGATGGATGGATGAAGGCTGGGCAACCATTGGAGAATGGATTCAGTCACCTTTAATTTATGGCGATAGTTTGGTTGATGAATACGGAATAGGAGATGTAAATTATTTTTCGGGAAAAGAAGCTGATGTGCCCATAATAGTTAACAGTACACAAATTAGCGAAGAGCGCTCGCAGTTTATAAACAACTATGCCAAACCCGGTTTTGTTCTTTATTATTTAAGAGACATGTTTGGTAAAGATAAATTCAGACAGTTAACAAAGCAATACATGGACACATGGAAAGGTAAACATCATACCCCATGGGATTTTTTTAATTTCTTTTCATCGGCAACAAATCAAAATTTAAACTGGTTGTGGAAACGATGGTATTTCGATTGGGGGTTTCCTGATCTAGCGATTACAAATGTTGTAACGAGAAAAAACAAAGCAGAAATTACTATCTCTGCTAAAGGCATAAGGCCTGTGCCGGTTAATTTGCATGTTGAATATGCTGATGGAAGTAAAGAAAAAATTCACTACGATTTTAGCGTATGGAAAGAAAAGAGCATTTTTAAAATAAAAATCGCCAATGCAAAAACTGTTAAAACTTTAAAACTTGGCGATTTATATGATGTGGACGTAAACAAAAAAGATAATACGTGGACTGCGAAATAAAATATCTTGTAACCATGTACTACGAACCAGTAGAAGAAGGCTTATAATATTTCAAAGCCTGTGGCATAAATTTATTCAGATTACTTATGCGTGTTTGATCGCTAGGGTGCGTACTTAATAATTCCGGAACTTTTTGTCCACCGCTTGCTGCCGACATTCTCTTCCAAAAATCCGGGCCTACACGCGGATCATACCCTGCCATTGCCATAAAAATTAATCCAAGTTTATCAGCTTCTGTTTCTTGTAAACGAGAGTAAGGCAGCAACACACCCACATTTGCACCCACACCATAAGCTGTCATAAACAAAGCTCTTGTTTGCGGATTTTTATTGAGTGTTGCGAAATCAACCGCCACACCTCCTGCCTGCGCAAGCAAACCCTGGCTCATTCTTTCGTTGCCATGTCGCGCAATAGCATGTGCAATTTCATGTCCCATTACAAGCGCAAGGCTCGGTTCATCTTTAGTGACTTGAAGAAGCCCTGTATAAACAACAACTTTACCACCGGGCATACACCAAGCGTTAATTTGCTTATCATTTACCAAATTAAATTCCCACTTATAATCCTTAATGCGTGAATACAATTTATTTTGCTGCATGTATTTTACAATTGCATTTTTTACACGCTCGCCAACACGCTTAACCATTTGCGCATCGGCATCAGCAGAATTTACCGGAGGATTATCCTTCAAAAAATCCTTATAGCTTGTTAAACTCATTGCCACCAATTCCGATTCGGGAATAAGGTTCATTTGCTTGCGGTTTGTAAGCGGAACTTTGCTGCAAGCTGCAACGGTTGCAATTAAAATAACTGCACCAGAAATTTTCTTAAAAAAACTCATTAAGTTCATGTCATTCAAATCTAGAATCCGAAAGTACATAAACAAAACGCAGTCCAACAAAAAGGCTGCTACTAAAATTTTAGTGAAGAAGTTTAAAACTTATTCTATCGAAGCAGTCAGTCCTCTTTCACTAAGAGCCTCCTGCATGGGTTTTAGTTTGGTAAACTCACCCTTTTTTACTTCGCACTTACCTTTATAATGTACAATAATACTGCACTGCTCCGCTTGTTGCCTTTCATGTTCGCATACTTCAACAAGCGAATCAATTACAAAATCAAAAGTGTTTACATCATCATTAAAAAGTATCAGATGATTTTCCTGTTTTGTACGTTCACTCACAAGTACTTCTTTTTTAGGAGCCGCTTTTTGAGATGACATTTTGTGTGTTTTGAATTATGGTTACAATTATAAAAGCATTTTTTATACCAAACAGGCGGACAATTAACATTTTTACAAACAGATGAGGATACATTAAATTGAGAAAGTATACCTATAAAATGGAAATATCTAATCTGATTCAAACATATTTTTTTCTTTAACTTTTTTTATTTTCAAAATACTTATGGAATTTATTTTGCGTTACATCTAAATATAAATTCTTAAAAACTTTCTGCGCGCACCGTTTTTAGAATCGTGTAAACAAACATTTATTTCAATTTAATTAAACACCAAAAATTATTTATCATGAACACAAGAAGAGTTTATGTAATAGCCGCGCTATGCTTAAGTGTAACATCGCTGGCAATAATTGCTGCCTTTAGCAATTATAAAATTGTAAAAGCAAACAATACAAACTCAGTAGTTGAAAACATCCGGCAACCTTCAGTTACAAACACACCACGCAGTACCGAAGCCGCAAACCCGAAACCTCAAAGCCATCCCCAGGTTTCGGGACCTAAATCCGAAATTACTAAGGAAAAAACTTGTGTGTTTCGAACTGTGATGGGCGAAGAGGCTGTTGACTCAAACTACTTTCACAAAACCACACAAAGAGTACACGCTTCTATGGAAGATGCTCTTGAGTGGCTTGCAAAAGCGCAACTAAATAATGGCGGCTACGGTGCAGGTAGCCATGCGCGGCAAAACATTATGGACCCACATGCTGTAAAAGCTGACCCAGCTACAACTGCAATGGCGGCAATGGCATTTTTGCGCTACGATGGAGGTTTGCAAAACGGCAAATACAGCAAACAAATAAATAAAGCCATGATGTATTTAATGGAGCAGGTAGAAAATTCTGAACCCAACTCATCAAACATTACAGATTTAACAGGTACACAAATACAATCAAAACTTGGGCAAAATATTGATGTAGCACTTACATCACAGTTTTTTACCAATGCAATGGATTATATAAACGATTCGCAATTGAAGGCACGCGTTAAAAAATGCAACCAGCTATGCGTTAATAAAATTCAGAATGCACAGGCAGATAATGGCAGCACGAAGGGTGCAGGTTGGGCTGGTGTGTTGCAATCATCTTTTGCTGCCAATGCTTTAGAAACAGCACAGGAAAAAGGAGTGGAGGTTGATGAAAATAAATTAGACAAGGCGCGTGATTACCAGAAAAAAAATTTTGATGCCGATAACAACAATGTAAAAACAGAAGATGGGGCAGGAGTGATGTTGTACAGCATAAGCAGCAGTTCGCGTGCAAGTGCAAAAGAAGCACGTGTGGCAAAAGAAAAAATTCAAGAAGCAAAAAAGGCGGGCAAAATAAAATCTAATGATGTCAATACAAATAATTTGAAGGATGCGGGATTAACAGAATCGGAGGCGCTGAGGTATGAAACTGCTTATAAAGTAAATCAGGCAGCCAGCAAACAAGCACAGCGCGATGATGTGATGACAGGGTTTGGTAATGATGGTGGCGAAGAATTCTTAAGTCACCTGCAAACAGGCGAAGGCATGATAATGAGCAAGGATATGCAATGGAAAAAATGGTACGACAATGTAAGCGGATAATTGCTAAAGGCACAAAACAATGATGGTAGCTGGAATGGACATCACTGCATTACCAGCCCTGTGTTTTGCACAGCAACGTGCCTGCTTATTCTTTCTGTTAATAATGATGTGGAGCATTTGATGGCAATGGGAAAAGAAAAGAATTGAGATTGGGGTTTGAGATTTCGAATTTAAGGAAGGTAAATAAATACGAAATTGTAATTCCAAAATAATAAATCATTTAAGATGCTGTTTGATTAGGTTTAGTACCTACCCGGTTGGTGTAAAAGCTGCCGGGTTATTTTTTTTAGCGCACGGAGGAACATTTAATAGTTTAATTGCTATTCGCATACTTTTTTACATTTGCCAATACTTAACCCCTTATCCCTAATCCAATGAATAAATTAAGCAACCTTAGTAAGTTCCTTGTAGTGTTTACACTCGGAGCATTTGTTAGCCTTATAGTGCTTACATCATTCGGTAACAAAAAAAATTCTGCACCCGGCTCCGGCTCCGGAATTATTGAAACAAGACAAGAGGCAAAAGATTTGTATGCCAATTTCGGAAGAAAATATCCTGAAACGGAATTTGCACAGCGAGGCGGTGTTATTTCCAAAGAAACTTTAACTGCGTTGTTAAATGCAATGCGCGATGCTAAAGATGTAAACGTGTATTATTATTTTGGCAGAACAGCCGATGAAAAGAATCTCATCATGCTTTTTAACGATCCAGCCTACAGCGATCCGGAAAATTCTCCAAAGTATAAAACAGTAGTGCCTTATTGCCCGCCAGATTGTAATACTGCATTGCAGCAGTATCTTACCGGTGAGTAAATAGCTTTTTTTAACAGGAGTTTAAGACTCTCTGCCATTCGTATTAATTACTAAATCTTTTCTTTATCAGGAACAGACCACTGTTATTGTTGAAACAAAAAATCGTAATGTTAATTGCTGCATCTTTAATTGCAGCAATTAACATTAACGTTAATGGCAGTGCTGTTGACTCACTAAAGTCGCAACTCTCAAATGCAAAAAATGACAGCGCCAGAGCACAACTACTTAATTTAATTTCAGATAAATTTTTAAAAGAAATAAATTTCAACAAAGACTCAGCCTCTGTATATGCAGATAGTGCACTTCTTGCTGCACAGAAAATTTCGTTTAAAAAGGAAATTGCCCGTGCACTTTATCTTAAAGCAAAAGCGGTAATAAATACGACCGATAAAGCCAATCAGTATTTGCTGCAAAGCCTTAGTCTTTACGAAACCCTTAACGATTCGGATAATATTGCCGATTGCCATTTGCAATTAGGGGTTATAAGTTAGACGCTTCAAAATTACCCCGATGCTGAATTACACTTTTCTAAATCAATAAGCATCAGCAAAATAAATTCCAGAACGAAAACTATTGCGCACTATTTAATTGCGCTAACCCTATCTGAAACCAATAAGGTGATGAGCGCCATCGGGCATTTTAATATTGCACTTAAAGGTTATTCTTTACTAAATGATTCCATTGGAATTATTCAGTGTAACACATATACTGGAAAAATGTATTTGAATATTAATGAACCGCAAAAGGCCCTTGATCAATTATTGCAAACTGTTGAGTTTGGAAAAAAAGCCAACGTGGAAAATGGCATCCTGAAAAGAACCTATGCATTTTTAAGTACGGCTTATTTGCAAATAAAAAATGTAAACAAGGCAATTGAATATGGACTACTGGCAGTTGAATCAAATAACGATGCACTTACAAAAAAGGAGGCATTGGGAAGCTTAAGCACTGCTTATGCAGAAACAGGTAACTACCAGCGTGCTTATTTTTATAGCAGTCAGCAAAAACTGTTAAACGATTCGTTGTACAACAACAACATTTTTAAAAATGTATATGACCTGCGAAGTAAGTACACTTATGAAAAGAAAATTGAACAAGAGAAAATTGAGCAAGAGAAAATTCTTGCAAAACAGGAAGCCGCCAATGAAAAGGAAAAAATAAAAACACGCGCAGTACTTGTAATTGCTTTGTTATTTGTTGTATTGCTTGGAGTGCTTTACAATCGTTTCAGGTTAAAACAAAAGCACAATACTAAGCTTAGCAATACATTAAAGACACTTAGAGAAACGCAACAGCAATTAGTTCAACAGGAAAAACTTGCATCACTTGGTTTTTTAACTGCCGGCATTGCACACGAAATAAAAAACCCAATCAACTTTATAACAAACTTTTCGCAGTCGGCTAATGAATTGATGGAAGAATTTTTTCAATCCAAATCAGAGGAGGAAAAATCGGAGATAGCTTATGATATAAAAAGTTGCTGCAAAAAATAAATGAGCATGGAAAACGTGCCGATGGTATTGTTGACAATATGCTGATGAGCAAACGAAACAGTGCTCACAAAAAAGTTGTTGCTGATGTTAACCACCTCCTCATCGAAAATGTTGAGCTTGCATTCCAAAGCATAAAAACAAAAATGCCTGATTTTGAATGTGAGATTGAAAAAAGAATTACACCAAAACTCCCTGAGGTATTTGTAAATAAGTTATCTGTCGGACGCGTAATTGTTAATTTGTTAAACAATGCCTTTTATGCAATGAATGAAAAGTACTTGCAAAACATTAAACACAAGAAAGAAATTTACAAACCGGTTTTGCAAGTTTCAAGTTTCATAAAGGATGACAAAGTTTGCTTAAAGATAAAAGACAATGGCACCGGCATACCCGACAGCATTCAGAAAAAAATATTTGACCCGTTTTTTACCACCAAACCATCTGGCGAAGGTACCGGCTTAGGACTTGGTATTTGTATGGAGATAGTTAAAGTACACGGAGGAACGCTTACAGTAAAAAGTGAGGAAAATAATTTTACTCAATTTATTATTTCTCTTCCTGCTTATTCAGAAAAAGGTTAGCGTTTAATGCTGGGCTTTTTATTTACCTAAATATTACGCCATTTCTTTTGCATACATTTCTTCTCTCAGAGCTTTAATGTTTTCATCGGCTAAATATTCATCATAACTCATACGCTTATCAATAATGCCTGAAGGTGTTATTTCTATAATGCGGTTTGCAACGGTATGCACTAACTCATGATCATGACTGGTAAAAATGGCAATGTGTTTCCAGTCTTTTAATGCCTGGTTTATAGAAGTAATAGACTCAAGGTCTAAGTGATTGGTTGGCTCATCTAAAATTAAACAATTTGCATTTGATAACATAAGCCTGCTTAACATGCAACGTACTTTTTCGCCACCGCTTAATACGTTCGATTTTTTAAATACTTCCTCACCACTAAAAAGCATTTTGCCAAGGAAACCGCGTATGTATGTTTCATCTTTATCCGCACTAAATTGCCTGAGCCAATCCATCAGGTTATCATCACCATTAAAAAATTTTGCGTTCTCATTGGGTAAATAACCTTTGGTGATGGTGCTGCCCCAAATAACATTACCACTATCCTGTGTATCTAACCCCATCAGTATTTCAAAAAATGTGGTAATGGCAATATGCTCTTTGCTTAATACTGCAACCTTATCACCCTTTACCAAAGTAAAGGTAATATTGTTAAAAAGCACAGTACCATCATTGGTTGTCTTACTCAGGTTCTCTACATTTAAAATTTGGTCGCCACACTCGCGTTCGGGTTTAAAAATTATTCCCGGGTATTTTCTTGTTGATGGTTTTATATCATCCACAACCAGTTTCTCTAACAGTTTTTTACGGCTTGTTGCCTGGCGCGATTTACTTGCATTGGCACTAAACCTTTCTACAAACTCCTGTAACTCTTTTCGCTTGTCTTCAATCTTTTTGTTTTGATCAGATTTTTGTCTCAAAGCAAGTTGGCTACTCTCGTACCAAAAAGAATAATTACCTGCATATAATTGTATGCGGTTATAATCAATATCAGCAACATAGGTGCATACGGCATCTAAAAAATGGCGGTCGTGCGAAACAACTATAACCGTGTTTTCAAAATCAGCCAAAAAATTTTCGAGCCATGTAATTGTGTCCACATCCAAATCGTTAGTAGGCTCATCTAACAAAAGCACTTCGGGGTTGCCAAACAATGCTTGTGCGAGCAATACACGCACCTTTGTTTTTCCATCTAACTCGCTCATGAGTTTGTGGTGTAAATCTTCTGCAACACCCAATCCGCTGAGCATGTTTGCTGCATCACTCTCTGCATTCCACCCCTGCATTTCTGCAAAGAGTGTTTCAAGTTCTGCAGCGCGGTTCCCGTCTTCTTCCGTAAAATTTTCTTTTGCATAAATTGCATCTTTCTCCTGCATCACTTCAAAAAGTTTTTTGTTGCCCATTATCACTGTTTGTAAAACAGGAGAGCCATCAAACTCAAAGTGATTTTGTTTGAGCACGCTCATGCGTTCACCGGGAGTTATAGAAACCTGACCTGTTGCGGGCTCAATTTCGCCTGAAAGCATTTTTAAAAAAGTACTCTTACCTGCACCGTTGGCACCTATAATACCATAGCAATTGCCGGGAGTAAATTTTAAATTAACATCTTCAAACAGCACACGCTTGCCATAACGCAAAGAGAGATTAGAAACAGATAACATTTTATTACTTTTTTTAAAAGGAGTGCGAATGTAAGAGATAATAGAACACGCCAGCCAGCCGACAGGCCGGTATAATGCAGAAAGGATGATAAAAGCGGATTTTTAAATTGATTAGGCATAAATTCATATTATATTTTTTAGCGGTAGTTTTAAAAGTGCACTATACAAGTTTTTTTCAGTGTCAATCCTATCTTCCTGGGGATCCATATCTGCCGGCAGCTGGGGTGTTCTCCCCAACACTCACTTTTTTTTCTCAAATTTGCTCACCATAAATTTTCAGAACCATATAATGATTGTAGAAATAAAAGTGCCCAGCCCCGGTGAGTCCATAAGTGAAGTGCAGATAGCACGCTGGATAAAAAAAGACGGTGATATTGTTACCAAAGACGAAGAAATTGCAGAGATAGATTCCGATAAAGCAACCCTTACTATAGCTGCCGAAGCAGATGGAATGATTAAAATATTGGTAAAAGAGGGGGAGACTGTTGCTGTTGGTTCTGTTGTTTGCACAATTGATACAGATAAAGCCGGTGAAGCAACTCCTACACCATATAAAACCAAAGAGGAAGCCCCAGCAGCACAAGCTGCTCAGGTGCCAAAAGCTGATCAAGCGGAAACAGCAGCCAAAGAGACGCAAAATATTCCTTCTCCTGCTGCTGATAAAATTATGCGCGAAAAAATATTTCGGCAAACCAAGTTACCCCTACAGGCAAGGATGGAAGAATTACCAAAGGCGATGTGCTGGAGGCAGCTAAAAGCACTAAGCTTGCCGAGGTAGCAAAATCAACACCATCATTTACCGGTGAAAGGAATGTGCGTGCAGAGAAAATGACCATGTTGCGGGAAAAAACTCTCGCAAAGGTTGGTTGCTGTTAAACAAGAAACTGCCATGCTTACCACTTTTAACGAAGTGGACATGAGCGGCATTATGAATATACGCAAGCAGTGTAAAGATGTGTTTAAAGAAAAGCATGGAGTAGGTTTGGGCTTTATGTCTTTTTTTACAAAAGCAGTTTGCGAAGCGTTAAAAAGTTTTCAGGCTGTAAATGCACAAATAAATGGCGAGGAAATTATTTACCACGATTACTGTGATATAGGAATTGCCGTAAGTGCGCCAAAAGGATTAATGGTGCCGGTTATACGCAATGCCGAAAGTTTATCTCTGGCACAGATAGAGCAGAGCGTAATGAATTTGGCGGTTAAAGCGCGTGATGGAAAACTATCTATAGATGAAATGACAGGCGGCACTTTTACCATTACCAATGGTGGCGTTTTTGGCTCAATGCTTTCTACTCCAATAATAAATCCACC
This sequence comes from Bacteroidota bacterium, assembly GCA_016714005.1. Lineage (GTDB taxonomy): Bacteria > Bacteroidota > Bacteroidia > AKYH767-A > OLB10 > JADJOA01. The sequence continues at coordinate 821,238 of JADJOA010000014.1, forward strand.
GCAAAGCGCCATACTTGGTATGCATAATATTGTTGAACGTCCTGTGGCGGTTAACAGTGCCGTTGTAATACGTCCGGTAATGTATGTGGCATTATCTTACGATCATCGTATAATAGATGGGCGAGAGTCTGTTGGTTTTTTGGTTAAGGTAAAACAAATGTTAGAGGAGCCTGCAAAAATGTTGTTTGAAGGGAATGATCCTATAAAGGTCTTGCTGGGGGGTGTAGGTTAGAATTTACTCTAACATTATTTTTTTCTTTCTTTAGTAGGTTAGTTTCCGCAATTAATAACTCATAATTAATAACTCATAATTTCCTATCCTCTTGTTTTTCTCCTTTGTAATACCCACTTACAATCGCGCATCGCTAATTGGCAAAACAATACAAACATTGCTCAATCAGTCGTACCAAAATTTTGAAGTAATAGTTGTGGACGATGGCAGTACAGATAATTCAGAAGAAGTGGTTAATGCATTTGATCCATCAAAAGTTTCGTTTCATAAAATACCCAATTGCGAAAGAGGCGCTGCACGAAACTATGGAGCTAAAATATCCAAAGGAGATTACATTAACTTTTTTGACAGTGATGATTTGGCATACCCACATCATTTGCAAACAGCGTTAGATCTAATTCAAAACATAACAATCCTGAAGCGTTTCATTTGCATTTTGATATTAAATCTCCGGAAGGGAATGTGATACGTAAGCCATTTTCGTTTACAAAACCTGTCAATAATCTTTTGCTTAACAATGGAAATGTGCTGAGTTGTAACGGGGTTTTTTTAAGACGCGATATTGCATTACAATTTCCTTTTAGCGAAAACCGTGTGCTGAGTGCCAGCGAGGATTATGGTTTGTGGCTGCGGTTATCTTCAAGATTTAATATTTTGAACTCAGCAAAAGTTACATCAAGCATAGTACAGCACGATATGCGCAGCGTTATTACTATGAACCACCAAAAACTTATTGCACGTTTAACAACACTTATTGCGTATCTAAAAGAAGATGCACATTTTGTAAAGTATGCCGGTGATAAAATGAATAAAATTGAAGCGGAATGTTACTCATACATTGCATTACATTTAGCTATGGATAAACAAGCAACGGAGGCACGCAAGTGGTTTTTTAAATCGGTACGCACATACTTTCCGTCTTTGTGGCAATGGTATGGCAGGCGTACATTTGCCATTGTAAAATATTCAGTAAAAAATATATTTGGTTAATGGTTATTGATACAGAAATAGAATTGCTGCGGTTTGTAACTGCCGGCAGTGTAGATGATGGTAAGAGCACTTTAATAGGAAGAATGCTCTATGATAAAAAATCAATATTTGAAGACCAGCTTGAAGCCATAAAAAAAACCAGCCAACAGCGCGGAAATGACTATATTGATTTATCATTATTAACCGATGGATTAAAAGCGGAGCGTGAGCAGGGTATTACAATTGATGTAGCTTACCGTTACTTCAGCACCAACAAGCGCAAGTTTATAATTGCGGACACACCCGGACATATACAATACACGCGTAACATGATTACGGGTGCAAGCAATGCCAACCTCATAGTTATACTTATTGATGCTACAAAAGGAATTACTGAGCAAACACGCAGGCATGCTTTTATTGCATCGCTGCTGCAAATTGCTCATGTCGTGGTGTGTATCAACAAAATGGATTTGGTTAATTTTAGTAACGATGTGTTTGAAAATATTTCTAATGACTTCAGAACATTAGCATCAAAGCTTGAATTAAAAGATATTCACTATGTACCTGTAAGCGCATTGCGTGGAGATAATGTGGTTGACAAATCAGAAAATATGCAGTGGTATAATGGTGCAACGCTTATGTACGTTCTCGAAACTATTCACATAAGCAGTGATTCAAATCACATTGACTGCCGTTTTCCGGTGCAATATGTAATCAGACCACAAACAGCAGAACATGCCAACTACCGTGGGTATGCAGGAAGAATAGCCAGCGGAGTTTTTAAAGAAGGAGATATCGTAAAAATTCTCCCATCTGGCTTAACGTCAAAAATTAAAACGATTGATATTTGGCAGGATGAGATAAAATCAGTGAAAGAGGCTTTTCCGCCTATGTCGGTTACTGTTACGCTAGAAGATGATATTGATGTAAGTCGTGGTAATATGCTTGTGCGCGAAAATAATTTGCCCAACGTAGCTACAGAGTTTGATGCAATGATTTGCTGGATGAATGAGCAGCCTCTTGTCCCTGGGAAAAAATATTTTCTAAAGCATACCACTAACCAAACACTTGCAATGATAATGGAAGTTGTTTATATAGTTGATGTAGCATCATATCACCGCAATGAAGAACAACGTCAGGTTAGAATGAATGACATTGGAAGATTGCGCATAAAAACATCGCAACCTGTTTTTTTGATAGCTACCGTAAAAAATAAAATTACCGGCAGTTTTATTTTGATTGATGAACACAGCAACGATATTGTTGCAGCTGGAATGATTATTTGATTTTTTAAGATTCAGCTTCTATAAACTGAAAAAGGTATCGCTACGTAAACCAAGTCTTAAAGATTCAAGCGCAATAACCTCATTAGGTGCAATGTTGCCGAGGTTGACGTTAGCACCAAAAAGTTTTATGAAATAAACTTGTTGCGATTTTGCAGGGGCTTCCCAAATAATTTTTTCGTGGGGTATGCGATTGGTAATTTTATTAATAAGCGTTACATGGGCTTTCCCATTTGGACGATAAATGCCTACAGTTCCGCTCTCACGCGCTTCTGCAATTACTTTCCAAACACCGGCTTCTAATTCACGTTCCATCATTTGTATCCACATGGCTTGGCGTATTAATATACCTTCTTCTTTTGACCCAACCTCTGAAATTACAATACAAACTTTTGAAAGTTCTTTAATGTATTTGCACTTTTCTTCGTGAGGTATGGTTATAGAGCCATCGGAAATTTCGGCATGTGTTAAACCAAATTTTTCAACGAGCTTTATATAATTCTTAAACTCATCTCTTATGATGTATGCTTCGCAAAGGGTACCTCCAAAATAAACAGGAATATTTGCATCCTGATAGAGTTTAATTTTTTCTTTTAGTTGAGGAGTTACCAATGCACTTCCAAACCCTAACTTAACAAGATCGGTATATGGCGCAGCGCCTTCAATAAAATCTTCCGTTTGGCGGAGGCTTAACCCTTTGTCCATTACCATTGTTAATCCTGACTGACGAGGGCTTGATGTCCTGTCAGGCAATTGGCTCATTGTAAAATTCATTGTAAGGGTCGTTTCTGCTCTATAATTTCTTTTTATGGTAGTATCGTTTTCCAGCGAAGGCATCAAATCAAAAGAAGAGGATATGCGTTAAATTCTTTATCTAAAACATCCTCAAAATGGTTTATATGCTTCTTTTAATTGTCCGTCAATATACAAATACAACACTAATCTTATTTGCAACTCTATTGAATCGACATGAAACTTTATACCTGATGCAGTAATTTCAATGGCTTCAAACAAACGATTATTTTGATAAAGAAAATCGGCATACTCAAACCATATATCAATATTATCAGGATTATATTCAATAGCCTTGCGGTAACATTCCTCTGCTTCTTCCAAATTATTCATTTCTCTTTCGCAATCGCCAAGCAAAAACCAATACTCTCCGTTTTCGTTGTTCAGTTCCAATGCTCTTTTTACATAATGAATTGCTTCGTACCAGCGTTCTTCAAATTCTAACGTAATGGCTATACCAAACCATGCAGCCGCCATTTCCGGGTTTTGTTTTACTGCCTTCTTGTAATATGTGCGGCTTTCTTCCATCTGCTCTAATCTTTCATAACATTCAGCAATATTATAATAGGTTATGGCATCGGGCGTAAGTACTCAAAGCTTGCCTTATATTTTGCAATTGCTTCATCGTAACGTTCAAGCAATGCAAGCACAGTCCCCATATCTAAATAGGCAGGTGCAAAATCTTCTTTTATGATAATGGTGTACTCAAATGCTTCTATAGATTTATCATACTTACCGGTTTTTAAAAACAAATCGCCAAGGTTATACCATGCCAAATAGGAGTAAGGATTGGTGTCAATCAGTTTCTGGAAATAAATAATTCCTTCTTCTAATCTGCCGGTGAGTCCTAAACAGGCAGTCAATTCTTCCATTGCCATTTCATGGTTGGAATTTTCTTTTAAACTCGCTTTGTAATAACGAATGGCTTCGTGGTAGTTTAAAATGTTTTGGTATGAAGCCCCAATACAAAAGAGCAATTCATCTTTTATTTCGGCAAACTCAAGCGCACGTGTGTAATTGTTTATTGCTTCTTCAAAACGTTCAAGAGTATTAAAAATATTACCGCGTATAATAAATATGTCAATATCGTACGGGTTAACATCTTCAAGCCTGTCAAGCATTTCGAGTGCTTCGTTATGCCTGCCCACCATAGAGTAAAGGTGCGCCTGTTTTATTTTAAAGTGCATAGAATTTGGATGAAGGTTAGAGGCATATTTAGATACCTCAATTGCCTTGTCATATTCTGCCTTCTCTATGTAGTGGTCAATTATGCGGAGCAGTGCGTCAACATCAAAAAAGTAGTGGCTATGGTTACGCAGCATTTCTTCATAACGCTGCACCGAGTTGCCAAGATTATCGTTCTGCTCTTCAAAATTCTCTAATTCATCGTCCTCCATCATAAGCTAAAGAGTTTAATCGTGAACAAACCTACAATAAAAATGTTGATTTGGAAAGCTCGGCTTGCAAGTTATTCGCATTGTAAAAGTTAAAAAGTTCTTACTCAAAACTTTCAATAGCCAAATCATACCCCTTCAATCCTAATCCCGAAATAATTCCTTTTGCATGTTTTGAAATGAGACTGATATGTCTGTATTCTTCTCTTGCAAAAATATTGCTGATGTGTACTTCAATTACGGGTGTAGTTATGGCTGCAACAGCATCGGCAAGAGCAACAGAAGTATGCGTATAACCACCTGCATTTAGAATTATGCCATCAAAACTTAAACCTGTTTCGTGCAGTTTGTTAATTAATTCACCTTCAACATTGCTTTGAAAATATTGTAATGTATGCTGAGGAAATTTTTGCTGCAGCATTTTAAAATAATCTTCAAAAGAAATTCTTCCGTAAATTTCGGGTTGTCGTTTGCCCAGTAAATTAAGGTTGGGTCCATTTATAATGATGATGTTCATGAGGCTTAACCTACCATTGTATATTCACTTATCCTGCTTAAATCAATTTCTGTTTTGCCATTCATGTTATTATTTATAATTGGCACAAACTTAGCATCCCAAATTATTTCTTTAGAGGTGTAAGAAGAGCGTGAGTAAACAGTTGTTGCATACGTATCATCAATCCCTTTTATAAGAATAAGCACTTCGGCTTTACCGTCTTCAAAATCTTGTTTGGTTAAATTATACAGCGGAGAGTTTTCGTCAATAGGATGAACGATAGTCCAACTCAATGAAAGGAAATTTATTCTTTTTATTTCTAATTCAAGATTTTGAAACCTGCGCTGAACTTTTCCATCAACAGAAGTATTGATAGCTAAAATTACACTTGCTTCAATTTCTATCAATTGGTTTTTTCGGGCATTGGCAACACGAAACATCAGTCCTTTAATTTCTTTGTATGGAGCAACCAAACAATTAGTGCTGTAAAGCAATGCAGATGTAGGGCGTGAGAACCTGCCGTATAATAATCCTGTTGCAACGGCAAGAGATAATAGCCCGAGTAAACTTTCAAATGCGGCAATACTGCTTGCTAATTTTGAAACTGGCGCTACCCTGCCATAACCAACTGTGGTAAAAGATTGTGATGAAAAGAAAAATGCTTCCCAAAAATCGTGTGTAAAGTTTATGTGCTCTACACCTGTTAAGTTTTCAATTCCTATAAAAGTATAGATGAGTGCAAACAGGCAATTCATGGTAAAATATCCTGCAAGCACAAGCAGAAAAAATTTTTTCCACGACATGGTAATTAAATCGTGATAAATATTAATAGGGCTGAAATGGGAAATCCCTTTACGAATGATATTAGAAGAACCATCGCGGTTCATGAGGCGCGACTTGGTCCCCGCACTTGTGCCGAAGCCAAGCTCGCGGTCTTCGCCCTTCTTAAAATTTATTTTTGGTAATTGCAATGTGTGGGTTTATGTGCGGGGGCAAATTTGAGAAAAGATTTTTTGAATCATATCCTTGTTAGATTAAAATTTAAAGTAAACCCTCTATAAAGTTTAAACACAGATTTACAGATTAAAATAAGGAATTTGGTTTTGATATTTGCTCAGATTTGCCTCTACCGTTTACTCAAAGTAATTTAGTGAAAATCAAGAAATCAATTTATTTTAATCTGTAAATCTGTGGCTGAAAACATCCAAATAAACATTATTCAATTCGCAAAAAGTTTGGCGCTAATGCGATTAGCGTTTTCTAAACGTACACAATAAATCCCTTTAGCGGATGGAAGTTTTAATTCAATTGAATCACTTCCTCGCTTATTATTTATTTCTGTTTTTTCAAAAACAATTCTTCCTGTTAAATCATAAACAATAAAAGTATTGTTCCCTTTCCCATTGGTTGAGTAGTCAATTTTTACCAATCCGGTTTCAGTAACTGAAATATTGTTGATAGAATTTGAGTTAGATGAAAGATTAAAATTATTAATAGATGTTGGAGTCCTGCAAGAAAAAAGATCAGGTCTCCATTCGGTTGAGCTTCTGATGGCACTGGAGTTTAGAGTTGACAAACAAGGGCTAGCGGTTGGATTAATTACTCTCCAACGAGCGGTTTTGCGTGCACCACTTGTATCTTGAATTGCAAAAAGTGAATCGGAGGGCATTCCGCTGTTTATTGACCAACACATGTCTATTACAAGAGTGTTAGCACTTCCATTCCAAACAATAGGAGTAGTAAGAGGGAGTTGATAAATTCCTCCCGATGGCGGTATAACTGCCGATGCATTAAGAATACCGTTGTATGCATTTCCACCAGGAGAAACCATAGGAGGTAGGTAAGGGACGCCCTGTGAAAATACGAAAAATGGATTTGTGTAATAATGGCTAACATTAAAATTTAAATAAGGTGAGGTACTATGCCTTGAAGTGAAATTAAAACACAAAGTGTCTATAACATGTCCGGCACCAAATCCCATAGCTAAAAGGTCAGCCTGCGTATAAATAATAATAGTTTCCTGTGCTTTAAATCCGTTATTACTATCAAATACATTGGCTCCAGGCCAAAGTATTTTGTGCTTTATTGCTTTGGTTAAAAAGTAAAATAAGCGCAACAACAAAAAACAATTTTGTTTTCATCAGAAACAATTTATAAAAACTATTTCTTAATCATAAGATTCAAACTTAATTGACTTCTTATCATATCCCATTGCTTCCAATCTTTGTCTGGCTTCTTTTAACATATCTGCCCAGCCGCAAATAAAAAAATATGCCGGGCGTTTGTCTGCAAAAATTTCTTCGTAAATGGCATGTACATATCCTTTGCGTCCGTCCCAGTCTGCATTATCACGAGATAGCACAGGTATAAAACTAAACTCAGGATGTTTTGCCTGCATGTCCTCCATTTCCTTTCGGTAAATAACATCTTTAGTCCAACGGTTACCAAATACCATGTAAATGTTTTTATGCTCAGCACCTTTATTATATATGTCGTGCAACATGGCACGCAAAGGTGCAATGCCAGTACCTGTGCATATAAAACAAATATCGCGGTCAATAACTTCAGGCAAAGTAAACTTGCCAAGCACGCGTGATAGTTTTACGGTTGTACCCACCTTATAATTTTCCCACATATAAGGAGTGCCCATGCCTTTTGGGTTAAGCACTATGCACAACTCAAACATATTATCCGCAGATGGTGCAGAGGCAATGGAGTAACTTCTGTTGGTGTATTTGCTGTCAATAGGCAAATCAACCATTATAAACTGCCCGGCTTTAAAACTAAATGGACGTTCGTCAGGTACTTTAATAAAAAAACGTTTTACCACATCGTTTTCATCAATAATGTTTGCAATGGTTGCATCGTAAAATTCGTAAGCCATATATGATTAGTGTTTTTTGTTCTAGTGTTATGGGTTTAGAGTTCGGGGTTTCATGTTTTGGTTTTTGTAACAACATTGATCTCTAACGTCAAAACTACACTCAAAACACAAAATAGATTTCTCTGGCTAAAAGTAAAAATAAAACCACAACTGCAAATTTTGCTATTACGGATTATATTCAAACAACATTACGAACTCAAGATTTTTATTTTCAGTTGGGTCAATGTCTGTTTCAATATGATTAATATAGTTGAGCTCGAAGGAACGAGCAAAAGATTGAATATCATCTAAAATGGCGGAATGTATATTTAAGTCTTTAATAATACCTCCCTTAAACTTTTTCTTTTCAGTAATTTCAAACTGAGGTTTAATTAAAGCGAGAACAATTGAGTTTTTTTTTAGTAAAGCGGGTTAACTCAGGCAACACTTTTTTTATTGAAATAAATGAAACGTCAATTACTACTGCATCAACTTGTGTATTATTTAAATGCTCAGGTGCCAAATTTTTAATATGTAATTTCTCCAGTGATTTTATTTGAGTATTATTTTTCAAACTTTCGTGTAGTTGATTGGTGCCTACATCAACAGCAAATACAAATGCGGCACCGTTTTGCAAACAACAGTCGGTAAAGCCACCTGTACTGGCTCCAACATCTAAAACAGTTTTGCCTTGCAACTTAATATTAAAATGAGAAATTGCTTTTTGAAGTTTATCGCCCCCTTTGCTCACAAATTTTAGTGGCGGAGAAATCAAGTAAACAACATCGGTTTTTTTTACCTCATATGCAGATTGTAAAATTATTTTTGTGTTTACCCTCACCAAACCTTTTTCAATTGCCAGTTTAGCTTTGGTTCTTGTTTCTAAAAAATTATTTTCGGTGAGGTAAATATCCAAACGCATATTAGGGCAAACATATAAACAACGAAAGTTTTTGCAATAAAATAATTTATCATCTATTATTACAGCGTGGAATTAAAAACCATTCTTTATATTTTGTTGGGAATTGCCTGGCTTGTATACAACAACTACAAAAAATAGTTGCTGAAAACAAAAAGCGCAATCTCAATTCACCTCCGCCTGATTTAAACCAACCGGCTAAGCCATTTCAAAATACAGAATTCCCGCCTTCACATGCGCCAATTCCCTCAACCCCAAGAAAGCCTGCTCCTGTTTTTAAATCAAAAAAAATTATACCTCAAGCAAAGTCTTTTGAGAACAAAAAAGTTTTTAAGAAGCCGGAAATTAAAAAGCCTGAGGAAACACCATTGCCAATAATGCTTGAACAGATAAAAGATTTTGAAAGCATTACAAACTTTACACCTTTGGTAACGGATAGTCGTTCCCTTGTTGATTTACCACAGGCAATTAATAAAGAAACAAAATCTGTTAAAGAAAGAACTTTTACAGCTACAAAAAAAGAATTGCAAAAGGCATTTATACTTGGCGAAGTGCTCCATAAACCTCGTTATGAAAATGCATGGTAATTGTAAAAAAGTTTCTTTGTCACAAAAAAATTAAAAACCGTTTTTGGAAATTTAAAATTTAAATACATACTTTTACCCGCAAGTAATTCAACTGTTTTACCTGAATCTAAAATCAATTTAACCTCTATGTTAAGAAACGTAACCTTACGCTACTGTTATTTATTGCATTGTTCGGTGGTGCTATGGCAGAAACCGGAGCAATAAAAGGAAAAGTAATTGACAAAGCAACCAACGAACCACTGCCCTTTGCCAGTGTAGTTGCTGAACAAGGTGGAGTCCAGGTTGGTGGCGCTCAAACCGATTTTGATGGTAACTTTACCATCAAGCCGCTTAATCCCGGCAAATACAACATTAAAGCAACCTTTGTTGGTTACCAAACTGCACAGGTTAATGATGTTGTGGTATCTATTGACAAAATTACCTTCCAGGATATTAAGGTAGGTAAAGGAGCAGTAGATATTACGCAAATTGATATTGTGGATTACAAGGTGCCTTTAATAGATAAAGGTAACCCTGCAACCCAAACCACAATTTCTGCGGAAGAAATTAAAGCCATCCCTACACGCGATGTAAAATCTGTTGCTGCAACTGCTGCAGGTGCATACCAGCGCGATGAAGGCGATGACATAAACATACGTGGTTCGCGTGATAATGCCACCGACTATTATATAGACGGTGTTCGTGTGCGTGGTAGCGCTCAGGTTCCTCAATCAAGTATTGAACAAGTTACCGTTGTTACTGGTGGCGTGCCTGCTCAGTATGGCGATGCCACTGGTGGTATAGTTTCTATAACTTCTAAAGGACCTTCAGAAAAAATTGGTGGAGGAATTGAATTTCTCACCTCCGAATTTTTAGATGGTTATGGTTACAATCTTGGTTCAGTTAGTGTATCAGGTCCGATCTTAAAGAAAGAAGAAAACGGACAAAAGAGAACAATACTTGGTTTCTTTGTTGCCGGAGAGGTGCAAATGGATAAAGATTTTGATCCATCAGCTTTAGGCTTCTATAAAGTAAATGACGACAAGTTAGCCGAGATAAAAAGAATCCGCAGATATTGACTAACACTGGTGCGGGTATTAGTTCGGTTAGGTTAGGTGAGTACACACGGGGGTCTGAAATCGAAAATCAAAAAGCTAAAGAAAATAATGAGAACAGAGCATACACCGCAAATGTAAATTTAGATTTTCAACCGGTGAAAAACATCAATTTAAAAGTTGGTGGCTCTTATTCTTATTCAAAGCGCTCAGATTATCAATACAGTTATGGCATGTTTAATTCTGAAAATCAACCAGAGTTTTTAAGAGATGCTTATCGTGTTTTTGCTCGCTTCACGCAACGTTTTGGTAACTCTAATGAAAAGGACTCAAAGGCTCTTTTCAAAAACACGTTCTATTCTATTCAATTTGATTACAATAAGTTTAAAACTACTGAACAAAGTCCGATCTATAAAGATGATTTTTTCAATTATGGATATTATGGAACATACACCCAGGTAAGGCGTGCAAATGGTCCCCAGATAGCTCCAGAGACATATACTTTTAATGGTAATCCTTATAATATTTTTCAAGGCGGATTTTCTTCTCAGTATGTAATTTATGATCCAGCGGGAAATAACACTGATGTAGAGAACTACACCATTCAAATGCTGAATTTTGTAGACCCAGGATATTTTGATGATGGACATGTTTATACTAATACGGGATTTTATCTTAATCCCGGTACAATTTCAGGAAACTCTGGAGTTGTAAATGGTGGGCAGCCTCGAAATATATATAGTATGTGGACAAGCCCAGGTACAGTATTCAACCGGTATAGGATTTTTGATAACGATCAGTTGCGTGGTACATTACAGTTTTCGACCGACATTAAAAATCATAACATAATTTTAGGTGTTGAGGCGGAACAGACTGTTGAGAGGGGATATGGTCTTGGTCCAGTTGGTTTATGGGGTTCTATGCGAAACTTAGCCAACAGTAAATTGTTTGAAGGCGTTCAGGGACCTAATACCTATGTAGCAGGTGATACTATTTACTTCCCAGACAATGCTTACCTTCCTACTCCTGATGATGGCAACGGATTTTATGAGAATTTGCGTGACCAATTAAATTTGCCTTACACCTCTTATGTTGATATTTTATCTTACAATCCTGAGACATTTAACATGGATTTATTTTCTCCGGACGAATTTCAAGATTTGGGTTTTGCTTTTGGGTATGATCAAAACGGAAAAAGAATTGAAGCAGGATCATCTTCAGATTTTTACAAGTATTTTAGTGAGAAAAATGAAAAAGGAGCATTTAAGAGGGTAGTTCCAGCCTGGTCTCCTACTTATGGCGCATTTTATATCCAGGATAACTTTGCTATTAATGATCTTATTTTTAATGTTGGATTACGTATAGACCGCTTTGATGCAAATCAGGCAGTGCTTAAGGACAAATATCTTTTATATCCTGCAAGAACTGCCGGTGAGATTGATGGTATAAATAATTTTAATGTGCCGGACAACATTGGAAGCGACTACATAGTCTATGTATCAAATGAAAAATCTCCAAGCGTGAATAATATTTTAGGATATAGAAATGGTGATGATTGGTACGATGCAAATGGTAACCCAATCTCTGATCCTAAAATCCTTACCTACAATTCGGGAGGAACAATAAAACCGTGGTTATTGGAATCTGATCCTGCAACACGAATTAAGATTAACGACAAACAGGAAGATTTGATGTAGAAAGAGCCAAACGTTCTTTTGAAGATTACACACCTCAGATAACTGTTATGCCGCGTGTAGCCTTCCAGTTTGATATTACTGATCAGGCACAGTTTTTTGCAAACTATTCTGTTTTGACCCAAAGACCTCCACGTGTGTGGAGAGGTGATCCTGATAACTATCTTCAACTTGAATCAGGAGCGGCAACAGCTCTTGCATTTTCAAATCCTGACTTAAGGCCTGAAAGAACTACTAATTACGAATTGGGTTTCCGTCAGATTTTGTCACGTAGTTCTGTATTGAGTGTTTCAGCATTTTATCGTGAACTTAAGCAAATGATTCAGCAGCGTCAGGTTTTATATGCTCACCCAGTGAATTATGCTACTTATGATAATATTGACTTTGGAACAATTAAGGGAATGACACTTACTTATGATTTGCGCAGAACAGGTAATATAAGAATGAGTGCAAGTTATACTCTGCAATTTGCTGATGGTACAGGCTCTGGTGATGCCGCAGCAGCTGACTTGGTTAATACCTCCCAGCCTAACTTACGATTTGTTGCTCCGCTTGATTACGATCAACGCCATAGTTTCCTTGTATCATTTGATTACCGTTATGCCGAAGGAAAAGATTATAATGGTCCTGTTTGGTTTGGTAAGCAGATTTTTGCTAATGCCGGTGCAAACTTTGATTTCCGCGCGGGCTCTGGTACACCATTTACACGCCAATATGTGGCAGTTAATTTAGCTGATAACATTGGCGCACAACAGGCTGGTGCATCAAAAGTAAAAGGTGGCTTAAACTCAGCCCGTTTACCATGGCAATTTAGAGTTGATATGAGAATTGATAAGGACTTTAAGCTTAACATGGGCAGCAAAAGGGAGGACAAAAGAGATTTATATTTGAACGTAAGCCTAACAGTTCAAAATCTTTTAGATGCTGATAATATTATCTCTGTTTACCGATACACCGGTACTCCTGATGATGATGGTTATTTAACATCTCCTGAAGGTATAGAGAATGTTGAAGTACAAACTGACCCTATAGCTTACGAAGAATTGTACAGAATTAAAGTAAATAATCCTAATAACTACAGTATTCCAAGAAGGATCCGCTTGGGAGTTGCATTAAATTTCTAAAAAAAATAAAAGTAATCTGCTATGAATAAAATTCTTAAACAACTCTCGTTGGTTTCAATTGCACTGTTGCAACTAACCACCCTTACTGCAAGGGAAAATGTGGGAAATGGTAGAAAAAAGCCAGTTAACACTGGTCAGAAAGTTTTGGCTGGTTGTAATAAAACAACTTCTAAGGCTGATTTGGACATTAACAATGTACGAACCACTATACTCGCGGGTGGCGACTTGTGGTGGGATTTGGATAATGGTAAATACGAAATACCCAAAAATGGAGGTAAGCATAGTATGTTTGCAGGCTCTATTTGGGTAGGGGGTTATGATGGTAATGGTAATTTAAAGGCTGCCGGACAAACATATCGCCAGAACGATGGAAACGATTTTTGGTCAGGTCCAATCAGTTCTGTAGGCGGAGTACAGGATATTAGCTCTGACCGATGCAACACCTTTGACAGGCATTGGAAAATTTCCAAGTCTGAAGTGAGTAATTTTGTTGCTAATGGTGTGGCTACTTCAGATATATTGGAATGGCCAGGTAGTGGAAATATTGCCGGTGGTGAGTTAAAAGATCTTGCCCCTTATGTTGATGTGAATGGTAATGGATTTTTTGATAGCGGGACAGATTATCCGAGATATTTTGACGGAGTTTCGGACATTGATACAGTTGTTTGTTCACCTCAAACCAAAGCAGTCTGCAATAATTTTGTTTTGGTGACCAAACTATATGGTGGGTATTTAACGATGTGGGAGGTGTTAAAACTGAAACCGGCTCGCAACCAATTGGATTAGAGGTAAGAGCTCAGGGTTTTGCTTTTGCTACAAATGATGCCATTAATAATATGACCTTTTATAAATATCAGGTGATAAACAGAAGCAACGTTTCTTTTGATAGTACCTACTTTGGGCAATGGGTTGATCCTGATTTGGGGATTACGAAGATGACTATGTTGGATGTGACGTTGGATTAGGATTAGGATTTGTCTATAATGGTGATGGTGATGATGGAGGTGGTACTGCTGCAGGTTATGGGTTAAATCCACCTGCTTTAGGAGTTGATTTCTTTCAGGGACCTTTAGCAGACCCCAATGATGGAAAGGATAATGACGGAGACGGCACAATAGATGAATGTGCTGAAGAGCTAATTATGTCTAATTTTTTATATTATAATAATATTAATTTAGTTGCAACAGGAAATCCTGATGTATTAGATGATTACTATCAATATTTATCTGGAAGTTGGTGTGATGGTAACCGCTGGACTCGTGGAGGTAATGGTTACAATCCAGCGTCTCTTGATTATGTAAATTATATATTCCCAGGAACCACCGATCCAGCATTTGGAACCGATTGGTCTGAAATTTCAGAAGGTAATACTGCAGGTGACAGAAGATTTTTACAGTCTGCAGGACCATTCACCTTACAACCCGGAGCAGTAAATTACATTACTACTGGTGTGGTTTGGGCGCGAGCAACATCAGGCGGACCTTTAGCTTCCCTTGCTCTGGTGAAAATTGCAGATGCAAAAGCACAGGCATTGTTTGACAATTGCTTTAAACCTTTAGATGGTCCAAATGCGCCCAAAATTGCGATAAGGGAATATTCTAACAAGCTTGTGTTGTCATTAGAAGAAACCGAGAGTCCTAAATCTGAATTTTATAATGAAAAGGATTTTGATGCCCCAACAAGTTTACTAAATATAAATGGCGATACTATTCCCGTTGATCCGGCATCTACTCTTTATAAATTTCAGGGTTTTAAAGTGTATCAAGTAGCGAATTCAACCGTTAGAGCAACAGATTTGTCGAACCCTGACATGGCCCGCTTACTTTATAGGGTGGATATTAAAGATGATATAAATGATATAGTTAATTATTCTTACAGCACAACTCTTAATTCTTATGTTCCGACTCAAAAAGTTGAAGCAAGTGATGTAGGAGGAAATTCTGGAGTTAAACACACATTTGTTGTAACAAGTGACGCCTTTACAGGAGGAAAAATAATTAACCACAAAGCTTATTATTTTCTTGCTGTAAGCTATGCGTATAATAACTATTATCCCTTTGAGTATATTTTGCCTGCTGCTAACAACCAAACACAACAGGAACCTTACTTGGAAGGACGTCTTGGATGGGATGGTGGTGAGAACAAACCATTTAGCGGAATCCCTCATGAAATTACTGTAGAAAATGGAGGAATGGTTCTTAACTCAGAATATGGAACCGGAGTTAAAATAAAACGAATTGAAGGACAAGGTAACGGTGGAGTATTTTTAAATATGACACCCGAATCAAGAAATGAGGCTTTAAATCCGCCTTATGTTGTAAGAAACCCTGTATATACCGCTGGTAATGGACCCTTAGATGTTTTTGTTTATGATCCTTTGAGAGCCAATCATGCCCATATGGAAATTAAATTTGATGGGGTTGCTGATAGCAGCTTGTGGTATGCTTATGAAGAAGAAACCGGCTCTGCTGATACTTCTATATACGGACTTGGTCAACCTAGTGAGCAAATAATTAACACTGACAGAGAAACTCCTGGTGATCCTAAATCACGCGACTATTTTGATTGGGGCTTAACTGCTAAAATCAGTAATGTTGATGAGACTACTCCATCTGTGTCTGCTCCCTAATAATGGTTTCCTCGGAGCTACTATTTCCTTCTCTGATGGCAATGCATGGTTAACAGGAGTTAAAGATACTGATGGCGGATTTGGAGTTGACAGAACAGATTGGATTATCTCTGGGGATTTTCTTAATCTTCTTGGTGGTTTAGATAGTAATGAGGTTTACGAAAATGTACTTGGAGGAACATGGCCCCATACAAACTCACTTACAAGGCTCTTACAGTTGGATCAGATACTTTTGCTGTAAAACTTCAAAGCATCCCTGAAGCTTCTTATACCTTATTCCCTTTCAATAATTCAAAAACGAGTATAGCAAGTGTAGATGTCGTAATTACCCCTGATAAGAGTAAATGGACACGTTGTCCTGTTCTTGAAACCGGTCTTAATTCAATTGTACCAACCTTAAATCAACTTGGTGGTACAACGCCCCCTGAAAGATTCAGTATGCGTGCTGCTCCTTCTGTAGATAAAAATGGAAATGCCGGAGATGGAGTGGTAACCAATGATCCAAATGATGCAGATTATATCTCTTCAACCGGTATGGGATGGTTTCCTGGTTATGCTGTGAACATAGATAATGGAGAGCGATTGAATATGGCGTTCGGTGAGAACTCAGGATTGGCGGATCAAAACGGTACAGACATGATTTGGAACCCAACGTCTGTAAAAACCAAAGATGTAACTTCTACAGGTGGAACAACCATAAGCAATTATTTGGTTGCAGGCGGAATGCATTACGTATATGTTTTTGGTCATAATGATGACAGGCCAGCAAAGGATGTAACAAGATATGATGCAGGTGAAAGGTTAAACACACTTATAAAAGGAAATAATGTTAATAAACGGGATGCCTTTAAAGACGCTATGTGGGTAACACAAGCAATGACAGCTCCTGGTAATTCATTTAATGGAAATATACCTCCAGGCGAAGTTGAAGTAAAATTACGTGTGGCTAAAAAGTACAGACGTTTTGCAACAACCACTTCAGATACACTCTTTACAGGCGAAGTAGGAATGGATGATGGCGTTACCTATTTTGTAGTGGGTAGTGTTAATGCAACATATAATGGAGTTAACTACACACCGGGCTCTAATTTTGTGGCGGTTGCCGGTGTTGATTCCATTACCGGTGTAGGTGCTGCTGTAGTGGCTACCATAAATGGAGCCAATCCGTTGTATGAATTTGAGGCAGATGACTTATTACCAACCACCAATGTAAGTGATGTGGCTGTTTCAGCACTTGATAAAATAAATGTTGTACCTAATCCATACTATGCTTATTCAAGTTACGACAAAACTACTAATGATCAATGGGTAAAGATTACCAACCTGCCTGCCAATTGTGTTATATCCATTTATACGTTAAACGGAACTTTGGTGCGAAGAATTAACAGAGATGAGGCAGCGGATAACTCAGCAGGAACAGCAGTTTCCTTAACTCAAGGAACCGAAGCTGGAAGCGGTAACACCGAAACATCTTTTGACTGGGATCTAAAAAATCAAAAAAATATTCCTGTGTCTAGTGGTGTTTATCTAATTCATATCAGTGCTCCAGGAGTAGGCGAAAAAACAGTTAAATGGTTTGGAATGATGAGACCAATTGATTTGGACAGCTATTAATAATATTAACTAACCCAATACACAATTATAGTTATGAAAAGAAATATAAAAGCAATAATGGTAACAGCAGCAATGCTGTTACCTTCATTCATTTCTCTTGCAGGTAACAAAGATAGAGCTGGTGCATCCGGTGCAAACGAATTATTAATTAATCCCTGGGCGCGCTCAAGCGGTTGGATGGGAATTAATGTTTCAAGCATAACAGGAACCGAAGCTCAATACCTTAACGTAGCAGGAACTGCGTTTACCAAAAAAACAGAACTTGGATTTACACATACCAATTATTTACAAGGTTCGGGCGTATCTATTAATACTGCCGGGCTTTCGGTAAAGGCTGGTGAATCTGGTGCATTATCATTAGGGGTATCTTCTTTTGATTTAGGTGACAACCTAATTACAACCACCGATAATCCCGAGGGAGGATTAGGAACATTCAGTCCGCAGTTTATTAATGTAGCATTATCTTACGCTAAAGGTTTTTCACGTAGTATTTATGGTGGATTAACTATCAAAATGGTTTCGGAAGGTATTTCTGATGCCAACGCGCAAGGTTTGGCTTTTGATGCCGGTATTCAATACATAACTGGTTTTAATGAAGCTAAAGACAATTTAAAATTTGGAATTGCTTTAAGAAACGTTGGTGCTCCAATGAAGTATAAAGGCGAAGGATTTACATTTAAAGCTGTAACTGATAATGGAAATGCAATTTCTATTCAGCCACGTACAGAAAAGTTTGAAATGCCGTCACTGATTCAGATTGGTGGCTCTTACGATTTTAAATTTGCCGAAATACATAAGTTGACTTTTGCTGGATCATTTACATCAAACTCTTTTACAAGAGACCAGGTTGGAGTTGGTCTTGAATACGGATTTAAAAAGTTAGTTATGCTTCGTGCAGGATACCTTTATCAAACAACTAATGAGGAGTTTGAAGATGAACTTGCAAGCGCTGTAACCGGTTTAGGTGCTGGTATTACCGTTGAATTGCCACTTGGTAAATCCGGCAAATCTCTTGGCTTGGATTATTCTTTCCGCTCATCAGATCCTTATGACGGAATTCACAGCTTTGGTTTAGTTTTTAAACTTTAATAATTTATTTAAAATTATTTTAGAAGAGGATCCTTCGTTAGAAGGGTCTTCTTCTGTTTTTATTTCGTACCCAATAAACTTTAATGTTATGTCAAACATTACTTATTTAACTGAGGAAGGGTTAAAAAAACTGCAGGATGAAATTGCTCATCTTAAAACAGTTGAACGACCTTCTATTTCAAAACTAATTGCCGAGGCAAGAGATAAGGGGGACCTATCGGAAAATGCTGAATACGATGCTGCAAAGGAAGCACAGGGGTTACTTGAATTGAAAATTTCTAAAATGGAAGAAATACTTGCGAATGCGCGTGTGCTTGATGATTCTAAAATTGATACGTCAAAAGTTTCTATTCTCTCAAAAGTAAAAATTAAAAATCTTGGTAATAAAGCCATGATGGAGTACATGATAGTTGCAGAGAACGAAGCAGATTTGAAATCAGGAAAAATTTCTGTTACATCACCAATTGGAAAAGGATTGCTTGGAAAAAAAGTTGGTGAGGTAGCAGAAATTGCTGTGCCCAGCGGAATGCTTAAATTAGAAGTAGTGAATATTTCAAGATAAGTTTTTATGGCTTCAATTTTACAAAAATAATTGCTGGTGAAATTTCATGTTATAAAATAGCCGAAACGGAAAACTGTTTTGCATTTTTGGATATTAGTCCCCTCGCTCCTGGTCATACACTGGTAGTTCCTAAAAATGAAGTTGATTATATTTTTGATATCAGTGATCCTCTTTTTATCGAACTACAGCTTTTTGCAAAACGTGTTGCAGCAGCTTTAAAAAAATCAGTGCCATGCAAAAGAATTGGTGTTGCCGTAATAGGATTGGAAGTGCTTCACGCGCACATACACCTCATACCTATAAACAATGTTAGCGATATGAATTTTGCTAGGCCTAAACTTTCATTATCAAAAGAACAAATGGAGCAAATTGCGAAAGACATCGCTATAAATTTCAAATAGTTTTTCTTTTTAAACTTTACCAAGGGATTTAAACTTTCTTAAAGTTTATAATCTCAATTGGGTCTTTCAAGCAATTTCTTTTCCCGTTGCTTTTTTAAAACTTCTTCTTATCTTTCGGCTACGTTCTTTATAGCTGCCTTATTTTCTCAATAGACAGTTGCAGATAAATTATTAGTCTCACCTAAAACCCGTTATTATCATGCACACATTTGACGAAAAACACATTAAAAACGTAGCGCTTATTGGCTCTGCGAAAAGCGGCAAGACCACACTTGCCGAAACCATGCTCTTTGAAGCAGGTATTATTAACCGGAGAGGTACTGTGGAAGAAAAAAGTACTGTTTCCGATTATCATGAAATTGAACATGAAAGGCAAAGTTCAGTATATGCAACAGCCATGCATACCGAGTGGCGCGATTACAAAATAAACATCATTGACACACCTGGCATTGATGATTTTATTGGTGAAGTAATTTCTTCAGTGCGTGTTTGCGATACGGCCATAATGCTTTTAAATGCGCAACATGGTGTCGAGGCAAGCAGCGAAGTAATTTGGGATTATGTGGACCAATACCAAAAGCCAACCATTTTTGTAGTCAATCAGTTGGATCATGAGTATGCAAACTTTAGCAAAACAGCTGAAGAAGCACGCAATGTTTTTGGAAGAGCAGTAACCGTTATGCAGTATCCGGTAAATCAGGGTAAAGATTTCAATTCAATAATTGATTTGCTCAAAATGACTATGTACCGTTTTCCGGCAGGTGGTGGCAAACCGGAAAAACTTCCTATACCTGATGATGAAAAGGAGCGCGCTGCATTTTTGCATAACGAGCTTGTAGAGAAAGCTGCTGAGAATGATGAGAAGCTGATGGAAATGTATTTTGAAAAAGGAAACTTAGACGAGGATGAATTACGTGATGGAATAAAAAAGGGAATGATGAAGCACCAAATGTTTCCGGTGTTTTGTATGAGTGCAAAAAAGGATATGGGCAGCGGAAGGTTGATGGGGTTTATGGACAACGTTGCACCTTCAGCAGTTGAAATGCCTCCTGAAAAAACTATTGATGGAAAAGAAGTACAATGTAAACCGGAGGGGCCTCCTGTTTTGTTTGTTTACAAAACACTTGTCGAGCCACACTTAGGCAAACTCAATTTTTTCAAAGTATTGTCTGGTGAAGTAAATGCAGGTATGGAAGTGAACAATATGCGTACCGGTTCACCAGAAAAATTGCAGCAGTTGTTTATCATGGATGGCAAAAACCGAACACCTATTGATAAACTAAAAGCTGGAGATATTGCATGTACATTAAAATTAAAGAACACACTTACCAACGATACACTTTGTGGAAAGGGAGCATCAGTAAATATTGATCCCATACATTTTCCTGAGTCAAAATTAAGAATGGCAATAGTTGCAAAGAATAAAAACGATGACGAGAAGCTATCAGAAGTAATGAGCGAGCTACATGTAGAAGACCCAACAATTACCATTGAATTTTCTCGCGAGCTAAAGCAGGTATTAATGCATGCGCAAGGCGAATTACATTTAGCGGTAACAAAATGGAGATTGGAGCATGTATATAAAATGCAGGTTGATTTTATTAAGCCACGCATTCCTTACCGCGAAACAATTCAGAAACCTTCGTTGGCAAATTACCGCCACAAAAAGCAATCGGGTGGCAATGGGCAGTTTGGAGAAGTGTATATTAAGATTGAACCATATTATGAGGGCATGCCCGAACCAACAGAGTATAGTGTGCGCGATAAAGAAATGCATGATTTACCCTGGGGCGGCAAACTTGTTTTTTACAATTGCATAACCGGTGGTGCAATTGATGCGCGTTTTTTGCCAAGTGTGTTAAAGGGAGTGATGGAAAAAATGCAGGAGGGACCATTAACAGGATCTTATGTGCGTGATGTGCGTATTTGCGTATACGATGGTAAAATGCACCCTGTTGATAGCAACGATATATCATTTAAAATTGCAGGTATGATGGCATTTAAAGAGGCATTTCACAATGCTATGCCGCAACTGCTTGAACCAATTTATGATTTGGAAGTAGAAATGCCCGAAACACAAATGGGTGATGTAATGAGCGATTTGCAAAGCCGCAGAAGCATCATTACCGGGATGGATTCACGCAATAGGCATCAGGTAATTAAAGCGCGCACACCATTGGCGGAGTTAGATGGATACAGCACAGCATTAAAATCCATTACACAGGGAAAAGGAAAAATAAAAATGACCTTTGCCGAATTTGCACCTGTGCCAAACGAGTTACAAAAGAAACTGCATGAGGATTATAAAAAGCATGCAGTAGAGGAGAATTAGTACAGTTTTTTCGAGCAAAAGGAAGGAACTAGTGTTAATACAGAGTCTTTTTCTTTTTAACGCAGTGAATGATTAACATATTTTAATTGTTAAAGTTTTAGATAAGCATTACTCTTGCTTAAACGCTCTAGTTATGATTTCTAAAAAACTGATTTTAATTTTTGTTATTTCATTCAACATTGCATTTGCGCAAAAAGCTGAACGCGGTAATTTAGTAATGGAAAACATTCCTGAGATACCAGCATCAGTTATTGAAAGAACAAACCAATATCAAAACATCCGTAGCGCCTCGTTAATAAACTATGCGCCCGATGGAAAATCTATGTTAATAACTACGCGCTTTGCCGATGTCCCACAACTGCACATTATCTCTAAACCTGATGGTGCACGAAAACAAATTACATTTTTTAAAGAGCCGGTTGGCTCAGCCACATTTTTTCCTGAGCAGAATAAATTTGTATTTGCTAAAGATAGTGCGGGTAATGAGTTTGCACAGCTATAT
Source organism: Bacteroidota bacterium (assembly GCA_016714005.1). Taxonomy (GTDB): domain Bacteria; phylum Bacteroidota; class Bacteroidia; order AKYH767-A; family OLB10; genus JADJOA01. The sequence continues at coordinate 843,757 of JADJOA010000014.1, forward strand.
ACTTTTGATTTAAACACCGGAAATTATCAAATGATTTCTGATGGAGGTCGCACGCAAAATTCATTGCTTAACTGGAGCAACAGTGGCAAACAATTTACAACGGTAAGCACCAAGCGTAATGGTAAAGATTATGATATATACATTGGAAATACCGCTAATCCACAGGAAACAAAACTGTTGTTGAGCAAAGGCGGTTCATGGAGTGTGGTTGACTGGAGTCCTGATGATAAAAAACTTGTTGTGCGCAATGGAATATCATCCACCAAATCGTATATGCACATTTTGGATATTGCAACCGGAGCACTCACTCAAATAAACAGTACAGATGATGAGACCGCTTTCAGCAATGCTGTTTGGAATGCTAGCGGTACTGGTATTTATTTGGTAAATGACGAAGGATCAGAATTTAAACAACTTAAATTCTTTGATGTTGCTACAAAAAAACTACCGTAATCACAGAAAACATAAAGTGGGATGTAGGTGGTGTAATCCATAAATAAAAAAGAACCAAGCTTTTATTTGGAGTAAACGAAAATGGCTATAGCAAAATGTACTTGCTAAACACCAATGACAATAAATTTTTGAATTAAAAAATATGCCGGTTGGAATCTTTAATGCAGCCGAATTTAATCCCGTTAATGACAATGAACTTGGATTGACCATTAGCACAGCGCAAACCCCGGAGATATTTTTACCTACAGCATCACAGACGAACAACTTACCCAGTGGACATTTAGCGAAGTAGGCGGACTCAACACCAGCACATTTACCGTACCTACATTAATTGAGTATCCAACTTTTGATAAGCTAAAAAACGGAAAGCAACGATTTATTCCTGCATTTTATTACAAACCAAAAAATGTTTCAGGAAAAATCCGGTGGTAATTACTATACATGGCGGACCCGAGTCACAAACACGACCATCATTCAGTTCATTTAATTCTTTTCTAAATAATGAATTGGGTGTGGCTGTTATCGCTCCTAACGTGCGCGGTTCATCCGGCTATGGTAAGAGTTATTTGAACATGGATAATGGTATATTGCGCGAAGAATCGGTAAAAGATATTGGAGCACTCATTGATTGGATAGCTACTCAGCCCGAATTGGACGCATCAAGAATTTGTGTTTATGGCGGCTCCTATGGTGGTTACATGGTGCTTGCATCTATGGTTCATTTCAGCAACAAATTAAAATGTGGTATTGATGTGGTTGGTATTAGCAACTTTGTTACGTTCCTGAAAAATACTGAAAGCTATCGCAGAGATTTGCGAAGAGTTGAGTATGGAGATGAACAAATACCGGAGATGAATGCCTTTCTTGAAAAAAATTTCGCCACTTAACAACATAGAAAAATTACAAAGCCCTTGTTTATTATCCAGGGACAAAATGATCCTCGTGCCAGTGACAGAAGCTGAACAAATGAAAAATAAATTGCAGGCGGTAGGCAAACCGGTTTGGTATTTACTTGCCAAAGACGAAGGACATGGTTTCAGAAAAAATCAAACTCCGATTTTCAACAATGGGCTATGATTATGTTTTTTGAAAGAGTATTTGTTGAAATAGAGTAAACCCAGCTTAAATTCTCCCTCTAAGAAGAGGATTTAAAATCTGTCAATCTGTGGCTATCTTTCTTGCTGCTTTTAAGATGTAGTCATTCTTGCATTCTTTTATGCCGACAGACATGAGTGGCTTTTATTTTCACTCGCGCTTCAATATAATTTTTCCATATTTGTCATGAATATAATAGCAATGCTCAGAGTCATTATTCTTATCACCTTCCTTCTTCAATCAACCTACCTCTTTGGCACAACCTTATGTTGTATTTAAGGGGCGATACTATTAATCGTAAAGATGCAAGGGATTGAAACAGGGCATCTGGAAAAAGTATTACAAAACCGATAAAATTTTTCGGAAACAATGATGTTAAATGGTATTCCGCAATGGAGCAAAAAATATTACGAAAACGGAAAATTACAAACCGATATGCAGTTCAGTAAGGATGGAAAAAAGACGCGATCAGTTTCATATTATCAAAGTGGAAAAATGATGGCAACGGGAAATTACATAAATCAGAAAAAGGATAGTGTGTGGAATTATTTTGATGAGAATGAAAAACTTCGCTCGGTTGAATCCTATAAAAATGGAATAGCAAATGGTGTTTGGAAAACGTATTATAGCAATGGAAATTTGTCTGACGAAAGAACAATATTTAACAAAAAATTAGAAGGTTCAAACAAGCAATATTTTGAAAATGGCAAAGTAAAAATGATTGGTACTTACATAAATGATAAGTTAACCGGAAAAGTAATTATTTATTCTCCCGAAGGATTGGTTTATTCGGAAGGAATGTATAAAAAACGATAACCGCATTGGCAAATGGAGCGTTAACGATGAAAAAGGAAAACCATTTTTAATACAGTACTACAATAACGAAGGATTTCTTCAAAAAACCGATACAATAAATTAAACTGTTGGTACTTTGTACTAAAAAACAATGAGCAAAAGGGGCGCATCCTCGTAGCAATGTCAGGTGGAATTGATAGTTCTGTAACGGCTATGCTTTTGCATGAGGAAGGGTATGAGGTTATTGGTCTTACAATGAAAACGTGGGATTACGCAGGCAGTGGTTCTTCAAAAAAGGAAACAGGTTGTTGCAGCTTAGACAGCATTAACGATGCACGCACCATTGCAGTTGAAAAAGGATTTCCTCATTACATATTGGATATACGAAGTGAGTTTGGCGATTTTGTAATTGACAATTTTGTTGACGAATATCTTGCCGGGCGCACACCTAACCCATGCGTGTTATGTAACACCCATATTAAATGGGAAGCATTAATAAAACGCGCAGATATGTTAGATTGCGAGTTTATCGCCACCGGTCATTATGCTAATGTGCGAAATGAAAACGGAAGATTTATTGTTTCAAAAGGGCGTGACACCAATAAAGATCAGAGCTACGTTTTGTGGGGTTTGTCTCAAGAAAATTTGGCACGCACCATTTTCACCGTTGGTGGTTTTACAAAACCCGAAATAAGGCAAATGGCTTTTGAAATGGGATTTCATGAACTTTCAAAAAAAAGTGAGAGTTACGAAATTTGTTTTGTGCCCGATAATGACTACCGTGCATTTTTAAAACACCGCAAACCAAGTATGGTAACTGAGTTAGATGGTGGAACATTTGTAAATATAAAAGGAGAAATGATTGGCAAGCATCATGGTTATCCGTTTTATACCATTGGGCAACGCAAAGGATTAGAAGTTGCATTTGGCAAACCCATGTTTGTAAAAGAAATTGTTCCCGAAACCAACACTGTAATACTTGGCGAGTATGACGATTTAAAGAAAAAAGAAATGTATGTGCGTGGCTTAAACCTTATTAAATATGCACAACTGCAAAACGAACTGGAGGTAACAACTAAAATTCGTTATAAAGATAAAGGCACACTCTCATCAATTAAACAAACTGATGATGCAAACGCTACTGTAAGTTTTTACGAAGAGGTGCATGCGGTTGCTCCGGGACAAAGCGCTGTTTTTATGAAGGTAATGATGTAGTTGGTGGTGGTTTTATTAACCGCAATTAGGCTTCTGTTTTTATTTGACTTAATGAAGTTAGTTTGCTTTTTTTATGATTCTTTAAGCAATGAAAGTGTAAGCAATTCTTTTATTATGAATTAATCCTGCTTAAAAGCTTTAATATTTGAACGAATTGAAATTTCTTTCAGCGCTTTTCTTATGCATTAATTAACCTGCATTTTTTAAAAGCCTGATTACTAATTGTAATTTGCAGCAGATCATGTTTTTTTGATAAACTATTGATAAAATCTTACAACTGATAGTGTAAGTGCTAATTACATGCGCATAGGATTACGCCATTTTAAATTTGAATGCGTAACAATAAAGATTAACAGCCGGCTATTTTCAAATGCTGTGCCAAACATTTAAAAACCCACGCGTATGGTAAAACAGATACAAAAAATTATCAGCTTATTTTTTGTTATTGCATTTATTGCTTTGACAAGCAGGGTGGATGCAAGCCACTCTATGGGTTCCGATTTAACTTACGAATGTGTTGGACCCAACCAATATAGAGTGCGCCTCTCCTTTTACCGTGACTGCATTGGTATTGCCGCGCCTACAAGTGTAGTTATACCTGTTACGTCAGCATCGTGTGGAATAAATTTAAGTGTAACATGTAACCCAATTCTAGGCACAGGACAAGAGATAACGCCAATTTGTCCCAGTGCAACTTCAACTTGCAATGGTGGCGTATTTACCGGAATACAGGAATGGGTTTATGAAAGTGTAATAACATTACCTGCACAATGCACCGATTGGGTTTTTTAGTTATCGTTTATGTTGTCGTAATGCTGCAATCACGACTATAACAAATCCTACTGCGCAATACATTTATTTATACGCTACACTAAATAATACTATTAGTCCTTGCAATAACTCACCGGCTTTTTCGAATAAGCCGGTTCCATTTGTTTGTCAAGGTCAGCAATTTTGCTTTAACCACGGTGCTTATGATGTTGATGGTGATTCGTTGGTGTATGAACTGATTGACCCGTTGCACGATGATGGTGTGGCTGTTTCTTACATTGCACCTTACAGCGCAACGCAGCCGTTGAACTCAGTTCCAGCTATGCAGTTTGACAGCAATACAGGAGACTTTTGTATTACTCCTCAATCATTGCAAGTAACCGTTATGGCAGTTTTGGTTAAAGAATATCGCAATGGTGTATTAATAGGAACAGTGGAGCGCGATATTCAAATTACTGTTATTGCATGTACTAATAATCTTCCAACATTGACTGGAATAAATTGTACCAACGTTTTTGATGCAACAATTTGTGCCAATGAGCCATTTTGTTTTAATGTGTGTAGCGATGATGCCGATGCCGGGCAAAATGTTTTTCTGTCTTATGACGGTACAATTAACGGAGCAACTTTTACAACTACAGGCTCTCCTCATCCAACCGGAACATTTTGCTGGACTCCCACCAATGCTGACATCAGCAACGATCCTCATTGTTTCACAATCAGGGTTTTTGATGACGCTTGCCCATACATAGGCTCTCAGATTTATTCCTACTGTTTAACTGTTAAAGGATTAAACGTAAGTGCGGGCCCAGATCAGTTTATTACCTGCAGCGATTTGGCAACTGTAACGGCAACTGTTAGCGGTGGAACTGGTGGTCCATACACCTATTTATGGAGCAATGGTTTTACAAACCCAACACAAACTGTTGGTGTAGGAACTTACGTTGTTACCGTTAGCGATGGACAATGTTCGGCTACAGATACTGTTCAAATATTACCTATTTCAATTCCTAATGCAGCCTTTACAGCAACAGGTGCGTGTGTAAACTCTCCTATTCAATTTAATAATCAGTCAACAGCACTAGGCAGCACTATCATTAGCTGGCAATGGAATTTTGGTAATGGACAAACTTCATCGCAACAAAATCCTGTTGTTACTTTTACAACAGCGGGAACTTACAATGTTTGCTTAATGATTGAAACTGATTTAGGTTGCCGCGATACGGTTTGTCAGAACATTATTATCAATCCTATTCCGGTTGCAAGTTTTACTGTTGGAAACGTTTGTGCTGGGTATCCTGTTAACATCAACAATACATCCACACCTTCAGGAGGAATTAACGGATGGAACTGGAATTTTGGAAACGGACAAACTTCAAATAATCAAAATCCCACAGTTGCTTATGGCGACTCAGGCACTTATACTATAACTTTAGTTGCGGGTGATACTTTGGGTTGTGCTGATACTGCAACGCAACAAGTAACAATCTATCCTTCACCCATTGCCAATTTTACATTTGTAGGCAATACAGCATGCACAGGCGGGCAAGTTTCATTCACTAATACTTCAACAGGAAATATTATTTCTTGGAACTGGAATTTTGGAAACGGACAAACCAGCAATCAGCAAAACCCGAATGTTACGTTCAATAATACTGGCTCATATAATGTTACTCTTGTGGTTACATCTGATAATGGCTGTATAGATTCAATTACTCAAGCCATTAATATTGCACCACCACCGACTGCAAATGCCGGGTTACCCCAATCAATTTGTGTGGGACAATCAGTAACCTTACAAGCTTCCGGTGGAGTTAATTATCAGTGGAGTAACGGACAAACAACATCGAATATTTCGGTTAATCCATCTTCCACAACAACGTACACTGTTACCGTTACAGACGCAAGCGGATGTACTGATACTGCTCAGGTAACAGTGTCTATTATTCCTCCACCGGTTATCAATGTGCCATCAGCACAAACCATTTGCAACGGGCAATCTGTTACCCTAAATGCTACAGGCGGATTAAGCTATCAATGGACACCAACAGGAGATACCACTTCAACTATAACTGTTTCACCAACTAGCTCAACCACCTATCAGGTAACAGGAACCAACGCTGCCGGATGCCAGGCAACAGCATTTGCAAGTGTTACAGTGCGTAACAATCCTATTGTAAATATTCCAAACACATTTGTATGTACAGGAGTTACTGCCACATTAAATGCGGGTGGCACAAACTCAACATACCAACGGAGCAATGGTTCCACAACACAAAGCATTACAGTAACCAATCCTGGAACTTATTCCGTAACTGTTACTAATCAGTGGGGGTGTACAGCATCAACATCGGTGCAGGTTGCGCAGGGTGGAACCATCAGCAACAACACAAACAACGTTGCTTTTGTGCTGGCGGGAATGCAGTGTTGGATGCCGGTAATCCCGGCAACACTTATATGTGGGCACCGGGCGGACAAACATCACAAACCATTACTGTATCCAATGCAGGGCAATATGCGGTTACTATTACCAATTCTAATGGTTGCAGTGCAACGGTTACTACCACCGTTAATGTTGACCCGATACCTAATGTTGATTTTACACCTAACGATGTTTGTATTGGTGAGCCAATCAATTTTCAGGATATTTCTACTGTAGCAACTGGCAACATTACAGGCTGGTTTTGGGATTTGGGAGATGGTAACGTTTCGCAATTGCAAGATCCAATACACAATTATTCGTCAGCAGGAACATTTAATGTAACATTACAAGTTACCACAGCGGCAGGTTGTTCGGCTTCAGTTTCAAAAACAGTTACCGTTTATCCGTTACCGGTTCCCGATTTTACTTTTGCTGGAATTTGTCAGGGACAAAATGTAAACTTTACAAACACATCAACAGTAGGAGCAGGCAACATCAACTCTTGGCAATGGAATTTTGGAGATGGTGGTATATCATCACAACAAAATCCTACACACCAGTTTACAGTGCCCGGTACATACAACGTATCTCTTGTTTTAGCCACAGCGGGTGGTTGTGCTGATAGCATAACAAAACAAGTTACCATTTACAGTTTGCCTGTTGCTGCGTTTAACGGAAGTGATGTTTGCAAAGGAGCGGCAACAGATTTTACTGATTTGTCTTCGGTAGTAGGAAACAACATCAATGCATGGTCATGGGATTTTGGTGATGGCTCCTTATCCTCGCAACAAAATCCTTCACATACTTATACTAATCCAGGCACCTATAATATTTCTTTGAATGTGACTTCAGTAAATGGTTGTACCGATAATGTAACAGGAACGGTAACAGTTTACGCATTGCCGGTTGCCAATGCAGGAAACAATCAATCAGTTTGCGGAGGAGTTGTTGCAAATGTAACAGCAACAGGTGGTGTAAATTATTTATGGTCGCCAACAGGTGATACAACTGCAACAATTTCTGTTAGCCCCGTAACAACCACATGGTATCATGTTGAAGTTATAGATGCAAACGGTTGCAAAGCAAATGACAGTGTTCGTGTTCAAATACTGTCTTTACCCAATGTTGTAATGAGTCCTGATACGGGAATTTGTATAGGACAAAATGTAAATATAACTGCAACAGGCGGTACAGGGTATTTGTGGAGCACTGGTGCAAACAGCAATTCTATTACCGTGGCTCCAACCACAAATTCAACCTACGTAGTAATAGTTTCGGCAGCTAATGGTTGCACAGCATCTGACAGTGTAAATGTAAATGTTCATGCTTTGCCAATAGCAAATGCCGGAAACGACCAAAGTTTATGCGAAGGACAAACCGTAACATTAACAGCAACCGGTGGTGTAAATTATCAATGGGCGCCAACTGGGGATACATCATCAACCATATATGTAACACCAATTGCTGCCACCAATTATTATGTAACAGTAATAGATGCAAACGGCTGTGCAAGTACAGATAGCGTTGGCGTAACAGTAAACGCAGCGCCTGTGGTTAATTTAGGTAACCCATTTATTTGCGCAGGTTCGTTTACCGTACTTGATGCCGGTAATGCAGGCAGTCAGTATCAATGGTCGCCCAATGGAGACACTACGCAAACTATTCAGGTTTCTACTGCCGGAACATTTAGTGTGCTGGTAACCAATGCAGCTGGTTGTGTTACTTACGCACAATCTACCGTTGTTGTTGGTGGAGACTCAATTATTAATAATGCTGGTAATGTAAATGTATGTGCTGGGCAAAGTGCAACTTTAAATGCGGGTAACAATGGCGCAACATATTTATGGAGTAACGGTGCAACCTCACAAAGTATTTCGGTAAATGTTGCTGGAACTTATACCGTAACTATTACCGACCCTAACGGATGTTCTGCCACATTTGCATCAACACTTGTAAATAATCCTTTGCCGGTAGTTGATTTTACTGCAGGTACGGTTTGCTTAAATGATGTAACGCAATTCATCAATATCTCTTCTGTTTCGGCAGGAAGTATTGTTTCTTATAACTGGAATTTTGGCGATGGAAATTTTTCTAATTTAAATTCACCATCAAACATTTATGCTCAGCCAGGCAACTACACAGCATCATTAATTGCGGTAACTGGTTTTGGTTGTATTGATTCAATTAATAAACCCGTAATTATTAATTCAACACCAATTGCAAACTTTGGCACCAATGCAGCATGTTATGGACAGGCAACAATCTTTAACGATTTGTCAACTATATCATCAGGAAACATTTCAAACTGGTTATGGAACTTTGGCGATGGTGATTCATCATCTGCGCAGAACCCTCAACATGTTTATGATGTACCGGTACATATACTGCAACGTTAATGGTAAACTCTGGTACTGGATGCACAGACAGTATTTCTTTATCAGTAAATGTAAATCCAACACCAATTGCTTCATTTACTTTCAACAATGTTTGTGAAGGCAGCAGTATTGATTTCATTAACTCATCCTATATCAATGGCGGAATAATTGATGCTTATGATTGGAATTTTGGAGACGGTAATACAAGTAATATTGAAAACCCATCCCACACCTATACAACTGCCGGTACATACAACGTAACATTAAATGTTCGCTCTGATATGATGTGCGACAGTAGCATAACCATACCTGTGCGCGTATATCCAAATCCGTTGGCTGCATTTACAGCACCTCCTGTTTGCGAAAACACGGCAATTATTTTTAACGATAACGCAAGCATCAATGCAACAGATACCATACAAAAACTGGTATTGGAGTTTTGGTGATAGCAGCAGCGATACTTTGCAAAATGCAACACATCTGTATGCAGCAGCAGGCACATACAACGTAATGCAGGTGGTAACAAGCAATAACGGTTGCCGCGATACGATGAATGGAACGGTTATGGTTAACTCTCTGCCTGTGCCAAATTTTGCGTCTGGAAATATTTGTGAGGGTAGTACTTTACAATTCAATGATTCATCATCGGTCGCTAATAGCAGCATTTCAAACTGGAACTGGAATTTTGGAAACGGACAAACAAGTAATTCACAAAATCCTTCGGTTAGTTATGTAACCGCAGGTTCCTATCCGGTTACACTTGCAGTAACATCAGTGCAAGGGTGTATTGATTCTACTACACTTATGATTAACGTATATCCATTACCTGTTGCTGATTTTACAGCCGGAGATATTTGTTTAGGTGGTGGAATTGCTTTCTTCAATCAAAGCAGTGTGAATGGTGGCGGCACTTTTAATTTGAATTGGAGTTTTGGCGATGGAGATTCTTCTTCGCTGGAAAACCCAACGCATACTTATCTTAACTCAGGAACTTATGCTGTTAATCTTACCGTAACAACTAATAGTGGTTGTACTGATGTAACATCTCAACAGGTTACTGTTAACGCACCACCTGTTGCTCGATTTACTGCAAACAATTCCTGCGAAAAAGAACTTACAACTTTTAATGATTTAAGTACAACTCACAGGGAATAATAGTTTCATGGAACTGGAATTTTGGCGATGGTACTACATCCACTTCAAAATCACCGGTGCATCAATACAACTCTTATGGTTCTTATCCTGTTGAATTAGAAGTGACATCGAGCTTTGGATGTACGGACAGATACAGAGATACCATTGATGTTTACCGTGCGCCCGAACCGCAAATTTCTTTGAATGGTGGTTGCTTAAATATTCCGGTAATCATAGCTGACATTTCGGACACCATCAGCACCGGTACAGTAAGTTGGCTTTGGGATTTTGGTGATGGCACTAGTGACAGCACCTCAAGTGCAACAACACATCAGTATACAACTGCCGGTACTTACACGGTAACCCTAACCGCTGTAAATGCAAACGGCTGCCGCACTATCACTTCGCAGGTTGTTGCAATGGATCCCATACCTAATGCAGATTTTGCAGGAGGACCAGGTTGCGAAGATGCACCTACGCAGTTTACCAATACATCAACTGTTACACAAGGAAGCATTACAAGTTACCAATGGCTGTTTGGCGACAGCACTATTTCTACCTCGCAAAATCCTTCACATACATTTACAGAACCCGGCACTTACAACGTAACATTAATTGTTGGCTCAAGCCTTGGATGTTACGATACCATTGTGCAGCAGATTGTTATTTATCCTTCTCCTGTTTCAAACTTTACATTTAACCAGGCAGCAGGTTGTGGTCCATTGCTGATTAATTTCTTTGATTCATCTTATGTAAGCATTGGAAACGTAATTGCATGGAACTGGGATTTTGGCGATGGCTCTGCAAATGATTCAACACAAAATCCTTCACACACTTACTACTCAAGCGGAAGTTATCCGGTAACACTAACAGTTACAACTAACAACGGTTGCCAGCATACGAATACCATCAATAATGCCATTACTATTTATCCATCACCGCAGGCAGCGTTTGAGCCAGACCCTTATGAGACAACTATTTTGCAACCACTTATTTCATTTGATAATCAAACAACAGGTGGCAATTTATACTGGTGGAATTTTGGTGATGGCGGCACATCTTCGTTAATGAACCCGTCACATGCTTATGGCGACACCGGAACATACACAGTTAATTTATACACCGTAAACAGTTTTGGTTGCGAAGACACTGCCATACGCACCGTTGTTATTTTACCGGTGTGGACAGTTTACATACCCAATGCATTTACCCCAAATAACGATGGAACAAATGAAGTTTTTACCATTAAAGGAATTGGAATTATAGATTACAACCTTCGTGTCTGGGACAGGTGGGGTGAGTTAATTTTTGAAGGTGATAACCGCCCATGGGATGGCAGTGTAAAACAAACAGAAGTTTATGCCAAGAAAGATGTTTACGTATATCAGGTGGTTTTAAAAGATGTGTTTGGTGTAACGCATCATAGGAAAGGAACGGTAACTTTAATACGATAAAGGGAATGGGGGATTAGGGTAATTTGGTAATTATGTAATTAAGAACCTTCAAGGTCTTTTAAGGCCTTGAAGGTTTTTTCTTTTAAAAACATTTGTAAAAATTAAAAGTTAATTCTTGAAAGGCGACTTTAAATTCCGTTACTAAACTGACGGAAACTAATTTTTCAAAGAGTTAAACATTTTTTATTTCCTTTAATAGAGTTTAAGACAAAAGTGTTGTTTTTGTTCACACATGCTTCAAAAACCAATATGATTAACAGTTAACCGGAATGATTATTTGCTCTGTTAACTGTTTATTTTAAATTTGACTTCAAATCAAATCATACCATCATGCCTAACTTTAATACCCTTATGTATTTTTTAGCAATGAGAAAAAATACAGTAGTTGTTTTATTAACGGTTTTAACAATTTTAATATTGCCACAATTTGGTACTGCGCAATGGTTAGATTGGGCTGATGAAACAACAACCCGCCTAACAGTAACCAGTGTTGCAAACAGTGACCCTGAAGAAAAGGACATGTGGAATGCAGACCTCAACAACGATGGCAAAGAGGATTTAATAGTAGTACGCAAGCAGCCTTTTTCAAGCTCAACGCAACCCGGCAAATCAAACCTCTTGCTAATGAATATAAATGGAATTCTAACAGATCAAACATCCATTTATGCACCACAGTTTATTTCAAATGTAAACTTTGCTCGCGATGTTTTTGTTGGAGATTTTGATAATGACGGTTGGAAAGATGTAGTAATTGCAAATACATTTAACCAACAACCAACCTATTACCGAAATTTAGGAAATAATGCAGGGGGTACATGGCTGGGTTTGATTGATGAATCTTCCACAAGGTTTCCGTTGCTTACTGAAGATACGCCATTGTTTTGCGCAGTATGGGGTGGCGATGTTACAGGTGATGGTGCAATGGATATTTATTTTGTAAACTATAAACCTAACTCCGGTGGAGGAACAGCAAAAGATTTTCTTTTAGTAAATAATGGGAACGGAGTGTTTGCAAACGAAAGCCAAACTCGCTTGGGATCTTTGCGAAATTCGGCATTCGGTACTGCAGTACAAATAGCAGATATGGATAACGATGGTGATAATGACATTGTAAAAAACACAACCCTTTATAGTGTAGCACCCTGGAATTCGCGAGGGGTTATATTATTGTTTAATAATGGTACCGGTAATTTTTCAACTTGGCAAAATATTGCTCCCGCAGCATCGCCTTATATGTTTGAAATTGCTGATTTTAATCTAGACGGCAAAAAAGATTTGTATGTAGTGGATGATGGCAGCGACTATCTTATAACTATTAATACCATTACACCTAACACAAATGTAACTTTTACTAAAACGCTTTTGAGTTTCTCTACCAGCAATGGTTTTGGCGGCAATGTTCATGCTGCCGATTTAGATATTGACGGTGATATGGATATTGTTGTTGCTGATGTAGATGTGGACATACCTCCATGCGCAAGCGGAAGACGCATGGCAATTTACCGGAACGATAATGGTGTTTTCAGTAATCCTTATGGCACCACTGTTTTTCCGTGGGCAACTAATGCATATGATCAAGCCATTTTAGACATTAATAGCGATGGCTTAAAAGATTTTGTAATAGGAAAATGTAGTGGCTATGGAGTATTTATGAGTGATAATTGCGGGTTGGCGCCATCGCCTGCCGATTATGATTTGGATGGTTTGCCCGATGCCTGCGATCCATGCCCTACCAACCCCGATCCTAACTGTGCTCCACCAACCAATTACCCAACAGCTGATTTAACAAAAAGTATAGCACGGCAGTGGAATGAAATATTGTTAGGATCTATCAGAAAAGACTTTGCAAGACCAACAGTACATGCCCGCAATTTGTTTCACATATCTGCAGCCATGTGGGATGCATGGTCTGCTTACGGATCGTCTGATGAATTCTTGCTTGGAAAAACAATACGCAATTTTTCTTGCCCCCTTACGGGTTTGCCAACATCAACTAACATTGAAGATGATAGAAAGAAAGCAATTTCGTATGCAGCCTATCGTTTGCTCAAACATCGTTTTCAAAACAGCCCGCAAGTTGTGTTATTGAATCAGGGATTTGATGTACACATGGATTCATTGGGATATGATAAAACTTTTACTTCCTCTGTTTATACCACTGGAGATGCACGCGCTCTTGGTAATTATATAGCTCAATGTTACATTAACTTTGGATTACAGGATGGCAGTAATGAGCAAAACGGATATGCCAATACCAGTTATGCACCGGTAAATCCTCCAATGAATGTTGATGTTGCCGGAAACCCAACCATTGTTGATTATAACACATGGCAACCACTAACTCTTGATTTATTTATTGATCAAAGCGGAAACCCTATACCCGGTGCAACACCTCCACATTTAACACCAGAGTGGGGAAAGGTAATTCCGTTTGCATTAGACAGTTCGGATATGACTGTTAATACACGCAATGGATTTAACTACAACGTATATCATGATCCGGGCGCTCCTCCAACCCTTCAAATGGATGGAGCAGGCACATCTGATCAGTATAAATATGGATTTGCTTTGGTATCAACATGGTCATCACACCTTGATCCTACCGATAACGTAATGTGGGATATTTCTCCTGCAACACAAGGAAATAGAACTAATTTGCCAACATCTCCATTGCAATATCCTTCTTTTTATGACCAGCTAAATGGAGGTACAACCAATGTTGGATACTCAGTTAATCCTAAAACCGGGCAGCCTTACACACCAAATATGGTTCCGCGTGGTGATTATGCCCGTGTGCTAGCAGAATTTTGGGCTGATGGACCCGACTCTGAAACTCCACCCGGACATTGGTTCACTTTATTTAATTACGTAAGCGATCATCCCCAGCAGACAAAAAAATATAAAGGGCAGGGTAATACATTAAATGATTTGGAGTGGGATGTAAAAGGTTATTTTCTTTTGGGCGGTGCTTTACATGATGTGGCAATCACTGCATGGGGCATGAAGGGATGGTATGATTATATCAGACCAATATCAGCTATAAGAGGAATGGCAGCGTTAGGGCAAAGCACCAACACTGGCGGGCCTAACTATCACCCGGCAGGTATTCCATTAATACCCGGTTATATAGAACTTGTTGCAGCAGGAGATCCGCTTGCAAATGGATCAGTAAATATTGGAAAAGTAAAACTGAAGGCATGGCGTGGTCATTCATTTATAAACAATGTTGATACCGATGAAGCAGGAGTGGGCTGGATACTTGCTGAAAACTGGTTACCATATCAGCGTCCATCTTTTGTATCGCCACCTTTTGCAGGTTTCATATCAGGACATTCTACTTACTCAAGAGCTGCCGCTGAAGTGCTTACCGATTTTACCGGTGACAGATATTTTCCGGGCGGGCTAGGAGAATTTACAGCACCACAAAACCAGTTTCTTGTATTTGAAGATGGCCCAAGCGTAAATGTAACATTGCAATGGGCAACTTATCAGGACGCTTCTGATGAGTCAAGCATGTCGCGCATTTGGGGTGGCATACATCCACCATGTGATGACATACCCGGAAGAATTATTGGTGTTACAATTGCTGATGATGCGTTTGTGAAAGCAGAAAAATATTTTTTCCCATGTCAGTCTGCTTTGCAGATTTCTTCACCAAACAACGTAATATGTGCAGGAAGCAATACTACATTAACTGCGCTTCCGGGTTTTAATTATCAATGGTACCGCAATGGTATTGCGCAAGTAGGAGCCAACTCCAATACATTTATTGCATCAAGTAATGGAACTTATTATTGCCAGATTACAGGCGCTGGCTGTTCAGGAAACTCTAATTCAATTATTATAACAGTTACTAATAACCCTAACGCAACAATCAGTTATTCTACTCCGCTTTCTTTTTGTGCACCGGGTAGCGTTATGCTTATGTCCAGTTCATTTAGCGGGGTTACCTACCAGTGGCAAAAAAACGGAATTGATATTATTAACGCTACAAATCAGTCATACCAAGCCGTTAGCAACGGAAGTTACCGTGTAAAACAAACAGCCAATGCATGTTATAAATATTCATCAGCAGTAACCACAACAACAGCCAGCAGCGTTTCGGCAACCATTATTGCAAATGGACCTACCAATTTTTGCAGTGGAGGTAATGTGGTATTGAATGTATCTAATGCAATTACCGGATACAATTATCAGTGGAAAAACAATGGTGCCAACATTGCCGGTGCTACATTTAATAGTTATACAGCAACCAATGCGGGAAATTACACATGTACCGTAGCTGCCACTTGTGGTACTGCAACCAGTAATATCATTAATGTTAGCACAGGAACAATTACAGCAATGATTATTCCGGCCGGCACCATAACCATTTGCAGCGGAGCATTTGTTTCGTTAAGTTCAAATACAGGAACAGGTTATACTTATCAATGGAAGTTTAACGGAAATAATATAAATGGTGCAACATCTGCTGGTTATAATGCTTTCGCAGCCGGTAACTATAGTGTTGAAATAAATTCACCTTGTGGCTCATCTACATCAACAGTTATGTCAATAAATATTGCACCTCCAACTGCAACCATGATGCCATCAGGTAATGTTTCAATTTGTGCCGGAAGCGGACAAACCTTTACTGCAAACCCCGGATATAATTACAGTTACCAATGGTTCAGAAACGGAGTTGCACTTGCCGGAGCTACCAATCAAACATACTCAAACAACAGCAGTGGTCAATATTCAGTTAGGGTTACACAAGGCGGTGTTTGCTCAGTTACTTCAAGTATTACTCAGCAAAATGTTATCAATAATCCTAATCCGGTTATTACACCACTTGGACCAACAACATTTTGTAATGGACAAAATGTTGTATTGAGTGCCAATACTTACGCAGGGGTTCAATACCAGTGGCAAAAAAACGGCAATAACATAGCAGGCGCAACCGGCCAGAATTATACTGCAACCACATTTGGCAGTTATAAAGTAAGACAAACTTTTGCAGGGTGCGTAAAAACCTCTTCATCACTTAATGTAACAGTTAATTGCCGAAATGCATTTGCTCAAAATTTATCGGATCAAATTAATGAATCAAATATTCGCGCATATCCTAATCCATTTAATGAGTACATTAAAATTTCTGAAATGTATGCGTTGAAAAAGTACAGTATTGTGTTAACTGATGCTGCAGGACGGATAATAATTCAGGAGACAAAAACGGATGAAGGATCTGAATTTATGTTAAGAACAAAACATATTAAATCCGGTATTTATTTTTTAAAAATTACCACAAATGCAGAATCGCAAATGGTAAAGATGATAAAACAATAAAAGTTATTATTTATAATTGTAACAATGGGCAGCAATTTTAAGCTGCCCATTTTATTTTTAGTAAGGTTTTGATACTATCATGATATAAAATTGCATTACGTTTGCGCAAAATTTATTGGGTGCAAATTATTGAAGACATAAAGCAAGGCAAACAAAGAATACTTGCAAAAGCTATAACCACTGTTGAAAATGAAACAGAAGGCTACAAGGATATTTTGCAAAACCTGCAAATAAATTTTTCTATTCCTGTTGTTGGTTTTACAGGCGCACCGGGTGCCGGTAAGAGTACACTTATCAATGCATTGCTTGCACACGTTGGAAAGGAGAAGCGTGTTGCAGTGGTAGCTGTTGACCCTACATCTCCATTTACAAATGGTTCGTTGCTTGGCGATAGGTTACGCATGAATGAACACTACCACAACCCGAATATTTTTATTCGCTCTTTAGCTACACGCGGTAACCTTGGCGGGTTGAGTGCAAAAACAATTGAAGTAGTTGATGTTTTGCGCAGTAGCAATTTTGATTTTATTTTTATTGAAACTGTTGGAGTAGGGCAGAGCGAAGTGGAAATTGCCGGACTTGCAGAAACAACTGTTGTAGTGTTAACACCAATGGCTGGTGATGATGTGCAAGCATTAAAATCAGGCATTATAGAAATTGCCGATATATATGCAGTAAACAAAGCCGATCACGAGAGCATTGACACGTTTGTAAAACAACTCAACTCATCATTGCACTTGCGACCACCATCAGCATGGACACCACCTGTAATTAAATGTATTGCAACCACAGGTGATGGAGTAGAGGAGTTATTTAAAAAAATTCAGGAACATCATTTTGCGGGCAGCAGTATAAAAAGAAAAAATATTTTGCTTGAAAAAGCATTGATGCTTTTGGTTGCACATAAAATGAAAGGACTGGATAAAGAGAAGCTCAAAAGTCAGCTTGCTGTTGCGAGCGATGCAAAAGAATTTAACCTCTATCGTTTTATTGAAAAGTATGCAGGTAAGTAAACGATCAGCTTTTTACATGGTAAACTTCATTCCATTTAATAAAGGCTACCATTTTCCAAAATTCACTCACCTTAGTAGCATTGTCAAGTGTGCCATCAAGAGAGTTTAAAATTTTATTTCTATTGAGCATTGAAGGCATTTTTACTTCGTTCAAATAAAAAAGTCAATTGAGGTTTTAAATCTGTAATCCAGTTTTTCTGTGGCGTTACAAATCCCTTCTTATCTGTGCGCCACACAACACTATCAGGAATTTTTTTATCGATGGTTTTTCTAAGCACATATTTTGTCCAGCCATTATGCAGTTTAACATCATCGGGCATGGCAATAGATAGCTCAACCAACCGGTGATCTAAAAACGGTACGCGGCTTTCAATGGAAAATGCCATAGAGTTGCGGTCTTCATAACGCAACAAATCATGCATGCCGTATTTGGTTGATACTATACTCATATCTCGGTAGTTGGTCCCTATTACACCTTTATCTTTTACATTGGAATTTTGCAGAGTGAATTCTTCAGTTAAAAATGTGGTACCAACCCTTTTTTGCGCTCTTGCCGATTTTTTTAGCGATGATGGCACTAAATAAAATGCGCCACGCATTACTTCATTAGAAATTTTTATACCACGGTTTTTCTTCAGGCATTTTTGTTCGTGATAAAACTTTGCAAGTCTCATTTTTTTCAAAAGAGAAAAAAGATACACGCCTGTAAAAACACTATAGCCTCCCAGCGTTTCATCAGCACCCTGTCCATCAAGCAAAACTTTCATTCCCTGCTTGCCTGCAAGTTTCATTACTTCCCACTGGGCATACATACTTGTGCTTGCAATAGGTAAATCCTGATGCCAGATTAGTTTATCCAAATCTTTCCAATAATCATTAAAGTTAGGTTTGGTGTAATAAGGCTTTATATTTTGAAAATGATTTACAACCTGGTTTGCAAAAAAACTTTCATCAATTTTTTTGTCATCGTAAATAGCTGTAAAACTGTTGAAGGTTGTGTTGAGCAATTGTGGGGCGGCAAAACCAATAATGGCACTTGAATCAAGCCCGCCACTCAAGCATGTACCTATAGGAACATCAGCCCGCAAGTGCATTGAAATGCTTTCACTAAATCGTGATTGATATTCCGCAAAATAATCTTTAATATTTGAAGACGCTGTTGTTGCAACTGCGTCTTCAAGATTGTAATAAGAGCTTAGGTTAATGGAAAAATCGCTGAGGTTAACAACCATGTTATGCCCTACCGGCAACTCAACAATGTTTTTAAAAAGAGTTTCGTAAGGATTATTGGCTTTGGAAAAGGCAATGTATTGGTAAGCTGTTTCTGTGTTTAATTCCGGGACAATATTTTTATCTTCGAGTATTGCTTTTATTTCAGATGCAAAAACCAACTTGCCGTCTTTATAGAAATAGTACAGTGGTTTAATACCAAACCTATCGCGCGAAATAAATACGATGTTTTTTTCATGGTCATAAATTGCAAACGCCCACATACCCATAAATTTTTTAACGCAGTCAAAACCCCACTCACGGTAAGAAGCGAGAATTACCTCCGTATCGCTATCTGATGAAAACGAGTAGCCTTTTGCTGCAAGTTCCGATTTTATTTCGCGGTAGTTATACACCTCGCCATTAAATACAATGTAAGTTTTATTACCATTGTAATTCATAGGTTGATGCCCATGTGCTGATAAGTCAATGATGCTTAGCCTACGGTGAAGTAAAGCTACCTGTATTTTTTGTTCCGAAAAATTAGAAATGATATGCTGATGTGAATGAACTTCAGGTATCGAATCATCGCCACGGTTTAAATAAAATTTTTTATTTGTGTCAACTGTCAAAAAACCCTCGTCATCGGGTCCGCGGTGGCGTATTACCGCTGACATGCGGTATAAAATATTTAAATCAATTCCGTTTCTGTCTATTACTCCTGCTATGCCGCACATAATTAGTGATTAATGATTAATGGCTTGAGCTTAGTATGTTATTTGACTAACCACTCGTTGTAAAATTTCAAAAGTGTTTTCTGCCATCAGGTTTTCTTTGTCAAGGGTAGGGTTAACTTCTGTAACTTCAAAGCAGCAAACTTTTTCGTTTTGTATTAAACGCACACATAAACTTCCTGCTTCTTTTTCTGTAATACCGTTACGTACAGGTGTGCCCGTTCCTTTGCTTATAGAAGAGTCCATGCTGTCCACATCAAAAGAGATATAAATATGTGTACAGTGCGAGAGATACGCCAGCGCATCTCTTGCAATTTTTCTACACCATGTCTTTTAACATCGTTGGTTGAGAAAGAACGAATCTTATGTTTTTCATCAGAAAAGTTTCTTCGGGTTCTACATCGCGCACGGCAATGTAAACCAAATCGCGGTAAGTAATTTTTGGAGAAACGCCTCCAACTTTTTTCAGTTTATTCCATAAGTCAACAGTTTCTTTATCGGGTTTGTTCATACGGTTGGAGCTGTTGTCTTCGGCAAGTATTGCTGCCAATGGCATACCATGCACGTTGCCTGTTGGTGTTGTATAGGGTGAGTGCAAATCGGCATGAGCATCAATCCAGATAATTCCGAGTTTTGATTTCGGGAAAGCCATTTTTATTCCCGCAACAGTGCCACCTGCAGAGCTATGATCTCCTGCCAGGATCAATGGAAATTTGCGCTCCTTTAGGGTATCAGCCACCACTTTAGAAATGCGCTCATACATAGTAACAATTCCTTTGATACGCTTGGCATAAGGAGTACCGCCCAGTTCAAAAAGCAATTTGTTTTCATTAGGCACATCTATGCTCTCTACTTTGTTAAACAAATTGCTTCCATAATCAAGTGCGCCACTTTAATAGCATCTACACCGAGGCTTGCTCCACGCGTGCCTGCACCAATCTCACTTTTTACTTCAATAAATTTTATTTTCTTTTCCATAAAAATATTTTCTCAATTAATTGCAACTGTTATTTACATTCGCACACGATAAGTTCAGAGTATTAAAAAAACCAATTGCTCAATGCTGACAATCCCCCCCCACGAAACTTTGGGGCACAATTGACCATTCATTATTCATAACTCATAATTTATTAAATGCGCAACAGTTATATTGATTTAATAAGGCAAAGCTACGATTTTCCACAGGAAGGTTTTGAAGTGATTGATAATGTGCTCCATTTTAATGGTATTAATATGATGGACATTATAGAACAGTACGGGACACCTCTCAAAATATCTTATTTACCCAAAATTAGCTCGCAAATACAAAAGGCGAAGCGCATTTTTAAAGTGGCAATGGCAAAGGTTGATTATAAAGGAACTTATCAATATTGTTATTGTACCAAAAGCTCTCATTTTTCTTTTGTGCTGGAAGAAGCTATTAAGAACGAAATTCACCTTGAAACATCATCTGCCTTTGATATTCCTATTATAAGGGCATTGCACCAGCAGCAAAAAATAAATAAGGATATTTTTATTTTAAGCAATGGCTACAAGCGCGAAAATTATATAAAGGGAATTGTTGATTTGATTAAGGACGATTTCAGCAATGTAATTCCTGTTCTTGATAATACCGATGAACTTACACACTACGAAAAAGCATTGCCTGATAAAAAAATAAAAATTGGAATACGCATAGCTGCTGAAGAAGAACCCAATGCTGAATTCTATACTTCGCGATTGGGAATACGCTCAAAAGAAATTTTGGAGTTTTATAAAAACACCATCAAAAAAATGCAAATGTGGAGTTAAAGATGTTGCACTTTTTTATCAATACCGGTATTAAAGATACATCGTATTACTGGAGCGAACTGCAAAGAAACATTCAGCTTTATTGCGACTTGCGTAAGATTTGCCCTGAACTTAACTCGCTTGATATTGGCGGAGGTATGCCTATAAAAACACGCCTTAGTTTTGAGTACGACTACCAGTACATGGCTGACCAGATTATAAGCCAGATAAAAACAATTTGCGATTCAAGAAAAGTGCCCGTACCCAATATTTTTACTGAGTTTGGAAGTTTTACAGTAGGAGAAAGTGGAGCAATAATTTATAAAGTAGTTGGGCAAAAACAACAGAATGATAAAGAGCGCTGGTATATGATTGACAGCAGTTTTATTACCACCTTGCCCGACACATGGGGCATTAAACAAAAGTTTATTATGCTTGCCATTAATCACTGGGATAAAGAATTTGACCGAATTAATTTAGGTGGAATTACCTGCGATGGCGATGATTATTACATTATGGAGAATGTAAAGAACCGCGTGTTTATGCCAAGGTTTGAAGAGAAGGACCCATTATACATTGGATTTTTTCACACAGGTGCATACCAGGAATCGTTAGGTGGATATGGAGGTATACAACATTGTTTATTGCCAGCACCCAAACATGTGTTAATTGAAAGAAACGAAGATGGCGAACTTTCCACATGGCTTTTGCAAAGAGCAAAGCTCAAAAAGCATGATGAAAATATTGGGGTATTAATTAGGGATACCTAAAGTCAATTAAACTCTTATTTATGACTGATAGTACTTTGCAAAAAAATACAATAGCCATAATTGGCGGAGGCTTTTCGGGAGCGGCAACAGTCATTCATATTTGCAGGAGTTATCATAAGCCCATAAAGATTTTATTTTTTAATGAAGGTTATCCTGTGGCAAAGGGCATTGCCTACAGTAGCCAAAGCAAGTATCATGTGTTAAATGTAGCTGCCAGTAAAATGAGTTTGTTTAACAACGAGCCTTTGCATTTCGTTAACTGGGTAAGAAATATTTATGCTGAGTTTGATGATGAGAATTTGGAAAATATGTTTTTACCTCGAAGTATTTTCGGTGAGTATGTAGCCAAACATTTTAACCATGCAATAAAAAATTCAGCCAATGTTGAAGTGGTTGAAATTAAAAAGCAGGTAAATGACGTTGTGTTTGTCAATGGCAGGTATGACATTACAACATCAGGTAACGAAAAATTTGCGGCCGATAAAATTCTTTATGCTCCCGGAAATTTTATTCCTGAAATTCCTAAGGCTGTTGGCAGCGATTTAATTGAACAGAAAAAGTATTTCTCAAATCCTTGGACTGATGATGCAACCGATAATCTTAACAATGGCGATGTACTGATATTGGGCACCGGTTTAACAATGGTGGATACAGTGCTGAGTTTGCTTGAAAAAAATTTTGAGGGAAATATTATTGCAGCCTCAACACATGGTTTTTTTCCGTTGCCTCACAGAAAATATGAACCATATTCCGATATTTTAATTGAGTTAAAAGGCCTTACTCCATCAACCAGATTTTGATGTATTCAGAAAGCACGTACAGGAAGCGCGCAAAAGAAATTTGTTTGGAGCCGCTGTGGTTGACGCACTGCGACCTTTCACAAGACATTTGGCTACAGTTGGATTTATCTGAAAAGAAGAGATTTATTAATCACGTTAGACATACATGGGGGTTGGCACGCCACAGGTTACCTGTTGAAGTTTATGAACGTATTGCTCCATTGCTTCAATCGTACAAACTAAAAATTTTGGCAGGACGCATTAAGGAATCAAAATTGGCTGATGGAAAAGTTGAGGTGATGATAACTGAGCGCAAATCTCAAATTCCTGTTTTTATGAAAGTGCAACGCATTATTAACTGCACCGGTCCGCAAACCAATGTAACAAAAGTTAAAGACTCTTTGATGCAGAATTTGCTAAAAAGAAATTTAATTGAACCAGATGAACTTGATTTGGGAATAAGAGCAACCGCTTACGGAAATGTTATTACTGAAAATAAAATTTCAACTTCTTTTTTTACCATTGGCTCAACTTTGAGGGGAGTACTTTGGGAAAGTACTGCAGTTCCCGAAATTAGGGTTCAAGCTGAACGTGTGGCTAAACTACTTACGTATTAAATTTTTTCAACCCACAAATCTTCTAAAAAAGTGAAACACTAAATTCTTGCGGCTTCGGGGCGCAGTTGCTTCACAGCAAGCACTAGAAAAGATGGAATAATAATATGATGAGTCAGCTCAATTTTGTTAGGTCAGCTAAGTATGATATCATTTCATCATATTTTTCTTTGCCGTATTTCTCAATGATAAATTTCTTTTTATCAGGGCGTTCAAAGTACCGGTACATACCTTCGGCATCGGCTTCCGGGTGAAACTGCACCCCAGCAT
Source organism: Bacteroidota bacterium (assembly GCA_016714005.1). GTDB lineage: Bacteria > Bacteroidota > Bacteroidia > AKYH767-A > OLB10 > JADJOA01. Next base: position 867,955 of record JADJOA010000014.1, read on the forward strand.
ATAGGGACTAAAACGCAATGCCATTATTGCACGCTCGTACGGTACATGAGGGCGATTTTTTTCCTGGCAAAGAAGAGTGGCTCCATCGGCATTTATTTTCTCAAGGTTTGGTTTAACCACTTGCCACTCGCGGGAGTCAACTGCATAAAACGGTTCGGGAAGTTTGCCAATAATGTTGCTGTTTATTGCATCATCCATTTTATGAATTGGAAAAATTCCAAATGCTGCAGAGTGTCTTTTTCAATAACACCATAGCCATAATGATTCATCATCATTTGAAAAGAATGACAAATTAAAAAAACATGCTTTTTGGATGTCACTTCTATTTTATTATTTTCAGCAATGGCATCCATCAATTCAAAATAATCTTTCTCCCATTTTTGATCGGATGGTTTCGGACAGCCTGGGCCTCCTGATGAAATAAAAATATCGTATTCGTTTATGTTGGGGAACTCATCTTTTGCCCTTACATCATAAACAGTATAATTAATTAAACCATTGTTTATTTTATTGAAGCGCTCAAGTATGGCCTTGATGCTTCGCATACCCTCATTAGGTTCGTTGTTGTATAAATCAAGTACAGCAACTTTAATCAGTGATTGATTCATTTAGCTTTTTCTACAGCCTCTTTTACGTTAATACCAATATTTGTTTCACTAACTATGTAATCTACTACTTCTTTAAAGTTTTTATTTTTTTCATACACCGCCAACTGCCTGTCGGCACCTGTACCGCCAAAAAACATTTCAGGAATTTTTGCAACTTCTTTTCTGCAGCCCAAATCATCAACAACATCATCAACAAATTCTATTAACTCTTCAATTAAAACCTTGGTTTCTATTTCTGCTTCTTTACCAAAATCAATTAATTTATCTTCAATACCATAACGAGCAGCGCGCCATTTGTTTTCGTTAATGAGTGCGCGGCTGTAAATGCGGAAACTAAGATTGCTTGACATTAATTTAAACAGTTTCGCAATGATAGATTGCATAAGAGCGGCAAGGCAAATTGTTTCTTCAATACGCATAGGAATATCGCAAATTGAAACTCAACTGTATTGAAAAATGGATGTAGGCGAATATCCCACCAAACTTTTTCGCATTATCCATGCAATTAGTTTTTACGAGTAGTTTTATGTAATCATCATACTCACTTGCACTGCTAAACTCATCAGGGGATACCGGTGCGTGGAAATTTATCAAACACTTTTGTACGAAAGGATTTAAAGCCTGTGTTTCGCCCTTCCCAAAAGGTGAGTTGGTAGAGAGTGCAAATATGTGCGGCAGAAAATAACGCGCCTGGTTCATTAGTTTTAAACCTGTTTCCCTATCAGGTATGCCAACGTGTACGTGCAACCCAAAATTAAATTGCTTCGTGCGGCATCCTGCATTTCGCGAACAATTTCTTCGTATCGAGGGTGGTCGGTTATTAATTGATCTTGCCAGCGCGAAAAAGGATGCGTGCCTGCTGCGGCAATAACTAAATTTTGTTTAGCGGCAAGCTCAGCAACCATCTTTCTAAGAAATGTAACTTCTTTGCGTGCTTCGGTAATATCGTTACAAGTGTTGGTGCCCACTTCTACCACACTTAGGTGCATTTCAGCTTTTACTTGTTCTTTTAAAACCACTTTACCGCCTTCTACAATTTGGTGCATGTGAGATTTTAGCTCGCGTGTAACAGGGTCTATAACCTGAAATTCCTCTTCAATGCCCAATGTAAAAGCAGGCATTTTAAAATTTTTGTTGATGTAAACCATGAATATTTTGGTTTTATTGTTGGACTAAGTTTTTTTGCTTTTTCTTTTCTATTTCCTGTAGCACAAATTCAATTTGTTGTTCGTGAGTCATGTTTGTGTTGTCAAGCACTACTGCATCATCTGCTTTTCTTAACGGACTTTCGAACGCGAGCTGTCTTCTTTATCACGGCTTTTGAGGTTTGCTCTTACTTCGTCAATGGTAACTTTTGTGCCTTTAAGTTGCAACTCTTTAAACCTGCGTTGTGCGCGCACTTCTTCATTAGCCTGCATAAAAATTTTTATATCAGCCATTGGAAATACTGTTGTGCCAATATCGCGTCCATCCATTACAAGGTTGCCAAGGCGTGACATCATTTGCTGCAATGCAACCATTCTTCTTCTTACTTCCTTAATTGCGCTTACATGTGATACGTTTTCCGAAACGTGCATAGTGCGTATTTCTTCTTCTACGTTTTTATCGTTAAGGTAAATTTCTGAAAGGCGTGTTTGTGGATTTACTTTGAAGCTAATGTGTATTTTGTTTAAAGCGTTAGGATAATCATAAGAAAAATGATCAAGCTCTTCGGGAAGTGGTATGGGAATGTTGTTGCGCAGGAAAAATAATGTAACTGCACGGTACATGGCACCGGAATCGATATAAGAAAGGCTGAGTTTTTTTGCCAGTGCTTTGGCTACGGTGCTTTTACCGCAAGATGAGTAGCCGTCTATAGCAATTATCATTGCTACAATAGTAGTTTTTTTGTAGGAGAGTATCAAGTTTAAATGAAAAGATAAATGGTTAGTTTTAAGAGAAGGATTAGGTGTTCATATAGGTGCATTTATGTTTGGTTAAACGAGATTGTTCAACTTTTCAGAACCCTTTCAGTTCTGTTCCATACATTGGTTCTTATACCCCTTTTGTATTGAATAAATCCAGCAAGTAAAGCTGCATTCATGTAAACGAAGTAGGAGGAAAGGCGGATTAAAAAATTGTTTAATCTAATTTTTTTGAAAGTAATCAAATAAAGGCATCAGCAAAAACAGGCAATAAAAAACGAACAGCAATAAATAAAGTTTTGAGAAGAGAGAAAGTGAAAGCAAGGTTATTCCGCAAATGATTATTGTAAAAGGACCCCACCAACGGAATACCTTGTGAGAAAGAAAACAAAAGCCCGTTGCAGTAAATGGTTTTTTTGCAATGGATGCAAATCTTTTAAGGTTTTGGTAATTGCCTGCTGATATTCGCTTCTTTCGTTTAAACTCCTGGCTCATTTCATCCGAAACATCTTCATAGCATAAGGCATTGGAGGCACAAATGCATTTGTATTTTTTTTCAAGTACAATCATCGAAAGATAAAAATCATCAACGATAAAGTTAAGAGGAATAGGTTCAAAAAGGTTTTTGCGCATCATAAAACATCCGCCAAACGGACCCATCATTGTTCCCCATAAAATTCCTTCGTTGTATTTTATACGGTTTTCGCCTTTAATGTAACTTCCCTCTTGCCTGCTTATGCCTTGTTTTTTTAACCCGTGATTAATTATTGTAGCGCCAACTAATCCGGTATCTTCTGAAAATGATTCTACAAGATTCCTGATATTGTCTTTATCAAATAAAACATTGGCATCAGTAAAAATTACATAGTCATAAGACGAAACTTTTATTAATTCATTTAAAATTTGAGGCTTGCCTATTCTCTCTTTAAAACTTTGAAGTTTAATTTGAGGATAATTTTTTGCAATCTCTTTTACAATACCTTCGGTACTATCGCTGCTGCAATCAGATCCAATAATTATTTCAATGTTCTCCTGTGGGTAATTGCTTTGCAAAATGGAATCAAGTTTTTGTGCAATTATTTTTTCTTCGTTGTAAACACTCATTAAAATACTTATGCCGGGTAATTGCGTTCCTGGTTTAGTTTGTTTTTTGTTTTTGAAAAGCATTAGCACTTCAAGAATTACCGGGTATAGCACATAAGAATGAATGAGCATAAATGCAGCGAGCCAGAAAAAAACTTGTAATGCTATTATCATTCTTACTTAAAAACTTGCGGTACAAAAATATTTTTTGCGCCTATCTTTCTAACAATACAATGGAGTAAATAAAAAATCCTGCAACAAGTGCAGGATTTGTGGAGGTCGCGAGCAGATTTAGCTCGCGCTCTTTTGTTTTATTTAAAGGAACTCCTGAATCTGTCGCGGAAATAAAAAATCCTGCAACAAGTGCAGGATTTGTGGAGGTCGCGAGCAGATTTGAACTGCTGTACAAGGTTTTGCAGACCTCTGCCTAACCGCTCGGCCACGCGACCTTATTTTTTTATTAACGTGCGCAAAAATATTCTTTTTTTGAAACAGCCAATCAGTTGCTCTTAATTTTAGATGATGGACAAATCATTTTTCGATAATTCTATTGCTGTTTGCTTTACAACACCATTAACGGGAGGATTAAACTTTATAACTTTTACAATGATGTCTTTTGTGTTTGGAAACTGGCTGTGAAGAGATTTAAGAATTTTTCCACAAACATTCTCTATAAGATTTGAAGGAATTTTCATTTCCCTCAATACAATATCTTTTACTGCAACGTAGTCTATTGTTTTTCTCAAGTCATCGGTTAAAATTGCCTCTTTCAAATCAACATCAAAAATTACATCTACACTAAACTTTTGACCAATAATACGTTCTTCTTTCAAGCAGCCATGAAAGGCATGGCATTCAATTCCGCTTATATAAAGTTTAGCCATTTAAAATTTTTGAAGAGCAGCGTTTAATCGAGTAACCACTTCATCTCTGCCCAGTAATTCAAGCATTGGAAATAAATCAACACCGTGCCCTGACCACTAATAAACACACGCAATAGTTGTAATACTTCACCGGGCTTTAAGTTGTTGGCTGCTGTAGTTTCTTTAAAAGTGGTTTCAATATTTGAATTTGCAAAATCGTTTAAAGATGCAAAGGCTGCTACCAGGGAATTAAAGAAAGGTTTTAAATCAGGTTTCCATTTTTTTGAAATTACCTGTTCGTCATAGTTTTCAGGTGCTTCAAAAAGATATTTTCCTTTTTCGAGCATTTCGTTTTCAAACTGCACACGCGGCTTTAGTAATGCAACCGCTTTTATAAAATAAGTTAAGTCTTTACGGCTATTTGCAATTTGTGTTGATAAACGATTGGCAATTTCAACATCATTCATTCTTTGCAGCCATTGCTCATTAAACCACTTTGTTTTTTCGGGATTAAATTTTGCGCCCGCTTTGTGTATATGCTCAAAAGAAAATAGCTGAGTCAATTCATCCAAACTAAAAACTTCCTGCTCTGTGCCTGGGTTCCAGCCAAGCAAAGCAAGCATGTTTACAAAAGCTTCGGCATAGTATCCTTTCTCTCGGTAGCCAGTACTAATCTCTCCTGATGAAGGGTCTTTCCATTGCAAAGGAAAAACGGGGAAGCCCAATCTGTCGCCATCGCGCTTGCTTAACTTGCCATTGCCATCAGGCTTTAATAGCAGTGGTAAATGAGCATAGTAAGGCATTTTATTTTCCCATCCTAAATATTTATAAATGAGAATGTGGGCGGGAGCACTTGGCAGCCATTCCTCGCCACGTATGGCATGTGTAATTTCCATCAGCACATCATCAACTATATGTGCAAGGTGATAGGTGGGCATTCCATCGCTCTTTAAAAGAACTTTATCATCAATCACATCAGATTTGAACACAACCTTCCCGCGAATTAAATCGGTAAAAGAAATTTCTTCACCGGCTTCAACTTTTAATCGTATTACATAGTGCTTTCCTTCTGCAATTCGTTTAGCAGTTTCATCCGGATTTAAGTTGAGAGAATTGTTAAGCAAGGAACGCACGCTGGCATCATAAGAAAAAGTTCTTTTTTCAGTTTCAGCATTTTTCCTTAACTGTTCTAACTCTTCGGCTGTATCAAACGCAAAATAGGCATGTCCACTTTCTATTAGCTGCTCTGCATATTGCCTGTAAATTGGTTTTCGTTCGCTTTGCCTATAAGGCTCAAACTTGCCGCCTTTGCCAATTCCCTCATCGGGCACAATACTGCACCAGTTTAAAGCATCAATAATGTATTGCTCAGCGCCTTGTACAAAGCGGTTTTGGTCGGTATCTTCTATTCTTAAAATAAAATCACCGCTGTTTTTTTTTGCAAAAAGGTATGAGTACAAGGCAGTGCGCACACCACCCATGTGCAACGGTAAGGTAGGGCTGGGGGCAAAACGTGTTCTAACTCTTTTTTCCATGTACGTGGCAAAGATAATTTTAGCGATGTAAATTTTTCTTCAAGCTAAGTAAAATTAAAAACCCCTTGCTGTTACACAAGGGGCTGGTTGGTTGATTTCCGTTGTCCGACAAGGATTCGAACCTTGAAAGGCAGAACCAAAATCTGCAGTGTTACCATTACACCATCGGACAATGGGCGGGCAAAAATAAAAAAAAACCTCTCCTGCAAAAATTTGCAATCTATCTAATAATACATCAAGTTAAACGGCATCCTAAATGAGAGAATCAAAGACAGTAATGATTGATAATATTCATTGACCCTATGAATAATTTCTATGTAACTATTTCATTATTACCAAATTTTATTAGTTTCGCACCCCGTTCTAAAGAAATACGTTCTGATTCTGATGGAATCAGGTTTATATAAAAATTTAAAATATTAATTAATCATGCCAAGCGGTAAGAAGAGAAAGCGTCATAAAATGGCGACCCATAAACGCAAGAAAAGACTTCGCAAGAATCGTCATAAGAAGAAGAAATAATTGCATCTGCCTGTAGGTTTTTATACTTACAATGCAGTTTTTAAAATGCAATGGTCTTCCTCTTTTACCTTTTAAAAGTGGTACTTGCCTCAGTTTATTGTTTCTTATAGTTATCCTTAAGTAGTTGATTAAAGTTTACAGGGTCTTATCTGTTTGCTTTTGAGCTATGGGCATCACCTATAATTGTTTTTGCATTTGAATAGCGAATTAATAATTGATTCGGGACCGAGCGAAGTACAAATTGCTTTGCTTGAAGACAAGAAATTGGTTGAGCTGAATTTTGAAAGGCGCGACCAGCATTTCTCTGTCGGTGACATTTATTTGGGTAGGGTTAAAAAACTAATGCCCTCACTTAATGCTGCTTTTGTGGATATTGGTTACGAGAAGGATGCCTTTTTGCATTACCTTGATTTGGGTCCTCAGTTTCAATCATTGGTAAAGTACGTTAAGCAAACACAATCTGGCAGCAAAACAGATTCACTGCTTACCAATTTTGATAATGAGCCCGATATTGTAAAGACGGGCAAGATAACTCAAGTGATGAATAACGGACTCTGGCTTCCGGTTCAAATTGCCAAAGAGCCAATTAGCACTAAAGGTCCGAGAATTACTTCTGAACTTTCATTAGCCGGAAGATATTTTGTGTTAACCCCTTTTTATGATTTTGTAACTGTATCGCAAAAAATAAAAGACAGCGAGGAAAGAAATAGGCTCAAAAGACTTGCCCTAAGCATAAGGCCTAAAATGTTTGGTGTGATAATAAGAACCGCGGCAGAAGGAAAAAAAGTGGCAGAACTTGACCAGGATATGCAGGATATGATACAGCGGTGGGAGGTTTTTTACGATGCACTTAAAACCTCAAAGCCTCCTGTTAAATTATTGGGTGAAATGGATCGCACGGCCACCATCTTGCGCGATATGTTAAATGCCGATTTCAATAACATACATGTAAATGATAATGGCATTTACGAGGAGGTAAAGTCATATATAAGAACCATTGCTCCCGAGCAGGAGAGCATTGCAAAACTTTATAAAGGCAAGGCCCCCATTTTTGAAAACTTTGGGATTGACAAGCAAATTAAAAGCGATTTTGGAAAGACCGTTAGTATGCAGAATGGCGCTTATCTTGTAATTGAACACACCGAAGCTTTACATGTAATTGACGTAAACAGTGGCGGTAGAAATAAAGGCGATAGCGATAACCAGGAAGCCAATGCTTTTCAGACTAACACTATGGCAGCCCATGAAATAGCGCGCCAGTTGCGCCTAAGAGATATGGGGGAATTATTGTAGTGGATTTTATTGACATGCGCAATATTGAACACAAGCGCCAGTTGGTGCAGACCTTGCGTGATGAGATGAAAAAGGATAAAGCGCAGAGCACCATTCTTCCACCTTCAAAGTTTGGATTGGTGCAGATTACACGTGAGAGGGTAAGACCTGAAATGAAAATTTCTACCACTGAAAAATGCCCTACCTGCGATGGCACCGGTGAAATGAAAGCAAGTATTCTCTTAATGGATGAGGTGGAAAGCCATGTTCGGTTTTTTGCCAAAGAGCAAAACGAAAAAAGGATAACATTAAACTGCCATCCTTTTCTTGAAGCCTATATAAATAAAGGCTTGTATTCTACTAAATGGAAATGGTACTTTAAGTATAAAATAAAAGTAAAGGTTAACCCTGTATTTTCATACCACTTTACCGAATATCACTTTTTAAATAGTTCGGGAGAAGAGATTAAACTCTAAACTTCTGTCTACCCACCAGAAGGAAGTTACCCTTCGGCTTCTTCTTGTCTTAATTTGTTTTTGTAAACCGCTTTTTTGATTTCAGTTCTTCTTTCAACTGACCTTTTCTCAAAAGCCTGACGAGCACGTAACTGTTTTACCACACCTGTTTTTTCAAACTTCTTTTTAAACTTTTTTAAAGCCTTATCTATCGGCTCATTTTCTTTAATTGGAACTATTAACATGTATATTTTTTTAGGGGAGGCAAATATAAAAATTTATACATACAACAATCATTTATTTTTAAAAACAGGGAAACAAGTATAGGTCATCTAAACCCCAATTAATACTTAGTTTTTCCCATTCAACAGTCATGCTTAATAAGCTATTGTTTTATGGTTATTTTTGAATCCGATGATAGCCGCAAAACCCCAGCCAGGTTTATTAAATGAAAGCACGCATCTGCTCAATTTTAATGAATCGGTTGTGGTTAAAACCCTCCTTTATTTCAATATTTTTTATCATCCGCTTACAGCAGAAGAAATAGAGAAATATTGCTCAACCCCACTAAGCTTTACCCAGTTAAAAGACCTGCTCGATTCCTTGTTTAAAAAAGGACTTATTTTTAAAGTAGGTAAGGCTTATTCTCTAAAGGATGACTTAACCTTAATCCATAAACGTAATATTGATGCAGAAAGAGCCGAAAGAATAATGCCTAAGGCACGTTTATTTTCAAGGATTATATCCTGGTTTCCATTTGTGAAAGGGGTTTTTATTTCCGGGTCGCTTTCTAAAGGTGTTTTAAAAGAAGATGGCGACATTGATTATTTTATCGTTACCTCTGGCAACAGGCTGTGGATTTGCCGTTCTCTTCTGATTCTTTTTAAGAAGGTGTTTCTATTTAATTCTCATAAATATTTTTGCCTTAATTATTTTGTTGATGAAAACAATTTAACCATCCAGGAGAAGAATATTTTTACTGCTATTGAAATAGAATCACTCATTCCGCTTTATAACTTTAACTGTTTTTTGAGTTTTAAGCAAGAAAACAAGTGGACAAAAAACTTTTTACCTAATACTAAAGAGCCTGTTTTTTTTAAAGACAAACAACAATCCGTGGTGGTTAAAAATTTTTTAGAGTTATGCTTCAGTAATTCTTTAGGACTATCACTGAATAATTTTTTCAAAAGGGTTACACTGAAGTATTGGACAAAAAAATTTCAGTCATCTGCTGAGATTAATTTTAAGGAAAACATTAAGGTGAAAGATGATGTAGCCAAATATCATCCTAACCGCTTCCAGGAAAAAGTTTTACAGAAATTAGAAGAAGAGATAGCTATTTTTGAGCTGACAACAGGATATAAATTGTCCTGATAACTCATGCGTGTACTTTTTACCCACTCTTATTTTTTACGTTTAGATGCTAAGCAGTGGAAACAACAACAGCCATATCCTCCTCTTGCAACTATCCAGGCAGCGGCTTTTATCAGGGATAATAAATATGAGGTTGAGTTGTTTGATGTAATGTTTGAAAAAGAAGCATCTGCTGTTATAGAAACGATAAACAAATTTAAGCCTGATTTTTTTGTTGTTTATGATGATGGCTTTAACTACCTAACCAAAATGTGCCTCACCAACATGCGAGAGGCTGCATTTGAAATGATAGCGCATGCTAAAAAAGCCGGATGTAAAATAATTGTATCGAGCAGTGACAGCACCGACCATTCAGAAAATTATTTAAAAGCCGGAGCAGATTTTATTATTATTGGTGAAGCAGAGCTGACTTTAAAGGAATTGTTAGATGATGTTTCTAATGATGGTAATAATTGTGCTAACATTAGGGGCTTGGCTTATTTTGAAAACAATAAGTTAATAAAAACAGCACCTCGCGAAATTTTAAAGGAGTTAGACTCTTTGCCACTTCCGGCATGGGATTTAGTTGATATTGAAAAATACAGAAGCGCATGGGAAAAAAGTACGGGGTATTTTTCAATCAATGTTTTTACAACGCGTGGTTGCCCGTTTAAATGTAACTGGTGTGCAAAACCAATTTATGGAAACCGCTACAATGCTCGTTCCCCTGAATTGGTTGTGAAAGAAATAAAATTACTGAAAGAAAATTATGGTATTGAACATGTTTGGTTTTGCGATGATATTTTTGGTTTAAAACCCGGATGGATAAAAAAGTTTTCTGGGTTGATGCAGAAAAATAATTTATTGATTCCATTTAAAATTCAATGCCGCGTTGACTTATTGCTTGAAGAAGAAAACATCAAACATTTGGCTGATGCTGGATGCGATGAGGTATGGGTAGGCGCAGAGAGCGGATCTCAAAAGATTTTAGATGCTATGGATAAAGGAACCACAGTTTCTCAGATTTACGAAGCAACAGCCAACCTTCGCAAGCATAAAATTAAACCTTGCTTCGTTATTCAATTTGGCTATTTAGGCGAAACCTTAGATGATATTAAACAAACTATTAAAATGGTGATGGACTTGATGCCTTATCACATTGGTGTATCCGTTTCTTACCCATTGCCCGGCACTAAATTTTTTGAAAAAGTTAAAGATGAATTAAAATCAAAATCGAACTGGAGCGACTCTGACGAATTGGTTTTGATGTTTAAGAATACGTACCAACCACAATTCTATAAAATACTTCATAGGTATTTACATCAGGTTTACAGGAGTAAACAATCGGCACAAATGTTATGGGCTTTAACATCGGGTAAAGAAAAATGGAATAAGCGGAATGTTTTAAATGTGATCTCGTTACCGGTACGTATTCCTTTAAGTTTCTTTTACCAAATTAGACTCAAAATGGCAGGTGACCGAAACACATCTTACATTTTTTAAGATTCTTTATCCAAGCCGGAAACGAATTGGAAGATGATAACAATAAGTCTTTGGAATATTGTTAAGCATTGGAGGTTCCTTGAATTTAAGTTTACGAATTACTCTGACTGCTTCTTTATCCAATGAAATGTCAACTCCTTTTACTACATTTATATTTTCAACTATTCCATTTTGTGTGATAGTAAACGAAGTGTAAACAATACCTTCTATTCCATTTATTCGGGCGTTGGCCGGGATACCTTAAATTAGTACTTAGAAAATTCATCAAGGCGGTCTTTTTACTATTGCCATCAAGTACCGGGGCTTTGTATCCAATGCTGTCATTGTTTGAGATGAGGTCAATACCAACTGTATTATTTATACAATAATCTTGCGAATAATTTAGCTCAAAGGAATAATCTTTTTCTTCAACACCTTTATAATAACCACTAATCCAAACGCCAAATGGTTCATCGCCTTTGTATGTTTCACGATTAATTACTTTATTGGTTTCTAAATTTTTTATTTCAGTTGTTATTGTGCTATCCTCGTTTTCAAATATTGCTTTGCTGAATTTTGCTTCTTCAGGCATCACTTCAACTCTTAATCTATTGTCACTGTAAAATTTTATTTCCTTGACCTGAGCAAGGCAAACATTGCTTAAGCAGATAATTATTATGAGAGTTTTTTTCATTTTTTAGTTGAATTCAAGTTATTGAACAATCTTCAACTCATCAATTAACCTTTGTGCATTAGCAAATTTGTCAATTACAAAAAGCGTATAGCGTATGTCTAAGGTAATATTGCGGCACATTTCCGGATCAAACATATAATCACTCATTGTGCCTTCCCACACTCGGTCAAAGTTTGTTCCTATTAATTGTCCTTTTGCATTTAAAACCGGGCTGCCTGAGTTACCGCCTGTGGTGTGGTTGGTGGCAATAAAACATAAGGGCAGTTCGCCATCCTTAGCATACCTTCCAAAATCTTTTTTAGAAATAAGTGCAAGCAATTTTTTAGGAGCATTAAAATCGTAATTGGTGCTGTCGTATTTTTCAATGATACCATCGGCAGTGGTAAAATAATTATAAGTAACGGCATTCATTGGCTTATAACTTTTTACATTGCCGTAAGCCACGCGCAGAGTTGAATTGGCATCAGGGTAAAATTTTTTGTCGGGATGCATTTCCATTTGCGAAGCCATGTATTTACGCTGCAATAGGCTAGTTGCTGCAACAGCTTTGTTAAACTCACCGGCAACTTTTTGTTTGTTTACATCTTCAAAACTTTTCATGAGGAGGTAAGCAGGGTCGGATAATAATTTTTTAGCAGAAAAGTTTTTAAGAAATGCTTCCTGTTTTTTCTGTGTTGTCATAAAAGATTTTGAAAACACATCGCTTGCATATTTTACAAAATCATTTTTATACTTCGTATTAATGTCGCTGAATATGGCAGGATGAAACTGCATATCGGTTTTTCTGAAATATATTTCCAATAGTTCTGAAGCAATGGTTTCGTCCAACGGAGGGTGGTAATCTTTATAAAACCCTTTTGAAATATTTATTAACCTTTCACATTCTTTCTCTACCCATTCTCTATTTGCTGTTTTGTTCACAGCCGAGTCCGCCAATGCCAAATAATTTCTTGCATAAGCCAGCAGTTCAATTCCATAAGCGCCTTCATTAATATAATCGGATGCAATACTATAAGGAGTAAGTTCTTTATAAGCGTTTTTTAAATCGCCCATCAGTTTTCCGTAGTTATTGTTTCTTTCAGCGCTGCCATCTAACCAAGCGCCAAATGCACTCTCGGTTTTTCTTTTTTTCTCAATGGCGTTTAAGCGTTTTAATCCACGCAGTTCGCCTTTCCATTTTTTATATGCATTTTCAATACTTGCATATTTTGCTGAATACTGAATACGAACAGTATCATTATCGCGCATCACTTCCTCCATGTTTTTTAAGCGCACATCACGTAAAGCAATACGAATAGGGTCGGTATGATTCATAATTAATTCCAAGGCATAGGACGACAGATATTCGTTGGTACGACCTGGAAAACCATATACCATTGTAAAATCTCCCTCACTAACACCGCTTAGTGAAATAGGAAATGAATAACGTGGCACATACGGTACGTTGTCAGTAGCATATTCGGCAGGTTTGTTGTCTTTACCTGCGTAAATTCTAAAAAAGCGCAAAATCTCCAGTGTGGCGGGGCCACATCCAGTTATCGGCATCGGCACCAAATTTTCCAATAGCTGATGGAGGAGTGCCAACTAAGCGCACATCTTTATACGTTTCGCTAACAATCATAAAGTATTTGTTGCCGGTAAAAAATGGTCGAACGCGCGCTTCGTAATGTGTTCCTTCAACAGCTTTTTTCTCAAGCGAATAAGCAATAGTTGAAATAGTGGCTTCACGCTCGGCTTCAGTCATTTTTGAATTTAATGCCGGGATAATGTCATTGGTAACATCATCAATGCGAATAATAAAAGATGCCGTTAATCCTTTACATGGCAGTTCATCGTTGTATGTTTTTGCCCAGTAGCCATCTGTTAAATAATCTTTTTTAACAGTGCTGTGCGATTGTATTTGCCCGTAACCACAATGGTGATTGGTTAACAACAAACCTTTATCCGAAATAATTTCACCGGTGCAGCCTCCTCCAAATAATACCACACCATCTTTAAGACTTGACTTGTTAACTGCATAAATGCTGTCAACAGGAATTTGCAAGCCACGTGTTTGCATATCGGTTGAGTTGAGTTGCTTTAACAAAAAAGGCAGCCACATGCCTTCATCGGCTTTGAGATTTACGAATGAAAAAGAAATGTAAAAACCGTTAAGAATATTTTTTTACACATAAGATTTTATTTTGCCCTAAAACTAAAAATAAATAAAAAAGCGAGGCTTATTATATTCCTCGCTTAACATAAATTAACGTGCTTTTAAATGGCTGTGTGATGTATAAATAGAAGGCATATGATGCTAAAATGTAGATTCGAACTGATTTTATATGCAAAATCTCCTTTTACAGATTTATCAGTTTCCCATTGTTTATCATTATTCCTTATGAGGAACATTAGGATTACGGCAGCACTCGGGCAAATTCCAATATGCTATACTGTCTGCTTTCATCTCATCGGCATTGTATCCTAATTTAATAATGGCAATTTTAATTTTTTCGGCTGATGTTTTTTTATCGTTGTAATTAACCGTAAGCATTTTGTCATCCAAATTTACTTTAGCAAACTTTACACCTTTTTCATAAGCAAGTTCGCTTTCTAATTTTTGTTTGCACATTGAACACACTGCTGAAGTTCTAATTTTTACTTCTGTTTGTGCATGTGATGTTAAATTAAGTCCGGTAAGAAATAATATGATTGAAATTACTTTTTTCATTGTTATATTTTTGATAATTGATTTTTAAATTGAACAAATACATTACTACAAAGTTCAATAGAATGTTACAAAGTTGCATAAGAGAGAATGATTTTTTGAGGCCTTTTGGACTCTTCCTTGTCTTTATGCCCGTCTTCCGTTAAGAAGGCATTGGATTCATTACTATATATTTTTTTTAATTTAGAATTTTCTTTCCTAAATCTTATTTAATAAAATACCGGAACCCTACATAAATAGTTCGGCCCATCAAAGGTCCCCAAACTAACGAAGCATCAAAGCTATCACCAAAAGGATTTTCTGGTTCAATGATGGCATGATGTTGTGTGTAGTCAGTTAAATTTTCTCCACCTACATACAATTCATACTTCTTTTGAACAAATGTAACCTGGCTCATCAGTTGAATAAAAGCATCTCCTTGTTTTGGAATTTCGTAGCCATGGTGAACCACACCCGCAGCCGGAATTCTGCTAACCCCATTGTATTTTGTTGTAAAATCAAATTTCCATTTTTCGTTATGTGTTTTGTACGCGAGAGTTTACAAGGGCACGGTCGCGGGGTGATAGAGGTTTTTCGCGCAATGTGCCGCTGTAAGTTGTTTTTACATCATTAAACTTGTAAGCAAGGCGTACATCAAAATGTTCAATTAGAATAAAATTTATTTCAAGCGAAATGCTGTTGGCAAACGAAGTTCCGCTGAGGTTATAAAACCTGATGGTGTGGATGTCTTCCAAATCAACCACTACCTGATTTACAAAATTGGTTCTGGATACATCGGCATTAAAAGAGGCATCGCGTTTGAACAAACGAAATTTACGTGTGTAACTTAATCCATAGTTCCAGGCGTCTTCAGGTTTAAGATTAGAGGGCGCAACAATAATTCTGTTGCTGGGAAATATTTTAGGGTTCTCTGCAAATATCCTTGCTGTGCGCCATCCGCGTCCCGCACTTAATCGCAAAGCCGATAGTTGCGTAAAATTATATTTGAAGTGAACGCGCGGAGTTACATAACTGCCAAACTCATTATGGTAATCGTAACGAACTCCGGCTACCATAGAAATGTTTTTACTGTTGTTGTAAGTATATTCAGTAAAAACTCCTCGGAGTAGTTTCAATTGTGTTTTGTTCTGATTGGTTAAATGTTTCGGAGTAATCGTTATAAACAAATGCAACACCGTTTTTAAAAGTGTGCCGTGTATCGCCAATTATTCCTTGTGAAATAGCGTTGGCATAATAGCTCTTTTGTATGCCGTCAAAAGTTTTTAATCCGAAATAAGATTCTTGCTCATGATAACGCACAGACTGAATAACGCCAATACTCTTCCAAGGTTTTTCCTTAAATAAAAAACCTGTTTTGGCAAAAGCATCAATCATTTTGTTTTTAATGCCAATACCATAAAAATTTTGTGTGCCATAATCGTTGGCATAACTAAATTGATTTTGTCCGCCTTGCTTATCATCATAGACAAAACGAATGCCTGCCTGTGCTTCAAAAACCGGGTTGTAAATAAACTGCCAGCGGTTATACAAATTGATTTGCTCGTAAAGAGGAGAATCTAAAAAACCATCCTTGTTATGGTCAACTTTGTTTTGCAACATGCTTCCATGAGAAAGTAATTCGGTATAAACATGCTTATTAAGTTTTCCTGCAATCTGGGTATTAAGTTCCATGCGCTGTTCAGAATTGAAATAGCCGTTTATTAAAAACTTTTCGGCTTCGTGTGGTTTTTTCAACTCAATGTTTACCTGTCCGCTAATAGATTCATGTCCTGTAACAACACTACCCACGCCTTTGTTTATTTGAATGGATTCAATGAAGGGTCCTGGTATAAATGCCAAACCATAATTGCTTGATAAGCCTCTTATAAACGGAATTAACTCAGTTTGTATTTGAGAGTAAACGCCATCCAATCCTAATATCTGAATTTGCTTGGCTCCGGTAACTGCATCAGTAAAACTTGCATCTACGGTTGGGTTTGTTTCAAAACTCTCGCTAAGGTTGCAACATGCTGCTTTTAATAATTCTTCCTGACCAATTGTGGTGGTGTTTATGGGATTGATGGTGGATATGGTTGTTGCTTCCCGTTTTGATTTAATGTCAACGGCTTTTAGTGTAACCGATTTTTTTAAATTGATGTTTATTTCATTGCCATCATAATTATGCAGCAAAAGAGAATCAGTGGTAAAGCCAACGAAACTGAATAATAAGGTGAGAGGAAAAGATTGTGTTGTATTTAATTCAAACTTTCCGTAAATGTCAGTTGCGGTTCCGCTTGTTATACCAACTATGGTAACACTTACACCAGGCAAGGTTTCGTTGGCATTGTCTTTAACAGTTCCTTTTATGGTTGTTTGAGCATTTGTCTTATCAAATCCTAATAACATGAGTACTATTAGGATAATCCTTAACTTGTATTTTAAAACTGAACTGTATTTTTTTATTGAATACATTTTAATATTAATTTTAATTAAACGTAAAAGAATAATTCCTGTTATAGTTAACAGGACAATTAATGTTTAATAAAATCAAATAATGAAACGACTTACCATAATCAAAATATCCCTGCCTGCAATATCAGGAGGAGCATTTGCGCAAAAAGCAAGAGGGTTTGATTCGTTAGCAACAGAAAAAGGGATGAGAAAATCAATAACTTCTGTTACTACTAGGTCTAATCCAAAAGTAACCTCATGCACATATTGCTGAACAGATGAAACCGTACTTTTCAAAAAGCCGCAACAATTATCATTTACCGTGCAGGCATTGCATTTGTTTTTCTTACAGCAATCGTCAAACTGGCTGAGGGAAGCACTGTAAGAATTGCTTTTGCTGCAAACCATTTTAAAAACTGTTATTCCTGTTGCAGAAAAAAATATAGCAACAGCTAACACAAGTGTAAACGATTTATGCAGAATAGCTTTTAGCATGATCAGGCAAATATAAATTTGTTACGGAATTGTTGGGTGATTGGTTATACTATGTCTGTTTTATTCATAGAGAATTCAATTAAGAGTTTGAGTGAGTTTATCAGGACTTTTAATTTGTTATGAGAGGGTCTATTAAATTTTTATAAAGGGTATGAGTCTTTTTAATAATTCTACTACGTTTGCCAAAAGCAAAAAAATGTTTGAAGAATTAGGAATAGGCTCGCGAATAAAACACCCCGAGCATGGCGTAGGCGTTGTAGTAAACGTAAAACCCCGCACTTATATAGTTGTATTCACCGAAAAGGGAAAGGTTGAGGTAGCGAAATCGTATCAGAATGTACAGGTTATTGAAATTGTTGAACCTACAGGAGACCCTGTAAGCATAGCTGACGTGGAAGCATCGCTAACGAAAATTATTCGCAAATTTTCTGATGTTCAGGAAACGGTTCCTCTTGGCGCAAAATGGGTTGGGGGTAAACTTATTTTGCAACCTGCAAACCAGAGTATGAAACCGAAGGAACTCCCGGTAGAAGTTTTTTTCAATAAAATAATAATGTTACGCGATCGGCTTAGGGTGATGGAGCAGCGCATTAATGCCCATGATAAACTTACAGAGGAAGATAAAGTTAACTTGCAGCAATATCTTACACGCATTTATGGAAGCTTAACCACCTTTAATATTTTGTTTAAAGATGATGAGGATCATTTTATCGGAGAAAAATCTTCTTAAATACTTTTAATGAATATCCTTTGTCAAATTAAATTATGACAGCTAAAATTCTTTTACAAACTGCCGCTGTATCAGGCGTACTTTGTGTAATTATAGGCGCATTTGGTGCCCACAAGCTAAAACCACTATTGAGTGACGTAATGCTTAATGCTTACGAAAAAGGTGTGCAATATCAGTTCTACCATACCCTTGCATTAGTTGGCGTTGCGTTGCTCATCAAAAATTTTCCGGAAGTAAATTTTAGTTACGCTTCCGTTTTTTTTATTGCAGGTATAATTCTTTTTAGCGGTTCGCTATATGGTTTGGCATTAGCAAGTATAAAAGGGGAGTCATTAAAGTTTCTCGGACCAATCACTCCAATAGGCGGATTATGTTTTATTGCAGGTTGGATAATGCTTTTTATTTCCATCAGTAAAATAAAATGACAAATATGCCCATATCAAATCCCGCCTACCACCTATACAAACAAAAAACTGACTCAAATTGCCGACCTCAATGCAGCTATGGCTGTGTTACAATGGGATCAGGAAGTGTATATGCCCGCAATGGGCGCAACATTACGTGCGCAGCAATTGGCAACCCTCAGCGGCATGGCGCACGATTTAGGTGTAGAAAAAGAATTAGGATCATTGCTTGAAGAATTAAGCAAATCAGATTCTCTGAATAAAATTGAAAAAATAAACGTAACTGAAACGCTTAGAGTTTATAATGATAGAAAAAAGTACAATACAGCATTTGTTATTGAACTCAGCAAAACTGTTTCTGAATCTTTTAATGCATGGCAGGAGGCAAAAAGGAAAAAAGATTTTAATCTCTTTCTTCCTTTTCTTTCTAAACTTGTTGATTTAAAGAAAAAGGAATGTGATTTATTGGGGTATGAGGAGCATCCTTACGATGCTTTGCTCAATCAGTTTGAACCGGGTTTAAAAACAAAAAAAGTTTCTGCCATCTTTACCCAATTGCATAACCAATTAATTCCTGTCACCAAAAAAATTGCTGATGCATCCCAACCCAATACTGATTTTTTGCATTTGCATTTCGATAAAAACAAGCAGTGGGATTTCAGCCTCATACTTCTCAAGCAACTTAACTATGATTTTAATAAGGGAAGACAGGATATTTCTACCCATCCGTTCACAACAGGTTTTAATGCCAACGATGTTCGTGTCACCACCCGAATAAACGAAAATGATTTATTTGAAATGATTGGCAGCAGCATTCACGAATGCGGTCATGCTCTTTATGAGCAAGGGTTGCCGGTGAATGATTATGGATTGCCATCTGGAGAGTTCCTAAGCCTTGCTATACACGAATCTCAATCAAGATTGTGGGAAAATAAAGTAGGACGCTCGCTGTCTTTTTGGAAATGCAACTTCCAAACTTTAAAAAATACTTTTCCTGATCAGTTAAAAAACATATCTGTTCAACAATTTTACGCTGCAATTAACACTGTAAAACCGTCTTTTATCAGAACCAATGCCGATGAGTTAACTTATCACTTGCACATAATGATAAGGTTTGAATTGGAGCGCGATTTGTTTGAAGGAAAAATTGATGTAGCTGATTTGAAGAATGAATGGAACAAGAAATACAACAATTATTTAGGGCTAAAAGTAGAAGATGATTCGCAGGGAATTTTGCAGGATGTTCACTGGAGTCATGGCATGTTTGGATATTTTCCTACCTATAGTTTAGGGAGCATGTATGCGGCTCAATTTTTTGAAGCGGCTAAAAATGAAATTAAAAACCTTGAGGCTGAAATAGAATCTGGAAGCAATTTACCGTTGTTAAACTGGCTTCGCGAAAAAATACACCGGCATGGAAAAACTTTTTCGGCTGATGAACTGTGTATCAATATTACAGGTTCTGAACTCAATATTGATTTTTTTATGAATTACATAAAGGAAAAATATGCAAATTTGTATTCCTTTAATCTTTAATAAAAAAATAAAATGAGAACATTAATATCTTTAGTTGTAGTATGCGCAGTGCTTGTAAGTTGTTCGTGCAAACAGCAAAAAAAAGTTGCTGAAACAGAACATCCTGTTACAAAAAGACCTGTTGAGCCGCTACCACCTTCCCAGCAAAATGCCGTTCTATCCGAAGTAAGAGAACCGCAAATGGATGAGGCTGTTGAGCGCGAAGGTGCTGAAACAACTTATCGCCTGATGGTTTCTTTCACCAGCATAGGCGAAGGTGTTGATGGTGTTGCTGGTGAAAAACTAATGGAAATAATAAAGCAGCACGAAACAACTTATGGTATGCCGGTGCGCTACGATCGTTTTCAGAGAGGCAGAGAAGGTGAATATGTAATGTGTTTTCAACTTTTAAATGAAAACGAAAAGCAAGAAAAACTTTATTGATAAAGTAAAAGAGGCACTTGGAAAAAATAAGCTTGTTTTTATTACCGAAAACGGAACGTACAAAAAATAATTTGCCGGATAAAAAAGCCTGCCGGATAAAAGCGACAGGCTGAGAACCTAAAACCAAACCTATTTTAATATTTCGCTAAGCGAATTTATTTCTGATTTTGTTGCACCAAAAATAACAGGGCTTGCTTCATCAAGACCCATTTGACTATTGCAGTTATTAACATTGTTATTCACCACTCAGCTCTCCTGCAAGTGCTTTGTCAAATTCAACTCTAACCTCTGTGGCAGTAAGCCCTTGCCCAAAAAGAAACATGGTTTTAGTGAGTGCCGCTTCAAGTGTCATATCATGGGCACTTATAACCCTCATCTTTTTTAAAGCGTTGCTGGTTTCATACTTTCCCATTTCTACAATACCGCCTGTGCACTGCGACACATTAATTACAGCAATGTTTTTATCTATTGTATTTTTTAGGCATTGTAAAAACCAGCTGTCTGTTGGTGCATTTCCTGATCCATAAGTTTCGATAATAAGCGCCTTTAAATTTTTTGTTTTAGTTGCTGCTTCTGCAACATGCCGCGATAGTCCCGGAAAAAGTTTAAGTACGGCAACATTGGTATTTAAATTGGTGTTTACTATCAGCACCTCATTAGTTTGTTTCTTTATAAATTCATTATTAAAAACTATTTCTACACCTGCCTCAGCAAGTACCGGATAATTTGGAGAACTAAATGCATCAAATTTTGAAGATGTAAATTTCTCAACCCTATTGCCTCTGAAAAGTTGGGCATTAAAAAACACACAAACCTCGGGCACATTTACGTTTCCGGCTACAATTTCAATAGAGGTTACTAAGTTTCTTCTTGCATCTGTTCTTATAGCTCCAATAGGAAGTTGTGAACCTGTTAAAATTACAGGCTTACCCAAATTTTGCAACATAAAACTTAAAGCAGATGATGAATATGCCATCGTATCTGTTCCGTGCAAAATAATAAACCCATCATAATTGTTGTAGTTCTTTTCAATAAGTAAAGCAAGTTTACTCCATGTTAAGGGTTTCATGTTGCTGCTGTCAACCAACGGGCTAAGTGAAACAAAATCTATTTTGCATTTAAAATTGCTTACTTCGGGTAGAAGAGAAGAAATTTTACTGAAGTTAAATGGTTTTAGCGAGCCTGTTTTTTTATCATGCACCATTCCAATTGTTCCACCGGTGTATATGATTAAAATATTTTTTGCCACGCTTTTTTTTCTGCTCATACAACAAATATATTTTTTGCATTCTCTGTAGTTATTGATGCTACTTTATCTGCAGTTATATTTTTTAATTCAGCAATTTTGTTTGTCACCAAACTAAGGTAAGATGGAACATTTCTTTTACCTCTGTGTGGTGCAGGAGCCAGATAAGGAGCGTCTGTTTCCAAAACAATTTTTTCAATTCCAATCCCTGAAACAACTTTATCTAATCCACCGTTCTTAAAAGTTACAACTCCTCCAATACCCAGGTAAAATTCCAATTCAATAATTTCTTTTGCCTGCTTTATATCTCCGCTAAAGCAATGAAAAATACCTTTTGGCTTCAGGTGTTGGTTTTGTTTAATGATGGAAATAATTTCATCGGTTGCATTGCGTGAATGAATAACGATGGGAAGGTTTAGATCGTTTGCCCATTCCATTTGTTTTATAAAAACCTCTTCCTGTTGTTTTTTAAAACTCTTATCCCAAAACAAATCAATACCTATTTCCCCAATGGCGCAAAACTTTCTTTTTGAAAGTTCTGCCTCAACTGCGCTTAACTCTTCTCTATAATTTTCTTTCACATAGCATGGATGCAATCCCATCATTGCAAAACAATTTGCAGGATATTTTTCCTCCAAATCATACATGCCAGCAATACTTGTTGAATCAATATTGGGCATGTAAAATGCCGTAACATTATTATTGAGGGCTTGCTGTATCAATTCATTTCTGTCAGCGGAAAATTCATCGGCATATAAATGAATGTGGGTGTCAACAAGATTCATTGCGTAAAATTAAAAACTAAAAAAACCTAATGTTCTAAAAGGCAAAACATTTTTTAGATTTGTATTGTTAAAAGAAAATCTCAACCACCACAAGCATTGCCTAAAATTCTTATCGTACGTCTGTCATCCATTGGTGATATTATTCTGACTACACCGGTTATACGCTGTATAAAAAAACAGATTCCGGATGCCGAAATTTATTACCTCACCAAGTACCAGTTTAGCGATGTTATTTACAATAATCCCTATCTCAGCGGCTTTTATTATTTGCAGGATAATGTTGAGCAGGTTAAAACTCAGCTAAAGAATATAGGCTTTGATTATGTAGTTGACCTTCACAAAAATTTCCGCACATGGCGCATAAGAAGAAATTTAAAAGGGGAAAAAATTTCTTTTCAGAAACTAAATGTTGAAAAATGGCTGCTCACCAATTTTAAAGTAAACAGGTTGCCGCACAAGCATATTGTTGACCGTTATTTTGAGAGTGTAGCAAGAATGGGTGTAATAAATGATGGTGAGGGGCTAGATTTTTTTATAAGTGCACACGATGAGGTAGATGTTCAAGAAGGTTTCCCTACAGAATTTGCATCAGGTTATATAGTGTTTGTAATTGGTGCCAAACATGCCACCAAACAATTACCTACAGAAAAGGTAATTTCTATTTGCAAAAAAATTGATGCGCCTGTTATGCTTGTGGGTGGCACGGAAGATAAAAAGCGAGGTGCAGAGATTGCTACCTCTGCCGGAAATCATGTTGTCAGTACCTGCGGAAAATATACGCTTGGTCAAAGTGCATCTGTTATTAAACAAGCTGAATTGGTAATAACACACGATACTGGTTTAATGCATATTGCTGCTGCATTAAACAAACGAATTATTTCTGTGTGGGGAAACACCGTTCCGGAATTTGGTATGTATCCTTATCTGCCGCAAGGCTCAACTCCATTTAGCATTGTTGAGGTTAAAAATTTGAAGTGTCGCCCCTGTTCTAAAATTGGGTATAAAAAATGCCCACGCAGTCATTTTAAATGTATGAATGACATTGATGAAGCCGAGATAATTAACTTGGTTAATGAACAAGCTCTGATGCATTGAAAAATTCTTTTAGCATAATTGCTTTAGTATGTTTTGTAGAACTAATCTTTGCGCAAAAAGTATTACGAAGTAAATTCTATAAAGCCGATGTTTGGTTTGCTGATACTTCTTTTATCAGCGGAATAGTTGAAGATGTGAATGATACTGTGCTAACGTTAAACTCAGACGGCAGAAATTTGAATTCTGCAAACCGCTCTTATCTTCAATTAAATCAAATCAAAAAAATTAAAATTATACACAGACGATATTCCAGGATAAATGAAGTAGCCCTTCCATTAACAGGATTTGCATGGTGGCATTAATTGGCAGTAGTGGCAGCCTGAAAAAAATTTGAAAAGGCCAAATCAAAACATATAATCGTTTGGAGCATTTTTATAGGTGCTGCCGGCTACTTTGCAAACATGCTTGTGCAGGATATTAAAAGTGAAAAGATTAAACCTTTGAAAAACAACTTAACGGTGCAACAGTTGCACGAAAAAATTAAACCTTACAGTTACCGTAATTTAATTGAGCAATACAAATTGAGCCTAATCAACTATTAAGCTCAAAAATTCCGAAAGTATCATGCTTGTTGCCCCCCATATTTTAATATTTCCAATTAAGTAAGCTGGGGCTATTACTTCTCCTTTGTGTGTTTGGTGTGTTTCATTCAAACTTATTGCGTTGTTGTGTAGTAAATCAGGTATTGAAACGCTAACTATTTTTTTTACTTCGCTTGTAGATGGATTAAACTCCGGTTTGTAATTTTTAAATGCAACAAACGGATAAACCAAAAAATTACTTGGTGGTATGTATAGAGGAGTAAGTTCACCAATAACCTCAGTTACGCTAACTTCAATTCCGGTCTCCTCTAAAGTTTCTCGTAGGGCAGTGTGCCTAAAATTTTCATCAGTTAAATCATACTTCCCACCAGGGAAAGCTATTTGCCCGGAGTGTACTTTCCCATCATCGGCACGTTCAATAAATAAAATATGCGGAATATTTTTTTCGGGAAACATAAAAAGCATTACGCTGCCTGTTCTGTGCCCTGTTAATTCGTTTAAGTTTATTTTGCCTCTGTATTGTGGTGCAAGTTTATACTGAGCTGCTTCACCCGGAAGAGTTCCTTTAAGCTTATCTTTTAAATCTGAAATAAAATCTTTGTAATTAACTTGCATCATTTTACCTACTGGCAATTATACAAAACACAATCAAAAGCAAGTTGAATATAAATTGTGTGAAGTGATTATTAATCAGAAGCATAATAAATTACATTTGCTTTCAATAAAATGTTCAAAGCAAACACTCCACGCTGGCTTATTTTTTTTGCAGATGTTATCATTTGTGCTGTATCTGTTTTGCTTGCCTATTTGCTTCGGTTTAATTTCCGTATCCCTCTCCATGAAGTAGATTTAATGGCTATAGCGGTATTGTGGGTGGTGGCGGTGCGAATTGTTGGTTTTATTGTTTCAAAAACCTATCAGGGCATTATTCGCTTTTCTAATTATAAAGACTCGCAGCGCATCTTTTTAACATTGCTTGCTGGCACCATTTTCATTGGTATTTTTAATAAAATAAATTTTGCTTTCAATGGAAAGTACTTAGTTCCGTACTCTATTTTAATTATAGACTTTTTTATTTCGGTTTTATTTATGACCAGCTATCGCGTGATAGTAAAGATGTTGTATGATGAATATGCACATCGCGGAAGAAAAATTAAGCGCTCAATAATTTACGGTGCTGGCGAGGAAGGGTTGTTAGTGAAAAGAGCTTTCCAGCAAAATACAGCCGAACGATATGCGGTGAATGCTTTTGTTGATGATAACCCAAAACTTGCAGGAAGAAAATTAGAAGGGGTAGAAGTTTTTAACGCCAGTACCGATTTGGAGACTTTGTTGCGCATAAACAACATTGATTATCTTGTTGTTCCTTCCGGCACATTTTCTATTGAGCGCATTAATCAATTAGTTGAGTTATGCAGCCATTATAATACCAGGCTGCTTACTGTTCCTCCATTGCGCAACCTTATCAATGGCAAACTTTCCTTTAATCAGATTAAAGAAATAAATATTGAAGATTTGTTAGAGCGTGATCCCATCATGCTTGATGAAAGAAATGTTAGTGGGGTGCTTTCTTCAAAAACAATTTTAATTACGGGAGCAGCCGGCTCTATCGGAAGTGAAATTGCCAGGCAGGTGCTTGCATTTACCCCCGCAAAAATTGTGTTGCTTGATTGTGCCGAATCTCCATTGCATGAGTTGGATATGGAGATGAAAGATTTTACAGAGCAATCAATACGGAAGTTGTACTGGCAGATATCAGGAATGAGGAAAGAATGCAAAGAGTGTTTGAGCATTTTAAACCGCATTTGGTTTTTCATGCTGCGGCTTATAAACATGTACCTTTAATTGAGAACAATCCTTCCGAAGCAATATTAACTAACATTGCCGGCACAAAAATTCTTGCTGATCTTTCGGTAAAACATAATGTAGAAAAATTTATTCTTATTTCTACCGACAAAGCCGTTAACCCTACTAATGTAATGGGTGCAAGCAAGCGTGTGGCGGAAATTTATTGCCAGAGTTTGAATGAGAGCGGCAAAACAAAATTTGTTACAACAAGGTTCGGAAATGTATTAGGCAGTGCAGGATCTGTTATTCCGCGCTTTAAATCTCAGATAGAGAAGAGACAATCTGTTACGGTTACACACCCTGATATTACACGCTTTTTTATGACTATACCCGAAGCATGCCGCCTTGTATTGGAAGCGGGTGCTATGGGTAATGGTGGCGAAATTTATGTTTTTGACATGGGGCAGCCTGTTAAGGTTGTTGACCTTGCCCGTAAAATGATAAAACTTGCAGGGCTTGAACCAGATGTTGATATTAAAATTGAATTCACCGGTTTGCGCCCGGGTGAAAAACTTTTTGAAGAAGTATTGAATGAAGAAGAAAATACAATGCACACACATCATCCTAAAATTTTAATTGCAAAGGTGCGCACATATAATTTTTCTGAAATTTCACTTAGGGTAGATGAGGTAATAAATCTTTTTAAAGAGCAGGACAATTTTTCGTTAGTGGCACGGCTTAAAGATTTAGTGCCAGAGTATATCAGTAACAATTCTGAGTTTGAGAAATTGGATGCTGGGCGGTAATTTATTAGGTACAAATTTTTCAATTTAATTTGGAGATCACTATAATGCAGGCAGTCTTTTAAAGTTGAGAATTTAACTTTATAAAAGGATTTCCTTTCGTGATGTTTTTTTAAGTTCGCCAACACTTAAAATTTATCACACCCATGCTTAAAAGAATCTGTTTACTGTCCTTTGCAGTTTTGTTTGCTAATTCTGTTTTTTCACAGTCAAAAAAATTAACAATGGAAGATGCGATTGTAAATGTCAGAACCACGCTTGCTCCAAAAAAACTGTCGCAACTAAACTGGATAAAAGGAACTGATAAGTTTTTCTATGTTGATAATTCATCAAAGAATGAGGCGCTTGTAATTGGGTCATCTTCCGCTCCCGAAAAAAAGGTCATTGAACTATCAGAGATTAACAACGAACTCACAAAAAATAAAATAGACTCGCTTGCAAAATTTCCAACTGTAAACTGGAAAAACGAAAGCCAGTTTTATTTCCGTGTCAAGAATAACGAATATATATGCAACTTAGAGAAAAAGCAAGTTTACTTTAATCGTACTCTCAACTTAAGTGACAAAGCTGAAAACAATGATGAAAATTCTTCGACCGGTAAAATTGCGTTTAGTGTGGATAACGGATTGTATGTTTACGATGGGCAAAACACCATGACAATTGGCACAGATGAAAACAAAAATATTGTTTATGGCAGAAGCGTGCATCGCGATGAGTTTGGAATTACTAAAGGAACCTTTTGGAGTGAACAAGGCAATAAACTTGCTTTTTACCGTATGGATCAAACACGAGTTACAGATTATCCTATAATAGATTTTACGCAACAACCCGCCATTGTAACTAATATTAAGTACCCTATGGCGGGTGCCACCAGTCATTTTGTAACAGTGGGTATTTATGATGTAAACACAAAAAAAACTATTTACCTGCAAACAGGTGAACCCAAAGACCAATATCTTACAAATATTGAATGGAGCCCTGATGAGAAAAAAATTTATCTGGCTGTTTTAAATCGTGAGCAAAACCACATGAAACTTAATAGCTACAATGCTGAGACAGGAGAGTTCGAAAAAACCTTGTTTGAAGAAAAGGATGATAAATATGTAGAGCCGTTAAATCCTGTTCAGTTTGTAAAAAACAATTCTTCTCAGTTTATATGGCAAAGCAACCGCGATGGCTTCAATCATATTTATTTATACGATGTAAGCGGAAAATTAATTAAGCAGCTTACTAAAGGAGAGTGGGAAGTAACAGAAGTAAAAGGTTTTGATAAGCAAGGAAAGAGGATTTATTTTACCTGCAATATGTCAAGCCCCATTAACAGAGATTTGTGTTCAGTAACGTTGAGTGATGCAAAAATAAAACGCATTACACTTAACAATGGAACAAATGCTTCTATATTAAATTCTGAGACTGATGAATTTATAAATACATTTTCTTCAACTGAGGTGCCGCGAAATATTTCTGTTATCAATGCTGATGGAAAAGAGTTAAAGCAACTTTTAAATTCCGCTAATCCTTTAAAAGATTTTAAACTTGGAGGAATGAAAATATTCAGCATTAGAAATAAGGCGAATACTAATTTATATTGCCGCATGTTTTTCCACCTGACATGGACAGCAAAAAAAGTATCCGGTAATAAATTATGTGTATGGCGGTTCTCACGTTCAACTTATCACCAACACATGGCTTGCAGGGCAAGGTGATGCTTGGTTTTATTATCTCGCTCAGGAAGGTTTTATTGTGTTTACTTTAGATAACAGGGGAAGTGATAACAGAGGCAGAGCATTTGAGCAAGCTACATTTAGAAATTTGGGCGATGCCGAAATGGAAGATCAACTTTCGGGGGTAGATTATTTAAAATCGTTAAAGTATGTGGATGCCGGTAGAATAGGAGTGGATGGATGGAGCTATGGTGGTTTTATGACAATGAGTTTAATGACCCGCCACCCTGGCTTGTTTAAAGTTGCTGTTGCAGGCGGACCTGTTATAGACTGGAGCTACTACGAAGTTATGTACACCGAGCGGTATATGGATACTCCGCAAACCAATGCAGACGGCTACAAAAAAAATTCACTTTTTAATTATGTGGAAAATTTAAAAGGAAAAATGATGTTAATACATGGTACTTCAGACAATGTTGTTGTATGGCAACACAGCATCAGCTATTTAAAAAAATGTATTGAGAAAAATATTCAGGTAGATTATTTTGTTTATCCGGGGTATGAGCATAATGTTCGTGGCAAAGACCGTGTACACCTCATGAATAAGATTACAGATTATTTTAAAGAAAATCTTTAATAATTTACCTCACAATTATTTTCTGCATGGCAGTATTTTTTTCTGACACCACTTCAATTATATATGTACCCTTTGCAAGTAATGAAGCATTAAAGAAAAAATTATTTATACCCGCTTTGGTTGTTCCTCTATAAATCTGTCTTACGTTTCGGCCTGCCACATCTTTAATTTTAACTGAAATATCTTGTTCTGAACTCATGTTTACCGGAACACATGTTATTGCATTGCACGGATTAGGATAAATGTTTTTTAGTTCAAAAACATTGTCATTGCTTTCAGTTAATCCAACTGCACCCAATATTTTAAATTTCCAATAACCTTGTGGTGCGGGCAATGGTCTTACCTGCTGCTTACCGCTTACTGCATTTGCTTGCACATAATAGTAAATATTTGTTCCGGCAGCCTGAGGCGGAATCGCGCCAGCAAACTGATTGTTTTGACCAATCAATGGTGTCATAGTTACCTGCTGATAAGGCTGAGTTGTATCAGCTCTCCAAAACAATGTTGCATTTTGTATTCCGGTGCGGTGCTTCATTAATGCAATTACCAAATATGGTGATGTGGTGTTGTACGTATCACGTAAACGTTGGTGAGATATTAGCAGTGGATCATCTGTACCCAATTCTTTTGTTATGCAATGCAAGGCACCCAATGCGGGAATGCTTGACAACGAGTTAATGCCTACTACATTATAACCGGGCAAAGCGTCTCTGTAAATTTGCAAAGCAACGCTGTCTTCCGGAATATTATAAGTAGGAACAATTAAAGTTTTGTTTATGAAAGAAGAGTTGGTGTAAGTAAAATAATCGCCAGTTGTGTTTGGATAGGCGCCATTGTCATCAGGCATGGGTATGCGTACAACGTTATATGGTGTGCCATAAACAGAATTAAAATTAGTGGTAATATAAGTTAAGTTAGCTTCAATCTGTGGACCATCTGCCACACCTGTTGGATATTGTCCTACCAAAAGCGTTTCCTCATCTAATAATTTCATGTGCATGTCTATGTGATGTATAGCATCGTAAGGCAATACCGGAAAATTTATGTACCGCGTTATTCCCATAAATTTTTTCATGATGGTATCAATCTCCGATTTTGTTTTAGTTGGATTTTCATTGGTAATAAGCTCAGAAGAAAAACCTGTTCCAAAACCGTCTGTCATAAAATTTCCGCCTGTGTGAATTAAGTTGTTAGGGCTTGTGGTGGTTTCGTACAATGGTGTTCCTAATTGCGCAGCAATACCAACTGGCACAGCGTCATCAAGCGGGCGAGGGCGATTGTATATCCAGTCGATGGTAATAAGCGTGTCCACATCATTTGTGTAAGCGCTCCACGGTCCGTAATCTCTGCACCACACGCTATTAAACGGAATGTTTATAACTGAGACATTTACCGTGTCAACTCCGCCTGCCGACAAATAATTTATTACTGAAGTTGGGTTTGCCGATAAAATATATACCCTTGTTTCTTGTTTTGCGGCTCTCACAATTTCGCGTAGCATACTCTGGTAACTTGTCCAGGCAATAAGCAATCCCTGCAACTCTTCCCATTCGCCAATGGTACGCACGGGCGATGATGGCGGATTAACACCCATTGTTCCGTTTTGCGATTTAATGCTGTTGACATAAAAAGGCATCTGCAATTTTTCATTGTCTGTTATTTTATGAGGTAAATCCTGGCTAAAAGAAGCACAGGCAAACAACAAGAAGATAGAAAGAGTAATTATTTTTCGCATGACTTAATTTTTTTGTGAAAATAAATCTTTAAAGAAATGAAATTGTGCATCTGTTTGTTAATCTTGCAATAATGTTGAAATTGATTAAAGAAATTAATTGCTGGAGACAAATTTTTCTTCTCTGCATTTTGCTATCCCCACTGTTTTTCATCAACATAAAAAATAGCTTTGATTGGGGCGATGATTATGCACATTACATCTTAAAAGCAAAAGATATTGCAACCGGTTCTTCAATTGCAAAATTGATGGAGGATGAAAATTATGCCCCTTCTATCAGACCCCCTGTGTTTCCTGCTTTACTGTCTCCTGTTTATTCTTGCTTTGGTGCCATCCCCGCGGCTTATCATTTTTTTTCTTCTATAGTGTTGCTGTTAGTTTTGGTAGTAAGCTGGATTTATTTTTTTAAAAACGAAAACATGTGGTTGGGAGTTTTATTTGCTTCATCAATTGCCTTTATTCCATATACGTTAAAGTTAAAGGCTGAGCTTCCTATTGAATTGCCAATGATGTTGTTTATTTATTCATCATTGTTATTGATCAAGTTAGAGAGATATGCTCTTGCATTTGCGTTTATAATAATTGCATGCCTAACCAAATACACCGCGGTTGCAATGATTCCGGTTTTTGCATTCGCTTATGTAATTAATTGTATGAGCAAGGGGGCGCAAAATAAAAAGCAGCTTGTGGCAATAATTGCAATGGCTGTTTTATTACTGGCTGATGTCTTGTTTAATTTCTCAAGTGTAACATGGTATCAGCAGCATTTTATATCGGGCAATATATTTTAACGAATTGCAAATAACTTTAATTACTACATGCATGTTTTTTTTAATGCGTTTGAACAGGAAGTTCCTTCAATCATTAATGTTGTAATTAAATGGCTGGTTATTGTTTTGTTTTTATCAGGTTTTGTTTTGTCTGTTTCAAAAACGTTTGCAGGCACACGATATATTTTTCGTTTTCTATCTTTTAATCATTCTTATTTATGACTACGGAAAAGGCGGGTATCGTTTTATTTTTCCATTATTTCCAGTTGTGTTTTTTTATTTCTATAGGGCACTGAATTTTTTAAGCGATAAATTAAAATTAAAGGCGTTGTATTTAAGTATGGCTTTTGTTCTTGTTTTGATGATAAGTTTTTCTAAGAACATTATAAAAATTAAAGAAGAAGAAATTCTTGTAACCGGACCTCAACAAACTGAGTTTACTCAAATTTGCGATTACGTTAAAAACAATACTCCAGATTCCATTACTATTTTTTTTGCAAAGCCTTTTTTAACTATACTGTATTCCGAAAGAAAAAGTAAGTGGATAAAGTCAATTAGCTCTTTAGAAGCAGCGCAAGAAAAAAGCTCTTCTTATATTTTACTTGCCAAGTCAACTGAAGCAGAGCTTTATCTCTCTGAGTTTGATTATTTGCTTAAAAGTAATGTGGTTGTGGAAGAGAACAATAAATTTATCTTGCTGAAAAACCAACCCGCTACGTTTGAATAACCCCAACGTTATACTGTTTGGTGAGCGGTGCATGGTTGCTCATTTCAATACCCATTGAAATTATTTTACGAGTCTCTGCAGGGTCAATAACAGCATCTAACCATAAGCGAGATGCTGCGTAGTAAGGCGAAATTTGTGAGTTGTATCTGTCAGTAATTATTTTCAGTTGTTCTGCCTCTTCTTCTTTAGTCAATTCTTTTCCTTGAGCTTTCAATGCAGCAACTTGTATTTGCAATAACGTTTTAGCAGCCTGTGCTCCACCCATTACAGCAATTTGTGCAGTGGGCCAACCTATTATCAATCTTGGGTCATACGCTTTGCCACACATTGCATAATTACCTGCGCCATATGAGTTGCCAATTACAATGGTAAACTTTGGAACTACTGAATTTGCCATTGCATTAACCAACTTGGCTCCGTCTTTAATAATGCCGCCTTGCTCGCTTCGTGAGCCAACCATAAAACCAGTTACATCCTGCAAAAACACCAATGGAATTTTACGCTGATTGCAATTCATAATAAACCGTGCTGCTTTATCTGCACTATCAGAATAAATTACCCCACCCAGTTGCATCTCTTTGCTGTTGCCGGGTTTTTTAGCAGTAACAATTTTCTTTGATTGGCAACAAAGCCAACAGCCCATCCGTCAACACGAGCGGTGCCACACACTATTGTCTGACCGTAACTGTCTTTGTATTCATCAAACTCGCTGTTGTCGGTTATGCGTGTAATAATTTCTCTTACATCATATTGTTTACTGTTATCAGTTGCCACCATTCCATAAACATCTTTAATGTTTTTAAGAGGTGGTTGCGAAACAATTCTGTCAAAGCCTGCCCTGTCGTAAGCACCAAGCTTTGAAAAAATTCTTTTGATGTAATCAAGACAGGATGCATCATCAGCAAATTTTTTATCAGTAACGCCAGATATTTCGCAATGCGTTGATGCTCCACCTAAAGTTTCATTGTCTATGTCTTCACCAATGGCAGATTTTACAAGATAAGACCCTGCCAAAAAAACCGAACCTGTTTTGTCAACAATCATTGCCTCATCACTCATAATTGGCAAATAGGCGCCACCGGCAACACAGCTTCCCATTATGGCAGCAATTTGTATAATTCCCATTGATGACATTACAGCATTGTTTCTAAATATTCTGCCAAAGTGTTCTTTGTCGGGAAAAATTTCGTCCTGCATGGGCAAAAAAACTCCTGCACTGTCAACCAAATACACTATGGGTAATTTATTTTCAATGGCAATTTCCTGCGCGCGCAAATTTTTCTTTGCAGTCATAGGAAACCAGGCACCGGCTTTAACTGTTGCATCGTTAGCTACAACAATACACTGCCTGCCTTCAATATAACCTATAACCACTACCACACCGGCACTGGGGCAGCCACCTTCTTTTGTGTACATGCCATCGGCAGCAAAAGCTCCCACTTCTATTTGCGGTGAATTTTTATCAAGCAAGTATGCAACACGCTCGCGCGCGAGTAACTTATTTTTTTCTTTTTGTTTGGCTGCACTTTTTTTTCCGCCTCCCTCATAAATTTTGTTAAGCTTGTCGTTAAGGTTTGCAACAAGTGTTTTATATGCGTCTTCGTTTTTATTAAACTCTAAATCTACTTTGTCTGACATAGTTTTTGTGTATGCGCGAAGATATGTGTTTTGTGTTTTGCGTTTAGGGTTTGTCGTTTTGTGTCCCGCTCCGAAATTTCGGGACCAATTTTGTATTGAGAGTTGGCAGTTAGTGTTTTGTTATTGACTACAGAAGGTTGACCTTTTTAAGTTTTTACAAACTCAAAACCCAAAACTCAAAACCGTTTTAAAACATTTTACTAACGCCAAAGAAAATGGCAAGCCATATTAATCCTTTAATAAAAAAGAAAAGGAAGCCAGCTAAGCCAAAACGTTTAAACCACAGTTTTACTTTTTCTTTGTTCATGCTTTTGATTCACAAGAAAATAAAAAAGAGCTTTAAGATTTTCTTAAAGCTCTGTAAAAATATGTTTTTTAGTTTTTAATAAAAACGACCTCTAAAGTCCTGAACTTTTGCTTTTTCTTTAAGCGCATTAAAGGTTTCATACTGCGCACGACCACCGCGTTGCTGCATTAGTTGTTTTTTATTTTCTTTATAATCGGTAGTTGGAGCAGGTTCTTTTACATCAATAACCTGTGCAATGTAAACGCCCTGCTCTCCTTTAATTGCCTTACTTATTTTGTTTTTGTCAAGTGCAAATGCAGTGCCCACTAAAGCAGGTTCGTATCCAACATTGGCTAAATATGGCGATGAGAAGTTTACATTCTCGGCATTAGCAGCAGCAACTGCTAACTTGCCGGCAACCTGATCAATACTTGCAGCACCACTCATGGCAGCATTTATTTTTTCAGTAAGCATTTCTGCCTTTTTGGTTTTGCGTGCTTCCACTTCAACCTGATCTTTTACCTGCTCTAATGGCAAATATCCTTTTGCTTTTATCTCAGCTACTTTTGCCACAACAAATTTATCGCTCATTTCAAATGCTTTACTTACCTCGCCTTTCTTAGCGGTGTATACCCAACGTACTAACTCACGCGCATTATCTACGTTAGGAATATTTTTATCGTTCTCTTTTAATTGTTCTGCAGTGCGCATGTTTAAGCCACCTTCTTTTACAGCTTTATCAAATGCTTCGGCTGTGCGGTTTTTTCCGGCAAAATCATTTGCCTGAGCAAAAAATCCCTGGAATGTTTTTGAGCCTGCTTCAATGTTGCGGGCAACAGTTGCAACTTTTACTTGCTTGCTTTGTGCGCCCACTCCTGTAACTTCAATAATATGATACCCGAAAGATGTTTTTACAACACCAAGCGAACCGGTTTTGTTGTTGAAACAAAATCATTGAACTCAGGAACCATTACGCCCGGTTTAAACCAACCAAGGTCTCCTTCTTTAGCTGCCGAACCCGGGTCTTCGCTCAACGATGCAAAGCTCGAAAGTTTAGCGCCTTTCTTAATAAGATTATAAATGCTGTCAGCTTTTGCTTTCATAACAGTGCTGTCAGCAGGTGTGTTTGTTTTAAAAAGTATATGACTTGCTTTAACAGAATCGGCCATATATTTTACATCAACCAGTTTGGAAATTTTCCATGAATTATTTTCCATATACGGACCTGCCAACTGACCGGGGCTACCGGCAAACATCATTGAATCAATAATGGGCGATACAACACCTTTTGCCTGAAATGCTAACGGTGCTTTATCATCAGAGTTGCTTGCCCACAAACAAACTGTCGTC
Source organism: Bacteroidota bacterium (assembly GCA_016714005.1). GTDB lineage: Bacteria > Bacteroidota > Bacteroidia > AKYH767-A > OLB10 > JADJOA01. The sequence continues at coordinate 903,514 of JADJOA010000014.1, forward strand.
AGTTGTTTTTTGAAATGCATCAACCAACTGGTTAATGTACGATTGTGCTGCTGCATTATCATCGGCACTTGGTGTTACGCTGTATATTACATAATCAACTTTGCGTGTTTCTTCTTTTTGCTCGTATTTATCTTTGTTTTCGTTATAGGCCTTTTGCATTTCGGCATCAGTTGGTTTAACAGTGCTATCAACTATGGTGTTGTAATTTAACTGCACATACCGAAGCGTTAAAGTTTTGTTTTTGTTGATGTAATCCCGTTGGGCTTCGTCTTTAGTAACATAAAACCCGCCTTTAATCATATCGTAATACTTATTGGTAAGGCGTTCGTTTTTTATGTACTCTTCAAAGTTAACCCATTGTGCACGCGTTTTGCCGGTTTGGTCGCTATCCATATTTTTTAAAAACTGCATAACGTTGGCTGATGAAAACTGACCTGTTTTAGGATCGGTAAATGCCTGCTTAACCTGTGGGTGAGGGTCTTTGCCGTTAACCATATCAAACACCTCATCACTGCTTACCACCAAACCGGTTTTTTCTATCTGTTTACCTACCAGCATTTCGTTTTGTATTTCGCCCCATGTTTGTTCGCGTATTTGGTCAATAGTTGCCTGGTCTAAGGTTTCTTTACCCTGGCTGAGTTTTGCTTTTTCAATGTTTTCGTTTACACGCGCTTCAAAATCGCGCACATCAACTTCTTTACCACCTATTTCGCCAACTGCTGTTTTGCCGCCCTGAAAAAATGAACTGCCACTGGTTAATACATCGCCCGCTATAAAAGCAACAATGCTAAAGCCAACAATACCTACTAATAAACCTGCTCTCTCACGAATTTTTCCGATTACTGCCATACTAAATTTTTTAAATGTGATTAATAATTAAAATACACCCGTTTTTAAAAGGAGTGCGAATATACAATTGATATTGAAATTTGAAAATGGGAGGGAGGGGTTATGGCAGAGAAGGGAAAGTTTTCACGCAGAGGGGCAGTGAGTGCAGAGGGAAAATTGTTTTTACCTCTACTTTTTTATTTCCGACCCCTAAAGGGGAATCCGCTTTTGATGCTTCACTGCTGTTTCATTGCTTGATCCCCTTTAGGGGTTAGGGGTAAAAGTTTTATATGCACACTGGCGTTGGTTCCAGCGTGCGGTAAAATGATTTCAGTGCACACTGGCGCGGTTCCACCGCACATTTTTACCACAAAAATGTACGCTGGAATGATTTCAATGTGCGGTAAAATGGTCTGGCGGTGCGGTAGTTTCATCTGGCGGTGCGGTAAAATGGTTTTACCGTAGCCCAATTTCTTCATAAATCATCAAAAACGCCCGTTTTTTGCTAAAAAATGGTCGTTTTGGCGGTTTTTGTTTGACACAGTTGGGAGTGTTCAACCAACTGTGCTTTTAAAAATTCTTTTGAAGAGAAAGAAGCCAGCGGGCTCCTTCCCCTTCTCCAGATTTGTTGATTTGTCCATTACAAACATACTTTTTTTATTGTTGATTAATACGTTCTTCAAATAAGATTTGCATTTGAGCAGAGATGAGTTTCCATCCTTGTATTTGTGATTTCCATCTGCCGTTGATGTTATGATGCACTAAGTAACGTACTTTGAGCAATGCCATATCAGAGCTGAACACGCGTTTGGATTTGGTTACTTTCCGGAGTTGACTGTGAAACGACTCTATGATGTTGGTAGTGTAAATTACTCGCCTTATTTCCTGCGGATATTTAAAATAATTACTCAGCCGTTCCCAGTTAGCAAACCAACTTTTTATCATAGACGGATATTTTGTTTTCCATTCTTTTTCTAATTCATCTAATGCTGTTTGTGCCTGTTCTTTGGTGCTGGCTGTGTAAACTTTTTCAGTGATGCCATTACCGGTTTTAAATCTTTATAGGCAACATATTTAGTGCTGTTGCGGAGTTGATGCACCACGCAAAGCTGCACTTCAGTTTGTGGAAAAACACTTTCAATGGCTTCCGGCAAATCCTTTCAGGTTATCAATGCAGGCAATAAGTATATCCGTTACACCTCTGTTCTGCAAATCACTCAATACCTGCAACCAAAATTTTGCACCTTCGGTTTCATTGATATAAAGACCCAGCAAATCTTTCGTTCCATCTCTGCCTACGCCCAGTAAGCAATGAACGGCTTTGGTTTTTATGCTGCCTGCTTCTTTTACTTTGTAATGAATAGCATCCAGCCATACAAATGGATACACACTCTCTAACGGGCGGCTTTGCCAGGCTTTTACATCTTCTATAATACTATCGGTAATGGCCGTTAATGTGGATGGAGCTACCGTTAATCCATACAACTCATCTAAGTGTTTGGCAATGTCGTTATAGCTCATGCCATAGCTGTATAGCGATATAACTTTGTGGTCTAACGCTTCGCCTAATACGGTTTTTCGCTTGGGTAAAATCTGCGGCTCAAAGGTACTGTTGCGGTCCCGCGGTGTTTCTATCACCACTTTGCCAAAGGAGGTTTTTACGCCTTTGCTCATTTTACCGTTTCTTCTGTTAGCACTTTCATCGCTATCCAAATGGGCTTGCAGTTCGCCTTGCATTCCGGCTTCCAAAATGCGTTTGAGCAGCGGTGCCAATACACCGTCTTTGCCTTCTAATTTTTGCCCGAACGCAAGCCTTCTATCGCCTCGCGTTCAAACAATTCGTAATTGAATTTTTCTTCTACCATTGTGTGTCAAATTTATTTGTTTCTTTTTTGTTTGACACAGTTGGTTGAATAGACTCACACAGTTGGTTGAATAGACTCGTTTTTGGCGGTTTTGGCAGGTCATGAAATCATTCCTGCAATTGATTTTACCGCAAAATCAATTGATAATGCCGTTCCATCAAGCCATGGAATCATTCCAGCAATTGATAATTCCGTAATATCAATTGATAAAACCATTCTATCAAGCCGTGAGATCATTCCAGCAATTGATAATGCCGTATCATCAATTGATAAAACCATTCTATCAAGCAGTGAAATCATTCCAGCGATTGATAATGCCATTCCATCAAGCCAAGAAATCATTTCGGCTCGCAAAGTTTTTGTGCAAAACCTTGAAGGGTTAAATTAATATCTCAACAAGGATATCTTTTCTCTTAATTTCTCTGCGTAAAACTCTCAAAAACCTCTGCGGTTAAAATCAAATTTAAACCTCTACTATTGCAACACATCCAATGGCTATGTTCAAAAAACTGATTTTGCTTTTTGCTACTGCATTTGTTTTTAAAACATTGCCTGCCCAACAAAACGTTGTTTTAATTATTGCCGATGATTTGGGCACCGATTATTTATCGTTTTACGAAAATCATTTAGACACTGCCACCCTGCCCAATCTGCAACGCCTGCTGCCTAATGGTGTGCGGTTTAAAAATGCATGGGCAAACCCTTTGTGCTCACCCACACGGGCAGGCATACTCACAGGCAGGCACAGCTTCCGCACCGGTGTGGGCACGGCTGTAAAAAGCGGCACTGCCACATTAAGCACATCAGAAATTACCATTCCGCAGTTGCTAAAAAATCTTTCGCAACAAAATATTGCAACAGCCAACATTGGCAAATGGCATTTGCATAATGCAAACCCACCATCCAATTTATCTATACCCAACCTTATGGGTTACGATCATTACGAAGGTTTATTTACCGGTGCGTTAGCTGATTATTATAATTGGACTAAGACCATTAACGGCACCAATGTTACCGTAGGCAATTACGCCACCACCGAAATTACCAACAATGCCATTTCGTGGATTAGTGCCAATCACACCTCTCCATTTTTTTTATGGCTTGCATACACTGCACCTCACACACCCTATCATTTGCCACCGGCAGGCATGTACACCAATACCACCTTAACAGGCACACCTGCGCACATCAATGACAATAAGCGCGAATATTTTAAAGCCATGCTGGAGGCGTTAGATTTTCAGATAGGTCGCGTGCTCGATACATTACAGGCATTGCAACTGATGCAAAACACCACCATAATTTTTGTTGGCGATAATGGCGATGACCAGCAAATAGCACAAACAGTAGGAGCGGGGCGCGCCAAAGGAAGTTTGTACCAGGCAGGTGTTTGCGTACCAATGATTATTTCTGGGCAGCAGGTGGTAAGCCCCAACCGCAGCAGTAATGCACTTGTAAGTACGCACGATTTGTTTGCAACCATTATTGAACTGATGGGTTACACCAACTGGCAAAACCAAATTCCTGCTTCTACAACTGTTGACAGTAAATCTTTAATGCCTGTGGTGTTAAATCAAACCGACAGCATAGGTCCGTGGGCTTTTACCGAAGTGTTTGGTTCGGTAAGCACTGCCAACGGTAAAGCTATGCGCAACCAACAATATAAACTTATTGACTTTGACACCAGCGCACAAAAACTTTATTTCCTGCCAACAGACAGTAATGAAATAAGCGATCGCCTTATTGCCAACATGACAGCCACCGACAGCGCCAACTACACATACCTGTGTAACCAAATGGCATTGCTCACCGGGCAGTATCGTTTTTGCGATTTGCTCGGGACAAATATTGATGATGAAACCAAAACCGAAACAGCGTTGTTTGTTTATCCCAACCCGTTTACCGCAAATATTAAATTGAGCAACAAAACAGGTGTAAAAACTTATGCTCTTATTAATGCAGTAGGGAAAATTATTTTTTCAGGCAATGATGTAGAGAGCCAAAATTTCAATTCGCTTGCAAGCGGAGTTTATTTTTTAAAAATGTACGGCAGCACCGAGCGTACTTTTAAATTGGTGAAGAAATAAAAGCAGTCAATTTGTGAAAATTTTAATGCGAAGTGCTTTAATTCCTTTTAAAATCTGTAAATCTGTGTCTAAAAACCTTAAGAGTGTTACGTTGGTAATCGTGTATGATGCAATAAATAATAATTGAACCGCATATTGGTTTAGATAAAAATTAAAAACCTAAACTACCGGTATTTGACCTGCCAATAATTTCTCTTACCTGTGCATCGCTTTTGTTTTCAAACGCTCTGAAACGATAACGTAAGCTGGCAACATCTGTTTCTTTTAGTGCAGCAGGTGCAAGCTCCACTACTGCTATCTCCATACGATTTTGTTTTTCCTGCGAAACAGGTAGCACTAAATTTTCTTTTGTATTTGTTTTTGCAGCACTTGACTGTGCAGTGCGTTGTTGTTCTTCTTCAACTTTTTCTAAAGGTAATTTCACTATTACTTTTCCGGTTCTGCCTGTAACAGCAAGTGTTTCTTTTTTAACAGCAAGCGTTATAGGTTTAATTTCTTTTGGCGTTATGGTAGCAATTGCACTTTCAAATCTTCTTACATTTTCTTCCGCAACTGGTTCAGGTAAAGATTTTATGTAGTTTACTTTGCCTGCTCTATCTTTTACAATTACCGTTGCCATTTCTGTTTGATTATTGCCAACTGAGGAAATTGTTTTAGGTGCAATCATCCTAACATTTTCTGTCTTTTGATTTGCGGTGGTGTTGTTTGTTGCCACTTTGCTTTCATCAACATCCGGTTTAGGAGAAGGCAATGAAGCAATATAATTTGCTTTTCCGGTTTTGGCAGAAACTGCAAGATTCAATTCAGGTTGTTTAGCTTCTAACGGCTTTACAGATTTCATCTCTGCAAAAGCAACATCTTGTTGCAATACTTTTTGTGTATTTTCTACAGGTGTGGGTAATGATGCTATGTAGTTTGATTTGCCGGTTTTTTCCGCAGCAGCAAGGCTTAATTCAGGCTGCGTTGTTTCAAGTCGCTTTACAGTTTTTGTATCAATTAATATCAATGCCGTTGGTCTAACTACTTCTTTGTTGACCGGATTACTTTCAGATTTACGTTCAACGTTATCCTCAGCTTTAACATCAGGCAAAGCCGCTATATAGTTTACATTTCCAACGGCTGCATTTTTTATTAATCTTTAATGCAACATCATTTTTGTTTAATTCAATTTGCTTTTGCTTGATGGGTTCAGCTTTTAAAATATTTAAAGCTGCACGTTGGGTAATTTCTATTGGCTTGGCATTTTTATTATCAGCTAAAGGCGAAACAGAAATTTCTTTTTTGGCTTTATCATTCTCATCTAAAATTTCGTAGCCAATAGGAGGTAAATCATTTATATATGTTGATTTGCCTGCGCGTTTTGCGGTGTTGCTAAGTGCAAGATCAACAAATGTTGTATTTAATATGCTGGCAGATTTTGTTTTAGCCGAAGCAATATTCAAATCATTTCTTTTAGAATTATTTTCTGTTGAATTATTGGTTCCTGAATTTCGCGGTGAGCTTTGTGTTTTCTGTTTTGACTTTTCTTTAGGCTGAGACTCTAAATCGGCAAGCGAAATGTTTTCAAGATTAAATGCCGGTGCATCTTGTTTTTTAACTTCTGCCTGTGTTGGCTGTACAACCGGTTTATTTTTTGATTCTTCTTTAGCCCATGATAAAATTTCTTTGTCTTCTTTTGGTTTAAGTGCAGCAGCTATTGCAAACTGTTCTGTTTTCCAGTTAACAGTTTTTTTAGCGTCTAATTTTGGAGAAGTAGCAGCAAGCAATGGTGTGCCTTGCGGAGTTACCTTGTTTATATGCTCACGTTTGGTTTCTTTTTAGATGCAGTAGGTAATGTAATAGTTGCTGTTGCTTGTGCCTTGCTTGTAACCTGCGTTTCTTTTGGTTTTGCCTGTGCAAATAAAAGCATTGCATCTTCTGAGTAAGTATTTTTTATAGCAAGTCTTTCCTGTCCGTTGTTTTGTTTGTTGATTATTATTTCCTGCGTTACGGTTTTTTTATCGCGTCTCAAAATAAAATCGCCCAGTAATAAACTATATCCTACCACATCTATCTTGCAACCATAGCGGGCTGCTCCCGGAACTTTTATGCTATACTCACCAGTCTTGGAATCAACTCTTGCTTCGCCTAAGTTTTTCCAGTTTTGCTGATCATAAAAAATAATATTTACGTTAAACTCATTAGGCCTGTCGAAATTGAAAAACTTACCTTTAATAAGTATGTAGCCGTCTGTAGGTTCGTTTTCATCAAATTTTAGTACACACACTTTTCCTTTTTCACAATCGCGTGTACTTGTTATGTAATTAGTCCTTTCAATGTTCGATGATGCGTATAGAAAATCATCGTAAGGACTGTTTATAGGTGCGCCTAAATTTTCAGGTTTGCCATAAGTGCCGGTTTCGGTATTGTACTCTATTTTAAAAATATCAAAACCGCCCATGCTCTGTGGCGATTTTGCACTAAAGTAAATCACTTTTCCATCCTTAGCTGCTGTGGGATTTATTTCATCATACTTACTGTTTCCTTCCTTTAGCTTAAGTGCTTTATCCCACTTGTTTATTTTCTTATGAGATAACATAATGTCACTGCTTTGCTCTCCGTCTATCCCCCTGCTCGAATAATAAAGTTTGTTAGACCCGGCATCTAAATACAAATATTGTTTTTCATTTCTTTTTTTATCAGCACCTGATTTGTAATCATCAGTCATTACTAAAATTTTTCCATCGCGCAAAGGGTCTAACTGATAAAGTGTTAGAAAATGATTTTCGTCAACAATCTTTTTATCGTTAATTAAATACCTGTCAGATTTATCGGGAAGGTTTATTGCATTGCGGCACATTTGAATGTTAAGGTCAATTTCAAAATTTTGAAGTTGTTGAGGTGAGGCAATTTTTCTGAACTTCTCGTAAAAACTTATTGCCTCGGTAAAGTGATAAGTAAGATGGTAACAACGTGCGGTAATAGTTAACATCAGGAGGCGTAGTATTTTTAGCTGCAGCTTTTTCTAAATGAGCAATGGCATCGGCCACATTAACTCCGCGCATATAACGGCAAACTCCGTAGTAGTATGAGTATTTAACCTCAGCAGCGTTATTAGATAAAAGTTGCGCAAATAGTGGAAGTGCTTCGGTGTAGTTGGCGCTCTTAAAATGCTTGTCGGCAGCAGCAGCCACATCCTTCTCGTTGGTTTGAGCCGTTAAAGTTCCGGCTTGTACCACCAAGATTAGCAGAATAATTATTTTATTTTTTTTCTCATCCTGTATAAACAGGTTGCTTGTGTTTCCCATTTATACTTTGAATATTTAAAAATGTTTCAAACCCGGCAAAAGCGGGTAGGTGAGGTATTAATCTGACTTGTCAGTCTATTTAAATTCTAAAAATAATTATTACTGTATAAAAAAACTTTAGTTAAGCAACTATAGTAAATAATATTAAGGATTAAAAATTTTGAAGTGAAAACTATTAGCTAACGTTGTCTAACATTCCGTTTGGGTTTTCCTTTTTTAATACAGCAGCAATAATTAATGAAAGTAGGGCTGCGCCTATCATCATGCCTAAAAAACTCCATATTGCCATCATTTCCGCATTCATCCATGAACTACTCATTGCAGTAATTTGTTCTATCTGCTCTTCGCTCATACCTTGTTTTTCGTACTCCGCTATCTGAATGTCTTTTATCACATCAATAAGTTCGGGGTTAATAAATTTGAAATAGAAAAAACTGAACACGCTGTATATAACCCAGGTAATAAGAGATGTAAGCATAGCTACACCGTATGCTTTCCCGAAGGAAATAAATCCTCCACCGGCATTTTTTCTTTCAATAACAGCTCCACGCAGGGTGTAAATCATAATACCCAGCATAACAATGTAGCCTGGATATTTCATGGTGTCTATTTTGTCGTTACCCATGATATACCCTATCAACGACCAAATAATAATAGCGCCTGCGCCTATTAATCCAAATTTTACATGTGGTTTCATTGCTTTAAATATTTGTTTGATTAAAATTAGTTTTTGATTGAATGCCGTAAAAATAATTTTTTAAAAATCATTTACCACCATTTGCGCAGCTTCTTCGCCAATTAATGTACCAATGGCAACTCCCATTCCTCCCATACGCACTGCGCAATACACATTAGGCTCTAATTTTTTTACAATGGTTGTTTTGCTGTTGCCCAACCCCATAATGCCGCTCCAGGTTTGGTCTATATTGTAGTTTAAACCGGGTGCAATGGTGGTTTTTAAAAGTTCTTTAAGCCGGTTTTGTATTTGTTCTGTAAGTGACATTTCATAGGTGGTTTCGCCTTTAAAATCAAGATTTCTTCCGCCACCAAATAAAATTCTGTCACCTACATTTCTAAAGTAGTAATAACCTTTTCGTAGTGAAAGCAGCCTTTTAGTTTTAGTTCAGGAATAGGAGATGTAACCATTACTTGTGCTCGTGCAGGTGTAACTTCCGCATTTGGTAAAAGTTGTTTTGCGAAACCATTGTTACATACCAGCAATTTTTTTGCTTCAAAGTTAAAATCGCTGCTTTCTCTTAGTACTACCCCATTGTCGCTATTTACAAAAGATTCAATTGTAATTCCATTAAGAATAACCACCCCTGCGGCTTTTACTCTTTCAATAAGACTGTACATCATCTTACCAGTATCAATTTGCCCTTCAAGCCTGTTGCTTATCATGTGATTTATGCCTGCAAAACCCATTGAAGATATTTTATCATCAACCACACTGTAGGTGTTTACTTCACCTGTAATTTTATACAAACTGTCATTAAAAAAATTTAATGCATTAGTGCATTCTTGAAACAATAACGAATCTGATGGTGTAAAAACTTCAAAGCCGCCCAAACCTTCATATTGAATATTTATATCACCCAATTTTTGCCTCAGCTTTAAAAGACCGCGGTAACGTTTTTCTACTCTTGAAAAAGCTTCTTGCTCACTTTCACGGGTTAAATCATCAAGCAACTCGCTAATGCTTCCAAAGCAGGCAAAGCCTGCATTGCGTGTACTTGCACCGTAGGGCAAAAACTTCTTTCGAGAATTACAACGTTAATAGATGGGTTTAAAATTTTTATTTGCCATGCAGCGTTGAGTCCTACAATGCCACTGCCAATAATTGCTACATCAATATTGCTGAAAAAAGTTTGTTTCTCCCAATAGCTTAATCTCATTGAGGCTGATTTTTAGGGAGACAATAAACAGACGCTTCTTCAAGGTTGTTTATTTCGCTTATTACAACCTCCTTTTCGTTGTCGGCATCGTACAATTCATAATTATGTGCCATTAAAATCTCAGCAAGTTCATTTGATGATGAGCCAGCACGAGTGAGTTTTTGATGGTTGATTTTTAAGAAAATAACGGGCATAAATCTATTGATGGTTTTTGCTGAACCTTTAATTACGGCAGTTTCAAACCCTCTACATCTACATGAAGTAAAGAAATATCGGAATGGGTGTTATCTTTAAGTACCTCGTCTAAAGATATTGTAGTAAACTGAATTAGATTTTTAGTGTCATTAGTTGTTGTTGTAAAAAAGTTTAAGCCTGTATTTTGAGGATTTGGTTCATTTTAAAAAACTTTTTCCTTACCTTCTCCCAATGCCAGTTTATGAAGTATAATATTTTTTAAACCGTTGATAGATATATTACGGTTAGCTTTAAAAAAATTTTCTTCTGTAGGTTCAAAGCCGTACACTTTACCGGTTTTGCCTACTGCTTTGGCAATACGCAACAACGATTTTCCGTTGTTAACTCCAACATCAACAGCTACATCACCCGGGCTTAAAAAGAGAGCATATTTTCTATCCAGTCATCAGCAAATCCGAAATATACATACCAGTCAAAAAAATTACTGATGTCTAATTCAAAACGCAACCCATTGCGTTTAACTTTCCTGAAAGTGGTTTTTTTATACTGATAATAGTTTGGAACCATTTTGCTTCTTACACAAAAGGGATCTTTGCCAATAGTGGTATTTACCAGAATGTTTTCAAGCAATCTTATCTTAAACAACCTCCTGCAAAAGTTAAAAAAGTATGTTTTTAAAGACTGGGACATGTTTTGGTTTTGAAGTTGACTTGTAGTTATTGGTTATTTTTCTTTTTAAATCGTGCTTAGTACCCTAATAAAACAGGTATTGAAAGAATATGCTTCATTGTCATAATTAATTGCAAACAGATTTTATAAATGTAACAATAGCAAAAATAATTAATGCAATTCCGGTAATTCTGTTTAACCACAATAAAAAATTGGCAGTTACAAACTGTTTAATTTTTTGAGCTACATAAGCTTTTAATAAATCTGTAGCAAATACAGTAGCTAAAATTACACCATAAAATACAAGCAGGTGTGTAGGAGTATAATCAGATTTAAGACTAACAGTGCCCGAAACACCAATCCAAAAAACAGCACCGAAGGATTCATGGAATTGAGCATAAAACCTTTTGCAATAAACAGCCATGCACCTTTAACCTTTTCATTTACCTGAATTGCCTCGGCAGGAATAGTTTGTTTTTTTACAACTATTCCAATTCCGAATATCAGAATTATAAGCGATGCCACTATTCCAGCCACATCTCGGTGATTATTTATTACAAGAACAATATTACTTCCAAAGTATGCAACAAAAATAAAGAGCGCATCGCTGAGCATTACTCCGGTTGCCACCTGTGCAGCATAATTAAATCCGCGATGAAGGCTAGTATTGATGATGAGAAAAAATACCGGTCCAATTAAAAGGGCTACTATCAAACCTAAAAGTATTCCATTTAGAACCGGATCAAGCAAGCTACTTTGATTTTATTTTTTTAGTGATACTTGGGTTTCGTTTTTTTGTAATTCAACAAACGATTCCCATTCTTCAAACATTTTATTTTTCATTACGCGCGGAAATTTATTTTGCGCACCCATTTTCCCTTTGCTTTCAAGCCATTTATAAAACCACTTTATCGGGATAACGTCAACAATAATTTCTTTCAATGCACTTGAGCGTTCAACGCGGTAATCATCATTAAGTATTTTTAATTTTTCATCAAGTTTTTCTTTCAATTCATCAGCGTTAACTTCATTGTCGGTTCCAATAAACCATTTATGTGCAAACAAAGTTCCGTAAGGAATTCCTGCAACACTAAATTCGTTAATGATAATGTTCAATTCATCGCTCACTAATTCTATTGCGCGGTTCATATTGTCAACACTCAAGTGTTCGCCACATAAACTCAAAAAATGTTTTGTTCTTCCAACAATATTTATTTCGCATTTTTTTGCATTGGTAAAAGTGACAATATCACCAATGAGGTAGCGCCATGCACCAGCACATGTACTTAGTAAAATGGCATATTGCTCGCCTTCTTTCACTTCATCAAGCAAAATTGTTTTAGGTTTCTTTTTAAGTTCTCCATCACTGTCAAAATTTTCCTCATTAAATGGAATAAACTCAAAAAATATTCCGTTGTTAGTAACCAACTTCATGCTTCTGTTTTCAGGTTTGTCCTGAAAAGCAATAAATCCTTCGGAGGCAAGATAGGTTTCAATGTAAACGAGCGGCTTTCCTAGTAACGATTCAAATCCTTTTTGTAAGGCTCAAATGAAACACCACCATGCACATAAATTTGTAGGTTAGGCCATATTTCATGAATATGTTTTACATTGTAATGAGCAATAACTTTTTCAATTAATAATTGCACCCATGCAGGTACGCCAACCACAATGCCTATATCCCGGTTTTTGCTTTCAGTACAATTTCTTCTAACTTGGAATTCCAATCTTTTCGCTTCGAAATTTTTTTGCCGGGCTTGTAAAAGTGCTGGAACCAAAACGGAAGTTGCGATGCAGTAATCCCACTCAAATCACCTTCAAAATAACTTCCATGCTGATTTAGATGTGTACTTCCTCCAAGCATTAAAATGCCTTTTTGAAAAAGAGAATTTGGTAAGTTGTATTTTGCAAGGGAAATGATTTGACGAATACTGGTTTTTTGAATGGCACGGGTCATTTCTTTTGTTACCGGAATGTGCTTGCTTGATGAACCCGATGTGCCAGAACTCAATGCAAAATATTTAACCTTACCGGGCCAGCAAACATCTTCCTGCTCATGTAAACACTTATTCCACCATTGATTAAAAATACTGTTGTAATCGTGTACAGGAACAACTGCTCTGAACTTGTTTAAAAAATTACTACTTGTAACCAAGCCCGGAAAGTTATAAGCTTCGCCAAATAATGTAAACTGAGACTTTCGCAGCAGATGTTTTAAAACACGTTTTTGTTGCCGCATGGGCGAAAAAGGTTTTATATCAAAAGCTTCTCTAAACTCTATACCTGCTTTTATTATTCGTCCTAACAATGGCATCGTTACCTGTTCAATTGCTTTATGGTTGAGGGTAAAAATAAAAAATATGTAATAAAATAATAGGGTTCATCTTTATCTGCTTCTTAAAAACATAGCCTTACTGAAAAGTTTATTTTATAAACCAAGCTATATTCAAACTTTAAATGTTAGCTTTTAGAAGGAGCGAGATGTAAAATAAACTTATAAGGAATTAATTTTTATTTTGCTGTTGATTATTACATTCAAAGCTAACTGTACATGGAATTAAAATTTTATACAAACATTTTTCTCTTCTGTAAAAAACTTCAGTGCTTCAAATCCGCCTTCGCGACCCACCCCGGAATTTTTAATGCCGCCAAATGGTGTGCGTAAATCGCGCAACAGCCAGCAGTTAATCCAGATGATGCCGCTGTGCAATTGCGCAGCAATACGATGAGCGCGGTTCAGGTTTTCAGTAAAAATTGTTGCTGCCAAACCATACTGTGTTGCATTGGCATATTGCAAAACTTCTTCTTCGGTTTCAAATGGTGTGAGTGTAACTACAGGGCCAAAAATTTCTTCCATGTTGGTGCGGCAGTTGTATGACAATCCTTCAATTACAGTAGGCTCAATAAAGTAACCTTCTGCATTTTCTCCAGATGGTTTCATCCTGTTGCCTCCGCACAAAATTTTTCCACCTTCTTGTTTTGCCAATTCAATGTATGAAAGAACTTTTTCCATGTGTGGTTTAGAAACGATGGCGCCCATCCTGCTATCTTCATTCAGTGGGTTGCCAACTTTTAAAGTTGAAACACGTTTGAGAAATGCTTCTTTAAATTTTTCATACAAATGCTTCTCAATAAAAATGCGCGACCCACACAAACAAATTTCACCCTGGTTGCTGAAAGCTGCAGTTACTGACGTTTTAACAGTTTCATCAAAATTGCAATCTGCAAAAACAAGATTAGGGTTTTTGCCCCCCAATTCAAGTGAAAGTTTTTTAAACATGGGTGCTGCAGTTTTTGCAATCCACTCACCGGTTTTTGTCCCCCCGGTAAAACTTATGGCAGGAATTTTTGGATGTGATACAATAGCAGCACCTGCTTTAGTTCCCAGTCCATGCACAATATTTAAAACACCTTTGGGCAATCCGGCTTCTATGCACAATTCTGATAGCAGGTAAGAAGTCATGGGCGTTACCTCAGTTGGTTTTGCGATAACACAATTGCCCGAAGCAAGCGCTGGAGCAATTTTCCATGTAAATAAATATAAAGGCAGGTTCCAGGGAGAGATGCAACCTGCAATGCCTATGGGTTGACGCAAAGTATAATTGATGGCAGTGTTTTCCATTGCATGTGCTTCGGTTGCTAAGTGTATGGCTCCCGTTGCATAAAAATGAAAGTTAGCAGCGGCACGTGGTATGTCAACAGCTTTAGCAAGAGAAACAGGTTTGCCATTATCAATGCTTTCTGCCAAAGCCAGTTTATCAAGATTTTTTTCTATGAGTGCAGAAATTTTTAGAAGTATATCAGAACGTTTTGCAACGGGCATATTGCTCCAAGCAGGAAAAGCAGCTGTTGCAGCATCAACAGCCACTTGAACATCTCTTTCATCAGAATCGGGAATCAAAGAATAAACCTTTCCTGTAGCAGGATTATAGTTGTTTAAATAACTGTTTGATGCTGGAGCGATTAATTCTCCATTTATATAATTTAAAATTTTTGTAGGACTCATTTCTAGAATAAATTAATGCGGCTAAAATCGGATATTGGTTGTTACATGCAAAGTGATACAAAATTAGAGCAGTATTCTGTTTTGCAAACCATATTTGTTGCACAATTCAAGTGTCTTTTTGTTGAATGCTTTGTGATAATAAGCAGGCATACCGGTTGATTTATCAAACCAGCTCTGGTACCTGAAAAGTAAATGAGGATAGTGCTTTTCGATAGCTCGTAAAATAAGCTGCTTGCTATCATGTTTTTCATCGCCAAATAAAGTAAGTGAAGCTGCCATCACATACTTAGCTCCATGACTTTTAAATGCAGCATACATTTCTTCAAGGTGATTGCCCGTATCTGTTATAAAAGGCAGTAACGGCATGAGGCTTATTCCTGTTATAAATTTTTCATTGGCAACTTTTCTTAAAGTTTCAAGCCTGATGGTTGGAGGAGTTGCATTAGGCTCAAATATTTTAGCAACTTTATCATCAATGGTTGAAAAGGAAAATGAAATAAAAACCCCGGCTGTTGTTTTTTCTTTTAAATGAGATGGGAGTATTGCTTGTTTGTTGATTTCATGGAGCAAATCCAAATCGCGCGTTACCAAATCAGATTTGGTTATTACATGCACCGGAAATTTGTGCTTTAAAATAATTTCAAGCAGTGTGCGGGTGAGCTTTGTTTTATTTTCGATTTGCAGATAAGGGTCAGTTGCCGATGACATAACAATTACCCCAAACTGGTTCTTCTTTACACGTAATGTTAATTCCTTATCCAGTAAAGTTGCTGCATTTTCTTTTACGGCAAGTTTTTCTTCCATATTAAAACCATACTTGCTGCCACGTATGTAACAGTACAAGCAATTAAAAGAGCAGGCACTGTATGCATTTAACGTATAGTCATCTAAAAACCATGCATCAGGAATTTTCTTTTTATTGAGAACGCTTTTAACCTTAACAAACTGAACGCTCATCTTTTCTTATTAAGTGAAGCGTTAATCCATACCACCGCTTTTTTTATGTAATACTCGTTATCGTCCTCAACTTTTTTAAGTAATGCTTTAACAGCGGGCTTAAATTCCTTTTCGCGGCAATGCCACTCAACCAAAACCAAAGCCAGCCTTCGCTGCCACATTTTTTTTGAAGTGATATATTTTTCCGATAACTGAAATATTTCCTGCGCATGAGATTTTACTATTGGCTTTAATGATTGCATGCCTAATGTGTCGCACAAAGCCCAGTTGTCAATATCAGCAGAAAATTTTGCCAGTAGAGAAATGGCTGCCTCCGGTTTTTTCTTTGCAATTTTTCCAATAAGTTTTGCCGCAAGTATGCGTTCTTCGTAAATACCTTCTTCCCATAATTCAAGGATTAAAGTCTCGTCAGCATCTTTAAATTTTTTTGCCAGTTCGTTAAGCACCGGCATCTTAACTCCAAGAATTTTTTTGCATTGGGTATAAATTTTAGCGCGCTTTCTTTATTAGCGTCTATTGCATTTTCCTTCAACTCTTTTCTTATTTCAATAACTGCACTCATCAAAAGAAATTTATTTTTTCAAAACTAATTTTTCTTATTTATGTTATTCACAAAAACAGAAATTATATGAGAAAAAAAGCAGGAATATTAGGAAGCGGAATGGTTGGCATTACGCTTGCCAACGGATTAAAAAAATATGGCTATGATGTTATGATAGGAACTAATGATACATCAAAGCACGAAAAAATAAAGAGCAAAACCAATGGAAACATTACCATTGGCACTTTTGAAGAAGTTGCTAAGCATGGCTCTATAATTATTCTGGCAGTAAAAGGAAATGCTGCTAGCGAGGCGTTAAAAAAAGCTGGTTATGAAAACCTATCAGGCAAAACAATTATTGATGCTACCAACCCAATTGCTGACGCGCCTCCTGTCAATGGCGTTTTAAAATTTATAACCACACTAGATAATTCTTTGATGGAGCAATTGCAGAAGGAAGTGCCTGCTGCAAATTTTGTCAAAGCTTTTAACAGTGTAGGAAATGCATTAATGGTAAACCCCGACTATGGAAATGTAAAACCAACTATGTTTATATGCGGCAACAATGAAGCATCAAAAAAAGAAGCAAAAGAAATACTGGATTTATTTGGATGGGAAACTGAAGACATGGGCACTGCAGAAGCAGCGCGTGCCATAGAGCCACTTTGTATGTTATGGTGCATACCCGGCTTTAAAAACAACCAATGGAATCATGCTTTTAAGTTGTTAAAAAAATAGCGCGACAAAAACGATAGTAAATTTACTTTGCTTTATAAACCGGAACCGTGCTGCATGGTTCGCCATACATAATACTTTTTACAACCGGCTTTAGTTTTGATGTAAGTGCAATAAAAGCAGAAACGGGGATTGTTTTATCTCCACAACCTTTAATTACAACGCGGTGCCCTGAAAATTTATTCGAATCGAAACTATTGATGACATTAAGAATTAATTCTTCCTCTAATTTTTCTAAAGAGCCAAAAGTAATATGCAGTGCAAAAGGTTGCAGTGCAAGTAACTAACATATAGGCCAGGTCGGAACAATAGCATCGGCACTACAGGTTATTGCCACATTTTTGTTTTGATAAATATTCCAATTATGAGCTTTGATATGTGCACGAAAATCTTTTTCTTTTAAAATTAATTCTTCAAAGAGCCATGGTTTAATATCAAGCAAAACCCTTTCGCCCGAAGGAATAAAATCTTCGAGGTTAATTTGGAGAATACCGCTTTCAGCTACCTTATTTAATATTTCACTCATCGTATTGCTTAAAAAAATTACCACATTCCTAATTCCATTCTTGCCTCTTCACTCATCATTTCCTTTTCCCATGGCGGCTCAAATGTGATTTCAACTTTTGCATTATTTACATCAGGAATATTTTTAATTTTTTTGTTCTACTTCAACAGGCAAAGTTTCGGCTACAGGGCATGCAGGTGATGTTAACGTCATCTTTATCAATACATCATTACCATCATTAATATTGATTTCATAAATCAATCCTAACTCGTAAATGTCAACAGGAATTTCAGGGTCGTAGCAGGTTTTTATTACCTCCACAATTCTGTCGCGTAATGATTTTATTTCTTCTGTAGTTTCACTCATTTCTTATCATTCATTAAAACAGCATACGTTTTCATTTGTTTAATCATGCTTGCCAAACCATTGGCTCTTGTTACTGCAATATGCTGACGTAACCCTATAGCATCAATAAATTCAAGTTTTGCATTTATAATTTCCTCGGGAGTTCTTTCACTTAAAACATTAATGCGCAAAGCAATTTCTCCTTTTACAAAGGTACTGTCACTATCTGCCTCATAAAAAATTTTGCCATCCTTTTCATAACTGTTTAACCATACACTGCTTTGGCAACCTTTAATTTTATTTTCTTCTACTTTATATTTTTCATCTAATGGCGGAAGTTTTTGACCAAGTTCAATTATATATTCATACTTCTGAGTCCAGTCGTCAAATAACTCAAAGTCTGAGATAATTTCCTGTTCGGTTTCTAAAATAGATTTCACTTTATTACTTCTTGTTCTTCTTTTGTTCCTTAACCCAATCATCTTTTAACGTAACCGAACGATTGAAAATAAGTTTCTCTTTTGTGCTGTATTTATCCTGAATAAAATACCCAAGACGTAAAAACTGGTAGCGCTCATCTTTCCTTGCATTAAGCAAGGCAGGTTCAACTTTTGCATGAGACATAATTTTCAAGGAATTTTTATTTACATAATCCTTAAAATCTCCTTCCTGTGCATCGGGCGCCTCAACAGTAAACAATCTATCGTATAAATTTACTTGTGCATCAATGGCGGTCTTTGCATCTACCCAGTGAATTACACTTTTTACTTTTATGCCTGATGTGTCATGTCCGCTTTTGCTCTCTGGAAAATAAGTGCAGTTAATATGTTTAATACTTCCGTCAGCATTCTTTTCAACGCTTTCGCATTTTATAATGTAGGCATTTTTTAATCTTACCATTCTACGGTGTAAGCCTGAAATATCCTTCGGGAGCATCCTCCATAAAATCATCTTTCTCAATGTAAATTTCTTGGGAGAAAGAAATATCGCGATAAGTTTTTTCTTCAGCCTCGGGGTTGTTTTTCAGCAGGTAATAATTCTGTTTTAGTTTCATCGTAATTTATAATTACAACTTTAACAGGGTCAATAACTGCCATTGTTCGTGTTGCAATTTTATTAAGGTGCTCACGCAGGCAAAACTCCAGCAGGTTTATGTCAGTTACATTTTCTCTGCGCGAAATTCCTGCAACTTCAGCAAAGTTGCGGATACTCTCTGGAGTGTAGCCGCGCCTGCGATGCCCGCTGATGGTTGGCATGCGCGGGTCGTCCCAGCCATCAACTAATTTTTCGTTTACCAATTGCATCAGTTTGCGCTTGCTCATCACCATATAACTGATATTGCGCCTTGCAAATTCATATTGATGACTTGGATAAATTTCAAGCTTTTCAATAAACCAGTTATACAAAGGCTTGTGAACTTCAAACTCAAGTGTGCAAATGGAGTGTGTTATGTTTTCAATAGAATCACTTTGCCCGTGTGCAAAATCGTACATGGGATAAATACACCATTTATTTCCTGTGCGGTGATGATGTGCATGTTTTATGCGATACATAAGCGGGTCGCGCAGATGCATATTGGGAGATGCCATATCAATTTTAGCGCGCAATGTTTTTTCTCCATCTTTAAATTCACCATTGCGCATGCGTTTGAACAAATCAATATTTTCTTCAATTGAGCGATTTCTATGTGGAGAATTTTTTTCCGGGTTCTGTTGGCGTGCCTTTCATTGCAGCAATTTCATCGGCAGTGCTGTCATCAACATAAGCCAATCCTTTTTTTATAAGCGTTACTGCAAATTCATATAACTGTTCAAAATAATCGCTGGCATAAAGTTCATTTGCCCAATCAAAGCCAAGCCATTTGATATCATTTTTTATACTCTCAACGTATTCGGTGTCTTCTGTAACAGGGTTAGTATCATCAAATCTTAAATTAGTTTTGCCATTGTATTTTTTAGCCAATCCAAAATTTAAACAAATGGAAGATGCATGACCCATGTGTAAATAACCGTTGGGTTCAGGAGGAAATCTCGTCAATAAATTATGATTCAGTTTTCCTGATTTTATATCTTCTTCAATAATTTCTTCCAGGAAATTAAGTGAGTGTGTAAAAGCTTTTTTTGCTTCGGACATAATTTAATTGTGTGAGCGCAAAGTTAATAAAAAAGTGGTTTGAGGCTGAAGACTTACCGATGTTTTGTTGCACCAGAAATTACTGGATGAACTGATTTATTGTTTTCTTTGATTTTAAATTAATTAAACAAGTGTAGTATTTATATGGACTTTATTCCTGAACATATTATTGATTATGCAGAGGCGCATACAACACCGGAAACGGAAGTGCTTAAAAATTTGAATCGTTATACTTATGCAAATCTTTTGATGCCGCGTATGCTAAGCGGGCATTTACAGGGGCGTATGTTAAGCATGTTCAGTAAAATGATTAAGCCCACAAATGTTCTTGAAATAGGAACGTTTACCGGATATTCAGCAATATGTCTAGCGGCAGGCTTGAGTGATAATGGCGAAATTCATTCTATTGAAGTTAATGAGGAGTTGGAACATCTTCTAATGCGTTTTGTTAAAGAAGCCAATTTGGAGAATAAGTTCAAGTTACATATAGGAGAGGCACATGCAATAATACCAGCACTTAACAAGCAGTTTGATTTGGTTTTTATTGATGCAGATAAAGAAAACTACAACGCATATTTTGATTTGATAATTGACCGTGTTGTAAAAGGAGGGTTTATAATAGCTGACAATGTTTTATGGAGCGGCAAGGTGCTTACCATACCGGATAAAAAAGATGTAGAAACAAAAGCGCTGATTGAGTTTAACAATAAAGTAATGAATGATGAACGGGTCGAAAATGTTTTAATTCCTGTACGAGATGGGTTGATGGTGATGAGGAAATTGTAAGTGCATCATCTTAAGAAAATTAAAGTCTAACCCGTAAATATCAAGTGCAAGAAAAGTAGAGTATAAAAGTTAAAACTAATCTCTTAACTAACGGTTGGCAGTCTTTACAAACTTACTCCTGTAAACTTCTTTATCTGCTTCTACTTCTACAAAATAAACACCTGAAGAAAAGTTGGAAACAGACAATTGGTAGTTAGTAATGGCAGATTGCTTATTTAAAACAAGATTGCCAAACACATCATAAATTTTGATTAAGCAGAATGAAGTTCCCTCTCCTGAAGCGAGGGTTAGGGAGAGGTAATCTGTAGCGGGATTAGGAAATATTTTGAAATTGTTTTTTGATGAATGGATGTTGGTGGTGGAGGTGAGGGTGTCGGGGAAGAGTTTTACGATCCAGTAGTCGATATAACCTAAAGAATTTTCGGTTTTATCGCCTGAAATATCAGAAGCAGAAGTTCCACCTAAAATGTAGCCACCATTTGAACATTGTTTGACACAAAATAAGCCGTCTAGTAAATTTCCGCCAATAGTGTTCTGCCATTTTAAATTTCCCAAGCTATCAATCTTTACTAGCCAAAAATCCCAGTTGCCAATACATCCCTCTATTTTATCTCCTGATATATTTGAATCCGAGTAGCCTCCTAAAACAAAGCCACCATCTGTTGTTTTCTCTATCGATCTCAACCAATCAACACTACTCCCTCCAATGGTATTTTGCCAAAGTATATTTCCTATCGAGTCTATTTTAACTACCCAATAATCAAGAACACCTAAATTGTTTTCTCCTTTATCTCCAGAAATGCTTGACAAGGAATAACCGCCTAAGATATATCCGTTATCAGAAGTTTCCTTTGCAGTGAATAACTTGTCATCATTGTTGCCTCCAATCGTTTTCTGCCATTGAATACTTCCTGAAGAATCAGTTTTAAGAATCCAGTAATCAAACCCTCCCTTACTGTTTTCCGTTTTATCACCAGAAATGCTGGAATTAGAGGAGCCACATAATAAATAACCTTTATCCATGGTTTCAATTACTGAACTTATCTCATCATTATTATTCCCTCCTATTGTATTTTGCCATTGAATTGCACCTGTCGAATTAATTTTAATTATCCAATAATCATCAACTCCCACAGAGTTTTCTATTTTATCACCAGAAATGTTAGATCTGGAATATCCTCCGAGCAGATAACCACCTCCAGAGCATTGTAATAAAGAAACAAGCTGATCATTTCCATTCCCTCCTATAGTGTTTTGCCAAACCATATTTCCTAACGAATCTGATTTTATGATCCAATAATCCTGTCCACCAAAACTATTTTCAGTTTTGTCTCCTGAAGCATTTGAATTGGAATATCCTCCCATTATGTAGCCTTTATCGGTTGTCTGTTCAACCATAAATAACTGATCTTGCCCATTGCCCCCTATAGTGTTTTGCCATTGAATAACACCTGCCGAATTAGTTTTAACTATCCAATAATCATAGCTTCCTTTACAGTTTTCGTTTTTATCTCCAGAAATATCCGATAACGAATAACCACCAATAATAAAGCCATGATCAACAGTTTCACTAATGGAAAAAAGCGCATCATCATTACTCCCCCCAATCGTATTCTGCCACTCAATACCGGGCGCCTGTTGTGCAAAACAATTACAAGCCAAACCACAATAAATAACAAAAAAGGCAAGCAGTTTTTTCATGGCTATTTTAATTTATATCAAAAGTAAATTCTTTTTGCATTAGTGCAATCAGGAGTAAAAGCTAAAGATGAGAGTTGGTTTGTATTAATACTGCTCCTTATCATTCGGAAAATCTACAGCCTTTACGTCAGTAATGTATTTACCTACTGCAGTTTTAATATCGTCATACAGGTTCATGTACCTGCGTAAAAAGCGTGGATGAAATTCGTTGTTAATGCCAAGCATGTCGTGCAGTACAAGCACCTGTCCGTCCACACCATGCCCAGCACCAATACCTATGATGGGGATTTTACTTCATCGGCAACTTTTTTAGCAAGCTGTGCCGGAATTTTTTCAAGCACAATGGCAAAGCATCCGGCTTCTTCTAATATATGCGCATCTTGTATTAAGCGCTCTGCTTCTTCTTCTTCCTTTGCACGCACTACATACGTACCAAATTTATAAATAGACTGTGGCGTTAAACCCAAATGCCCCATAACGGGTACACCAGCCGTAAGTATGCGTTGTATGGATTCTTTACTTCATGCCCGCCTTCCATTTTTACTGCATGTGCACCCGATTCTTTCATAATACGAATGGCTGAGTTCAATGCTTCTTTGCTGTTACCCTGGTAAGAGCCAAAAGGCAAATCAACTACCACAAGCGGGCGCTGCACTGCACGTACTACAGAGGATGCGTGATAAATCATTTGGTCTAAGGTGATGGGCAACGTTGTTTCATGACCTGCCATTACATTGCTTGCGCTATCGCCCACAAGCAATACATCTATACCGGCAGCATCTAAAATTTTTGCAAAGCTGAAATCATACGCAGTAAGCATAGAAATTTTTTCGCCCCTGCGTTTCATTTCCTGCAAGGTATGTGTGGTTACTTTTTTTATTTCAATGTGAATTGACATAGTTTGGAGCTTTTAGTGTTGAGTTCAGAGTTTGCAGCTTGCTTTCCCCTCTCTTGAGGAGAGGGGTTAGGGGAGAGGTGTAAACTAATTTTCTTTCGGCAACGTAAACTCAGTATTTTGTTTTGGGGTTGGAGGGGTAGTATGTGTTGTGCCGTTTGGTTTGGGGGCAGGTTTTGTTTTTGCTTTTTGCAGTTCAGCTTTTAGCGAGGCTATAGAATCGTTAAGCAGCTGCGTTTTTTCTTTTTCGGATTTTAGGTTTTTAGAAAGTGTAATAATCAAATCGCTGTTTTCGTTTCCGGCAACCATGTCTTTGTATTTTGTTAAACCCTGATTAACTCTAAGTAACGAATCGTAGGCGGCATCTTTACGGGCATTGTCTTTCTCTAATTGCTTTATGGTTTTTTCAAAATTCTTTTTTTGCTCTTCGGATTCATCATCAGCACTTTTTATGGCATCAATAGTTTTTTTAAGATCATCATTCTCTGCCTGCAATTTATTTATTTGTGTTTTAAGCTTGATAATGCTTTCAGCTAATGCAATAATATCAGGCGAGTTTTCTTTTGATTGTGTATTCGGATTGTCCTGTGGTTTGCCTTGTTCTGTTGTTGATTCTGTTGCTTCGGCAAATTTTGAACTTGAAAACAAATACAGAAAATCTATTTTCCTTTTGAGCCCGGACCAATGATAACACCAAACTTTCCTGTCTTATAAGCAATTTCTTCAAATGACATCAGGTATTGGTTATTAAGGCTAATGTCGTATTTGCGGTTAGCAGTTTTTATTTCCACCAGGTTGTAAACATTTAATGGATTGGTAAAATTAGTTTTTGTCCAGCCGCCAGTTTTGCTGTCGCCAGTTAAATATTTGTAACTACCTCCTGTAATTTGTCGCAGCCTGTAAAGCCCTGCCTTATTTATTTCAAACAAAAATCCTCCATTACCATCATCCTGAGCCATAAAAATTATTCCAATGCTTCCGCTTTCATCAATTGATTTTTCAATTTTCATTGACACCACCATTTTGTATGCCTGTGCCTCGTAATTATAATTTGCCATTACGGCAAAAGGCGATACTGTTGTTTTGCGGTTAAGAATATATTCGCCATCCTGCACCAGAAAAAGATTTTCGTTGTTAGCTAAAAAAGTCCACATACCACTACTGGTGTCAAAGTTTTCGCTAAGGTCAAGTTTGTCAAATTTTTCGTTAACGGTTTGAGCAAAGCAGTTATTTGAAAAGATTAGGAGGAGAATTGCAATTATTTTTTTCATCATTATGTGGTTCTTAAATTATGCAGACCGTGTTCTCTGGTCCAAAGGGGAAGGGTTAAGTGTTTTGCGTTTCAAATCCCAAACTCCAGAACCCCCAAACTTAAAACCCTTTCGAGTGTAAAGTAACTAATTTTTAGTGTTCGGTTTTTAAAAATATCTTTGACGCATGAAAGTTTTCAATACTGTTATTAATATTTACAAGCCTTGGCTTTTGGAGTTGTAAAAATGATTTAGACATACTTGCCCCATACAAGGAAACATGTATAGTTTATGGATTGATTAATGCTGCCGACAGTGTTCAGTATGTAAGAATTAACCGTGCGTTTTTAGGCGAAGAAGATGCTTATGTAATGGCTCAACATCCCGATTCGTTTAACTATGCCGATATATTGGATGTAACTTTTGAAAGATGGGAAAGTGGTATTAAAAAGGATTCATATCTGTTGGAAAGAGATTCTTCTTTTACACTGGAGCCGGGCATTTTCGCCAATACCCCAAACATCCTCTATAAAACACCTGCCTCAAAACTTATTCAGCAGAACAGTGATTATAAATTAAATATTTACAACCGTGTTACGGGAGAAACTACATCTTCTATGGCTGCTGCACTTAATGATATAACTGTTACAGTACCTGTTGTTTTTCCGGGATCCACCATAACGGTACCTTTATATAACTCTGCTCCATACAAAGTTAAATTTACTCCCAATGAAGAAGCAGCAGTTTATAATCTTACCATCAAGTTTAATTACACAGAGTTTCCCAACGGCAATCCGACCAACTTTGTTTACAAATCTGTTGACTGGAATCTCGGAAATATCCCCAATTCAAGTAACGGGGAAATATTGAAATTGAACTTCCGGGTGATGATTTGTTTCAGTTGTTAGGGTCAAGCATTCCTTTAGATAATTCTGTTAACAGGCGTTTTTCTTCACTAACATTTATTTTTAGTTCAGGCGCTGAAGATTTTTATACATACATTCAGGTAAATGAACCCCCTTCAGGGTTGGTGCAGTCTATTCCTGATTATACAAACATTGAAAATGGGAAGGGCATTTTTTCGAGCCGATATATCAAAAAAATTGAGGGCGGAAATTTCGATTCAAAGTGTTTAGATTCCCTCAAAAATGGCAGATTTACCAAGAATTTAAGGTTTATTTAAAAGGCTGTTAATTGCCTTTTTGTCATTTTAATTTCCTTGTTTTTCAGTCATAATTTGATTTGGGTTTTCATTTTGGCAGAAAAACCCTGCTGGCACCATCATTGACATTCTCTTGAAAAATTAAAACAATGAAAAAAGTAATAGGAATAGATCTTGGAACCACCATCTCTTGTGTTTCTGTAATGGAAGGTAACGAACCCGTAGTTATACCAAACAGCGAAGGTCGCAGAACCACCCCCTCTGTTGTAGGATTTATAAAAGATGGCGAACGCAAAGTTGGCGACCCTGCCAAGCGTCAGGCAATAACCAACCCTAAAAACACCATTTACTCCATAAAGCGATTTATGGGCGAAACTTTTGACAATACTTCTAATGAGCGCAACCGCGTTCCTTACGAAGTTGTGAAGGGCGATAACAATACACCACGTGTAAAAATTAACGATAGGCTTTACACTCCACAGGAAATTTCAGCAATGATTTTGCAGAAAATGAAAAAAACTGCCGAAGATTATTTGGGTAGCGAGGTGAGTGAAGCTGTTATAACCGTACCTGCATATTTTAATGATTCGCAACGTCAGGCTACAAAAGAAGCCGGAGAAATTGCGGGATTAAAAGTACTGCGCATTATAAACGAACCAACAGCGGCAGCACTTGCTTATGGCTTAGATAAGAAAAACAAAGACATAAAAATTGTAGTGTTCGACTGTGGTGGTGGTACACATGATGTATCGGTTCTTGAACTGGGCGATGGCGTGTTTGAAGTAAAGTCAACCGATGGAGACACGCACCTTGGTGGTGATGATTTTGACCAACGTATTATTGACTGGTTGGCAGATGAATTTAAAAGCGATGAAGGATTGGATTTAAGAAAAGACCCAATGGCATTGCAACGTTTAAAGGAAGCGGCTGAAAAAGCAAAGATTGAATTATCATCATCTACCAAGGCGAAATAAACTTGCCTTACATTATGCCTGTTGATGGAGTGCCAAAGCACCTCGTAAAAACATTAACACGTGCAAAGTTTGAGCAATTGGTTGATGATTTAATTAAGCGCACCATTGAGCCATGCCGCAAAGCATTGGAAAATGCCGGATTAAAAACCAGTGATATTGATGATATTATTTTAGTTGGAGGTTCTACGCATACCTGCAATACAGGAAGCGGTAGAGAAGTTTTTTGGAAAATCGCCAAGTAAAGGTGTTAACCCTGATGAAGTGGTGGCAATAGGCGCAGGTATTCAAGGTGCTGTGTTGACAGGTGAAGTAAAGATGTGTTGTTATTAGATGTTACTCCACTTTCATTGGGTATTGAAACCATGGGTGGTGTGATGACTAAATTGATTGAAGCCAATACGACCATTCCTACAAAAAAATCGGAAGTTTTTAGCACAGCCAGCGACAGCCAGCCATCGGTAGAAATACATGTGCTGCAAGGTGAAAGACCAATGGCAAACGGTAATCGCACTATAGGAAGATTTCATTTAGACGGAATTCCGCCAGCCCCGCGTGGCGTGCCTCAAATTGAAGTTACGTTTGATATTGATGCAAACGGAATATTGCACGTTACGGCTAAAGATAAAGGAACAGGCAAAGAGCAAAAATAAGAATTGAAGCCAGCAGTGGGTTGAGCGATGCAGAAATTGACCGTATGAAAAAGAAGCGGAAGCAAATGCTGAAGCAGATAAAAAGCAGAAAGAAGAAGCTGAAAAAATTAACATGGCTGACTCTTTAATTTTCCAGACAGAAAAGCAGTTGGCAGAGTATGGCGACAAACTTTCAAAAGAAAATAAAGAGAACATACAGAAACAACTTTCTGCTCTTAAAGATGCACACAAAGCAAAAGACCTTGCTTCAATTGATAAGTCGTTAGCAGATTTAAACAATGCATGGCAGGCTGCCTCGCAGGAAATGTACAATGCTACAAACAATGCAAGCACTACTGCAGAACCACAGGCTGATTCAAGTAATGCAAATGCCGCAAACCCATCTGCCTCAGAAAATGTAACTGATGTTGATTTTGAAGAAGTAAAGGACGATAAGAAATAAACTGTAAAAGTTTAGCATAAGGACAGCCGCCCCACCAAAAGAGGGGCGGTTTTTTTGTTTTTAGAAGGCAAAGGTGTCTGAAATTTAAGTCTTTAATTTTCTTAAAATTGTAATTTTAAAAAGGTTTAATGGTCAATTAAAAGATGTTCTTCCGAGGTAACTCATAATTCCTGAAAATCTTTTAAAAAATATACTTAGTTGAGTGTATCTTTATTCTGCCTTTAGCGTACAACGTAGTTCATGTCAGGTATGTCTATTTATAAAGCAGCGATTTCAGTGAAACAATTCTTTTTTGGTTTTTTATTTTTTATGATGTCAGGCATCTTTGTTTTCGTATGCGCAACTTACAAACCAGGATTGTTTAAATGCTATACCCGTTTGCCAGAATACTTATGTGCAGCCAAACTCATATGTGGGTGCTGGCAGTGATACATCAGAAATTAACAGCGCTTTATCATGTCTTAATGCCGGAGAAAGAAACGATGTTTGGTACATATTTACGGTGAGCGTATCAGGCACCCTTAATTTTTCTATTTTTCCTAATAACCCTAATAATGATTATGATTTTGCTTTGTTTAACATTAGCAATCTTGGTTGCAATCAGATAAGAGACTCCGCAAACATGGAGGTAGCTTGCAACTTCTCTGCTAACATTCCGGGGTGTGGTGGAATTACCGGTGCTAACGGTAATACTACAGGTGCTTGTGCCCTTATGAATGATAATACTGTTGCAGTTACTGCCGGGCAAACGTATGTGCTAAACGTTAGTAACTATTCTCAAACTCAACAAAATGGATATACTTTAGATTTTTCTGCTTCATCAGCTACAATATTTGACAATATTCCTCCATTGCTCAATACCATTTCTGCATTGGCATGCGGAGCAGATACTTTAAATCTTGTGTTTAACGAAAACATGTTGTTCTCCTCTTTCCAGCCATCAGATTTTACTTTGACCGGACCAGGAGGAAGTTATTCCATTACATCCATAACAGCACCAAACTGTACCAATGGAAGCGCTTATGATAAAAATTATCGGTTTACGTTTTCTCCTGCAATTACTATAGGAGGCACTTACACATTTTCTATTGTAGGTAACGTCACAGATATTTGTAGTAACCCTATTGCAACACCAACTACCAGGACATTAAACGTTGCCGGAATTACGGTTAATCCATCGAGCACCAGTGTTTCCTGCAATGGTGGTAATGATGGTACTGCTACAGTGAACATTATAACAGGCACGGGGCCGTTTTCTTATCAATGGTCAAATAATGTAAGCACAACAAACACTGCCTCTAATTTACCTGTAGGAATTTATGTGGTAACAGTAAGCGCCCCAAACTCCTGCCCTGCAACAGCCACTTATAATATAACACAAGCGCCTTCAATGACTGACAGCGCATTGGTAATAACACCAGCCACGTGCGGTGCCAACAATGGTGCATTAAATCTTTTTGTAACCGGTGGTAACTCCCCTTACAGTTATTTGTGGAGCAATGGTTCTACATCTCTAAGCCAAAGCAGCCTTGCAGCCGGCAATTATACCCTAACAGTAACTGACAATAAAAATTGCACTTTCAGTAAAATGTTTACAGTGGGTACATTGTCAACATTAAATTCCGTACCGCAAATTCAAAATATAAATTGCTTTGGCGATAATACCGGAAGTATAACTTTAAACACAACAGGTGGTTCGGGTAATTACACGTTTCAGTGGGCTGGAGGAATAAGCAATACAAACAGTGTAAGTAATCTTACTGCTGGAACCTATACAGCTACCGTTATGGATGGAGCTTGTTTAATTGTATTTAATAATTTAACGATAACGCAACCATCTTTACCTTTAACAGCAACCATAAGCTCAACACAAACAACTTGCGGCAACACCGATGGCACAGCTACAATAACAAATGCAACAGGCGGAAGTTCACCTTATTCTTATTCGTGGAATACAGGTTCAACATCCATGTCCATTTCAAACCTTGCAAGCGGCACTTATACATGCACTGTAACCGATGTAAATGGTTGCACGGTAGTAAAAACCACAACAGTTTCACCATCAAATGGTCATTCGGTAACAATAAGTTATTTGAATGATACCGTAACATGTTTTGGCTGGAGCGATGGTGGCGTTTCTTTAAACGTATCAGGTGGTGTTACACCTTACGCGTATCAATGGTCGGGTGGTTTGCCTCCTAATTCATCACAAAATTCTTTAGCAGCCGGAACTTATACAGCAACTGTTACCGATGCAACCGGCTGCTCGGTAACTGTATCAGCCACTATTGAATCAGCTCCTGCAATTAATCTTAATCTTGTAAACTCAACCAATGTTTTGTGTTATGGAAGCAACACAGGCACTGCAAGTGTAAGCGCAAGTGGCGGAACAGGAACATTAACTTATATATGGATACCATCAGGTGGCACAAACGCAAGCGCAACAAATCTTGCAGCAGGAGGCTATACTGTTACAGTAACAGATGCAAAAGGATGTAACGCATCTTTACCAGTCACCATTACACAACCTGCAGCTGCTTTTACAAATGTGAATGTTGTTACACAAACTTTTTGCGGAAATAATAATGGAGCAATATCAACAGTTGCATCAGGCGGCACTTCTCCTTTCTCGTATTTATGGAATAATGGCGCAACGTCAACATCCATTTCAAATCTTGCCCTGGCAGTTACACTATTACAATAACCGATAATAACGGATGTACTTTGCAGCAAACAGAAACAATTAATGCTTCAACACCGGTTTCAATTTCTGTAAATAATCTTACCAATGTTTTGTGTAATGGAAATGCAACCGGTGCAATAAATATCTCTGTTTCTGGAGGGGTAAATCCTTATAGCTATGTATGGTCAAATGGCTTTACAGGAAGCAACAACACGGGATTGGCAGCGGGCATTTACACCGTTACTGTTAACGATGCCGTTGGCTGCTCTGCTACACTTGTTGATTCAATAGCGGAGCCCACACCTTTATCGGTAATTACAAGCCCAAGTTCAACGGTTTGTTCCGGGCAACCTTATTTTATGGCTCCTGTTTACAGCGGAGGCGCTACCCTTACAGTTATGTTTGGTCTAATGGTGCTACCTCTGCATCAATAAATGTTTCGCCTTCAACCACTACAACATATACTGTTACTATTACCGATGCCAATGGTTGTACCAACAGCGATCTAACCACTCTTTCTGTTTATGATGCAATGGTGGCATCCTTACCAACAGATACTAATGTTTGCCAGAGAAACTTAGTGCTGCTTTCTCCTGTCGTTACCGGTGGCGATGGAAATTATATTTATAACTGGAACACGGGAACAAATCTTTCTTACGAAAATATAACGGCAACAAATGATAGCATTGTCTCAGTTTATGTAACCGATGGTTGTAATCTTAACCCGGTAACGCTTACTGTGAGTATTCAAACAATACCAACACCTGCAATTGATTATACTTTTGATGTGAATGAAGGATGCGAACCGCTTACAGTTAGTTTTACTTCGGTGGTTACTGCCGTTGCAGGTTCTTCTTACTTATGGAATTTTGGAGATGACAGCACTTCAGAGGATACCAATCCCGTTCACACATTTTATTCAGGAGGTGTTTATCACCCCGAACTGATTGTAACAACACCTGCTCCTTACAACTGCATTGGTTCATTTACATCACCTGATGGAATTAACGTACTTAATATACCCGAAGCAGCATTTGATTATACTCCTGAAAAGCCCACAGTTTTAAACTCTACCGTTTTATTTTATAACAACACACAATTTGCCAGCAGCTATCAATGGAGTTTTGGCGATGGTTCTTCTTCTACCGCCTCGAATCCTGAGCATTATTATCCACTTGTGGGTACTTATCCTGTAACTTTAATAGCTAATAATGCGATCTGTTTTGATACTTTAACCATTGAATTACAAATAAGAGAAGCTTATTCTTTTTATGTGCCCGAAGGATTTACACCAAATGGCGATGGTAAAAATGATGCGTTGCAATTTAAAGCAATATCAGCACAGGAAATTTCCGTTACTATTTTTAACCGTTGGGGTCAATTAGTTTTTGAAGACAAAGGAAACCCTGTTACATGGAATGGTACTGTAAATAACGGATCGGAAACGGTGCAAAAGGGTTCTTATGTTTACATTGCCGATGTGGTTGATGACTGGGGGAAAAAGCATCGGTTAAAAGGAACGGTTTCGGTTATTAAATAAAATATCAGTTTCTAAAATTTTCAAACTGAAGCGGCAACTCCATATTAGCAGCTTTTACAATTGCTATTGACTGCTGCAAGTCATCAATTTTTTTTCCGGTTACACGGACCTGGTCATCCATAATAGATGCCTGCAACTTCATGCCGCTGTCTTTAATAATTTTTACAATTTTTTTGGCTGTTTCTTTATCAATACCCTGCTTAACCTTAACTTCTTTTCTAATCATATTACCGGAGGCATATTGCTCTTTGCCAAAATCAAAACAACTTGGGTCAACATGTTGTTTCAAACTTCGGGCAATAAGTATTTCGCGTATTGCCTCCATGCGCATGTCATTTTCAGTGGTAATTTTTACCAGCATTTCTTTTTTATCAAAATCAATTTCTGTTTTTGAGTCATGAAAATCGTAACGCGTACTTACTTCTTTTTAGTAATGTTAATGGCATTGTCTAATTTTTGCAAATCTGTTTTGCTAACAATATCAAATGAAGGCATGGCTTGTAAGAATTTGAATGAATAACACGATTTTAACTCAATAATTACGTTCTAAAAATAGGAAATCGTCTATAAAATTATACTTTTGAAAAAAAAATCTCCATGCAAAAAGCACTAACTCTCTTTGTTGCATTGTTTGTTGTTGTAACTGTAAACAATACCAATGCACAACCTTATGCTAAGGTTAAAGGACCCAAAGTTTACATTGGCGGAAATCAATTACCAATGGCTTGGGTTGGCGGATTAAACGCTCCTATTTTTAATGAGGTAGATTTGAATTTAGATGGGATCAATGATTTGGTTTTATTTTCTATTCAGGGGTCGGTAAATTTTCCGGGCTCTCACCGTCTACAAACTTTTATTAATCATGGCACTCCTAATCAGGTTGACTATGAGTATGCTCCAGAGTATATTAGTAAATTTCCTGATGTGCATCATTGGATGTTGATGGCTGATTATAATTGTGATGGCAGGGAAGATATTTTTTCTTACAGTTACTTAGGAGGAATGGAAGTTTACAGAAATGATAACTCAATAGCCGGAGGGTTAAGATTTACACAAGTGTCCACTCTTATTTACTCTACCTTTGGTGGAGGTGCTTATGCAAATCTTTATGTTGCTCCTAATAGTTTGCCGGCATTGTTTGATGTAAATGGCGATGGCGATATTGATGTTCTTACTTTTAAGTTAGCCGGAGTTGCAGTTGAGTACCACGAAAACCAATCTATGGAATTGTATGGAACGTGTGACTCTTTGGTATTTACTGAGGAGACAGGTTGCTTTGGTAAATTTTCTTTAAGCGCATTTTCAAACACTGCTAATTTAGGACAGAGTTGTGTATTTAGAATAGCAAACCCCGATGATGATACTGTAGTTGATCCAATAAATTCAGTATTACATTCCGGTAGTTGCCTTGAATCTTTTGATAATGGATTGGATGGAGATGTTGATTTATTAAATGGCGATATACTCGGAAATAATTTACTCTACCTTGAAAATGGCGGAACCATACCGGGAGTAAACGACACCATGATATATCAGGACTCCATATTCCCTGCTTATGATATTCCTGTTAATTACGTAACATTTCCTGCGCCATATTATATTGACGTTAATAATGACGGCAAAAAAGGATTTGATTCTTTCCGGTTGTGTTGAGAACCAATCAGAGAATTATACTAACATTAAGCTTTACAAAAACACAACCAACAACGCCTCTAATGTTTTTAATTTTTTTCAGAATAGATTTCTCACCGATAAAATGATAGACGTTGGATCAGGGGCAAATCCTGTAATTATTGATGTGGACGCTGATGGCAAAAAGGATTTACTGATTGGTAATTATGGTTATTTGAGAACGAATCAAAATCCTTCCATTTTTGAATCGGGCATTTCATATTATAGAAATACGGGTACGAATATTTGTCCAGAGTTTACACTCATAAATGATGATTACGAAAATGTTTTTGCAATGGGCTTACAAAACATTTATCCTTGTTTTGGCGACTTAGACAACGATGGTGATAGGGAAATGCTTCTTGGTGCTAATGATGGTATGTTGTATTTATACACTAATAACGGTGGTGCAGGCAATCCTTTAAATTTAACTTTAAGCTCTATCCAATACCAGGGGATAGATGTTGGTAATGCAGCTACTCCTCAAATTGTAGATGTTGATAAAGACGGCTTGCTTGATTTGCTTATTGGCAATGCAATGGGGACACTTTATTTTTTTAAAAATACTGGCACACTTACCTCCCCTGTTTTTACATATATTACCGATAATTTAGGTGGTGTAAATGTTACAAACCAGTTTGCTTCTTTCGGCTACAGCCAGCCTTATTTATATGAGGATGGGGGAGCTTACAAATTATTAGTTGCATCAGAAGAAGGAAGAGTCTTTATGTATAATAACATTGACGGAAACCTGACCGGAAATTTTAATTTAATTACTAATACTGCCTATGGAATTGTTGAGCAATATCGTACAAAAATTGCTTTAGGCGATTTAGATGGCGATGGCAATGAAGAAATAATAGTTGGGAATTATGCCGGTGGATTAAACTACTATACAAAGAATGTTAACTGCTTTACAGGCATAGCCCAAAACAATACAGAATCCTCTGTGGTAAGTGTTTACCCAAATCCTTCAAACGGTAATATTGTTGTAGAAACTAAGCAGGCTTTAGCAGAAGTAGTAGTTGTTTCTGTTATGGATAACTTAGGACGTATTGTTTATTCACAAAAGTTAAACAGCTATCGTAATATTATTGATTTAAGCAACGCTTCAAACGGGGTTTATACCGTAAGGATTAGCGCTGACAGAATTAACGAAGTGCATAAAGTTGTTTTGAAAAAGTAAAATTACATTGGATGTAAAATAAAGAGAGGGATGCATAAAATATGCATCCCTCTCTTTATTTAAAGGTCCGTTGGCCTTAAGCTTGTGCAGTTGGTCCGCCAAAGTTTAGCGGAATGCCAACACTTTCTGTTTGTTTTATAGTACCATGTACTTTCTCAAACTTTTGAATGTTATCGTTTAGTGCAGCCAGTAAACGCTTTGCATGTTGTGGCGTGAGTAATACTCTTGCTTTTACTTTTGCTTTAGGCACACCAGGCATCACTTTGATAAAATCAACAACAAATTCGCTATTGCTATGAGTGATTATGGCGAGGTTGGAATAAATTCCATCAGCAACTTCTTCGCTTAATTCAATATTTAATTGATTTTCGTTTTGGTTTTCCATTTTAAATTTTTGTTTTCTAGATGTACAAATGTAGTTTTTATTTTTAGATGCATAAGTCAGTTTTTGAAAGCATCTTTTAGTTCTAATAAAATGCTGAAATAAATTAGTCTGCCAACTAACGGACCTCCATAAACTTCGTAATGCTTATTGTTTAACACGTTTGATGCGCCAAGTTTAAAAGTAAGTCTTTCTTCAAAACGATAGTTAGCCTGTACGTCTATCATATCGTAATCGGGAATATAGCCTGTAAACTGAGGGGAGCCTTCGTAATTAAAACCCTGCACCCATTTGTAATTTATGTTAAAGCCCAGATTTCGCCAGTTTCTTATGCTGAACCCAACGTTGTATTTATGTTCGGGCGTATTAAATGCAGGAATCAGCGGGTCATCTGATCCATGCCTGTCCAACACATTCCAAGAGTAGTTGGCATTGGCAGCAAAGTATTTTCCGATATAATAATTTAGACCTACAGAAGCACCGTGTGTTGTTACCTCATCTTCAGAGTTTGTTGCAACTCGCAATATGTTGTTTGGATATAAATCTTTATAAGGGATTTGAAAAGGCAAGGAAACAGTAAAGGTATCTACATCAGCTCCAATTTTATATCCTATAAAATCTTTATACCAGCTATAATAACCGCCAATGTCAATATATAAATGAGTACCAATGGTGGCACGGTAACCTAATTCAACTGTTTTTACTTTTTCGGGTCTTACTGCTTTTACGCTAAAAAATTCCAGCGTATCAAAGTTTTTTTCACTTTCAATATAATTAAGTAGCGAAGGAACTGTAACTAAACCTTCGTAGCCATTTGTATTACCAATTAGTATTGCTCTGCCTACCTGATAATAAAGATATTGATCAGCTAAAGTTGGATTTCTTATTGCAGAAGAAAAAGAGCCTCGTACTATATGTTCTTTATTAATGTTGTAAACCGCTCCTAAAGCAGGAGAAAACACGTATGGAAAATTTTCGTTTTTATCTAAACGCGCACTTGCATTAATGCGAAGTTTTTCTTTTAGTAATTTTTTTTCAAAACCGGCATAAGCCCCGAATTCCTCATTTGTAATTTTTGAAGCCGTATCGCTAAATATAGTTCCTTCAGATTTTGGAAGATATTTTCTGTAGTTACCACCCAGAGTAATATCACAAAATGCCGGAGTAAATTTGTACTCGCCATGTATATGATAAAGTGCACTCTTATCATAAAACCGCGAACCGCCTTCTTTAAAAGTTTTTTTTGAGGTGATACTTGCAAGTGCCGAATCAAACTGTGGAGTTCCGGGTTCGAGAAATGGATTATACTGAGGTGATAGAAAATAACCACCATTGTTTAAATACTCCGTAGCCTGCTGATGAAAATAAACCAAAGTATCGTAATAATTATTGTATAGATAAGGGTAAACAGCATTTATGTAATCGGTATAAGTAGGAAAATCTTGTGGTTGAATAGCGTTGTTATATAGAGGAATTAGATGGCTTTTTACGCTGTCATTCCAAAAACGATCGTAATCTTTTGTCCAGTTGTTATCGTCTTTTGTAGCACGTTGTAAAAGTAAAGCTGTAAAAAAAGCATCATAGCTTTTGCCGGCATCTTCATTGGTATAATATCCTCGTATAAACCATTTGTCTTTTGCCTTAACTCAAGTCTGTTCTGATAAAACTGAATATCTTTTAAACTATACCTGTTATCACCTTGGTAAATAGTGGTTCCGTTACCATAACTGCTTGAATAAATTACTTCAGTTTTAGGAGTAATTTTATAATGAGCAGATGCTCCAAGCTTTAAATTTTCTGTGTTGTAGTCAACTATGTCTCTCTCTCTGTACCCGCGTCTGAAGACTAAGTTTAATCCGGGGCGTTGAAGAGGGTCATCAGCAGCAGAATAGCTATACTCATCGCCATAAATATTTACGGCATCAAAGCCGCCCGGATTTTTTTCATCGGCTCTTGATTGTTCGGTTGCTGAATAATTTTCTGCTTCCCAATCATCAACTTTTAAAAAACAAAAGTTGAGTTTATAGGCAAATTTGTCTTCGCCTTTTTGTTTTTTATAACGTGCGCAAGCCTCCATGCCGTTTCGTTTAAATTGCGTTCACCAATTTTATAACTCATTTCAAAACCGGGGTTTAAAAACGGATCGCGCGTAGTCATGCTTATCACACCGTTAAAAGCATTGGGTCCATAATAAGCAGAGCTTGCTCCAACCACTAAATCAACTTTATTTACATCCAACTCCGAACAGCCTAAAAAATTACCAAGCGAAAAATTTAAACCCGGTGATGCATTGTCTACCCCATCAATAATTTGTAATGAGCGTACAGGCGATGTAGAGTTAAATCCTCTTGTATTAATTACTTTAAAGCCAATGCTGGCACTTGTTAGGTCAACACCTTTAAGCTGACCAAGCCCCTCGTAAAAGCTGGCAGCGGGTGTTTCTTTTATGGCAATGTAGTCAAGCGCTTCAATAGTCAGCGGATTCTCTTTTATTTTTCGCTTATGCGGCTTCCGGTAATTGTTACATCTTTTAATACCACTTCGTTTTGTCCTATTTTAATTTTAATCTCTTTGCCAATATCAGTCACCATAGTTTCTATATTAATGTATCCAACAAAAGAAGTAACCAAGGTTATCGGAAGGTTTTGTGAAGTAGTGAAAGAAAAATTTCCGTTTACATCAGTAGCAGCTCCTTCTGTAGTTCCTTTTATTACCACAGTAGCTCCAATTAAAGTTTCGCCTGATTTTACGTCAGTAACGTTTCCTTTAATAACACTTTGCGCAGCACACCAAACAGTGCAATTTACAAAAATAAAGATGCCGATAAGTCTTTTTGCTACCATAAGTTTACGGAGGGTTGGAGTTTTCAAACCTACATGTTTTTTTTTAAAGTTTTCAGCCAAAACAAAAAAACTGTATGGTTCATTTTTATAAATGAGAAAATACTATTAGTGGGAAAATAAACCTACATGTTTTTTTTTAAAGGTTTCAGTCAAAACAAAAAAACTGTATGGTTCATTTTCGCAAAGACAAATAGTTAACCACAGATTCGCAGATTAATTGATCTGTAAGTCTGTGGCTAACTTTTCATAGTTGCTTTAAAAATCTATTTCTGTGTTTCCTCTTTAGAAGGCTCTTGCACAAAAACAAAAATATCCTCATCATCTTTTTCATGAGATATTTCTCGCGGGCAAATTTTTCAATGCTGGCAGGAGAAGACGCAAGTTCGTTTAAATCTTTTTTTGTTTGCTCAATAGCGTCTTTAAAATAATCGCGGTCGGTTTCTAATGATTTTAACTGTTTACGGTATTGGTACTGAGTAAAAAAATCATTCTTATCAAAAAAGGTAAGCCATACAATAAAAAACAAAATGGTTATGGCATATTTATTTTTTAACCAGTTTGGGATTTTTTTATAAATTTTTTTCATTGTAGTGTAAAAGTAAAATCATGTTGCTAAAGTAAAATTGAGCGCTTAATTGTTTTTAACAAGAGTGCTGTGGAAAAGCAGTGGATATTGGCACCAGCCTATCGGCAGGCAGGTTTATATCTGGTACTTTCTTCTATTTTGAATTTTAACTTTTCTCTCTTTAATCTTATCAATCCTCTCTTTAATCTTATCAATCCTCTCCCATCATAAACGGATACTTGTAATCTGTAGGTGGAGCAAATGTTTCTTTAATTGTACGTGGGCTAACCCAACGTAATAGGTTAATCATAGAGCCAGCTTTATCATTTTGTACCAGAGCCACGCGCTCCGCCAAACGGCTGCTGACCAACAACAGCGCCAGTGCATTTATCATTTATATAAAAAATTACCTGCACTATTTACCAGTGCTTTTGTTGCCTGCTCAACTGCGTATCGGTCTTGCGCAATTACCGCACCTGTTAAAGCATACTCACCGGTTTGGTCAACTAATGTTAAAGTTTGTTCCCATTGTGCATCATCATAAACATATAAGGTAAGCACTGGTCCAAAAATTTCTTCGCACATGGTTTTGCATTTCGGGTTTTTGGTAACTATAATAGTCGGTTCAATAAAGTAACCTTTGCTTTTATCGCAGTTGCCTCCGGTTATAATTTCAAGTGATGCATCTTTTTTAGCATCATCAATATATTTTGAAATTTTATTGAATGATGCCTCATCAATTACTGCGTTAACAAAATTTCGGAAATCTTCGGTAGGGCCCATTTTCATGCTCTTTACCTGCGCAACCAATTTTTCTTTTGTTTCCTTCCACAAACTTTGCGGAATGTATGCACGAGATGCAGCGCTGCATTTCTGTCCCTGAAACTCAAAGGCACCCCGTGATAGTGCCGTAACCAACACATCAACATTTGCACTTGGGTGCGCAATAATAAAATCTTTACCACCGGTTTCGCCAACTATGCGCGGGTACGATTTATACTTAGGCATATTCTCGCCTATCGTTTTCCAAATTCCTTTAAACACTTCTGTACTACCTGTAAAATGTATGCCAGCAAAATCAGCATGATTAAAAATTACATCGCCTGCAACCGGGCCTGAAACGTAAACAAGATTTATTACTCCGGGAGGCAAACCCGCAGCTATAAATATTTCCATGATTACATTGGCCGCATATATCTGCGTGTTGGCAGGCTTCCACACAATGGTGTTACCCATCATGGCTGGGGCAGAAGGTAAGTTTCCGGCAATAGCAGTAAAATTAAATGGTGTTAGTGCAAACACAAATCCTTCCAATGGGCGTTGCTCTGTTCGGTTCCACATTCCTTTAGATGATGCCGGTTGTTGCGAATAAATTTCGCGCATGAACTGAACGTTGTAACGTAAAAAATCAATTAACTCACATGCGCTGTCTATTTCAGCCTGGTAAGCATTTTTACTCTGACCAAGCATAGTAGCAGCATTCATTTTGTAACGATAAGGACCAGCAAGCAAATCGGCAGCTTTTAAAAATATAGAAGCCCGCTGTTCCCATTCCATAGCAGACCATTTTTCTTTTGCAGCAAGTGCGGCATCAATTGCAGCCTTAACATGCGATGCATCTCCCTGATGAAAATGTCCAAGTAAATGCTGATGATCGTGCGGGGGATTTAAAGTTTTTGTATTGCCTGTTCTTACTTCTTTGCCGTTAATGTACATGGGTATGTCCATTACTTTAGAGCGTGCTTCTTTTAAAGCATCTTTTAGTGCAATTCTTTCGGCACTATTGGGAGCATAGTTTAAAACCGGTTCGTTAAATGCGGGTGGGATATTATATACTGCGTTCATATCTAAAAAAATTTGAGCGCCAAAAGTAAGTGTTTATTCCTGATGTGAAACGTGATATAGGCGATTAAGATTTATAGAGAACAGAAGAATCCGCTATAAAATTTTTAACCGGATCAAAAGAAAATCAATTTTTATTGCAGGTACACAGCATTTCCTTTTGAAGAAAACTCAACAGAAATATGCTCGCGTAATGTTGTGGAAAGTGTTAAGCCAACATAATCTGCAGCAATAGGGTAGCGCTTGTGGTCACGGTCAACTAACAGTACCGTGCGAATTTTTTTTACATCTGCATTTAAAAAAGTGCGCATGGCATAAATCATTGTCTTTCCACTGTTCAATACATCGTCAGCAAGGATAACAACTTTGTTTTTTAAAGTTTTTTCCGAGAAGCCATCTTCAATAGTTGTGTGTAACGGTTTATCCTTATCCACAGTTATTTTAATGAGAATAGTTTTTGCGGACGAAATTTTGTTCAACGCTTTCTCAATTTTCTGCGCAAAAACGTAGCCTGTTTTGGCAATACCTGCAATTATAATTTCCTTCTCAGTGTGGTTGTCTTCAAATATCTGGTAAGCAATACGCTCTATGCGATGCTTAATTTGTTTGTCGTTTAGTATTAGAGTCTTATCCATTAATTGTCTTTAATTCGCCCGCCTTTTGCAAAACGTTTTTGATAGTAGTCTTCATTTAAATCACTTATGATAACACCGCTGCTGGTGCTGGCGTGTACAAATTTATTTTCTCCCAGGTAAATACCAACATGGGAAATTGCTTTTTTTCGGGTTCGAAAAAAAACCAAATCTCCTTCACACAATTTGTTTTTACCAATGTGCTTTACCTTATCATACATATCAGCAGAAGAACAACCAACAATTTCCTTTCCTGCTTCTGTCATTACTTTATTTACAAACCCCGAACAATCTATTCCATTCTCATTTTTTCCACCGTATTTATAAGAAGTACCCATAAAAGTTATAATGGCATCGTACATTTTTTTATGTTCAAGTGATTTTATTTCAATTCCTAAGGATTGA
The DNA here is from genome assembly GCA_016714005.1 of Bacteroidota bacterium. Taxonomy (GTDB): domain Bacteria; phylum Bacteroidota; class Bacteroidia; order AKYH767-A; family OLB10; genus JADJOA01. Next base: position 945,171 of record JADJOA010000014.1, read on the forward strand.
GAGTAGTAAGCAAGCTCATTAGTTTCTATAATGCTGTTTTCAACTACATTATTACTGGGCTGGCAAAATGCAGTTAAAGGAAGTAAAAGCAAAAACCATAAAAATTTTGGCATGTGCACGAAGATAAACCGGATTGAATGAAAATATTCTAATTAAAAACGCAGGTTTGCACCTTGTATTGTTAACATCACCCGATCCGATCTTGCAAATAATAAATTGAATCGGGCCCACAGTTGAATAGCAAATCAATACAAGAAAGCCCCGGTATAAAATCGGTTTTGTAGGAAAATACTTGAGGGTATTTTTTACAATTCCATGCAGTTGCTTTTTCAGCAGAACTTAAATATTTACAATCGGAGCCATCTTCAATTGATTTTAAATAGTCTTCAGTGAAATTAATGTTGTTTTTTACTTTCAATTGTTTTAAAACCCATAGTAAAATTTTGGTATTAAAAACGAGTAAATATTTTTCTTTCTCGAAAAACAAATCTTTTAATTCATCTTTATAGAATTCAAAATAAGCCGAACGGTTGTAAGCTGATTCTATGCTTCTCCAATGGTTTAGCTTCCAGTTTTGCGCAAAAGAAATTTGAACCAGTCCTGTTTTTACTTTTTGATGTGTCTGAAATAATGGAACAGATAGTGTTTGAACACCGTTTGCATTTAATATCTCACACCTGTTACGGTAGGTTTGTTTTTGGAAATGCTCATGCGCTTCAATAAAAACAGAACCATGCTTTATTAATTCCTGCAAGTATATAACCGGAGGAAAATAAGCAGTTGCAAAAACAGGAGTATTCATTTAAACTTATCTCCCGTCTAAAGCAAATTTAATCATGGATAAGGCTAAACAAACGCTTCCATCTTATTTTGCTAAAGAAACTTCCCTCGCTATCCCAACTCATCCAAATAAAAACAGCCTTGCCTACTATATGATCTTCCGGGACGAAACCCCAAAAGCGGGAGTCAGCACTGTTGTGCCTGTTATCACCCATCATCCAGTAATAGCCTTGCTTAAAAGTATATGTGGTGGTTTCTTTATCGTTAATAAAAAATTTTCCGTCTCTAATATCTAATTTGTTGCCTTCAAACTCAACTATGCAGCGCTGGTAAATGGAAATATTATCTTGTGTAAGCGTAATGGTAGCACCTTCTTTTGGTAAATATAGCGCACCATAGTTATCTACATTCCATAAATGTTTTTCATCATAAGGAAACAATCTTTGGTAAGGGCTTGGAGTACCGACAGGCTGAAATTTCGATTCAACAGCTTTTACATAGGGTAATTTTTTTAACGCATCTACTTTTTCTTTGGTAAGCAAAAACTCATAAATGCCGGGAGCCAGCATTGCTCCCTCTCTTATTTTCAAATCTTCGAGTAACTGCGGATTAAACGTGGTTCCGTCCGTTATTACATTGTATGTAAACTGACCTTTATCAGTTAACGGAACTGCTTTGTTGTTTACGTAAAGTAATCCGTCAACAATTTTTACTGAATCGCCAGGTATGCCGACACAACGTTTTATGTAATGTGTTTTTTTATCAATGGGTCTTTTCAAATCATCATCGGGGTAAAAAATATTTCCCGGATAATTAAATACCACAATATCGTTATTCTTTATGTCTGAAAAACCTGGCAGTCTGTAATAGGGCAACTTAACGCTTTCTATATAAGATTTGGTTTTAATAATGGGCATTTCCTGGTGTACAAAAGGAAATGAAAGCGGAGTCATTGGTGTACGCGCGCCATAGCTGATTTTGCTTACAAATAAAAAATCGCCCACCAGCAATTCTTTTTCCATTGATGGTGTTGGAATAGTAAATGCTTCAATAAAAAAAGTTCGGATAATAGTAGCTGCAATAACTGCAAAAATCAAAGCATCTATCCATTCGCGGGTTTTACTTTTTCTGCCTGTTGATTGCCAGAATTTCCAGTTTATGTTTTTGAACATATTTATTTTAAGATTGCTATTGCGGACGAAAATAAAAGAAGCTAAAGGAAATGCACATGAACCATTCTTTATTTATGAACATGGCAGGAATAAAAAGCCAATTGGCAAAAGGGCAATTGGCAAGGAAGCACGGAGGTGACGTCTGACCATTCACAATTGACCATTCACCATTACATTTGTGCGCCATTTAATATGTTTATATTTCCATCATCATCACTTCTTACTGCAGAGTTTGATAAAATAAAAGAACTGATAACAGAATATTGTTCTGCCGTTCCTGGTAAAAAGTTGGCTATGCAACTTTCTCCTTCGGCTGAATTTTCTGTTGCGGAAACTGCCTTAAAACAGACCGCGTCTTTTAAATCTATTATGGATGCAGCGGCAGGATTTCCATCTTTGGTTTATAAAGATGTTTCAAAAGAGTTAGCGGTTTTGCGCGTTGACAACAGCGTTTTGCAAGGCTACCAGCTGGCTGATGTACTTTTAAATACAATTACAACAAAAGATGTGTTCAGGTTTTTTGAATTTCGTAAAGAACAATATCCAGAACTTGAAAGTATAATTACGGATGTTGAATTTGAAAAAGCAATTATTGAAATTATTGTAGAAGTAATTGATGATAATGGTGTTATTAAATCAACTGCATCTGTTGAGCTTGCACGAATAAGAAAAAGTATTTCCAAACAAAGAATTGAAGCCGACAGGATTTATTTATCTGTAATAAACCGTTACAGAAAAGAAGGCTGGTTAACCGATGTTGCTGAAAGTTACCGCAGCGGAAGAAGAGTACTGTCAGTTAATGCCGAGCAAAAACGCGCATTAAAAGGAATTGTACATGATGTAAGCGCCACAGCCAAAACTGCATTTATTGAACCCGAAGAAGTTATTGGAATCAATAATATTATTGCAGAACTTACTGAGGAAGAGAAAAAGGAGATCCAAATTATTTTGAAGGAGACTACAGCAAAACTCAGGCGGTATCATGGTTTGCTTGAATCATATCTTTACATACTTGCCGCATTTGATTTTATAAGAGCAAAGGCAATACTTGCATCGCACACAAACAGCCATTTTCCCCATTTTGTGTATAAGCCTTTTATACAATTAAAAAATGCAAGACACCCTTTGCTTTTTTTTACATAACAAACGTCACCACAAAAGCACTATTCCCTTTGATTTGCGATTAGACGGCACCAACCGCATATTGGTAATAAGCGGACCTAATGCTGGTGGTAAAACGGTTTGCCTTAAAACATTAGGCTTATTACAAATGATGCTTCAATCGGGCATGCTGGTGCCGTTAGATGCTGAAAGCACAATGGGTTTTTTTGATAATCTGATGGTGGATATTGGCGATTCCCAAAGTATAGAATATGAACTGAGTACTTATAGTTCCAGGCTTAAACACATGAAAGTATTTTTAGAAAGAGCGGGGGCTTCCACTCTTTTTTTAATTGATGAGTTTGGCTCCGGCACTGATCCTGATTTAGGGGGTGCGCTTGCCGAAGCTGTGTTAGAAGAACTCAACAATAAAAATGCTTTTGGAATAATTACTACGCATTACATGAATCTTAAGGTTTTGGCAGATAAAACAAAAGGAATTATTAATGGCAACATGGCTTTTGATTCTAAAAATTTAAAACCGTTGTACAGGCTTAATGTTGGCAAGCCCGGTAGTTCTTACACTTTTGTGGTGGCAGAGCGAAGTGGACTTTCAGGCAAGTTAATTAACAATGCCAGGCAAAAAGTAAATAAGAAACATGTTTTGCTCGAGCAGCTTTTAAATAAAGTTGAAAAAGAAAAATCTTTCGTTCAGAAAAAATCAGAAGAGGCAGTTGCCAAAGAAAAAAAACTCGGAGAGCTTCTGAAGCAAAACGAAAAAATGATTTTATCTAATGAGGAATTAAAAAACTCTTTGGAGAAGGAAATAAAAAGGCGAGAGCAAAAAAGTAATAAATCAGTGGGAGCAACAAGTTAAAAAATTTGCAAAGGAATTTAAGTCAGCTAAAAACAGAAAATATGTTTTAGATAAATTTCTTTCGCAACTTGGGCTTTCAAAAGAAAGATTAAATGAGAAAAATAAAGTAGAGAGAACTATTGATCCTAACATTAAAAAAGGAACAACAGTAAAACTACACAATGGCAGAGTAGCAGGTGTGGTTGAAGAAATAAAAGGGGAGAAAGCTGTGGTAGTGTTTGAAAATGTTAAAACAACATGCAGGCTTGTGGATTTGGTGATATTTCAAAAAAAATAAAATTTCTCTTCCTGTAATTGAATAAATTTTTTTTAATTTTAACAAAGCTAAATTTATAACTTTAAGAACAGAAAAGTCTAAAAAATTTTACCATGAAAAAAATTCAAAACCTTATTTTGTTTATTGCTGTATTAGCATTGGGTTATGATGGTAACAGCCAAAACACTTACGTGCCAAGTGCTCCCCGTAGTGGACCAATTCCTTTGAACAGTACTTGCGATCCTGTTGTAACAGGCCCTACAAGTATGTGCGACCAAGCTATTGTAAACTTAACTGCAACATATACAATTACAAATTTTGATCCTACGGGTAATTATACTTTAGTGCTGTGGCCGTATAGTTTTGCAGCATTAAATCCAACAAGTACAACAACTGCATCATTTACACTTACATTCCCTAATACATATAACCAATTTATTATTTGGGTGGAGTATGTTGATGCCACCGGAACAGTATGTGGTGGTAATGTTAGTATTGTAGTTAGTGCCTGCTGCCCAAATTTTAATGATTTTATAACCAATAGCTCATCATCTTTATCTGGCACAACAATGAGTGCAATTTATGTTGGTAATGAATGGGTTGTACTATCACAAACTGTTTTACTTAATGGAACATTTACTGTTAATGACAATATTAAATTTGTTAACTGCTCTTTACTGATGAGTCCAGGAGCAGAGGTAATAATAAATACAGGAAAGAGGCTTACTTTATCTAACGATTGCCAAGTGCAGGCATCGTGCAACAATATGTGGAAGGGAATTACCTTAGTTAATAATGGCGAATTTGCAATCATAAATCATACTAATGGGATGAGTTACCAAGCTACTGTTATAAGAGATGCACAATATGCAGTAAAGATTAATGGTGATGCCGCATACTATATACACAAGGGAACACGATTTGAAAGGAACTATGTTGATATGTATTTCCCCCAAATTTATCCATCTTATCATCACATTCAACCGCTGAGTATTAATGGAGTTAATGACCAGAGTTGGACTATGGCTGGAACCAATGAAAATTATTTTACAGGGGACCCATGGTATCGTCCTTTATTGCCTGCATACTCTGGGCAAAATCCTACTCCTGTAAATAATCAGTCTTTTGCAAACATTTGGATGTTTGATGTTGATCAGTTTGAATTTTTTAATAAAAATTTTAACATCCCTACAAATACGGTAAATATTGGATGGAACCAATATGGAATTAAAGCTAAAAACTCAAATATAGATATTGAGTATTTTAATATTTTATCCGTACAACCAGACCCTAACTCAGAGGTGGCAGCGGGTGGAGTAGGAGTTTATGCAGAAACGAGAAGCAGTAGTCTATCTCAGAGAAGATTGCTAAGAATGAGAGGCATATTACATAACAACGCTTTCAACTCCATAGTTGGAAATTGTCGTACCGGAGTGCAGGTTGTTAACGGAATGGACCTAGACATAGACCAGGTATTATTTCAAGGGTGGAATTATTTAACCACGCCCATAGTAAATACCGTAAGCGCAAACAGACACGTAATTCTTGGATCGCAAAACAGAAGCCTTTCAATTACCAACAGCAAATTTTCATACAGCTATGTAGGCATATACTCGGGGAATATAACAGGTTCTGCATTAAGAATTGACAATAATTTATTTGATCAACCAGTACCCGTTGGCTGGTCAGGTACATTTAATAATACTGCCATGCAGTTATATGGCACCACTTCTGGTGTAGTTCCTGTTAACCTTACCATAACAAACAATGTTATTCAAAATTTAAGAATTGGTTTATACACTCAGTTTATAAATGGCGGCCCGGCAAGAATTAAAAGCAACCATTACCTGATTGACCAAAGCATGTTTACCCCTGGCGGCACTTTGTATAACCAACCGCACTACGGTTATTGGATGGATAGGTGTACTAACTTAAATTTTGATGCCAATGAGGCAAGAAACATTAGCGGATTGGGCAATACAGATGCATATAGAGATAATGCCATTGCATTTAATATAAAACGAAGCGGTAGCGGTATAAACAACGGCACCATAGCAATAAACACCTCTAACATTGTGGATATGGGCACAGCCTTTAGGTTTGTAGATTTATGCACAGGGGTTCATTTAAAATGCAATGGCATTGAGCATTGCAAGCGGGGCGTATTTTTTGATTATGGCGATATAAACAGCCAAGGAATTACAGGCACCCCTTGGGGCAATGAATGGCAGAACTGGACGGCTGCCGTCCTTAACAGAAGGGTGGAAGGTAATTGGCAGACTACTCCATTAAACCCTGTAGATTGGTACTACGACCAAAGCAATCCAACACTACAAAGACCTTTTCCATATAATGTAAATCCTCCAAATAACTTTCTAGATATTCCAACAAACGGCACACCACCATGCGCTGCTCCTCTATCAGGCGGAGGCGAAGGCGAGGGTGCAAGAGTATATGCAATTATTGATGATGAATTGGAATATAACCAGTATCCTGCCGAAAGCCGTGAGCGCGATAAAGAATATGCCTACCTTGTATTGAAAAATGATGCAACACTTAGAAGCAGTAATGCAGTTTTTGCTGATTATTTTACCGACCATATAAACAGCAATTACGAAAAATTTGATGTTGTAAATAAACACATAGAAACCGGAGATAATGCCACAGCGATTGCCGAACTTAATACCATAACTCCTGCAAATGATTTGGAAAGCAACCTAAAATTTGCCATGAACATTGCACTACAGAAGGAAAATGATCCAGGGTATATTATATCACCAAACGATGAAGCCACACTAATACAATTGGCATGGATGCCTGTTTGGCAAGGCGGCAATGCTGTGTTCGTGGCAAGGGCTTTAATGAATCAGGAAGTAAATGATGTGGGCAATGGTTTAAGGATAGCTCATGCAATGCAAAAAGGTGTAGGCATAAACACAGCAGTTTACCCTAACCCAGCCACAGCATTTATTTATACCGAAGTTAACGGCATAAAGGAATATGAAATAACCATAACTGAAGTGACAGGCAGGGTAGCAAAAAATATTCACGCTACTGCCGGAAAAACTTTTATAGATTTAAAAGCACTGAGCAATGGCTTGTACCTTGTTTCTATAAAAAATGCAGGAAACATTTTAAGCCAGACAAAAATTTCTAAGCAATAAAATTTATTTAAGCAATGCATCAGGCAAGCATTTGCCTGATGCATTATTATTTTATATGAGATTAATAAAATTATTTGTGCTGATGTTAATCTGTACAATAGCAGTTGCTCAGCATAGCAATAAAATTTGGTGTTTTGGCGACAGTGCCGGTATCAATTTTAGTATGCCTAATGCTCCAACTTTTTTTAGCTCTGGTATGGATTGCAGAGGCAGTAGTTGTAGTATTGCTGATAGTACAGACAGTTTATTATTTTATGCGCACACTTTAAATTATTATCTTACTTCTAATATTAGAGGAGCGGTTAGAAATAAGATGCACAATATAATGGATAATGGCGACAGTATTATTGGGCAGGGTTGGTATAATGAAATGATAATTATTCCCAATCTAAATAGCCCTAATATTTACTGGTTATTTCATGTGGAAGCATCCGTACAGACGGGTATTTATTATTCTTTAATAAATATGGCAAGTAATGGAGGATTAGGAAAAGTTGTTTTGAAGAATATTCAATTACAAAATTTTGATATGTTTTCTTGCACCGCTGCCATAAAACACGGAAATGGCAGAGACTGGTGGGTATTATTCAAACCATCCGGGGCAACAACCCCTAATAACCAGTTTTATGAGTATCTTGTTACCCCTACTGGCATACAAGGACCTTACATTTACAATATTGGATTAACAAGTGGAAGTGATTTTGGACAATTTACTTTTAACCACATAGGAAACAAATTAGCTTTTGCTAACGCAGCGGGCTTGTTACAATTATTTGATCTTGACAGATGCAGTGGCAGCATTACAAATCCATTAATACTGAGCCAACAAAATTTTACCACACCACCCTTATTTTCGGGAATAGAGTTTTCGCCTAATGATAGTGTAATGTATGTTACCACTACCACCCAGAGTTATTATTTGTTTCAGTATAATTTAACAGCACCCAATATTGCAGCAAGTAAAGATACTATTGCCACCATTTTTACTCCACCATGGTCTGGCGGGTATTTAAAACTTGCGCCAGATGGTAAAATTTACTGGAGTATAGCATGGTACGATGGCGTTAATTTTAACTACCCTTACGATAGTACCGATTACAACATGTATAACATGAACCTGAGTGTAATAAACAACCCCAATGCCTTAGGCACTGCCTGCAACTTTACACCATTTAGTTTTTACCTTGGGGGTAAGCGCACTTATTATGGCTTGCCCAATAATCCTGATTATAATTTGGGTGCATTAACCGGGAGTGTGTGTGATACATTAACATCAATTGGCAATGAACAATTGGCAATTAGCAAAGCAGACCTGCATGTTTTTTACAGCACTCCATGGCAAAAGTTATTTGTAAATGCAGATGGATTGATGGGAAAAGAATTTGAGTTAAGAATTGTGGACGGGATGGGAAAAACGATTGTAAAAGAAGAAGGGAGAATTTATTATGGGAGTTTCTCAAAAGATGTTGATTTGAAAAATGCAACTACAGGCATGTACATTGTTACACTTCAAACTGAAAAAGAAAGATTAGTAAAGAAGTTTGTAAAGGGATAAAAGTAACTTTTAGTTTATCTTTTATTGTATCTCCCAAATTTCTCTTCCTCTTAAAAGCTTATCTAAATCTCCTGCACCTTTTGTTTTAATAACGTTATCAATCTGGTTAATTAAATCATCTTCGTAACAAGCACGTTGCTCGGTATAAAAAACACCAAATGGCCGAGGGAAATGTCCTTGTTTTTTAGGGTCATCAAAAAAAGCGCGATAGTATTCCTGCTTTTACTCTGTCGGTTTCGTCATGTACCCAAAGATCGTTTACAGAGTTCCCATCTTCAGTCACATTTACAATCACTGGCTTAAAGCCATCTAATTTTATTCCAAGCTCACTGTTTTGTCCGAACACAAGCGGCTTGCCGTTTTCTACAAAAATTGCTTCAGCTTTTTTAGAGCTTTTCTCTGTATAAATTTCAAAGGCGCCATCGTTAAACACATTGCAGTTTTGGTAAATTTCTAAAAAGGAAGTTCCTTTATGTGCGTTTGCTCGTCTTAACATGTCTTTTAAATGCACAGGGTCTCTGTCCATGCTGCGTGCAATAAAAGTTGCATCGGCACCCATTGCCAAAGCAATAGGGTTAAAAGGATGGTCTAAGGAACCAAACGGTGTGCTCTTGGTTACCTTACCTTCTTCGCTTGTTGGAGAGTATTGTCCTTTAGTTAAACCATAAATCTGGTTGTTAAACAAAAGAATATTTACATTAAAATTTCTGCGCAGCAAATGGATAAAGTGATTGCCTCCTATTGAAGTAGAATCACCATCACCTGTTACGATCCAAACACTTAAATCGGGGCGGGCTCCTTTTAAACCACTTGCAATGGCAGTTGCTCGTCCGTGTATAGAGTGCATACCAAAAGTTTCCATATAGTAAGGAAAGCGACTTGAGCAACCAATGCCCGATATAAAAACAATTTGCTCACGTGGAATTCCTAATTCGGGCACTACTGTTTGAACTTGTTTTAAAATTGAATAGTCGCCACATCCGGGACACCATCTTACATCCTGGTCGGTTACAAGTTCTTTTGAGGTTAATGCGGGAGTTGCTGTATTTTCCATTTTAGTATTTTCTTCTTTTAATAAAAATGATTTTAGTTTGCTTTTAGCATTTCAACAATTTTTCTTTTACCTCACCTGCAGTAAAAGGCAGTCCTTTTATTTTATTTAAACCAACGGCAGGTATCAAATATTTGTCGCGTATAATTTTAATAAGCTGACCCGTATTCATTTCAGGAATCAAAACTTTATCAAAACTATACAGCAACTCGCCAAGGTTTTTAGGGAAAGGTTTAATGTAACGAACCTGTGCATGTGAAACTTCATAACCTTCTTTACGTGCTTCTATGCAAGCAGTTTTTATAGCACCATATGTACTTCCCCAACCCAATATAAGTAACTTACCTTTTTCACTTCCAGAATCTAATTTTTGATTTGGAATGCTATCTGCAACTTTTTCAACTTTTGCTTGACGCATATGAACCATAAACTCATGGTTCTCGGGGTCGTAACTGATGTTACCTGTTTCGTGCTGTTTTTCTATTCCGCCAATACGATGCTCTAAACCTTTAGTGCCGGGTATTGCCCAAGGGCGTGATAGTTTTTCATCCCGCTTATATGGCAAATACTTATCGCCATTTTTTTCTTTGATGAAAGAAACTTTTATTTCTTTTAAATCCTTGGCGCTTGGAAATCTCCAAGGTTCTGACCCATTTGCAATATAACCATCACTTAAGAAAATAACAGGGGTCATATACTCAACAGCAATGCGGCATGCTTCAAAAATAGTTTCAAAGCAATCTGCCGGACTCGAAGCAGAAATTACAGGCATGGGTGCTTCTCCGTTTCTTCCATACCAAGACTGGAATAAATCACTCTGCTCTGTTTTTGTTGGCAGTCCTGTTGAGGGTCCGCCACGCTGTATATTGCAAATTACTAAAGGTATTTCGAGCATAACAGCCAAGCCCATTGCTTCACCTTTAATGCAATGCCCGGACCTGATGATGCGGTTACTCCCAAGCTACCACCAAAGGAGGCGCCAATAGAAGAACATATAGCGGCAATTTCATCTTCCGCCTGAAATGTTTTTACACCAAACGCTTTATGTTTAGCAAGTTCATGCAAAATATCTGATGCGGGAGTAATGGGGTAGGTGCCGTAAAAAAGAGGGAGGTTAGATTTTTGCGATGCAGCACTCAATCCCATAGCAGTTGCCTGGTTGCCCATTATGTTTCTGTAAACACCAGGAGGCATTGGGGCAGGTTGCACTTCGTAACGCGTAGTAAATGTTTCGCTTGTATCGCCAAAATGATATCCTGCTTTTAAAATTTTAATGTTAGCATCAAGTATCTCAGGTTTCTTGCCAAATTTTTCTTCTAAAAATTTTACCGAGTTTTCTAAAGAACGATTGTACATCCAATATAAAAGCCCAGCACAAACATATTTTTAGCGCGGTCAATTTCTTTTGTGCCTAAACCGGAATCGGAAAGTGCTAAACGTGTCATCTTGGTTACGTCAATAGTAACCAAACGGTAATTGCTTAATGAACCATCTTCAATTGGATTTTTTCCATCGGGGTAATTGGCAAGACGCAAATTTTTAGGATCAAAGCCATCGGTGTTGGCAATAATGGTTCCGCCATTTTTAAGGTTCCGCAAATTTGCTTTTAATGCGGCAGCATTCATTGCTACAAGTACATCGCACTTATCACCTGGTGAATAAATGTTAATAGAACCAAAATGCAATTGATAACCCGATACACCTGCAAGTGTTCCTTGCGGGGCACGAATTTCGGCAGGGAAATCGGGGAACGTGCTCAAATCATTTCCAAACAAAGCAGCAGTGTTTGTAAACTGTGTTCCGGTAAGTTGCATTCCATCGCCTGAGTCTCCTGCAAATTTTATAATGACTCTGTCTAATACTTCAGTTGATTTTGACATTGTAATAATTTGTTAATGCAACGAAAGTAGAAATTTTTTTGTTTTCGGTTTTCACAGATATTTATAAATGATAAAACGCTGTCCCTCCTTATGAAAGACAGCGTTTTATCATTTATAAATAAGGATTATCCTTTTTTCTTTTTATTCTTTTTGAATCCTACAGGACTGCCCACTCTAATCATAGAGCAACGGAAACCAATCCAATCAGTTGCTTGCGCCTGGTCATAATATCTTCTTGCACCCGGGCTCATCCAATATGCACGGTCTTTCCATGAACCGCCTTTTACAACATGGGCATTGTCATCTATTAATGTAGTACCAGAATATTTATATTCTACATTATCTGGCTCATCACCATCTTCGGCATTTATATAATCTGATTTAGTGTAGTTTCTTCTTCCCACGTTTTCTGTTTCGCCAACCTCACGGTAAACAATTCTTCCTAAACTGTCTTTTTCAGCAGTTTGTCCTTCCTCATCTAAAAGTTGCGTTACAAACACGTTTCCACGATATGAGTTAAAGTCATCCATATCTTCAGGTGAGAGCGGGCGATAAACATCTTTTACCCATTCTGACACGTTACCTCCCATGTTATACAAACCAAAATCGTTAGGCATGTAAGAGACTACAGGAGCTGAGATATCAGCATTATCGTTTAACTTACCTGCTGTACCCATGTTATCACCTCGTCCGCGTTTGAAGTTTCCAAGCATTTCACCACGATATTTTTCATCATCTTCTCTCACACCATGTCCATTCCAAGGATATATTTTTCGGTCCGTTACTCTTTCAAACATAGTGTTTCCAATTAAACCACTGGCTGCATATTCCCATTGTGCTTCCGTTGGCAATTCATAACGTGGCAATAAAATTCCATCTTCCATTCTAACTTTACGGGTATCGCGGTTAGGATTTAAATCGCGCAGGTTGCTTTTTACCAAACCTTCGTATTGTCCTGCAAGGTATGCATCAGAGTTAAAGTTGTCTTCATTAACCTGGGCAGGGTTTACTCGTAAAATACCTTCTCTGATAAGGATTTGCTCATTAACACGATCGGTTCTCCATGCAGCAAAGTCGTTTGCCTGCAGCCAATTTACTCCTACTACAGGGTAATATTGATATGCAGGATGGCGCAGATACAACTCAACCATTGGCTCATTGTAAGCAAGTTTGCTTCTCCATACCAAAGTATCAGGCAGTGCTTTTTTGTAAACTTCTGGATAATCTGTTCCGAAAACACGATCTAACCAATACAAATATTCTAAGTAATGCACATTGGCAACTTCTGTTTCGTCCATGTAAAAAGATGAAACTGTTACACGTCTTGGAATATTATCCCAGTTATATGCAACTTCCTGCTCTGTGCGACCCATAGTAAAAGTTCCTCCTTCAATAAGTACCAAACCGGGGCCGGTTTCCTGCTCTGTGTATGGAGTTACTTCAAATCCTCCGTTTTTTTCATCGTTGTAATTCCATCCTGTAACAGAAGATCTTTCTTTTTTACAAGAGGTGCCAGCAACCAGCATTAATGCTGATGCAATTGCAATTTTACCAATGAATTTGTTTTTCATTTTATAGTGGATATGTGATTTTGCTGTGGTTTTTAATCTTAAAATGTAGGACAACTAATTGCTTTAAATCTTTTTTTCTTTGGTTTACATTCAAACTGCATTCCAAAAGAAATTTCGTGCGAACCGGCTGTAACATTGTTACTTAAGCGCGAAACAGTTACGTCATACGAGTAGCCAAACTTAAACAAATCTTTTTGAATTCCAATCAAAGCAATAAACGAGTCACCAGAGATAAATTTGTCCCCTTTAAAGTAACCCCTGTACCACAAGCCGCCAACTATTGGAGATTTTTGAATGTACATACCCAAATTTAACTGATTAAACGCTGCCTGTTGTTGGTAAAGTATGTTGGGAGAAAGAAAAGTTCCTTCGTATTTTCCCTGATAAATAGTTGCACCCTTAAGGGGAAGCATTGCACCAACATGTGCAGTATATTTTCTTGGAAGCGGACTAGAGCCTTCTACAATAAATGCTTGATCGGGTTCGGTAATATGATGTACCGCAACACCACCATAAACTTTATTACTATATAATAATAGTCCTCCCCCAAAGTCAACAAATGAGTGCCCTTCATCTGGTCGTACTTCCTGAGTTTCGTAGATATATCCAAAGCGGGGGTCTATTTCATCTCCAAATGTGAGTTTATCCCAATTAACTTTTTCCTGAACATAAGTTGCCTGCAAAGCAGCTCTTATAGTAAAGTTTCGGCTAACATTTACCTGGTAACTGTACATTCCTGCAATATCTGTTTTTGCTAATGTTCCCTCACCTGCTTTGTCATTCATTATCAATAATCCTACGCCACCACCAGTTGCATCAACGTGCTGATCGTAAGAGTCGCTATAAGTAATAAATGTTCTTGAAAGACCGGGCCATTGGTTACGGTAATTGAGTGCCAAGCGAGGGCAACGTGCTGCTCCTGCAAAGGCAGGATTCAAATAAATGGGGTTGGCATAGAACTGGGAAAACTCAGGGTCTTGTGCTTGAACCACATCTGTTTGAACAGTGGCGAGAACTAAAAATATGAGTATAAGTCTTTTCATTACTTGTGGTTCTTTTAATGAATTTTATACGCAATAAACTAAATAAGTTGCATTTTGGCTAAACAAAACGGACAGTTGCGTATTTTATTTTGACAAATATATCTTTTAAAAATTTTAATATCAAACAAAATAAAACGTCAAATTACAAGTTATAGTAGTCGGGAAAAGTAATATCCTAAATTTACACCTTTAACAATTGTCACCTGAAATGAAATACAGAACCAAAATAATTTTTGTTGCAGCTCTTGCAACGTTGCTTCAAACCACTGCCGGAGCGCAATCGTTAAATGCCGAAAACGCTTATTCGGTTTTATGGAAGGGCAGCAATGTTGCTTCTGCTAATAAGTTGTCAGCTAAAGTCTTAGGAAGCAAACCAACATTAAATGAAATGGGAGTTCCTGTAATTACAATTTCGCTTCCTGTGCAGGATGAGGGCTTTGAGTACAAATCAATTCTTAAAAATATTTCAGCTTCAACTTTTGCTAAAACAGATTTTGAAATTGATTTTTCATCAGTTCCAACAAATGATTTTACTACAAAAACCACAATTTCTTACAACAGAAAAAAGCCTGAACTTTTTATTGAAGTTGCTTGCTTGCGAAATGTGGGCGGCACTCTTCAAAAATTAAATTCTTTTGAAATAGATATTGAGAAAACAGGAGTTACGGTACCTCAGGTTAACAGAGTATATGCAGCCAATTCTGTTTTAAAAGACGGCACATGGTTTAAAATTGGAGTAACCAAAGATGGGATTTACAAAATCACGTATGATTTTTTAAAAAACAAATTAGGTATTGATGCAGCCAGTACAAACCCTGCCAACATCAGGCTTTTTGGAAATGGTGGTGGTATGGTTCCCTTTTTAAATTCAATTGATAGAAAAGATGATTTAACAGAAAACGCAATTGAAGTATCAGCTAACGGAACGGTAGGTGTTTTAGATAACCAGGATTACGTTCGGTTTTATGGTCAATCTCCCGATAGGTGGAATTTAAATGCTTCTAACAATAAGTTTTATCATCAAAAACATTTGTATTCAGATACTACTTATTATTTCCTTTCTGTTGACTTTAATGATGGTACATCTCCCAAAAGAATTCAAAGCGTAAATTCTTCTTCTGCTACACCCAATGTTACGGTAACAAGTTTTAACGACTACGCTTTTCATGAGGAAGATTTGCGCAATTTTATAAAATCGGGGAGAGAATTTTATGGGGAAGTTTTTGATCTCAACCTCACACAACCTTTTTCTTTTTATTTTCCTAATTTAACTACCGACACAGCATTAGTGCGAACTTCTTTTGCAACACGTTCACCAGGCATAAGAAGTTACACAAAGTATTTCTGTAATAATAATTTGCTTTATACAGACTCTATTCAAACAGGCACTAATTATCTTGATGATTATGCTTATGAGTCTAATCGTTCTAAATCAATTATTCCTAATGGAGGCAGTAACGTTGATTTCTCCCTGCAATTTATTCCTAGTAACAGTAGTTGTTACGGGTACTTAAATTATTTGGAAGTAAATGTAAGACGCAACCTTGTTTTTGGAATTAATAACGGTGTTGATCAACTGCAGTTTAGAGATTTAAATTCTGTTGGTGCGGGCAATGTTGCCCAGTTTTCAATAACCAATGCTAATTCTTCAACAAAAATTTGGAATGTAACTGACCCTACAACTGTTTTTGTGCAATTAAACAACGGAACCAGTGGCGTATTTAATGCGCAAACCGATATGCTAAATCAATATGTGGCGTTTGGAGGCAACTTCCTTTCACCTGTTTATTCCGAAAAAGTTGTTAATCAAAATTTACACGCCACTGCACAGGTTGATTACATAATAGTTGCTCACCCTTTATTTGTAGATGAGGCAAACCGTCTTGCCGATTTTCACAGGACAAAAAGTAATCTTTCTACGGTAGTAATTCCAACAAATCAAATTTATAATGAATTTTCTTCCGGAGCGCAAGACATAAGCGGTATCAGAGATTTTGTAAAAATGTTTTACGACAGAGCCTCCACATCTGGTACTTACCCACAACATCTTTTGCTATTTGGCGATGGCTCTTATAATAACAAAAGCGCGAACGGTACGAATGGAAACTTTATTCCCACATACCAATCAATTAATTCTGTTTCATATATTAACTCTTATGTTACCGATGATTTTTTTGGATTGCTAGATGATAACGAAGGATTATGTGGTAACTCAGAAAAAATTGATGTTGGAGTTGGAAGATTTAATTGCCGCAATAAAGAGGAGGCGAAACTGATGGTTGATAAAACAATAAGATATGGTTCTGAAAGTTTAAATAATACTGGTAATTGCAATAGCAATACATCGGGCGTATTTGGTGACTGGCGCAACACACTCACATTTATTGCCGATGATGAGGATGGTAATTTGCACCTTCGTCAGGCCGACTCTCTTGGCTCATTTATTTTCAATAATGCCAGACAATTTAACGTTGATAAAATTTATTTAGACGCTTATGAGCAGGTTGCTACACCTGCCGGACAAGCGTTTCCTGGTGCAACAGAAGCCATCAACAGAAGAATGGAAAAAGGCTCCTTGCTTATAAATTATACCGGACATGGTGGTGAAGTGGGCTGGGCGCAGGAAGGCGTAATTGATAATTCAGTAATTCTTGGCTGGAAAAACTCTACCAGGCTACCGGTTTTTGTAACTGCCACCTGCGAGTTTAGTCGTTGGGATGACCCTGCAAGAGTATCTGCTGGTGAAAATGTTTTTCTGAATCCTGATGGTGGCAGCGTTGCATTGTTTTCTACTACCAGGCTTGTTTACGCTTCTTTTAATGAAGACCTTAACAACAGTATTATTCGTGTAATGTTTACAAAAGTTAATGGAGAGTATCCGCTCCTTGGAGATATTTACAGATTAAGTAAAATAGAACCAATAAACCTTAATCAAAACACGCGCAACTTTAGTTTGCTCGGAGACCCTGCTTTAAAATGGCATACCCTAAATATAAAATAGAACCAACTGAAATAAACGGAGTGCCAATAATTGCTTATGCCGATACTATTGGAGCATTGCAAAAAGTTACTATGAAAGGAATTATAACAGATAGTAACGGGCAAAAACTTACTTCCTTTAATGGGTACATTTATCCATCTGTTTTTGATAAGCCCAATAGTGTTCAAACTTTAAACAATGATGCAGGCAGCCCCCGCACAAATTTTGTTCTTCAAAAAAATATTCTGCATAAAGGAAAAGCCTCTGTTACAAATGGCGATTGGGAATTTACTTTCATAGTGCCTAAAGATATTGCGTATCAATATGGTGTTGGCAAGTTTAGTTTTTATGCCGAAAACGGAATTGCAGATGCATCGGGCTATAACGATAGTATTGTTATAGGCGGTTCTTCTTCCAACAATATTTCAGACAATGATGGTCCGCAAATCAAATTGTATATGAACGATGAAAAATTTGTTACAGGCGGATTAACAAATGAAAACCCCAAGATATATGCCGTAGTGTTTGATTCAACCGGAATTAATACAGTGGGTAATGGGATTGGGCATGATATAACCGCTTCACTTGACGGAAAAATTGATCCCGTATATGTTTTAAATGATTATTACGAGTCGGATTTAAACCAGTACCAGAGCGGGAAAATAGTTTACCCTTTGCAAAATTTAAGCGAAGGAAGGCATACCTTAAAAATTAAAGTATGGGATATTTTAAATAACTCTAATGAAGCAAATACCGAGTTTATTGTTGCAGAGGCAGCCGAACTTGCCTTGAAACATGTGTTTAATTACCCAAATCCGTTTACCACCAATACGGCATTTTATTTTGAACACAATATGCCTTGCGAACCGCTGAACGTGCAAGTAGCAATTTATACAGTAACCGGAAAGCTGGTAAAACCATCAGCAAAAGCACAACCTGCGAAGGCTTTAGGTCCGATAATATTTCGTGGGATGGCAAAGATGATTTTGGTGATAGAATTGGTAAAGGTGTATATGTTTATCGTTTAAAAGTTAATACCACTGACGGACTTACCGCATCTAAAACGGAAAAATTGGTGCTTCTCAAATAGAACAAAAGTTAATTTTTTTAACGTATATATTTGCCACCTCTCAAAAAGAACCATAATAATTATTTTCAAAAATTAAATTTAAGTTCATGATTTTAAACAGATTGAAGAAGTTCTTTGTCATTACTTTAATTGCAACATTCTTCACCAGCAGTTTCGTTTTTCTCAATCAACAGATAAGGCAAATTTGTTGGGTCAGATCAATACCATTACCACAGCAGTGCCATTCCTAATGATTTCGCCCGATGCTCGGGCAGGTGGGATGGGTGATGCCGGTGCTGCATCTTCTCCCGATGTAAATTCTATCCATTGGAACCCTGCTAAAATGACTTTTAACGAAAAGAAAATTGGTATTGGAATTTCTTACACACCATGGTTACGCGCTTTAGTACCTGATATTAACTTAGCTTACGTTTCGGCATTTTCTAAATTAGGTGATGGCAACCAGGCATTGAGTGGTTCATTACGTTTTTTCTCACTCGGTAATATTGATTTTACAGATGTTGACGGAAACAATATTGGACAGTTTAATCCAAGTGAATTTGCACTTGACGGAAGCTACTCACGTAAACTTGGTGAAAATTTTTCAGGTGGAGTTTCATTACGTTTTATCCATTCAAACTTAACAGGCGGAATTGCAGTACCGGGTAGTAATACACAAACTAAAGCAGGTAATTCAGTTGCTGCAGATGGATCAGGGTATTTCCAAAAAGAGATTGAGCTTTCAGGAAAAGATGCGGTATTCAGTGCCGGATTTAATATTTCAAACATAGGTTCAAAAATTACCTATTCAGAAACGGGCACAAAGGATTTTATTCCAATTAACCTGCGTATAGGCCCTGCTTTAAAAATTAAGTTAAACGAGTATAATGATTTAACTTTTTTGGCAGACTTCCATAAGTTACTTGTTCCTACCCCTCCAGTATATTCCGATCAGGTTGTTGATGGAGAGTATTTAATTTTAGCAGGTAAAGATCCAGAGGTAGGGGTACCACAAGGAATTTTTCAATCATTTGGTGATGCTCCCGGTGGAGGTAAAGAAGAATTGAGAGAAATAAATATTTGCGGTGGTATGGAGTATTGGTACGATAAACAATTTGCCTTTCGTGCGGGATATTTTTACGAACATGCAACCAAAGGCAACAGAAAATATTTTACCCTTGGTGCAGGCTTGCGCTACAATGTATTTGGGTTAGATTTTGCATACCTAATACCAACCGAGCAGCGCAACCCGCTTGAAAATACATTGCGCTTTACGCTTTCTTTCGACTTTGAAGCGCTTGGTGGTGGTGGCGATGATGGTGGCGAATAGTTTTTTTTAATCCTTATACCTCACAGTCTTAAAAATTTGAAACCACGCATAGGTTTTGGTTTTGACGTTCACCAGCTAAAAGATAACCACACTTTTACTTTAGGAGGTATTGTAGTGCCCCCACAGCAAAGGTGCCTTTGGTCATTCAGATGCCGATGTAATTATTCATGCAATTTGCGATGCACTATTGGGTGCAGCCAACCTTGGCGATATAGGCAAACATTTTCCTGACACATCAGACAAATACAAAGGCATTGACAGCAAAATTTTATTGATGGAAGTTTGTAAACTCATCAACAAAAAAAATTACGCCATTGGAAACATTGATGTAACACTTTGTTTAGAGGAGCCTAAAATAAAACCACACATCAGCCAAATGCAAAAGGTGTTGAGTGATGTAATGAAAATAGCGGAAGAAGATATTTCCATAAAAGCCACCACCAACGAAAAAATGGGCTTTATTGGCAGAGAAGAGGGCGTAACTGCTTATGCGGTTGCAATTATTTTTAAAGGATAGCCTTTACTTAATTCTGCTAAAATTTCCGTTTATCAACTTTCAACTCTATTTCAAATATTTATTTTTGCCATTGAAAGCAAACCGTCTTGCCGCTCTGTTATAAAAAGCAGGGAGGAAAGTCCGGGCAGCAAAGAGCATTCTGCCTTGTGTTAAACAAGGGTGCAATACAGAAATGTGTTGCAACAGAAAGTGCCGCAGAAAAGTAAACTACCTGCGCAAGATTTGTTCTGCGGAGGAAAAGGTGAAAACGTGGGGTAAGAGCCCACGCCATTTATCAGTAATGGTAATTGGTGGAAAACCTCAGAAGCTGCAAAACCACATATATCATTGGCTCAGGGCTGCTCGCTCTGCATTACGTTGCAAAACGTATAACAATGAAGGGTAGGTTGCTCAGATAAATGGCAAGACGTTTATGCCTAAAAACATAAATGACAGAACCCGGCTTACAGGTTTGCTTTTATTTTTACACTTTTAATTTTAATCACAGCATAAAAAAATATTCCAATAGCAATTCTTTCTTTTACCCTGATTCTAAATTTTGGAGTTGTAAACCCCAAACCCCGAACTCAAAACTAAAAACTCCATTGAGCGAACTCACCATACCACTTACAATTGACGACCCGGTTGCTTTCCTTGGCGTTAACGAAGCCAACTTAGAGGTTATACGAAACAAGTTTCCGGCATTTAAAATAATTGCGCGCGGCAATGAAATAAAAATATTAGGCGATGAAAAACAACTCACTGTTGTTGCTTCCGCAAATTTATGCTGCTATAGAAAAATTTCAGCAAACCGGAAAATTTGATAAAGATGATTTTGATGCAGGAGAAAAAAATGCTCCTGACGAAAAAAAACAAAATGGTAATGCAGATGCGGGCAATGATATTATAGTTTATGGCAATAATGGTATTGTTGTTAAGGCACGCACGGCTAACCAGAAAAAAATGGTGGCGAGTAGTGTAGATAATGATATTGTTTTTGCCATAGGACCAGCAGGAACGGGCAAAACATACACAGCAGTTGCATTGGCAGTTCGTGCTTTGCGCAATAGAGAAATAAGAAGAATAATACTTACCCGACCAGCTGTTGAGGCAGGAGAAAACCTCGGTTTTTTGCCCGGAGATTTAAAAGAAAAAATTGATCCATACCTGCGGCCGCTTTACGATGCTTTGTATGACATGATACCCGGAGAAAAATTAAAATCGTTTTTAGAGAACGGAGTTATTGAAGTTGCACCGCTTGCTTTTATGCGTGGTAGAACACTTGACAATGCTTTTGTCATTTTAGATGAGGCGCAAAATGCAACGGAGAGTCAGCTTAAAATGTTTTTAACACGCATGGGACCTTCGGCTAAGTTTATCGTAACTGGCGATGTAACACAAATTGATTTACCACCCAAGCAGCCATCAGGATTATTGCAGGCAATTAAACTCTTGAAGAATATAAAGCATATTGATTTTATTTTTCTTGACCAATCAGATGTGGTACGCCACAGGCTTGTAAGGGATATTATAAAGGCTTATCACAAAAAAGATAATGAAGAGAAAAGGCCGTGAGTTTATAGTGGGTTTGTTTTTTTTGATGGCTGTTTTTTTTCTTTCAACCGCTTGTCAAAAAGATCATTTGTTTGATTGTTTTAAAGGGACAGGAAATACGATAACTGAAAAACGAATGTTGAGTGGTTTTACGGAAATTGAAATGAACGACAATGTTGATGTTATTGTAAAACCAGGTGCAGATTTTGAAATAACTGTTGAAGCAGGTGATAAATTAATAGATGGAATAATTACAGAAAAAGAAGGCAACAGACTTTTTATAAGAAATGAAAATAAATGTAACTGGGTTAGGAGTTTTAAAAATAAATTTACAGTTACAGTTTGTATGCCTGAAATAATAAAGTTTGAAAGCTATGGCAGTGGCAACGTAAATTTTATTGATACCATAAGAACCAACGAATTTCAGTTTGATAACTCGGGGGGCTCCGGTAGTTTTAATTTTTTAATGAATGTGGGTAGCTGCCGCACCAATGTGCATACCGGTGTGGGTGACGTAAATTACTATGGACATATAGGTGTGCATTATTTTTATTACAACGGCAATGGCCCGTTTAATACATTGAATTGCCAAAGCGATGTGGTGTTTACCGAAAACAAAGGCACGAACGATATTAAAATTTTTGCCATCAAAATTGTTAGACGCAAATCAACATATGTTGGTAACATTTATTACAAAGGCATACCTGATTCGTTGCGTGTGCGTGAGTTTGACAAAGGGAAAATTATAAGGATAGATTGATATGTTGAAGTTGATTGCATTTCCTTTAAGGTTGTTTTTGTTTTGGTTATTGCTTACAAATTTTTTCAGGCTGGCATTATTGGTAACGCAGTATTTTTTTAGTCCGTTGCCAATTGCCGAATCGTTGCTTGTTTTTTCATCAGGTTTTATGCTTGATCTTTCTATGATTTGTTACATAAGCATTATACCATTGTTGCTGTATTTTATTTTTCAATATACGAACAGTAGTGTTTTAAAATATGTAACGCATGGCATCTGCTACCTGTTTATTGTTTTAGTTATACTTATTTCAATAGCCAATATTATTTTGCTGAAACAATGGGGCACGATTATTAATTACAGGGCGCTTACTTATCTAGATGATGTGCAAACGGCTTTTGCATCGGTAAATAATTTACAGTTGGTTGCTTTGATTGCAATTTTAATACTGGTTATTTACGCTTCTTTAAAGGTTTACAATTTTACTGTAAGACCATTTTTGAAAAATGTAAAACAAGCACATTGATTAAAAGCGCAGTGGCTGCGGTTTTAATTGTTTTAACAGGTGCATATACGCGTGGAGGGTTTCAGGAAATACCAATAAATGAAAGTGCGGCATATTTTTCAACCAATAACAAACTCAATTTAATTGCAACAAATCCACAGTGGCATTTAATGCACAGCATTTTGCAGGCAAGTAAAGGCAATAACAATGCGTATAAATTTTATGATGATGATGTAGCGGAAAAAATAACCGAAGGTTTAGTTGAAAAAACGGATACACTGCCGCAGCTTTTCACTCAAAAAAAACCGAACATTGTTTTTGTTTTATTAGAAAGTTTTACAGCTGATGCTGTATTTGAATTGGGAGGAGATACGGGGGTGGCACCAAATCTTGGTAAGCTGATTAGGAGGGGATTGTTTTTTACGCGAATATATTCGAGCGGTGCGCGTACGGATGTTGCGCTGCCATCTGTTTTTAGTGGTTTTCCGGCACAGCCTAATCATAGCATAATGCGGTTTACAGAAAAGACGGCAAAACTTCCATCTGTATTAAAGCCATTTAAAAAACTCAGGTTATCATACTTCATTTTATTATGGTGGAGATTTAAAGTTCAGTAATATGCTTAGTTATTTAACTACTGTTGGTTTTGAAAAAATAGTGGGGAAGGATGATTTTGACAGTAAGCAGTTTAACAGTAAATGGGGAGCGCAGGATGAGTTTGTGTTTGCAAGGCATTTTGCTGATATGCAGTAATTTGAAGGAGCCTTTTTTCGGCAGTGCTGACGCTCGAGTTCGCACGAGCCATACGAATCTCCAATGCAATCTCCTTTCAGTACAATAAATGAAGCGGGAAAATTTAAAAATGTGCTTTGGTACACTGATTATTGTTTGGGAAAATATTTTGAAAATGCGCGTAAAGCAGCGTGGTATAAAAACACGATATTTATTGTAATGGCAGATCATGGTAACGGGCTTTTGAAAAAAAGAAGTTTTTATGAAACGGGTTTAAGACATATACCATTGGTAGTTTTAGAGCCACTAATGCCTTTTATAAAGGCAAGCAGATAAAGGGACAGGAGGGCAGCAATGACATAGCCACCACGTTGCTTACGCAATTAAATTTTGATACGGGTGAATTTGTTTTCAGCAATAATTTGCTGAACCCTGAGCGTAAAAATTATGCTTACCAGAATATGGATGATGCAGTAGGGTGGGTTACTGACAGTTGCAGTTTTGTTTATAATACAGAGCAGAAAAGATTTTTGGAAAGAGAGCCGGAAGGATGCGAGGCAGATACTTTTACTGCCAAGGCGTATATGCAGAGTATTTATAACAGATTTATTGGCTATTAAGAAATTTTTTGAAGAATTACGATTTGTACAAGCGCACGAAATTCGTTAGAGATCTTTTTTCTTTTTTCCACTTTTAGTTGGTTAGTTTTTAATTTGTTTTTGGCAACTCATTAGTACGAAGAGCATTTTTCTTTTTTCCACTTTAGTTCGTTAGCTTTTTAATTTGATTTTGGCAACTCATGAATGCTGAAATGCATTTTTGTTTGCCCAAAAGGTGGAGTAAAAAAGGCGCCCCGAGAGATCGGGGTGTTTTTTTACTCCTGACCCCTAAAGGGGAAACGCTTTGCTTTAACTGGGTGGGTATGCTTAACCTGACAGGGGCGCAAGCGCACAGTCAACCTTGGTGACTGTCAGGTGAGATACTGTTAAAAGTAATGAAATAGGTGTGTGTAAAGATGGGAAAGTGGAGGACGCTTATTAAAAAGTGAAAGGCGGTAATAAAAAAGAGATGCCCCGAAACGATTTAGAGCAAGGGCAGTAACCATAACGATAGAGGCGGTAATTAAAAAGGGATGCACCGGAACAAAAAAAATATGTACCTGAACAAAAAAGAGCTGCCCCAAAACGGAAAAGAGGTGCCCCGAAACCAAAAAGGGGAAGTTTTGGCAGTAGGTAAAAATGTGATTTTTTGTTAATGCTTTGATTGTGAGCCGGCTGAACTTTTTTGGGAAAGGTTACGGTAGGTTTGGCAGGTTGGGTAAGGGAATGTGTAAGAATTGGATGGAGTTTGTGTTAAAATGAGGGGTTGAAAAAGCAGGGACTGTTTGCAGGAAAAGTACGTATGTGGGTGGGGTGGAAAGGTTAACCGCAGAGAAAAGGAGAAAAATGAGGCTGAGAAAAGGGTTTTGAAAAAACGGGATTTTGAGAGGGGAGTTTGTGGGATGAGTTGCGAAAAGTATGCCAGTGTTTTATTATTGGTATATATATAAGGTGCAGAAAAATTTTTGCTTAAAGTTTAAAATAATGTAACCTTAACATTTTTGGTTTCGTTAGAATACCATGAAAAGACGGTTGTAAGATTTGCAACCAGATTAAAAAAAAATAAGTATCACAAAAAAAATTAAAACAAGAAAAAAAATGGTGAACTCTAATTACTCGACAGCCATGTGGCTTATGTATGCAACTTGCAGATTATTAGTTAGCAATTGCAGGAACAAATTATCAAACTTTGCAGAATATTCAGCCCAATATACGGAAGCGTTTTTGGATGAGTTGCTTGCACTTATTAATGAAGCAGAGGCTATGCCGAGCGAGGAGATGCGAGCGCAGGAGCATAGCCAGTTATTGGAAGAGCTGAAGCCCTTGTTTAAGGATTGCCAGCGTAAGTTTATGTTTTGAAAAGTTATATAGCGGGTGCTTTCCCAAAGAATTTGTGGGAGATAAACTGGAACAGCGCAGGCTGGGATATGTATGATACGGAAATGAACTGGAGTGCAGCGCAGCATATATGCGCAGGCATTGCAATACATTGCAGCTAATAAAACTGCATTGCTTGCTAATGCAAATATGCCTGCAGATTTTGAAGAAAAGTTTACGGATGCCGTTGAGGCGTTTAATACGAAGCTTGCTGCTTTTACCAATGCAAAAATAGAAGCGGTGGAGGGCACTGATGCTAAGATGAATGCAAATAATGCAGCATATGATAAGGTGATAGAGAAGATATGCAGTGTGGGGCAAGTAATTTTTGGTGATGATGCTACTTTGAAGGGTGAGTTTAGTTTTGAGAAGATGAGTGAGGTGTTGCGCCCAACGGGACCAGCAGGCTTAAAGGGTAAGGTGATTTATATGATTGATGGCAAGCCGGTGGTGGGTGCAGTGGGTGAGATTGAGGGTACGAAGCATACTGCTACTACAAATAAAGAAGGTGAGTATGATTTTGGAAGTAATTTGGCAAGTGGTAAGTTTACCGTGAAGTGGAAGTTGAATGATGAGGTGCTTGCTGAGGAGGAGGTGAATATACCGGCTGGGGTGACAGTTAGGGATACGGTGGAGGTGGAAGTGCCGGGTGAGCCGATTGTTGAGGTGAAAGTGCCGGGTGAGCCGATTGTTTAGGTGTTTGGTTTTAGGATTTAATATTTATTTGATAATCCCGTGCAGTGATGTGCGGGATTTTTTTTGTGACCCTGAATCTAAATGGAAGCTACTTTTGTAACGGGGTGGGTTCCGAGGTGTTGGGAGGGAGGTAGGGCATCCTTGTCTCGGAAAACGCACCTTGCCTGGCTTCAGACAAGGACGAGTGCGATGCAGAACAACTATATTTGTAAAAATTTTTTAAAAAAATGATGACTACACAAGGAAACGTTATTTATTTAGCCGAACAAGGCTTTAACATAACTATTGATATTAAAGATTTTAATGATGATCAACTTGCTGAACTATTATTAAAAGCAAGTAAGAGTAGATGTCATGTCACTTTACGCACTCCTCTAAATAGTTTTGGGATGCCGGGGCTACTTGGGATTTTACCTGATGAAATTAAAAATGCAAATGTTACATTTGATTTTTATTAGTTCACGATAGGGTGCGAGATTTTTTTTGTTTGTGACTCTGAGCATAAAAGTTGGATTTATGTATTAAACCAAGCAGGTGCTTAAGGTAAACCTGGCGGGTTGAATGTGATTTGAAGTGTTATGTAGCTGCAAGCTATAAGAATAAAAGGCAGGAGGCGGAGTCTCTGAGCCCAGGTTTTTTTACCCCTGACCCCTGAAGGGGGACGCTTTGTTTTAACGGGGTGGGTGTGCGTAACCTGACAGGGGCGCAAGCGCACAGGCTATGCTGGCGACCTGTAAGGTGAAATTAGAGGTGTTGGGAGGGTGGTAGGGCATCCTTGTCTCGGAAAACGCACCTTGCCTGGCTTCAGACAAGGACGAGTGCGATAGGGTTGCCCTTGAATCATGGGCGAGTGGGGTACTAACCGCCCGTAAAAATTTAAGAATTATATCTTATTAGTTACCAGGTAATTCTTTTATTTGCTAAAAGCAAAATAATGAAGAGGTAAGGAGGCAGAGCCCATAAGTGTTTGAAACTTGGTTTAAGCAATATTAGAAGGCAAAAGTTTATTGATGAAATTAATAAAACATTTTTTTTGTGGAATATCTCTTTTGTTTGGTTTGCCATTTACAGCATCTGCACAACCGGATCATTAGACAGCAGTTTTGATTTTGATGGGAAGGTGATAACAAGCGTAGGAAATAGTGATGTGAGAATTTTTGATGCAACTATTCAATATGATGGAAAGATTGTTGTCGCTGGTTCGTATGGAAGTTTAACAGCTTGTGATTTTATACTTGCAAAATATAAAGTAAATGGAAGTTTAGATTCTAGTTTCGGAAGCAACGGAGTTGTTATTGTAAGTTTTAGCAATAGCAGAGATGTAATTTGGTCATTAGTGTTACAACCTGACCAGAAAATTTTGGTTGCGGGTGAAACTGAAAATGCAAGTAAAGACTTTATAATAGCCAGATATACTAATAACGGGGCACTTGATTCTACTTTTGGTATTAACGGAAAAGTAATTTTAGATTTTAATGGTAATTATGATTATGCTGAATCTGTTGTGATTGATACCATTAACCAAAAGATTTACGCAGGAGGCTTAAGTTCTCCTAGTATGGGAGCAAATGCAAAAATGGCACTGGCAAGATTAAATATTGATGGCAGTTTAGACAACAGTTATAATGGAAATGGAAAGTTATTAATTGATTTACAAACATCTTCAAATGAAAAGATAAATTGTATATATGTTCAGACGGATGGTAAATTGTTGATTGCCGGGCACTCAAACCCAAGTGTTACGTTAATGACAATTATCAGGTTGGACACGCTTGGTCAATTTGATTCAACATTTTCTTCAACGGGTATTTTTGTTGACAATAACATTAATTCTTCTGTTAATTCCATCGCTAATGATTATAATGGAAAAATTGTTGCCGGGGACTTGTTGGTGTGAGCAACAGTGCAGATTTTGCGATTTGGCGACTAAACAATAATGGAACTTTGGATAATACGTTTAATGGAACTGGATTTATTACAATTCCTTTCAATACTAACGCGATAGATGCTATTTATAAAATAGGGTTACAGGCTGATAACAAAATTGTTGCCGCAGGCTCAACCGGAAATGCATTTGGAAGTTATAATTATGCGTTGGCACGGGTAGACTCAATGGGTATTTTAGATGGAGGTTTTGGCAACGGTGGAAAAGCAATTACCGATTTTACAGGAAGTGATGATTTGGCTTTTGCTATTGCAATACAACCCGATTTAAAAATAGTAGCAGCCGGAGAAACATGGCAAAACGGCAAATGGAACTTTAGCCTTGCGCGGTACTTTAGCGGACTAAACGTGGGTGTGATAGATGAGCCTGCTGAACATTTTGAACTAAGCGCCTACCCCAACCCGGCAAGTAATTATATAAACTTAAATTATGAATTAACCAACAATGCAACGGTAAGCATAGCCGTGTACGATGTGATGGGTAAAAGAATAAAGAGCTATGTACATAATGAAACAAAAATAAAAGGAATGCAAGCGGAGGCACTTGCTGTGGATGATTTGAAGAAGGGAGTTTATATTTTGAGGATAGAAACGGATAGGGCGCAAAGGGGGGTGAGGTTTGTAAAGAATTAAAGGAAATTACTTTGAGAAAAAATGTATTAATAATGTTTTGCAGTTGTTTGTGCAGTGATGTGTTTGCACAAGCAGGTACATTAGACAGCAGTTTTGATTTTGATGGGAAGGTGATAACAAGTAGTAATGCTGGCGGAGCCAGAATTTGGGATTTAATTGTTCAGTCTGACGGAAAGATAATTGCTGCTGGCGGATCAGGACCCATAGGTGTTTCAGATGTAATAGTAGCACGCTACAATAATGATGGCTCCATTGACAGTAGTTATGGTTTAAACGGAATATTTACCAACGATTTTGGCGGTTTTGATTTAATCCTCTCAGTAGATATGCAGGCTGACGGAAAAGTAATTGCAGTAGGAGAAGCTAATAATGGATTAACGCGAGATGTTTTGGTTATGAGATTGAATCAGAATGGCACACTTGATTCTACCTTTGGAACTAATGGAAGTACCATTATTAATGTGATTAATGTTGATGAATTTGCGTATGATGTTGAGTTGACATCCACAGAAAAAATAACCATATGCTTTCAGGTGGATTATGGATCCAGTGGAGACTGGGGTTTAATGCGATTAAATAATGATGGAAGCTATGACACATCCTTTAATAACACTGGGTACGGAATTTATACTATTGGAAACCCTGATCATGTTGACGGTATTGCTCTTCAAAATGATAATAAAATTGTGGGTGCTGGCAATCGTGAAGTAGTAAGATTTACAGAAGACGGGATTTTGGATACTACGTTTAACAGTACAGGAGTAATTTTTGCCTCAGTAGGCGCATTGCCTTTAGCATTAAGTGAGGTTCTAATACAAAGTGATGGGAAAATAATAGTTGGAGGCTCTGTTGATGGAAATGCTTGGGGATTTTGTGATTGCCCGATATAATGTTGATGGAACGGTTGATAGCACGTTTAATAATACAGGAAGCATTATTGTTTCGGCAGGTTATGCTGATCAGTTACATGGTATGAAGTTACAAAACGATGGAAAAATTGTAGCATCGGGTTATAGTTCAACGGCAATGGGAGGACCTTATAACTATTTTTTAATTCGAGTAGATACCAATGGTGCCTTAGACAACACTTTTTGGAACCGGAGGCAAAGTGCTAACTGATTTTATTGGCAGTGATGACATTGCATTTGCTTTAGCCATACAACCCGATTTAAAAATAGTAGCAGCCGGAGAAACATGGCAAAACGGCAAATGGAACTTTAGCCTTGCGCGGTACTTTAGCGGACTAAACGTGGGTGTGATAGATGAGCCTGCTGAGCACTTTGAACTGAGCGCCTACCCCAACCCGGCAAGCAGTTATATAAACTTAAATTATGAATTAGCCAACAATGCAACGGTAAGCATAGCCGTGTATGATGTGATGGGTAAACGAATAAAAAGCTATGTACATAATGAAACAAAAATAAAAGGTATGCAAGCGGAGGCACTTGCTGTGGATGATTTGAAGAAGGGAGTTTATATTTTGAGGATAGAAACGGAGAGG
Source organism: Bacteroidota bacterium (assembly GCA_016714005.1). GTDB lineage: Bacteria > Bacteroidota > Bacteroidia > AKYH767-A > OLB10 > JADJOA01. Next base: position 975,776 of record JADJOA010000014.1, read on the forward strand.
GTGCAAAGGGGGGTGAGGTTTGTAAAGAATTGAAAAAAATAAAGCTATGAGAAAAATTAAAATTATTTTAAACGCAGTTGTATTAGTTGCAATAGCACACATTGCTGATGCGCAGCAATTTAGACAGTACTTATACTTACAGCTATAACTGTCAGGGTTGCGGTACATTTACAACTGTAACCACAGCGCCCGTGGATGTAGAAACGAGTGTGAGCATAAGCATCCTTGTCTCGGAAAACGCACCTTGCCTGGCTTCAGACAAGGACGAGTGCGATTTAATATTTATTTGATAATCCCGTGCAGTGATGTGCGGGATTTTTTTTTGCCCCTGACCCCTAAAGGGGGACGCTTTGTTTTAACGGGGTGGGTGTGCGTAACCTGACAGGGGCGCAAGCGCACAAGCTTTGCTGGCGACCTTATATGTTTGATTTTTCAAAGTTAAGTAACTTGGCACGATGAGAGGGAAGTGACCTTGGTGCACTGACACCGTCTGACAGTTTCCTCCTCATGTCAAGAAGAGTTAGCGGTATAACCTGGCACAAAGATGCCGCATAAATTATAAGGTTTAACGATGCTTGACTTTTTTATTTATTAACCCATTAATCAAACAAAAATAATGGAAGCGTATTTAGGAATTGATGTAAGCAAGGGCTATGCCGACTTTACCTTGCTTGACAAAGAAAACAAGAGTTGGAAAAAGTATTTCAGTTAGATGATACATGCGGTGGTCATGATGCATTGAAAAACTGTTAAAGCAATTTACTTTACAACACAACATCAGCACCATGTACTGCGCGCAGAAAGCACCGGTGGTTTTGAAAACAACTGGTATAACTGGCTAATTGTTTTGAAAAAGAATTACCAATAAAGGTAGCGACTAAACCCCAGTGGAGTAAAAAACAACGTAGCCGCTTCTTTAGAACGCAACGTTACCGATGCACTCAGCTCGCGTTATATTGCACAGTACATAATCAGCCATGCAGAAAAAGTAAAGTATGATGTGCCTGATAATATTTACAGTTCTTACCGCAGCATGAGCAAACACATTGCACTGCTCAAAAAGCAAAACACGCAGCTTATTAACGAAATGAAAATGGTTTTGTACAGCACCTTTCCTGAACTGATGCGCTATTGCAAACAGGGAATGCCTGCATGGGTATTGGATGTATTAAAAAAATATCCATCACCTGCTGCCATTGAAAAACTTAAAGTTGAACAACTCTCAAAAATTAAAAACGTAACGCACGATAAAGCGCTTTCCATTATCAACAAAGCAAAAAACAGCACCACATCACGCAACAACAGTGTGCAGGAGTTTTTAATAAAGAGCTTAGCAAAACAAATTGCCGATAAACAAGAGTTGATAGACGAACACAAAAATTACCTGGCAGATAATTGCAAAGGAGCAGAAGTAGATTTAATAGACACCATTCCGGGCATTGCATCTTACAGTGCAGCAGCCATCATGATTGAGATTGAAAGCATCCATCGCTTTGCCACACCATCACACCTGGCATCATACTTTGGTTTGCATCCTGTAATGAAAGAAAGTGGCGATAAACAATTTGCTTACCGCATGAGCAAAAAAGGACGCTCCGGCATGCGCGCCTTGTTATACATGTGTGCACAAACCAGCGTGCTGCACGATGAACATTTAAAGAACATTTACCACCGCCACCGCAGCAAAGGCAAAAAATCACAAACAGGCAATTGGCGTAATTATGCACAAAATGCTGCGTATGATATGGGGCGTACTCACCAGTACACAGCCCTACAATGCAACAACAGATAAAAACAATCAAACAAAAAAATTAAACAACAGCCCGACAATAAAAAGAAGAACTAAAAACAAAAAGAAGATATCAGGCATTAGATACTGATGCTCCCATCAGTAACATACAAAGCAAAAAAAGAAAGGCGCAATCCGAGCCCCAAGTCAGCAGTGCTGAACAAGTGCGGGATCATCAAATTGCACCAGTGTAAACTTATAAAATAGTTTACAATTTTATTTGCTTTTGTACGGTATAACTGTCAGGTGAAATTACAGCTTCGCACCTACAGGGGTGGTGGGTTACAGAAAGTTACTTATTTAGTCCTTTAAAAACTTGCAGGCAGTAATTGCATTAGCATTTTGTAACTGTACAAAATACAAGCCTGCGTTAAACTTACTTACATCAATAGCGATTTGATTTTGGTGGATGCCTATTTCTTTTTCCAATACTTCTTTGCCATAAGCATCAAAAACTTTTAGCCTGGCTGAAGCTGCACTTAGCTGTTGTTGAATATTAACTGTAACATGGTTTTTTGCCGGATTAGGATGAGCATTAATATTAATTAATTGCTTTGTTATTTCCGTTACTCCCACAGTGCTGTCTATGGTAATGATATAGTCTTCGGTAGATCCTCCCAAAGGTTCGCAGGCTGTATAATAACTTAGCCCGCCTGTTGCTCTCAATCTAACGCGCATGCCTGTTTGCCCGCTTGGAGAATTGGCGGGTACAGTAAAGTTAATTGAATAAGGCAAGCCATGAGGAAGTGAAGCTGCTGTTACTTTTTCGGTACTGTCAAAAACAATATCCTGATTATAATCTATATAAAAATCTAAGTTGCAGGTTTGTGTTTGGTCATTGTTTTGCGTTATATTAAGCGTGTAGGTATTACCCTGCTTTAAAGTAGTGGTAGCATTAGGGAACAACACAGGGTCTAAAAAACTGTAGTTATCATAAAAAACACCTGCATAAAGCGTATCGTGGCATCCATCGGTATAATTTAAGCCTGTGCCAGTAATATTAATATTAGCTATGTGGTATCCATTAAAGCCACATCCACTGCCGGTGGGCGGGTAACAATAGCACATAGGGTGGGGTTAATCATTTCGTAAAACCAGGTCCATTGCGAAATGGAGCGGGTGTAACCGGTAGCCGCACACGTTTGTTTGCACTGAAAATAAGTGCCGGTGGTGTGGTTTGCCAGCGAAGCCACGTAGTAATTGTTGGTAGCACCGGGTATGTCGGAATAAACACCAAAAAGCGAATCGGTTTTTTGCCATTGGAAAACCACGCCCGGTCCGCCTATGGGGTTGGGGATAGTGCCGGTGTACGATGGTAATAACAAAATGGTATCGGTGCAGGTAGGGCATAAAAGGCAGTAGTTTGCACTGTTAAAGCGTCCCACATTTGGCGTATCGCTTACAAATTTAACGGTACTGTTATCCGTTAATCCTCCACAAGTAACAAGGCACTGGTAGTAAGTTGCAACGGGCTGCGTGTGGGTAACCGTATCGTAAACAGCACCGGGTATGTTTACAAACACATTGCCGGTGTTGCTGCTTTTATGCTGCCACTGGTAGGTTTGCCCTATGCCACGGCTTAAATCATCCAGCTTTAGTTTTACCTGCTCTCCGGCACATGCAAAACCCACATCGCTTACTGCTATGCCTGTATCGGGCGGGCTAAGGCATGGTATGCTGTCGGCTATTACTACGCTGTCTATTGCCCATTCTCCGATTACAGTTGCACGGGAAATGTAACGAAATCTTACCTTAACATATGGAAATCCCAAGGCTTCATTAGTTATATCAAAAACACCTCTTTTTGAAGGGTGTCTATAATTTTCCAATGTAAATAATTCCTGCCAGGTAAAACCGCTATCTGTAGTTAACTCCACTTTTTGCATAGAGTAATTGTAACTATTGCTGTTATTGAAGGAAGCTAATTCGCTGTAACTCAAAAAAACTTTGTTGATACCAGTAGTATTGAAAAAAGGAGTAGTAAGATTACAGTCTAAATTAATAAGGGAAGAAGTACTCTCTATACGCGGGTAATAGTAATTACTATCAAAACCATTTCCTGGTTGCACCCAAGGTGTACCAGTAAATTGCCATCCCTTTAAAGGGGTAACCCCTGCACTGTCAATAGACCAACCGGGAGGTAATACGCCAACACTAAAATCCTCATTTAATAATATGGTTTGTGCCAAAGACTTATGCGCCATCAGCAAACACATGACCACTATGGTGTAAATTACTTTTTTCATGACAATAATAGTTATGTAGTTATTTAATGATTGTAATTTTTTTTGTTTTGCTATAATTTGAGCCCACTATACTCAAATAATAAACACCAGGAAGCACAGCTGCATTAAATGTAAACTGGTTTCCTTTAAATGTTTGCTGTAAAACCTGCCTGCCCTGCATATCGGTTAGGGTAAGGGTTTTAACATCAGAAGTTTTGTATATTTTTAGTTGATGATTAATTTTTTAGTGATTTTGTTATTATCAATTAATGCTTCAATAAAATAAATGCCTTTAGAAAGTTTATGTAAATTTAAGGAGATTTTAGATTGAGGTATTTGAAAGTTTTGAAGTGAGGTGCCGAGAGGATTTTTAATGGAAATATTTGCTTCTGAATTTTCAGCATTATTTATTTCAAGTATGAAAAAACGAAGTTTGGATTTGTATTATTGATATTGAAGGTTGGAGATTTTTATTGAATTCAATTTCTATTTCTTTAATGAAAGATGTTTGTTGACTTGTAGGATTTGTTTGGAAAAAGGTGGGCGAAGAATCTTTGTTTTTAAGTAAAGGGATGAATGTGCAAGAAAGAAAAACGAAGGGATTGAGAACCGGGCATTACATAGTAGATGCAGAAACAGGTAAGGGGTGCTTTGTTAAAAGAGTTTTTGTGGGTAAGTAATATGTTGCATGCCTTTTAATTTTAAAAGAGTAAAATAAAAAACTGCGGTAACAGAGCCTAAACCCGATGGAGACCTGCAAGGTTGTGCGGTGGCGGTGCCGTGCACCGGGGCGACAGCGGGACAGAAGGTGATTAGTGAATAAGAGGAGGTGTTTACTGAAAATTAATCTATGCCAAAGGGTGTTCCGTTTGAAACCCGCCCCGTGCATACATCGTAAAAACCCATTAAATGAAAAGTTTGCATAAAAACTATTGCCTTTGATGTAACTTTTATTAATTTGCACCAAAACAGAACAGTATAGCATGGAAGACCAGAATACAATGGATGCAGAAGTGGACCAACGTGAGGAGAACTCGCGCAAGGCGCTGGTAATGGTAATAATATCGGTTTTGATTGGTTTTAACGGTTTTTGCTGTGGCAGTTTTTTGATAAGAAGGCACAGGTGGAGGAGGTGACGAAGACGCTGGAAACTACGAGTGCTGAGAGGGATGCATTGTCGGCAGAGTTGCAGCGGGTGAAATCGGAATATGATAAGATTAATCAGGAGAACACGGGTTTGCTTGCACAGGTTTCGGCAAAGGATGAGGAGATAAAAGCAAAGATGGCTGAGATAAAAAAGCTGATAGACTCGGGCAATGCAGTGCAGTTGAGAAGGGCAAAAGAAGAACTGGCGCAGTTAAAGGCGCTGAGCCAGGGGTATGTGGCTGAGCTTGATTCTGTGAAATTGTTCAACAAATCATTAGCAGATCAAAATCTTTCTTTAAATACTACGCTTGCTGATGCCAATAGTAAACTCAATTCTTTGAAGCAGGAAAACTCATCGCTTGCGGGAAAGGTGGCAGTAGCATCTATGCTTAAAACCGGTAGCGTAACTGCATTAGGCGTGCGCTATAAAAACAATGGTAAAGAAATTGAAACACCAAAGGCGAATGCAACGCAAAAAATAAAAACCTGCTTTAATGTTTTGGAAAATATTGTGGCATTGCCGGGAAATAAAGATGTGTATGTGAGAATTTTAGCACCTGATGGATCGGTACTTACAACCGGTAGCGAAACTTTTATGGTGCTGGGGCAGGCTTCGCTTTACACGGTTAAGGAAACTTTTGAGTACAGCAATAAGGAAACCAATATTTGTGTGTATTGGGAAAAAGGTTCGGAATATGTAAGCGGAACCTACACTGCCGAAATTTATTGTGAAGGAGCGCTGATAGGTAATACTTCTTTTGAGTTAAAGTAAATCTGCCATTAACTTTTTTATTTTAGCCTGCAATCAAAATATTGTATTGCTTTTTATTGCATGTACACAGTAAACCGTAGGGTAATTTATTACCGGATAGTTTCTCTTTTTTATGGCTGACATTTGTTTGTCTTTTTGTAATGATGCAAGAGCGCAAAATGGCGAGGATGTTTTATCTGTTTTTGAGTATTGGGATACGCAAAACCCTTTTGAGGATTTAAAGGGTAAGCGTAAGGGTCCGTTAAAAGAATCGCAGGCTTTTAATGAGAGGCGGTTGAAAACTGCAGAAGCAACAGGCAACAACAGGGCTGTGGGAATTGCTGCAAATAACCTTGCGATAGTGTGGTTGGAGAAAGGTGATTTTGAGAAAGCGATTTTTTATGCACAAAAATCTTTACAGGCATTTGAGAGAATAAATGACCCACGAGCCGTTGCAGTTATTACCGGTGAAATAGGATACATATATGATAAACTGAATGACGATGCCAAAGCATTGACTTACTACAATGATGCACTTGCCGGGCTTGATAAAATAAAGGCGCCAAAAATTGTGGCGGCAATTGCCGGCAATCAATCCATTATTTATTTTGAAAAGAGTGATTCAGTAAATGCAAACAAATCTGTTTTGTTAGCAGGTAAAAATTTTCAGTTGGCAAATGATAAAACCGGTGAAGGGAATTTACATTTAAAGCTGGGTGAAATTTTTGTGCAGAAAAATAATTCAGTTAAAGCCATTAGAAGTTTTGAAAAAGCGCTTGTACTTTTTAAGGAAGCGCAAAACAAAAAACTTTCGGCAATTGCTAACCGCAATATGGGTATTGTTTATTTTAAAAAGGGCGATTACGAAAAAGCATTGCAGTTTTTTGAAAAGAGCATTGCAGATGATAAGCAATTGCTGGTGCAGAAACTTATTAAAGACACGTACCTTAAAATTGTAACGGTAAGCAGTTTTAAAAAAGACTTTGAAAAAGCTGATTCCTATCACGAAAAATACCGTAACCTCAAATCAACATTAGCTGATTTGGAAAAGGTTAAAAAACAAAGCTCATCCAACCTTGAAGAGGAAGTGGCGCAGAAGGAAAAAATTATTTTTTTACTAAGCCAGCAAAATGCCGAACAGAATAAAATTTTAACACTGCAGGATTATGAGTTAAGCCAGCAGCTTACCGCCACCGAAATAGAAAGGCAGAGTAAAGAAAAGGCATTGGAAGAATTAAGTCTTACTTCGCAACAAAAAGCGGAAAAGGAAAAGCAGGTTCAATTGCTATCAAAAGAAAAAGCATTGCAGGAATTGGAGCTTAGTAAAAAGAATTAGAGATTGAACGCCAGAATAAATTCCGCAATTATTTAATTATTGCTGCAGTGTTTGCGGTGTTGCTTGCTTTTTCTTTATAACCGTTACCGCTATAAAAAGCGTTCGCTTGAGAGTGTAAACCGCGCACACGATCAGTTGCAGGAGGCGCACTCTCAACTAAAGGCGGCACAGCAGCAATTGATACAAAGTGAAAAAATGGCTTCGCTGGGGCAACTTACTGCAGGCATAGCTCACGAAATACAAAACCCACTTAATTTTGTAAATAATTTTTCGAAGCTTAGTGCAGAAAGCATTGATGAGTTTTTGAAATCGAACGATGCGCAGGAAAAGGAAGATATTATTAGAGATATAAGAGTTAATCTTGAAAAAATTAATCACCACGGTAAACGTATTTCCGATATTGTAAAAGGAATGCTGCAACACAGCCGTAGCGATTCGGGTGAAAAAGCGGACACCAACATTAACGCACTTATAAACGATGCAGTTTTACTGGCATACCACGGCAAGCGTTCAACAGAACTTGATTTTAACTGTAGTATTGAGGAATCGTTCGATAAAAACATCCCATCACTGAAAATTGCGCAGCAGGATTTCAGGCGCGTTATTTTAAACTTTGCCAATAACGCCTTTTATGCCGTATATGAAAAGGAACAACAACTAAAACAAAATAATTTGCTAAACGGTTACGTGCCCACACTAAACGTAAGCACTATAAAACAAGGAAATAATGTAGCTGTTATTTTGCGCGACAATGGCACCGGCATACCCAATGATATAAAGGATAAAATCTTTAATCCTTTCTTTACATCAAAACCCACAGGCAAAGGAACCGGCCTGGGGCTATCTATCAGTTACGACATTATCACTAAAATTCATAACGGAAAACTTACTTTTGAATCGGAAAAAACAAAGGCAGTACTTTTTTTATAACTATTCCCATTACTTAAAATATGAAATCGAAATTTTTTTATTTCTTTATTTCATTGTTACTGCTGAGTGTTTCGGTTAACTATTCTCATGCACAAACCAATATTGATAATTATACGAAGAGGGAAACAGGTTGCTTAAGTGGTAAGTGCGATAACGGGTGGGGGGTATATGTTTACACCACCGGCAACAAATACGAAGGAAGTTTTATCAATAACCAGCCAAACGGAAAGGGAACTTATTTTTTTAAAAACGGTAATCGTTACGAGGGTGATTTTTTAAACGGCAAAAAACATGGCAAAGGAATTTTTTATTACGCAGACAGCAGCCGCTACGAAGGCGATTTTATGAATGATAAATTGGAAGGGACCGGAATTTTTAATTATGCAAGCGGCAATAAATATATTGGTGCTTTTGCCGATGGTAAAAAAAATGGCGAAGGCACTTACTTTTTTAAGGACAGCAGCCGTTACTCCGGGAATTTTAAAAATGATTTAGCTGATGGTGAAGGCAAATGGTTTTATGCCAATGGTGATTATTACGTTGGTAGCTTTACCAAAAATAAAAAGAATGGCAAGGGCATATATGTTTTTGCAGACAGCAGCAGCTACGAGGGCGATTTTGTGTTTGATATTTTTGAAGGACGCGGAGTGTTTACTTTTAGAGATGGTGGCGTGTATGTTGGCGGGTTTGATAATGATTTGTTTAACGGCAGCGGTGTTTGCTACTATGTCAATGGCGATGTGTTTGTTGGGCAGTTTAAAAATGGCGGCTACGAAGGCAATGGTAAATATATTTACGTAACAGGCGACAGGTATGAGGGAGGGTTTTCCTCTAACACATTTAACGGTACAGGTACATATATTGATGATGATGGCACTAAAACAATTTCCACCTATGAGTTTGGAAGAATTGTTGGAGAGAGCACTGTTATACCAGTGCCATCGGCAGCAGTTTTTACCCCTGCACCAAAAAAAGACGAACCAACAAAGCCTGCTGTTAAAAGCAGTTGTAATTTGTGCAGTGGGAAAGGTCGTATTTACCAGGCAGAGGTTAAGCGTAATCGTGTAATTACAAAAGACATTAGCAACGGCTTGGGGCCGCGTAATTTCGTTACCTACACCGTTAGCGAGGTGGTAAAGCCATCAACTAATTTTACTTGCCGTAACTGTGGCGGGTCGGGGATAAGGTAGTTTATAACAGTGTTTTAATTGTTATTAATTTTCAAAGTAGCTTAACATTATGAATTTTGTTATTCCTGATAATTATAATTTCTGGAACATAGGTTTTGGATTATATGTCGCCAATACTTTGCGTTATTTAATAATTGCGGGCGGAGCATTCGTAATTTTTTATGTGGTGCTTAAGCACAAATTCTCTTCAAAAAGGATACAGAAAAAGTTTCCTTCTAATAAAGATTTTGTACGCGAAATAATTTACTCACTCCTCACCTTTGTTATTTTTTCTTTTATTGGAATTTTTATTTCGCTTTGCAAGCGCAACGGGTTCACCCTTATGTATAATGACATTAATGATTATGGCATTGTATGGTATGTTATTAGTATTATTTTAATGTTACTCTTGCACGATACCTACTTTTACTGGACACACCGACTTATGCATCATAAAAAAATATTTCCTGTTTTTCACAAAGTACATCATCTTTCCAATAATCCCTCTCCTTGGGCGGCATTTGCTTTTCATCCGTTAGAGGCAGTAATTGAAGGAGGTATTTTAATACTCATTGTTTTTATTATCCCTTCACATCTTTCAGCCATACTTATTTTTTTAGTGATTATGACGGTTATGAATGTGATAGGACATTTAGGTTATGAATTGTATCCAAAAAACTTTTTAAAAAATTCTTTTAGCAGGTTAAACAATACCAGCACACATCATAACATGCACCATAGGCTGGTTAACTGCAATTACGGTTTGTATTTTAACTGGTGGGATAAATGGATGGGGACTAATCATAAGGACTACAACAGCGAATTTTTAAGTATTACTTCAAAAAACGAATGTTAAAATTTAACAAACAAAAAAACTTTTTTAACCCACTAATGTTCTAAAGCAGAAATAAGTCAACAAATAAAATCAGTTAAACAAAATCAATTAAACAAAATCATTTATGAAAAAATCAGTTTTAAATTTATCCCAATCTCACACAAAAGAATTTTAGTGGCAAGCATGCTTGCTTTTGCTGTTTTACAACAGGTTGCAAAAAGGATGATGACGATGATGATGCCCCAACGCCAACGCCAACTTATGGCAAGTTAATGGCAATACATGCTTCACCAGATGCGCCTGGTGTTGATTTGTTAATTGACAATGCAGTGCAAAACTCCTCTGCCTTAACTTATCCAAATAATACTTCTTATCTTCAGGTTCAAACCGGTACACGTAATGTAAAGATTAATGCAACAGGCACAAGCACTTCAGTAATAAATGCCAATTTAACTATTGAAGAAAATAAAAACTATTCTGTATTTGCCATTGATAGCCTTTCAACTATTGAAGCTCTTGTTTTAACTGATGACTTAACAGCACCTGCAAGTGGTAAAGCGCATGTGAGGTTTGTGCATTTATCTCCTAATGCGCCTGCTGTGGATGTGGCAACAGTAGGAGGCACTCCTATTTTTGGCAATTATTCCTTCAAACAATATTCCTCCTTTGCTCCGTTGGCTGCACCCAATACGTATAATTTGGAAGTTAGGCTTGCAGGAACTTCAACAGTTGTTTTAAATGTTCCGGGGGTAAGTTTAACAGCCGGAAAAATTTACACCATTTTCGCTAAAGGATTTGTGGGAGGAACAGGCTCACAGGCATTAGGTGCACAGATAGTTGCCAATAATTAACGACAGCAATTTAATTTATTAAATAATTCTTAAAGCCCGTTTCTCCACACGAGGAACGGGCTTTATTTTTTACTTATTCATTTGATATTATTACAATCATTTGTAGGATTCAAATACAGTCATTATTTTTGGTGAAGCATTTTCAATTCATAACTCATCATTCATAATTTTTAATTCTCTTCCTCATGTATTTCAGCGAAAACATAAAACTATTGCGTAAGCGTAAAAACCGCACTCAAGATGTTGTAGCGAGCGAACTTGGTTTCTCACGCTCTACTTTAAACAGCTACGAAAATGGCTCGGTGGTTAATCCTACAGTAGAGGCCCTTATTGGTTTTTCTAACTATTACAAAATTTCTATTGACACCATGTTGCGTATTGATATGAACAAGCTGAGCGATTTAAAACTGCGCGAGCTTGAACTGGGTTATGACGATTATGTAAGAGGCAGCAAATTGCGTGTGCTTGCTACTACAGTTGACAGCCGCAACCGCGAAAACATTGAATTGGTTCCTGTAAGAGCTAAAGCAGGGTACACTGCGGGTTACAACGATCCGGAATATATAAGAACGTTGCCTACTTTTTCAGTTACCATTTTTATCGCCTGATAAAAAATACCGGACGTTTCAGATTAATGGAGACAGCATGTTACCCATCCCCGATAAATCATACATAACCTGCGAGTTTGTTGAAGACTGGAACCAGGTGAAAGACGGCAATGCTTATATTGTTTTAACGGTTTTTGATGTCGTTGTTTTTAAAGTGGCATTTAATCTGCTTATATAATATATTATACTTTTTCTTCGTTCACTCAATCCAGAATACAAACCTTATGAAGTTCATTTAAACGAAATAAAAGAAATATGGAAGTTTGTAAACTATATAAGCGCTGAAATGCCCGATGGTCATTTTCAGAATGAAAAATTGCTTAATACGGTTTCGCGTTTAGAAAACGAAATGCAGAAAATAAAAGGAATGGTTGGGATAGTGAATTAAACCGGCTATGATTTTTCTTCCCAAACCTGTGCAAGGTTAACAAGCACTTCCACGGCCTTATTCATATCCTGTACGCTTACATATTCCTGTTTGCTGTGTATTGCCATTTCGCCAGTAAAAATATTGGGGCATGGCATTCCCATAAATGAAAGTCTTGCGCCATCGGTGCCGCCTCTTATATTCATTCGCACCGGAGCAAGAAAGCTACGTTTGTAAGCTTCTTCTGCATATTCCATTACTTGCGGATTTTTGTCTAAAACTTCTTTCATGTTCCGATACTGTTCGGTTGCTTTTACTTCGTAACGGCTCCCTAAATATTTTGCAATGGCTTTTTTTGCAAGTTCCTCCAAAATATTTTTATAATCGCGTAATTTGGAAGAAGTAAAATCGCGCAATATAAATTTAGCTTCTGCTTCTTCAAGTCCTCCACTAATTGCAACAGGGTGTACAAAACCTTCATAGCCTTCTGTTGTTTCGGGGCTAAGGTTGTGTTCAGGCAATAATGTAAGAAAATATGCAAGCACTTTTTGTGCATTTACCATTTTATCTTTTGCATAACCTGGATGAGCACTTACGCCAAAAATTTTTACTGAGCAAGCATCAGCGGAAAAATTTTCTCCTTCTAGAGTAGCACGCTCACCGCCATCCAATGTGTAACCAAACTGTGCGCCTAATTTTTTCATGTCAACTTTATTTACCCCTCTGCCAATTTCCTCGTCAGGAGTAAATAGAATTTTTATACTGCCATGTTTAACGGCAGGGTTGGTTAAAATGTACTGAACAAAATCCATAATAATGGCAATTCCTGCTTTATCGTCAGCGCCAAGCAGAGTTAGGCCTGATGCGGTAATTATATCATCGCCAATTCTTTCTTTTAAATAGGGTGATCTTTTTTGAAATAACAATAGTGTTATCATCAGGCAAAACAATATCACTACCATCCCATTTAGTGTGAATAATAGGTTTAACGTTGGTGCCGCTACAATCGGGAGCAGTATCTACGTGAGAACAAAAACAAATTACAGGAACTGTTTTATGGCTGTTGCTTTTAATTGTTGCATATACGTAACCATGTTCATCAGTATGTGCATCGGTTACGCCTAAAGCAACCAATTCTTTTGCGAGCAAAGCGCTTAAATCTTTTTGCTTAAAGCTACTGGGTTGTGTATTAGAGTTGGGGTCGGCAGTAGTATCAATTTGCACATATCGTATTAAGCGCTCTGCGGTTGAGTGCTGGTAGTTTGAAAGACTCATTTTTTTATCACTTATATATTAACGGGGCATGGCAACAAAATTTACCACATCATCTTTTGTAATTGTTTTGCCGCCAAGTATGACCAAGCGCTCTACAACATTACGAAGTTCGCGAATGTTTCCTGTCCAAGATTGCTTTTGTAATTCGGCAGTTGCAGCATCTTCTATTCCTTTAACCGGCATTTTATAATCATCACACACATCCTTTAAAAAGTATTTTACCAATTGCGGAATATCTTCTTTACGGTTATCAAGCGATGGAACCTGAATTAATATCACACTCAAACGATGGTATAAATCTTCGCGGAAATTATTTTTTTCTATTTCAGATTTAAGATCTTTGTTAGTAGCGGCAAGAATGCGAACGTCCACATTAAAATCCTTATCGCCACCCACACGCGTAATTTTATTTTCCTGTAATGCACGCAACACCTTAGCTTGTGCACTAAGGCTCATGTCCCCAATTTCATCTAAAAACAAGGTACCTCCGTTTGCAGATTCAAACTTGCCTATGCGTTGTTTAATTGCTGAAGTGAATGCGCCTTTTTCGTGCCCAAACAATTCGCTCTCTATCAATTCAGAAGGAATGGCCGCACAGTTTACTTCTACTAAAGGCTGGTCAGCACGGTTGCTTTTTTCATGTATCCAGCGTGCCACAAGCTCTTTGCCTGTGCCGTTGCTACCTGTAATTAAAACACGCGCATCGGTAGGAGCTACGCGATCAATCATGTCTTTAATTTTTTTCATTCCCTCACCCTCACCAATCATTTCGGTGGTTTTATTGATTTTGCGCTTTAATGTTTTAGTTTCTTTAACTAATGATGACCTGTCCATAGCATTGCGCAACGTAATTAAAATACGGTTGAGGTCAAGCGGTTTAGGAATAAAATCGAAAGCGCCTTTTTTATCGCTTCCACAGCAGTGTCAATAGTGCCATGGCCACTAATCATTACTACAGGTGTATCGGGTGCAATCTGCTGTAGTTTATCAAGCACTTCCATGCCATCCATGCGCGGCATTTTTATGTCTGAAAAAATTATATCGTATTTTTCTTTTTCGGCAAGTTTAGTGCCCTCTATACCATCAGGTGCCTCATCCACTTTATATTTTTCGTACTCTAAAATTTCTTTTAAAGAGTTGCGAATACTTTTCTCATCATCAATAATTAAAATTCTGCCCATGTGGTTTTTCTGTTATTAAAATTTGTTGCGCGAATCTACAAACAGAAAATCTCAGACACAAAACAGTTTGTTCCAAATTTTGTATTGCCTTACTTTAGTTGATTCTGTAAAAAAGAACTGCTTTTTTATTATTTATGCTCCATACAAATTTGAAAATAACTATGTCTTTAAAAAGAAAATACTAATTGGCATTGTAGCGTTGCTTGGTGTAATACAGTTTATAAAACCAGAGCGCAATGAAGGAGAGGTGTTTGGCATAAACCATATTTCAAATGTTATTACAGTTCCTGCAGATGTAAGTAAAATATTGGTAGTGTCATGCAACGATTGCCATTCTAACCAAACTTATTACCCGTGGTATGCTAATATACAGCCTTTAGCATGGTGGCTTGCCGGGCATGTTAATGATGGAAAGAAACATTTGAATTTTTCGGAGTTTGCAACATACAGCGCAAAAAAGCAAAACCATAAAATGGAGGAAATTGCTGAGATGATTGAAAAGCACGAGATGCCTTTAGGTTCTTATACATTGGTGCATACAGATGCTGTTTTAAATGCCGAACAGCAAAGGATATTGATAGATTGGGCAAAAGCAAATTATAAGCCCGGAATTGAGTAGTATGTAAATCTGTTTGTGTAAGTTGAAGTAAAAATTTTCTATGAATAAAAAGCTGTATAATTCATATACTGACGAGGATAAAATTCTTTTACGCAAGCATTTAGTGGTAGAAGCATTTAGAGTTAGGCGTGAGTTGAACAGACCACCCCTTCCCAATGAATTAATGGCCGGGAGAAATTATAGGCAAACACCCTACTCAATGGTTTTTGGTACTTACGAGGATTTTTATAAAACAATGTCCTTTGATTTTTTTAAGTATGCCTCCGGAGAAAAACTTACTGAGGAGGAGCTTATAAAAATTATTAAGAAAGTTTGCCGCGTCCTGGGAACTACACCTTCCATGAAACAATTTGAGTTAATGAGTTCGCTCAATTTGGGAGATATAAAAAAGCATTTTAGAAATTTTGGAAGAGCCGTTGCCGCTGCCGACCCCGATGTAAAACGCATACGAAGCGCACACTTTACCAGAGAAAAACTTTTGCAGATATTAATACAAATTGAGCGCAAGACAAAACGACTTCCCCAAAAAAATGACATACATAAACTGGGAGTGCCTACCCTTCGTTTTTACAGAAAAAAATTTGGATCCTTTAGAAAAGCGTTAATTGAAGCAGGATTTGAAATACCAGAAAAAACGCATCCTCAAAACATTCACCAAAGACGTAAAAAGCGATTAAAGAAAATGCTTGCTGAAATGAAATAGGATAGCGGATAATTACTTTAAGTTTTTAATCTCCCTCAAAAGGAGGCCTTTTTAAAAAAACGCTTTTGAACTAAACTATTTTGACATAATTTTACCCAATGCCATTGGTAAATTCTATACTCAGCTGGATAATGAAAAAGCGTATTCATCAAATTGAGCTTTTTATGAAATACCCATGCGATGTGCAAGAAGAATTGTTAAGCCGATTGGTAACACTTGCACGCTTTACTGAGTATGGCAAACAATATGACTTTAGTACTATTGAAAGTTATTCTGATTTTAAAAGCCGTGTGCCTGTTAATGACTACGAATCATTGAAGGATTTGATAAGTCGTACTATGCATGGCGAACAAAATTTGCTGTGGCATAGCGATATAAAATGGTTTGCCAAATCAAGCGGCACAACAAGTGATAAAAGTAAGTTTATTCCGGTAAGTGAGGAATCTTTGGAGGACTGTAATTTTAAGGGCGGAAAAGATTTGTTGTCAATTTACTGTAGCAATTATCCAGACACACAAGTGTTTGGAGGCAAGTTGCTAACTTTAGGTGGCAGCCACAGCATTAACACTTTTAATCATGATTCCTATTCGGGAGATTTATCAGCAATTCTTATTCAAAATCTTCCGTTATGGATTCAGGTAATGCGCACCCCCGATATTTCTATAGCGCTTATGGATGAGTGGGAAGAAAAAATTGAAAAAGTAGCACGGCTAACGGTTAGCGAAAACGTGACAAACATGTCGGGAGTTCCATCCTGGACGCTTGTATTGCTTAAGCGTGTGCTTGAAATAACTGGTAAGAAAAACATCACCGAAATATGGCCCAATATGGAATTGTTTGTGCATGGTGCCGTTAGTTTTACTCCATACAAATCGCAGTTTGAAAAAGTTATTGGAAAAAAATTAATTATTTAGAAACATATAATGCCTCTGAGGGATTTTTTGGCATTCAGGATTTAAGGGAATCAGACGAGATGCTGCTGATGCTTGATTATGGTATTTTTATGAGTTTATACCAATGGATGAGATTGAAAAGGAATTTCCGAAAACGCTGTCCTTAGCCGAAGTGGAACTAAATAAAAATTACGCTATTGTAATTACTACCAATGCCGGCTTGTGGCGTTATAAGATTGGTGATACTGTTTCGTTTACATCTCTTAACCCTTACCGTATTAAAATTACAGGTAGAACCGCCCATTTTATAAATGCTTTTGGCGAAGAATTAATTGTAGATAATGCAGATAAGGCAATAGTTGCAGCAAGCATCCTTACAAATTCGCATGTGCGTGAGTACACTGCTGCTCCTATTTATTTTTCGGATGATAATAATGGCGCTCATGAATGGTTGATAGAGTTTGATAAAGAGCCTGAAGACATTATAATGTTTACACAAGCATTGGATGAGGAGCTAAAAAAAATAAACTCGGATTATGAAGCCAAGCGCTATAAGAATATGACGCTTAGGATGCCCGTAGTAAGAAAAATAGAATCAAATTCTTTTATGAGTGGCTGAGAATAAACAATAAACTTGGTGGGCAGCACAAGATACCACGCTTAGCCAACAATAGAAGGTATGTAGATGAACTTTTAAATTTAACCGGAACTCAGCAAACGGTTATTTAATATCTTGAAAATTTTATGTATCAAACACAAAAAATTTT
Source organism: Bacteroidota bacterium (assembly GCA_016714005.1). Taxonomy (GTDB): domain Bacteria; phylum Bacteroidota; class Bacteroidia; order AKYH767-A; family OLB10; genus JADJOA01. Next base: position 993,221 of record JADJOA010000014.1, read on the forward strand.
ATTGCGCGCTTGCGAGCCATCTGACCTTGTATCCATGTATGAGTGGGAGAATGAGCAAACCTGGTGGTTATTGAGTGATACCACTAAGCCTTTTAGTAAATACACTATCGAAGAGTTTATCAAGCAAGATCAGAATGATATTTTTAATACTAAACAACAGAGGTTTGTTGTTGAATTGAAATCTAACCTAAAGGTTATCGGCTTAATAGATTTATACAGCTTTGATCCATTGCACAGGCGTGCCGGTGTAGGTATTTTAATTGGGGATTTGCAACAAAGACGTAAGCACCATGCTTTAGAGGCGTTGCAACTATTGCATGATTATGCTTTTGGAATTTTGAATGTGCATCAATTGTATTGTTATATCCAAAACTCTAATACAGCAAGCCTTAGTCTTTTTGAAAAAGCCGGTTACGAGAGATGCGGTTGTCTTAAAGAGTGGATGTTTAACAATGGTGAAGCAGAGGATGTGTGGATGATGCAATGCTTTAATGTAAAGTAATTTGTTTTAAAATGTGGTGAAAGAAATTGCAACTACATTTTTCTTTTATGCAGAAATTAAAAATAAATCCCATGCAACACCCACTTTTTATTACTGTTGTATTCTAAAGCAGGCAGCGGAAACTTTATAAAACGCGTAGCCTCGAAAACAAATTTTAAAAATTTAGAGCGTGTTTTTATTTTAGTAAGGTTAATATCAGGAGCGAAATAAAATTGACGCGTTCTTTTAAAATAGGGGATAGTTTTACCATCATACTCTGTCAGGTTTTCTGTTCCACCTGTCATACCATCGGCACCATAGCCAACAGCAATATTCAACCACTTTGGAAATGTTGAATTGCTGCCAAGAAAAGTGGATATGTTTCCGCTTAACCAGTATGTGTGCCCGTTGTAATCTTTAAATATTTTTTCTGTTAATGATGTTCCGAAAACATCGGGGCGATATTCTGCAAAGTTAGTGGGATGAAATGAAAGCTTCCATTCTACACGTTGTTCATTCCACAATAACTCCTGACCAATGGCTGTAGCAGAGCCAGCTAAGTTGCATATAACATCTCCGGTGCTAAATCCCCATGCTTCGCTAAAGCCATCAAAAATTTCTATTGAAGTCATAAACGCCAAACCTGCACTGCCGCCATACCATATTGCTTTTTTACGCTCCATGCCTGTCCAGCGCATAACATCAATTCCCATTTTACCCGACCAATAAGCGTTAATTAAATGCCCGCCTTTGTCTATCTGCAACCATTCGTTGTTGTCATTAAACGTGTGAAACTTTGAGAGTGGATAATCGGCATACCATAAAAAATACAATCCCGTCATGCCACCAACATAAGCTCCTGCAGCAGAATAGGCAACAGCATTAACTCTTTTTTTGTTGTATGCGGTATCCGTTTCCCAAAAAGAAAGCTTTTGTGAAAAGGATTGAGTGGTAAAAAAGAAAACGCAGAGAGCGAAAAGGATAAGTTTTTTTTTGGACACAGATTAGCAGATTATTTCAGGAGTTAAATGAATTGATTACCTGTGACAGTTTTAGTTTTCCCAAATCTATTTGAAAATACTATTTTTTATAAATCTGTTAATCTGTACCTGACTTAAATCCGCAATCCAAAATATCAAACCTCAATTCAAAAGCGTTTGTTCCGCAGTTTTTAAAATAGCAAAAGCGCCTTCAGTACTTGATGATTCAGCATAGGTGCGCAATACAGGTTCTGTACCGCTGGCACGTATCATCAGCCATTCTTTGTTTTCGTTGTCAAAGAAATATTTAAAACCGTCAAGGTCATCCATTCTTTCTACTTTGTATTTGCCAAAGTTGCTGTATTTATTACCAATACAGTTGGCAAGTATCTGCTGTTTTACTTCTTCTTTAATGTGTAAATCGCTGCGCTCAAAAGAAAATTTTCCTACAACATTGTAAACTTCTTCTATTAATTCCTCTAAAGATTTTCCGCTCTTGGCCATAAACTCCCAAATAACCAGCCCCATCCAAATACCATCGCGCTCAGGAATGTGACCTTTAATAGCAATGCCGCCAGATTCTTCGCCACCCAACAACACATCTTCTTTAGTCATAATCTCGCAGATGTACTTAAAGCCAATTTTTACTACCTCTACATCTAAGTTGTATTTCTTACACATAGTAACAACTTTGGGTGTGGTGCTAAATGCGGTACAAACTTTTCCTGTCATACCCTTTACTTTGTGCAAGTAATGAATCAGCAAAAGGATGATATGATGTGAGTCCACAAAATTTCCTTTGCTATCGTATAGACCAATTCTGTCGGCATCGCCATCGGTAACCAATCCACAGGCAATGTTTCCTTTTGTTTTTATAAAGTTACTGAACTCACCTAAGTTTTTGTGAATAGGTTCTGGCGCCTGCCCGTGAAAGCCGGGGTTGTTATCGCAATGCAGCATGTCTATTTCAGGGAACAAGCGTTTAATTACATTTTGCCCTGCACCAAACATGGCATCGTAAGCCCATTTCTTTCCGCAGTTTTTTATTGCATCTAAATCAAAGTTGGCTTTAACATGATCGATGTATTCATCCTCTAAATTTACAAAAGTAAGCAAACCCGATTTTTCAAAATCGCTAAGCGAAAGTTTTTCGGTATTGATAGTTGATTTGTCTTTGATAATTGATTCAATCTCTGCCACACTAGATGGAAGTAACGGCCCGCCATACGAACCTTTTAATTTAAAGCCATTGTAGGAGGGAGGGTTATGGCTTGCTGTTATAATTACACCTAAATCGGCTTTATGTTTTACTGCACCTAAAGAAATCATGGGTGTGCTTACAAACCCTTTTGCAAGTTTTACATTAATGCCAGTGCTGCATAAAACTTTGGCAACTGTTTGTGCAAACAACTCGCCTGCAAAGCGGCAATCGTGACCAACCACAACTGAAGGTTTTTTATTTGATTTTAACAACCATGCTGCCGTTGCTTCGCTAACACGTATAACGTTTTCTACAGTAAAATCCTGTGCAATAATGGCTCTCCAGCCGTCTGTTCCGAATTTAATTTGTGACATTTTAAGAAATTATGAATTAAGAATTATTAATCAATGTGAAAATGTGAATGAACAATTAATGTGAAGATGCTAATAAATTACTAAGTAGATTTTGTATTTGTACTTAATACTTGGTACTCCAAAATTAGTAATACTTCACATAATCTATCAACTGATTCCATTTATAAGTGCCAAGTGCTTTGTTGTATAAATAAGCTTCTTTGTGTGCAATTTTTGTGAGTTTATTTGAGTGATAACATAGTTATATTGTTTTTCAAGAAGTACAAGAATAAATTTCTTTTCGTTAACTACAATATCCATGTTAATTAATTCGCTTTTGCGGATTGGCGCTAAAGCCGTATCGTTTACCGAAATATTTACTGTAACCGGTTCGTAGATAGTTTGCTCCCCCATTTGCTTCCACGATTCGGTAATTTCTATTCCCGTTACTTTTACTTTAAAATTAGGCTTGGTAACATTAGGAATTCTATCACCACCTAAATTGTAAAACTCTTCGGTATTCTCTTCTAAATAGTTTTCAAATGCTTTAATAATAGATATTGAATTCGCTTGTTTTAAACTATCCATTGCGCTTTTTACATCAATAATGTAGGTTATCATTTTTACGCCATCATCATCATTAATAAAGGCATCACCAAATTGAAGATTGCCTTTAAAAGCCGTAAGGGTTTCATTCATTTCCTGTTTTGATTCAATGAGTTTACCGGCAAACTGGATAACAGTGTAATTAAAATTTTTACGTGTAAGGTACCTCAGCATAGAGCGTCCGTAAGTTCCATTGGCATTCGCCTCAACACGTGCATTTGCAAAATAATCACGCATGTCCGTATAATCTACATATCCGTAGGACACATCAGCATTTCTGTTATCCTTATTTAAAAACATAAAGCCAAGTGTGCGTGAGTTAAGTGCGCGTTTGTTTACTTCCCACATTTCATAAATTACAATAATATCTTGTGTAATAAATTCTGTTGCTGTGGTTCTTTCAATTTCTTTAAGAGATGTTCCGGTAATTTGAATTTCTTTTTGCGGGGAGTCCCAAAGTTTTACTTTGCCGCTTATAATTAAATCGTAAACGAGTTTGGTAGTTTGCTCTACAAAATTGCAGCCCATACTATCTGCTTGTTCTGATTTTTTGGCGCGCAGCAAAACAGGCACCTCATCGGCAAAAACCCCAGTAGGAATTAAAGTGCTAAAAAATAATATGATAGATAGAAACTGCCTCATCAAAATATTGGGATGAAATTAGTGGTTTTTACACTAAATAGACTGTGAATGTTTCATGTAAGCTCAAGTTACTAATGTAATTGCAAATTTCAAGAAGTGGTGCTGTTGTCATGAATACGCGAATGGTTGCACCGCAAGCATCAAATGCAGCATTTAAATTTAAGGCATTATGGCGCACCTGTGACAACTCAAACAGAGTGCTTATTTAATGTTTAGCCTGTTTAACTCAGCGTGGTATTTTTTTGCGTTAACCAAGTGTTGTTCATAGGTAACTGCAAAAGCATGATAGCCCGATAAATCTTCACGTGCACAAAAGAACAGATAATCGTGAGAGGTATAATTGAGAACAGCATCAATTGAAGAAATTTCGGGTATAGAAATGGGACCTGGTGGTAAACCCGCGTACATATAGGTGTTGTATTTTGAATTAATCTCTTTATGTATATTAAGCACACGCTTAAGCGAAAAGTCCCCTGTAGCAAAAATTAAGGTGGGGTCAGCTTCCAACTTCATGCCCTTGTTTAAACGATTTAAATAAACACCCGCAACAACAGGTTTTTCGTCATTCTTTTTGGTTTCCTGTTCCACTATGCTTGCCAGTGTAGAAATCTCGTAAGTTGACAATCCTAATTTGCGTGCTTTAGATAAACGCGATTCATTCCAGAATTTTTTATACTCTTTATACATGCGTTGGACAAAACGCGAAGCTGATGTGTTCCAGTAAAACTCATAAGTGTTTGGAATAAAAACTGCCGGTAAATTTTCTGGTGAAATATTTTTTCGGTATGCCATGCTGAATCCTGTATAAAGTTTAACAACGTTGCCGAATCGGTTTCTAACTGCTGGGCAATACGACCAGCCAATAACTGTATGGTTCGCATGTTGTTAAAAGTAACTTTTACAGGTGTTTGTTTGCCTGAACGTAACAGGCTTATCAACTCCTTGTTACTCATTCCATCCCTTAAAGCATATTTACCTGGCAAAACTTTAGCACCATAATTCATTTTAGCGGCAACCCATTCAAAAGATGTAACATCTTTTAAGGTATTGCTGCGTGTGAGTTTATTTTTAACATCATTAAAGGAACTACCGGTGTTGATGAATAAAACTCATTGCCAGAAGTAACTTTAATGTTAGGTGCGTAAATTTTTTGGTAGTATATGTAAGCAATAAATGAGACTCCAATTAATACAGCAACTGTAACAACTAATATTATTCTTTTCATATTAAGTGCGCAAAGGAACTGAAAGCAAATTAATTTAATGATGATTTGAGCATTACTAACTCAGTCGTTTCAAAATCTCCATTGCCTGTTTATTTTCTTTATTGATTTTTAAAATTTGCATCAGCAGCTTTTTAGCTTCAGATGTGTTGTTTAAATATAGCAGCAAACCTGCCTTATTAAGCAATGCCTGCTCATAATCGGGGTTAAGCGCAAGAGCTTTATTGTAAAGTTCCATTGCTTTAGTAGTATTATTCTCCACCGATAAATAAAGAAACCCAAGATTGCACAAGGCAGTGTGGTTTTTTGGATTTTCGGATATAATACGCTCATAAACCAATTTTGCATCTTTATTGTTTCCTGTTATAGAAAGTGCAGTGGCATACTTATTTAAAAAATCTAACTGGAAAGGAGCAAGCATGGTAGCTTTCCTGTAAAATATAATCGCTTTAATCATGTTACCCATTTTTTCATAAGCTTCAGCAATACGGTAACACGCCCAGGCATCGGTATTCGAATATGACTTTGTATTTAATACATCTTCAATATTTTTTATTTGTTCTGCAGTACCAATTACTGCCGCATAATCTTTTCTTAAGAAATAAAGCTGAATAAGCGATTTAAAATTCTTGTTTAGCTCCCCTTCATTGGTTTGCGGCAAATATTTTAAGGCAGAATCAAGTAACGTATAATCAAAACCAAATTTTTCTACATAAGCAATATATGCATCGCCAATAGATTTTGATGTGGGGTTGGGGTTGTTGATGGCTGAAATAGTCACTAATTTTTTAATGCCGGCAATTTTATTTTCGTCAATGGGTTTACGAATGTAATGATCATGCACTTTAACGTGTGGTATGTCAATGGTGCTTGAAAAGTTCATGTGGCACTTTATACAATTAAAATTATTGGCTTTTAAAACACTTTCTTTTTGAGTGCACAAATTATCTTTTTGTGTTGTATGGCAATTGTTACATGATTTATTAAAATGGCTATTACCGGTTTGTTTAACGCTTACATGTGGGTTGTGGCAGGTAATACAGGTAAGTGCATTTTTATAAGGCTTTAAATCTGTTGATGATTTGTTTTTTTCAACGTCATCCATAGTTACCGTATAACATTTACTCATCTTTAAGCGCTCGGCATGAGATGCCATAATATGTTCATTATCTCTTCCTTTGTAAACAGGCATAAACACGTTCATTACCTCGCTCAAGTGCATACCCGGTTTGAAATCAAAAAAAGATTTTCCATCATTAAGAACTGCATTGCCTTGTATGTGGCAGCGCTGGCATACATCAAATTGTTTGTCAATAGGAAGTTTAGATGGATTCACAATTGTGTAATCAATTTCCTTAGCTGTGTCAACCAACATACCTAACATTTTTTGTTGTACATGCACGGATCCTGGTCCGTGACAGCGTTCACAGTCAATACCGCGCTGTACGGTGTTGTATTTGTTTTCACTTCCCAAAACAAAATCAGGATAGGCATTATGGCAACTCATACACTCTAAACCAATAATGCGGTTAAAGCGTGAGTTATTTCCATCTTCAAATCCCGGTGGTAAATCCCAAATTCCTTTTTGGGTGTAAAAAGTGGCGGGTACCTGGGTAAGATAGCCATTACTGTTTGTGATGTGGCTATTGGTATGCTGCCCTGAGCCTACAATAAAGTTGATGGTTTCCTTTCTTTTATAAATGGTGTCTTTGCCATCAAGCCTGAATTCCAAAATGCGTAATGAATCATTTTCAAAATAAGGTTGATAGAAAAAATTTCCTTCTTTATCGTGCACCAATGCATGTTCAAATTTAGCGGAAGTCTTTTTTGTTGAAGCCACATCAAAAGAAGAACCCATACCTGTGTGCATATACGAATCATAAATATCGGTATGGCAACTGCGACAGGTTTCTTTGCCAACATACTTAGTTGTATCCAGAAGGCTTGCGTAATTGGTTAGTTTAACGGGTGCAGTTGTTTTATTACTGTTGCAGTAAAAATTTAAAAAGGCAATGCCTAAAACGAAACCACAAAAAAGAATTTTACTGAGCCTCATATCCGTTTCAAAGGTAATGAATGAAGAAATGATTTTGTAGAAGCAATGTGAGGTTATTAATTCTCAAGCAAGAATCTACCAATGCATTTTTCCTGCCCGTTTAGTATTACAGAAACCTTGTGTTCACCCGCGTAGTATTTGCGTGTGGTAATAATTTTAAAGCTTTGTTTTTTGGTGATGGCAGATTTTTCTTTTGGCTTAAAACTGCGTTCACTTATTTTAAATACTTTTTTTGAATGGGTTCCATTCGCCCTCAGAAAATAAATGCCATACTCAAGCCTTAGTGTTTGTGTGTTGCCGCGGCTGTTTTCAACTGCAAAAGCAAATTCAAGGTAATTGCCAATTTTAACCTTGCCTGTATTTACTCTAAAGCCTGACACAGCAAGCCTGGTGTTATTTGAAAGACCAAAATGTTTTAATACATCAATGTTGCCTTGTTTTAAAAGTGTGCGGCAACCATGTTTAATTATTGCATCGGTTTCTTTGCTTATTCCTTTCCAGTTTTTTGCAATGGCAATAACCAAATTGGGATTGTCTTTTGCAATATCATTTAAATTGTTTGCCACACTGCGCCTTACATATTCCAAGTATCATTTTTTAAATTTTCGAGAATAGGAAACAAAGGCTGCGGGTTTTTAAGTGCCGGTAATGCCATTGCCCAGGGTAAGCGAGGGCGTATGCCTTCGCTGGCAAGCCTGCGTACATGATGGTTTGGATGATTACTCCATTCAATCATTTGATTAACCATTTTATCGCCATACTTAATAATGAATGGACGGACAGCATACTCACAACTGATGAGTTGCGTAACACGCTCCATTGTTTTAACGGATTCATTAAAGTGATTGATGCCATAGGTTTCAATATAATCGGGCAGGAACATAAACCCAAATGTGTTGACACTTGCTTTCTTGTGCAGAAGTATGTCAGTTATTTTTTTTATTGCTGAAGCAGATTCTGCAAAATCAGAAGGCATAAACGGATGAAGCATTTTTGTGGTATGCCTCATCCTGTCTTTCAGTTCTTTGCTTTTCCAGCCAGTACAAAAAATCTCTTTGATAAACTTTTTACGGTTGAAGTTTACTATTACCTCTTCGGCAACATCAGCAAATACATTATAAAATGCCGGAGAATAAATGTCTTTGAGTAGCGTGCTCATGAATTTATTGGTAACATTGTTTTAAGTGGTTTGTATTTTCAGTTTGATTTTGCAAGCCGCTTTATTGCAGCAAGATGTGCAAAAAACACCATAGGAACAATTACTGTTGGCAACAGGTTAAACGGAAAATACAGCACCGCTATATTGGGTTGATTAAACGCCAGTTTTTGGATAGGAGAGGGAATGGCAAATGCTGCTGTTACCACTACGTTTAACAAAAGCAAAAGGCAAATAACATTCCACCATAACAGTATTTTTTTGTTTGGAGCAGTGGTGCGGAAAGCAAACCATGCAACAAAAGGAGCGGTTAGCCCGGAAACGATATCAAAGTTTGTTCCTTCAAAAGTCATGTAAACAGATACTACACCGTAATGATAAAGCACCGACAAAAAATTTCTACCGGAAGGCGTATGCTATGAAAGTATGTGAGCGTTTTAAGATTGATATTATTGTTAAAAGCCTTTCCGTTTTTTGTAATAAAAACCAGCATGATAAAAAACACTGCCGGAAAAATTCCAAACAGCATAAGGGGAGGAGGCATGTGCTGCGTGTGAAGGTACACACCCTTAAGCGCAAGTGTTGTTTGAAGCAGCGTCCATGCAGCAGCAATTATTAAAAATGTTTTAGAGCGTGTTGCAGTATAAAACCAAAAAACCGAAACAAGCGTAAGGAGGGCAAAAATAACACTGATAAAAACGGGAAGTTCTTTAACCATATTTTATTTAATAAAACCAAGCATCCATCTGATGCAATCATGCGGTTCAACAATACTCCAGGAATGTGGATGGCGATTTCCCTCAAGCCTTACCCCTTTTTGATATGCATTAATAAACTCAGCACGTGAGTTTCCCATATCCTTTAGCAGTTGAATCATGGCTGTTTGGTCTAATGCATTAAGGTCGTACATATCTACATTTCGGTTTTGCATCCACCACTCGGGGTCAACATCGGCATAAATTCTAACAGGAACAGTAATTAAATATTGAGCATTGCCTCCTTTTTCTTCAGAATGAGAGTAAGGGGAGTAGTAACTGTATTTGCCGGTAGCTGTTGCAGGTGTTCCTCCACAGTGTTTTTCTAATTCGTATATGCCATAAGCCGGTTCGTTCTGACCCGGGTTCTTATTCAGTTTTCGTTTAAAATTATGATAAACGTTTTTTAAATCGCATGGACCATCACAGTTAAAAACAGCTACCGGATTAACAACTGTTTTTAATGAATCCTGCTTTGCCATTTGTGTATATCGCATACTAAAAATGCCACCCATTGACCATCCACCCATTACAAACTTATGTTTTGGCAAATGGTATGTTTTTATTGCATGTGTAAATATGGTGTTAAGCAGTTCAACTATTTCGTTGGTAAGAGTAATGCGCTGGTTAATGGATGGAACAATCACTGCCAGGTTATTTTGGTAAGCCAATTCGCAAAGCGCTTGCGTACTGCTCAAGAGATGTTCCGTTGTTTGCCATGTGCCGGGCATTAATACCAATACACCTGCTATTTGTCCACCGGGAACCAAAGCATGATAATAAAGTTGCGTTTTGTTATTGTCTCCATAATAAATTCCTGAACTGTCTGTTTCAGAAACTACATTTTTATGCAAATGCGTCAAGCACACCTCATTTAAAAAAAGAGGCTCTCCGTTTAAAAAATTACCCTCTAATTTTCTGTTGTTACCAAAAGTAAGTATGCCTTTCCCGTTAGGTTTACCCTGGATTACTTCACCAACGTACTTTAAAGTTTGGTTGCCTTTTGTAAAACCAACAATGGTTCCATATCCTTCTGCAAAATTATTTTTACAACCACCATTCCATGTAGCGCTGTCTTCGGTAAAGGTATGCTTAAGCCACACTGTGCAACCTGTTTTTTTGTCTTTTAAAAAAGTGCCCTCAGGTTCCTGTGCAAAGCCACAAGCGTAGCATGCAATCAGGCATAGTGTAACCATATTGTTTTTCGTGCATAGCATCATATTCTGAAACAAAAGAATAATATTTAAAGTGCGAACAAATAACAGCAGAGCATAAAAATAAATGTACTTTATATCCGTACTTTCATTTTAAAATTATTTACACCTGCTAAAAATCTGCAATAATTAATTTTTTCATGCCCATCATTCTTTTAAACGCACCCGGTTTTTTAGTGAGCTCTTCCCAATTCTCAGGGCACACCTGCCCGCTTAATCCATATTTGTCTTTTAGCCATCCGCAAACACTTTCTTCACCGCCATTGGTGGTTAGCGCATTCCAGTAGTAGTCAATTTCTTTTTGGTCTTTGCATGAAATCATAAATGAAACAGATTCGTTAAACTTAAATAACGGGCCGGCATTTATTCCAATAAATCTCATACCCAATATTTCAAATTCAACAGTAAGCACCTTGCCTGCAAAGTCTTTCTGAAAATCAGCCAATCCTTCAGCTTCTGTTAAAGGATAATAAGTAGTGTTAATCATTTTGCCATCTTTAAAAATTGACAAATAATATTCAGCCGCTTCTTTAGCGTTACCATCAAACCAAAGGTTTGGAATTATTTTTTGCATGGTATTTAATGTATTAATGGTTTAAATTTTTTTACTGTTTGTTTTATAAAGCAGTTCTTAAAATCTTTTACATTTTTCTGCCTTTAGCCAATTCATCTATCAGTTTGTCTAAATATCTTGCTTGTTTGGTTAAAGGATTTTCTAATTCTTCTATCCTGTAACCACAAATTACTCCTGTAATAAGATGCGCGTTAGGGTTTAGTTTTGCGCGTTTAAAAAATGTTTCAAATGTTACCTTTTCATCAATAAGTTCTTTCAGTTTTTTGTCGTTGAAACCGGTAAGCCATTCAATAACCTGGTGCAGTTCTTTTTTTGTCTTGCCTTTGCTTTCCACTTTGGTTACATAATGCGGATAAACAGATGCAAAAATCATTTTAGCAATTCGTTGGTTGTGTTCGGGTGTTTCCTTCATATTATTTCAGCCTTATTAATTTTCCTTTTCGTTTTACAATGTTTTTATAATCCCATTGTATTTCTTCTGACTTTTTAAGCCAGCGCTTTATATCTTTTACTACCACTTCAGATATATCATTGTAAAAAACAGATGCGTCTTTAAATTTCACTCCTCTTTTGTTCAATGCCTCTTCTTCAAAAGAGGCACCGCTCCAAAACATAAGCCTTATGCCTGCTTTTTGTTTGCTGTAACCTACAATAGGATTATCTTCTAAAAACCAAACAGGATGAGCATGCCAGATCTTACTTTCAGCTTTTTTTAAGTGCTTGTCAATAGTTTCAGCAAGAAAATTGCAAATTGCATTGTCTATGGGCTGTTGCCTGTTGTTGTAAGCTTGAATTTCTGCGTTCATATCAAAATCAATTTGTTGTTTTCTATTAATAGAAATTGGTGTACTATAGTTTGTATGATTTTTTGGATTTGAGTATTTAATGTTTTTTATAGCAGTAAACCAATGGTTGGCACGAATGTAATCAAAAGAAAACCACGGCAACATCATAAGATTACTTGCGGTAATGCAGAGCTATAATGGTGTGTTTAAGTTGAGAAAAAATTATTTTAATGCCTTAGTTGACTCTTTAAAACTACCCGAAATTTCGTGAGGGACAAGGCGCAAATGCATAGATAAATGAGGGTATGTGTGAATAACAAAATTTTAACCTAACAACATGGGGTTGCTTGATTAAAAAACGTGATACGTGATGTTTCTCTTTTCATGGGTTATTTAAATCCGATGTTTTTATCCAGCCTGTTACTATTTCTTTTCCATAGTAGGTGCTATATGCCCAGTCGCGTTCGGTTTTGTTAATGCAAACAAAATTGTTTTTAACTAAATATGCTTTTAGTTTTTTGTCGTTTGATTTTTCAGAATAGAAAAATGTTTTTTCAACTGTAACATACTTTACCTGTGTCCAGTCTGCTTTTTTTTCAATGTCAAACTTAACCGGCTCGTCAGCAAAGTGCTGCACATTCCAGCAACCACCGTGTTCTTGTGGCAGTTTAATTTTTACAGTGCTGTCATTTACTATTTCTGCAAAGCCGCTTATGGTATCTTCTGATTTGGATTGCGGATAGTACGTAAGCACGCTAAACGTATTGCCTGTAACAGTTGCCTCCAAATAAAAATGCAGGAAAATTTTGGTCTCTTTGTTTCTTCGTCCCAGCCTGTATCATTTTCATAATAACCGGTAAGTTTTTTTGCCTTACTGTCAAAAGCCAATTTTAATCCTGATTGATATTCGCCAGAAACAATTATTTGCCCAAACAAAATATTGGTAAAACAAAAAAGGATTATGGCTGTAAGTAAAATTTTCATTTTGTGTAATTTTTTAAATGAGAATATGCAACGCATATACGGCAAGTTGTCTTGCACCTTTTGACTGGTTATTGTGGTTTGGGGTAATTGGTTATGTTTAATCCTAAAATAAAATTGTGTGTTACAAATTGCATGTTACCTTTTGATAATACTTGCACAATACCACTTCCACCTAAATTTTTTGGTTTATTTTCTTTGGTAAATGACAACAACAGTTTATCATCTTCAAACATCAGGTCGTCTGTCCAATATTCATTGTTAACATCAGGCTCTTTAATTAACCAATGAATATGAGCTGGCTGATTTAAACCGGGATATGGTGCCGGGCGTATGGTATAAATAGTGTATTTACCATCCCTTCCTGTTTTTACCCAACCACGAATATGCCCATGGCGTGTTTGACTTTCAGGGTTATCTTTTTGTGGTGAATACAAGCCGTCATTGTCTGTATGGTGATAATAGATAATAACATGTGGTGCAGGAGTTTTACCATCCACCTGAAAAGCTGTTCCGGTTACTACAAGTTTTTGTCCATTCTCATACCAGCCTGCACTTGTATCAACAGCATTAATTTCCGCAGGCATTCCTTTATACATAAGGTCGCAATAGCCTGCTTCGCAATCTCCACCAACTCGTTTTGTACTGTCGTATGTGGTGGCATAGTTATTTTCTTGATTTTTACTTTGCATGCTTCCTGCCGGTGTATCATTGTTAGAAGAGTTACATGCAGTTAATGCTAAAAATGTAAATGCTAAAAACGTCATTATTTTATTCATTTTATTTTTTTAAAACCATTGTTTATTAATTGCTAAAACTACTTTACTGCAGTCAAGTGTTTTTATTTGCACTGTACTCCCGCTCGTTCTCATCTGAAGGATGGTTCTGTGTGCATGGTATGAGGATACATTTAATTTTTGTTTTAAACATCCTCGTCACTACCTGCTGCACAACCCGTCAGATCAGGACAAGACAAGAGGGGCAGGGGTTTAAATCAAAAATAAACTTTTAACTCCAACCCATAAAGACAGCTTTGTACTGGCAAAACATGTACCTGCCGGAAAGTGGGAAGCATTAACGATATATATAACCTTAATATGTTTGATTTTTTAAAGTTAAGTAGCTTGGCACAATGAGAGGGAAGTGACCTTGGTGTACCGGCACCGTCTGACAGGTTAAAATACGTCAGCCCGCCTAACGCAAAACACGTGTTATAGGGTGTTTTTCTTTTTTCTCGGTTTAAATTCAAGTATCTCGTCTCGTTTTGGTGATGTAACATATTGCTTCTTATCATTCCCAGATTTATCCATAATCCAAATGTCTGAATTCTCTGCAACACGTGTATAGGCAATGAATTTTCCGTCTGGTGTCCAACGTGGCCATCTGTTATCCAAGGTGTCTGTTGTCAGCTGTTTGATATTGTTACAGTCAATGTCCATGATATAAATGTCAGCTTTATTCTTTAAAAGTAGTGACACGCAATCGTTTTTCCGTCAGGTGAAATATCTAACGCACCATCGTTCCCGATTCTGTTCGTCAATCTGGTGTGATAACTTCCCACAGTGTCCGTAACAAATATTTCGCTATTGGTTATTTTGTTAGCAGAGTCTTTATCCATAAATGACGTATAAAATATTTTTACTCCATCTGGATGAAATGTTGGCGAACCATCTAACCTGTCATTCGTTGTTATTCGAGTTATTTTTTTTGTGGTCAAATTCATCAAATAGATTTCATTTTGTTTGTGGTCCGCATTTGAAACATATAAAATGCTTTTTCCATCAGGAGAAAACGATGGTCCATATTGATTTATCGTATCATTTGTAAGTTGTAAAGTCGTTTTTAATTGAACATCGTAGAGATAAAGGTCATATTGTTTGTTAACCTGCTTAGCAAATAGAATAAATTTTCCATCTGGACTCCACTTAATTCCATAGTCGGTAAACTTGTCGTTTGTGATGTTAAGAAGTTGGTCGTTTGCGGAAGAAATATATAAATCTAAATTTTCGTCTCTGTCAGAAATAAGGGCGTAGTCATATTTGACCGTTTTGCAGGAATTCAAAATTAAAAGTCCAAAAAGTAATAGGTAAATTCTTTTCATTGTTGTCGTTTTTTAAAATGGCTTATAACGGTTGGCGGGTTTGCGATGGGCAGGCTTTTCAGCACAAAAATTTGTTCGGATAACTGAACTTTTAGCTACCACAAAACTGTTAAACGGAGACGAAGCCCCGCCTATTACCAATGTGCTGTTAGCATCAGTTTATTTTTATCACGTTAAAAAATTCTCTGTCAAATATTTTAAAGTACTCTTCGGCTGAATATTCAAAAAAGGATGGAATAAAGAAGCCAATTGTTTTTTGCTCTCGCTCGTTATATGATTTTAAATAATCCATTTTTTCGGCTGCTTCACTTGTAATGTAAATTTGTGTTGTTGGTTGTGGCATACCGTTTACTTTATAGGTTTCTTTTGCTCTATTCCAGCCGTCCCCTGCAAACCCCCATTCTATCATTCTTTTTGAGTGTCGTGCCATAATGCTTGTTGCCATGTGTGGTGTATAAACGCTTTGATAAATATATGCAGCCGAAATTTTTTTTGATTGCGCCAGGTCTAATGTTAATTGACTAATAAATACATGTTCAGGATGTCCATAACCACCAATTTCATTATCAAGAGTAAAAATTACAGATGGATTAAAGTCGTTGACACATTTTGTCAATTCGTCTTCAACTATTTTTTGATTAAATGTTTCTGCAAATTTTTCTTTGGCTATTGGAAAGTATAACTCTTCTTCCCGTACATCAAAGTCTTTTCTCCATTGCTTATAATCCAAGTCAAAGAATTTTACCGTGTCCAAAATATTTTTACATGCTGCTATTTGTGCTTTATCTCGTTCCGCTCCCTATGGAAACTTACTACCTCAATCTCCCAATCATCTTTATTTAATTTAGAAATAGTGCCTGACATAGCACACATATCGTCATCATGCGCTATAATAATCATTGCTTTTTGTGCTCGATAGACTGTAAAATAGTATCCGTTGGATAAATCTCTTGCGAAGTTGGAGCATATTGAGTTACAACTTCCCGTTCATTTTTACAGGAAAAATAAAATAGCATTAAAGGCAATAGCCAGTATTTTCTGTTCTGTCTCATTGTTGTATGTTAAGCTTGCAGCTAACGTCAGCCTGTTAAAAAACCAATTTCATTAATTCTCAACAGGCAGTTAAAATTACAAGCTAAAAATAGAAGTTGAAAATATAACGGTTTGCGTATATTAAAGTAGCGGATTTAAAAGCACTTAACTTTTAATTTAGAACTAACTTTTATTAAAAGCACTGACCATTGATTTACCACTGAAACCGCTATTTCTTATGCACGCTGTTAGCTGACATTTTTCATTAATCCTTTCTATGCTTCTTTGTTCGTAAAGGTAGAGTCCAATACACATTAATGAAATAAATATTAATGCCATAGGTATCCAGGTGGTTTCTGCCCATAACCAACGAACTCCTTCTTCATTACCTCTGAATGGTAAACAAAGGATTAACAGAAACATAGCGAAGTACAAAAACTTGTTTTTCATAACATTTAATTTTAAATTGAATATTTGTTTCACGCAAATGTTCCTCAAAGTATCAATTAGAACAAATATTTTCGGGTTGATAAAAGGTTGATTTGTGGGGTTTAAAAGGGTTGATATTCTCGTAAAACGCTAGCTTACATTATTTTACTTTAGATTTTAATTCGCTTCTGCTTTTGATATTCAGTTTTCCATAAATTTGATTAATGTGAGATTTCAGCGTGCTTTGTTCGATAAATAGCTCGTTCATTATTTCTTTATTTGTCTTTCCCGAAATAATCAAGTCATATACTTCCCTTTGTCTGTCTGTCAATCCATTAAGTTGGGTGTCAAACCCTTCACTTCTAATTTTGGAATGTTCCTTAATTTCATTTAAAAGGCTTGAAAATTTCCTTTTATTTATTATATAGTAGATTGCAACTAAGAAAGAGCTAATTACTACCATTAAAAAGATAAGAGCCGGGTATTTATGCAAGACAAAGTCAATTTTTCCATCAATTGACCTTATTGAAATTGCAATAGATGATAATAAAGAGCAATTCCTAGAAGATACTTTTTGATATTTAGATGTTATGTCTTTCAGTTTCATTTAATAATGTATCTTCTGGTTTCATTAAAATGTTAGCTAACGTCAGCCTGTGAAAAACCCCCTTTAATAGTTCAATTTATCCAAACACCTATCTTGATAAAATTCGTTTACGCAATTCATAAGAATGATTTTTTAGTTTTTTCACTGCCTGACGTTTGACGGCTTACCGCAGGCGGGAATAAAATGCTACGACTTGTCGCCAAGCACAAATGTAAGTAGAAAGCAATACAGTATAAAGTTCCACCGTCAGCCCCGCTTGAGGCAAGCCGATGTTACCAGCATGTGTTTCATTCTGTCTTTTCATTTGTCTGAATGTGTTGATAGGAAAAGTCAACAAACAGTATCACCAATAAAATACTTTGTAAAATCAGTAGTTCATGTCCATAAGGCCAATGTTGTATTCTTAAAGTCGCTCCAATATAAATAACAGTCACCCAGAGAAATTTTAAAATGTCAAGTCTTTTTTTGTTTTGCTTTTTCAAAAACCTGATTGCATAAATAGTTGCAATACCCAACAGTCCAATTGTAAGCATAATACCAGCCCATGGCCAATGTTGTATTTTAAATAAAGAACCAATTATAGTAATGCCAAAGAAAAATAATATGAGTTGAAAATATGGTCGTGTCTTTAATAAAGGCCCGTCTTTTATCAATAGAATTATGCCCCAAAGTTGGCCAATGCTGCTTGCTATACCTACAATAGTGTCAAACATTGCATTGTGAAAATAGTAAGTGTTAGTCAGTTCGCCAATCAGTCCAACTATAAGCAAAACACAAATTGTTATTAGTGTTGATTTGTTTTGTCTGACGTTTTTTTTGTCAGCAGGGAAGTTATCTAAAACTTGATTGTCAGTCATAATGTTGTCTGCATTGTTGATTGGTTGTCTGTCCGTGATAAATCTATAAAGTCAGCGATGGATTGTCCGCCCGCACAAAAGTAAGAACGAAGCAGCCACCATTAAAACTTCACCTGCGTCAAGTACGAAGGCGGTCAGCGTACAGTCCCTCGTTGGCTTTACTAAACTGTCGTGTTAGGCGGCCGGTCAACATTGCTGGTAACGGTTTGCACATTTGCGATGGGCGGGCTTTGTAGCACAAATGTTCATTCGGACAACTATACTTCCATTAACCACAAATGTGTCATAGAAGCACGTCACCCCGCCTTTTGGGCAGGGTGCTGTTATGTGCTGCCCCTTGTCCCATGCTTTGGTTGTTGTCCAAATTTTCTTTTATCTTTTTCAAAATAGTTTCTTCAAAGTGCTTTTTAATTTTTTTATTTTCAAAAAATCCAAGATCGTCATTTATATCCTTCCATTGTCTTAAGTCAAGCCCCTTTTTAATTGATACAAATGCAAATGTCGTTGTGTTTTGTCCTGCTGGTCTTGTCCAAGTGAATATTATTTCGTCCTTTTTCTTGTCGTAGAAATAAAATTTATACCAATAATCCGTTTCTCTTTCTTTACCGTCATTTAAGTCGAATTGTCCATTGCCTTGAATTGTCACCTTGGGAACAATGAGTTCGCTGTCCGAATTCTTGAGATTAGTTATTGCTTCGATAACTTTGTCCTCTGAGTAGTTTAGTTCGTAATGTTCTGCATGAGGGTAACTCCCGGTGCAAACATGTCAGCCAGTTTGTAAAAGATGAATAGTCCAGTGAGAACTATTAGAGTTATTGTCAGTCTCTTTTTCGTCATTGGTCAATTTGTCCTATAGGGGTTGCACATAACGGTTTCGGGCTTGGCAAAGGTGGCGATTTTCAGCACAAATGTTAATGCGGAGAACTGAACTTTCTATAACCACAAAATTGTCTGCGGAGAACGAAACCCCGCCTATTGCAAATATGCTGTTAGCACCAGTGCTTTCTCGTCTGTATTGTATCGTGCCGTCCATCGCTATTTTCTCAAAATATTAGATTTTCTTTTTTTGTCTGACTGTCTGGCTTATTGAAGTCTTCTGATAGAAAATTTTTCCAGTCATTTTTGATTTTAATTTTGATGTCTTTAAACGAAAAGAAAATATACTTTGGATTATATTTCTTAGTCGCCCGTCTACTTTGCCACGGTGTCACCCCAGAAGGGCAGGCTGTTGCCCAATTTATTTTTGTTTTATAATAACCGTTAGAGTCGGTCTGTAACGTGTCAACTTTGTCTTTGAAATACATTAGTATTATTTGATTTTTCAATGTGTCACCTGTTTGGGAAAGTGCAAGTCCTGTCAAAATGTAAGAGCCTGCTCTACCTTCAGCAAAACTGTCAATGGGTTTTATTGTAAGTAAAACCAAAGTTGTTATTAAAAAATAATAAAATGTCGTCTGTTTCATTGTCGTCATGGCATTGGTGCTAACGTTTTGCAGCTTGCCGAAGGCGGGGCTTTCGGAGCACCATCTGTCAAGCTACCACTAATGTCTATTCGGAACCGAAAAGTTTCTGCCACCACGTCCGCCCCGCTTTTGGCAAGGTGCTGTTATGTGCAGTTTTTATTTTTATAAAGTCCAATCTACTTCTAAGTTATTCTTCATAAAGATTAGAGGTTCTTGGTATTCAATACTCAAAAGCTCTAAAATCTCTCGTGAAAGGATTAATATTGATGTCCAACTAGAGTCAGTCATTTTTAAATGCCACTGACTTGAATATAGCTCTTGAAGAATCCTTTTCAATTCCTGAATTTTTTTCATTGAAGAACTGTCAACTTGTATAAATTCACTAACTGACTTTAAAAATTCAGGTGTCAATAAGACTTCTATTCTACCTTCAATACTTTCAGCAAAAACTATTAAATCTTCATGACTATACTTTTTCAAGTCTGTTGCACAAATGAATAAAACCAGTCGGATCTCGTCCGAATGATACCTTCTTATCTTGACCTCCTTAGTTTTGGTATCGTCTGTTTTGGTCATTTGTTTGGTACTTTGTCAAATTGCACATAACGGTTTGGCGCTTGGCGAAGAAGCGGATTTCGAAGCACTAAACTGTCTGCCAGCACTGAACTTGATACGAAGCACAAAGCTTCATTTAACCCTGAACCGCCAATTTCTTGTAGGTGCTGTTAGCTGCAGTATTACCTTTTATTTTTGTTTTGTATAACTTCTCAATTTGATCCACCGGTACTTTATAATGTTCTATATAGTAATTTTGTCTTAAGGATGGAATATACCATTTTTTATCATATGATTTATCGAAATACCTTTTCCAATCATATGCGATCATTATAGTTCTTAATAGCCCCAACAAGTTTCCTGAGGATTTTTGAGATTTCTCTAGTACAGAAAGTAAGTCGTCCGGAATAATTGCATTAAGGTCATTTATTGACTTCAACCCATATAATTGAAGCTCCTCGAGTATTCTAATTTCACTTTCAGAGCTTGGAAAAACCGGTTGAATTCGTTCAGGAATAAGTGGTTCAAACTTGGTCGTAAGGAACTGTTTGATTGTAGTAGTATTCAATTCAAAATCTAATTTGCCTTCTTTAGTTCCAATTTCTACTTCATGACTAATTTTATCTATATCGCTTGCAATTCTATCAAATTCTTTATCAGCAAGTTCCAAGCTCCCGGCTACAAGTTTAAATCTTCTTTGAATTTCGTCTGGCAACTCCCCAGAAAATTTATAATTTCTATCATGCTCTATTTCAGCCCACGCATGCTGGAGAATTGTCCGTATTTGTATTTCAAATTTTCTTCCAAGATATTTCTTATATTCAGGCAATATCGTTCTCGATTTGTTTAGTTGTGCCACGTAGTGTACAGACTTATATCCAACTTTATCAGTTCCCAATAGTTTACTTTTATCTCCGCTATTTTCTGAATCTACATCAAAATTATCTTCTATTATTTTGCAAATCCTTTGTATATCACTTTCAACGTAACAAATAATTCTAATACCAGCAAGATCCGTTATTTGTTGCTGCGGATTATCATATTTAGGGTCTTTGATTTTTCCTTATAACTTTCCACATCCTTCGCTCTATTAAATATAGCGTGTATACCTATCAAATTAATTTCTAGTAATTCCGCTATAATGATGTTAACCTTGTTTGCAAGTTGCTTATAAAGGTACCTATTTTGGGTATACCACTCAACAGCACTTTCCATTGTTAATGTAGTTCTCTTTTTTCTTGTCATATTATTGCAGCTAACGGTTTTGGGCTTGCCGAAGGTGGGGAATTTGAAATACGAATGCTCAAATTTACGATAATGCTCAATAGAATTTCAAATGCTCAAACCTACGATTCTGCCCCACTTTTGGCAAACCCATGTGCCTGTTGCACAACTGTAAAATTATGTGAATAAAAACAAATAATCAAAGGATAAAAATTGCCGGTGTGAAAATATCTTAGCTCTATGCAAGGTAAAAAACAACATACCGAAAAACTGTTTACCAGCTTTAAATAAGCGACAGGTACCACGCCAGAACCTATATCGTATCCTCAAAGAGAAATTAGATTTAAAGTTTCTTCCAGCCACCACAACTTATTATGGCAAAGAAGGGCAGGCCAGTATAGACCCCGTTGTATTCTTTAAACTCATTTTGGTAGGCTATTTAGAAAACCTGAACAGCGACCGCAAGATTATTGACCAGCCCAAGCGGTTGATATTATTTATTTTGGTTGACATAGATGAAGAACTGCGCCGCACCCTTTGCGCGGCAGTTGTATGGTCAGGAAATTTTGCAACTTTTAAACAAGTATTAAAGCTGTGCATAGACAAGGCATAGTAAGCAGCGCAGGCAGGCTGTTGACAGCGCCTACATTAAGCAAGATAGTTGGTTGAAAAAGGCGATGGATGATGACAAACTTCAGCGATGAACTGATGGCTAACGATGAGGATTAATAAAAAAAAGACCATTAGTTACCTTCGCAAAAGAAAGTAGACAACACCATGCTGGAAAGAAAAGGAATACCAACAACAACACAAATTAAGTCAATCAACAAAAGAAAGAACAGATAAAGGCGCCCCAAGTTTTTAAGCAACCACACCCACTACAGCAAATGCTGATGGCGGATAGCGTAAAAGCCCGGCAAACCCCGCCAGTTAAACTACACAGCCCATCCCATGTCTCATTATGGCTGACTACAGTGATAAACGCGACAGCCAAAGCCTTGAGCAGGTCATTAACCAAACAAAAGAAAATTTAGCAGAAAACGGATTACTCTTAGAAGAAGTCTGGCTACTCAAGCGGTTCAGCATTAGCGTATTTAGATCAACAAAATATCAGGCTATATACCCAACTTTGGGCAGTACAACCATCACGAGGGATTTATCTATAACAAAGAACTTGACCGCTATGAATGCATAAGAAGGTGGTCAAAGCTTCCTACAATCAACCAACATGGGTTCATTAGATTATGAAAGAAAGCTACCGCAGCTCCAGCAAAGATCAGCACTGCCCGCTAAGAAAACATGCATAGGTAAAACAGCCGATTACAAAAATAAAGACAGCATACACAAGCATTACTACGACAAATGCACCAGCGCCTGCAAACCAGCTATGCCAAAGGCATGAAACTGCAGCAGTACTGTAGAACCTGTATTGGGTACATTAATCAACTTCACCGGTATGCGTAGAATTTTACACACGTGGCATCAAACAAGCCACAAGTTTATGCTATGTGCTGCCATTGCTTACAATCTTAAGAAATACATCAGGTTTATAACCAACAAGAGGATAAGTGTGCCCATGCAACTCAAAACAAGCGTTACTAACACAACATGGCTTGTTTTTAACAATCTTTACCTCAAACACTAATACTGCATTGCAACAAAAATATTTTTGTGGCGGTGTAATGCATCATAAAATATTACATCACTAAAATATATTATCCGTTTAATAGTGGGGTTGCGCAACGGCTACCCATGTTAGCTGCTGTGGTTTTTATCGCATCCATCCTTCTATTTTATAATTCTTGTTAAATAATTTTCTTTCTTTACCACCATTGTCAGGCTTAAACCAAACTTCAAATCTTGAAGCATAAGGTTGTCCCCAGTCTCCTTCGTAAATAGTAAAATGTGAAGTCGTTCCAAACTTTTTAATGCTGTCTGTCGGATTATAAACTTTAACTGAACTACTTTTAGGAAGTCTGTCAGTTGATAAAGCATATTCCTGTGTGATTTCAAACGCTTTTAAGTAAATTGTTCCACTTTCAATTTTGTTAGTCCAAAAGTCAAACTCATATAAACCTGGTTGAAATGAATTGTATAATTGAAAGTCGGTTTGTTTTACAAGCTTATTCGTTATACTGTCTGGCTTATGTTCGTCAAATCCAATGTCAACTGGATTGTCAAGTTGAATGTTTGTTGGTATTTTTAGATTTTTTGCCCATTCGTCTGGTCGCTCTTGTTCTATCCAAAACATTGCTATTGCATAAAATAAAAAAGCAAAAATTGTTCCTCCAAAAATTCCCAAACCTAATAAACCTGTCAGCCACTTTTTTTGTGTAAAAAGATAAATTGAAGAAACTAAAACAACGAGTAACCCAATTCCAAATAATGGAAAAGCAATGTTCCCAAATAATCTGTTTCTAAAAATTTCAGAAAGTATAAATATCAAACAGCAGGCAAACCAAAACAAAATTGGTCTCCACCATTTGTTAAAAAAGAATTTTAGAAAATTTCGCATTCACTTTTTGTTTGTGTTGTCGTCATGCCATTGCAGCTAACGGTTTCGGGCTTTGCGTTCGGGCGGGTTTCGGAGCACAAAACTGTCAACCAGTACTGAACTTAAATAGAAGCACAAAGCTCCAAGTTTGCACGTCACCCCGCCTGACGCAAAACCCGTGTGCCTGTTGCACAACTGTAAAATTATGTGAATAAAAACAAATAATCAAAGGATAAAAATTGCCGGTGTGAAAATATCTTAGCTCTATGCAAGGTAAAAAACAACATACCGAAAAACTGTTTACCAGCTTTAAAATAAGCGACAGGGTACCACGCCAGAACCTATATCGTATCCTCAAAGAGAAATTAGATTTAAAGTTTCTGTACCCAGCCACCACAACTTATTATGGCAAAGAAGGGCAGGCCAGTATAGACCCCGTTGTATTCTTTAAACTCATTTTGGTAGGCTATTTAGAAAACCTGAACAGCGACCGCAAGATTATTGACCATGCCCAAATGCGGTTAGATATTATTTATTTTATTGGTTACGACATAGATGAAGAACTGCCACGGCACAGCCCTTTCCCGCACGCGGCAGTTGTATGGTCAGGAAATATTTTTTGCAACTTTTTAAACAAGTATTAAAGCTGTGCATAGACAAAGGCATGGTAAGCGGCCGCAGGCAGGCTGTTGACAGCGCCTACATTAAAGCTAATGCAAGCTTAGATAGTTTGGTTGAAAAAGAAGTGATGGATGATGCACAAACTTACAGCGATGAACTGATGGCTAACGATAAGGGGATGCTTTAAAAAAAAAGACCATTAGTTACCTTCGCAAAAGAAAGTAGAACAACACCATGCACGGAAAGAAAAGGAATACCAACAACAACACAAATTAAGTCAATCAACAAAAGAAAGAACAGATAAAAGGCGCCCCAAGTTTTTAAGCAACCACACCCACTACAG
Source organism: Bacteroidota bacterium (assembly GCA_016714005.1). Lineage (GTDB taxonomy): Bacteria > Bacteroidota > Bacteroidia > AKYH767-A > OLB10 > JADJOA01. The sequence continues at coordinate 1,017,953 of JADJOA010000014.1, forward strand.
CAACACCGATGCTGATGCGCGCATTAGCGTAAAGAAGCACGGCAAACCCCGCCAGTTAAACTACACAGCCCAAACCGTGGTTGACACTTCACACCATGTCATTACCCACATTATGGCCGACTACAGTGATAAACGCGACAGCCAAAGCCTTGAGCAGGTCATTAACCAAACAAAAGAAAATTTAGCAGAAAACGGATTACTCTTAGAAGAAGTACTTGCCGACACAGGCTACTCAAGCGGTTCAGCATTAGCGTATTTAGATCAACAAAATATCGCAGGCTATATACCCAACTTTGGGCAGTACAAACCATCACGAGAGGGGATTTATCTATAACAAAGAACTTGACCGCTATGAATGCATACAAGAAAGGTGGTCACAAAGCCATGCTTCCCTACAAATCAACCAACATGGGTTCATTAGATTATGAAAAGAAAAGCTACCGCAGCTCCAGCAAAGATTGCAAGCACTGCCCGCTAAGAAAAACATGCATAGGTAAAACAGCCGATTACAAAAAAATAGAAGACAGCATACACAAGCATTACTACGACAAAATGCCAGCGCCTGCAAACCAGCTATGCCAAAGGCATGAAAAAACTTCGCAGCAGTACTGTAGAACCTGTATTAGGTACATTAATCAACTTCACCGGTATGCGTAGAATTTACACGTGGCATCAAACAAGCCAACAAGTTTATGCTATGTGCTGCCATTGCTTACAATCTTAAGAAATACATCAGGTTTATAACCAACAAGAGGATAAAGTGTGCCCATGCAACTCAAAAACAAGCGTTACTAACACAACATGGCTTGTTTTTAACAATCTTTACCTCAAAACACTAATACTGCATTACAATCAAAAAATATTTTTGTGGCGGTGTAATCATCATAAATATTACATCACTAAAATATATTATCCGTTTAATAGTGGGGTTGCGCAACGGCTACCCTTGTTAGCGGCTGTAATGCTGTTCATTGTTTGTAGTAAGTTAGGAGTTCGTCAATAAGTTTCCACGAAGCACCTCGTGATAAATATGTCAGCAAAGTAATGCTCCTTTTTTGTCTGTGCGCTGCTTGAATTTTATGATGTCCGTCAAGCAAATAGTTTGCAAAACACCAGTGAGTTGAATTTTCCGGTTCAACTTCTTGTCCGTTAATAACTGGATTCATCGCTGGTGCTTTTACATCGAGAACTCCGATTGCCAACGCAGTTGGAGTTTGTCCTTGCTGAATTAAGTTTTCATAATGCTTGATTCTGTCTTCATTTAATTTTGATGAAGGGTAAATGGGAATAAAGAACTCAAAAGTTTTTCATCGTCTTTAACTTTTCTGTCGCTGCCTCTGTAATATTCTGTATTCGCTTCACTTTTTCCGTTGTTGTCATCTTCCCAAGTTTGTAAAAGGTCAGTGACGAAATAATCGTCTTTGTCATTAGGAAATGTCAAGTGTGGAAATATCTCAAGCAAAAGAACTTCATAAGTGTCGTTGGGGAATAGTGAAGAATAGTTTTTGGCAACATCAATGTCAATGTCTGTTAAACCGTTATTAAGGTTTGCAATAAGTTCACCTGTTGCAATACTTCTGTCAAGTTTGTTTTCTTGTCTGGTGAAAAAGAAATTGCAAGTTCCACAAACATTACCGATGTGAAATAGTTGTTGTCCGTCATAAGTAATAAACCTGTCCCACACTTCCCATGAACTGTCACCTGTCGTTGCAAAACCCAATTTAGATTTTGAGTCGTTAATGATGATATGTTGTCTGCCTCGTAGTTGCATTGTTGTTATTTTCTTGCAGTCAGTTTTATGTTAGCAGTGTCGTCAAATTATAGCCGCTAACGTTTGGCGGCTTGGCGTAGTGGCGGATTTTTAGCACAAAAGTTCAATCGAAGAACTACACTTGAACATACCACTAAGCTGTCATACGAAGCACTGAACCCGCCATTACGCCAAACCGCTGTGCCTGTTGCACAACTGTAAAATTATGTGAATAAAAACAAATAATCAAAGGATAAAAATTGCCGGTGTGAAAATATCTTAGCTCTATGCAAGGTAAAAAACAACATACCGAAAAACTGTTTACCAGCTTTAAAATAAGCGACAGGGTACCACGCCAGAACCTATATCGTATCCTCAAAGAGAAATTAGATTTAAAGTTTCTGTACCCAGCCACCACAACTTATTATGGCAAAAGAAGGGCAGGCCAGTATAGACCCCGTTGTATTCTTTAAACTCATTTTGGTAGGCTATTTAGAAAACCTGAACAGCGACCGCAAGATTATTGACCATTCCAAAATGCGGTTAGATATTATTTATTTTATTGGTTACGACATAGATGAAGAACTCCATGGCACAGCACCCTTTCCCGCACGCGGCAGTTGTATGGTCAGGAAATATTTTTGCAACTTTTTAAACAAGTAAAACTGTGCATAGACAAAGGCATGGTAAGCGGCCGCAGACAGGCTGTTGACAGCGCCACCCATTAAAGCTAATGCAAGCTTAGATAGTTTGGTTGAAAAAGAAGTGATGGATGATGCACAAACTTACAGCGATGAACTGATGGCTAACGATGAGGAAGCTTTAAAAAAAGACCATTAGTTACCTTCACCAAAAGAAAGTAGAACAACACCATGCACCGGAAAGAAAAGGAATACCAACAACAACACAAATTAAGTCAATCAACAAAAAGAAAGAACAGATAAAAAGGCGCCCCGGTTTTTAAGCAACCACACCCACTACCAGCAACACCAAATGCTGATGCGCGCATTAGCGTAAAGCTGGCAAACCCGTCAGTTAAACTACACAGCCCAAACCGTGGTTGACACTTCACACCATGTCGTTACCCACATTATGGCGACTACAGTGATAAACGCGACAGTCAAAGCCTTGAGCAGGTCATTAACCAAACAAAGAAAATTTAGCAGAAAACGGATTACTCTTAGAAGAAGTACTTGCCGACACAGGCTACTCAAGCGGTTCAGCATTAGCGTATTTAGATCAACAAAATATCGCAGGCTATATACCCAACTTTGGGCAGTACAAACCATCACGAGAGGGATTTATCTATAACAAAGAACTTGACCGCTATGAATGCATACAAGAAGGTGGTCACAAAGCCATGCTGCCCTACAAATCCCAACATGGGTTCATTAGAGTATGAAAAAAGAAAAGCTACCGCAGCTCCCAGCAAAGATTGCAAGCACTGCCCGCTAAGAAAAACATGCATAGGTAAAACAGCCGATTACAAAATAGAAGACAGCATACACAAAAGCATTACTACGACAAAATGCACCAGCGCCTGCAAACCAGCTATGCCAAAGGCATGAAAAAACTTCATAGCAGTACTGTAGGAACCTGTATTGGGTACATTAATCAACTTCACCGGTATGCGTGGAATTTACACGTGGCATCAAACAAGCCAACAAGTTTATGCTTTGTGCTGCCATTGCTTACAATCTTAAGAAATACATCAGGTTTTATAACCAACAAGAGGATAAGTGTGCCCATGCAACTCAAAAAACAAGCGTTACTAACAAAACAAGGCTTGTTTTTAACAATCTTTACCTCAAAACACTAATACTGCATTACAATCACAAAAATATTTTTTGAGGCGGTGTAATGCATCATAAAATAATACATCACTAAATATATTATCCGTTTAATAGTGGGGTTGCGCACGGCTACCGCTGTTAGGTGCTGCCCTTCTTTTCTATCGAGTTGTTGTCTGTTCATTTTACTACTGTCTTGGTGCGTTGGCTTGGTGGCTCTTTTTGCTTTTTGTCAGGCTTTGGCGGTTGCAAAAGCAAATGTGCCACTAAAAGCGTTAATTAAATTGAACTTGAGTAGGAGTAACAGATTTAATATAAGTTTCCATAAAGTCAAAGTCGGGTTGATGTTTTGATTTTGTCGGCAGTTTTAATTTTAGTCGTGTTCATTCTTTCAACGTGCCACTTTCTACCATAATTAAATCTGTATTTTTCAGCTTTAATAATTGTCGCAATAAACAAACCGATATATGGATTCATTTTAAATTTTGGATATAGAACATTTACATCGTCTGATGCCCAAAAGGGTTTTGGTTGATAGAAAGATTCTGCAACTGAACCATTGTAGTTTACAGTAATAGTATTTCCTGAATGAATGGGAGATTGTCCAATATACTCACATTGATAGCCATTATTTGAGTCTATTGAGCCGATGAAGAGGTGTATTTCCTCTATCATATCTTCTTTTGTAAGTCGTTTGCCTTTTTTTAATGTCAAATATTTCTTGTATTTCAAACCACTCCCATCTTTCTGTATTCAAATTCAAATGCTCTTTCACTTTTGGAGTTCTCTTTGGAACAGAAATAGAATCAATTGAAATGTTCTGAAATTCCTTAGGCATTTTCAATAGGAATCATTATCTCTTTTAGAGTTTTGTTTGCTTGTCTTCCATAGTTGTATTTATACTTATTTGCTCGTATGCAATTTGCAATAGAAAAAAGTAACTCAACTTTTGACATTGGAATTTTAGGTGTTAAAACCAAAATATGAAAGCCAGTATAGTATGGTTCAGGTTGTAGAAAAAGATGTAAAACTGAGCCGCCAGCAGCAACAAATTGTATTAGCCGGATTAGCTCTAATTTCATCGTTGCGGAGAACAAAGGAGAAATGCCATTATTCTTTTCAGTTCTTGAAACATAGTTTATTGAATTTGGATTGTCTTTAGAACATTGCTCCAAATTAATTAGCCAAGCTGTTGCCATACCTTACCTCAAATAAGTTATGTAGTTGAACTAATTTCATTTTAAATACAATTCATTGAATAATACATACTCTTTAAGATTTTTCAGGAAATCCTCAGAGGAGAGTTTAGAATAATCAGTTTCCATAAATGCTTCTGCACACCACTCATCATTTGCAGTAACTACATGCTTAACGCTGATTCCTGGCTCTTCTTTACCATTACGATAATAGCTTACCCATTTTTCTTTTATTGCTTCCCACTTTCCATAAACATCTATTCTTCCTCTATTTTTCGCTTTTCAGATCCATCGTCTTTGAAGTAACCAAAAAAGTTTCTTTGTTTTTCGGATGTGGTTTGTGTGCTGTAAATACCATTATACAAAGCAACAACTAACATCTGAATTAATAAATAATTCGTCAGGCATAGAGAATACAGCTTCAAGTGTATGGTATTCAAGTAATTTTTTCTTTAACTCAAAAACTTTTCCTGATTGTGCCAATGCACTCTGCATAGGCACAATTACCTTTACTAAGTCCACCGTCAACTAAACAGTCTAGTTGTTTAGCACAAATTCCAATTCCTCGGTGTCTGTCTTTTGCGTTTTGCCTTTGTAGGGTGGATTTAAAGGCCAACAGTTGGCTTTCTAAGTCTTCTTCACTCATACACACATCTTCATCAAAGCAGTTACCTTAATAATATTCGTTTTTGCAGTGTGGAGTATAGACATATTAGAAACAGCTAAAGCAAAAATGTGAGCCTGATACTCAACTCCAATCAAATGATTTTTTTTTATCTCTTTCATTTTCTCTTGGTCGCCTTTGCACTTTCAATCATTTTTCATTGACACTAATTAGAAAACCACCTGTTCCGTGCAGTTGTCATAGGCAATACTGTTTTGTTTACTTGTGCTATTTCAGAGAAAAATTCTGTGATATGTGGTGGCGTTAGAACAATTCCTAAACCTTTATCACTATTGCGCATATCTCAAAGTCCTATGCAAAGCTGTCCGAGAACGTCAAAGTATTCGTGTGTCTTTATAAAAAGAATTGATGTTGGTATCAATATCGCTTATTAAATTTTTTAGGAACATCTTTTTTTGTTGATAATGATGTATCAGTTCTAATGGAAATCCCAAATTGAATGTTTAGGTTGTCAAGTTTGTCCTCCTTTTTATATTTGCGTTCTTTAA
>JADJOA010000015.1 GCA_016714005.1 Bacteroidota bacterium
TTGTTCGTGTCAGCATTTTATTTTGTAGTTAAGAGTTTTTAATCTGAGTATTTTATAAATTTTTATGGACAGATTGAATACCAGAAATAATTTCGTTTTTACTATTTGTGAGTCATGAGCATTTCAAGTGATTTAACTTTTTTCCACACCATATAGAGTGGAATAATTCCAAGGACTCCAAATGAGCAATCAATCAACCGGTGATAGAATGGAATTCTGATGGGTCCTGCAATAAATGCAAGCGGCAATACGGCAATGCAACACAACATTGCCCATTCAATAATCCAGATATTTTTAACAGGGTTTTTATACGGACCAATAAAAGCCAGACCAATACAATATGTGCAAACGCAGCAGTTTGTTCCATAACTGATAAAAGGATAGTTTATTGGTTTCAACAATGCCGGTATAAATTTGAGTAAGCCAGAGCTGCATAAAGGCAGGAAAGAAATGTAAACGCTGGTATATAAATTTTATTTCAGTTTCGATAGGGAAGGCGGTGATACCACTAAAGATTAACAGAATTACAAAAAGTAAAATCCATTTGCGGATTTGAGCAAGCAATTTTGTGGTTTGGTGATTTGTTGAGGAGTATGTCATGTTGTTTGTTTTTTTCTACTGTCTAGGTTTTGAAATGATGGTTTCTGTTACGATAAATCCTCTAATGGAAATAATGAGAGAACTTGTAGGCAAAGCAAATGGGAAGAGCCAAATTAAGCCATCGTGATTTAGATCGGGTAAAAGAATACTTATCATAAAATCCTAAGCCAAGCAGAGTAAGAAGAATATTGTATTGAAAATGCGAGGAGTACTTTTTAAGGTACGTATCATTAATCATAAAACCTTTAGCGCCTACTATTAAATGAAAGTAATATAATATGAAAAAAACGGAGGCTATAGTTAACATCCAAAGTTCTTCACCTCTTGAAGGAGGAAAAAAGCTATCGGGATTTTGATAGGAAGAAGAGAACCATCCATCAAGTGTAAAGCCTACAACAAATAATGATGGTATTGCACAAATAATTCCCCATAAAAGATTAATGGTAAACAGAAGTAGAAGTGTATTTTTTATTCGTTTCATTTTACGAAGTACTTTGTAATACAAAGTAAATTATTAAAAAAAATTGTGTTTGTTAAGAATTATTTATTTGGTTCCATTCTTCAAAATTTTTTCCATCACAGCAATGTAATCTGCAAATGCTTTTTTTTACCTGAGCGTTGCAGTATAAGTAGTCTGCGGTTTTTTGCCCACAAACTGTTTTTTTACTTCAATGTAGTTTTCCTTCTCCAACGCAGTAATGTGGCTCGCCAGGTTGCCGTCACTTAAGTTGAGTTTTTCTTTTAGCTCTTTAAATTCAATTTTAGTATTCACCATCAACAAACTCATGATAGCAAGCCTTACCCGGCTTTCAAACATTTTATCAAAGCTGTCAATAAACTCTTTCATTATTCTTTTTTATGCCTATCAAAATTCAATGAGTCGTAAATTAGAAATCATTTGTTATCCGTACCATTTCTTTTTTCATATTTATTATACATCATCAATCCATAAATAATATGCATTACTCCAAAACCTAAAGCCCAGAACAGTAGTCCGTAACCATGAAATAGGTTGCTGCTAACCCAAGTGCAATTCTAATGATGCCAAGAGTTCTAACTTCATCGCGAGTGTATTTGCGGGCATTAACCTAAAGCCAATCCGTAAAGATAAGCATGGCAGGCGCAATAAAACCAATGTAGGTATGATGTAATAATAAAGACAGAATACTCCTCCGGTACAAAGAGGAATCATCATATTAATGGTAAGTCTTTTAGCAACACTGTCCCATAATTTTCCGCCTTCCTTTTTATATTTCTATTGGTAAGCAGATAGCAAACGAGTAACGATAACCCAAAACTAATCCGGCATCTAAAAAAAAAGAAAGTATAGAAATCTATATTGGGCTCACCCAATGAATTATAAGCATATTGGTAATAATTGTTAGAAGTAAAATCAAGTTTCAAAAAAAGTAAGCCGCAGCTGCTCCTGCTAGTGCAGACAGACCTGCAAATACCCCCCGACAATCCACTTAGGGAAAGGAATCGGCTGTTGCGGTCCATCAATGCTTTTATTTCCTGTAGGGTTTCTAATTGCTTCTCGTTATTCATTTTGGAAAGCGCTTTGTGTTGCAAAGGAAATGTATGTTGAGGAAGTATGCAAGTTTTTTGAAAAGATTGACATAGATTCTGATTTGGGTAGAAACAGCGGGATAGGGGAGATACAGATAAACAGATTTAAAGACTTATGAGAATGACTATTCCAAGTAAACAATTTTTTTAATTGTGTTTATGAATTTCGTTTACCAGATTGATTTGTCAATTTGCACTAAAAATGCTTTGCATTGTACAATTTGTGAAAATTTTAAAGCGAAGCGTTTAATTGTTTTAAAAATCTGTTAATCTGTGTCTAAAAAACGATTATCAGTTGTAATTCTTAATAAAAAATCCGGCTTGTGAAGCCGGATACCAAATATTTTTTGATTTGACTTAAACTTTGCCTTTGGTGTTTGTTTACATTAGCCTTACCATAAGCAGGGCATTTTCGCGTGGTTTGCAGGCGCTGAATCCAACTATTAAGGCAAGTACTGTTAATGCTAAAAGGTTCTTCTTCATGTTAAAGTTTTTTAAAGACGGGCAAATAAACAAATTATATAGTTACTAACGAAAAGCGAATATTTATGTTGCGCTTAAGTTTTTAACAGCGTTATCAGCTTCATAAGTGAGTTTAATAGAATATGATGGCTTGTATTTGCACTTTATTCTATTTTTTTAGTTTTGCGACCCTTATTTAAAAATCCAAATAAAACAACATCATATGCCTTATTTATTTACCTCCGAATCGGTTTCAGAAGGACACCCCGATAAAGTTGCCGACCAGATTTCCGATGCATTAATTGATAATTTTCTTGCTTATGATCCGTCTTCTAAAGTTGCCTGTGAAACGCTGGTTACAACAGGGCAGGTGGTGCTTGCAGGTGAAGTAAAATCAAAAGCTTATTTAGATGTGCAGGATATTGCACGTGATGTAATTAAGAAAATTGGTTACACCAAAAGCGAATACATGTTTGAAGCCAACTCATGTGGTATTTTTTTCTGCCATACATGAGCAATCAGCTGATATTAACCAAGGTGTAGAACGTAAAAAACCTGAGGAGCAGGGAGCCGGTGACCAAGGGATGATGTTTGGTTACGCTTGTCGTGAGACTGATACATACATGCCATTGCCTTTGGAAATTGCCCATCTTTTATTACGCGAACTTGCAATAATCAGAAGAGAACAAAAGGTGATGAAGTATTTACGGCCTGATGCAAAATCGCAAGTAACTATTGAATATAACGACAACAATCAGCCTGTAAGAATTGATGCAATTGTAATTTCTCCCTACACAGCACGATGATTTTTGCATCTGAATCGTAATGCTTAAGAAAATTAAGGATGATGTAACTAACATTCTATACCACATGGAACGAAAAATACAAACGTTCAGGATTATTCAATAACAAAATCGCGTATCACGAAATCCTACCGGTAAATTTCTATATTATGGGACCAGATGGTGATACCGGGTTAACTGGAAGAAAAATTATTGTTGATACCTACGGTGGTAAAGGAGCTCATGGCGGTGCTTTTAGCGGCAAAGATCCGAGCAAGGTCGATCGTAAGCCGGTTGCTGCCACACGTCATATTGCTAAGCATTCGGTTGCTGCAGGAGTGTGTGTGTGATGAGGTATTGGTTCAGGCTGCCTATGCCATTGGTGTTGCCGAGCCAGTTGGGCTGTATGTTAACACTTACGGTACATCTAAAGTAGGTTTAACCGATGGCAAATAGCTAACAGCATTGGTGCCATGAAGGAATTTGACATGCGTCCTTATTTTATTGAAAAACGCTTTAACCTCCGTAGCCCTACCTACTCAGGAACAGCAGCTTATGGACACATGGACGCGAGGTAAGATTGTAGAAAAGACCTCAATAACTTGGGAAGAATTGAATGCTGTTACTGCGGTTAAAAAGCAGTTTGGTGTGAAGTAAGAATTTGAACACTGCACAATCCCTCCCGTTTAGTGAGGATAAAATGGATTATGGTTTAAACCAGAATCCATTTTTTTTTGAAATCGTTTTTCTTTCAGCCCTCTTATATTTGCGCACCGTTTAAAAAGTGAAAAAAATCCTTTACATATCTTACGATGGAATGACTGACTCCCCTAGGGCAAAGCCGTAAAAATACCTTATGAAGGTCTTGCAAATGCTGGCTATGACATGACCGTTTTAAGTTGTGAGAAAAAGGATAAGTTATTAGAAAAAGGAGATTTAATAAGGACCTTGCTTTCAGATAGAGGGATAAAATGGGAAACGTTTTTTTTTACATCATCGCCACCAATACTCTCTAAAATGTATGATTTGTGGCAGTTAAAATCAAAGGCTGAAAAACTGCATCTTCAAAACAACATGACATGACACATTGCCGCAGTTATGTTTCAGCACAGGCTGGCTTGTTGTTAAAGAAAAATACGGAGTAAAATTTCTATTTGACATACGTGGTTTTGGGTTGATGAGCGTGTTGACGGAGGCATTTGGAATTTGAATAATTCCCTTTATAAAATTATTTACAATGATTATAAAAAAAGAGAAGCGGATTTTATATCAAACTGCGATGCATTGGTTTCTTTAACGCATAATGGCAAAAAGGAAATGCTCAAATGGAAGAGCTACAAACAGCAGCCACTTTCTGTTATTCCGTGCAGTGCCGATTTTGAGTTGTTTTCTCTTACATCAAACAAACAAAAAACAGCAGCAAGGGAGAAGTTAAATCTAAAGGAAGACGATTTTGTTATAAGTTATCTTGGCTCAATAGGTACGTGGTATATGGTTGACGAAATGATGGCGTTTTTTTCACTGTTAAAAGCAAAAATTCCCACTGCAAAATTTTTATTTATCACAAATGGCGAGCATGGAAAAATAAAGCAGGTTGCACAAACTCATGGCATTAATGCAAATGATTTGGTTTTAACCTCTGCACCAAGAAAGGAAGTTCCGTCTGTAACAAAAGCAAGCGATGTTAGCATTTCGTTTATCAAACCATGTTATTCTAAAATATCATCTTCACCAACAAAATTGGGCGAGCTTTTGGCAATGGGAATTCCGGTAATTTGTAATAGTGGGGTGGGAGACGTGAAAGAAATTGTGGAGCAAACCCAAAGCGGAATTTGTATAGACGATTTTGAAAAATCAACTATGACAAATGCAGCAATGAATCTTTTTGAGGTGGTAAAAAATGTAAATCATCAGTTGATAAGAGATAAAGCCAAAGAAATTTACGATTTGGAAAATGCCCGCAATAAATACATACATCTTTACAAAACGGTTTTGAAGGATTAAGAAAATATGTCCCAACAACGAAAACATAAAATTTTATTTGTTGCTCCTTATCCGTTTAACAAAGCGCCTTCGCAACGCTTAAAGTATGAGCAGTACTACGATTATTTTCGGGAAGCAGGCTTTGATATTACTACCAGTTCCTTTATTGATGATGATTTTTGGAAGGTAGTTTACAAACATGGCTTTATCTTAAAGAAAATACTTTTCACGCTCAAAGGCTACCTGCGCAGAATCCGCGATTTAATGTTTATAAGAAGATACGATGTTGTTTACATTCACCTTTGGGTAACACCGCTTGGTTTACCGGTATATGAATGGCTGTTTTGCCTGTTTGCCAAAAAGGTTGTTTACGATATAGATGATTTAATTTTTCTCGGACACTCCAGTTCCGCCAATAAAAAATCAGAATGGTTAAAGGGAAAAGCAAAGGCAATTTATCTGATGAAAAATGCAAATCATGTAATAACCTGCACACCTAAGCTAGATGATTTTGTAAGGCAGTATAATCAAAATACCACAGATATTTCATCAACCATCAACACAACAGTTTATCAACCAAAGGATAACCACACCATACATAAATTGGTTATTGGCTGGAGTGGCAGCCACAGCACTGCCCGTTTTGTTTACTTACTTACCGATGTGTTTCTTAAACTAATAAAGGAAATTGATTTTACGCTTTTGGTTATTGGCGATGCTGAATTTAAAATGGAAGGCATAGATGTAAAAGCCATTGCCTGGAAAGCCGATACGGAAGTGGAAGATTTGAGCCAGATGGATATTGGTATTTATCCACTACCCGATGAGCCCTGGGTTTATGGCAAAAGCGGTCTAAAAGCATTGCAATACATGGCACTTGGCATACCAACTATTGCTACTGCAATAGGAGCCAATTTCAGAATAATTAATAACGGGCAAAATGGTTTTTTGGCTAACTCAAAAGATGAATGGCTTGCTGCATTCAGGCAATTACTTTTAAATCAACAATTGAGAGAAAATATTGGTAAGGCAGCGCGGAAAACAGTTGTTGAGCAGTTTTCTTTGGAGGCTAATAAAGAAACTTATTTAAAGATTTTAAGAACGCTTACGTAAAGCCACTGATAATCCGAATACGAATGGCTTTCAAATACTTTAAAAATACTTCAACACCACCTTTGCATTTTTCATTTCAATTTTTACTTTTGCGTCCCATTTAATAAAAATAGATAAGTCATGTACGCTATAGTAAACATTGCCGGACAGCAGTTTAAGGTTCAAGAGAAGCAACAATTATTTGTTCACCGATTAGATGCTGAAGAAGGTGCAGACGTTAAGTTTGAAAACGTTTTGTTGATTGACAATGGCGGCAGTGTAAAGGTTGGTAAGCCAACTTTGAGCGGTGCTGCTGTAAATGCAAAGGTTTTATCGCACCTTAAGGGGTGATAAAGTAATTGTGTTTAAAAGAAGAGAAGAAAGGGTTATGAGAAGAAAAACGGTCACCGTCAGTATTTCAGCAAAATAGAAATCAGTTCAATTAACGCTTAATTTTTCAAGGTTTAATAATATAAAAATAAAAGTAAAATGGCACACAAGAAGGGTGAAGGTAAAGTAAAAAATAACCGCGAGTCGCACAGTAAAAGACTTGGCATAAAAATATTTGGTGGACAAAAAGCAATTGCAGGTAACATTATTGTTCGTCAACGTGGTACAAAACATTTTCCCGGTGATGGAGTAGGTATCGGTAAAGACCATACACTTTACGCTGTTACTGATGGAGTAGTTGTATTCAAAAAAAGAAAAGATGATAAATCATATGTTTATGTAAAACCTGTTGGCGAAGCATAAACACTAAACTTTAGTTAAAAAGAAAAGCCTTCTCATAAAGAAGGCTTTTCTTTTTAACGACTGTTATATGATTAAGTAGATTTTATTTGGAAAAGAATTCGTGCTTAACTTCTATGGTCTTTCTTTCTCCAATTTGTTGCCTCCACATTGCATAGTACAATCCCTTTTCTTCTAAAAGTTGTTTGTGAGTTCCGGACTCAGCAATGCTCCCTTGTTCAAGGACAAAAATCCTGTCTGCGTGCATAATTGTACTCAATCTATGAGCAATCAGTATGGTGATAATATTTTTATCGGCATTAATAGCTTTAACTGTTTCGGTAATTTCTTCCTCTGTTATTGAATCAAGTGCCGATGTAGCTTCGTCTAAAACCAGTAAATTAGGTTTGCGCAAAAGTGCTCTTGCAATGGATAGTCGTTGCTTTTCTCCTCCCGATACTTTTACACCTCCTTCACCAATCATTGTATCGATACCATTTTGTGCTCTTAATAGCAGGTTTTGACAACTTGCTTTTTTAAGTGCCGTTAACACATCTTCATCAGAAGCAGCAGGGTTAACGAATAATAAATTCTCCTTTATCGTTCCTGCAAAAAGTTGGGTGTCTTGTGTAACAAAACCTATTTGTTCCCTTAACTCATCAAAATCAATTTCTTTTCCATTGATATGATCATATAATATTGTTCCTTCTATAGGTTGATATAAACCAACCAATAGTTTAACCATAGTAGTTTTGCCTGATCCGGATGGCCCTACAAATGCTATAGTTTGGCCTTTATTTACTTTGAATGAAATGTTACTCAAAGCATTGCTCTGTGCAGTTTGATGTTTAAATGAGACATTATTGAATTCAAATGTTTCAAGCCAGTTTATTTTTCTTGGCTTAGATGGGCGATACTCTATAGGAGTATCAAGTATATCTTTAAAATTTTGAAGAGAGACCTGTGCTTCGCGATATATGGTTATAACGTTACCCATTTCCTGCAACGGTCCAAAAATGAAAAAGCTATAGAACATCAAGGTCATCATTTTACCGGGGCTAATCTGATCTTTAAAAATTAAGTAATAAAGAAGAAAAACAAAAAGTGTTCGCAAAAAATTGACTGTCGTGCCCTGCACAAAACTCAGGCTTCTGATATACTTTACTTTGTTTAATTCCAGGGATAGAATTTTATTAGTTGTTTTATTTAAGCGGTTTATTTCCTGGTTAGCAAGCCCAAGACTTTTAACCAATTCAATATTTCTTAACGATTCTGTGGTAGCTCCTGCAAGAGCTGTTGTTTCACCTAAAATTTGTTTGCTGATTACCTTTATCTTTTTGCTTAACAAACTGCTTACTAATGCAAGCATAGGCACAGTTAATAAAAACACGGGCGCAATTAGCCAATGAACGCTAAACGCATACCATATTACAAATATGAGTCCTACCGATGTTTGAAAAACAACATTTATGAAGGCGTTAATAAATTTCTCACTATCGGTTCTTACTTTTTGCAATTTACCTAATGTTTCACCACTACGCTGGTCTTCAAAAACCTGGTAGGGTAATTCAAGCGAATGCTTAATACCATCGCTATACATTTGCGCACCGGTGCGCTGCACAATTACGTTTGTAAAATAATCCTGAAAATTTTTTGCAATACGCGATACCATAGCTACACCCATTGAAGCAAGCAGAAACCAAATTATGTCGCCAACAAAATTTTTAGTTGAAGCGTTTTGGTAATCATTAACATGCACACCAAACCTATCAAGCATTTTGCCCGCTATTAAGGGGTCCATTAATGAAAAACTTTGGTTAATTGCCGCAAGCAATAAAGCGAGCAATCCTAATTTCCAATGTTGCTTAACGTATGAAAGTAATAATTTCAATTCTTGAATATTTATTAATACGATACGAAAATAGTAAAAGAGTATTTTTAGAAAAGAGCAAAAAAAAAACCAAAGGCTAATTAACCTTTGGCTTTTTTTTTATTAAATAATGATTACTGCTTTGTAATTGTTTTGGAACTGATTTTTCCATCAACAATAGCATTAACAGCATAAATACCATTTGACAATGTTGAAAGATCTAATGAATGTATTACTTTTCCGTTTACATCAATCTGATTAGATATTACGATTTGGCCTGTTATGTTTAATACTTCAATTTTAACTGAAGTATTTTTAACAGAGTTAAAATTTAAATTAACTAAGCCATTTGTTGGGTTTGGAGTTACCGTGAACAAATTAGAATTTGAAGTATTTAATTGTTCTATTCCCGTAGGGAGCAAAGCAAGTGAGATGCAATCATGCATTATATCATTATTACCAAAAGGGTGAGAGTTTTGATCACCTGTAACAGGGGGTTGTACAGCTATCCCAGGTAGTGCATCCTGCATCCACATAACATCAACACAACCATTAACAATATTTCTTGATAAGGCTGTAAATACTTTTTCATCAAAATCAGATTGATCAATTCTGTAAGGATTACCCCAGGTAGCGCCATTATCTGTTGAGGTAATCAGAAAAGAATTTCTGAAACTGAAATCGTAAGGTGAAGGAAGTCCTGACGTAGTAAGTTCAATAGGAGCAACAAATGAAACTACTATTTGACCATTTGGATCAATTGCAGCATCGGGTTGAGAGGCAAAACCACCATTACCATAACGGGGTACACCATCAGTTGCAAAAGTTCCTGCAAACCCATCTCCATCTAAATCAGGAGCAACCGCAATAACTACTGGCGGGTTTGCACCCATCGATTCATTCCAATAAAGTAAGCCATCTGTGCTTAGGAAAGACCTAAAGCAGTTGCAGGATCATCATCTAAAACAAGCATTGCCCCAGCCCAGCAGTGTACCATTCCATTGTTATCAACCAATACGGCAACCTTATGATCAGTAGTTTGTACTGTATCGGCAATACCATCACCATCTACGTCAGTAATAGAGGTAACATCATCATATTTAGTAAAAGGAAAATCCTGAATGATGGTTTTTGTCCATGTGGTACCATTATCTGTGGATTTCCACATTGCCCAATCTTCAGTAATTTGACCATGAGTTATAGCTACAGTAGATCCATTTGCATCAATAGCATAAGCATCGGCACTCCAACCTTCGTATAAGTTGCTATCAACCCCTGGAAGTTGTATACCGTTTATGTTATAAGTTAATCCGCCATCTTCCGAGCGGTAGTAAAGAGGACACCCATTTAAACCATTGTAAATAACTCCTGCATTTGCAACCGGTAAAGTAATTGCAATAGAATGAAGTGAATTACCATTTAAGCCGCCTGCTGTTGTACGACCCACAAAACTTCTGGTGGTCCAATAACCGGCAAACTTCCGGCAGTCCAAGGACCTGTTCCGGCAGTAGTGCGAGATTCAGCATGTAAAGGTTGACCGCTAATATGGCTGGTAATGTATTCAGTGCCTGAAGAAGTTACCGCGTAATTTGGCCAGCCGGTCCTTACAGATTCAATTCGTGTGCAGGTTGGAGAAGGAACTCCCCATGATCCGCTGGTAAAGTAGTTATAACCACTTCCTCTGTCTGCAGCAGCGAGATCGCCAGTACTGCTTGTTGTCCAAACAGCGCCAACATTTCCACCTACGTTTAAGATGCGGTTTGCAATAGCCGCATTGGTCATCAAATCATAAGTTGTGCAACCTAAGTTGGTAACTGCTGCGCTTCTGTTTGAAGAACGTTGTTGCGCATTAGTGACCTGATTTGGGTTTACTAAAGGCATTTCATTTCCTGTTGTAAATACTGTCTGTGCAGGTACTGGTTTGTCACCAGGTTTTGGTTTAATTGTATGTATGCTGCGGGGTGCATTTTGCGCTAAAGCCCCTGCAAACAAACCTAAACCAATTGTTGTAAGTACTATTCTTTTCATGATGTATAAATTTATATAATGGTTTAATGCTTCAAACATAAAAAATAATTTTTGTTATTTTTTTTGATTAATAAAAATTACATAAAAAATATATATGGTTAAAAAAGGTTAAAAACAAAGGTGAAGTATTCTAAATCAAAGTTAGTAGTTTCTAAATTGATTTTCCTTAATTTTTTGTTGCTGTTCAAGTACAACTAAAGCTGCAATAAAAGCCCAAAATGGTACGGAAAGTTTTTCCGTATCAAGGAAATTATTAAGGAAACCATGAATCCAATAAGTAATCAAACCAAGAAACAAACCTGTTGCCACCAAACGTATGTTGTAATCGGTTGAAGAATAAATAAGCTTAGAACTTCTTAAAATAATAACAATAGAAAGTGTTATAAAAATAATGGCTCCCAAAAACCTTGTTCGCATAAGGGACCCAAATATTCACTATGTGCATTGCCCCTGTCACCGCTATTGGTGCTTATAATAGATTTTTCACTTGATTTTTGATAGGTTCCATATTGAAATTGGTATGTTCCCGGACCCCAGCCTAAAACAGGTCTATCTAAAAACATTCGCCAGGCGCAACTCCAACGATTTAATCTCTCAAGATTTGATGCATCTGTTTTAATGTTTGTTATTGATTTAATATGATCTTCGTAATTACTTGATGAGTATTTTGTTGTTTTTCCAAACTTATAAACCACAGTGTTCTGGTAAACAAAGTACCCTGCCAACAGAATTATAATCCCAATTATTACAATATGTGTTTTTATTCTAAAAAGAAAAACAAAATATGAAACAGCGGCAGCAAATATGCCCAACCATGATGCGCGGGTATAACTCAGCACTATGGCAATAACTAAAACAATGGTAGTTGCAATTGAAAAAAAACGAAACAAAAAACTTTTGTTTTTTAAAAAGCAAAAGGATAAAGTGAGTGGAAGAAAAAGTGCAATGGCTGCTGCATAAGCTGTGTGGTCATTGTAAAAAGGAGTCATTGCATGATGTGCCAACTGCTGGTTGAAGTTGCCCCCTGCATGTATTGTAATAGTGTAAGCAATAACTATTAGTAACGCAACTATATGTAACCAAGCAAAAAGGTAGAAATTTTTAAATTGTTTAAATATTTGTAGTGAGAAGAAGTAAAAAACTACAATGAATGATAGCCTGGCAAGAAATTGTTTAATAGAAACAATAAAAAGTGAACTTGTGATAGTACTAACCAAAAACCAAAGTAAATGAATACCAATCAAAAAGGTAATTGGATGTTCAAATAGCGCTTTTGTTTGCTCCCACTTTACTAAATAGTCAATAAGCAATAAAAACATAATGCCAAAAATTAGCGGTTCGCTTGGCAGGCTCAATCCTATTCCGCCTACACCAGTATCAGTCAGATTAATTGATAAAGGGGTAACAAGTGATATGAGGTAATAAATCTTATCTGTTTTAAAAAAAGCGAAAAGAAAAACAGTAAAAATTGCGGGTAAAACCAAAATCCAATAAAACTCTTTTGCAATACAGGCAGCAGCCAATAATGCATAAAGCGTTATGCCTGCATACAGCCATTTTAAATTAAAAGTATGCTGCATTTATTTTAATGCGTTTTTTTTGCTCTTGTATTCTCGTAAATGATTAACCCAATAAAATACATTACAGATACAGAAGCAACTGTTGCTAATAAGATAAGCCAGCGAATAGGATAAGATTTTTTGTCAGCCACAATCGGGTTGGTAACTACATTTGTTACCGAAAACTCCTTGTTAACGTCCTTAAATGCGTTTTCGTAATATTGCTTATAGTCAAAAAGAACAAGCCGGGCGCGAGTAAGCATTTCATTTAGCATAACATAATCGCCACTAAACCTTTTAAAATTGTCGTGCACCATGTCAATACCATTATTTCCTTTGCCGGCTTTGCCATTAATTACTGCGTTATAATATGATTCTGAAAAGCCTTTGGTTTGCTGTGCTAAATCAAATATGCCACTGTTTAATCTTAATTCTTTTAATGCAATGTCTAATGAGTCAACTTCTTTTTTCTTTAGATTGTACATAAACTGTGCAGTTTGCATAGCCTCATTCTGTCTTTGTCTGTAAATTGTTTTGTGAACACGGTTGGCTTTCACAATTATGGAGTCAACCATTCTTTTAGCTTGCAAGGGATTGGTATCATACACCTCTATTTCAACTGATTCAAAATCGGTTTTACTTACTTTTATATTAGAGGTGAGGTCAAGCATCACATAATATCGCGCGGTTTTTCCAGTAGAGTCAATGTCATAATGTTTATATAAATCAAAGTCTTTTATCAGCTCTTCTTTTATATCGTCCGATTTAACTAACTGCTGTAACTGCTCGGTTTGACTTTCTATGGAATAAGACTCTAAGTTTACAGGATAAACTACAGCGCTTGACTTAAATTTTGGAGGAATAAAAAATGGCAAAGTAGCAATAAAGGCAACCACAGCTGCCATTAAAGCTACTAGCAAAATGGACTTCCTCCATTTTACAATTATTTTAAAAAGATTTGTGGTGTTGTAAGATGCGCTCTGCTCCATTAAATTGCTGTTTTTTTAAAGAGCGACAAAAGTAAAATTTTAAGGCATAGATTAATTGCCCGGAACAAGTCTTAATGCATGCCTCAAATCAATTATTTTAAGTAAAAGCGTAGTAAATATCCCAACTATTGAAATTAGTATGCTTCCAACTAGCATATTTAATTGAAAAGTTTTTGCCATTAAGGAGGCAGCATAGCATAAAATTAAAACAACAATAAGTTTCAGAATAAGTAAAAAGTTAATTGAAAAACTGAATTGTTTTTTTGCAATAAAAACTTGTGCAAAAGCAGTTAGCATTTGTGTTATCATACCGGCATAAGCTGCACCCAAAGCATTAAACTGCCTAATAAAAATAAAATTGAGCACTAAGTTTAGTATCATTGCTGATGCTGCCATAATGTTTAATTGTTTTAAACTTCCATTAGCGGTTAATAAGGTTCCAAAAATGTAGCTTGTTGATATAGCAGTAAAGCTTAGCATAAGTATGCCAAAAACAGGCGCAGAAAGCTCAGCATGTTGATGGTAAAGCCCGTCCATTACTTCAAATCTGTATGTGTAACTACAGATACCCAGTACAGCCGCAGGTATAAAAAGGAGCGAAAAGGAAAGTTTAACCAATGCCGAAATATCTTCCTGCTTTTTGAGCATATGCGAAAACATTGGAAGCAATAAGGTGGCAAACAAAAATGCAAACATGTTGGCTGCATCTAATATTCTAAAGGCCTGCGCATATACACCTGAGTAAAAAGCACCATTGGGCAGCAAACGTTCAATCATTATGGAATCTATACGGTTATAAAATGTCATGAGTAAAATTAACAAGGCAAATGGAAAACTTTTACGTAGCACAACCATGTAAAACCTTGTATTCCATTTTGGTAAAATAATTTTTTCGTATTTCTTTAATATAAAAAAGGACAACAGAAGCGTAATTATATAAGCAAATGTTTGGGTTAAAATAAACGTGGTGATGGAAAAATTTATTCCTGTAAAATTTGTCCACATTAATATGATGCAAAACAAAATCATGATAAAGCGGTCTGTTACACTTACTATACTATCATATTTATAGTGACCCAAGCCCGAAATATTCGAGCGCATGTATAAAATGCCTGATAATAGGAACTGATTAAACAACAGAAGCCAAAGCATATTTATTTGTTTTGCCGAGTATCCAATAGCAATTGCAAAAGCAATACTGAAAACAAAATAAATAATACCCAACAGTAGCCGTATTAAAATAATGCCTGAAAAGTGTTTGGAAAAGAGTTGACGGTTTTGAGAAATATTTCTGTTGTTAAAATTGGTAATACCAACGTCTAGTAAAATATTAAGCAAAAAGAAAAGTTGAACAAGGCGTAGTAACTTCCATACTCTTCTGCGCCAATTAAATTTTGGAACCGAGCGATCTATCCCAAAAAATCCAAAATGGTTTTATTAAAAGATTTAAAAAAAGTAAAAGCGCAAGATTAGTAACAAATTTTCTTTGCATGAGGCGCTAAAGTATTAAATAGGGGTGGGAAAAAATAAAGAGAAGCTGCCCTTAAGGGCAGCTTCTCTTTTAATTCAATTTTTAAAATACCTGAATTACAGCTTAACAAGCTTGGTTGATGTTGAGGTATTATCAGTTGCAATTTTAACTACGTAGGTTCCGGTAGATAAGCCATTAACGGTAAAGCTTTCGGTATTTGAACCTTTGCTCAAGTAAAAATTGTTAGTATAAACAACTCTACCTGTAATGTCTAAAATTGATATTTCAGCCTTACTTCTTAAAGAGGTGTTTACTCTTACTTTAATTTGGTTGGTTGAGCTAAAAAATGCAGAAGCAACCAAAGCATTTAAATCAGTATTGTTTATGCCAACATTACAAGCAGGGTCGCCAGGTGCAGCAAATCTTGCAGCAAAGGATGCTCCTGAAATTGTACATGAAGGGTCTAAAACTAAATCCTGAAGAAACTGGGGTGGAGCTGCACTTGAAGTTGCGTTGCCAAACACCACAGGAGTCCAATAGTAAACTCCATAGGGGACTGGTCCTCCAATAAAAGCACCATCATTAACTAACTGACGAAGACTTGTAGATGGGGCAGGATAGTTAAAAGTATATGTTGTAATAAGGCTTGGGTCATTTAATGGATCTGTTGATCCACTTATATCAGCACTTGAAATTGCCCAGCTAACACCTGCATAATTTCCTACAGTAGGAGCAACTACACCAGATGATGTTACAGTTAAAGTATCTCCTGCACAAATTAAAGTATCACTACCAACCACTGTGCCAGCAGATATGGATGGGTCGGAACATGCAATAGAAGGAATGATGGTGTATTTCCATGCACCACCTGGTCCACCTGCATTAATAAATTCACCACCATAACCTAAAGAGTCATTTAAGAAATCAATAGCTGTATGAGATGTTGAAACGTCTATGTCAGTCCATGTAGTTCCGCCATCTGTGCTTATTGACGTTCCAAATCCCTAAAGCAGCACTTGAGCCTGCACTAATGAAGGTAGATGTTGTGCCGGGCACACCCTCAATCTCACCTGCATAACATGTACCAGTTGGCACAACAGGGCTCCATGTTAAACCACCATCAGTAGTCTTTACAACATTGTAGCCTGCGGTTGTAACTTGAGTAACTATTCCATTTAAAGCATCGGAAAATGCAATATCACTTATGTCAAAACGACCATTTGCAGTGTTATTTGCCGGAAGACCGGTTGCAACTTTTGTCCACGTTTGAGCGCCATCAGTAGAACGATAGACATCACCATAAGTGGTACCAAACCAAATATTATTGCCAACTGCCGAAAACAAATTAACTATTCCGTATTCTCCTGCGTTGGTTAAAGTAGGTAAATTGGCTGCTGCAACGCGAGTCCATGTGGCGCCCGCATCACTTGTAGTGTGAATTTCATATTTAGCAGCACCTGGACCTGCAGGATCTCCCATTGTAAATCCATTATTGGCATCCCAGAAGTAAACCACGTTGGCAAATGATGTGGTCTGAGCAAACATATTGCTTCCAACCTGCGCCCATGTTGCACCACCGTCAATAGTTTTGTAAACACGTCCACCGGCACCACTTGAATTGTACATAGCAACGTAGCATGTATTTGCATCTATTGCCCAAATGTTTGACGAAAGAAAGTTAGCAGGTGCGTTAATTGCTCCTACTGTCCATGTTGAACCACCATCTACGGTTCTTACAAAATCTCCTGTTGGTGTGGCTGCAGTACCAGAAGCATCCCAAGGTAGTCCCCATGCAGTGCTAGCATCAGTTACCTCAATGTCATTAATAAATCCCGTGTACGTTAACGGAACATTTTGATTAATCCAAATTGGCTGAGCTTGTGTTACAAAACCGCCAAGAGCAATAATTGCTGTAAGTAATTGTTTTTTCATTTGAATGTAATTTGATTTTTAAGTTTGATTTTATTGAACGGCAAATATAATTTTTTGGCATTATCAAATTTTACTCAAGCTGGTAAAACTTTGTTAAAATATCTTCACTTTCGGCTCAATATGTTGCGAAAAAAAAAGCTGCCAGATTACCTTCTTCATCTATCAGATATTTACAAAAATTCCATTGAGGTAACTGCTCATTCCAACAATTCAGTTTTTTTTTACTCAACCATTCGTATAAAGGGTCTTTATTTTCTCCTATTATAGTTATCTTTTTTAATACAGGGAAAGTAACCCCATAGTTAGCCTTACAAAAGTTTGCTATTTCATCATCACTACCTGGCTCTTGTGCACCAAAGTCATTTGATGGAAAAGCTAATATTTGTAACTTATCGTTCATTTGCATATGCATTTCCTGTAGCTGAGCGTATTGTGGTGTATAACCGCATTCGCTTGCTGTATTAACTATTAAAATTTTTTTGCCCTTGTATTGGCTAAGAGTAGTTTTCACTCCGCTTTTTTGTTCATATTCAATTTTATAGACACTTTTAAGAGGCTTTGCATTTTCTGTATTGGTTAAGACTATTCCCATTTTTAAATGTTTATTAAGTTTCATACGGGGCACATAAAAATAATTGATAATGGTTTTAAAAATGCCCATGTTTATATTTTGCGGTTGCAAGAATACAGTTTAAAACAAATATGAGGTATTAACGTTTATCTTTGCGATTATAAATATTAAAAATGAAAGTTACGATTGATCCCGGTTCAGGATTTTGTTTTGGCGTGGTTTACGCTATTCAAATGGCGGAAGAAGAATTAGACAGAACCGGAAACTTATTTTGCCTTGGCGATATTGCAGCACAACAATATGGAAGTGGAGCGCTTGCAGGACTAAAGGTTTGAAAATTATCAATCACGATGATTTAAAAAGCCTTAAAAACTGTAAAGTGCTTATTCGTGCTCATGGTGAGCCCCCATCAACTTACCAGTTTGCTATTGAAAATAATATTGAACTGATTGATGCCAGTTGCCCTGTTGTTTTAAAGCTGCAAAACAGGGTCAGAAACAGTTTTGATGATATTGAAGATGATGGGCAGATTGTACTCTACGGTGAACAAGGTCATGCAGAAGTTAATGGATTGGTTGGTCAAACAAATGGTAAAGCCATAGTTGTAAAGACAGAAGAAGATTTGACGCAGATTGATTTTTCAAAACCCGTACATTTCTTTTCGCAAACCACAAAAAGCACAATAGGGTTTGAAAAGATGGAGCAAATGATACAAGAGGGAATTGTAAAACAAAAAGGTTCTCTTGAGGGAAGGAGATTTTAATAGCAATGATACTTTGTGCAGGCAGGTAAGCAATAGAGAGCCTCACCTTAAAAAAATTTTCAGCTAATTTTGATGTGATAGTTTTTGTTAGCGGTAAAAAGTTCTAACGGAAAGCGCTTTACAATACCTGTAAAACGGTTAATGAAAAAAGTTATTTTATTTCATCACCCGATGAACTTGAACCAGCTTGGTTTAATAACATAGAAACAGTTGGAATTGCTGGAGCAACTTCAACTCCTCTTTGGCTAATGGAGCAGGTTCAGGAAAAATTATTTCTTTCAATAAAGAGTTGGTTTAACTTTTTAACCTATTTTTTATAACTCTGCACTTTTAATTTTAACCATGCAGGATTTTAAAGCGGAAGAAAACAAGTCTTTAGAAATTTTAAGAGATGGCGGAGTAATTCTATACCCAACCGATACCATTTGGGGATTAGGATGTGATGCAACAAATGATGCTGCCATTGAAAAAATATACGCAATAAAACAGCGTAATGAATCTAAAAGTATGATTGTGCTTTTAGATGATGCAGGCAAACTTGTTAAGTATGTAAAAAATATTCCTGCAGTGGCTTACGATATAATTGAACTTACTGAAAAACCCCTAACTATTATTTATGATGGGGCGGTAAACGTTTCAAAAAAAATTATTAGTCATGACGGTAGCATTGCTATCAGAATTACTAAAGATGCATTTTGCAGAGATATAATCAGGCGCATGAATAAGCCGTTGGTTTCAACATCAGCGAATAAAAGTGGTGAGCCTTCTCCTGAAAATTTTGCTGAAATAGGTGATGAGATAAAATCTAAAGCAGATTATATAGTAAGTTTGCGTCAGCAGGAGAAACAACATGATTTTCCATCATCTATCATTAAATTAAGTAGCAGCGGAGAAATTAAAATTATCCGTAAATAGTTGTTTCGGTAACTCATGCAAGCACATCCTTTAAGCGAAAATATTTTTAAACTCATTGCCGAATCGTGCAGCGATTCAGGCAACGAAGCATACATCATTGGAGGCTATGTGCGAGATTTTTTTCTGAAACGCCTGTCAAAAGATATTGATGTGGTGGTAATAGGTGATGGAATAAATGCCGCTAAAATTCTTGCAGATAAAATACCCGGATCACATTATGCTTTTTTCAAAAATTTTGGAACAGCAATGGTGAAAACAGAAGATTACGAAATTGAATTTGTAGGCGCGCGAAAAGAATCATACAACAAAGGGTCTCGTAAACCACAAGTTGCAGTTGGTACTTTAGCCTATGATCAGTTAAGAAGAGATTTTACCATTAATACACTTGCTTTTAGTTTAAATAAAGGAAACTATGGTGATATGATTGATCCATTTAACGGACTTCAGGATTTGAATGATAAAATAATAAGAACCCCTGATGATGCAGATTTAACATACAGCGATGACCCATTGCGAATGATGCGTGCAATTAGGTTTGCTTCTCAGCTTAATTTTCAAATTGAAAAAAAATCTTTTGAAGCCATAAAGCGAAATGCGGAGCGGATAAAAATTGTGTCACAGGAAAGAATAACTGATGAGTTGAATAAAATTATTTTGTCAGATGTTCCGTCTCTTGGGTTTAAACTTTTATTTGATTCAGGCTTGCTGCAAATTATTTTCCCCCAGTTTACTGCTTTACATGGAGTTGAATATGTAAACGGTAAAGGACATAAAGATAATTTTTACCACACGCTTGAAGTGTTGGATAATATTTCTAAAACAACTAATGATTTGTGGTTACGGTGGGCTGCCATATTACACGATATAGCCAAGCCACCAACAAAAAGATTTGATCCTGAAAGCGGCTGGACTTTTCACGGACATGAAGATAAAGGAGCGAGAATGGTTTCAGGAATTTTTAAGCAATTGAAATTGCCTTTGAATGATAAAATGAAATTGGTGCAAAAACTCGTATTGCTGCATTTGCGTCCAATTGTTCTTGCACAGGATGTTGTTACGGATAGTGCCGTAAGGCGCCTTTTGTTTGAAGCTGGCGATGATATTGATGGCTTGATGTTGCTTTGCCATGCTGATGTAACAACCAAAAATGATTTTAAAAAGGAAAAGTACAGAAAAAACTTTGAGCTTGTTAAGCAAAAATTAATTGAAGTAGAGGAGAAGGACAGGGTAAGAAACTGGCAGCCACCCATAACCGGAGAAATGATAATGCAAACTTTTAATTTAAAACCATCGCGCGAAGTCGGGGTAATTAAAGATGCCCTACGTGAAGCAATTTTAGATGGTAAAATAAAAAACGATTACAACGAAGCCATTCAGTTTGTTATAGAAAAAGCTAAGGAAATGGGATTGACACCAGTATCCTGAAAATTATTTCCTTTTAAAATTTACTGAAACAACCAGCTCTTTTCCACCAGTAGTGTAATCGTAAAAACCCGCTCCTGATTTTTTGCCAAGGCTGCCGGCAGTAACCATGTTTACCAGCAAAGGACAAGGTGAATATTTGGGATTTCCAAATCCATCGTGCAAAACTCTGAGTATTGCCAAACAAACATCCAAACCAATAAAATCTGCTAATTGCAACGGACCCATCGGGTGTGCCATACCCAGTTTCATTACTGTATCAATTTCCTCTACGCCTGCCACACCTTCGTACAAAGAGTAAATGGCTTCGTTTATCATCGGCATTAAAATTCTATTGGCAATAAACCCAGGGTAGTCGTTTACTTCAACAGGAATTTTGCTGAGTTTTTTAGACATTTCAAAAACAAGGTTGGTTACTTCATCACTTGTTTTGTAGCCTTTTATTACTTCAACCAACTTCATTACAGGCACTGGATTCATAAAGTGCATGCCTATTACTTTATCCGCACGTTTTGTAACCGATGCAATTTTTGTAATGCTAATGGATGATGTATTGGTTGCAAGAATGCAATGCGCTGGGCAAACAGCATCCAACTCTTTAAAAATATTCAGCTTTATGTTCTCATTTTCGCTGGCTGCTTCAATTACCAAATCGCAATTAGCAATAGCATCTTTCAATTGTGTAAATGTTTTTATAGCAGCTAATGTTTGCACTTTTGCACTTACATCTATTACTCCTTTGGTAACCTGCCTCTCTAAATTAGAAGCAATTGTTTTTATCGCTTTGTCAAGCGCATCCTGAGATATGTCAACAAGATTTACGTTGAAACCATATTGCGCACAAACATGAGCAATTCCGTTGCCCATAGTGCCTGAACCAATTACTGTAATGTTTTTTATTGCCATTTTTTGTGAGTTAGTAGTTTGTTCTATTTAGTTTGTGGTATCTAGTGGGAGTACTGAGTTTAGAGTTGGTAGCATATCAAACTTTGAACTATTAATTCTATACTATTTCCCACGTCCCTGTACTATAATTTTAAGTGTGTAAAATAAAATTTTTATATCTAATGCAAGCGACATGTTTTCAATATAAATTATATCGTATTTCAGTCTTTGCACCATTTGTTCTACATTTTCGGCATAACCATATTTTACTTGTCCCCAAGATGTAATTCCCGGTCTTACTTTATGCAAGTGTCTATAATGTGGAGATTGCTGCATTATTTGATCAATGAAATATTGCCTTTCTGGGCGTGGTCCAACCAATGACATATCACCAATTAAAACATTAAAGAATTGTGGTGTTTCATCAAGCCTTACTTTACGCATAAATTTTCCGAATGGTGTTATTCGCTCATCATGCTTACTCGAAAGTTTGGGTGTGCCGTTTTCAGCATCTTCATACATTGACCTGAATTTTAAAATAAAAAATGGGTTGCCATGCAAACCTATTCTTTCCTGCTTAAAAATAACAGAACCCTTTGAGGTAGCTTTAACAATAATTGCAACAACTATATAAACCGGTAATAAAATAACGATGAGAATTATAGATGCGAAAATATCAATGAGCCTCTTCATGTACTGCTGCCATGCAGGCATCAGGTAGGGATTTATTTCAATTAATGGTGCACCAAAAATCGAAGTCATTTTTACAGAGCCTGACAGTATATCATACATGTCAGGAATAATTTTGGCAATAACACCTGAGTCTTCCAACTCATTTATTATTCTTCCAATATTTTAGTGCTCGTGAGATTCAATAGCTATTATAGTTTCTTCAATCTCGTACTGTTTTATTAAATTTTGAAGATCTTTTAATCCGCCAAGATGTTTAAGATGGGCGTTAAGCAAATGCCCGTTTGATTCGTCAACATGCACAAATCCTAAAAATTTATTTCCCTGACTTGGCTTTTGTAATTGTAATTCCTGAAAAATATTTAATGCTTTTTGATTGGAGCCAACTAATAATGTGTTAAAACCAATCTTACGCAATTTAATTTTATTTCCAACAATTGTTGTTAGTACCAATCTGAAAAAACTGTGAATGAAAAATGTAAACTCAACAGTGTAATAAAAGTATTGTAGTAACTTTTATACGAAGTAATTACATCATCAAGCAGAAGGGTAAAAGAAAATTATAAGCACCCCAATAAAAGAAGTTAATCCAGTCTGCCCTAAATCTTTTAACCTTGATTTTCGATAAGGGTTGTTATAATAACCTGTAAACGCATAAAACAAAAGCCATGCAAATGGTATAAGAAGAATTCCAAAGTAAAATTTCTGGTCGGGTTGTACGGGCTGATAAAAGTTGAAATCTGTTTGCTCAACACATACCTTACGATAAGCAAAAAAAGCAGCCCAAGCCAGCGCAGCAGACAAGTAATCAAGAATAATGTATTGTAAGGCTAACTTTTTCCGGTTCATTTAAAGTGAACTACTTTAATGTTATCAAAAAGGATAAAGGCTTCAGGGGTTTCAGTCCGTACGGTACCAAAAATCAAACTGTATTTGTATCCGTTTGCAACTGAACCAATGGTTGGAGCTAATTCAATATAAATTTTGTTCCAATCACTTTTAGGATTAAGTTTTATGATAGAACTCTCAATTTTGTTTCCAAAAAAATCTTCGATTTGTAATCCCACATTAAATGCTATGTCACATTTGTAATTCATTTCTAAATAAACTAAAGCACCCGCATTTGGCAACTCTACTGGTATAGATTTTATTTCAAAATTAGTTTGTCCGGTTTCTAATTTTATTTTTCCTGAATACACACCCTCAAAAACTTCTGTTGATAAGTTGGTTGATCGAATAATGGTATCGGTAAAATATGTTATTCCTGCTTCAAAATCCTCTTTAATAGGGAATGTATCGGTTTCGTAATACTTGGTTACACAAGTGTCGAGGTTAGTAATTTCTCCTTCTTTTAACTCAACAGTTCGTGATATGCTTTTATAGAAAGGATAATTAAGGTGTGTAGCCGAAATCCCGTTGAGCAAAACTCCTGGTGCAACAACTATGTTATGACTTCCTTTTTCAAGCACAGGCACAACACATGGTAATTGATAAACGCCAACAGGATTATTGTCCACATACAACCACACATCAAC
This sequence comes from Bacteroidota bacterium, assembly GCA_016714005.1. Classification (GTDB taxonomy): domain Bacteria; phylum Bacteroidota; class Bacteroidia; order AKYH767-A; family OLB10; genus JADJOA01. Next base: position 23,848 of record JADJOA010000015.1, read on the forward strand.
AATTTTGTGGGAATTGCTCCCTTGAGTTGAAAAATCTGTAGCCAGAGATATGCTGTCAATTTTAATGTAAGAGGGGATATCCTCATCAGGATTAATAAGATTGCACGATTGGGATGAGACAAGTAAGCAGCCAATATTAATGGCTGAAATAATTTTATTTATAAACTTGAATGACATTTTAAACTGAGCTGCTATTTTATCTTATTTCATTTTTGCTACCACCTCATGCGCCACATTTAAAGCTTGGTAACCTGCATCAATGTTTACAAGTGTATCTGTATCATTTAGTATGGCATCGGCAAAACTTTTTAACTCTGCTTTGATGGCGTTGACTTCATAAACTTCAGGTTTTTCAAATTCTATATATTTTTTTCCTTTTTCTCCTAAATCAATTTCCATTGCAAAAGGATTTTCGTTTATGTTTTCATTACTCATCCTTATTACTTCGGTTTTCTTCTTTAAAAAGTCAACAGATATGTAAGCGTCTTTCTGAAAAAACCTGCTCTTGCGCATGTTTTTCATTGATAGTCTACTGGCAGTTAAATTTGCAACACATCCGTTATCAAACTCTATTCTTGCATTGGCAATGTCTGGAGTATCGCTTACTATTGAAACACCACTTGCACTTATTTTTTTACTGATGATTTTACTACCGCCAACACTATATCTATATCGTGCACCATTAAATCCATAACTACCGGAACGTCTGTCCCTCTTGGATTAAATTGTGCAAGCCTGTGTGTTTCTATAAACATAGGGTTTTTAAGCGAAGGAAGTGCGGCAATGAAAGCAGGATTAAACCGCTCTACATGCCCTACCTGAACTTTTACGTTTGCCTCCGCTACAGTTTTTATCAGTTCTTTTGCTTCGTCAATAGTGTTTGCTAAAGGCTTTTCAATAAAAATATGTTTCGATAACCTCAAGCATTTAAGTGCATATTCGTGATGGAAAAGTGTTGGAACAACAATGTCAACTGCATCACATAATTCTATTAACTCATTTGCATCAGCAAAAGATTTAATATCAAACTCCTTGCTTACCGCTTCTCTTACAAAACTATCGTTATCAAAAAAACCTACCAACTCAAAACTTTCAATTTCCTTTAAAAGCTTAATGTGTATTTTTCCCAGATGGCCCGCCCCAATAACTCCTATTTTAAGCATTCTTAATTTTATGAGGGTGGCAAAAATAGACCTTTACAGCGTGTTTAAAAATTTTGATGCTATTAAGAATCTCACAAAATTGTATGAATAACTTTGCATGATAAATAGAAAACCGCGCTTGAATTATATGAAATGATTTTTAACGACACTTTTAAACACCACGGCAAACGCAAACTTTTGGTTGAGGAATTGAAACGAAAGCTCATAACAGATTTGCATGTTTTAGATGCGATAGAGTTTATTCCACGCCATTTTTTTATGGATAATGCATTTACAGAATATGCTTATCAGGATAAGGCATTTCCAATTGAAGCCGGCCAAACCATTTCGCAACCCTACACTGTTGCCTTTCAAACGCAATTACTTGAAATTAAAAAAGGAGAAAAAGTGCTCGAAATAGGAACAGGATCTGGTTATCAGACATCAGTACTTTGTAAAATGGGTGCACGGGTTTTTTCTATTGAAAGGCATAAGGTGCTTAACAGCCGTGCCCAAAAAAGTGCTTTCTCACCTAAATATGCACCCCAAACTTTTTTTGGTGACGGATTTATGGGACTAGAAACCCATGCTCCTTATGATAAAATAATTGTTACTTGCGGTGCCCCTTTTATACCTCAGGAGCTTGTAAAACAGTTGAAAACCTATGGAAAAATGGTTGTTCCGGTAGGCTCAGATGTACAGGTAATGAAACTCGTTTACAAGCAAAATGATACTGATATACAGGTTGTTGACCATGACAAGTTCAAATTTGTACCCATGCTTGAAAATAAAGTTCCTTGAAATCAGGCAGTTGTTAACAATTTTTGTTTATAACCTATAGTTATTAACATTACACCCATACATTTGACCCCATAAACACAAAAATCCAAAACAAAATGAGAAGAATTATTCTTTCAATGGCATTAGCCACGGCAGTAATTTCTGCAAATGCGCAAGACATGAACTCTAAGCGCGGAACACCTATCTTACCTGAAGTGAAAGACTGGACAATTGGCGTTGACGCTACTCCATTTCTTGATTATGCTGGTAACCTTTTTAGCCAGTATGGAAACAGTGCACCAAGTTTTGATTTTGCCAAAAACCCGTTAATTATTACTGGTGGTATGGTTAAAGACGAGACAACTACCTATAGAGTAATGGCTCGCATTGGTTTTAACAGTTCTAAAGATGAAGATTTAATTGATGCAACTTGGACTACTGAGCCTAATGATCAGGCAACAGATGTTACCAAAACATCTTCAAGAAATATCACACTTGGTGCAGGTATTCAAAAAAACAGAGGTAAAGGTCGTTTACGTGGAATTTATGGAGCTGAAGCCATGATTATGTTTGGTGGAGGAAAATCAACGTTTGAGAATGGAACACCAGATACCTTATTGTTCACTCCAATTGATATTGAAACAAAACAAGGTTCTACTTTAGGATTAGGCTTACGTGCATTTATTGGTGCTGAATATTTCTTTGCTCCAAAAATCTCTATTAGTGGAGAATTTGGTTGGGGCTTGAGTATAAGCTCTCAAGGCGAAGGCGAAACCACATCAAAACAATATGGCGATGATCCATCAACTCCAAACGATCCTAACAACGTAGTTTATGAAACTACATCTAAATCAGGAAAATCATCTTCTTTTGGTATTGATACAGATAACTTGGGCGGTGCTATCATTATGCACTTCTATTTCTAATCAATAATCAAAATAAAAAAGAAAGCCGTTTCTGCTAAATAGAAACGGCTTTCCTTTTTTATTACTATCTCTTTTTAGAATATTGGGTTAATAAGCACCATTCTAAAATGTGGAATATTGGCTTCAAAAAACATTTCACCTGTACATTTAAAACCAGCCTTTTCAAAAAACTTTACTGTGGTGGTTTGAGCATGCAAGTAAATATTTTTACGCATAGGCAATATATCAGTCATCAACCTTCTTAACAAGGTTATTCCAACTCCGTTGTTCCGGTATTCTTTCAGGACAGAAAATCTTTCTAACCTGATTCCTTCATCTGTATCGCGCCAGCGTGCGGTGCCCACTGCTTTGTGTTTGTAGTAAGCAATGTAGTGCCTGCAATCGCATTCCACTTCATCAAACTCGTGAAGCGGATCAACACGTCCTTCTACAACAAAGACTTTTCGTCTTATTTCATGTACCAGGGCGGCCACGTGTTTTTCTTTATAACTTATTTCAAAAATGTCTATCATGTAATTTTGTTCTATGAGCATATAGTTTTTATCATTTAAATTCTTTCAATTCAAGTGCCATTAGTTTTTTGTTTTAAGAGGTCTTTTATAAAACCTTACATTTTTTATGTAATGTAATAGTTGCACACTGCCAGAGCAATTGCATATAGTATGCCGTTACATTTTAAAAGTAAGGATATCAGAAATACAAGTGTTTAATACAATTAGTGAATTAATTTGTGAGAATTATATTTGCGTTATTATTAAAAAGTAAGTTATGAGAGAAATACAATTTAGAGAAGCGTTGCGTGAGGCTATGAATGAAGAGATGCGCAGAGATGTTTTTTTAATGGGCGAAGAGGTTGCGCAATACAATGGTGCTTATAAAGTGAGCCAGGGAATGCTTGAGGAGTTTGGACCAAGAAGAATAATTGATACTCCTATAGCCGAGTTGGGCTTCGCAGGTATAGGTGTTGGTGCTGCAATGAATGGGTTAAAACCCATTATTGAATTTATGACCTTTAATTTTTCTCTCGTAGCTATTGATCAGGTTATTAACTCCGCGGCTAAAATGATGAGCATGAGCGGTGGGCAGTACAAAGTACCAATTGTGTTTAGGGGGCCTACAGCAAGTGCTGGTATGTTGAGTTCTCAGCATTCTCAGGCATTTGAAAACTGGTATGCCAACTGTCCCAGGCTTAAAGTAATAGTGCCAAGCAACCCTAAAGATGCTAAGGGACTTTTGAAAAGTTCAATACGTGACGAAGACCCCGTAATTTTTATGGAGAGCGAACAAATGTATGGCGATAAGGGAGAGGTACCGGAGGGGAATACATAATGCCGATTGGTGTGGCTGATATTAAAAAGGAAGGAAGCGATGTTACACTTGTATCGTTTGGTAAAATGATGAAGGTAGTAATGAAAGCTGCCGATGAATTGACAAAAGATAATATTAATGCCGAGGTAATTGATTTAAGAACAGTTCGTCCTATTGATTATGCAACAATTATTTCAAGCATAAAAAAAAACAAACCGATTGGTTTTAATTGAAGAAAGCTGGCCTCTTGGGAATATCTCTACCGAGGTGGCTTTTAAGGTACAGAGGCATGCTTTTGATTATTTAGATGCACCGGTTATTCGTGTAACAGGGAAGGACGTGCCATTGCCGTATGCACCAACACTCATTGATGCTTACCTACCTAATGTGCATCGTATAATTGAAGCTGTAAAGCAAGTTATGTACGTTGCTTAAATCTTGATTTGTTTTTCGATAAGAAGACTAATTATTTACCATTGCCCCAAGCCATTTCGTTAATTCTACTGGCATCATACAATACTCCATCTTTAAAACAGGAATAACACTTGCCTGGTTAGGTGTAAGACAATAGGTAATATCTTCTTCAATATGAAGTTCTGAAAGCCTTATGCGATGCGATGAGTTTTGAGAAAAGAAAAATATCGGCCTTTGCCAAATCATACAAGTGCATGGCAGCTATGGTAGAATCTCGATTAATGCTCATTTCAAAGTGCGGAAGTATTTGATGGGTTAGAGCACCGGCAAATAAAGTGTCTTCCAAATTAAAAGTGTCTTTCCAGCCACTGCATAAGCAAATTACATTTTTATTTTCCTTTACCAGCCAGTTTGCAAGCGCATCTAAATTGAGAAACGAACCTGCAACTACTTTATAAGAATCTTTGGCAATGTTCATGGATTTGGTGCCATTAGTGGTAGTAAGCGCAATGTTGGCTCCTTTAATTTTATCATCCATGTAACTGAAGGGCGAGTTGCCAAAATCAAAACCTTCGAGCATTTGTCCATTTCTTTCGGCACCAATCAAAAACCCTTTGGTTTTATATGAAAGGCTTTCCTCTACTGTACTAACAGGTACTAAGCTGTTAGCTCCGTTTTGAAAGGCAACACATATAGAAGATGTAGCACGTAATATGTCTATAACCACCACTATGCTGTTTTTGTAATCGTAATGATTGAACAGGGCAGGAGTTAGGCAAACTTCTACTGTTGGTTTTTTTGAATGGTTATTCAAATTCAAAGCAAATAAATTATAAGAATAATTATTTATTAATTGAATTATGGTTTTTTAAGAAACGGAACTTTTCTAACTTTTGCTTTTAACAACTTATCGCGAACGTTTACAAATATGGTATTGTCTTCTGTAGCGTGTGCCGTAGCAATGTAGCCCATACCTATTGCTTTTTGAAGACTTGGGGATTGTGTACCCGATGTTACTGTACCTATATTATTGCCAGATTCATCGCAAAGAGTATAGCCATGGCGTGGTATGCCGCGGTCTATCATTTCAAAGCCCATAAGTTTTTTGGCTACTCCTTTTTCTTTTTCCTCCTTAAGCCATTCACTGGTGGTAAACTCTTTGGTGAATTTCGTTATCCAACCCAGGCCGGCTTCTAAAGGGGACGTGTTATCGTCAATATCATTTCCATATAAACAAAAACCCATTTCTAGACGGAGTGTATCGCGTGCGCCTAAGCCAATGGGTTTTATACCAAACTCTTTGCCGGCATCAAACAGGGCATCCCATATTTTTTGTGCATCGGTGTTTTCAAAATAGATTTCAAAACCCCCCGCACCTGTGTAACCGGTGTTTGATATGAGTACGTTTTTTGCTCCGGCAAATTCTCCTTTTGCAAAAGAATAGTAAGGTATGGATGCCAAATCTACAGCAGTAAGTTTTTGCAGCACTGCTGTTGCTTTGGGTCCCTGCACTGCCAGCAATGATGTTTTATCACTTATGTTGTGCATTTCTACATTCCACTTGTCATTTTGTTTAATCCAGTTCCAGTCTTTGTCTATGTTTGATGCGTTAACTACCAGCATGTATGTTTTTTCATCTATGCGGTAAACTATTAAATCATCAACTATACCACCGGTGCTGTTGGGCAGGCAACTGTATTGTGCTTTTCCATCGGTAAGTTTGGAGGCATCGTTACTGGTAACGGCTTGTATTAAATCAAGTGCGTGCTCTCCTTTTAATATAAACTCGCCCATGTGCGATACATCAAAAACGCCCACCGCGGTTCTAACTGTTTCGTGCTCGGTGTTAATTCCCTCGTAGCTTACAGGCATGTTGTACCCTGCAAACGGAACCATTTTAGCGCCAAGAGCAATGTGCTTTTGGCTCAGCGCTGTGTTTTTTAGGGGGGTAGTAGTTTCAGTAGTCATGGGGCGAAGATAATGGGTTTTGGGTATGGTGTTTGGAGTTAGACGGGTTGATTGTATATTAATCCAACGCTTTTTTATTAAACAATATATACCCGAAGTGAAACATAAAGGTAAAGGAGTTTTGTTTTCTATCGTAATAATTAAGGTTTAGTGCTACAGGACCAAGCGGACTTTGGTAAACAGTAGCAAGAGATGCAATATAATACCGTGTAGAAAAGGCATCGCTGTATTTAACCTCACCGTTGCTTGTTGAAGTAATTTCCTGAAAGGGTTGGTAGGCATAGCCTTCTAATCGGACTTCAATATTAGATTTAATGGTAAATATGTTTTTAAGACCTATGCCTATGTAGTTGTGCGAGCGAAAGTTTTCTAAAAAAAGTGTTTTGCTTTCTTGCGTAGGTTCAAAGGCTGGGGCAAGCAGGGTGGTGGCGGTGTAGTTTTTAAAAAAGGGTTGTCCGCTAAAGTTCATTTCGGAATAAAACCCCAGCTTAACCGGGCCAAAAGATTTAAAATAATTATCATATACCATTTTAAGCTGCCACCAGCGGTGGTAGGCTGCGTAGTTTTGGTCAAGTGGTGATGTGGAGCCCGGGCGGGTGTCTTCATCACCTTCTATATATCTTATTTTAATGTTTAGAAGTGTGCCTTTGCTTGCATACATTTTGCGGTTAAGTGTGTTGCGGTCAAAGTTAAGTCCAATGGTAAAACCGTTAAACGTGGTTTCATCGGCAGTGTCTTTTACTGAAAAATCTCGCGTTTGGTAGTATTCGTTTTTAATGTTGAATATGCCACCATTTAAAATAACCTTTCCTTTGTTACGGGCAGGTATGCCTATATTTAAACCATAAACCAAATCGTTATACACCAAGTAGCTTGGTTTAATGTCTTCGTAAAAGGCTGTACTGCTTTTAAAATAATCGTAGCGGTTAATAGCAAAATAGGGCTCGGTAAAAAAATCTAACTGACCGGGGAAATCAATTCGCGCTTTGGTTTGTATGCTGTTGTAAAATTTGCCTATGTAGGCGTTGCCGTTTAAACTAAGTGATTGCCTGCCGAGCATATTGTAATCCAACCCTAAATACAACTCACTAATGGGGCGTGTAGAAAAATTACCACCGACATCAACCCTCAAATCGCTTTTCTTGTTTTACGTATAAATCCATATCGTAAAAAGCCGGTTTGTTCGTTGTAAGTTAAGCGCGGAAAAATGCTGCGTATGTTTTCATCTGCTATCAGTTTAAAGTAATATGGCTTTAGTTGTTTTAGCCTTACGGGTTCATTGGTATTCTTTAGAATTTTTTTGATGTAATCGGCTTTGGCGCTATTTACGCCAAGTACATTTATTTTATCTACAAGCACCGGCTTATATTTTTGAAGAAAAAGCAAACGTTGATCATTCAATTCATCAACAGGTTTGCGCCTTGCAATTTTTTCTTTGATGTCATCCATCACACGCATGGTGGCCGCATAGCCCGAGTCAATGGCGGCTTTAGAAGCATTAAAATCAAATACGCTTATGTTGCTTAGTTCAGGCGAAATCATAATATCATCAATTCCAGGTAGTGCATATACCTGCGATTGCATAATCATAGTTTTAAATTGTGATAGAATATTATCGTCTCCGGCAAGTTCAGGACCTGTGCCTGCGTTAACTCCAATAATAATGTCTGGTTCAAAATCATTGAGCATTACATCGCTGGGAAAATTGTTGTAAATGCCTCCATCAAACATAATTTTATCTTCAATGGCAACGGGCGAAAAGTATAAGGGGTATGCAAACGAGGAGCGTATGGCTGTGCTTAAATCGCCACAATTAAAAATTACGGGGCGTTTATTTTAATATCGCTGGCTACACAGCGGAAGGGTACAAACAAATGATTGAAATCGTAGCCCGATGCCTGCGATGCGGCAGTAGTGCTTTCCAACAATGCAAAATCTACAGCGGCAGAGTTTACTATGCTTGATGGCAGGGTGTGCGGATAATAGAATCGTAAGAAAATTTTAGCGTAAGCCACGATGCATCCTCATCAGTTTCTTTAAAGTAATAATGTAAATCTTCGTCATAGGCACCCGTTGCGTATTCTCTAAACTCATCACTTAAAGTATTAAGCTCCATTTGCTGCGGAGTAAGTCCTGTGGCATACATACTGCCCACCAATGCACCTGCCGATGTGCCTGTAATATAATCAACCGGTATGTGGTTTTCTTCCAAAGCCTTAAGCACACCAATGTGTGCAAAGCCGCGCACGCCACCACCGCTAAGCACAATGCCTACACGCTGCGCCTGGGTGGCACACACCATCAAAATAAAAAATAAAGTGCAGGACAAGCTGCGGATCATATGGGGCGAAGGTAAGTAGAATAAAGAATTAAGAATGATGAATTAGCAATTATGAATTGAATGTTTGGGAACCATAAGTGTTTTTTAAAACCTTAAAGATTTTGCATTATAAATAAAGACCAATGTTTGCCAATGAGTTTGACAAATACCAGTGAAAGCAAAGGAAAAATAACAGTTGAAGGGATTACGTTTCAGAAAGCGCCAAGCTTTCGGAAAGTTGGTTACCTAACTAATTGAAATACAAATTTAATTTACAAAGCTGCTTATATAACCAACATAATTACGGAGGTAGTTGAAAAGCTTACAGAAGCAAATAAGCGGAAAATTACTACAAGTTACGCATTGGCTTAACCAATTGAGCCGCTTATTTAGCTAAGCCAGCCATTTATTTAAACTAATTTACCACGTATTTAAGACTGTAAGCGGTTTATTTAGGACAATAAATTGCTCACAGTCTTAAATGGACGGTTTATTTAAGACAATAAATTTTTAAGAAAAAGTAACTGTGAAATTCGCTTCGTACTATAAATGGTTTTTATTGGTAGCCGTTTTATAAAATTTTTATGTGCCTGTTTAGCATACTCTTTTAAAGATGTATTTAATACAACAGACTATAAATGGCAGTTAGTTAACATGTTTAGCAGAGGTAAAATAAAGTTACAATATAGAAACAAAAAATCCCGCCTTCAAGCGGGATTTTTTGTTTTATAAATTTATTTAATTACTCTATAACAAGCTTTTTAGTGAAGTTTGATTTTTCACCTTTAACTTTAATAGAGTAAAACACCGCTTGCAAGGTTTGATACATCAATGTCTTGCTTCGTTGCTTTTGCAAGAACAGTTGAATAAACTTCTTGTCCGGTTACGTTGTAAATAGATACAGTCAAATTACTTTCCTGTATTTGACTTGCAATAGTTAAATAAGAACTTGATGGATTAGGATATACAAAAATAAATCAGAACCATCAGGGTTACTAACGCTTGTAACCACTTCTAAAGAAATATCATCAACACGAGTAGAGAAAGTTGGATTTGTTCCGAATAAATTAAATCCAAAATAATAAATACCGTTTGCAGCCACATTAATTGGGTAGCTTGCAAATTGATAAGTGGTATCAATTGGTTGTGCCTCAATTGCTATATTATTTGTCATTCCAGATGGATCTTGTATTGAACCATATCTTGTTTCAAGTTGATAAGGATTACCTGTTACATCAAATGCTTTGTAGTAATATTTTAAAACGTAGTTTGTACCCGCTACTAAATCAAAGCAAGGAGATATTAACCAGTTTTCACACACAACAGCAGCAGTTCCAGCAGGGAAGCCAACACGAGCACAAACGGAGCCTGTATGCGGATATGTAGTTGGAAAATCCCAATTGTTGCCATCTGCATCAACATCAAATGTAGCCCAACCAGCAGGTGGGGTAGTAGTGGCTGTTTCAAACCCTTCATTAAAAGGAGCACCTAAGGTTACAGAAACTGGAGCGGTATTAGTTACACTAGTATTAGATGCATCATTGGCAGCATTTCCGTCACCAGTAATAGCTGTAGTAGCAGTAATATTAAAGGTATTAACAGCAGAAAGATCTGCAGTTTGAGTAAACGTGTAGTTTGCAGTAGCTCCTGCGTTAATCGTTCCTGTATAAGTTTCATTAACCGGTGTTCCTCCATTAATAGAATAAGAAACAGGGAAGTTGCTGAGTGCAGAACCACCGTTGTTAGCAATTGTAATTTCAATAGCTGTGGTAGCGCTTAATCCGCAACCTGAAACAAGACCATTAATACTTGTCACACCCCCATCAACAGCAGCAGGAGTAGCAATCTCCAATTGGTCAATTCCAATATAATTTGAGTTTGCTCCTAAAGGTCCGCCATCAACAACAGCGTAACGTATAGCAAAAGTTGCTGTAGCACCTCCTGAAGTAACTGAATAAACACTCTGTGCCCATGTAGCACCAATTGTTACAGCAAATCTTCCTAACTCAACCCAGCTAGGGTCGGCACTTGTTAAAGCACCAGTGGCTGAATACATAACACGAATGGAATCAGGGTAAATTGAACCTGTTGGTGCTTTTGAATAGAAAGAAATTACATCACCTGCGGCTACATTCTGTGGAGGAGTAATTAACCAGTTATCAATATCTCCAGAAGCCACTGTGTTATAGTTAGCAGCAACATAACTAGAATCAGAACCGTTATAAGCAACAAAAGTTGCAGGGTTTCCCTGAAAAAATTCTTCAGTTGTACCAATAGGACCTGTTCCTGCTCTTTCTACGGTATATCCTCTTGCCACTAATCCAAGAACAGAATTGTCACCTTCAAAATCATCAACGTAAGATACATTGATAAAACTTAAGCCATTTTTTAAAGAAGAACTTCCATTAGGGGTTGCAAAAGTAGTTTGCGATCGCGCCCCAAATACAGACGTGTTTTGTTGCCCAACTCTGTCGCCTTGAGCAATCAAAGCTTGTGATGCTATTATTCCAATAGCAGATAGTAAAGTAAATTTTTTCATTTGATTTTTTTTTTTTATTTGTTTAAAGTGTGGCGAATATAGAATTAATATCTTTTATACAACTATGAAGATTTAAGAATTTGTAAACCATATTTTAGCACGTTATAATTTTTGGGTTAATGAAGACAATAGGTGTATTTACATCAGGTGGCGATAGCCCCGGAATGAATGCATGCATACGAGCCGTGGTACGTAGCGCAATCTTTCACAAGAAAAAAGTAATTGGCATTATGCGCGGCTACGATGGAATGATTCAAAATAATATGGCTGAACTCAATTCACGCTCAGTTAGTAACATCATTCACCGTGGCGGAACTATCTTAAAAACCGCGCGCAGCAAAGATTTTATGACAGACCGTGGAATGAAAACCGCCTATGAAAATGTGAAGAAAAATAGAATAGACGCTTTGGTTGCTATTGGTGGCGATGGCACTTTAGGGGGCTGTTGAGTTTAATACCAAATATGATATACCTTTTATAGGAATACCCGGAACTATTGATAATGATTTAATGGGAACTGATTTTACGTTGGGTTTTGACACGGCTGTCAATACTGCAATAGAGGCTATTGACAAAATACGTGACACAGCTGCAAGCCATAACCGACTCTTTTTTATTGAAGTAATGGGACGAGATTCAGGCTACCTTGCACTATGGGCTGGCGTAGCGGGTGGTGCAGAAGATATTTTGTTGCCGGAGTCAAAAACCAATGTTGCTGATTTGGTAAACAAATTAGAAGAAGGGGTAAAAAAAGGAAAAGAATCAAGCATAGTAGTGGTAGCTGAAGGTGATGAAGGAGGCGGGGCTATGAAAATAGCCGAAGAAGTAAAAAAGAAGTTTAATTATGATACCCGAGTTAGTATTTTAGGACACATACAACGCGGAGGAACTCCTACAGCTTGTGACAGAATATTAGGAACAAAATTTGGCGTGTTTGCTGTAGAAAGTCTTTTAAAAGGTGAAACAGATAAGATGACAGGAATTCAAAAAAATCAATTAGTACTGGTTGACTTGAAAAAAGCCATTAAACATCATTCACCCTTAGATAAGCATTTAATAAGATACAGCAGGTTTTTGTCTATTTAGTTGTAAATAGTGAATGGTTGTAATCGCAACGCATTCCCCTCTGTGTGTTTACTGGTGTGTAAGCGAGAGGGGGTGGGCAGGGTGTGTGTTTCATAGTGAATGCTCATAATTATATCCAGCCATTTTTAATTTTGCACAACTTCAAACCACATACTCTCAACTTCTCCCGAAACTTCGGGACTAAAACTCCAAACAAAAAATGCTTCTTATTGCCGATTCAGGATCCACCAAAGCCGACTGGCTGTTAAGTGATCGTAAAGATTTTAAAATGGAATTTAATACGGTTGGGTTTAATCCGTTTTTCCATGACGAAAAATTTATTATCAATGAGCTTACCCATAACCGTGGGTTAATGCACTATGCAAAAGATGTTAAAGTATTAAAATTTTATGGGTCGGGATGCAGCCATGAAAAACGCAATCAGATTGTAGCAGGTGCTTTTAGAAAAGTTTTTACCAATGCCAATGTTTTAGTTGAACACGATATGCTCGGAGCATGTATTGCTGCATGTGGTAATAAGCCTGGGGTAGTTTGCATTTTAGGTACGGGCAGTAATGCTTGTTCTTACAATGGAAAAGATGTGGTAGCAAGCCATCATGGATTAGGTTATATAATAGGCGATGAAGGCAGCGGAAGTTATTTTGGAAAAAAAATTCTGTCTCACTATCTGTATAAACTTTTGCCACAAGAGTTGGAATCTCAGCTTAGAGATCAATATCACCTTACAAAAGAGTCAATTATCGAAAGTGTATATCATAAACCTGATCCTAATGTTTATTTGGCTTCGTTTGCAAAGTTTTTATCGTCACACAAGGAAAGCGATTATGTAGTAAATATAGTACGCAAAGGGTTTACCGAGTTTTATGAAACCACAATTGTAGTTTATCCTGAAAGTAAAAAACACCCTGTTCATTTTATTGGAAGTATTGCTCATCATTTCAGCCATATATTAAAAGAGGTGGCAAACAAAAATGGCTTTTCAGTGGGCAAAATATTAGTAAAACCTGTAGAGGATATTATGGAGTATTTTAAAAGCAATCCATCTTAAAAGTTATTACCCTATTAGATCATATCATCTTTTAATTATGTTCAAAGCAGCCAGCAGAGTTAATGCTTGCCCATTCTTCCTTGTTATAATGTATTTTGTAAATGTAAATAGTAAAGTTAGAATTACGTGGGTTCAATTTGTGAAGTAAAGCATCAATAAAACCGGGTTTTATTTCTGTTTCAAATGTTATGTTAGGAAAATATTTTTTAAAGGCACTAATTCTTTTTTCTAAATCGTCATTCTGATTAAAGAGAACATATTGAGGAAGGTTTTCTTTAAGTTTTGTCTTTTTGCAAATCGCACAGCAGGTTTTGTATAGTTCGTGATGAAGACAGACCGTAAACAGTGCCCCAACTGCCTAAATAAAACTGTGGCGGAAGTGTAATATTGCTGTGGATGCTTTCTTCAACGCAAATGGTTTTTGTATCGCCTTTTCTATGCAAGTAAAGCATTGATTCAACACGACTTCTTTTACTATACGACACACTTACTACGATAAGAGGAATGGTGTTAAGTATAAAAAACAATATCCATGTAATGCGGTTAAATTTATGTATCCAAGTTTTGGTGGAGTATTGCAACAACTGCTGCCAACCAACCATCCCCCAACAATTATAAAAGGAATAGCAGGCAAAATAAATCTTTCCTGCTTATTTGGAAATGATGAGTGAAAAACAAAAAATAAAAAAGCAGGTAAAAAGATGATAAGATGTTTCCTCCAGATCTTTAAATAACCAAGCATGAGTAAAATGCTCATTGGAGGTATTAAAATTCCGCTTACAAGAAGCAGGAATTTGTACCACGAACTTACACCATACGTTTCGCTGTTTTCCAAATTGTAACGCACATATTCGGCAAATTCAACAAATGGCTTTTTCCATATCAATACATCTGTAAGCATTTGCACAATTCCAACACTTAAGACAAAACCGATAATAAGCCAGGCAATATTTTTCCAGCGTTGCATCAAAATCAAAGCTAATCCAAAACCAGAAATAAAAATAGCTGTCTGAAAGCGAATACAAAATGCAAGCCCAAGCATAATACCTGCATAAACTCCTGCTCTGTAATTTTCCTTACCGTATTTTATTACATACCATGTTGCATGCATTAAAGGCGGAATGCAAACCACTTCAACCAAATTACGCACGCTCAGCCAGGGCATAAAAAAATAGATAGCTAACAGCAAGCCCGATAGCCTTGCAGTATTTTTATTGGCAATTCTTTCAGTAATTTTAAAGCCTATTACTATTATTATTAAAGAGTATAGCGCATGTAACAAACGAACTATAATCATTTTAGTATCAGGGTTTACAATTCCAATAAATTTAAACAGATAAAACAAAATATAATGCAAACACGGATATAATAAACTATGCCCGCTTGCCTGGATTAATCCTTGTAATTACCGGTAGCCATTTGTTGTAATCGTATCCATCCACCCAAGATTGTGATGGTTCAATAACCAAAAAATGGTCATCACTCATGCCATAACCTTTGGCAAAGAAAGCGGAGAGTAGTCTGAAAATTCCACCAATAATTAGTAGAAGAGCAAGAGGTTTCTCATCCCAATATTTTTTTAAAAGCTGCATCAAAGAAGTTGGTTGCAATTTAATGCGCTAAAATTAGTTATATAAAAATACTTAGGAGAAGAGATTTTTTCACATTTATTAATGTCAGGGCAATAAAATTTACACTGCAACACCTTAGAAGATGTGCCGCTACCGATAAAAAAATAAACAATACAAGTTTATTTAACCGATGCCCAGTTCTCGCCTGATTTAATTCTGAAAACCTGCATATCGCTAACACGAAATTTTTTGGCAATAGCTTTTAAGGTGTAGCCTTTTTTATCGCGTAGCATCTTTTTTATTTCTTTTACCTTACCCACATTAAGTTTAAGCCCTTTGGCAGTTCCGGTTTTTGTGAGCAGGCTATTAAGGTGTTTTTTAATAAGAGGGCTTTGTCTGTGGTGTTTGTACATTTCGTCATCAGTAACAAATTTAAGGTTGGAAGATTTGTTATCCTTTTTGTTATGATTCAGATGTATTACGTTTTTATGTTTAGGTGAGGCTTTTTTTGAAAAGTTCTGTGCCACAACTTTGTGTACATAGATGGTTTTATCCTTTCCATCTGGCTTTACTTTTAAAGTAATGTAACCACCAATTGAGGTACCGGCAAGTAAATCGCCATCTTTAAAAATTTTGGTATAGCTTATTAAGCGACCATGGTTACTAACTGCATATTTCTTTCTTAAAGAGCCTTTAGGAAACGAAATGGCAGCGAATTTTTCTCCTGCATTAAGTTTAAGCATAGCGTTGAGTCTTAATTTGTTTACAGCAATCAAAAGTATTTATTTTTTAATACACCGCAAATCATTCTTTCATTTTCGTTCAAATCTTTTCTAACTATTATATCAACAAACCCATTATCAGCCAAAATTTGCCGTACCTCGTTTGCTCCATTACTATGTATCTCAAAATAAACTTGGCCCCCGGTTTTAATAATATTGCGGCTATTTTGGTTATGTGGTGATAGAAGGTATATGGGCTACCCGGGGCAAATAAAGCTATGTGCGGTTCAAATTCCACCACATTTTTATCTAACAACACCTTTTCTACTGTAGGAATATAAGGGGATTAGCTACTAAGATATCAATACCAACTGGGTATTTGTAGATATTAAAATTCAATGCATCATCTTTTATGAAATTTATTCTTGTACTATTTAAGTCAGCGTTTTCTTTGGCAACAGAAAGCGCTTTATCACAAACATCCGTAGCCCATACTTCTGCTCCAAATTTTTTTTGGAAAGAGAAATTCCAATACAGCCGCTGCCTGTACATACGTCCATAATTATCGGATTAATTTTTTTGTTGCGTTCAATTATCCAATAAACCAATTCTTCAGTTTCGGGGCGAGGTATTAAAACTTGATTGTTTACTTTAAAAGGGAAGCCCACAAAAAACAGTTTTACCTGTTACGTATTGAATGGGTTCATAATTTTTTAGTCTCTGCAAATCATCTTCAATAGAACCCATTTCGGTTTTGAATTAATATGATTAGACTCATTCAATAAAGGATTTTTAACTTCTAAAACGTCTTGTATGTAAATACGTGCAATAACACGGGCTTCTTCCGTATTATATATAGAACTTAGTTCGGTAACTATCTTGTTATAAATATCTTTAACTAACATTTGCTGTAAGGCATCAAATGTAAGTATCTCAATTAAAAATGTTTTCTTTGGCAACATGCACGAGTTGTATATGAGACGCTGCGTAGAACTTGCATCTTTAGGTTTGGGTAATATAGCTCCAAATCCAATGGTTGGTTCATTAGTTGTGCATAACAATAAAATTATTGGCGAGGGTTATCATAAAATTTATGGCAAGCAGCATGCTGAAGTAAATGCAATAAGTGATGTGGAAGATAAATCACTTTTGAAGGAATCTTTGCTATACGTTAGCCTCGAACCTTGCAATCATCATGGCAAAACCCCCGCCATGTGTAGACTTGATTATTAGTTCCGGTATTAAAAAAGTTGTAGTTGGTTGTATTGACCCGTTTGAAAAAGTTAATGTGAGCGGAATAAAAAAATTGCGCGAAAATGGTATTGAAGTTATTGAAAATGTATCAGAATATGAATGCATTGAACTGAACAAAAGGTTTTTACTTATCATATAAAGAAACGTCCGTACATTATATTAAAATGGGCGCAAAGTAAGGATGGATTTATCGCTCCACTTCATCAAAATGAAACCAACCGTTGGATTAGCAACGGGTATTCACAAAAATTGGTGCATAAATGGCGTAGTGAAGAGCAAGGAATATTAGTTGGTGCTAACACAGCCATTAGGGACAATCCCAGGTTAAATGCAAGAGAATGGCATGGAAAAAATCCTTTACGAATTTTAATTGATAAAGATTTAAGAACCCCACTAACACACCATGTTTTTTGTGATGGCGGTAGAACAATTGTTTTTAGTAATAAGGAGATAGTTGCAGAGAAGCTGGAAGTAGTGAAAATTAATTTTGAAAAAAATGTTATTACTCAGGTACTGTATAAACTACATGAGAGAAATATTCAGTCCATTATAGTAGAAGGTGGTGCCGTTACACTGAATAATTTTTTCCAACTAGGATTGTGGGATGAAGCAAGAGTTTTTCTTGCACAAGAAAAAATTTTAACCGAAGGAATAGCAGCACCTGTATTAAAAGCTGCTCATTGGCAAGAGACAAAAATCAAAAACGACATTCTTTTAACCTACAAGAATAAAGATAAATGAGTATGAATTTAACCATGAGTATAGTAACAACAGTTTTGTTGTATATAATATTAAAGTACTTTGAAAAATGGAGGGTAGATAACTTACAGGGGTTGTTTTTTTTAATTATGTAACCGCAAGCATTTTCTCTTTTATGTTTAATTATTCTGAAAACATTGGATTATTACCGGATATAAAAAATTTTTATTATGCCAGTCTGTTTATTGGTCTGTTATTTATTGTGGTTTTTTTTCTAACAGCTAAAACTGCTCAGGAAGTTGGAATAGGCACAACTTCAGTAGCTTCAAAAATGTCGGTAGTAATACCAATGGTTGCAGGAGTTATGTTATATGATGAACCTTTAACCCTGCAAAAGATAATAGGACTAATTCTTGCTTTAATTTCAGTGTATTTAACCAGAGGTGGTAAAAAAGAGCCCGATGGCAAAACGCATACTGGCTTTATACTAATACTTCCGTTTATACTTTTATTGGTGCAGGATTGGTTGACACTAGCATAAAATACTCGCAAGCAACTTTCATTAATGCCCAAAACCAAAATTTATTTGTTTCCACTCTTTTCGGTTCAGCTGCTTTTTTTTGGAGGTATCCTCATAGTCAAGCAAATGATAATGAAGGAAGCCACCATACAAATTCAAAGTGTACTGGGAGGAATTCTTTTGGGATTAGTTAACTTCTTTTCTCTTTATTTTTTAATTAGAGCATTAGCAGAACCCGGTACAGATAGCGGTAAACTTTTCACCATAGTTAACATTGGAATAGTGCTTGTATCGGTTATAGCATCATTTTTGTTTTTTAAAGAGGTACCACAAAAAAAAGGGATTGTAGGAATTGTTGTAGCGGTAATAGCAATTTATATTATGCTTTAAAAGCTTGGTAAGCTATAACTAATTATCTCCAGCAAACGCAATTTCATAATTAATGCCTGCAATACTATTTAGCTCCTTTAGCTCATCAAGCAGCATTTCTTTAGTAATCATATTGCTGTCAAATATTATTTCATAAATACCATCATCATTCATGTATATGCCTTTTGGCAATTCTACATCTTCGCTGAGTGCAATTTGTAAAAACCAGTTCGCCATCTGCATCTGTTATATTATCACGCTGGCATGGGTAGGAGAAGGTGGTGTAAAGTGTTTCTTTTATTTCCATTTTAAGAATTATGTTTTTTTTAGATTAATTATTACGCTTTTGCTGGTTGGAGTGTTACTTTTTTTGCAACGCTGTCAATAGGTACCAGCACATTTGTTTCAGGAAAATAAGTGGCACAACATTTTTCAGGAATATTGTATTTAACCACAATAAATTTTTTAGCAACTCTCTCAGTATTGTTATGGTCATTATAAATATCAACCACATCACCCGGTAAAAAACCCAACGCTCCAAGATCTTTCTCATTCATTAAAATAACCCTGCGCTCATTGTTTATTCCTCTGTATCTGTCATTCAATCCGTAAATGGTGGTATTAAACTGATCATGGCTCCGAATGGTCATCATCATCAGTTCGTTTTGTTTGAGCGATGGTTGTTCACTTTTAGCAATATTAAAATTTGCCTTGCCTATAATGGTGTCAAACTTTTTTTCCCTTGCACTGTTGGGCAAATAAAATCCTCCCAGCTTTCTTACTTTTTTATTGTAGTCCTTAAACCCCGGTATTGTTTTCTCAATATCATCTCTAATATTGTCATAATGTGTAAGGTATTTATCCCAGTTAACTTTACTTTTAGCAGCAAGCGTTGCTTTGGCAAGGTTACATACTATCACCGGCTCACTCAACAAATCATTAGACACAGGCTTCAGGTTTCCTTTACTCATTTGTATAACGCCCATACTGTTTTCTGTAGTAATAAATTGTTCTTCTCCATTCACTGCATCTTTATCACTTCTGCCTAAGCACGGAAGTATAAGTGCTTCTTCACCCGTAATTAAATGACTGCGGTTTAATTTGGTACTTATCTGTACAGTAAGCTTGCATTTTTGCAACGCCTGTGCTGTGTACTTAGTGTCAGGTGTTGCAGAAAGAAAATTACCACCCATGGCAATAAAAACTTTTGCCTTCCCTTCCATCATAGCATGAATGCATTCAACCGTGTCGTATCCGTATTTGGCAGGCGGTGTAAAACCAAAGGCTTTTTCAATGTTCTCTAAAAACTTTTGCGAAGGCTTTTCAAAAATGCCCATTGTTCTGTCGCCCTGCACATTGCTGTGCCCTCGAACAGGACAGGTGCCTGCGCCTTCTTTACCTATACTGCCTTTCAGTAATAAAAGATTTACAACTTCCTTAATGGTGTCAACAGCATTTTTGTGTTGCGTTAAACCCATTGCCCAGCATGCTATAATTTTATTTTTTGATGCAAGTATGTCAGCAACTTGTTTTACTTCATTAAACGAAAGTCCTGTTTGTTCTATTAACTCTTCAAGATTTTGATTCCTGATGTGTTCAATAAAATTTTCGTAGCCTGAAGTATGCTCTTTTATAAAATCTAAATCAAATACATTTTGATTTTTTTCTGTTCTTTCAATAAAATTTTAGCAATGGCTTGAAGCAATGCCATATCGCCATTTATTTTTACCTGCAAGAAAATATCGGTCAGCTTAGATTTAATGCCCAGTATACTTTTTATTTTTTGAGGATTACTAAAGCCAATTAACCCGGTTTCCTTTAAAGGATTAATAGAAATAATGGTGCAGCCATTTTCTTTTGCCTTTTGCAATGCACTAAGCATACGCGGATGGTTGGTGCCGGGGTTTTGCCCAAGTATAATAATGACTTCTGCTTTATAAAAGTCAGTTAGTGTTACACTGCCTTTACCAATTCCTAAACTTTCTGATAAGGCCACTCCACTTGATTCATGGCACATGTTACTGCAATCGGGAAGATTGTTGGTGCCAAACTCACGAACAAATAACTGGTATAAAAATGCTGCTTCATTGCTTGTTCTGCCTGATGTGTAAAACACCGCTTCATCAGGAGAGTTTAAAGTGTGAAGATGATTAGCTATTTTAATAAAGGCATTATTCCAGCTAACTGGTGTGTAATGTGTTGCGCCCTTTGCAAGAAACATAGGTTGTGCTATTCTTCCTTTTTACCAATCTCATAATCGTTCAAGTGAGAAAGTTCTGCAACAGAATTATTAGCAAAGAAATCGGCAGTTAGTTTTTTTGTAGTTGCTTCTTCTGCAATTGCCTTAGCGCCATTCTCACAATATTCTGCA
Source organism: Bacteroidota bacterium (assembly GCA_016714005.1). Taxonomy (GTDB): domain Bacteria; phylum Bacteroidota; class Bacteroidia; order AKYH767-A; family OLB10; genus JADJOA01. The sequence continues at coordinate 44,885 of JADJOA010000015.1, forward strand.
ATAGAAGAACGCTCTTTCTCCTCGTCAGGGTCGGGCCATGCGCACCCCGGACAATCGTACCCATCGGTTTGATTCAATGCAAGCAGCGCCTTCATCCCTCTGCCTGCATCCATCTCACTTAATATGTGTACAGCACTCGAAATAACAGCTGGAATTCCTGCTGCTACATTTTTTGATTGTTCCAGCTTAATACCTGTAAACTCTTCAGGATTTTCTGCGGAAACATTTTCGGAAGATTCAGGTATGTTTTTTTTTCACTCATTTAGCTTGCGCAAGAGGGTTGTCATAATTATCACTCTGGTCCTCTATCGTTTCATCCAAACATTTAAAATCTTTTTCTATCAGGATAAATAGTTTTTTATCGTTGCCCACATCCATATCATTACTTAATCCAACCAAATTACTGCTGGTCCACTTTAAGGAATATTCCGAGGGAATATGTACCGATATACAATTGTTTTGTAAAGTAGCTTTAATCGAACCTGTATTTACATCGTTTACCAACTGATATATAAGGGTGCTGTTGCCGAAATTAGTTTCTTCGCTAATCTGTTTTTCTTTTTCAAAAAAAGCGACCTCGCTTTTTGAAAGTCTTAACCTGATGGTATTTCCTTTAATGCGGATTTTCATTAGCTGATATTTTTGATTACTACAAACCTAAAATATTTAACCGAAGAGTACCAAAAGTCCTGGAGGTAAAAATGATAACGGAAAACTATGCCCTTGGATGAAACTGCATGATTGCCTGTCTCAGATAATCTCTGTCTAAATGCGTATAAATTTCTGTGGTGGTGATGCTTTCATGCCCAAGCATTTCTTGTACTGCACGTAAATCGGCACCGCCTTCTAATAAATGTGTTGCAAAGGAATGCCTGAACGTGTGTGGACTTATTTTTTTCTTTATTCCGGCTCTTTCTGCAAGCTCCTTTATAATCATAAATACCATAATACGCGATAATTTGCTTCCGCGTTTATTCAGAAAAAGAAAATCTTCCTGGCCTGCTTTTATTTTTAAATGCACGCGCATGGCTTCCTCATAAATTTTGATGTGCTTTATGGCTGAATCACCTATCGGAACCAATCTTTCTTTATTGCCTTTGCCGTGTATTTTTAAAAATCCAATGTCTAAGAATGAGGATGACTTTTTTAGAGAGATTAATTCTGTAACACGCAAGCCAGAGCTATACATGGTTTCGAGCATGGCGCGGTTGCGTTGCCCTTCAGGCTTGCTCAAGTCAATAGCTGAGAGCATGGCATCAATTTCATGCACTGCTAAAAAAATCCGGAAGTTTCCTTCCAATTTTTGGTGCTTGTAAAAGTTCTGTAGGATCATCGGTAACTAAATTCTCGAGGAGAAGATATTTGTAAAAAGCCTTTATGCCTGATATGATTCGTGCTTGCGAGCGCGCGCTCATTCCTTCTTCGTTAATCCACTTGATAAAATCCTGCAAATGCTCAAGTGAGATTTTTTCCGGAGATACATTCAGCGCATTGTTGTTCAAAAAAGTAAACAGCTTTTCAATATCATGGACGTAAGCCTCGTTGGAATTAGACGAAAGTGATTTCTCTAATTTAAGGTACGATGAAAATCCTTTTATATATGATTGCCACGACATTGTTTAAGCAACAATTTTTCTTTACAGCATTATAAACTAAAAAAGAATAACTGTATTTATTCTTCTCATCAGGGCTGTGTTTTTCTTCCGAAATCAGTTCCCAGTCAACATTCTTAATTGCAGGAAAGTGCGTATCCCCTTCAAAGGAATGATGGATTTTGGTGAGATATAATCTGTCGGCAATTGGCAAAGCCATCCTAAATAATTCTGCACCGCCAATAACAAAACACTCTTGGTTAGTGATGCAACTTTTAATTGCCTCTTTCAAATCAAAAAAAAACTCACAACCTTCTGCAACAAAATTTTTATTTCGGGTAATGATGATGTTTCTTCTGTTGGGCAATGGCTTTCCAATAGATTGGAAGGTTTTGCGTCCCATAATGATAGGATGCCCGGTAGTTAACGACTTAAAATATTTTAGATCGGCAGGTAAATGCCAGGGTAACTGGTTTTTGTTTCCAATTAAGTTATTCTCATCAACTGCAACAATCAAAGATAACATGGCAAAATATTTTAAACCGCAACCGGTGCTTTAATAGCAGGATAGGGGTCGTAATTGTTAATAGAAATATCCTCAAACTTAAAATCAAAAATACTTTTAATGAGTGGATTAAGTATTAATATCGGCAACGCTCGCGGTGTACGTGATAATTGCAACTGCACTTGTTCTAAATGGTTATTATAGATGTGTACATCGCCAAAGGTGTGTACAAAATCTCCAACGTTAAGATTACAAACCTGTGCCACCATGTGAGTGAGTAAAGCATATGATGCAATGTTAAAAGGCACTCCCAAAAAACATCAGCACTGCGCTGGTATAACTGGCAGGATAATTTTCCATCAGCCACATAAAACTGGAACATGGTGTGGCATGGAGGCAAGGCCATGTTCTCCACTTCGGTAACATTCCATGCACTTACAATTAACCTGCGAGAATCAGGATTACGTTTTATCTGTTCAATCAATTGTGTAATCTGGTCAACAGTTTTCCATCGGCACCTTTCCAGCTTCTCCATTGCGAGCCATACACAGGACCCAGATTGCCGTTTTCATCAGCCCACTCATCCCATATACTTACTCCGTTTTCTTTTAAGTACTTAATGTTGGTTTCGCCTTTTAAAAACCAAAGCAACTCATGTATGATTGATTTGGTATGCACTTTTTTTGTAGTAACAAGCGGGAAACCGTTTTGCAAATTTAAACGCATCTGGTAACCAAACGTGCTGATAGTACCTGTGCCGGTTCTGTCATGCTTTTGGGTACCGTTGCTTAAAATATATTTTAATAAATCGTGGTATTGCTGCATTTGATTATTGTAGTAATAAAAAACCCGCCTTGACAAAGCCAGACGGGATTTTTAGTTGTATTCATTTTTGCTATTATTTAATAACACAAGGTTTTACGCATCAACCTTAGCGTATTTGGCATTCTTCTCAATAAACTCTCTTCGAGGTGGTACATCATCACCCATTAGCATGCTGAAAATACGATCGGCTTCGGCAGCACTTTCAATTGTTACCTGTCGTAGTGTACGTTTGGATGGATTCATGGTTGTTTCCCACAATTGCTCTGCGTTCATTTCTCCCAATCCTTTGTAACGCTGTATGTTCACGCTTGATTCTTTTCCTTCGCCTGCCAGTTCTTTTACTGCAGCCATCCGTTGTTCATCATTCCAGCAGTATTGTTCTTCTTTACCTTTTTTAACTAAGTACAATGGTGGAGTTGCAATATAAATATATCCTTCTTCAATTAATTCTTTCATGTGACGGAAAAAGAAAGTTAATATCAATGTGGTAATATGGCTACCATCCACATCGGCATCGGTCATAATTACAATTTTGTGATAGCGCAGTTTGTCAAGTATTAACGGACGACCTTCTTGTTTATCATCACGGTAAATACCAAATGCTGTGTAAATATTACGAATCTCTTCGTTTTCGTAAATCTTATGCTCCATTGCTTTCTCCACATTCAGAATTTTACCTCTTAACGGAAGTATTGCCTGAAAATTTCTATCACGCCCTTGCTTAGCTGTTCCACCTGCTGAGTCTCCCTCAACCAGATAAATTTCACATTTACCGGGGTCACGCTCACTACAATCAGATAGTTTTCCCGGTAATCCAGTACCTGTTAAAACATTTTTACGTTGAACTAATTCGCGTGCCTTACGTGCTGCATGACGTGCAGTGGCAGCCAGTATAACTTTGTTTACAATGGCTTTGGCATCTTTAGGATTTTCTTCCAAGAACTTATTCAGCGCATCACCTACTGCTTGGTCAACGGCACCCATTACTTCATTGTTTCCAAGTTTGGTTTTTGTTTGTCCTTCAAACTGAGGCTCGGCAACCTTAACGGATATAACAGCCGTAAGTCCTTCGCGGAAATCATCACCATCAATATCAAATTTCAGTTTCTCAAGCATCTTCTGCTTTTCGGCATAACTTTTTAAGGTACGAGTTAATGCACGCCTGAAACCCGAAAGGTGTGTTCCGCCTTCGTGAGTGTTAATGTTGTTTACGTAAGAGTGAATGTTTTCGGAAAAAGAAGTGTTGTATTGCATTGCCACTTCAATAGGAATACCAAATTTATCCGTTTCAAAATAAATACATTCCGGAATTAACTTTTCACGTGTTACATCTATATATTCAACAAATTCGCGCAAGCCTTTGGTGCTGTAAAAATTTTCGCCAAGGGGTCTGCCTTCAGCATCTAACTCTCTTACATCAATAAGCGTAATGTTTATTCCCTTATTAAGGTAAGCAAGTTCGCGCATGCGCGAAGCAAGCGTTGCAAAATTGTAAACGATTGTTAAAAATATGGAAGCATCTGGCTTGAACGTCACAATGGTTCCTCTGTAGTCAGTATCACCAACCTCACGTACATCAAACAAAGGTTTACCGCAAGAGTATTCCTGTTCAAAAACTTTTCCGTTGCGGTGTACCTCTACACGCAAGTGAGTAGAGAGAGCATTTACACAGGATACACCTACACCATGTAAACCACCTGAAACTTTGTAACTATCTTTATCAAATTTACCTCCGGCATGTAAAACGGTCATTACAACTTCCAATGCACTGCGTTTTTCTTTTGGATGAATATCTGTAGGGATGCCTCGTCCATCATCCTTTACAGTAATAGAGTTATCCTCGTTAATAAATACCTCAATGTTTTTGCAATGCCCTGCAAGTGCTTCATCAATTGAGTTGTCAACCACCTCATAAACCAAGTGATGTAAACCTTTAACACCTACATCGCCAATATACATGGCTGGGCGTTTTCTTACGGCTTCTAATCCTTCTAATACCTGAATGCTATCGGCATTATACTGTTGTGCTTTTACTTCCATTTCGGCTACGTTATCGCTCATTTTTTAATTTAAAAGTTTGATTTTTTTAATACTTCGTAAAGATAAAATAAAGGCTGCTGCCATCCTAAAAATGAGAGTGAAAACAGCATGTATTTATTAACATTTTTTAGTGATAAAAATAGTGTCTTAAACCTGCATTTTCTTTCTCTTAAATTTGGAGGATTGAAACAATTTTAATATTTAACTCGGTACTTTTTAACAAACTGTTGTTAAATCACATTAATTATTCTTAAAAACAAGTTTATTAAATTTAGCTTTGCCTCATAAACAACTAAAAAATTAAATAATATGGACGTAAACTTTATCTCAGTATTTGTAGCGGCACTTATACCGCTGGCGGTGGGTTTTGTATGGTACAATCCCAAATTTTTAGGTAATGCATGGATGCAGGAATCGGGTATGACGGAAGAAAAAGCTAAGGGCGCAAATCATGCTTTGATATTCGGATTAACTTATGTGTTTGCGGTGCTGGCAGGTATGATTCTGATGCCAATGGTCATTCACCAAATGGGCGTTATGTCGGTGTTGGTTGATGAACCCGGGTTTAACGACCCCAACTCTGAACTTGCCATTTGGTACAAAGGTTTTATGGAGCAGTATGGTAATAATTTCCGAACCTTTAAACATGGTGCTTTACATGGTACTATTGCAGGTTTGTTTTTTGCATTGCCAATTATTGCTATTAATGCTATGTTTGAAAGAAAAAGCTGGAAATATATTTGGATTAACGTTGGCTATTTCACAGTTACCTTTGCTCTTATGGGCGGGGTAATTTGCGCTTGGAAGTAAGTTTTTAAGTCACGCAAAGGCCCAAAGAGCGCAAAGGACTAGGTTTAAATTTCCTTTGCGCTCTTTGGGCCTTTGCGTGAAATATTTTACTCCAATGAAATATTCTCATCACCCTTTTTATATTCTAAATAATTAAAAATAAGCTGAAACATTTCATCAGTTGTACGCATACTTCCTTTGCGTTCACCGATGACTCTTGGTGGATAAAACGGGTTATTGGGATTTTGCTCAGTGTTATCATATACGCCTTCTGCTCTAATCTTGCTACCTGCCGGAATTTTTAAAAGTGTTTTACATTTATAAAAATATTGCCATCGGAAATCCCAATTATTAATTCTAATTAAAGGAATAGTATCTGATTGTGGAGTAACTGCATAAGCAGTAAATTTTTTTCCAATCAAATGCATGTGTGTGGGACTATGGTGGTAATAGAAATGTCTTTGTTGATTACAGTTTCGGTATAAAATGTTTTAACCGTATTGGGTGGAATCACAAGTTCGGGTACCACAGGTGCAACACCTATTGTGCCTAAAATTAATTCGCGCAACGGGCGCTTAGGAGGGGTAGAGGTAAAAAAGAAATTGAAGTAAGAACTATCATAGTCATCAACAGGTGACGGGCCGTAGTGCATGGTGTTAATATAGATCACTCCTTTTTTTGTTAAGCGCCATCCGCCAATGCCATCGGGATATTTATCGCTATAAACACCCGGTAAATAATTAACCACCGAAGGAATAAGCATAGGGTAAGAGTTGTCGTCATGCAACAAACCAATCCGCGCGTGCATATCATGGCTGTCAAAAGAGTCTTCGGCATTTACGTACCACTCACCTGTGTTAATGTTTTTTTTCTTTTCAGGATTAAACACAACTAAGTTGCCATTCATATGGTGCAACAGTTTTTTATTACCGGGGATAAATTCAATCGTTTTTATAAAAGTGTCTCGTAGTAATTCATAGGGTAACTTGATAACTAAAAAATTGTCTTTGTTATTTCCTTTAATGAAATATTTTGATGGAAATCCTACGGATAAATCAGGTTTGCCAAGCTGCGAAGTTTTATCATTAAATACGGGAAGGGCAGGAATACTTAAGCTATCGCCAATGGGGCAGCCATTCTCAACCCATGCAGAAATCATTTCTATTTCCTCATCGCTTAAAATTTTTTCATCGGCAAAGTGGCGGTAAGTTGGATCGGCAGGCCAAGGAGGCATGGTGCGCGATTGAGTTACAATAGCAATAGTACCAGCTTTCTTTCTCACATCATTATAAGTAGCCAGTGAAAATCCTCCACCTTCTCCATCACGATGACATGATGTGCAATTTTTATAAATGATTGGAGCAATATGTTCTGAAAAGGTAATTTGATGTTTTTCAGACGTACATCCGCAAATAAAAAGTACAATAAAAATTATGATTAGTATTCTATAATGCATCCGTATGCTTTGTTCCTTTTTTTCTTTGGTACTTTTCCTTTACTTATTTCACTTAGTACATCATCCAAATAAAACTGTGTTACCACTTTTCTTTTCTTTCCGGTTTCGTACATCCAGTTATCAATGGCACCGCTGTAAAGTAATGCTGCTTCAGAGTTAAATACAAAAACTTCCGGGGTTACTTTTGCTTTAAGAAGTTTAAGTAATTCGTGCTTGCTATCGCTAAGCGTTATAACATTTAGCTTATAGTAATCTCGGAATATTTTTATTAGCGATGCGCTTGTTTGTTTGTCGGGAAAAATCAAATAGAACTGCACATTGTTAAACTTGTATTTTTTTGCAAGTTCGTTAACGGTTAGTGTGTAGTTTTTGCATAGTGGACAATCAGTGTCAAAAAAAATAAAAACAGAAGTTTTATTGTTTTTAATTGATGAAAGCGGGTAGGTAGTATTGTTTTCGTCAGCAAGATTTATTTTATAAAGTTCCTGTGAGGAAACTTCTTTGGTAAACAGTAGAAAAATTAAAAGTATAATGCGTGGCATTGCTTTGTAAAAATAGCAAAGAAGAGTGTCCCACAAAGACACTAAGAAGCACCAAAGCAAAACTTGTGAAAAGTCTTTGTAATTCTTTGTGTCTTTGTGGAAAAAATTTTAATCTATAGTGCTTAATTCACATCCACCAATTCCACATCAAAAATAAGAGTGGCTTTTGCTGGAATTACCGGAGGATAACCCTGCTCTCCATAACCCAAGTTGTAAGGAATAATCAAGCGTGTTTTTCCCCCAACATTCAACAAGGCAATTCCCTGTTCCCAACCTTGTATCACTCGTCCTTCTCCCAAACGGAAAGTAATAGGTTCACCTCTTTCAACAGAAGAATCAAACTTGGTGCCATCGGTTAAATAACCGGTGTAATGTACAGATACACTTGTGCCCGGTGCTGCTTGTTTGCCCGCACCTTTTTTTACCATAATATATTTTAAGCCCGATTTAGTTTCAATAGTATCGAAGCCATCAACATTGTATGGCACGGCTGCTATTTTTTGTTTAACCGAAATCAGTTCTACATTAAAAATTAAAGTAGAGTTGGCAGGAATTTTTCCGTTTGCATGGCTGCCGTAACCTAATGCCGGAGGAATAATAATTTCTGCCTGGTCGCCTGTTTGCATCATGGCAAATGCATCATCCCAGCCTTGTATTACCTGACCCGTTCCAAGCGTAAATGAAAAAGGTTGGTTTCTGTCGTAAGAACTGTCAAACACCGTTCCGTCAGTTAACCTGCCTTTGTAATGCACTGTAATTTTATCACCTGTAGATGGCTTTAATCCATCACCCTTTTTAGTAAGTTTTATGGTAACACCCGATGGTGTTGTAAGAACAATATCTTCTTGTGTTTGTGGCATTGTGTTATTATTAGCTGTTGTTTGTTTTGTGTTTTTGCATGAAAACAAAAGTGCGGTAAATAAAATGCTAAATAGAATGCTATTAAGTTTACTGCACTTATTCATCGGCAAAAAAAAATTACTTCTAAAATTTTTTACAAGGATTTTCCTTTGTTGCTTATTGAATAACTTTTGCAAGCTCTACTTCAAAAACAAGCGGAGAATTTGGAGGGATAGGTCCGTTGCCGCGTGGTCCGTAACCAAGGGTTGAAGGAATAACCAACAACGCTTTTCCGCCTTCATTCATCATGGCAATGCCTTCGTCCCAGCCGGGTATAACCTCGCCAACACCAAGCGTAAACTCATAACCCGCATTGTCTTTGCTTTGGTCGAACCCGGTTCCGTTCAGTAACATGCCTTTATAAATAACGCTAACCTTTTTCCCTTTTTCAGCTTTTGCTCCTGTGCCTTTTGTTTTTTCTATGTAGTATAAGCCCGATGGATTAGGTTGTGCTGTAATGTTGTTGTCGGTAATATATTTCTGCGTTGCATTAGCTTCATCCATTAAAGCCGCTTTGCTTTTTTCTTCAGTTTCTTTTTATAATCAGCTTCGGTTTGAATGTTTTCCATTTTAATATTAAAGGTTAACATACTTCCTTTTTTTATGAAAGCAGGTAACTGCGCCCTGGAATATTTTTTCAAAAACAGAATCAGCCACTACTTTAAATTCAGCACTATCACCTGCAGCCATCATGCCAAAACCTTCTTCAATGCTTCCTTTGTAAGCAGGCTCTTTTAAAGCCACTTTAAACTTATCACCAGCCATCTTTTTAGAATCAAATAAAACAGAATCGGTTTCTGTTTTATAAATCATGTGCATGGAAAGAATATCGCCTTTAGCTGGTTTTTTTCCTTTAGTTTCGGTTATAAAACGGTATTGTAAACCTGTTTCTGTTTTTTGTACACCATCGCGCTTGCACGATGTAAAAGTTGCAGCTGTTATGGCAACAATTGCTAAGTATTTATACATATTTTAAATTTTGAGGCGGCAAAGAAATAAATAAAACAACAGCCGAAAGCAAAGTTTAAAGAAAGATATTAATAACCCGAATTAGCCTTAATTACACTGCCCAAGCAAATAGTAAATAACAATAAAAATAATGATGGTGGAAATACAGCCACCTCCTAATTTTTTAGCACCGTAACCGGCTATGAGAGTCTCATGAGTTTGTTCATAGTTTTTGTTTTTTCTAAAGTAGAAAATTTTAAAACACAAAAGAATAATTTCATTTGTTGTTTATAATATTTTAGAATAGTCTATTGTTTAGTTTTGCAGATAAATGAATAGTGAAACATTAAATTCAGATAAAATTGCTGAGTTGCTATCGCAAATTCCCGACCCTGAAATTCCGGCAATTAACATTGCTGAATTAGGTGTGTTGAGAGGAGTAGAAGAAAAGGATGGAATGATTATAATTACCATTACTCCTACATACTCCGGCTGTCCTGCACTACATGCCATTGAGGATGAAATAAGAAGGACACTGTTGGAGAAAAATATCAATAATTTTAAAATAGTCACATCACTTTTTCCGGCATGGAGTACAGATTGGATGACACCTGATACACGAAAAAAACTTTCAGATTACGGTATAGCTCCGCCAGAAAAAAGCAAAAACTGAAAATACAATATGTCCCTTTTGTAAATCAGACAATACAAAACTTACCAGTTGGTTTGGCAGCACCGCCTGCAAAGCATTGCATTATTGCAATAACTGCCATCAGCCGTTTGAAGAATTTAAATGTATTTGATTTATGGGGCTGAAATAAATTCTGCCGGACCTATTTCATAAACATAATGCAAACTTGGATTTTCATTTGGAAAATCAATCCGTGTTTCATCAATTTTTTCGGGCGCCCAATTTTTCTGTTGCTTTTTGAGAACGAATGTTATTTGCACCTATTTGTAAATGCACTTTATAACCATATGCGAAAGCATGATTAAATATTAATTTTTTAAGATGTAAGTTGTACAATCCTCCCCAGTAAGGACGGGAAAGAAACGTGTAGCCTACCATTACTGTCTTAGTGCCTTCATCTAAATTGTAGTAACGTGAGCAACCAATTACGTTATTTGAATCTGCGTTGCATATTTTAAATGCACCATTAGATTCAATGGCGCTATTAAAATAAGTTTGAAAAACTTCTTTTTTGTATCTGTTCTTTTCGGGGTGTTGCTCCCAAATTAACGGATCGCTGGCAGCCAGGTAAACACTTTCAAAATCAACTTCAGTTAATGGTACAAGCGAAATTAAATCTGACTTTAAAAAGTCTGGCTGAAGATTCAGCATTAATAACCAACTGAAATATTATTAGGGTCAGAAGCCTTTGGATGTACACACATTACAGGAACCTTACTGTGGTTTACTACCTGGGTTGCATAAGTTCCTAAGAAGAAGCCGGTAATGCTTGGTTCTTGTTCTGTCATAATCACTATAAGATCGCCATCTAATTCTTCAGCAACAGTCATTGTCATTTTTGCAAGATTATCACCATTAATATACTTGGTTTCACAGCTTACTTCGTGCTTGGTTAGCCATTCATCTACCTGCTCAACCTTTATTGTAAATCTTCTCTTAATGTCCTCATTACTCATATTCATTAAACCAACAACAATAATATGCGAGCCATAAGCTTTTGCAAGTTCCATAGCGAAGTTAACTTTTTGACGTGATGCAGCAGTATCATCTATTGGCAAAACAATACGTTTAAAGCCCAACCTTTTTGCATGTTCTTGCACTGAAATTACAGGACATGAAGCTTCCTCAACAACCTTTGAAGTGTTTGTGCCTACGTTAAAACGTTTGTATCCGCTTACACCATGCGTACCCATAATAATAACATCGGCATTTTCCTTTTCAGCAGTGCTTACAATGGTTTTGTATATTCTTCCTACTTCTGTTTTGTAGGTAGTAGTAATTCCATTTTTTGCATGTATATCCTGTGCAATTTTAGAAAGCTTTTCATTTGATTCCGTTTCAATTTTTTTGTCAACACCTCCAAAAGCTGCGCCTAAAGCAGAGGTAAACGAAACTGATTCGAGAATGTGTAAAAGCATCATTTCGGCTCTTAAAAGTTTTGCCATAAATACGGCATGCTCAAGGCTTAAGGCCGCTGTTTCGGAAAAATCGTAGGGGATTAAAATCTTCTTAATTTCAAAATCTTTGTTTTCCATATTCTGAGATTTTTATTGTTGATGAGGATTTATGATAAAACGAATTCTGTAAGGTCTTTCTTCTTTACAGGGCGGATACAAAGAACCGGAATATCTAACAAGTTAATTAGTTCCTGTGCTTTTGAGCCGAGAAACAAATCGGTAAAGTTTGATTCCTGCTGAGTCATAATCACAACCAAATCGGCATTTACCAGTTTTGCATATTCATGAATCCCTTCTGCCACTTCATCATTTTGAATACATGCTGTAGAGCATTTAATATTTTCGGCTTCAACAAATTCTTTTACCTGATCCATCTGCCGTTCTAATTTTTGATGATAAACTCATCATCATTTTCAAGAATTGTAACTATATGAACATGCGATTTATAAAGTCGTGCTAGTTCTATTGTTTTATTTACTTTTTCTTTTTGTTTCTTTGGTTAAGTCAAGCGGCAATAAAATATTCTCACACCCTTTGCGGTGTGCGGTACCTTTATGGTAATTACCGGGCACTCAGCTTCTCTGATTACTCTTGAGGCATTGGAGCCCAGAAATTTTTTTACCAAGGTGGAACTTCCCATCGTTCCCATTATAATTAACGAAGCGTTGCAATCATTTGATTCTTCAATAATCTCATTGTAAATTTTACCTGTACGTACGCTGGTTGTTGCAATTATGTTTTGCTCATCTTTTAACTTAACGGCAATCTCGTCAAGCTTATTTTGCAAATCTTCTTTAATAGTATCGCCATAATTGTATTGAGATAAAAATCCCTCGGTTAAACTGCTTAAAAATCCTGGTCAATTACATGCAAAAGCCTGAGAGGCGAGTTGGTTAGCCTCGCAAGATTATATGATTGGCTTAAAGCAATAAACGACTGTGAAGAAAAATCAAGGGGAACTAAAATAGGGCCATTTTCACTACTCATACATCAATTACTTGGTTATTGCAAACCTAAATGTTTTTTTGGAACATTATTGACAAAATTCTAAAAAGTTTGCAGTAATATTTTCAAGTCTGCTTATAATTTGGTTTTGATACTAATAGTCTAAATCTAAATCGAAGCGTTTTTTAAGTTCTCAAGAGCAGGATTCTTTTCAGCCATTTTTTTAAATTTATCCTTAGCGGTGTAAGCTTTTGCTGGCTCTTCGGAAAACTCAATAATGCGCGTTTGAAGTTGAATGTTGCTGTTATGTAATTGGGTTTTGAGGAATTCAAGAAGGTCAACTTTTAAAAGTTTAAGTTCTTCTTCCTGTACCTTGTTTGTAACGGCAAACTCAATAAGGTTATTATCTCTAAGCTCTGGTTTTCTTGATAGTAGTGTAACAGAAATATTTTTCTGCCTTTTCGTCCATTATTTTTGCAAAAGCATTCCAGGAAGTGTAAACATTGCTTTCGGTTATAGGCTCGTCTTCAACTATAACATATGGCGCATCAGTTATCTTTTTTTTTTCGGTATCGCTGTCAGAAGGTTTTGCTTTGTTTGCCAACGATGAAAGGGAAATGCCTGTTAGGGATGTTTTGGGAGCAGAAGGAGGTGTGTTTTGTAGAACCGGTTGAGCAGGAGGGGATGGTTTTTTATTTCGTGCTGCGGCTCATTTGCAGTAGTAGGTTTTGCTTGTGAGGTTATATTTACTTGTTGGGAATTTATAGTTTGTATGGGTTTTACTGAGGCCAGTGGCTGTGTTGATTGCTGAACTGCCAAGGCATTAACTGTACACATTTTGAGCAATGCAATTTCAACATGCAGGCGTTGGTTTTTGGCACTGCGGTATTCAACATCGCAACGGTTACAAATTTCAATCAGTTTTAAAAGATGAGGTACATCGCATATTTTACTCTGTGTTTTGTATTTTTCTTTTATCCCTGCGCTTACCTCAAGCAGTTGAAGTGTCACTTCATCTTTACACACTAATAAATCACGGAAATGATTACTTAGCCCGGTAATGAAATTGTGTGAGTCAAATCCTTCGCTCAACAATTCGCTGAATGTTAATAGAATTTGAGAAACATTTCCATTAACAATATCATCGGTCAGGCGGAAATAATAATCGTAATCTAAAATGTTAAGGTTGCTGATGACATCTTTGTAAGTGATTTTATTTCCAGCATAGCTAACTATCTGGTCAAAAATGGAAAGTGCATCACGCAAAGCACCATCAGCTTTTTGTGCGATTATGTGCAATGCATCGGGTTCCGGCTACAATTTCTTCTTTATCGGCAATTTCTACAAGATGTTTAGCTATGTCTTCAATTTGTATGCGGTTAAAATCAAAAATCTGACAACGTGATAATATGGTTGGAATTATTTTGTGCTTTTCTGTAGTGGCAAGTATAAAAATGGCATAGGAGGGAGGTTCTTCCAACGTTTTAAGAAAAGCATTGAAGGCTGCGGCAGACAGCATGTGAACCTCATCAATAATGTATATTTTAAATTTACCCGAAGCAGGAGCAAAACGAACCTGGTCAACTAAGTTTCTTATATCATCTACTGAATTATTTGAAGCTGCATCTAATTCAAAAATATTTAATGACTGACCCCCATTAAATGATATACATGATTCGCAATTATTGCAGGCTTCTGTGCCATCGGTAATGTTTGTGCAGTTAATTGTTTTGGCAAGAATACGTGCGCAGGTTGTTTTACCTACGCCACGAGGCCCGGTAAATAAAAAAGCCTGTGCAAGGTGATTATTTTTTATTGCATTTTTTAAAGTAGTAGAAACATGCGTCTGTCCCACAACACTATCAAACATAGCCGGACGGTACTTTCGTGCCGAAACAACAAAACTGCTCATATCTTTTGTTCTAAAATTCTCTTTACAAACTTAAGAAAAATTAAAAGGGGAAGATTGATCAGGGCTTTTTTGTATGATTACACCATGAATCAACTTTTAATTTTTTTGCAAAATCAGGTAAAATTTTTTCTTGCTTTTGGTTTGATTTTATTTAGCCTTGAGGGTAATGCTCAGGAAACAAACTTAGATGTAGTTTATAAAAGAGATGGAACAATAATTAAAGGAACTATTATTGAAATTATTCCTAAGAGGGAAGTGAAGATTAAAACTCAGAATGGAGAATTGGTAAATGTGGATTTAAATGAAGTAAAAAACATTGGAAAGGTTGAAGGGGTTGATAAAAGAAAATCTAAGTATCAGATGATGTTAGATTTTGGATACAATATCGGTGTTGGAACTCTAAAATCAAGTACCGGAAACACTAAAAACAAAGATGCCATTTATTCTTTCAATATTATTCAGTCAGGCTTTAATATTAAGCAGAAGTATTCCATAGGATTAGGGTTTGGTTTGGATGTATTTAAGGAGACAACGCAACTGCCTGTGTTTTTAGATTTCAGGCAACAGATTTTAAAAAGCAGGCTAAAGGTTGCTTTGGTTGCTGACTGTGGTTACAATTTCGGACTTGAAAAGGAAGAAGATGCTTATTTGACTGTAAAAGATAAAGGCGGTATCATGTTTAACACCAACATTGGTTTTGAATTTGATTTTTCAAAAACCAGTGCTGTTTATTGTACAGTGGGGTATAAATTTTTGGAAGATAAAATTACAGGAACTGACCGGAGGGGCACACCGGTTTTTAATGAAAATAAAAGGGGAGGTTTTTTAGTATTACGGCTTGGGTTTGCTTTTGGCTAACCATAAAAAAATAAAGTTTGTTTTTTAATAAGGAAGTATTTAAAGCAGAAAAATTATTTGGTTGTTTTAGCATTAATCTGCTGCCCTAATTTTTCAAATTCAATATCATTAGGTTCCCACAATTCAATTTTATTTCCTTCTATATCCATTATGTGTACAAATTTTCCATAGTTATAAGTTTCAATACTATCGGTAATGGTTACTCCTTCTTTCTTTAACTCTGCTATAAGAGCGGTTAAATTTTCAACCCTGTAGTTAATCATAAAATCTTTTTGCGAAGGCTCAAAATACTTTGTTGTTTCTTTAAACGGGCTCCATTGCGTAAAACCTTTTTTGGTGCTGTCTGCGCCCTGCCACCACTCAAAAACCGAACCGTATTGATTTACTTGTAAACCAAGATGCACCTGATACCATTCCCTAATTTTTTTTGGGTCTTTGCACTTAAAGAAAATTCCACCAATGCCCGTTACTCTTTTTAAGTGGTTTTGGTTATTAGGTTTATGACTGATAAAACTATTGAATGCATAACCAATTAGAAAGGATGCTGCCAGCGCAAGTGTAATGATTAATTTTTTTTGCATGTTGTTTTAGTTAGATGTTTAAGGGCATGTTTTTTTAAAAGAGGATTTAAGTATTTAACAATTAACTTTTCGTAGCATCTTCCCTAAAATCGAATAAAGCAAAAACAACGTTCTATAACTATTTCCTTTCAAACCTTTTTATTAACTCATCCTTTGAAAGGCTTACAATAATAGCCTTGCCATTAAACGTGTAATTGTGCGATTGACATTCAAACAAATTATCACACAGCGTTTTCATCTCTTTGTGTGTAAGTGTTTGCCCCAATTTTACCGAGGCATTTTGTGCAAGTGAGCGTGCTGTTTTTTCGAGCAGTTGTTTTTTGTCAATGGTTGCGCCCGAATCAAAATCTTCAACTAATTTTTCGAGCAGCCATTTTTCTTTTCCCTTTTCAACGTAAGCGGGTGTGGCATGTAATACAAAAGCATTCTTGCCAAAATCGCGTATGTCAAAACCAAAAGTCTTTAGCGGTTCAGCAATTTGTTGTAGTGCATGAAAAGATTGCGTGCTCAGTTCAATTATTACCGGAAACAATTCCTGCTGGCTTACGGCACTGCTGTTTTGCAGTTGCGCTATATTTTTTTCGTACAACACCTGCTCATGCGCAGCCTGCTGGTCAATTAAAACAAGTTGGTTTTTGTGGTAAGTAAGAATATAGCTGTTATAAACCTGTTCAAAAAAATGAACGTGCTGCACGGCATGAGAGAATGGCGCTATTACTTCCTGTTTTTGTGACTGAAAATTTTCTTCGGGTTTAATTTTTTCGGCAATACGTTGCTGCCAGTCGGTTTTAATGGAAGTGTTTAAAGTTGCGCCCTGCTGCTTTTCTTCTTCTTTAAAAGGATTGTAATGCGGGTTAACTTTAATGGTAGGTTGCAATGGTATTCTGTCACCCTTAAAAACGGGGATGTTGAATGACTGTTCTTGGTCAAAATCTAAGGTTGGGGCTATACTGAATTTGCCCATAGCACGTTTTACGGCAGCACGCAGTATGGCATAAATGGGTTTTTCATCTTCAAACTTAATTTCCGTTTTGGTGGGGTGAATATTTATATCAATTCTTGACGGATCAATTTGAAGCATTAAAAAGTAGGTGGGAAAGCTGCCGTTAGGGAGCAACTCTTCAAAAGCATTTGTTACAGCATGATTAAGGTATCCATCGCGTATGTAGCGGTTATTGATAAAAAATATTGCTCGCCCCGCACTTTTTTTGCAAACTCTGGCTTACCCACAAAACCTGTAATGTTAACCACAGTGGTGTTTTCTTCAACAGGTACTAAGCGCTCGTTATAGTTGCTGCCAAACACGGCACAAATGCGCTGGCGCAAATTGCTAATGGGTAAATTGAAAATTTCAAGCCCGTTGTGGTGAAGTGTAAAAGCAATTTCCGGATGTGGCAATGCCACCCTTTGGAACTCTTCAAGTATATGCCTGAACTCGACTGCTGTTGACTTTAAAAAATTTCTGCGTGCAGGTACGTTGTAAAAAAGATTTTTAATTGCAACGCTTGTGCCATGCGGAGTTGCACAAAGTTGCTGTGAAACTACTTCAGAGCCTTCTATAATTATTTCTGTTCCTGTTTCTTTATCGTGCAATCGTGTTTTAAGCTCAACTTGCGCAACGGCAGCAATTGATGCCAATGCTTCGCCTCTAAAGCCTTTTGTTTTAATAGTGAATAATTCTTCGGCAGTAGAGAGTTTACTTGTTGCATGTCTTTCAAAACTCATTCGCGCATCTGTCTCACTCATGCCAATGCCATTATCTATTACCTGCAAAAAGGTTTTGCCAGCTTCTTAAATTATCACTTTTATGAAAGTGGCTTTTGCATCAACAGCATTTTCCATCAACTCCTTTAATGCAGAGGCAGGGCGTTGTATAACCTCGCCTGCTGCAATCTGGTTGGCAATGCTATCGGCAATAACTTTATTATGTCGGGCATGGTTTACAAATGTATTATTTTGAGCGAAGAATTTGCTGAACTCTACCGGGCAAACTCGCTCAACTCTAGCCATCGAATGGTTTTTTCTTCAATGGTGTTGCACACTTGCAGGTACTCATTAGAAACAGCATTTAATTTATCGTGTGCTATATTTCCAGAATTCATATCAGTAAGTAGTTCCGTTTTTTTTGCCTCCAGTTTTTCAATCTCTTTTTCTAAAGTTTCAAACTCCATTTTTTCTTTAAAAGTAAGTTTATTTTTAGGCTGGTTATTTTTTGAGAAACTGTTATCTGTAATTTCTTTTTTCTCTTTTACCGCTTCTTTCTTTTCTTCTTCTTTCTGCTCGCGGTAATCGGTGTAGTTTCCGTTAATGTCTTTTATTTTTCCATCGCCCTCAAAAACTAAAATATGATCAACCAATTTATCCATAAAATAACGATCGTGCGTTACCAATAACATACAACCTTCATAGCTCATCAAAAAATCTTCAAGTGTGTTAAGTGTAACTATATCTAAATCGTTTGTTGGCTCATCTAAAATTAAAAAGTTTGGATTTTTAAGCAGCACAGTCAGCAAATGCAGGCGGCTTCTTTCTCCGCCACTTAATTTAGAAACATAGGTATGTTGTTTGGAACCGGGAAAATTCCATTTGGTTAAAAACTGCGCAACGTTCATATAGTTTCCTCCGCCAAGGTCAACATAGTCGGTAATATCTCGCACTATATCTATCACACGTTTGTCTTCTTCCAATATCATTTTCTCTTGAGAGAAGTAACCAAATACCACCGTTTGCCCTGCTTTAATTTTACCGGCATCGGGCTTGTCTAAACCCATTACCAAATTTAGCAGTGTTGTTTTGCCTACACCATTTTTCCCAACAATTCCAATCCTTTCGCCACGCTTAAAGGTGTAAGCAAAATCTTTTAAAAGCACTTTATCGTTATATGCTTTGCTGATGTATTCAAACTCTAAAATTTTGCTGCCAAGCCTGTTCATTTGTAATGTGATGTTCAGTTTGTCATCACCCTTTTTTTGCTTGGCAACTTTCTCTGTTTCGTAAAAAGAATCTTCGCGCGCTTTTTGTTTTGTGCCACGCGCCTTGGGTTGCTTGCGCATCCATTCCAACTCACGCCTGTAAAGGTTACGTGCTTTATCAATTTCACTTTCTGATACCTGTTCGCGCAAAGTTTTTTTCTCTAAGTAATAGGCATAGTTGCCTTTGTATTCAAAAAGTTTTTGATTATCTAACTCAATAATTGATGAGCAAACACCATCAATAAAATACCTGTCGTGCGAAATAATAAGTATGGCTTTGTTTAAACCATTCAAATAATTTTCGAGCCACTCTATCATTTCTATATCAAGGTGGTTGGTGGGCTCATCGAGCAAAAGAATATCGGGGTCTTCAATTAAAAGTTTGCTGAGCATTAACCGTTTTTTTTGCCCACCTGATAAATATTTAATTTTTTTATCAAAGTCATGAATGCCCAGCCTGCCCAAAACCTCGCGCACGCGTGCTTCAAAAGTCCATCCGTTTAGCGCATCAATTTTTTCAATCAGGTTTTGCAAAACAGAAGCATCGGCATGCAATGCAACCGCTTTTTCGTAATCGCCAATAACTTTTAAAACTTCGTTTTCATCTTTAAACAAACCATCAAGCACGCTTAACTCTTCGTTAAATTCAGGTTGTTGAGATAGGTAACCAACCGTGTAGCCTGATCTTACAGTTACCGTTCCGCTTTCGGGAGTTTCAGTACCTGCAAGTATTTTCATTAGGGTGGTTTTGCCGGTTCCGTTTGCAGCTATAAGTGCGCATTTTTGGTTTGCACTTAATCCAATAGTAAGGTTCGTAAAAAGAGGTGTTTCGTGAAAAGATTTACTGAGCCCTTCAGCACTTAAAACATTCATGCCGCAAACGTATGTTTATTTTTTAGTAAAGATTTAATTTACAACATTAGGTTAGTAGTTTGCAAACACATGTTGATAACTTTTTAAGAAATCTTCGTTGTTTATTTAATTTTCATAATTTACTATTGCTTCAAATATCATAATTGATGATGTTTAATTTATTACCTGATTTTAAAACATGAATCCTTATGAAAGATTACCTGTGTTACCTGAAAATTCAAAGTTTTTTATTCAGCCTTCTCTTTTACCTCCTAATTTTTTCTACCGCAAAATCTCAAAACATGAAAAAATACGACATAGATGGTTTTATTGCGGCTAGCTATGATTACGGTTTTCTTCCTTTTACTTTAGATGATAGAGGTAAAAGTCACAATGTGGTTTTTAAAAGCAATATAAATGCAACGGTTGCTAATATTCCATTTGGAATTGTTTTTTATCATTCCCTCGTTAAGCCTATAGGAGGCGAAATGAATCAGTTAAGTATTCAATTTGACCCCATTCGGTATAAAAATATTTTACTTGGCAGCCAAACCAATAAGGTGTCTAAAATTGAAAGTAAGCTTGATTCTTTATATGCAAAAAATCAGATCTGCAAAGAAAAATTTACAAGGACAATTATAAACTTGATAGTACAGTTGCGTTAAATAAGAAAATTTCAACTAATGATCTATCGCTTTCTTACGACACTTTAGAAATAAATAATTATAATCAGATTGTTTCGGACTCAATAGCTATTGATAATCATCTTAATGACTCTGTCCCTTCTACTGGCCTTTCAAAATTTGAACAAAACAAACAACGCTGTCTTGAAATTGAGAAAAACATTTCATCTCTAAAAAGTAATCTTGATAATGTTGATGCGAGCATTTTGGAACTCGAGTCAGCTAAAACAAATATTACAAAAATAAATAGTTCATATAAGTTTCCACCGAAAGAAAATCTTCAAAGTAATAAAGAGAAATTTCTTTCAGGACTTAATAAGTTTGAATTGGGTGTAACCAGCCCTAATTATTCAGAGTTTGTTATAAACGCAGCAGTAAAAGGTGTTAATATTCAAGGAGAGTACAATGCAATTAGTTATGCAGTTACATCCGGTTCTGTTGTAGATTACTACTACCTTAGTTCCAGAAATTCTAATTTTGGAAGAGAATTTACCAAAGACTTTGAAAGCTTATTTAGTTTTTCTCCTTCTGCTAAAGGTAGTAAAATTAGTAGTTGCAAGTTAGGATACCAGCTTAGCGATAAAATGCGTTTTGCGGTGGCTTTATTGTTTGGAAAAAGACGATTTGGAATTATTAATTATGATGGGAATAGTGATAGCCCACTTGACTTTAGTAAAAATATGGTGGCTGAATTCCAAACCAATTACACTCCAATCAAAAATTTTAAGATTGATTTTAGCATTGCGCAATCGAGTTTAATTAACAATTATAATAACAGCTCTGCCTCAACTGAACAACCAGATTTATTTAGTTCAAAAAAATCGGGAGCTCTTTCAGTAAAGATTAATACAAAAATATTATCCAAATATGAACTGACTGCATCAAGCAAATATACTCAACCATTTTTCAAAAGTTTTGGTCTGATAGGACAAAGAAATGATTTACTGACCTCTCGTAGCAAAATCAGCAGGAATTTTGGAAAACTAAATTTGGGAGTTCATTACAAATACGATATAGATAATCTTTCCGGATTAAATACTTTTCAAAATTACAGTAAGTCTGGCGGGCTACAGGCTTCTCTTAAACTCACAAAAACATTTACTATCAAATCTTCATTTAGTCCAATACTTATTAAGACAATCAACGATGAAACTGCCGAAATCAGAGAGTTTAAAAATTACAATTCATACTTTTCTTTAAGCCATAAGTTAAAATTAAGGTCGGAAGCTGTCCTTCTTACTGATCTATCCTTCAATCAAAATTACTCAATTGATTATTCAGAATTTTTAGCCGTGAAGAGTTTTGTGTTATCTCAGTCAGTCAACTATAAGAATAATTTATTCAGTTGTTCAGCTTATTATGTCTCTTCAAATTCTGATATTCTTAATTTAGATACTAAGGGCGCTGAAATTTTATACGGAACTAGGCTTCTTGGGAATAAGATGGAAATTACTTCCGGTTTAAAGGCAGAATTTAATTACCATATATTTTCTCCGGGTTATAAACTGGAGTGCGGATATTTCTTTAGCAAAAGTATATTCTTAAAGTTTGGGCTGGAGAGATTTATAGCCCAGCCTATGATTACCAGTAATGAATATAATATTGCCTCTGATGGAAATTTTTACTCATTTGAATTAAGATACTTGTTAAAATAAAAATGCTATGACACAAAAAAATAGACTTTTAATTCTTAGTGCCTTAATGGCATGTTTCTTAACCACATCACTTTTCTCACAAATTTCTATTAAAAGTGCTTCAGTAAATCCTGATTTCATTTCATCAACTTTTTTTAATTCTGTCACAATTCTTAATCAATCTCAATCCACTGTAGTTGTAAACTTTTCAGTAACAGTGAGCCAAAGCGGGGGAGAAAAATATTGGATATTAAAGCAGCTCCTATTAGTTTAAAGCCCGGGCTAAATGTCTACTCTCAATCAAATTTTAATGTTACAAGTCAATTGTATTCATCAACTAGCGAAGCAAAGTTCTTGAAAACCTTCAGAAAACTTACTTCTGGTACTTATAATTATTGTATTCAAATATCTGATCAGGGAACAGGATTTAATGAGAATTTAAATGATGAGTATTGCGATCAAGTTGTTTCAGAAGATCAATTTACACTTAACTTGGTTTCTCCTTTTGATGGTGATGAAATTGAAACATTAAATCCTCTACTTGTTTGGAACCACTCTGATCCGTTTAATAAACTTAAGCCGTACGAATTTTATAAAATATTATTGACCGAAAAAAAAACTGACCAAACAAATGAGAGTGCTATTAGAACAAATGAAGTGATTTTTTCTCTTGTTGACCTAACTAATCATTCCATAAATTATCCGCTTAATGCTTCTAAACTTGAATATGGAAAAGTTTACGTGTGGAAAGTATTAAAGATATCAAGTAATAACACCGTTGCAGAGACTGATGTGTGGTCATTTAAAATAAAGAATAAGTATAACGCAATTAATACAAAATACGCGGTGTTATCAAAATCTCCAACCACATCTACCTACCAGGTGAACGGAGAAAAATTCTTTTTCAGGTTTGATGAAACCTATAATTATAATGGAGATCTTAAAATTAATTTATTTGATGATAAGAGAAAAATGATTCCGGTATCAGCTAAGAATGATCTTGCTGATTCAGATGTGGTTAATATCATAAGTACTGGATATAATTCATTTGAACTGGATTTGGTTAAACTAAAATTAAGAAAGGGTGCCTATTATCTAGAGGTATTAAACTCTAAAAATGAAAAATATTTTTTAAGTTTTTATTTAAACTAATTTATGGCAAATAAAACTTTATGGGTTATTGTTTTTGCATACCTAATTGTGTTATCTGTTCTCACCTACCAAAACAGAAGTAAAACCGGATACATAATTATTGAAGAAGTGTATAATAAATTTGAATTAAAAAAAGAGTTGGAAAAGCAATTTAACTCCATTAAAACAGAAAGGAAAAAAATTTTAGACAGCCTTGAGCTTGATTTAAAGTTGTATGATTCTAAACTAAGAAAAATGATAAAGGTAGGCAGTGAAGCAGTTTCATTGTTTGAAACAAAAAAAGAAGTTTACTACCAAAAGGCTAAGCAGTTTGAAGAGGATAACAACCAAACAAGTTCTCAATTTGATAAAGAGATACTAATGCAATTGAATCAATATATTAAAGACTATGGGAAGGAAAAAAAATATGATTACATTTTTGGTAACGACAACAATGGGTCATTAATGCATGCGACTGAAAAAAATAATATTACCAGCGAAGTAGTGGATTATATAAATAAAAAATACAAAGGTTTGAACTAAGTTTAATGATAAAATTAAATAATTTTCAGTTTTTATTGCTCATAATTTTTATCGCATCATCATGCCAAAAAGGTAAAAATGGGTTTGTTAATAACACCTTGAGTTCAATAGGTTTTAATAACTCTGATACCAAAGGCGTTCTTACTGTTAGTGAAATTCAAGACTATGTTAT
This sequence comes from Bacteroidota bacterium, assembly GCA_016714005.1. Classification (GTDB taxonomy): domain Bacteria; phylum Bacteroidota; class Bacteroidia; order AKYH767-A; family OLB10; genus JADJOA01. The sequence continues at coordinate 68,913 of JADJOA010000015.1, forward strand.
AGAACCCTCTAATGGGCTCGTAAAAACTAAACAAATAAACGAATTTAAATACCAGATAAAATATAAACCTGTTGATTATGTAATTGCATCGGAAGTTTCTGAAAAGGATGCTATAACAAAGAAAGAGTATTTAGAAAAATTAAATGAGTTGGATGGACTCCAATACTTTGATATAAGAGTTGAAGTTGATGGCTTTAACGGAGAATTGATTAAGTACAATTTAAGTTCTGAGATTGAATATGAAAGGAGAGTGGAATATCTTGCCTTTAAAATGCAAAATGATATTAAACTTATTGATGGTTCAGATACCAGTGATTGTGTTTTGTATCACATGGAGAGAGCTTATGACGTTGTTCCTTACACTACTATTTTACTTGGCTTTAAAAAAAGTAAAATCGATAATGGACTTAATGATAAAACGATAGTCTTTAGAGATCATTTATTTAAAAATGGAATAATAAAATTTACTTTCATACCAGCCGATATTCAACGAGTTCCAAACTTGCAAATCATATAATTTAAAAATTTATGAAAAAGAGAATCCTAAAAAAGCGCATTTTCAGATTAACTGCTTCATTCCTGTTGATAAGTATGCTCTACAATGTTACTTTTCCAACTGTAGCTTTTGCTTTAACCGGAGGCCCTTCGCAGCCTGAAGTGCAAAGTTTTCAGCCTATAGGAACCAGTGAAATGGTAGATGTTTTCTCTGGTGATTTTAAATACAACATTCCTTTATTAGATGTGGAAGGCTACCCTATGAACTTGGTTTATGGATCAAACATAACAATGGATCAGGAAGCCAGTTGGGTTGGATTGGGTTGGAATGTAAATCCCGGTGTGGTAAACAGGGGAGTTAGAGGAGTACCTGATGATTTTAAAGGAGACCAAATAACCAAGAAAATGAATATGAAGCCTAATAAAACTGTGGGTGTTAATGCGGGCGTAGGTGGCGAAATATTTGGTTACGATGGGCTTAGTTTACAGTACACTCTTGGATTGAAGTGGAACAACTATACAGGATTTAGCGCCTCTCAATCTTTAAATCTTAACTTAAGTGCAGGATTAGGCAACAGTGGTTCTCTTGGTTTAGGATTAGGTCTTACTTCAAGTAGTGATGAAGGTTTAACTATTAGCCCAAGAGTAAGTTTAAGCAAAAGGTTCTTTAAGTTTAGGTTGTTCTTATAATTCACGTGGCGGATTAAAAACGTTAACTGTAAGTGCTGATATTTCGCATTCACAACAAACCAAAGAAACCAAAACAGTTTATAAAAGTAAGGATGAGAATGGGAACGATTCTTACAGTAAAACAGATCCTGGTGGGCAAGCAGAAAAAATAACAAAACAAGGTAAAGCCAGTGCTTCACAGAGTTTTGGGACCAGCTTCGATTTCACCGCTCCAACCTACAGCCCTCAAATTTCACTGCCAATGAAAAACTTTACCATTAGCGGTAATTTTAAAGTAGGAGGAGAGCTGTGGGGTTTAAATTTAAATGCAACTGTTGGCGGTTTTTATTCTAAACAATCTCTTTCAACCAATTCTCTATCCAATCCGGCTTACGGTTATTTATTTGCACAACATGGCACCGGTGCCAACGCCATTCATGATTTTAATCGTGAAAAAGACGGGCCTTACACTGAAAGCACACCAGGATTACCTCTTGCTAATTTTACAAACGATATGTTTAGTGTATCTGGGCAAGGAGCCGGTGGCAGTTACCGACCATTTAGAAGTGACATAGGTACAGTTTATGATCCGGAAGCAGGAAGCACTGCCGATGCAATTAGTATTGGTGCTGAATTGGGTTTAGGAAATTTAGGCCACATTGGAGTTGACCTTGGCTTAACAATTACTAATACTAACTCTGGCAGATGGACCAGTGGTAACAATGCGTATAATACTTTCAAATTCAGAAATAGTGTTTCAGGTAACGATTTGTATGAACCAGCTTACTTTAAAGAAGCAAATGAAAAGACAATTGACAACTCTCCACAATTATTTGATAACATAGGCGGAAGTAAAGCTGTTGCAGTTAAGCTTAATGTTCCATCAAAATTCAATGTGGTTGCGTCAAATACTTTGAGAGACAACTTAGGTAATTCAAATACTGTTACATCAAACGTACGTACCAAAAGAGAGTTAAGAAATCAATCATTCTCATATCTATCACATAAGGAAATTAACGATGGTTATGGATTGCAACCTTATCCAAACTTATACAATGCCCCGATCATCATATCGCAGAGGTAACAACTTTAGGAAATGATGGCAAAAGGTATGTTTATGGCATTGCCGCATATAACACTCTACAGCGCGAAATATCTTTTGCAGTTGATAAAAAATGCCTCTACTGATATCGTAAATGGAACTGTAAGCTATTCTCCATCTGATATTACAACCGGTAATTCAAGCGGCAGAGATAATTACTTTTCAGAGACTGAAACTCCACCTTTTGCGCATTCTTATCTGCTAACTTCGGTTTTATCTTCAGATTATATTGATAATGATAATGTACAAGGTCCAAGTGATGGTGACTATGGCTCATGGGTTAAATTCTCTTATAATAAATCAGCCACCAACTATAAATGGCGCTCACCTTATACAACTGGCACCAATCAATCGTCATTCAACTTCGGAATGTTTTCAGATGATATGGATAATAAATCTAACATAGTATATGGCGAGAAAGAACTTTGGTATATGGATAGAATTGAATCCAAAAACTATGTGGCAATATTTCATACCTCAAACAGAGATGATTCCAAAGGTGCCTCAGGTGTAAATGGCGGGGTTGATAATACTAACTCAATGAAAAAGTTAGATAAAATTGAGTTGTATAATAAGCATGACATGACCAGTCCAATAAAAACTGTTTATTTTGAATATGATTACTCTTTATGTCCTGGGGTAAAAAATAATCCTAACGGTGGTGGTAAACTTACTTTAAAGAAAGTTTACTTTACATATTATAACTCTAATAAAGGACGCTTTTCTCCATACGAATTTACTTACAGTTCTGTAAACCCTTCATATAAAGACAAGGCTTTTGACAGGTGGGGTTATTACCAGGGTAACTTACCAAGTGCAATGGGTCTTCCATCTGTTACTGGTTTTACGTCTGGCGATCCTGATGTAAATGAGATTGCTCCAAACCTTACTATGACGCCACCATATCCTCTAACATCAGTTGAGTTCCCTTATGTAAGGCAAAATAATACAGATGCTGATATACTTACTCAGGCATGGGTGTTGAAACAAATAGAACTCCCATCAGGCGGAATTATAAGAGTAAATTATGAATCTGATGATTATGCTTATGTCCAGAATAAGGCAGCTATGCAAATGTGTTTAGTTTCAGGTCTGGTAGGTCAAACCTCTACTAATGATGTATATCCGTTTGATGCGCTTAACAATAGTGATGAGAAATTTATTTTTAAAAAACTACCTAATGTTACTACCTCTGCATATGATTATGCATCTGTAGGAGATCAAGTGTTTTTTAAATTTTTAGTTAATATTAGAGATAGCCAAGATGGCACAGGTAAACCCAATTATGAATACGTTCCTGGTTACGCCAGAGTAGCAGAAGTTGGCGAAGTTGATTCAGATCACGGATTTATAAGGCTTCAAACTGTTGATATAAAGGACAATCCATCAAGTGACGATATTAACCCAATTGCTTTGGCTGGTGTACAGTTTGGAAGAATATATATGCCAAAACTTGCATTCACTGGAACTGCTCCCGATGACCAAGATAACTTGGGTGTTGACTTTTTAAATGCGTTACTAGGATCTGGTTTTATTGCAAATATTATTGCTGCTGGTAACCTTAATAAAGATCTTTATCAAACTAAAGCAGTAGCCAATGAGTTTTATGCTCCTCGGTGTTGGTTTAGATTAAAGAACCCTATTCATAAAAAGTATGGCGGTGGTTCAAGAGTTAAGCAAATAATAATGGCTGATAACTGGAACAACATGTCGGGTGAAGATGCAAAAACATCCTTGGTTACAGGGCAGGAATACACTTACAAGTTAGAAAACAGTGAATGGTCTTCAGGCGTAGCTGCTTATGAGCCTCAATTGGGAGGAGATGAAAACCCTTTGAAAGTGCCGGTATACTACAGCGAAAGAAAAGCTATGGCACCTGATGACAGGTTTTATATGGAAGAGCCATTTGGTGAAACTTTTTTTCCAGGAGCATCAGTTGGTTACAGCAGGGTAGAAGTGAGAAATGTTTCTTATGAAGCATCAAGTTTTGATCCATCTCAAATAAATGGTGTTCTTTCTCCAATAGCAGGTGTAACAAGACATGCAACCGGTCATAAAGTGCACGAATTTTATACAGCAAAAGATTTCCCTACCATAGCTGACAGAACCACCGTTCAATACGAGCGCGGTAAAACAGATCCGTTTAGTATATCATCTTTATTTAACTTCAATGTAAAAGATTATGCAACCGTTAGCCAGGGATATGTTGTAGAGTTAAATGATATGCATGGAAAGCCAAAAGGAGAAACGGTTTATCAGGAAGGTAATCCAATACCTATCAGCAAATCAACCTTCAAGTACAAGCACTTCCTTACGGGGCATCAAGCCAAAGACTGGTTAACGAAAATTTACGAATTATAAATCCTGATGGGAGTGTTCCTCCTGGAGGCGGTACATTAGGGGTATTTTATGACATGATTTACGATACACGCGAAAGTACCTGCCATACTATTGCCCCTTCAATAGGTGTTAATTTAGATTTCTTTTATGTACCTCCTTTCTTTTTCCCATTTGTACCAATGGTATGGCCAGGGTGGAGTGAAGAACGCACACAGTTTCGCTCTGGTGTTATTACAAAGGTTGTTCAACGCTTTGGAATACTTGAAGAAACCATTGCTGAAGATTTAGGATCTAAAGTAAGTTCTAAAAACCTCGCTTATGATTCCCAAACAGGTGAAGTATTGGTAACGCAAACTGTAACAAACTTTAATGATAGTAAGTACACTCTTAACTTCCCTGGTTATTGGTTCTATAAAAGTATGGGATTGGCATCTAAGAATTTAGGCGTTTCTCAGAGTAATGTGTTTTTCAATAATTTAGGTATAGCCACTAATATTTCTAATCCTTCAATACTTTTTACAGAAGGAGATGAAATTGAGGCAGGTGGTCAAAGGGCTTGGATAGTTACCGTTACACCAAATTCTATTACAGCCATGCGTAAAGACGGTACAATGCTCAACGGTACTTTTGATATTAAAGTTATTCGTTCGGGTTATAGAAATGTTCAATCTAACCTGATGGCAACTATTACAACACTTGAAAATCCTCTTGACAATTTTGGGAATAATACTTTTAACAAAATGCTGGAGGCAAGTGCTATTGAATACAGTAATGGCTGGAAGACTTATTGTGATTGTCCAGATATAACTCCACCCAGTGCTTTATCGACAAACCCTTATGTGAATGGTACAAAAGGTATTTGGAAACCATCTAAAAATTATGCATACCTCACCGGAAGGTCAGCTACTGACTATAATGCAAACAGTAACATCAGACGTGATGGTGTGATGACGTCATTTTCTCCTTTTTATAAGCATAGTGGCGGAATATGGGCCAAGGATCAACAAGGCTGGACTTACGCCAGTGAAGTAACCGAATTTGATCCATACGGACAGGAACTGGAAAATAAAGATGCTTTAGATAGATTTTCTGCTGCCACATTCGGCTACAATCAGTCACAGGCCATATCTGTTTCTTCCAATTCAAAATACCGCGAAGTAGGTGTGGATAATTTTGAAGATTATGGATGGAGCAATTGTGCAGATAATCATTTTAAGTTTAAACAAACTACACTGAATATATCGAGTACTGCACATACAGGTAGCAAGAGTATAAAGGTTAGCAGTGGAAATAGAGCTGTTTTAGAAAGAGATATTGAAGAATGTAATTATGACCCATGTCTTGGATTGGGAGTCAGTAGCTCCCTTAATGGTGTTTATGATATAGTTGGAGGAACTCCAGGTGTTACCTTGTCATACTCTTGGCAGATTTTAACAGGAACTCCTGCTATTACCATCACCAATAACGGGCGCACACTTAATATTGTTCACACCAACGGAATTTCTTCAACTACAGCCGGTATTACAGTAACCGATCCTGCAACTGGATGTACTTATTCCTTTATTGCTGAAAATTCAGGAGCTCAATAAAAAATCAATGTAAATTTTTTAAAGAATTTGATATGAAAAAAATAATTTTAATATTGTGTATTGTCTTAAATATTATGCCTCGTTTTCTTAGAGGCCAGTCTCAAACAACGTCTGTTACACCTTGTGTTTTAGATATTGTTAGCACAATGAATGATTTGCTGGACAATGTAAATACCACTTCCTGTTACCCTAATCTAAGACAAACAATGTTTACTCTTCAAGAGTCTTGTGGAAGATATAATTGCATCAATCCTGCAATGCCCCGATCTGCTTATATGTTTATTAATACGTCAACAGGACTTTCATTTCGAATTTTTTGGCCAACCACTAATACACCATTATCCAACTATACTTATTATGGATTGTGTATTCCTGCCCCTGGTCCTGTATATCCAGTTAGCCCTCCTTGTTTGGATAATCACTTGGACAACATTGAACTAAGAGTTTATGATTCCCAAACAAACTCATTAGTAAATCTACCTCCAACTTCAATGGTAGAAATAACTAATCCCCACTTTATAAATGGATCAGAGCCCGGTTGTAATCTTTTAAATCAAACTCATTTAACTATTGGGCATAGAGCAGCTGGAGTTGTGGCTGACGTATTGTGTACCGATGGATCAACCAAAACAGCTTTTTTTTCACAACTTTACGACTGGAATGCGAATGAAATATTATGGAAAGAATTTACTCCTATTGTTTGTGAGTATAATAATCCTTGTGCTCCGGTAGATTTAACATGTTATGACAATTCTATAAATATTCAATTGCCTAACTGTCCTTATTTGAATGTTTGGTACAATTTTGATCCGAATGGAAGTATTGAAGGTTGTGATGCCTCAATCAGTTTAACTTGTTATGGAAATAAAATAGAGTTAATAAATGAGTGGACTGGAATTAACACAGCCCATCCTTGCAGTACTTTAGGAAATCCGGTTTTTACAATAGCAAATCTTTCAAACACTTTTATTTTTAATTCATCCCAACTTCCAGCTGGTAATAACATAATACAAGTACAAATTGCAGGTATCCAGGTTCCAGGGCAACCTAATCTGTATTCTTACAATATTGTTGCTGATGCTTATTCAGGCTGCTCTGATTGTGAAGAACTTCCATGCGAACGTTGTATTGGTTCTTTTGCTCCTATACCTTCAAATGGGGCGAATTTTTCAGAATACATTATTAGTGCATGGGCAAGGAAAGAAAATGCAGCATCTACTGTCACCAATTTTCCTGATCCTGAAATTATCGTTTCGTTTGATGTTGGGAGCCCAACCACTATTTACACAAGCGGACCTGTAATTGACGGCTGGCAAAGGATTCATTCAAAATGCGCAATACCAGCAAATGCTACGCAAATAAAAATTGAGCTAAGTTGCCAGTCAGGAAATTGTTTGTTTGATGATGTTAGAGTTTTTCCTGTTAACGGCATGATGAAGTCATACGTTTATGATCCTAAAAGTATGCGGTTTGTTGCCGAACTTGACGAAGAAAATTATGCTTCATTTTTCGAGTATGATGAGGAAGGCAAATTAACCACCGTTAAAAAAGAAACAGTTAGGGGAATAATGACAATTAAAGAAAGTAGAAGTAAAGTTGTTAAGCAATAGAATTTGAAAGTGGACTACATCAATAAAAATAAAATATTTGCTGTTATACTAACTTCAACATTGGTGTTGTGCTTTACTAACAAAGAACGAAAAATTGATAGTAAACAAGCATCAGGAATATTCAAATCTATTGCCGAATGGTACAGAGATACTGAGTCATTTAATGTTAATATTGAGTTTGCCAGTTTCAAAAGTCATCAAAGTACTTCTCCTCACGAAATTAAGTCAGGTTATTTGAAAAATCCGGAAAAAAAATTTCATAGCTCACTAATGGGGTTAGAAACTGTGCAGAATGAATTTTACAAAATTATTATAGATACTGCAACCAATACCATTGCTGTTAAGGATGCTGAATTAAGTGCATGGGATGAAATCAACCCTATGATTATTCAAAAAAGGTCTTACCACATCTCAATCAATTTTTCTTGATGAACTTGAAGACAGAAACATTCTTAAAATGATTCCGGCAAAGTCATCATCAATAAACTATTACGAATTGGATTATGATAAAAACTATCGAATACAACAGGTTACTTTAAAGATGACTAAGGAGGCACTTGCTGACGATGGTAAAACAACATATAAGATAGCTCCAAAAGTTCACATTCGTTTTTACAACTATGGTAAAGGAAATCTAATTATAGCAAATGAGTTTGCTACATCTTCCTATTTAAATATTCAAGAAAATACTCTAAAAGGCGTTGGTAAGTATGCTAATTACAAAATTTTAGATTTAAGAGTTAAAGAAAAAATAAAAAAATAATTTCTATGAGCAACCTGAAGCATCTCCTAAAATTATTTGCATTAACCTGCATATCACTTATTTCCTTTGAAACGGCCAAATCTGCAAATCATACGGTAACATATCCCCTTATCAACAATCCTCCAGGGACTATTGTAACAGTTGGTACTCCTACGGCAACAGGAACCGTTGAAGCTTTACCTCTGAGTGGTAATTTTATCGATTATCAGCTAAAAAACTATTTAACACTTAGTATTCAACCCGAGTTTAATAGCACAGAGCCGTTTGAATTAGAGGTAGATGTTGAAATAACTCCTTACAATACTTTAAACATTCCTTTAACCGGATTAATCAATACCCAAACTCTAAAAGTAATCTATCATCCATATTCAGTGGCATTAGATTTTTCAAACATTAACACTATACTGTTGCAAGGAACTCATGTAAAGTTTGTTTATGAAATTAAAGCAATAAGAAAGGGAGCTTTAGGTGGCCCTCTTACACCAATTAGCGGAGGAGAATTGCTGGATAATGTAATGGTTGAAGGAAAAATTGAAAGTAACAGGGTTTATAATTTTAATCCAGCGCCAACTTGCAATATTACTTCTATCAATTCTGTAGATTTAGACTGTGATGCATCTTCTAATCCTGATGAATACGAAGTTGTATGGTCATGCTCCAATACATCTCTTGTGGAAGAGTACCAGCTTGAATGGACATGGACAAATAATTATCCAATACCAGGGCAGCCATTTTTAACTGCTGCAAATGTTTCTTATAATTTTGCTAATTGCTCTCGTGTTACTGTCGGAAGGTTAACCAACTCTTACAAAGTCTCTAATATTTACGAGAGCGGTTTCCTTGTTTTCAGGGTACGTGCTGTTGGACGAGATATGAACAACCCAACTACAATTGTAAATGGAAATTGGAATTTAACGAACTCTTCAGGATATGTTGCTAATGCTACAAACAGTTGGGTGTTGGTACCAGAACACGAAAACAATATCAACTGGCAGGTTTCTACCACATTTGCTGAGGAGGGAAAAAAGAAAGAGGTAGTTTCATACTTTGACGGATCCTTTAAAAACAGGCAAGCGGTAACAAAAACCAATACCGATAATGATGCAGTTGTTGGACAAAGTATTTATGATACCTATGGTAGACCTGCTATAAGTGTATTGCCAACCCCTGTTGTTGGCCCCACCATTTGTACAACACCTGATAATACTTTTAACCCAATTAAATACTACCGTAATTTTAACCGTAACGGCAATGGTTCTCCTACACAATATAACTCATCTAATTTTGATTTAGATGGAATGGGACCTTGCTTAAGCACAGTTCAGCCTATGAATACAAATTCGGGCGCATCCAAATATTACTCATCAAATAACCCCGAAAAGGATAGGCAACAAAGTTTTGTACCTGAAGCAAACGGTTATCCATTTAGTCAGGTTGAATATACACCTGATAATACCGGAAGAATTAGAAGACAAGGTTCTGTTGGAGAAAACTATCAGCTTGAACAAAATAAGAAATATACTGAGTATTATTATGGCCAGCCTAATCAAATTCAATTGGATAGGTTGTTTGGCTCCGAAGTTGGAGACGCAACTCATTACAAGAAAAATGTAATTATTGACCCCAACGGGCAGGCCTCAGTTACTTATTTAAACATGGAGGGAAAACTGTTGCTACCTCGTTAGCCGGTGATAAACCTCAAAGCATGGAGTGGTCTGCAACACCAGAAGTAACCACTCAGTTTCTTGTTGATCTCTTTAATAAGAATTCAAATGGAGTATCTACACTCAATATTCCAAATGCCAATAACACCGCGCTTGTTTTCAATACCGAAATTTTAGTTGTTGATGGAGGTGAATATGTTTTTAATTATAACTTATCAATTCCCCCATTCAATGATAACTGTTTGGTAGATAACGTTTGTTTTGATTGCGTTTATAATCTACAAATAATGATTGTAGATGAGTGCGGAGTGATATTAAATCCTATCGGTGCAGGCTGTCCAACACTTAATACTCCGGTAAAAGTTGGGGCTGACGTTTTAGCCGATGGCACTGTAGATTATAATATCAATTGTGTGAGCAACCCTTATTACAATTCAGCTAATAATTATTCGTACGCAGCGCCAATGTGTTCAATAGCAAATCTGCCAAAGGGTAAGTACACCGTTTATAAAATTTTAACGGTAGATGAAGACACCAGAAATTATTACCTAAGCCAATACATTAATGAAGAAATTGAAATAAACAACTGCTTAGTTGATTTATCAACATGGCAGGATAACCCGCTTGCCACAGCGGATATTACAGGTTGCGCAATGTCATGTGAAGAATGTGTAGATTATGTTGAAACAACTTATGGAGGTAGAGATGGTTACGTTTCAGGTGGACATGGTAGTGCTGAAGAATATGATTTGTTAATTGAAGAATGTAATGCACCCTGCAACCCAAAAGATGAGTGTGATGTTGCCTTGCAACTTATGTTGTTTGATGTATCACCTAATGGGCAATATGGGGAGTATTTTGATCAATCAACAGTGTCAGTAAATCCGGGTGTGTTTCCATTATCAGTATTTAATACTAATAATTCACTCCCTGCTGATTTTTCCTCTCCTCCACATGCATCTGATTGGCGTAACCCCTATATAAAGGACCCAATCACACAAAATGCAGTGGCTCAGCCTGATCATTATCTTGAGGCTGATGGAACAGAATCCCACATTCAAGTATTTGATGATGGCAATGGAGGTTATATTCCAGCCGTTAATGGAGGTGCCATAATTCATGGTACGGCACCTGATGATTTGTGGATTTATCCGGAAGATTTAGCCAATCTACAGGATTTTATTTCTATTTGGAAGCCAAGTTGGGCAAATGCTTTGGTGGGTTACCATCCTGAGTTTTGTTTCTACAAACCCTGTAAATCCTATGATAACATTTTGCTCGGGCAAACAATTTCCTCAACAGATTTTGATCAAAAGGTACAAACATCCCTAAACCAAGAGGACTTTCGACCATACACACTTGCTTATGATTATGCAATAACAACTGACCTTTTAGATGGAGGCACGTTGTTACCAAACTTTGCAACAATGGATCCTTTTATACTTGATCAGTGTTATGATAACTTCAATCAATCGCTATTATTTAAACTGAACACTGAGTTTGTTGTAGAAAATGGACAGCAATTAAGCATGATTGAAATGGCTGCACGCATTGTAAACTGTGGCTCGCAGTACGGTAACAACAGCACTTCATGCAATGTAATCAACCTATCATGGACTCAAGATGAGAAAAACCAATATTGGAAAACACTCATGAATTTATACCTGAGTGAAAAAGAAAGATAAAAGAAAAGCGTTACAAGCAGATTATTTTAAATCCATCTAACCCCAGTCTGTGTACTAATGATCAAATTGTGAGTACTTGTGCAATATTTAACGATTGCATAGGCAACGATGACTTTAGCCCTTGGACTGCTGGAATGTTAAACTACTTACCCTCTTGGGGTTTTTATAATGGTGGTGGATTATGGGGTTGGGTTAGCGCCTGGCAAGCATGGTGGGCAGCATGGAATAGTATGCCGTATAGACAAACACAACATCAACCTTGTTCTTATGCTTCTTATTATTTTTATACTGATAAGGTAAAGCGTTTTGTTTCCTCAGAAGAATCGTCTCAGATGGCATCTCAATCAGATATTGAACTGCAGATGTATTATCAAACCGGGCAATGCCCACTTGCATTTCAGTTGCAAAATTTCCTAACCTCTTTGCTACACAACAAATTTTGGATGTACCATCAACAAGTTCTATTCAAGATTTTCCTGAGTTTTCTCAAAGTTTATATGAAGTAATTAATGGTTCTCTGAATGCACCATATTATGAATATCAAATACAAATAGTTCCTGTTGGGGGCGATGATGTTGACATTAATATTGTTCAACCTGCTCCCGGTACAAACGTACTATGCACAATAAGATTAACAAAGCCATCGGTTGTTGCTTGGGATGATTTAAGTGCTATTAATAATGTGCAACCATCAGGAGTAGGAGGGCCACCTTTCTATTTTACTGCTAACGCTGATCAAATTATAACTAATACTGCACCTAATCCTCCAACTGTTGTTCATCACCCTTTAACCGGAAATTCAACTTGTTTTGATATTGATGGTTGTTCCTTTCCTGAGCAATGTGAGTTAAATGATTTAGGCGAAAGCATTAAAAATTTATTAGGAATAATTGCTGCTGCAAATCAAGGTACCGGTATTGTTACGGGCTCAATAGATTTAGCTACTTTGCCTTTAAATACATCTACACTTGACTATACTGCTTTAATTTCTAATAGTATATTAAATGCCCTTGGCGCACCTACCACTGCGGGTACTATTATCCGTTACACTTCAACTACCACCACAGGTCCTAATGCAATTCACATTCAAATTGAATGTGTTCCATCAAGCGGTAATGTAATTCATTTAGATATTGACGGATTTGATCCTGCCACCTTCACCAGTTATAGTAATATTGTAATACTCAATGATTTTAACGCTGCTGGGCAAAATAGTTTTACATTCAATGCTGTTGATGTCAATAACAATACACTCGCGACATGTACGGGAACATCTACTTTAGATATAGGAGGCGAGCTTTCAATGTTGCCGCTTGGCGATTGCCAAGTGCCAGGACCAATTGCTTGTGAAACCACAGAGCATAATTTATTGGAAGACCTTGGTGAACTGTTGGGTTCTGTAGACTACACTCAATTTGGACCTTGGGACAATCTTAATCTTACTACCAGTATCAATTTTACCACTTTACTTGATGCTCACTTGCCTGATGTTACATTACCTTTAAACAACTTGCTTACAACAGGATTGAACGGGATAAATCAAGTTGACACATTATTTTTAGATTTTGATGATTGCATATTTTATCTAAATACGGGTGTGTTAGATACCAATACTAGTACGTGGGTTTATAATCCAATTGAGAACTTAGTAAGTATAAATCCGCCATTAATTCCCGTAGGTGTTCCAGACGGTGCCGGCAATTATTATAGTTTTATGGCTGAAGCGGTTTACAACATAAGTGGTAATATGGTTACCAGTGTTATCTATGGCACATCATGCTTGCCTATTAAAAGTTGTGAAACATGTCCGTGGGATACTTTACCAGGAGCATCAGCAGGTGGAGGCAGGTTTGCTAATTTCAGTTCTAGCACTGGCTCAATGCAAACTCGTAGTGAGTTTAAAAGAATTACGAATATTCTTTAAGCGGTTTTAGAGAACTGCTTGTTGATTATAATAAAAGCTCCTCTGAAGGTAATAATTTTAGAACTCTAACTTCAAGTTTAAATACCGAAAATGATTTTAAGAATAATTTTTCTAAACGTGAATTCAATGGTTTGATCAGGCGTCTAAAAGATGGTAACCTGGATCCCAATTCATTGAAATCTGCAATAAACATATCATTAAATATCGCTTCAGTTAATAATTCAAATGCTTATAAAAATGGAAGCAACTCAACTGACGCTATATCAGTTTGTGAGCAGAATTATCAACTTTATCTAATAGCTCTTAGCAATTTTAATGCAAGTGCTTATGCTCAAAACCATAATTTTAATTTCCTGCCACCTGTTGCTAACTTTAATGATTTTTATAATAGGGGTTTTTGTAGTTGTGTTGTTCTTTATATTGCATATTTAAATCATTATATCAATGATCCGGTTCCCCCAATTGATGATGCTGAGGAATTACATAATTGGAGTGGTTGTACTTCTATCAAAGAAGAGCCTTGCGAAATATTTTTTCAGCAATACAAACAGGGTGTGATTCAATACAATCAATGGGCGGTAAGCGTTGGATATCCATTGCTCTCTACGTCTTTGTTTGTTGATCATAAGGAGTTTTACGACAAGGGTTATTGTTTTTGTTACGAAGCTTATAACAGCTATTTAGGAAACTACACCAACGGAAATTTTCCTATCGGATCACCTCCAGCAGATGACATAACTTTTTTTAATGGATGCAAAGAAGAGGGTGTTGAATGTCGTGAAGAATATCAACAATATGTTCATGCAATTGATGTTTTCAATGCATCACATCCAAATCAAACGCCTTTGATACCGTTACATGAACAACTATTTTATATATTGGGTTATTGTGATTGTGTTAGAGAATATATTGACTATTTAAAAAATTTGGAAGTAGGAGAAATTGCAGTTAATATTTATGAATGGCAAGGATGTAACTCTACTAACACTGAATGTCGTGAAGATTGGGCAATTTATCAATCGACAGTTAATCATTACAATGCAACATATAACGCCAATTTAACTATAATTCCTGAGCAACAATTTTATGCGTCTGGTTATTGCGACTGTGTAAGGGATTATGTAGATTATTTGAACAACATAGGTAACGGAAGTGCGGTAAGTATTAATCAGTGGGAAGGATGCAATTGCAAAGAAGAATATACACAATACGCTGTAGCGGTTGCAAATTATAACCATACTTATGGTGCCAACGTTGCTGTAATGCCTGAAGCACAGTTTTATGCTTCAGGATACTGCCAATGTGTTAAAGATTATATGACCTACTTGAATACAATTGGTAATGGAAATGCTGTTAGTATTGATGTTTGGGAAGGCTGTAATCCTGATTTGTGTGTTGATTTATATAATGCCTACGTGGCAGCAGTCAATGATTTCAATAATAATCACCCATCAAACCCAATATCACAGCCGCTTAGTTCAACAGTTTTTGTGAACTCAGGCTATTGTTCATGTGTTGAAGATTATATTTCTTACTTAAGCTCAATTATTTCTAACCCGTTAGCTTTTGGGTTAGATATAAATGTTTGGGAAGGATGTAATAGTGACTCATGCTCTATAGCCTATTCAAATTACGTAAATGCTCTTAATACTTATAATAACACGCATAATCCCGATTTGACACCTATCACTCACTCTGTTTTTGTAAATAGTGGATATTGTGTATGTGGTAATAATTATGCAAATTATATTTCTCAATTACCCCCCTCTATCCAAGGGGTTAATATTAATGCATGGGCAGGTTGTAATGACACTTGCCAAACCATTTATTCAAATTATACAACAGCAGTTAATAACTTTAACAGTACGCATACTAACCCAATTGCGGCTCCTATTGCATTCAATACTTTTGTAAATGCTGGTTATTGTGTTTGTTCAAGTAACTATGTGACTTATCTTGCTTCAATACCAACAAACGGCTATGCCGTAAACATTTCAAACTGGGGAGGTTGCAACAACGACAGTTGCAGCCAGGCTTATACCGATTATGTAGCTGCACTTAATACCTACAACTCAAACCATAGCCCCGATTTAGTACCATTGGCTTACACACCATTTGTTAATGGAGGGTATTGTAATTGTACTGAAGACTATATTGCCTACATTACCCAGTTGCCTCCGCCTGTGGTTGGGGTAAACATAAATGCATGGTCAGGATGTAATGACCCGTGTACTGTAACTTATAACGCTTATGTCGCACAAGTTCAAGCATACAATACCAGCAGCTATGCCACCAGCCATGGTCATACTTTAATCGTTCTAAACGCTACCACTTTCTATAACAATGATTACTGTAATTGTGTACTTCCTTCTGATAGTGACCCTAACACCATTGATAATGCAGGTTATAATGCCTATTTGAATCTTTATATTACAAACGCGGTTGACCCCCTTGCTGCTCCTCCCGTTTCAATTCTTAACTGGGATGGATGTAACGATGAAGATGATTGTGTTGAGTGGTTTACAACTTACCAACAAGCCGTTGCAGCATATCAGGCATGGCAACCTCAGCAAAGCAACCCAACCTTTCCTGTTTTAAATCCCCCAGCTTATAGTTACGATGATTTTGTAAGTGCAAACCTGTGTAATTGTGCAACTGGTTATGCAGCTTATCTTAACAGCATTGTAGATGGATTAGTGCCACTTAGTGAATTAAACACTAATCATCTGTTGGTAGCGGGTTATTGTGAAGACACCCAGCCTTTGGTTACTTGTAATAATAGTTTCCCGGTTAATCCATATAATCCTCCGGTTATTATACCAGAAAACCCATGTGATTACCAGATTCAAATGAATGCTGATTTGAATGCAAATTTGCTGTACACCCAGCATCTTCAACTACTAACATCAGAGTTTGCCGAACGCTATAACCAGCATTGCCTTGGCTCAGTTACTGAAAATTTCACAATGTCCTACCCTGATAGAGAGTATCATTTTACTCTTTATTATTATGATCAGGAAGGTAATTTGGTAAGGACTGTACCACCAGAAGGTGTTCAATTGTTAGATATTACTGCTCCCAATTCTCCGGTAGAAATTGAAGTAATTGCTGATAGAACCAACGGTACTAAAAACGTATTTACCGATCACAAACTCTATTCCACTTACGAATACAATAGTTTAAATCAATTGGTAAGGCAATCATTGCCTGATCATGATAAGATGAATATTTGCGAGTTTTGCTACCAAATGGCTTAGACAGTAGGTTAAATATAACGGCTACCCAATTTATTGATGCTAACAAAGGCTATCTAACAGGTTACGTTACACTAGGGTCTATTAACAGAGGCTATCTATATAAAACGTTTGATGCAGGACAAACATGGACCCAGGTTAATGATTTGTTAGGAGCAGATGTTAATAAAATACAAATGGTGGACGCATCAATAGGTTATGCGGTATGTAATGGAGGTATTGTCCTTAAAACTACTGATGGCGGTATGAATTGGGATATGCTTACTACATTGCCTAAAGTTGCACGGGAGGTAAACCTTGTTGATTTAAGATTTACGAGCGCAAGCAGTGGGGTAATCATAGGCGATAGTAAAGGAGTTATTATCTCAACCACCAATGGTGGGGCATCATTTTCTGTTGGAACGGCAATTACAGCCAACAATTATAGCGCAATAACATACCTTGAAGGTGCTACAGCTAACTACTACTTTATCGTTGGTAAAAATACTGCTAACGAAGGGGTACTATTAAGATCTGCTGCTGCAAGTTTGACTTCTTTTGCTGCGTTTACGACCACAGTTACAAATTACTCAGCTACGGATATTAACAAAATAAGGTATAAAGATGCAACTACTGCTTACGCAGTTGGTGATGATGGTATGCTCTATACTACAACAAATAACGGAACTACCTGGACTGCGCTCAATACCGGGCAGGCTTTTGATATTTTAGATTCTTATTTTAAAACCTTAGGGGCAACAGGAGAAGGAATTGCCATATTAAAAAATGGATCAGCCAACGAAATTTGGAAGACAAATACCGGGGGAACCTCATGGACTCAACTTAATACAAATTCTTTTAACCTTATTACTCCATATAAAGAAGCAGGCTCTGATGTAAAGTTATTGGGAGTAGGAAATTCAGGTAGGGTTGAGCGTGTGCTAATGACTACCTGGCCCTTTGGTACTATTAATATTTCTCCAACAGGTGCATCTGCAACTAACTTGCATGCATGCGCTACTGTTAAGTATAACAACGGAACTGATAAATACTTTGCTGCAGTTGCCGGAACTTCAAACACCCTTTTTTATTGTTACAATATTGAAGCCGTAAATCCTGCATGGCAGCAAGTAACTCTTGCAGGGGTTGTTGTCCCTGCCGGACAGTACATAAAGAGAATTATCTTGCAGGAGTTCACATCAAACAATACGTTAAGCGGGGTTTTAACCTTGAGTAATGGAAGGGTTTATTACGTTAGAGCTACAGACTTTAACACTACTCCTGTATTTAGTTCAGGACCGTTTTTAGCACCATTTAATGGAACAGAAAACTTTGCAGATCTAGTAAACCTAAAATCAGAAATACCACCAACAACTTACACCTCTCATAACGAAGTTTATGGCTATAATAAAACAACAAGTTATTTGGTAAGGTTTACTCTTTCAAGTAGCTCTTTCACGAATACAGCTACCAATGTATCTTCTTCATTTGCGGCAAACAATGTCAACACCTTGGCTGTAGTGCCTGATGGTACAAACCGAAATGTACAACTCGGTACTGTTAGCGGAAAATTAAGAAGAGCCATTCATACCTATAATACTATTACTACTACAATTTCATCTACAAATTTATTGACAGTAAAGCTTTTGCCACTAAGAGATATAGAGGCAAGGAATACATCTAATATTTTAGCTGTAGGTGATAATGGAACTATGATTTCATCTTCTAATGCCGATGTTACTAACGTAGCCTCTATTGCTACTTTAGAACTTGAAAACGATCATACCTTCAACATAAACACTACCAACCTTTATACTAAATCAGGAACAACTTTCTGGATGTATGGATCCGATAATGGAAAACTAAACAAGATTGTTTCAACTGTTGGTAATGTAGTTACATCAAGCGAATTTACTCTGCCGGGTTCTATGTCATCCATAAACGACCTAAAGTCTGATGCTAATGGTAATGCGGTGTGGGTAGGCAATGGAGGAATCCAACAGACAAGTAGCGATTTAACTGTTGTAAATCCTGTTATTACTCAACACGGAACAATAAATTCAGGTTTAAACTATAAAGGCGTTACCTTAAAACCAACTACCACAGATACCTATATTGCAGCCTCAGGCGGGCAGATGTATTTATATGGAACTGGCTATTCAATGAAGGTTAATAATCTGTTTCTGTATAAACTTAACGATGTTAATTTTTATGATGCACCTAACGGATATGTTGTTGGCGAATCTGGTATTTACCGTTCAACCACCAATTCATCATTATCTTGGAACGTAATCCCCCTGTTTACAACGGTACTACTTTGCTTTCTGCAAAAACAGTACACATGATTACAAACAATAAAGCCATGGTTGGTGGTGCAATGTCATTTATGGGTCGTATAAACGGTAATTTATTTGGCACATATTATTCAAATGCAAGTTATCCTAATATTATTTTAAAGGACATAGACTTTAAGAACGGACGAGGCTTGATTATAGGCAGCACATTGGTTGGTGCTTTAAAACGAATTACTTACTACAAAACGAATGATAATGGAAATACATGGTATGGATCTTCTGTTGTTAACTCAAATATAAACCCAGTTACCTTTACAACAATTGCAACTGTTCCTACGTTAGCTGGTCAATTCCCATTTACGTTACCATCAAATGCAACAACCAAAGATGTTAATGCCATACATATTTTTGATAACATGCATTTTGTTGGTGTGGGTGAGGTAGTACTGTTGTTTATGGCGATTTAACTACTGCAAATCAAAATATTAATCACCAATACCAGACTACCAACATGCCTAATTTGACATCGGCAATTTTAACTGATGTAACTTTTGTTGATGATAAGGTAGGATACATTGTTGGTTCCACTGGAGTTTCTTGGAGAACAAAATCTGCATCAGGATATGCCAACTATGGAGGACCAATACCGGTTTCAGCACCGCCAAGCGTTGTTCAGTTTGAGGTAACATGCGATTTACCCACTAAAGCTAATAATGTCTGCACAACAACTTCTGCAAACATCAATCTTACAACTGTAAACTTCCCAAGCAGGCTAGATGGGTTTATTGGTGGTAGCAACTCAGCATGCAGCAGCTATGCTTTATATGCTCAATTATACCATAGCGAAAGCGGACTTTATTCAACACGTTTTTGGTATGATAAATTAGGACGATTAATTCTTTCGCAAAACACCAAGCAATTTAATGGTAACGGTGTGCCTGGTAACACTAGACCAAGATACAGCTACACTTTATACGATGAACTTGGTCGCATTAAGGAGGTGGGTGAAAAAATTGAGAACCCATACGGATTGATTGTTGAGCCCCCACATTTCCAAAGCATATTTGGTTCAACATTAAGCGGTGTTTACAATCCCAAATTGATTGATGATGATAGATATTTAGATTTCATTGAATGGTTTGACAACACCAACTCAACTACAGTAAACGATTACAAAACCAAACGCGAGGTTGTAAGAACATTTTATGATACACCAAATTCTATTGTTCCTTTAGCAGTTCTTACCCAAAGTGAGGAAACAATGCGTAAACGTGTTGCTTCTATAACATACGAAGATTGGTTTGACAGACTTACCACAAGCATTCCTCCAGGTGAACCTAACGATCTCTCCTACGAACATGCCACACATTACGATTATGACATACATGGCAATGTTAACTCTCTTGTACAGGATAATAAAAAACTAAGTGCAACAGACCCTAACGAACAATATAAGAGACTTGATTATGAGTATGATCTTATAAGCGGAAAGGTAAACAAGGTTACTTACCAAAAGGATTTGCACGACCAGTTTATACATGCTTATACTTACGATGCCGATAACCGCATTACAGAAGTTAAAACAAGTAAAGACAATATAGTTTGGACTAAAGATGCCCGTTACGATTATTATGACCATGGTCCCTTAGCGCGCATAGAACTGGGACAAAACCAGGTACAGGGTGTTGATTATGCTTACACATTGCAAGGCTGGCTAAAAGGTATTAACAGCAACGTGCTTACCGATGTGGCTGATATGGGCAAAGACAGCAAGTATGGCAACCTTAATCAAAACTTTGGGCGCGATGCCTTTGGTTATACCATTGGTTACAATAACAATGATTATACACCAATTAATTTAACCAACTGGAGTGGTGCCGACAGGTTTGAAGCCAGCATTAATCCAACAAGCAATTTAGGAACCGGCATGAAGGAACTGTTTAATGGAAACATAGCACGGACAGTTGCTACCATTACACCCACAGGTACCTATGCTTACGGTAGTGTTACCCCGGCTTATGCATTACCACTTGGCAGTGTTTATGGTTATGATCAGTTAAACCGAATTCGATCTTCCGTAAGTTATAACAATATTAATACAACCTCTAACGGATGGTTAAGCAACGTACCAAACATTAACCAGTACGAAACGAGTTATACTTACGATAAAAATGGAAATATTACAAATCTTAAACGTAAGGATCAAACCCCTGGCAATACGGTTGATTTTGACAATATAGACTATAAATACTATACAAACGGAGGTGCCAAAAAATTACAAAACAGGTTGTATAAAGTATTTGATACAGGCACTGCCTTAACATCGGGTGCTGATGTTGTTAACCAATTACCAGCAGGTGTTTTTGATGATTTATCTACAAACGTAAATGCCGGAGTAAACAATAACTATGTGTATGACGAAATAGGCAATTTAATTAAAGACAAAGCCGAAAACCTGGAGACTATTATTTGGAGAGTAGATGGCAAAATTGCTGAAATAGACAGACCAACAGGCTCCGGTAAAGCTGACTTAATGTTTGATTACGATGGAGGTGGAAACCGTATTGCCAAGCATGAATATACAGATGCTGGTTCGTATGTTAAATCTACCTATTATGTACGCGATGCAAGCGGCAACGTAATGGCTGTTTACGAAAAAACCAATGAGCCTGCGTTTACCCTCATGGAGCGGCATATATATGGCTCAAGCAGGCTGGGAATGGACGTTACTTTGGTAGATATGTTAGGTACAAATGGTACACCTGCACCAACTAATATTAGTAACCTGCTTGGTAAGCGCCAGTACGAAATCAGCAACCACTTAGGTAATGTACAGGCTGTAGTTCTCGACTTTAAAATACCCGTTGACGATGGCTCAAACAGCACCGCCAATGGCATTGCCGACTACTACATTGCCAACATTGTTAACGCACAAGATTACTATCCGTTCGGGATGATTATGCCCGCAAGGGATTTTAGCAGCAGCGGGTATAGGTACGGGTTTAATAGAGAGGTCAGAAAAGGATAATGAAATTGCTGGAAACGGTAATTTCTAATACAACAACATTTCGTGAATATAACTCCCGTTTAGGTATCTGGATGACGATTCTAAGGATGATTTGCAGCCATGGCAATCACCTTACTGTGCAATGAACGGAAATCCAGTATTATTCTCTGATCCTAATGGAGATATAGTTCCAATTATATTTGTTATATGGGCTGTGGCTGAAGTAGCCATGACAGCTTATGATGCATATGATACCTACAAGACTGTTTCAGATCCCAAATCGACACCTGCTCAAAAAACCGCTGCAGTCGCTGGATTTACTGGCGGGTTGCTTCTACCCGGTGGAGGATATGAATGTTGCTGCAAAACAGACCGTTAAAGTAGTAGAAAAGAAGATTCTAAAAACAGCAGAGACAATCAGAAGAGCAAGCAGCAAAAAATATTGAGATTAGCAGCAATTAAAAAGTCTAATTTTGTAAAATCAGCCGATGGTGCATGGAGTGCTAATTCTTACAGAAAGAATCTTCAAAAGTATACCGGAAAATTGGCAGATGGGGTTTGATGCTCACTCATACATTACCTAAGTCAACAGAATTTGCAGCTTATTTTAAGAAGGCTGGCCTTGATGTTAATGATCCCGTGAATATGGTTTGAGAGAGGCTAAGGAACACAGTACTACAGCGATTGGGCAAGCAAAATCAAAGGAACATCTTAAACTATGGAAGGATTTATGTCTGGCAATCCTAAAGCAACGAAAGAACAAATACTTAAACAAAGGGATGTTATTGAACAAAAATTTGGGGAAACGCGAAAGGTAATACGCCAACTCAATAACTATATTTGCAAAATATGGAAAAAAGTTTTATAGGTTTAGAGCAGAGGATAAAAAGGCTCTGTAAGAATTAAGTCTAAAGTTGATTATGATACTTTAGATATTCTCAGGAAAGATTCTCCACTTATTGAGAACAACCAATTCTTATTGCAACGGGACGAAGCTTTTGATATTGTCCAGTTTGATGATAGTTTAAATTTTGCAATATCAAAAAAATGAAGAATTTGTTGGATTCAAATATATACTGGTTTAGGTGCTTTCAATTGTTATCGAAAATTCTAAAGAAGAGTATTTTGGATTTCAAAACACAGGAATAGCAGGTCCGATAACCAACTTGGAGGCTGTGAATAATTATGAGACCGAGTTTAGGGAATTTGACATTACTACTTGGGATGGGTCTGATATTTTTAATTGGATGGAAGTTTGTTCAACGCAATGTACAGAAAGGGTAATTGATTTATTACAAAAGGAAAGAGTTAGTAATTTAGAGATAGCATATCTGTAATTTTCCTGTAAGTATCCCAAAAACCTGACAACTTTAAAACAGAGAAAAAAGCTCTAATTTTAATTTGTAATGAAAAAAACAAATTCACCGAAACATAATTATCACCATAGCTCAAGGAGCATGAGAGTGGTAAAAGACGACAGACATATGTCTTTTTATGAGGATTTATGAAGGATGTGTTGTTTGATTTTTGCAAACAAATAGGGGAGCCACAATGATTAGTATTGAACTGTGTTGAAGTTGATAAAAATGGAATTGAACTTTGCTGATTTATCTTTTGACATAGCTACAAAACCAAATTAAGCTTAACAGTAAATTAATGTAAGAACTCTTAAACTCTTTGTTTTGTAAATAACGTAATAAAATAAAATAGAATTAAATAAAATAAAAAAAACATAATAGTTTTGTATGTAATTATCCATACAACAAACTGAACGTTTTCAATAAATAAATTAGCTAATGAAAAATCAAAAAGAAAAGAATTGCCACTATAGCAAATTATCAAAATTACAAAGTATCTCAATTAAACCCTGAAGAATCCAATACTTACAACCTTCTATTAATACATTAAAAATATTTTTCATTTCACTTACTAATTACAGTAATGTAGGCAAAATTAGATAGTTCTTTTTAGGCCTTGTTGTTTCTATTGGCATCTAATATCTCTTCCAAAACCCAACAGTAGTCCATTTTATTTTTCAACTTTAGCACAATCTTAAGCAATTTATTATTCCCATCCTAAAACCGTTTGGAATCCACCTCCTATAAAGTTTAGCCAACTATTTCATTTATTGTTTATAAATTACAACCATCTCCTGTACATTCTTCTGAATTTTTAGAATCATTAAAATTAACTTGGGTTGCTGGAGTTTCAGTAGATTTATTCCAGCAAACTATACTGATGTTCCATAGGTGTGGAAATAATGAACCCTGGTCCCTCTCCGGATTGAGTTGGTGTTTAGTCATAAAGAAGAGGTGAATTTCCGCTTTCTCATCGAGTTATCCATAATTCTAAGCAGGAAATCCATCAGTAGTCCCTTGTATTTTATAATCAGAAAGTTTGATTTCCGATTTATCAAGAACTGGGCTGCCATCTGAATTTACATTTGGAGTAAAACTGTAACTGCGAGATAATAATCTATTGAAGGAGCGCTCGCGGCAATTTATTAGAAGCATTAACGGTCAATAAACTGTTGTTGATGTTCCACTTTCAAAGCCAGTTTATCATAAGTTGGAGTGGATTCAGCTTCTCGGGAAGAGGTCGGGTCAACTGTCGTTCCGTCAGAGGTGCCAGCCCAGTACTCGAACTTGCTGTATTATTCAGTTTTGTAGCCGTTTGATTTTGAAAATCAATTATAACTTTTGTTCTGTTCGATAAGCTGTTGAATTTACTGAATAAAAATTTCTATTATCTCCAGCAAAATACTTTGTAGGATTGCAAGGGATATAAGGAGAAATACATATGAATATATTGAGTTGTATACTTTCTCCATTGGTATAAAAGCTCTTGCCGCAACAATATATTTTTCTAAACCTTCTAAATCAATAAGCTTCTGCGAATTACATCATTTTCTGCAAATGCACAAGGGCTACTCCAAGCCATATGACTTTGCAAACGGATCGATACTTAGAATTTTCCTAATCTAGGATCATAAATCTCCAAATTTAAAAATATA